>JBFWVF010000005.1:0-397010 GCA_050246875.1 Alphaproteobacteria bacterium | reverse complement strand
TGGCTCCGCGGGTAGGACTCGAACCTACGACCCGGCGGTTAACAGCCGCCTGCTCTACCAACTGAGCTACCGCGGATCAGCGGGGCGCCGCTTATAACAACGGTCCTTCCACCCGGCAAGCGGCGCGGCGGGACGCCGCGGTCGCAACGTGGTAGCCTGTGAGTCCCTGGCCGGAGTGTCGCAACGGACGGAGGAGTTCATGCGGCAACTCGCGGCACGCACCTTCGCGGGTGCCATGCTTGGTGCGGCGTTCGTATTCGTGCTGGTGCTGGCGTCGGGATTGATCGGCGCCCCCGGAGGCTGAAGCCGCGACCGGCGGGTCCTGCGGTTCCGGTCGACGACCGGATGAGCGCGCGATCCCCGTTGCCGGGCGCCGACCTCAGACGCGGATGTTGAGCAGCGACGAAAGACCGCCCAGCCCGCCGGAAAGAATGTTCCCGAGGCCGGAGCTGCGGCCCGAACCGTGCCCTGAACCATGACCGCTGCCGCTGCCCTGCGGCGCGCTGCCGCCGGACGTTGTGCCGCCGCTGGTGCCGGAAGTGCCGCCGCTCGTGCCGGTCGTGGCCGGCGACGTCGCCTGGGTGCCGGAGCTGGCCGCTGACGCGCCCGGCGCGGCCGGTTCGGCGCCGCGCGCCGCCTCCTCTTCGCTTGCGGTCGGGGCCGCCTGGTCGCGGGCCGTCGTGCCGCTGGCGGCGAGCCTGCGCTCGCCCTTTCCGGCGCCTGGCTGGGCATCGACGTAGGAGCGTTCCGCGGCCGAGCGTTGCGCATGGGCGATGCGGCGGGCCTGTATCCGGGCGAGCGTGTCGTCCCGACCGCCCTCCGCCGACGTGGTGCCGGCCTCGTTGCCTTGCGGCCCGGTGCCGCCGCCGGGTCGCCGGTCGATGAGTGAACTGGCGTAGCGCAGGGCGATGGCCTGGGTACGGCTGGCCGATGAAGAAGCGATGGCGTCGGGCATGAACGTGGATCCTCGGTCGATGGTGGAAATGCGTCGGGGGAAGCACTTCCCGGAAAGGAGCGGGCGCTCCGGCTAGACGAACAGGTTGAAGATGCGCTGCTCGCGCTGGCTCGACTGGCGCAGGGCCTGGACGGCGAGGTCGTAGCGCAACTCCAGCGAGGTCAGCTGCATGGCGTCCTCGTTGGGGTCCGAGAGCGTCAGCTTGTCGGCGCCGCCGCGCAGGGTGTCCGAAATGTCGTCGAGGAAGTCGATGCGCGTCTGCAGATAGGCGGCATCCGAGCCGATGATCTGCGCCTGCAGCTTGTAGGCGGACAGGGCCGCGTCGACATCAGCAATCGAGGCGTCGATCTGGATCGACGTCACCCAGCTCGCCGTCGGGGCGTCGATGTCGGCGGCGGCACTGTCGGTGGTCAGGTCAACGCCCTGGACCGTGTGGGTCTTCGAGCCGTCGTCGGAAATCCGGATGGTGATGCTACCCGCGCCGTCGCCAACGACGGTCGTGCCGTTGTAGGTGGCGTCGTTGAGCAGGGCGTCGATCTGCGTCCTCAGGTCGTTGAACTGGGTCGCCAGGGCAGCCCGTTCCGAGCCACTGCCGGAGGCCTTGGCCTGCAAGGCCAGGGACTTCATCTGCTCGACCAGCGTCTGCACCGCCGCGACACCGTCGAGCGCCGCGACCAGCGCCGTCCGCGCCTGGTCGATCTCGTCGCGTACCGAGGACTGCGTTTCCGCGCGCGCCGTCAGTTCGCGGGCCTGCATCCAGGCGCCGGGATTGTCGGCGGGCCCGTTGATGCGGCGGCCGGTCGTCAGGCGTGTCTCGGCGCCGGCAATGAGCTGCGCGGTATGCCGGAGCGCCAGCAACTGGCTGCGAACGGCGGGGTTGAGTGTGATGTCGCTCGTCATGGCTGTCGTCCCGCGAGTGCTTGCTTCGTTCGGTCGGAGCGTGACGCTGTCTTTGATATGAACAGCATCACCGTGAATTCGTCATGGAATATCCGGGAAAATGCCGAAGTAGTCAAAAGCAATAACATACATTTATTACACAATAATCTTCTATATCTCGGCGTATTCTCGATCAACTTTGGAAAATCAAATGATATTCTCTATTATATTTTTAGAGCATCTTGTGAAATCCTTTTGCAAAAATTTCGATGATCTGGCGACAACGTCGTGGCGAATTCGTCGGGAATTCGAGACAAACCCTATGGCCGGCTGCGACCGCACGGGATTGCGGCGCAGCGGCAGCCGGGCGAGGATCGCCGCCCCAGCCGCGCCGGCCCGTTCAAGGGTTGGAGAAGGACATCGCCATGCCGCTCGATCCGCAGCTCGCGGACCTGTTCTCGAAATTCGCCACTCTCGGCTTTCGCTCGTGGTCGGCGCTGACCCCCGCCGAGGCCCGCGCGCAGATGGCCGCCCTGGCGCCCAAGCGGCCGCCGACGCCGGTCGACAAGGTCGACGACACCACCGTACCGGGCCCGGCAGGGCCGATTGCGGTGCGGATCTACCGGCCGCAGGGCGCCGGGCAGGGCATGCTGCCGGTGCTCGTCTACCTGCACGGCGGCGGCCATGTGCTGGGCAATCTGGACAGTCACGACGAGACCTCGCGCCACCTCGCCAACGGCGCGGGCGCGCTGGTCGTCGCGGTCGACTACCGGCTGGCGCCGGAACACAAGTTCCCGGCCGCCGCCGAGGACAGCTTCGCCGCCGTGAAGTGGGCCGCGACCGAGGCCGGCCGCTATGGCGGCGACAGCGGCCGGCTGGCCGTCGCCGGCGACAGTGCCGGCGGCAACCTCGCCGCCGTCGTCGCCCTCATGGCGCGCGAGGCCGGCGGGCCGAAGCTGGCGATGCAGGTGCTGGTCTACCCGGTCGCCGACTACGCCTGCGACGGCACGCCGTCATACGAGACCTTCGCCAACGGCTACGGCATCCTCGATTCCGCCTCGATGCACTGGTTCCGCAACCACTACCTGCGCTCGCCCGAGGACGTGCTCGACTGGCGGGCCTCGCCGCTGCGCGCGGGCGACCTGTCGGGTTTGCCGCCGGCCCTCGTCCTGCTGGCCGAGTGCGATCCCCTGCATGACGAAGGGGTGGCGTACGCCGAGCGCCTGCGCCAGGCCGGCAATGCGGTCGAACTGGTCGAGTTTCCCGGCATGGCGCACGGCTTCTTCGGCTGGCGCCCCGTGGTGCAGGCGTCCGAAAAGGCCCAGGCCCTCGCCTGCGAGCGGCTGAAGGCGGCCTGGGGCTAGCCGCCGGCCGCGCGCAGGGCCGCCCAGATCCGCGCCGGCGTCGCCGGCAGGTCCATGTAGCCGGCACCGGCCGAGGCCAGCGCATCGAGGACGGCGGCGTGGCCGGAGGGGAGGGAGCCCGCCACGCCGCTTTCGCCCGCGCCCTTCACGCCCAGCGGATTGGTCGTGCAGGGGACCGAGTGGAAGGCCGTGCGGATGGCCGGCAGGTCCGCCGCGCGCGGCATCTGGTAGTCCATGAAGGTGCCGGTCACGAGCTGCCCCGTCTCGTCGTAGACGACGTGCTCGCCGATCACCTGACCAAGCCCCTGGGCGATGCCGCCATGCACCTGGCCGTCGACGATGGTCTCGCTGACGACATTGCCGACATCGTCGACCGCCGTGTAGCCGACCACGGCCAGTGTGCCGGTCTGGCGGTCGATCTCGACCTCGCAGATATGGCAGCCATTGGGGAAGGAGAAGTCGGGCGAGACGAACTTGGCGGCGTTGTCGAGCGGTTCGAGGCCGGCGGGCAGGGTGCCCATGGCGCGCACCTTCGCCGCCAGTTCCAGCAGCGGCAGGGCCCGATCGGTGCCGGCGACGCGGTAGGTGCCGGTGGCGAACTCGATGTCCGCCTCGGCGGCCTCCAGCAGATGGGCCGCGAGGCGGCGGCCACGCTCGATCGCCACGTCGCAGGCGTTGGCGCCGGCGCCGCCGGCCATCATCGTCGTGCGCGAGGCGACGGACGGCGTGCCCGCGGGGACGCGGTCGCTGTCGCCGTAGACGATGCGTACCTGCTGTTCGCCGACGCCCAGGCGCTTGGCGACGATGCGGCGGAAGGCGGTGACGAGGCCCTGGCCCATCGGCTGGCCGCCGATGTGCAGGTCGGCCGTGCCGTCGGCGGCGAAGCGCAGTTCGGCCGTTTCCTCGAGAATGCCGCCGGCGATCTCGAGGAAGCAGCAGATGCCGATGCCGCGCAGCTTGCCGACCGCCTCCGACTGGCGGCGCCGGGCCGCGAAGCCAGCCCAGTCGGCAAGCTTCAGCGCCTTGTCGAGGGCGCCGGGAAAATCACCGCTGTCGTAGGTCCGCCCGACCGGCGTCTTCCACGGCATCTCGTCGGGCCGGATCAGGTTGCGGCGGCGGATTTCGGCGCGGTCGACGCCGAGCTTCGCCGCGGCCCGGTCGAGCAGGTGCTCGACCATCCAGATCGCCTCGGGGCGGCCGGCGCCACGGTAGGGGCCAAGCGGCGCGGTGTTGGTGAACACCAGCCGCGTGCGGGCGTGGATCGCCGGCGTGCGGTAGACGCTGGCGAGGCAGTTGGTGGTGTTGGTGGTGGCGAAGATCGGCGCGAAGGTGGTGACGTAGGCGCCGATGCCGATGCGGTAGTCGACGTCGAGCGCCAGCACCCTGCCGTCGCCGTCGAGCGCCATGCGGCCCTCCAGCACGCTGTCGCGGCCGGCCGTGTCGGTGGCGAAGCTGTCGGCGCGGGTGTTGGTCCAGCGCACCGGCCGGCCGGTGGCGCGGGCGCCGATCAGCACCATGGCGTGCTCGGAGTAGGTCTGCGCCTTCATGCCGAAACCGCCGCCGACATCCTCGGTGATGACCTGCAGCTTCGCCGGATCGATCTTCAGGACCGACTCCGCCAGCATCCGGCGCATCAGGAACACGCCCTGCGAGTTGGTCCGCAGCGTGAAGCGGCCGGTGGCTGCGTCGTAGGTGGCGACGCCGGAGCGGTTCTCCATCGCGGCCGGCGCCACGCGGGTATCGTGCAGCCGGCCGGAGACGACGTGCGCCGCGCCGGCGAAGGCCGCCTCGACGGCGGCGGCGTCGCCGGTCTCCCAGTCCCAGCAGAGATTGCCGGGCGCGGCGTCCCAGATGGCGTGGGCGCCAGGCGCCATGGCGCCGTCCGGATCGACCACCGCCGGCAGTTCCTCGAAATCGGCCTCGATCAGCTCGACCGCGTCCTGCGCCTGCGCCAGCGTTTCGGCGACGACCATGGCCAGCGGCTCGCCGACATAGCGGGCGAACGCCTCCGGCATCGGCAGGCGTAGCGGCTGCACATAGGGCTTTCCGTCGCGGCCCGGGCCGGGCGGCACGGCACAAGGAATAGGCCCGATGCCGGCGGCGACGAGGTCGGCGCCGGTGACGACCGCGAGGACGCCCGGCGCCGCCTTTGCGGCCGCCACGTCGAGGCGCGCAATGCGGGCATTGGCGTGCGGCGAGCGCAGGAAGGCGGCGCTGGCCTCGCCCGCCACGCGAACGTCGTCGGCGTAGCGGCCGCGACCGGTCAGCAGAGGCATGTCCTCGCTGCGGATGGTCTCGCGCGCCGAACCGAAACGTGCTGCCGATGCGTCTGTCATGCCCGAATCCCCTCCCTGAAGCGGCCGGAGGATGCCGGCCACGCGCCGGCGCGTCCAGCCGTGGGCCGAAGTCAGGGATTCGGGAGCGCCCACGGTGAAGTGCATCACAGGCCGGGCGGTCGTCACGGGCCACGATTGACCGCTGCACAGCCTTGCCGGAAACATGCCGGTGCGGCGGAGTGGAGAAGCGGAATGCGCGCGTTCGTGGCTGCGGTGCTCGCGGCGGTGATCGTCGTCCTGGCCCCGGATGCCGATGCCGCCCGCCGGGCCCTGGTCATCGGCAATGGCGCCTACGCCGGCCAGCCCCTGGCCAATCCTGTCAACGATGCGGCGGACATGGCGGCGCGGCTGAAGGCTCTGGGCTTCTCGGTGACGTTGGCCTTGAACGCCAGCCGGGCGCAGATGGCGAGTGCCATCCTCGGGTTCCGTCGCCAGCTTTCGGGCGGCGACGAGGCGGTCGTGTTCTACGCGGGCCATGGCATGCAGGTGCGCGGCCAGAACTGGCTGATACCCGTAGACGCCGACCCCAAGGAGGAAGCCGAGGTCGAGTTTGCCGCCGTCAGCCTTGATGTCGTGCTGCGCGGCCTGAGCGAGGCCGGCGTCGGTTCGGCTCTGGTGCTGCTCGACGCCTGCCGCAACAACCCCTTCGAGGGCCGCTTCCGCGGCGGCACGCGAGGCCTTGCGAGGGTCGAGGCCGCCGCGTCCGGTGTCCTCGTATCCTACGCGGCCAAGCCGGGCACGGTAGCCGCCGACGGTACCGGACGGAACAGCCCGTACACGCGCGCCTGGCTCGAGGCGCTGGCCGAACCGGGACTCAGCCACTATGCCATCCTCGAGCGCGTGCACACGGATGTACGCAAGGCCACGTCCGACCGCCAGGAAACGTGGCAGGAAGGTCAGATCGTCGGCTCGCTCGTGCTGAACGCCGCGGCGGCCGCTGCTGCAAGTGCGGCGGCACCGGTCGCCGTTCCGCCGCCCGTGCCGGGCTTCGACCCGCGGCTCGCCGAGATGCGTTTCTGGGAGTCGGCCGAGCGCGGCAACTCGGCGGCCGAGTACGAGGCCTATCTCGCGCAATATCCGAAGGGCCAGTTCGCGCCGCTGGCGAAGGCCCGGCTGGCGGCCTTGAAGCCGCCGGCGCCGATGGAACCGCCGCCGGCCGTGGAGGACCGCGACGCGACGATGGTGACGACGGCATCCGCCAATGTCCGGGCGACCCCCGCGACGACAGGGGAGAAGCTGGAGACGCTGCCAGCGGGAACGAAGGTGGCAGTGACTGGGAAGGTCAATGGCGGCGAGTGGTACCGTATCGCTCGCCCTGCGGCTGCCGGCTGGGTCCACGGCAGCTTGCTCGCCGATCCGGCGACCGCAGGCGCATCGGCCCCGCAGACACCGACATTGGCCGGACGGGATACGGCAACGAGTGTCCCGCAGGTGGCTCGTCCGGTCTCGCCGCCCACGCCTGGTATGAAGTTTCGTGACTGCAATCAATGTCCCGACATGGTCTGGCTACCGCCGGGTGAATTCGTCATGGGTTCGCCGGTGGGCGAGCCGGGCCGCGAGAACTACGAAGGACCGCAGCACAATGTGAAAATCGGCTACCCGCTGGCGGTCGGCACGCACGAAGTCACCCGCGGCCAGTTCGCCGCATTCGTCGCGGCGACCGGGCACGATACCGGTTCTTCGTGCTGGTCGGGCATGGGGCGCGACTTCGACGACACCGCGGGTCGTGGATGGCGTAGTCCCGGTTACGCGCAGGACGATCGACACCCGGTGACATGCGTCCAATGGAGCGATGCCAAAGCCTATGTGTCATGGCTGACGCGCGTGACCGGATTCACCTATCGACTATTGAGCGAGGCGGAGTGGGAGTACGCGGCTCGTGCGGGCGGAACTATGAAGTATCCATGGGGAAATGACGCCGGTCGAGGCAATGCCAACTGTAACGACTGCGGCAATCCCGCGGACGGGCAGGGCACAATGTCCACCGGCAGCTTCTCCGCGAATGCATTCGGCTTGCACGATATGGTCGGCAATGTCTGGGAGTGGACCGAGGATTGCTGGGATGGTCTGAGTGGCTATGCCGGCGCTCCCGCTGATGGAGCCGCGGTGGCTGGCAGAATCTGTGCCTTTCATGTCATGCGCGGTGGGTCTTGGGGAGTGAACCCGAAGGGCATCCGGATTTCCGTACGCAAGTCCGGCATCGAAGCGCGTGACTTCTTCAGCGGCTTCCGCGTGGCGCGAGTGCCTTAGCCCGCAGATACTGTTTTCGATTGGTGAAAAGTTGGTTGCCGCAATTTCGGGCGGGCGGGTTGGACCGGCCGTGGAGCGGTTGTTAGACTCCCCAACCCACGGCGGAGCTATTCCTTGGCCCGTGGGACAAGAATCTGGGAGGTTCGCTCGTGGCACTGCCGAAGGTCATCGTCCAGCTCTACCCCGTGTTCCCGACCGACGGCGAGGAGGACCGCCGCAAGCGGCGTCCCGTCGGCAACGATGCCGAGGCCTATCACCGCATCGTCCATGAATGGACCGACATCATCCGCGAAGCCGACAAGATGGGCATCTGGGGGATGTCGACCATCGAGCACCACTTCCACTCGGAAGGCTTCGAGGTCGGGCCCAACCCCGGCGTGCTGAACGCCTACTGGGCGGACAAGGTGACCAACACCCGTGTCGGCGCGCTCGGCTACGTCATGTCGACGCAGGATCCGATCCGCGTCGCCGAGGAAACGGCGATCATCGACCACCTGACCAACGGCAAGTACTTCGTCGGCTTCTCGCGCGGCTACCAGTCGCGCTGGACCAACGTGCTGGGCCAGTTCGTCGGCGCCGAGGCGACCCTGTCGACCGGCGACCAGGCCGACCTGCACAACCGCGAGGTCTTCGAGGAGCGCGTCGAGCAGGTGCTCGCGGCCTGGACGCAGGAATCGGTCAACTTCGACGGCCGCTTTTACAAGGCGCCGTTCCCCGCCGCCGGAATGGAGCACTATCCGGGCGCCGAGCTGGCGCGCAGCACCGGCGCGCATGGCGAGATCGACGACAAGGGCCTGTTGCGCCGCGTCAGCGTCGTGCCGAAGCCCTACCAGAAGCCGCATCCGCCGGTGTTCGTGGCGGTCGCCCGCAGCCGCGCGACCATCGAGTTCGCCGCCAAGCACGCCTTCCGGCCAACCTACTTCAACTCGACGGATTCGATCGTCGAGATGGCGCAGGTCTACGTCGAGGAAGCGGCCAGGCACGGCCACCACTTCCGCTACGGCGAGCGGCAGAACGCCGTGCGCCACACGCGCATCGGCAAGTCGCGGGCCGACTTCGAGAACCGCATCCGCGCCTGGGACTTCGACATCTACCGCAACTTCTACACCTACTTCGGCAACCACAATGTCGGCCGTCCCTCCGACGACACCGACACGGCCTTCCGCGAGATGATGGATACCGGCTTCTTCGTCGGCGGCACCGCCGACGACGCCATCCGCTACTGGCAGGAGACGCTGAAGCGGGTGCCGCTGGAGTACATCACGCTGATCTGGCACTGGGCGCAGCAGCCGAAGGACGAGTTGCTGTGGGAGATGCGCCAGTTCATGGAGCGCGTCGTGCCCGAACTCGACGTGCCCGACTACTCGGCGGCGGCCGAGTAGGGCGGGTGGCGGCGCTCGACATGGCCGCGACGGCGGCGGCCGCGCGTCCGCCGGGGGAGCATCCGTTCCCGCTGGTCGACGCGGCGCCGCTGCTGGCCGGCCGCCCGGGCGCGCTGGCGGATGTCGCCGCCGGCATAGCCCGCGGCTTCGGCGAGACCGGCGTGTTCTACCTCGCCGGCCACGGCATCCCGAACGCGACCATCGACGGCGCCTTCGCCCAGGCGCGGCGCTTCTTCGCCCTGCCGGTGGAGGAGCGTGCGAAGCTCAGGATGAACGACAGCCAGTGCGGCTGGCAGCCGCCGGACGCCGCCGTCCACAAGACCGGCCTCGCCGTACAGAGGCGACCGAGCCCGAGCGAGGCCTACAAGTTCGCCCTCGACGTGCCGGCCGGCGACCCCGACCATGGCGGCCACCGCCGCTTCCGCGACCGCAACCAGTGGCCGGCCGGACTGCCCGGCTTCAGCGACGCGGTGCAGGACTGGCTGCGCGCCTTCGACCGCCTCTCGACGCGCCTGCTGCCGGCGCTGGCGACGGCGCTCGACATGCCGGCGGACACCTTCGACGCCAGCTTCGCGCGCTCGACGTCGATGGGTCGCTACGCCTGGTACCCGGCGGTTGCCGACTGGGAGGAGGGGCTGCTCGGCTCGCCGATGCACACCGACCTGTCCTTCCTGTCGATGATCCCGCCGGCCGACGCGCCCGGCCTCGAGGTCCGCTTGCCGGACGGAAGCTGGGTCGAGGCGCCGCGCATCGACGGCGCCATCATGGTGCTGTGCGGCATCACCCTCGAGCGCTGGAGCAACGGCCGCTTCGTCGGCGGGCCGCACCGCGTCCTGTCGGACCCGTCGCGCTCGCGCCTGTCCACGATCTATTTCTGCTATCCGGCGCTCGACGCCCTCATCGAGTGCCTGCCGACGTGCCGCGACCGCCCCGGACGCCGGGCGCTGCCGCCGATCGCCTTTGGCGACCTGCACACGTGGTACTGCGACAAGAACTTCCAGTACGTCGACCAGACCTGACGGCGCGGCCGCGCCGCGTCGCCTCAACCCTGTCGGAGCCAGAGATGCCGGCACAGGAGCCTGCCGTTCCGCCCGTTGCCCTCAAGGGCCTCAAGGTCGTCGAATGCGCCACCGTCATCGCCGGGCCGCTGTGCGGCCGGCTGCTGTCCGACTTCGGCGCCGAGGTGATCCATGTCGAGCCGCCGGGCAAGGGTGACCCGCTGCGGCAGTTCGGCTTCCACGTCGACGGCATCAATCCGTGGTGGAAGTACTATTCGCGCAACAAGACGCTGGTGACGCTCGACATCGGCAAGCCGCAGGGCAGGGACGTCCTGTTCAGGCTGCTCGCCGATGCCGACATCTTCGTCGAGAATTTCCGCCCTGGCCGGCTGGAGGCGTGGGGCATCCACTACGAGGACCTGGCGAAGATCAACCCGCGACTCGTCATGATCCGGCTGACCGGCTACGGCCAGACCGGCCCGTACGCGAAGCAGCCGGGCTTCGGCACCATCATGGAGGCGCAGAGCGGTTTCGCCCACATGACCGGCGAGACCGACGGGCCGCCGACGCTGCCGCAGTTCGCGCTGGCCGACAGCTTCGCCGGCATGTACGCCGTCGCCGCGGCGATGTTCGCCATCTACAACCGTGACGTCATCGGCACGGGCAGGGGGCAGGTGATCGACGTGTCGATCCTCGAAAGCCTCTACTCGATGCTCGGGCCGAACGCGACGGTCTACCAGCTCACCGGCGAGGCGCCGGCGCGCATGGGCAACCGCACGCCGACCTCGTCGCCGCGCAACACCTACCGCACGAAGGACGGACGCTGGATCGCCATCGCCGGCGCGACGCCGACGACCGCAGCCCGCCTCCTGACGCTGGTCGGCGGTCAGGCCCTCGTCGACGATCCCCGCTTCAACACCAATGCCGGACGGTTGAAGAACGTCGTCGAACTCGACGCGTTGATCGGCGGCTGGATGGAACGTCACACGCTCGCCGAGGCGACACAGCTCCTGCGCGCCAGCGACGTGCCGTTCGGCCCGGTCAATACCATCGCCGACATCATGGCCGACCCGCACGCGCAGGCGCGCGAGATGGTGATCGACCAGACCGACGACAGCGGCAAGCCGCTCAAGATGGAAGGCGTCTTCCCGAAGATGTCGGCAACGCCCGGCCGCGTGCGGCACCCCGGCAAGAACGCCCTCGGCGCCGACAACGAGGCGATCTTCGTCGAGCGCCTCGGCATGACGCGCGCCGAAGTCGACGCGCTGAAGGCCGCCGGAATCATCTGACGCCCAGGAGAGGACGCCATGGCCAGCAAGAAGCCCCGCATCACCCTGTTCACACCTGGCAACCGCCGCGACTTCATCGAGAAGTCCAAACGCTTCGAGCCGGACGGCATCATCATCGACTTCGAGGATGCCGTGCCGATCGCGCTGAAGGCCAAGGTCCGCGACGAGATCGGCGCGCTGATCCCGACGCTCGACCAGACGGTCCTGGTGCGCGTCAACAACGAGCCGAACTATCTCGAGGACGACCTCAAGGCGATCGTCTCGCGCCACCTCTACGGTATCATGCTGCCGATGGCCGAGAGCGCCGAGAACGTGCGCAATGCCGACGCCATCATCACGCGCCTGGAGCGCGAGCGCGGGCTGGAACCGGACTCGATCCGCGTCTTCGCCTCGCTCGAGACCGCGATGGGCTGCTACCGCTGCTTCGAGGTCGCGACGGCGGCCAGGCGCATCGAGGCCGTCACCTTCGGCAGCGCCGAGGACGGCGACCTGCAGCGAACTCTGAAGTCGGCGTGGTCGGCGGAGGGCACCGAACTGCTCTACGCCCGTTCCAAGGTTCTGCTCGAAGGCCGCGCGGCGGGGCTGCCGATGGTGCTCGACGGCGCCTTCAGCGACGTCGAGAACGACGACGACCTGCGGACGGACTGCACGCTGTCGAAACGGCTCGGCTACGACGGCCGCACGGTCATCCATCCCCGCCATGTCGCGATCGCGCGCCAGATCTACCTGCCGAGCGCGGCCGAGATCGACCACTACACGCGCATGGTCGCCGCCTTCGAGGCGGCCGAGAAGCAGGGCCTGGCCGCCATCGCGTGGGAAGGCAAGCTGGTCGACTACGCCATGTACAAGAAGGCCCGGGACTTCATCGCCGGCTAGGCACCACGCGGGCTTGTTCGCGCCCGCGCGACTGCTCCATGCTGTTCCCAAAGACAGGGGGAGGAACGGCATGGCCGGCAACGCGCGCTGGAAGCAGCGGCCCGAGGGATCGACCTGGGGCGACTGGGGAGCGGACGACCAGCTTGGCCGGCTCAATCTGCTGACGCCGCAGAAGGCTCTGGAAGGCGTGGCCGAGGTCCGTGCCGGCCGCACCTTCTGCCTCAGCCTGCCGCTCGACCTGCCGGGCGGGTCGGTGCTCAATCCGCGCCGCTGGCCGCCGAAGCTGCGCCCGACCATCCGCGAACAAAGGCCGCTGTTCAACTACCCGCTGGAGCGCGAGGACGCGCGCCTGACCGATGTCATCAGCGACGACACGGTGCTGATGTGCACGCAGTATTCGACGCAGTGGGACAGCCTCGCGCATGTCGGCAGCACGTTTGATGCCGACGGCGACGGCGTGGCCGAGCGCGTCTACTACAACGGCTTCCGCGCGGACGAGCATGTGCAGGCACCGGCCGCCGGCGGCGAGACCTCGGCGGCGCGCTCGCTCGGCGTCGAAAACATGGCGGCGAAGTGCATCCAGGGCCGCGCCGTGCTGGTCGACCTAGAGAAGCATTTCGGCGATACGCGGCGGTTCGTGACGCGCGCCGATCTGGAAGGGGTGATGAAGGCCGACGGCGTCGTCGTCGAGCCGGGTGACATGCTGTGCCTCAACACAGGCTTCGGCCGCATGCTGATGGCCCGCGACGGGACGCCAAGCGAGCACGACCTCCACCACACCTATGCGGTCCTCGACGGGCGCGACCCGACGTTGCTCGATTGGATCACCGACAGCGGCATCGCGGCGCTGATCGCCGACAACTATGCGGTCGAGGGACTGCCGGCCCGGCCGCCCGCCGACGGCGGGCATCGTCACGCCTTCCTGCCGATCCACGAGCATTGCCTGTTCAAGCTCGGCCTCAACCTCGGTGAACTCTGGTACTTCAGCGAACTGGCCGACTGGCTGCGCGCCAACGGCCGTTCGCGCTTCCTGCTGACGGCGCCGCCCTTGCGCCTGCGCGGCGCCGTCGGCTCGCCCGCTTCGCCGATCGCCACGGTCTGACAGGGGAGGGAACGCACATGCACGTCTTCGATCTGCGTACCGAGCAGGTGTTCGATCCCAGGCATCACATCGAGAAGATTCTCGGCGTCGAGAGCGGCGGCGATTTCACGGTCGCCTGCTGGGAGCCGGGACAGACCAGCCCCAACCACTGCCATCCCGACTGCACGGAAATCTATTTCTGCTTCGAGGGCGGCGGCGTCATGCATGCGCCCGGCCGCACCGTCGATGTCAGGCCTGGGGCCTTCATCGTGCATCCGCCGGGCGAACTGCACGAATACGTCAACGGCCCGCGGCGCTCGCTGCTGTTCCGCGTGCGCTACGGCACGGACATGGCCGCTCGCATCAAGGACTGGCCGACCAATCCCGCCTGGCGGCCGACGGCGGCCGATACCGCCTACTACGCACGCTGAAGGACCGGATGCGCCGCCGCGACATTCGCGACGGCGCACCGGACGGTCACCTTTCGGAACGGCGACTCACTCAGCCGTGCCGTCACCGACGACTTGCCGCTCGCGCTGCCAGGCCCGCCAGCCGGTCGCCGCGCCGATGCCGATGGCACTCACCACGGCAAAGGTCTCCAGCGGGGCGGCCAGCCAGCGCGGCAGGTCGAGCAGGCTGACGATGGCCCAGGCCGCCGCGGTCGTCAGCGCCACCGTCGTCGCAGCGAACAGCACGCCGGCCGCGAGCGCGGTGGCGATGCCGCGCAGCACGCCGCCCTGGACATGGCGGGCCGCCGCAGGCGCCTGGGGGGCCGCTACCACGGCCACCCCTACGCGGTCTTGGCCGCGCCCGCCTTGGGCAGACGGCCGGCCATGATCCAGCCGACGATGCCGACGACCAGGATCGCCGCCAGCAGCACCCAGCCGACGATGTCGAGCGTCTTCATGTCGCCGCTGAGCAGGAAGTCGATGATGCCGGCCAGCGGGAATGAGACTGCGGCAACGAGGACGAGGGCGAGCGTCTCGGCAACGCCGCGCCGCGCCATGAAGCCCCGCGCCTTGCCACCCGCCATCTTGCGGGCCGCGACGCGGCCGAGAACGATTGCCGCGACGAGCACGGCGAAGCTGATGATACCGGTCATGTCTTTGGTGTCCTGTACAGATGGTCCGTTTCGGCGGGAGTCCGTCGGACCCCCGATGAACAGCGCGATGCACGGATGGCGGAATGCCGCCGGCCCTTCGGGCGACGAACGGACATTCTCGGTCGGTGATTGACCCGCCTCCGGTGAACGCACCGGGATCGCTACCGCATCGGGCAGCGGCCCACTTTCAGGTGATCCGGGAGGGAGGGGCCCGCGGATCGTGCCGGAAGGCAACGGGACGGCCGGCCGTGTCGCCGTCGCGGAGCGGTGCGACACGCGCGTCGATGGCCATCGTCGGCGGCGATGCATCAGCCGCCGCGAGAAGCGGGGGTACGTCGACCTGCGCGGCGGGAGCACGGACCAGCGAGCGGCGCGAAATCGACACCGCGACCGGCTGGGCTTCCGACCGCAGGGTGTGGTGATCAGGGCGCGGGAAGGCGCTCAGCGACTGGCCGTCGAGGCGTGGAGCCTCCGCGACCGGCCCATCGAGGCCCGGCCCCGTTCCGGCCCCGGACAGCACCAGCAGGGCAAGGACAAAGAATACCGCGACCCGCGGGAACAGAAGCCGAAGGCTGAAGCAGTTCCTGTCAGGTGTGCAGCGCAAGGGCGCGGATTCCTCAACGACCGGCCCACGACCGGTACGGGCCTCATAGCACAAATTCGCACGCGGCACAGGCGGCGGCTCGCCCCAGCCGGCCACCGCGGAGAAAAAGCGCCGGCGGCGCGGAACATTCCTCGGATGTCCGCGCCGCCGGCAGTGTTGCGGCCTCAGTCGGCGCCGGGTCGGACCATTCCGGCATCCTCAGCAAGCCGCAGTTCCGCGTGCCGCGCCTGCACCGCCACCAGCATCCCGACCGCCAGCCCGACGAGGCTGGCAAAGGTCTCCAGTGGCGCGGTGAACCACGCCGGCAGGTCGAGCAGGCCGGCGATGGCCCAGGCGGCCGCCAGCGCGAGGGCCGCCGTGACCGTGCCGAACAGTGTGCCCACCGCGAGCGCCGTCACGACGACGCGCACGCCGCCGATTGCGATGCGACGGCTGACGGGCAACGGCATGGCGGTCACGCGACCTCCCGGCGCTCGGACGCCGTCAGGTCGTTGGCCGCCGCCTTGACCGGCTGCCTGACCACGCCAGTCCGCTTGCGAATGCGGCCGGCCAGCCGCCAGCCCCAGACTCCGGCGGCCAGGATTGCAACGACAGCGCCCCACCCGATCGCGTCGAGACTTCCGATCCCGTCGCTAAGCAGGAAATCGAGCACTCCGGCGATGGGAAACGAAATCGCGGCAACAATGACCAGGGAGATGGTTTCGGCGACGCCGCGGCGGGCAACGAAGCCGGTCGCCGCTCCTCCTCCAAGTTTCCGCGCGACGACACGGGCCACGACGAATGCGGCGACGAGCACCGCGAGGCTGATGATACCGATCATGGGACGGATACTCCGGTGAACCGGCCGGACGGGTTCCGCGCGGGAAGGCCACGCCGGCGGACGATTTTTTCGGGACAGATGAACGGCGGAACGGGCTGTCAGACGCCCCGTGCCGCCGATTTCATGCTTCCCGCCGGAGGTGCCCGGGGCTGCCACCGGTTCCGGCGCACGCCGGCCCGCGCCTGTCTGTCGCGACGCAGCGGTCCGCCCAGGAGCGGCACGACGCCGGCATGCATCGGCAACGCCGGGACAAGCGCCGCGACCGAACCCGTCGTCGCAACGAGCGACGGAAGGGGGCGGCGCGGGACGACTGACACGGCAGCCGGGATTTCGGCCCTGAGTTGCTTGTGTAACGGAGGAGCGGGGCTGTCGACGCCCGGTTCGGCATGTCCGAACGCGATATCGGTATGTGCCGCCGTCGTGGCTTCGGGCTGCGTTACCGCAAGGGCGATGCCGAATAGAAGGAGGGCGACCAGCGGCACGCGCCAACGGCCGCGTGCCCACGCCTTCGTGCGGAGCCCGGGCCGATGCGAAATCACCGCGACCTCCCGGCCGCTGGCGGCCGGTGGAATGCGGTTTGGAGGCCCGGGCCGGAATCGAACCGACGTACGCGGATTTGCAGTCCGCTGCATGGCCACTCTGCCACCGGGCCGCCGGCGCCGAGCGCGCGCCGGTGACATGCCGGCGCGGGGAGGGGAGACCTAATCCGCGGCTGCGGGGCGGTCAATAGATTGCGGGAACGGAAGGAAGAAGACCCCGGCGGCGCAAGGCGTGGGGAAATCGCCCCGCGCCGCCGGGAGGACCGGTCGATGCCTGCCCCGTCACCGGAGCGGGACGTGATCGCCGTTCCGGCACCGCCGCGCCTGCCTCGTGCGAGCGGAACCGGGCCTTTGTCGGAGACCGCGGCCGGACCCTTGCACCTGTCGTGCCGCCCCGGTGCGACGTGCGTGCGTGCGGGCTGCGCGCGTCGCTGCACAGGGCTGCGCCGCCTTGTCACGGCGGCTTCGGTGCGTCAGGCAACCTTTCTGTCGAGGTGCCCTGGAACGGCGTCGTTCGCGACCTCTCCGAGGTCGAGATACGCGTTGCCACGCTGGGGAATGCGCCCGACGAGATGCCAGCCGACGAGGCCGAAGGCGACGATTACCGCAGCGATGCCGTACCACAGGAGGCCGAACTCGCCGATTTCGCCGCTGAGGACGGACTCGAGCAGACCGCCGAGCGGGAAAGTGATGAAGGCGACGAGGATGACGGCGACCGTCTCCGCGATGCCGCGCCGGGCCATGAACCCTTGCGGCGCGACACCGCCGTAACGGCGCGTGCCGTAGCGGGACAGAACGATGGCGGCGACCAGAATCGCCAGGCTGATGAGACCACTCATGTCGAAAATCCTCGGACTCGGGTCGACCTGGGTCGACCGCGGGCGCCTGTGGCGCCGTTCAGCGGGATGAAGCCGGGTCCGGATGAGACGCGCGCGATCCGCCGCCAAGGCGACGATGCTGCCGTCCGGTCAGGAGACCTCGGGGGCCCGGTACCAACCGGCCGCAGCCCGGTTCAGGCCGCGGTCCGTCCAGAAGGTCCGAAGGCCGGAGGACCGCGCGGCGACGCCGAGGACGCGGGGTGCAGGCGCCGCCAGGAGGCGACGTCGGACCGGCCAGGGCCTGTCCGCACAGCCACGCCGGGCAGTACCGGGGTGGCGGGAAGTATCGCTGGAACGGTATCGAGGGCGCCGCCCGATACGATGTCGCGGGCGAAGAGCCGGCGGGACGGACCGGCCACCACCGATTCGCCTTGCGGTCGGAGCTGCTTGAGCGGCGCGCCGGCATCGGCAAGGAAGCCCTCGCCCGTCGCTCCGGCCCCATAGGGGACCCAGCCCGCTCCACCACCCCGGCCGATTTCGGCCATGCCGCCGGCAAGTACGAAAACCACCGCGAGCAACGGCAGCATGACGCCGTACCGCAGCAGTCCGCGAACGGGCTGCGCGGGGGCGGTCTGGCGAGGCGACTGTGGCGTGTCCGTCGCGGTCACGCGGGGCTCCAGTGAATGACAGGCCTCATATAGCACACTCGCACCGGCGGTGCAGGGGGGAAGGGCAGAGGCTGGCGCGATTGTGTCCGGCTCCCGCGATGTCTATAAGAACGGGCGTTCGCGGACGGCTCCAGCCGCCCGCCGCGCCCTGTATCGGGACAGAGTTGCCAAAGGCGCCATGACGGATTTCGCAGCAGCCCGCCGCAACATGGTCGACTGCCAGTTGCGCCCCAACCGAGTCAGCGATCCCGCGCTGCTCGCGGCTATGGAGACATTGCCGCGCGAGCGTTTCGTGCCGCGCCGGCTGGCCGGCATCGCGTATCTCGACGAGGATCTCGACCTCGGCAATGGCCGCTATCTGATGGAACCGGCCGTGCTGGCCCGGCTCGTCGAGGCGCTGGCGCCGGCAGCCGGCGATACCACGCAGGTGATCGGAGCCGGTGCGGGGTACGAAGCCGCGGTGCTGGGCCGCATGACCGCCGCGGTGGTGGCGGTCGAGGTCGACCCCGTCCTTGCCGCGGACGCCACCCGACTGCTGGGCGAACTGGCCATCGACAATGTCGTGCTGGAGACGCGGTCGCTCGCCGGCGGCTGTCCGGACCACGGCCCCTATGAAGTCATCCTCATCGCCGGTGCCGTCGCCGAGGTGCCGGCGACGCTGACCGCCCAGCTTTCGCCCGGTGGCCGGCTCGGAGCGGTCGTCGCGCGCGGCGACGGGGTCATGGGCCGGGCCTGCCTTTATGTGCGGACCGGCGATACCGTTTCACGGCGCGAGTTGTTCGATGCCGGCACGCCGCTGCTGCCGGGGTTTGCACCAGAGCCGGCGTTCGTTTTCTGAGGCGCGGCAACGCGCCCGTTGTTGACGGCCGATCGTGGAAGGATGGCGTTCGGCCGGTGCAGGAGGGGCACGATGCCCGTGACTTACAGGAAGACATTGCGCCCGACCTGGGCGGTCGTCGCGGCCGCGCTGGCGCTGGCCCCGACGCCAGCCGTCGCGCAGACGCTGAGCGAGGCCCTCGCGGCGGCCTATCTCGGCAACCCGGATCTCGAATCCGCGCGCGCCGGCCTGCGCGGTACGGATGAAGAGGTGCCACAGGCCCTGTCGAGCTGGCGACCGAACGTGACGATGTCGTCGAGCTACGGCAGCCGTCGCATCGAGACCTTTCCCAACGGCGCCGCGGATACCGACGTCCACAACCTGCCGCGCACCTTCGGCGTCGAGATCGAGCAGCCGCTGTTCCGCGGCTTCCGAACCGAGGCCGAAACCCGCCGGGCGAAGAACCGCGTGGCTGCCGCGCGGGCACGCCTTGTCGTCAAGGAACAGGAAGTCCTGCTCGATGCCGTCGAGGCCTATCTCGATGTCCTGCGGACCGAGCAGATCCTGCAGCTTCGCCGCGAAAACGAGGATGGCCTCGCCCGTCAGCTCGAAGCCACGCGGGACCGTTTCCGGGTCGGCGAATTGACGCGCACGGACGTTTCGCAGGCCGAGAGCCGCTACGCCCAGGCAACGGCACAGCGGCAGGCGGCCGAAGGCGATGTGAGTATCGCCCGGGCCAACTACGCCAAGTTCATCGGCAGCCCTCCGGGAACGCTCGTGCAGCCGGGTATCCCGTCCCAGTTACCCGCCGACCTGCAGACGACCCTGCGCGACGCGCGCACGAACAATCCCAACGTCGTCGCGGTGGAATTCGACGAACGCTCGGCCCGCGACAACATCGACCTGGTCTTCGGCGAACTGCTGCCGACGCTCAGCGCGACGGCCGCCTTCGACTACGACCGCGACCTCGTGGGCGCGGATACCGGCCGCCGCCAGCGATCGCTGCTGGCGGAACTGACGGTGCCGCTCTACGAGGGTGGCGACGTCTACTCGCGGGTCCGCGAGGCCAAGCATGGCGCCAGCGAGGCGCTGGCCACGCTGGCCGAAGCCAAGCGGGAGATCGATCGGATCGCCACCAACGCGTGGGAGAGCTACGCCAGCAACCGGGCGCGGATCGTCTCCTTCGAGGCGCAGGTTCAGGCGCAGACGGTCGCGCTCGAAGGCGTCGAGCAGGAGCAGCGCGTCGGTTCGCGTTCGATCCTCGACGTGCTGGACGCCGAGCGCGAACTCGTCGACGCCCGCATCCAGCTCGTCGGCGCGCAGCGCGACAGCCTCGCCGCCGCCTACGCCGTCATCCAGGCGATCGGCCGCCTGACGGCCCGGGATCTGGGCCTGCCGGTGCCGGTGTACGACATGACCGAGAACTACGAACGCGTTAAGGACAAGTGGATCGGGACCGATATCGCGAAGTAGGAAACGAAGCGAAAGGCGCCGCCGGAACGGCCCTACCCAGCGCATTTCCGGCACTTAGCTGTTGGCCGAAGCGCCCGCGCGGCCTAGGGTTCACCTGATGTTAACCATTTCCTGCGGGGATGGCGGCCGATGACCGACCAGAATGCCCAGCAGCAAGAGCCGTCGATGGAGGAGATTCTCGCCTCCATCCGCCGCATCATTTCCGAGGACGGCGAGGAAGGCGAAAAGCCCCAGCCGAAGCCGGCCGAGGTTCAGGCGGCGCCCGTCGACGACGAGCCCGAGTCCGACGCAGAGTCCGCGGCCGACGAGGAGCCCGATGTCCTCGAACTGACCGAGGTCGTCGAGGCGCCCGAGCCGGTGGCCGCACGCGCCGCGGCGCCCGAGCCGGCGCGGGCACGCCCGTCGCCGCGCCTCGTCGACGACGCTCCGCTGAGCGCCGACGAGGCCGCCCTCGTCTCGGAGACGGTCGTCAACCGCACCCAGGCCTCGCTGGCCGAACTTGTTGCGGCCATGGGCGCCACGGCGCCCGTCGGGGGGCGCGACACGACGGTGGTCGACATCGTCAAGACGCTGCTGCGGCCGCTGCTCAAGGACTGGCTCGACCAGCATCTGGCCGGCATGGTCGACGAGATCGTCCGCGAGGAAATCGAACGGGTCATCGGCCGTCGCCACCGGCGCTGACGCACGATTTCAGCTTCGGGGCTTCCGGCCCCGCCCGCCATTCCGTAAAACGGCCGCCGGATCACGTCTTCCGGGAACGCTCGGCATGCTCGACAAGACCTTCCAGCCGGCCGAGGTCGAGGCCAGGCAGTATCGCCGGTGGGAGGAGGCGGGAGCCTTCGCGCAGGGCCGCCCGGGCACCGGCGCGCCCTACACCATCGTCATTCCGCCGCCGAACGTCACCGGCAGCCTGCACATGGGGCACGCCCTCAACAACACGCTGCAGGACGTGCTGGTGCGCTGGCGTCGCATGCAGGGCCGCGACGCCCTGTGGCAGCCGGGCACCGACCACGCCGGCATCGCCACCCAGATGGTCGTCGAGCGGCGGCTGGCCGCCGAGGGCATTGAGCCCGACCGCGGCGGCCCGCCGCCGGCGGAGAACGTGCGCCGCATCGACCGCGAGGAGTTCGTCCGCCGCGTCTGGGACTGGAAGGCCGAGTCCGGCGGCACCATCGTCAGCCAGCTGCGCCGCCTCGGCGCCTCCTGCGACTGGTCGCGCGAACGCTTCACCATGGACGAGGGGCTGTCGCGCGCCGTGCTGGAGGTGTTCGTCCGGCTCTACAAGGAAGGGCTGATCTACAAGGACCAGCGCCTCGTCAACTGGGACCCCAAGCTCAACACCGCCATCTCGGACCTCGAGGTGCAGCCGCGCGAGGTCGACGGCCACCTGTGGTACCTGCGCTACCCGGTCGAGGGCGCCGAGGGCGAGCATGTCGTCGTGGCGACGACGCGGCCCGAGACGATGCTCGGCGACACCGCCGTCGCCGTCCACAAGGACGACCCGCGCTGGGGCCGGTATGTCGGCCGCAACGTGGTCCTGCCGCTGGTCGGCCGGCGCATCCCCGTCGTCGCCGACGAGCACGCCGACCCGGAGCAGGGCTCGGGCGCGGTCAAGATCACCCCGGCGCACGACTTCAACGACTTCGAGGTCGGTCGGCGCCACGACCTGCCGGCCGTGAATGTGCTCGACGCCGCCGGGCGGGTGAACGACAACGCGCCGGAGGCCTATCGCGGTCTCGACCGCTTCGCCGCGCGGGACAGGATCGTCGCCGACCTCGAGGCGCTGGGCCTGGTCGAGAAGATCGACCGTCACCGCCATGTCGTGCCCTACGGCGACCGCTCGGGCGTTCCCGTCGAGCCCTGGCTCACCGAGCAGTGGTACGTCGACGCGCACACGCTGGCGCAGCCGGCGATCGCCGCGGTCGAGGACGGCCGCACGCGCTTCGTGCCGGAAAACTGGTCGAAGACCTATTTCGAGTGGATGCGGAACATCCAGCCCTGGTGCATCTCGCGCCAGCTCTGGTGGGGGCATCGCATCCCGGCCTGGTACGGCCCCGACGGCACCGTGTTCGTCGAGCGCAGCGAGGCGGAGGCGGTCGCCGCGGCGCGCGCCCACTACGGCAGCGACGTGGCGCTGACCCGTGATCCCGACGTTCTCGATACCTGGTTCTCCTCCGCGCTGTGGCCGTTCTCGACGCTCGGCTGGCCCGACGACGACCCGGTGCTGGCGAAGCACTACCCGACCGACGTGCTGGTCACGGGCTTCGACATCATCTTCTTCTGGGTCGCCCGGATGATGATGATGGGGCTGCACTTCATGGACGGGCGCGTGCCGTTCCACACCGTCTACATCCACGCCCTCGTTCGCGACGAGCAGGGCCAGAAGATGTCGAAGTCGAAGGGCAACGTCATCGACCCGCTGGAGATCGTCGGCGAGTATGGTGCCGACGCGCTGCGCTTCACCCTCGTCGCCATGGCGGCGATGGGCCGCGACATCAAGCTGTCGCCGGCCCGCGTCGCCGGTTACCGCAACTTCGGCACCAAGCTGTGGAACGCCGCGCGCTTCTGCGAGATGAACGAGTGCCGGCGCGATGCCGCGTTCGACCCGCACGCCGTACGCGAGACGCAGAATCGCTGGATCGTCGGCGAGGCTACACGCGCCACGGCGGCGATCGGCGAGGCGCTGGAAGCGTTCCGCTTCGACCAGGCCGCCGGTGCCATCTACCGCTTCGTCTGGAACACGTTCTGCGACTGGCATCTGGAACTCGCCAAGCCCGTGCTGCAGGGCGACGATACGCCGGCACGCAGCGAGACGCGGGCGACGACGGCCTGGGTGCTCGACCGCATCCTGCACGCGCTGCACCCGTTCATGCCCTACCTGACCGAGGAGCTGTGGGAACAGGTGGGTGACGGCACGCTGCTCGCCACGGCGCCCTGGCCGGCCGACGATGCCGGCCTCGTCGACGCCGACGCCGTGGCCGAACTCGACTGGGTGGTCCGCTTCGTCTCGGGCATCCGCACCGTACGCTCGGAAATGAACGTGCCGCCGGGCGCCTCGATCCCGGCCATCCTGCGCGGCGCCTCGCCGGCCACGGCCGCGCGCCTCGCCGCCAACCGCGAGCAGATCTTGCGCCTGGCGCGCCTCTCCGGCATCGCCATCGACGCCGACATTCCGGGCGGTTCGGCCCAGATCGTCGTCGACGAGGCAACCGTGGCGCTGCCTCTGGCCGACGTCATCGACCTCGACAAGGAGCGCCAGCGCCTGCAGCGCGAGATCGCCCGCCTCGCTGCCGACATCGACAAGATCGAGCGCAAGCTCGCCGACGAGAAGTTCGTCAGCCGCGCGCCCGAGGAGGTCGTCGAGGAGCAGCGCGAGCGCCGGGAAGAGGCCGCCGATGCCCGCGCCCGTCTGGAGACGGCGCTGGCACGGCTCGCCGCGGCCTGAGCGCGCCCCATGAGCGTGCCTTCCGTCGAGGGGCCTCGCCGGCCGCCGCCGGCACCGCCCTCGGCGCCGGTCGGCCCTGCGACGGAGGAGGATGACCTGCGGGCGGCGATCGGCCCCAACGCCGAGTCCTTCCTCGCCTATCTGGCGAAGACGCGCGCCGGCGGCGGGTCGGGCATCGCCTGGTGCTGGCCCTCGTTTTTCCTCGGCGCCATCTGGTTCTTCTACAGAAAGCTGTACCGGATCGGCTCTCTCTACGTGGCGTCGATCATCCTTCCCACCTTGATCCTCCCACCCCCGGTGCCCGACCTGGTCATGCTTGCCGTCTGGCTGGCATCGGCCCTGTTCGCCAAGAAGGTCTACATGGATGCCGTCTTCCGCCGCATCGCCGATGCCGATGCGCGCGGCCTGACGGGTGAGGCGCGGCGCCACTGGCTCGCCCAGTCGGGCGGCACCTCGCCGGGGGCGGCCATCGCCCTCGTCGTGGCGGTTGTGCTCCTCACCGTCGTCGCGGGTCAGTATGTGGAAATGCCTGCCGAATAGCCGGGGACGGCGCTTGCGCGGGCCGGCCGATGGGGCTCTCCTGTTGCGGCTGATACCGCCCGCACGGAGGGACGCATGACCCGTCTGACGCCGCTCGATCCCGCCGCGCTGCCGGAGCTGGCGGAAACCTTCGCCGCCACCAAGGCCCGCACGGGCTTCATCCCGACAAGCCAGAAGGTCATGGCGCGTCGGCCCGAACTCCTCAAGGCGTTCGGGGCCCTGGCCCGGGCCGTGTTCGCCGACCGCTCGAAACGCGTGTCGCCGGGCCTCAAGAGCCTCCTCGGTCATGTTGCCAGCCTGTCCGCCGGCTGCCAGTACTGCCAGGCGCATACCGCGGGCGGGGTGATCCGCCACGGCGACCCGGCCGACGCGGCGAAGCTGGCGGCGGTCTGGAGCTACGAGACCAGCCCGCTGTTCAGCGACGCCGAGCGCGCGGCGCTGGCCTTCGCCCAGGCCGCCGCCGCCGTACCCAACGCCGCCACGGACGAGCATTTTGCAGCGCTCCGCAAGCATTACGACGAGGACGAGATCGTCGATATGCTCGGGGTCATTGCCTACTACGGATTTCTCAACCGCTGGAACGACAGCCTGGCCACCACCCTCGAGGCCGAGCCGCTCGAGGTGGGCACCCGCCACCTGGCCGCGGGCGGCTGGCAGGCCGGGAAGCACGCCGCCGAATGAAACCGATTGTCCCACGATGGTGATTCATTGGCTTGCACGACTGTTGCATCGTCGATCATCGCGTTAGAGTAGGGCCTGTCCGCTTGCACGCAGAGAGGTCCCATTGCGAGCGCTTGCCCTCGCGCTCGGCGTTGCCATGGTGGCGTTGCTGGCCCAGCCGGCCCGCGCCACCCCGGTTGCCGTCGGCGGCTACGACTTCGTGCCCTATGTCGAGATCGATGCCAGCGGCAAGCCGTCGGGCCTCACGGTCGACCTGATCGACCTGCTGAATCGCATCCAGAAGGAGTGGCAGTTCCGGTTCGTCCTGACGTCGTCGGCGCGGCGCTTCCAGGATTTCGAGGAGGGCCGGTACGACATCATCATGTTCGAAAGCCCGGACTGGGAATGGACAGCCAAGGGAATGGCGGTCGAGGCGTCCCGGGAACTGGTCAGCGATGACGAAATCTACCTGGCGCTGGCGAAGCCTGGCCGCGGGCAGGAGTATTTCAAGACGCTCACTGACAAGCGTCTGGTCGGCATCATCGGCTATCACTACGCCTACGCCGGTTTCGAGTCCGACCCGGCCAAACTGCGTCAGCGCTTCGATATCACCCTGGTCAACAGCAACGGGGCGATCTACGGCCTCATCCTGGAGGGGCGCGTCGATGTCGGCGTCACCGCGCGCTCCTACCTGACCCGCCATCTGCGCCTCAACCCGGACGACAGAAGCCGCCTTCTGCCCTCGCTGAAGATCGATCAGACATATTCGTTGCGCGCGCTGGTGCGGCGCGGCTCGTCGCCATCCGCAGCGGACCTGAATCGGCTGATCGAGCGTGTGGTCGCCGACGGCAGTTTCGGCCGGTTGCTGCAAGACGCCGGCCTGCGGAACTGAACGGTGGCGGTATCGCACGATACGGTGGCCGACCCGCCAGCCGCGGTGCCCGCCGAGCCCGGTCGCGGCGGCATCGCGCTGCGCCTGTTCGTCTACACCTTTCCCGTCGTTGCGCTGGTCATCGCGGCGACGCTGATCGCCCTCGGCTGGATCGGCTGGCAGGACCGTCTCGAAACCCGCCAGACACGCGCCCAGACCGCCGCGCATCTGACGGCGCATGCGGTGGCGCTGCCGCTGTGGAATCTCGACATCCCGGTCATCCGCAACCAGATCGCCGCACTCGGCGTCGACGAGTTGGTGATTCATGCCACGGTCGTCGATGACAAGGGCGCGACGATCGCGACCTACGGTGAGCCGCCTGAAACCGATCGGGAAGACATGGTCTTCGCGAGCGCGCTCATCCAGGACCTCAGCGACAGGTCGCGCAGTACGGGCAGGGTCGAGATCGTCCTGTCGACGGCGGACGTCATCGCAAATCTTCGGCGCCAGGTGAAGATAGGACTGGGAGCCTTTCTCGTACTGGCGGTCGGCGTCTCGGTCGCGGTGCATTTCGCTGCGCGGCGGCTCGTGGCCCGTCCGCTCGAAACGCTGCTCGCCGCGATGGGCGAAGTCGAGCGCAAGCGCTGGACCACAGTCGACTGGCCGACCGCCGACGAATTCGGCGCTGCGGCGCAAGCCTTCAACCGGATGGTTGCCGGGCTCCAGTCGGGCGACGAGGCCCGCCGGCTGCTGGCCGAGCTCGAACGCGCCAACAAGCGCGTCCTCGAGGGCATCGCCTATGCCAGTAACATCCAGCGCGGTCTGTTGCCGGCCCGCGACGCCGTCGGCGGCGTCGTCGCAGAGGTCGAGTGGCTTTGGCAGCCGGTCCAGGATGTCGGGGGCGACTGGTTGTGGGCCGAGACGATCGGCGGCAAGGCGCTGTTCGTCGTCGCCGATTGCACCGGGCACGGAGTGCCGGGCGCCTTGATGACCATCCTGTCGGCCGCCGCGCTGGAACAGGCGGTGCACGCGGAGGGCCTGCGCGAGCCGGCGGCGATTCTTGCCCGCCTCGACACGCTGGTGCGGAGCCGGCTTGGCCAGGACCGTGTCGGCAGCGCGACCGATGACGGCCTCGACTGTGCCATTGCGGTATGGGATCCGGCCAAGGCGACCCTGACATACGCGGGGGCGGGGATACCCCTGATCACCGAAATCGGCGGCCTGCCGTCGGTGATCCGCGGCGACCGCGCGAGCCTCGGCTATCGCACGGCGCGGCCGCGTGGAGCGTTCTCGACCCACTCCGTGAAACTGTCCGCGGGCGACACTTTCTGGCTGGCGACCGACGGCGTGGTCGACCAGATGGGCGGGCAGTCGCGGCGTCTCTACGGGCGCACCCGGCTCGTCCAGGCTATCGCCGACAACCGAGGCAGCACACTGGCGACGCGGCTGGCCGGCGTGCAGGACGTTCTGGCCCGGTGGCGCGGCGACGAACCACGTCGGGACGACGTGGCTCTCCTGGTCGTACGACCCCTCTAGATCGGGCGGGGAGATGATGGCGATGCTGGCACGCGAGCTGTACGACTGGCGAACGAGGATGTCGGCGGAGGGTGTGATCCTGACCTATTGCGGCTGGGTCTCGGAAAACGTCGTCAGTGCGCTGGGCGAGGCCCTGCGCCGCCACCTCGACGCCGACGCGGCCGACAAGGGGGTCAGCCGCCGGGTCTTCTCGGTCTTCGTCGAACTGGTGCAAAACGTCATCCGTTATTCGGGCGAGCGGCTGAAGGACGAAGTTCCGCCGGCCGGCGCCTTTGGTGCCGGCCTGCTGACCGTGGGGTCCGGAGAGGGCGGCCATTTCTATCTGCGCTGCGCCAACGTGGTGCCCCGGTCGCGTGTCGAAACCCTCGGCGCGCGCCTCGCGATCCTGCAGACGATGGATGCGGACGCCCTGCGGACCTACTACCGTCAGAAGCTGCGTGAGCCCGCCGAGGAAGGCAGCCAGGGGGCAACCATCGGCCTGATCGAAATCGCCCGCCGGGCGAGCCGGCCGCTGATCTGGGATTTCCACGAGATCGATCCGGAGACCGCGTTCTTCTGCCTCGAGGTCCATGTCTGATGGCCGATACCACCATGCGTATCGAGGCGACCGATCGCTCGCCCTTCGTGTTGTTCGATCCTACCGCCGGCCGGCTGGAGATGCGGGGCGAATCCTACCCCGAGGACGCCGCCGGCTTCTTCGGTCCGCTGCTGAGCCAGCTCGACGAGTACCTCGGCGGCGAGGCACGTCTGACGGCGGAGTTGTGGATGGACTACTTCAACAGCTCCAGCGCGAAGGCCCTGATGAACATGTTCCAGTTGTTCGAGGATCGGGCCGGGGAGGGCGCATCGGTGACCGTCAACTGGCACTTCCACGACGACGACGACACCATGCGCGAGTTCGGCGAAGACTTCGCCGGCGACTTCTCGCATGCCACCTTCAACATGTGTCCGCGCGAGTTGCCGTGACCGATCAGCCCCCGATCGCCGCCGCCGGTACGTCCGGCTACAGCCTGTTCGACAACGAGGAGCGCATCCTCGCCGAGACCGAGGCCCTGCTGCATCGCCTGGAGGACGCCGCGCGCACCGGCGCCTCGCCGCTGGCGCAGGTCGAGGTGACAGCCGGTCTACGTGCCATCGCCGAAGCGCTGCGACGCAGCTACGCCGAGGAACGCCGCCTCGTGCGCCTGTCGGACCGCATGCAGCTCGACCTGCAGACAGCCAACAGGCGGCTAGCCGAGCAAACCAGCGAGCTGTCGGCTCTGAACCGGCGGATGGTGCGCGAGGTTGCCCAGCGCGAGGCGCTGACGCGCGAGCTGGAGCAGCTCGCCACCATCGATGCGCTGACCGGCCTCGCCAATCGTCGCCATCTGCTCGACCTGTCGGAGCGCGAGGTCAAGCGCGCCGAGCGCCACGGCCGGCCGCTGGCCGTGCTCCTGCTCGACCTCGACGATTTCAAGCGGGTCAACGATACCCGCGGCCATGCCGCCGGCGACGCCGCGCTGCATGCCTTCGCGGCCCTGTGCCGCAGCGCCGTGCGAACGATCGATCTGGTCGGCCGTCTCGGCGGCGAGGAGTTCGCCATTGTCATGCCGGATACCGAAGCGCCCGGGGCACTGCTGGTGGCCGAGCGCATCCGCACCGCGGCCGCCGAGACGCCGGTACGCCACGACAGCGGCGAGTTCATCGTCACCGTCTCGATCGGTGTCGCGATCCGCTCAGGCGAAGGCACCGACCGTCTGTTCGCGCGGGCCGACAAGGCCCTCTATGCGGCCAAGCACGCCGGCCGCAACACCGTCATCGTCGATCACGGCTAGCGTTCAGTCGAGCAGCCAGGTCGCGACCTGTCCCTTGCCCTTGATCTCGACCGGCCCGCGCGGCGTCGTTCGGTACGTTGCTGGCAGCAGGTCGCGGGTCGCCTGCGTGAGCTGGATCGCGCCCGGCAGGCCGCTGCTCTCCATCCGTGCGGCCATGTTCACCGTATCACCCCACAGATCGTAGGCGAACTTGCGCCGGCCGATGACGCCGGCAACGACACGGCCCGAATTTACGCCGATGCGCAGGCGCAAGGGCTGCCCGGTATCGTCGTGATGCCTTGCGGCTTCGATCAGCATGGCCCGGGCCAGGTCGACGATGGCCTCGGCATGGTCGTCGCGCGGCGTCGGCAGGCCGGCGACGACCATATAGGCATCGCCGATGGTCTTGATCTTCTCCAGGCCGCGTGTCTCGACCAGCGCGTCGAAGGCCGAGAAGACCTCGTCGAGCAGCCGGACCAGCGCGTCCGCCGGCATGCGCCCGGCGAGGCCGGTGAAATCGACGATGTCGGCGAACAGCACGGTGGCGCTCTCGAAGCGCTCGGCGATGGTCCCCGGGGCGTCCTTCAGCCGCGCCGCGATGGCGGCCGGCATCATGTTGGCGAGCAGGCTTTCCGAGCGCGCATACTCCACCTCCAGCGCCCGCTCGGTGCGGTCGACCGTCGCCACCCAGACCATCACGATCGCGCCGGCGACAAGCGCAAGCCCGGACAGGTTGCCGAGGCCGAAGACGAGCAGCCAGCCCGGATCGACGGCGGCGAGTGGCTCGTGGTTCGCCGCCCAGGCGACGAGCGCGAGCAGGATGGCGACATAGCCCAGCGCTACCGTCACGCGCTGGCGATAGGTGTAGAGCGGCGCCAGCAGGACCACCGCCGCCTGGACCAGCAGGTAGAACTGGAAGCCGGCGTCGAGACCGAGCCACGCCGTCGCCAGTACGGCATGCGCGGTGACTTCGCAGCCGGCAAGCCAGAACGTCGCGGTCAGCTTCCGGCGGGCCACGAGCACGATGCAGACGGCGAAGAGAGCGACGCTGAACAGGTTGAAAGCGGCCAGCATCCATAGGCCCAAGGCCGCGAACACGGCGAGGAAGGCCATGTGGAAACACAGCCCGAGAAGGACGCCGATGCGGGTGATGGCGACGAATCGCCGGTCGGCCCCGGCCAGCTCCGGCGGCGGCGTCAGCGCTCGCCGCAGGGCGGCCAGCGGCCAGCCCCGGGCGGGGCGGGGGAGGGGCGTCGCCGGCCTTGCCATACATCAAGTCTAGCGCTGCCGCCCCCGTCCTGTCGCGCCAGCGACGTTGACCGGGCAGGGCTTGTGGCTATGCTCGCGGCCGCGGCAGCCCGGCGGGGGCGCCGGCGTCATGGGAGTGCGTGCGATGGCCGGACAGGGCAATGGCGGTTGGGACAAGTCGAAGCTGCCGAGCCGGCATGTCAGCGTCGGTCCGACGAGCGCGCCGCATCGCTCCTACTACTACGCCATGGGCATGACCGAGCGGGACATCGCGCGCCCCTTCGTCGGCGTCGTGTCGACGTGGAACGAGGCCGCGCCCTGCAACATCGCGCTCGCCCGCCAGGCGCAGGCCGTCAAGCGCGGCGTCGCCGAGGCCGGCGGCACGCCGCGCGAGTTCACCACCATCACCGTCACCGACGGCATCGCAATGGGCCATGACGGCATGAAGTCGTCGCTGGTCTCGCGCGAGGTCATCGCCGATTCGGTCGAGCTGACCATGCGCGGCCACTGCTACGACGCGCTCGTCGGGCTGGCAGGCTGCGACAAGTCGCTGCCCGGCCTGATGATGGCCATGGTGCGCCTCGACGTGCCCTCGGTGTTCATGTACGGCGGCTCGATCCTGCCCGGGAAGTTCAAGGGCAAGGACGTCACCGTGGTCGACGTGTTCGAAGGCGTCGGCGCGCACGCCGCCGGCAAGATGAGCGACGCCGACCTCGCCTTCCTCGAAAGTGTCGCCTGTCCCTCGGCCGGCTCGTGCGGAGGTCAGTTTACCGCCAACACCATGGCCTGCGTTTCCGAGGCGATGGGCCTCGCGCTGCCCGGCTCGGCCGGCGCCCCGGCGCCATTCGAGAGCCGCGACGCCTGGGCCGAGGCAAGCGGTCGCGCCGTCGTCGAACTGATCCGCTCGGGTCCGCGGCCGCGCCAGATCGTCACCCGCAAGGCGCTGGAGAACGCCGCCGTCGTGGTCGCCGCGACCGGCGGTTCGACTAACGCCGGCCTGCATCTGCCGGCCATCGCCCATGAGGCCGGCATCGACTTCGACCTGATGGACGTGTGCGAGATCTTCCGGCGCACGCCCTACATCGCCGACCTCAAGCCGGGCGGCAAGTACGTGGCCAAGGACCTCTACGACGTCGGCGGCGTCGCCATCGTCATCAAGGCGCTGCTCGACGGCGGCTTCCTGCACGGCGACTGCCTGACGGTCACCGGCAAGACGCTCGCCGAGAACTACGGGCACGTGAAGTTCCCGACCGACCAGGACGTCGTCTACCCGACCAGCCGGCCGATCTCGCCGACCGGCGGCGTCGTCGGCCTCAAGGGCAACCTTGCCCCCGAGGGCGCGATCGTGAAGGTCGCCGGCATGAAGCGCCTCAAGTTCCGCGGCCCGGCCCTGTGCTTCGACCGCGAGGAAGATGCCCTCAAGGCCGTGCTCGACCACACGTTCAAGGACGGCGATGTCTTCGTCATCCGCTACGAGGGTCCGAAAGGCGGTCCCGGCATGCGCGAGATGCTGGCGACCACGGCCGCGCTCTATGGCGAGGGCGTCGGCGAGAAGGTCGCCCTCATCACGGATGGCCGTTTCTCCGGCGCCACGCGCGGCTTCTGCGTCGGCCATGTCGGGCCCGAGGCCGCGGTCGGCGGGCCGATCGGCCTGCTGAAGGATGGCGACATGATCGTCATCGACGCCGAGAAGGGTACGCTGGATGTCGAGTTGTCGGAGGCCGAACTGGCCGAGCGCCGCAAGGCGTGGAAGCCGCGCCCGACCGACCACAACTCCGGCACGCTGTGGAAATACGCCGCCACCGTCGGCAATGCCCGCAACGGCGCCGTGACCCATCCCGGCGCCAAGGCCGCGACGCACGTGTTCGCGGAGATGTAGCGATGCGCGCCAGCGCCGTAGCCACGCTTGCCGTAGCTGCGTTGCTGTTTGCGACGGACGCCGCCGCCCAGCGTGGCGGTGGCCGGCTCGGGCCGGGCGCGCGCGACCAGCCCGAACCGCCGCCGGTCGAACTGCCGGCGGGCGCCGACCCCGCGATCGCGGCGGCGTTGCCGGGTTTCCGGCCCACCGGGACCAACGCCGAGGCGATGCGCGCGCGCGGGCTGCTGCCGACCGGGCTCGAAGCCGTCTATCCCGCCGACGCCGATTGCCCGGCGATGAACTCGCCCTTCGCGACGACGCGGCGTGGCGACGGCTCGCAGCGCAGCCCGCGCTTCTATCGCGGCCGCCACAGCGGCATGGACATTCCCGTGCCGGAGGGCACGTCGATCCTCGCCGTCGCCGACGGCACCGTCGTCGCGCTGAGCGAAGGCGAGAGCATCGGCGGGCTCGAACTGATCCTCATGCACGCGCCCGAGGACACCGGCCTCGGCGTGTGGACCTGGACCGTCTACAAGCACCTGCGCGAATTGCCGCCGTTGCGGGTCGGCCAACGCGTGCGGATGGGCGAGCACCTCGCCCATGCCGGCGTCACCGGCACGACCGGCGGCCACTACGACGAGGCCGGGCACTCGCACCTGCACCTCGGGGCCTACTGGAGCCCCAGGCCCGACTACTACGCCGGCCGCGCCTTCGTGCCGGGCGGCGAGGGGCACTGGGCCGACGCGCTGGCGCTCTACGCCGGCGCCGGCACGCTGGCCAGCGCGGATCTCGCCGCGCTGCCCGCCGCCGACAAGCGCGTGGCCATACCCTATCGCACGACGGACGGACGCCTCGTGCCCGGCGACACCAGGCTCGTATGGCCCTTCGCCTGTGCCGTCCGGCAGAACCACGCCGTCTTCGACGGCGGCGACGACCGCGTGGCGTCCGCTGCGGTGCCGTGATGCGCCAGGGGCCTACTGCACGCTCGACTTCTTCGTCGGCACGATGCGCTGCACCTGGGTCTTCTCGCGGTCGAGCAGCTTGTAGACCTTGGGCGCGAACTCCTTGAGCCAGCGCGGATCCTCGTAGACCGCCTTGTAGAGCTTCTTGCGCTCGGCCTCGCTGTCGAAGCGCCGCAGCCAGACATAGACGGTCGGGTCGCTCTCGCCCTGGAAGCTGCCGCAGACGACCATGCCCTTGGCGATCTGGAAGGGGATGATCTCGCCCTCCATCAGCTTCAGCCACGTCCTCATCTTGCCCTTGCGGATGTGGTACTGCCGCAGTTCGTAGAACGCCATCGCGCTGCCTCCTCGCCCGGACGGGTGCGCGGCACTATGCGAAGGGTTCCGGACTCGGCGCCAGTGCCGTCCCGCCGGCGGCTGGAAACGCCGGCCGCCGGACCCCATGTTGAGAAGGCCGGCGATCCGGCCGCGCAAGGGAAGCCCGTCATGAACCTCGCCGCCGCCATGCCCGCCGTCCCGTCCCGCCGCCCGTGGCGCCTCGCGCTGCTGGCGCCGCTGCTGTTCGTGCTGGCGGCGTGCGACATCAACGCCGTACCGCGCCTCGACGAGCAGGTCACGGCCGCGTGGGCGCAGGTCGAGAACCAGTACCAGCGCCGCGCCGACCTCATCCCCAATCTGGTCGAGACGGTGAAGGGCTTCGCCGCGCAGGAGCGCGAGGTGCTGACCGCCGTCACCGAGGCGCGCGCCAGCGTCGGCCGCATGCAGCTGCCGGCGAACATCACCGAGAACCCCGAGGCGCTGAAGCTGTTCGAGCAGAACCAGGGCGCCCTCGGCTCGGCCCTGTCGCGCCTGATGGTGACGGTCGAGCGCTATCCCGACCTCAAGTCGAACCAGAACTTCCTCGCCCTGCAGTCGCAGCTCGAGGGCACCGAGAACCGCATCGCCGTGGCGCGGCGCGACTACATCACCGCCGTGCAGGCTTACAACACCAACCTGCGCACCATTCCCGGCCGCTGGATCGCCGCGATTCTCTATCCCGACGCCGTGGTGAAGGCCAACTTCACGGCCACCACGCCGGGCGCCGAGCAGGCGCCGCGCGTCAACTTCGGCTCGGACGCGAAGTAGGGGTGGGCATGATGCGCTTTGTCGCGGCCCCATCCTTCGACAGGCTCAGGATGAGGCCGACTGGAAGCGCCGCCACAAGGACGCCTCACCCTGAGCCTGTCGAAAGGCGAGGCGTCCTGGCACGCCTTTTCGCCGTCTTGCTCCTCCTGTTCCTAGCCGCCGCCGTCCCCGCCGCGGCGCAGCTATCGTTTCCGCCGCTCACCGGCCGCGTCGTCGATGCCGCCAGCCTGCTGCCCGAGCAGGCCGAGGCCGACATCGCCCGGATGCTGGAAGCGATCGAGCGCCAGTCCGGCGCGCAGGTGGTGGTGGCGACGCTGCCGTCACTGCAGGGCACCAGCATCGAGGACTACGGCTACCGGCTCGGCCGTGCCTGGGGCATCGGCCAGCAGGGCAAGGACAACGGCGCGCTGCTGATCGTTGCGCCCGAGGAGCGCAAGGTCCGCATCGAGGTCGGCTACGGCCTCGAAGGGGCGCTGACCGACGCGCGCTCGCGGCAGATCATCGAGACGGACATCCTGCCGGCCTTCCGCGACGGCCGCATGGTCGAGGGCGTCCGCGCCGGCGTCGCGGCCATCGCCGCCACACTCGGGGTCGCGGGCGAGGGCATCCCGCGCGCGGTCGAACGCGAACGGCGCGGCGTGCCGGCGGGGTTCTGGGTCTTCCTCGTCATCCTCGTCATCTTCATGACGCTGCGCACGCGCAGCCGCCGGCGGCAGCGCATGATGCGCCGCGGCGGCTTCGGCTCGCTCGCCTCCGGCGCCGCCCTCGGCGGCATCCTCGGCGGACATGGCGGCTTCGGCAGCGGCGGTTTCGGCGGCTCGGGCGGCGGCTTCTCCGGCGGAGGCGGCGGCTTCGGCGGCGGCGGCGCCTCGGGGGGCTGGTAGGCCATGACGACACTCACGCAAGCCCAGCGCGACCGCCTCCGCGCCACCGTCGCGGCGGCCGAGGGCAAGACCAGCGGCGAGTTCGTCTGTGTGCTGGCGAAGCAGGCCGACGGCTACCGCACTATCGCCACGCTCGTCGCCGCCGTCGCGGCGCTGCTGCTCGGCGGCCTGTTCGTCGCCCTGCCGCACGGCATCGAGGTCACGGCCGTCGAACTGTTCGAAGGCCAGGCGGTGCTGTTCGTCGTGCTGGCGGCGGCCATCCACTGGACGCCGCTGCGTCTCATGGTCGTGCCGCGTGGCATGCGCCATGCCCGCGCGCATCTTCTGGCGCGCAAGGCGTTCCTCGATCTCGGCCTCGCCGACACGCCGGAGCGCAACGCCGTCATGCTGTTCGTGTCGCTCGGCGAGCGCTACGTCGAGATCACCGCCGACAGCGGCCTGCAGCGCCACCTCGACAACGCGGTATGGGAGAGGATCGTCGCCGACTTCGTTGCGGCGGTGAAGGCGGGCAGGGTGGTCGAGGGCTTCGAGGCCGCCGTCGCCGCCTGTACCGACGTCATGGCGACGCACTACCCCAATCGGCCTGACGCGCCGAACCGCCTGCCCGATCACCTGATCGAGCTGTAGCCGTCAGTCCCGCAACTCGCACCACACCGGCGTGTGGTCCGACGCCTTGGGCTTCGCGCGCGGACCGCGGTCGATCTCGCAGCCAACCAGCCGGTCGGCGGCCTGAGGCGACAGCAGCAGGTGGTCGATGCGAATGCCGTGGTCCTTCTGGTAGGCGCCGGCCTGGTAGTCCCAGAAGGTGTAGATGTGCTGCTCGTCGTGCAGCGCGCGCCACGCCTCGGTGAAGCCGCTGTTCACGAGGGCGCGGAAACGCCGCCGCGAGTCCGGCTGGGCCAGCGCATCGCCGGCCCAGGCGGCAGGGTCGTGGCAGTCGCCGTCGGCCGGGATGACGTTCCAGTCGCCACCCAGCACCAGCGGCTCCTCGGCCGCCAGCAGGTCGCGCGAATAGGCGGCGAGGCGGTCCATCCACGCCAGCTTGTAGGCGAACTTGTCGGTGCCGACCGGGTTGCCGTTGGGCAGATAAAGCGAGGCGACGCGGACGCCGCCGTCGCGCGCGTCGACCCACGCCTCGATCCAGCGCGCGTGATCGTCGCCGTCGCCGCCGGGCAGGCCGCGCTTCACGTCCTCCATCGGGTACTTCGAGAGGATGGCGACGCCGTTGTAGGTCTTCTGGCCGTTGATGGCGCAGGTGTAGCCGAGGTCCTCGATCTCGAGGCGCGGGAAGGTGTCCTCGGTGGTCTTGATCTCCTGCAGCAGGACCACGTCGGGCGCGGCTTCGCGCAGCCAGTCCAGCACGTTGGGCAGGCGGGCACGGATCGAATTGACGTTCCAGGCGGCGATCTTCATGGCGCGAGCCTAGCGGCCGGAAGCGGGATTCTCCACTCATCGGCCTCCTCTCCCATAGGGAGAGGAAAACAATCGATGTGCAGGGGATCAGACCGCGAAGGACGAGCCGCAGCCGCAGGATGCCGTGGCGTTGGGATTGTCGAGGCGGAAGGCGGCGGCGCCAAGGGTCTCGACGTAGTTGACGACCGAACCGCCGACGAGGTCGAGCGAGGCTTCGTCGACCACCACGGTCAGCCCGTCCTGGGCATAGGTGCGGTCGTCGGAATTGACCGCGTCGTCGAACGAGAAACTGTAGGTGAAGCCGGAGCAGCCGCCGCCATTGACGGCGATGCGCAGCATCAGGTCGTCGCGGCCCTCGGCGGCGAGCAGTTCGCGCAGGCGCGTGACGGCCGACGGGCTCAGCGAAACCGCCCCGGGCATCGCGCCGGGGGCGTTCGTCGGGTCGCCGGGCAGGGCGGCGTCGGTCATGGCGTCCGGGCTCTCGCTTGTTTTCCTCGGGGCCGTGCCTGTTATCTGGCCTCGGTCACGGCATTGTCAAATCGCGACTGCGGCAGATTGGCCTTGAAACGCCCCCGCGCGCGCGTAGGGTGCGCCGCATGCCGCCTGACACAGCGCCGGGATGGAAGGGCTCCTCGCTCGCCCCTTACGCGTGCCGGCCGGCGGACTCGCGCGGCCGCCTGCACGCCGAGCCCGAGAGCGCCCGCCGCACGCCCTTCCAGCGCGACCGCGACCGGGTCATCCACTCGACGGCCTTCCGCCGCCTCAAGCACAAGACGCAGGTCTTCGTCTTCCACGAGGGCGACCATTATCGTACCCGCCTCACGCATTCGCTGGAGGTCGCCCAGATCGCCCGCACGCTGGCCCGCGCCCTCGGCCTCAACGAGGATCTCGCCGAGGCGCTCGCGCTGGCGCACGACTTCGGCCACACGCCGTTCGGCCATGCCGGCGAGGAGGCGCTCGACGCCTGCATGGCCCCGTGGGGCGGCTTCGACCACAACGCCCAGACCCTGCGTATCCTGACGGCGCTGGAGCAGCGCTACCCCGCCTTCGACGGCCTCAACCTGACCTGGGAAACGCTGGAAGGCGTGGTCAAGCACAACGGCCCGCTGGTCGGGCCGCACGCGCGTCCCGACAAGTCCGTACCGGGGCCAATCCTCGCCTACGACGCCCGCCACAACCTCGCTCTCGGCACGTTTCCGTCGGCCGAGGCGCAGGCCGCCGCGCTCGCCGACGACATCGCCTACAACAGCCACGACCTCGACGACGGGCTGCGCGCCGGGCTGTTCACGCTCGACGACATCGCCGGCCTGCGGCTGGTCGGCCCGACCCTCGCCGCGCTGGGCGCGCGCTGGCCGGGGCTGGACGAGAGCCGGCTGATCCACCAGACCGTCAGCGGCATGATCGGCGCCATGGTCGAGGACGTGCTGGCCGAAAGCGAACGGCGGCTCGGCGGGACAGGCATCGACAGCGCCGACGCGGTGCGCGCGCTGGACCGTCCGGTGGTCGCCTTCGGCACCGCCATGCAGGCCGATATCCTCGCCGTGCGCGCCTTCCTGTTCGAGCGCATGTACCGCCACCACCGCGTCAACCGGATGACCAGCAAGGCCAGGCGTATCGTCGCGCAACTTTTCGAGCTGCTGTTCGCCGAGCCCGAGCTGCTGCCGCCCGAATGGCGGGCGCGGGCCGGGCAGGGCGGCGAGGCCGGCCGTGCCCGCGCCATCGCCGACTGGATCGCCGGCATGACCGACAACTACGCCCTCGACACGCACCGCAAGCTGTTCGACCCGGCCGCTCTGTGATAAGCGCCCCGCGTCTGCAAGGCGCCTCGCCCGTCGACAGGCTCAGGGTGAGGCGTCCACACATCGCCGGTGTCTCCGCGAGGAAACTCCGCCTCCATCACGTCCTCATCCTGAGCCTGTCGAAGGATGAGGCCGCCCGATATCACCAACCACACCAAAAAAATGAACGTTTTCAATTATCTCAAAGCAATTATTGATACTGAACTGCAGGGCATGGCGGCCGCCGGTGCGCTGCCGGTCGGGCTCGACCTCACCCGGGTCTCGGTCGATCCGCCGCGCGACGCCTCGCACGGCGACGCCGCGACCAATGCCGCCATGGTTCTGGCGAGGCCGGCCGGCAAGAATCCGCGCGAGCTGGCCGGGGCGCTGGCAGCGCGGCTGTCCGCGCATCCCGACATCGTCTCGGCGGAACCGGCCGGACCGGGCTTCGTCAACCTGCGGCTGGCCGATGCCTTCTGGCGGGCGCGCATCAAGGACATCCTCGAAGCCGGCATCGCCTTCGGCGACAGTACCATCGGCGGCGGCGAGAAGGTCAACGTCGAGTATGTCTCGGCCAACCCGACCGGACCGATGCATGTCGGCCACGCCCGCGGCGCGGTGTTCGGCGACGTGCTCGCGGCACTGCTGGCCAAGGCCGGCTGGAAGGTGACGCGCGAGTACTACATCAACGATGCCGGCGGCCAGGTCGACGCGCTCGGCCGCTCCGTCTACCACCGATACCGCCGGCTGCTCGGCGAGGATCCCGGCGAACTGCCGCCGGGCATGTATCCTGGCGACTACCTCATCCCGGTCGCCGAGAAGATGCTGGAGCGCAACGGCGCCGTCTGGCGCCAGGTGCCCGAATCCCAGTGGCTGCCTGTGTTCCGCGACATGGCGGTCAGCGACATGATGCTGAAGATCCGCGAGGATCTCGAAGCCCTCGGCATCGAACACGACGCCGTCACGGCCGAACGCGGCATCGTGCAGACCGGCGGCGTCGACTGGGCGATGGAACAGCTCGACAAGCGCGGCCTGCTCTACACGGGCGTGCTGGAGCCGCCGAAGGGCAAGCTGCCGGACGACTGGGAGGAGCGGCCGCAATTGCTGTTCCGCTCCAGCCAGTTCGGCGACGATGTCGACCGTCCGGTGCAGAAGTCCGACGGTTCGTGGACGTATTTCGCCGCCGATATCGCCTATCACGTCGACAAGGTGCGGCGCGGCTTCAACGCCATGATCGACGTCTGGGGCGCCGATCACGGCGGCTACGTCAAGCGCATGACCGCCGCCGTGACCGCCCTGTCCGACGGCAAGGCGACGCTCGACGTCAGGCTTTGCCAGCTCGTGCGATTGCTCGAGGACGGCGAGCCGGCGAAGATGTCGAAGCGCGCGGGAAATTTCGTGTCGCTCGCCGATCTGGTGGAACGGGTCGGCCGCGACGTCGTTCGTTTCATCATGCTGACGCGCAAGAACGACGCCCAGCTCGACTTCGACCTCGTCGCGGTGACGCAGCAGAGCCGCGACAACCCGGTTTTCTACGTGCAGTACGCTCACGCCCGCTGCCGCTCGGTCGAGCGCGCGGCGGCGGAGGCCTTCCCCGACGCCGACCTGTCGCCGGCCGGCCTCGCCGCACGCCCGCTCGACCGCCTCGACGATCCCGACGAGATGGCGCTCGCCGGCCTGCTGGCGCAGTGGCCGCGTACCGTGGAGGCGGCGGCACTGGCCCATGAGCCGCACCGACTCGCCTTCTATCTCTATGATGTTGCTGCCGGCTTCCATGCGTTGTGGAGCAAGGCGCGGGGCGATGCCAGCCTGCGCTTTCTGGTCCCGGCGGACCGCGACCTGTCGCTGGCGCGGCTTGCCCTGGTCGGGGCTGTGCGCACGGTCATCGCTTCCGGCCTCGCCGTGATGGGCGTCCAGCCGGTCGAGGAACTGCGCGAGTGAACGAGACCGATCAGGACACAGGCTGGGACGGCGGCGACGACTATCCGCCGCGCCGCAGTCGCTGGCGCCTGCCGCTGATCGGCGTGCTGGTCGCGCTCGCCGCGGCTGCGGCGGTCGGCGCGTGGCTGGCCTGGCAGGGCTCCACGGGCGGTACGCACACGGCAAGTCTGCCGGTGCTGACGGCGCCGCCCGGTCCCGACAAGCGCCGCCCCGACGAACCCGGCGGCATGACGGTGCCGCATCAGGACAAGCTGGTTTACGACCGGCTCGTGCCGGGCGCGCCGACCCGGCCGGTCGAACAGCTCCTGCCGGCCCCCGAAACGCCGGTCGCCCGCCCACGGCCGCCGGAGCCGGCCCCGGCACCGCCGGTGGCAGCCGCCGTGCCCGCTGCACCGCCGGTTCCGCCGGCCGCACCCGCGCCTCAGGCCACGGCGCCGGCCGCCGTCACGCCGCCAACAGGCACGATGCCGGCGCCCGCCGCCGCGCCGACCGGCAGCGTCACCGTGGGCGCTCTGCCGCCGCCTGGCACGCCGCAACCGGCTCCGGCACCGGCGCCGCAGGCCCCTCCGCCGCCGGTGGCAGCCGCGCCGACACCGGCACCTGCGGCCGCGATGCCCGCGCCGGCACCGCAGGTCGCGGCGGCGCCGCCCCGGCCGGAGCCTGCCGACGGCGCCTGGCGGGTCCAGCTGGCCTCGGTCGGCGAGCGCGCCAAGGCGCAGGGTGAATGGACCCGCATCCAGCGCCGCGCGGCGCCCTTGCTCGACGCCATGGCGCCGACCATCGTCGAGGTCGAACTGAGCCGCGGCACGTTCTGGCGCATCCAGGCCGGGCCGCTGGCCGATCGCGACGCGGCCGCCGGGCTGTGCGGCAAGCTGAAGGCCCAGTCCCTGGATTGCCTGGTTGTCGCTCCCTGACACCTTGCCTTCGGCGGTCGTGTTCGGGTGTGGCGGAACCGCGCTCACGCACGAGGAGGCCGCGCTTTTCGCCCGGGTACGGCCGGCGGGCTTCATCCTGTTCGCGCGCAACTGCGAAACACCCGCTCAAGTCCGCGCGCTGACGGCGGCGCTGCGCGAGGCCGCCGGCGTACCGGACGCCCTGATGCTGATCGACCAGGAAGGCGGGCGCGTTGCGCGGCTGCGGCCGCCGCACTGGCGCCTGCCGCCCGCGGCGGCCGCCTTCGGACGCGTCTGGCGCCGCGATCCGGCCATGGCGGTCGAGGCGGCGCGGGCCAGCGCCAGCCTGATGGGGCTCGAACTGGTCGATCTCGGCATCGACGTCGATTGCGCGCCGGTGCTCGACCTCGGCCTGCCCGACACCACGGCGGCGATCGGCGACCGCGCCTTCGCCGCAGAGCCCCATGTGGTCGCCGCGCTGGGCCGCGCCGTCGTCGAGGGTCTGCTGGCGGCCGGGGTCATGCCGGTGATCAAGCACATCCCCGGTCATGGCCGGGCGCGCGCCGACAGCCATCGCGTCCTGCCCGCCGTCGACGCCGCCGCCAGCCTGCTCGACGCCAGCGATTTCGTGCCCTTCAGGTCGCTCGCCGACGCCCCGGCGGCGATGACGGCGCACGTCGCCTACGCCGCGCTCGACGACGGCGTCGCCGCGACGCTTTCCCGCAAGGTCATCGCCGACTATATCCGCGGCGCTATCGGCTTCGCCGGCCTGCTGATCTCCGACGACATCTGCATGGGCGCCCTCAAGGGCACGCATGGCGAGCGGGCCGTGGCCGCGCTGTCGGCCGGCTGCGACCTCGCGCTGCACTGTTCAGGGGTACTCTCCGACATGCAGAGTGTCGCCGACGCGATACCGGCGCTGACGCCGCCATCCGCGTCGCGCCTGACCAGTGCCAAACGGCGCCGGTCGGAAGCGACACGCGCGCTGGATCGTACGTTGCTGCTGGCGACAATGGCCCGCGCGGGGCTCGCCGGGGACGGGAAGGGGATCTGATGGGCAATATCGCGGACGTGCTGTACCAGGCATCGACCTGGGTGCTGCCCGTGCTGCTGGCCATCACGTTGCACGAGGCGGCGCACGGCTGGGTCGCCTGGAAGCTGGGCGACGACACGGCCTGGCGGGCCGGCCGGGTGTCGTTCAATCCGCTGCGTCACGTCGATCCGTTCGGCACCATCGTCCTGCCGGCGATGCTGCTGATCGCCCGCGCGCCGTTCCTGTTCGGCTGGGCGCGGCCGGTGCCGGTGGCCTTCGGCCGGCTCGGCCATCCGCGCCGCGACATGGTGCTGGTGGCGGCGGCCGGACCGGGCGTAAACCTGCTCATGGCGGTCGCTGCGGCGGCGGCGTTCCATGTCGTTCCGCTGCTCCCGGCGGGCGGCCGCGAATGGGTCGCCGACAACCTCTCGCATGCCATACTGATCAATGCCTTGCTGTGTATCTTTAATCTTCTGCCTTTGCCGCCCCTCGACGGGGGCCGGATCGCTGTCGGATTGCTGCCGGCCGGCCTTGCCCGGCCGCTCGCGCGACTCGAACGCTGGGGCCTACTCATCCTTCTCGGCCTCGTGTTCGTGTTGCCGATGATCGGCCGCCAGGCGGGGATGCAACTCGATGTTTTCGCTGTGATAGTCGGCGTTCCCACCGACTGGCTGATCCGCGTGATCGCCGCCGGCGTCGGGTTGCGCTGATGAGCAACGAAACTTCCGAAGGCACCGGTTTCGAGCCGGCCATCCCCGACCATCGGCAGGTCGGCGCCGAGGTGCCGCCCGAAGGCGACGAGACGGCTGCCTTGGTCATCCGTCTCGACGGCTTCGAGGGCCCGATCGACATGCTGCTGGGCCTTGCGCGCGACCAGAAGGTCGATCTCGCGCGCATCTCGATCCTCGCGCTGGCCGAGCAATATCTCGCCTTCATCCTCGAAGCCCGCCGGCTCAGGATCGAGCTTGCCGCCGACTGGCTGGTGATGGCGGCATGGCTCGCCTACCTCAAGTCGCGGCTGTTGCTGCCGCGGGAGGAACAGGCCCCGGACGAGCCCTCGGGCGAGGAGATGGCAGCGGCGCTGGCCTTCCAGTTGCGCCGGCTCGAAGCCATGCGCGAGTCCGCGGCGGCGCTGTTCGGCCGGCCGCAGTTCGGCCGCGACACCGTGGCGCGCGGCGCCCCGGAAGGGGTGCGCGTCATCACCCGCCCGGTGTGGGAAGCGACGCTGTTCGAGCTGCTGCAGGCCTACGGCACGATCAGCCGGCGCGGCAAGCCGCAGACCCTGCTCATCGAGCGCTCCGAACTGTATTCGCTGGAGGATGCCCTCGGGCGCCTCGTCCGCGCGCTCGGTGGCCTGGGCGACTGGGCCTCGCTGTGGGCGCTGCTGCCGGACGGCGCCGACGACAGCCTGCGCGGCCGCTCGGCGCTGGCCAGCACCCTGCTGGCCAGCCTGGAGCTGGCGCGGACAGGGCAGCTCGAACTGCGCCAGGAGCGCGGCTTCGGCCCGGTCTGGGTCCGCCGCCGCGCGACGCCGCGCCCCGACACCGTCTGAGCCCGAGGAACCGCATGTCCGACATCGAGGACCAGACCGCTCCGGCAGACCCCGACGCGCCGGACCCGACCGTCGCGGAAGCGGCGCCCGAGGCACCCGCGACCGCCCCCGAAGCCGCCGACCCGGCCGAGCGCGCCCGGCTGCTGCGCCTCGTCGAGGCCGTCCTCTTCGCGGCGGTCGAGCCGCTCGACGAGGCGACCGTTGCCAGCCATCTGCCCGACGGCACCGATGCGGCCGGCGTCATCGCCGAGCTGTCGGCGCACTATGCCGCGCGCGGCATCAACCTCGTCCGCATCGCCGGGCGCTGGCAGTTCCGCACCGCGCCCGATCTCGCCGACGCCCTGCGCATCGAGCGCGAGGCGCCGCGCAAGCTGTCGCGCGCGGCGATGGAGACGCTGGCCATCGTCGCCTACCACCAGCCGGTGACCCGCGCCGACATCGAGGAGATCCGCGGCGTCGTCGTCTCCCGCGGAACGCTCGACCAGCTTCTCGAGATCGGCTGGGTCAAGCCGGGCCGCCGTCGCGACGCGCCGGGCCGTCCCGTGACCTGGCTGACGACCGATGCCTTCCTGTCGCATTTCGGCCTCGACACGCTGAAGGACCTTCCCGGCGTGAAGGAACTGCGCGAGGCCGGCCTGCTCGACACGCGCCCGGCCATCAGCGTCTATGGCGAGCGCGCGAGCGATCCCGACGCCCTGCCCGAACCGCCGGCCGGGCCGGAGGAAGAGCCTGCCGAGCCGCTCGAGGCCGGCGAGGACGGCAGGGCGGCATAGCGCCGCAAGCGTTGCGGCTGAAACTCGTTGTCACTAGGTTCGCCTGAATTTCCGGGCCGGGTCGGCCCGCCGGGACGGACAACGGGTTCATGCTCAGCCTCGAGCACGTCAGCCACCGCTACGGCCACGTCACCGCCGTCGACGACTGTTCGCTGGTCGTCGCCGCCGGCGAGGTGGTCTGCCTCGTCGGCCCGTCCGGCTGCGGCAAGACCACGCTGCTGCGCGTCGCCGCCGGGCTGGAGCCGCTGCAGGCCGGCACCGTGCGCCTCGCCAACGAGGTCGTGGCCATGCCGGGCCGTGCGCTGCCGCCGGAGGGCCGGGGCATCGGCTTCGTGTTCCAGGACTACGCCCTGTTTCCCCATCTCGATGTCGGCGCCAATGTCGCTTTCGGCCTGTCGCGCATGAACAGCTATGAGCAACGACGACGCGTCGATGACGCATTGATGCGCGTCGGCATGGGCGCCTATGCGAATGCATGGCCACACCAGCTCTCCGGCGGCCAGCAACAGCGCGTCGCCCTGGCCCGCGCGCTGGCGCCGCAGCCGCGCATCATTCTCCTCGACGAGCCATTCTCAGGCCTCGATGCGCAGATGCGCCAGCAGGTGCGGCATGAGGCGTTGCATTTGCTGCGCGAGACCGGCATCGCGACGCTCATGGTCACTCATGATCCGGAAGAAGCGATGTTCATGGGTGATCATATCGCGGTCATGCGTCATGGACGGATCGTCCAGTACGGCACGCCGGACAGCCTCTATCTCGAACCCGCCGACGCCTTCGTCGCGGGCTTCCTCGGCGAGGTGAACAGGCTGCTGGGCACCGTGCGGGGCGGGCGCGTCGACACGGTGCTCGGCGCCTTCGACGCCGGCGGCCATGCCGACGGCACGCTGGTCGAGGTGCTGGTCCGTCCCGAAGCCCTTGCCGTCGTCAATGGCCATGGCACGCCGGCCTGTAGCGGCGAGGTGTTCTATGCCCGCTTCCTCGGCCGTTCGAGCCTGATCGACGTCGCCGTCGACGGCCGCTTCGGGCCGCTGCGCCTCCACGCGCGCGTCCCCGGCAGGATGTTGCCGGTGCCCGGCACCCGTGTCGGCCTCGTGAACCCGAGCGGCGAAGCCTTCGTCTTCGCGGCCGAGGCCCGCGACTGAACGGCCTGCCAGCCGCCGTGTTGCATTGCGGCAAGGTGGGCCATCTGCGATAGTCCGGCGGTCAAGACGCCAGCCCCGGGAGAGCGGACATGGGCAGTTTTTCGATCTGGCATTGGCTCATCGTGCTGGCGGTGATCCTGCTGCTGTTCGGCGGGCGCGGCAAAATCCCGAGCCTGATGGGCGACATTGCCAAGGGCATCAAGTCCTTCAAGTCGAACATGAAGCCCGAGGATCAGGCAGCGGAAAACCCGCAGCTTCAGAAGTCCGAGACCCCTGCCGGCAAGGACGAGACCGTCCGCAACTGATGCGCGCCGGCAACCCGCCGGCGCTGCGGGGCCGCGGCCCGGGCAACGGGTAAGACGATGTTCGATCTCGGCTGGTCGGAGTTGCTGGTCATCGTCGTGGTGGCGCTGATCTTCATCGGGCCGCGCGACCTGCCGGCGACGGTGCGCACCGTCTCCGGCCTGGTCCGCAAGATCCGACGCATGGCGTGGGATTTCCAGTCGAGCCTTGAGGAAATGGCGCGGGAAACCGGCGTCGACGAGGTCAAGCGCGACCTCCAGCGCATGACCGATGTCGACCCCGGCCGCGAGACGGAAAAGGCCCTCGGCCTCGACTACGGCGACGCCTGGGACCCGACCAGCGGCAATCCGATCCGCACACCGGGTGCCGACGCGGCGGCAACCTCCGCGGCCGCAGCGGCGGCGGCCACGACCCCCGTGATGGCCGCGCCGACGGCCGCGGACCCGGCGGAGGCTCCAGCGACACCGTCAAAAGCAGGGCAGACGTGAGCACGAACGATAGCGGGGACGCGGCCGCGAGCGGGGAGGCCGACGGCGCCACCATGCCGCTGCTCGACCACCTGATCGAGTTGCGCCGCCGGCTGATGTGGTGTGCGGCGGCGTTCATCGTGCTCTTCTTCGCCTGCTTCGGCGTCGCCGAGGAGCTCTTCAACTTCCTCGTCGAGCCGCTGGCCCATCTCTGGGAAGGCCAGGAAGGGCGCCGGCTGATCTACACGGCGCTGCACGAGAAGTTCTTCACCGATGTGAAGGTGGCCTTCTTCGCCGCCGCCTTCCTGTCCTTCCCGGTGATCGCCAGCCAGATCTGGCGCTTCGTCGCCCCTGGCCTCTATCGCCGCGAGAAGGCGGCCTTCCTGCCATTCCTGCTGGCGACGCCGGTTCTGTTCTTCTCCGGCGGGGCCTTCGTCTACTACATCGTCATGCCGCTCGCCTGGCAGTTCTTCGCCGGTTTCGAGCAGGCTGCCGGTGGTGGCCACCTCGCCATCCAGCTCGAGCCGAAGGTCAACGAGTATCTCGGCCTCGTCATGCGGCTGATCTTCGCCTTCGGTCTGACCTTCGAGATGCCGGTCGTGCTGACGCTGCTGGTCCGCGCCGGCCTCGTCGGCGTCGAAACGCTGAAGGCCAAGCGGCGCTATGCGATCGTCATCGCCTTCATCGCCGCCGCCATCCTGACGCCGCCCGATCCCCTGTCGCAGCTCGCCCTGGCGATCCCGATGATCGGGCTCTACGAGGTTTCGATCTGGATCTCCGTCCTGATGGAGCGTCGCGCCCGCCGCACCGCCGAGCGCGAGGAGGCGGCGGCGCAATAGCGGCGGGGCCACGCTGGACCGACGCGGCGAGCGGTCCCTATAACGACCCCGACTCGTCGCCAGCCTGGGCCGCCGTTCCGCCATGCTCGACATCCGCTGGATCCGTGACAATCCCGAGGCGCTCGATAAGGCGCTGGCGCGACGTGGCGCGCCGGCGGCGGCAGCGACGGTATTGGCGGCCGACGCGGTGCGACGCGGCAAGCAGACCGAATTCCAAGAGTTGCAGACCCGGCGCAATGCCGCGTCCAAAGACATCGGCCGCGCCATGGCGCAAGGCCGCAAGGACGAGGCCGAGGCCCTGAAGGCCGAAGTCGCCACCCTCAAGGACCGGGCGCAGGCGCTGGAACAGGAGGAGGACGAGGCTGCGGCCGCGCTCGACCGCCTGCTGGCCGAATTGCCGAACGTGCTCGATGCCGATGTGCCGGACGGCATGGACGAAAGCGGCAACGTCGAGCTGCGGCGGAACGGCGCGCCACGCGAATTCGGCTTTCCGGCCCGGCAGCACTTCGAACTTGGCGAAGCACTCGGCCTGATGGACTTCGAGCGCGCGGCGAAGCTGTCGGGCGCCCGCTTCACGGTGCTGAAGGGACCGCTCGCCCGCCTCGAGCGGGCGCTGGCCCAGTTCATGCTCGATCTGCACACGACCGAGTTCGGCTACACCGAGGTCAGCCCGCCGCTGCTGGTGCGCGACGCGGCGCTGCACGGCACCGGGCAGTTGCCCAAGTTCGCCGAGGATCTATTTCGCGTTGGCGATGAATTCTGGCTTGTTCCGACCGCCGAGGTCCCCCTGACCAACCTCGTGGCCGGCGAGACGCTGGCCGAGGCCGACCTGCCGCTGCGCTACACCGCCTGGACGGCGTGCTTCCGTGCCGAGGCGGGTGCCGCCGGCAAGGACACGCGCGGCATGCTGCGGCAGCACCAGTTCTACAAGGTCGAGCTCGTGTCGATCGCTCACCCCGACCGTTCGGGCGAGGAGCACCAGCGCATGACGGACTGCGCCGAGACGGTGCTCAAGCGTCTCGACCTGCCGTTCCGCACCGTCGTGCTGTGCGCCGGCGATACCGGATTCGGCGCCGCCAGGACCTACGACATCGAGGTCTGGCTGCCGGGACAGGGCACCTATCGCGAAATCTCGAGCTGCTCGAACACGCGCGACTTCCAGGCCCGGCGCATGAACGCCCGCTTCAAGGCCGGCGACGGCAAGGGCGCGCCGCGCTTCGTGCACACGCTCAACGGTTCGGGCATCGCCGTCGGCCGCGCGCTGATCGCCATGCTGGAGAACTACCAGCAAGAGGACGGCAGCATCGTCGTGCCCAACGTGCTGCGGCCATACATGGGCGGGCTGGAGCGCATCGGTGGCTGACTACAAGTTCCCCAAGCGCACCGAGGACATGCGCATCCTGCTGTCGAACGACGACGGTGTGCGCGCGCCCGGCCTCAAGGTTCTCGAACGCATCGCGCGCAAGCTGACGAAGGACGTCTGGATCGTCGCGCCGGAGCAGGAGCAGTCGGGCGCCGGGCACTCGCTGACCTTCCGCACGCCGCTGTTCATTTCGCGCCTGGCACCCCGGCGCTACTCCGTCGCCGGCACGCCGACCGATGCCGTGCTGCTCGGCATCCAGCAGGTTATGAAGGACCGGCCGCCCGACCTCGTGCTCTCCGGCGTCAATCGCGGCGAGAACATGGGCGACCACATCACCTATTCCGGCACCGTGTCGGCGGCGATGGAAGGCGCGCTGCTCGGCATACCGTCAGTCGCCCTCTCCCAGCAACTCTCCGACTGGCGGCGCGTGCACTGGCCGACGGCGGAGAAGTGGGGCCCCGAGGTGTTGCAAAAGCTGATCGCCACGAGCTGGCGCCCGCGCACGCTGATCAACGTCAACTTCCCCGATCTGCCGGCCGACGAGGTCAAGGGCATCGCGGTGACGGCGCAGGGCGAGCGCGTCATGGGCGGCGGCATCGTCGAGGCACGTCACCCGCGCGGCGGGCGCTATTACTGGCTCGGTCCGCTGTCGCTCGACGTCAAGGCGCGCAGGGGCACGGATCTCGAAGCGGTCGCGCGCGGCTACGTCTCGGTGACGCCGGTTGCCCTCGATCTCACCGACCGGCGCGGCATGTCATCGTTGCGCAAGTCGTTTCCGGATGCAGCGAAGGCGAAATGACCACGCTCGCCCATCGCGCGCGGCTGGTGCTGCATCTGCGCGCGCAGGGCATTACCGATACCAACGTGCTGGCGGCGATCGAACGCATACCGCGCGACATGTTCGTGCCCGACGCCTTCAAGGATCAGGCGTGGGAAGACATGGCCCTTCCCATCGGGCATGGACAGACGCTGTCGCAGCCCTATGTCGTCGCCCGCATGGCCGAAGCCCTGCAACTCGATCCGCGCCACAAGGTGCTGGAGGTCGGCACCGGGTCCGGCTACCACGCCGCCGTGCTGGCCCAGCTCTGCCGCCGGGTCTACACGATCGAGCGGCACCGGCCGCTATCGGTCGAGGCCGAGCGGCGCTTCAAGGCCCTGCGCCTCTACAACATCACGGCGCTTGTCGGCGACGGCATGAAGGGTTGGCCCCAGCAGGCACCGTTCGACCGCATCTCGGTCACCGCCGCCGCCGCCGAGCCGCCGCCGGCCTTGCTGGAACAGCTCGGCAGCGAGGGTGCCATGGTCATGCCGGTCGGCAGCCGCGACGGTGCACAGGATCTGATGCGCTATCGCCGCGGCCCCGACGGCGCCATATCGGCCGAGAAACTGCTGACGGTGCGCTTCGTTCCGCTGCTGCCGGGCGTGGCCCAGGGGTCCGCGACGGGCTGACGGGTCGACGGCGCCCGATTGACTTCGCGCGGGCGCGGCGGATGATGTCGGCGTCGGGAGCGGTGGAAAGTCGGGTGGCGGTCGACATGCGTGGGCGAGTCGGTCACGGGCAACGGTCGGGGGCGGCTTGGAAACCGGCCGTGGCCGTACTTTTGCTTGTGGCGCTTGCGGCTTGCGCCCGTTCAGGGCCTCCGGCCCCGGTCTACGACGGCAGTGCCCGGCAGGAGAGGCCGACCGTCGAGGACCTCGCCGCGGCACGCAACGCCTACAACCGCATCCATGTCGTGCAGGCCGGCGAAACGCTCTACGGCATCGCGCGCGCCGCCAACGTGCCGACGCGCGAGCTGATCGACGTCAACGGCCTCGCGGCACCCTACGTCCTCACGCCGGGCCAACAGTTGCGCCTGCCGGCCTCGCGCATCCATATCGTCGCCACCGGCGAATCCGTATCGCTGATCGCCCGCCGCTACGGCGTGGACCAGGCATCGATCGTGCGGTTGAACGGCATCGCGGGCCCCGGCTACGTGATTCATCCCGGTCAACGCCTCGAACTGCCGTCGGTCGGCCCCAGCGTACGTCCGTCGGTGTCCCAGCCGCAGCCCGACATGCAGACGGCGACGGCTGCTCCCGGACCGGAAGGAGCGCCCGGCGGGGCGGCCGACGACCTCGGCGCTGCCCATCCGCGGGTGAAACCCCGCCCGGTCAGCGTAACGGCGGCGGAAGAACCGGTGCCGATGCCGTTGAAAGGCACGCAGCCGCTCCCGGCCGCGACCGGTCCGTTCGTCTGGCCGGCCGAGGGCCGCGTCGTCGCGGCGTTCGGCCCCCTCGGCGACGGGCTGCAGAACGACGGCATCAATATCGCCGCGCCGATGGGCGCGCCCATCCGTGCGGCGCAGTCCGGCGTGGTCGCCTATGCAGGAAATGAAATCAAGGGCTTCGGTAATCTTGTTCTGATCAAACACGAAGATGGCGTGATCACCGCCTACGCCCATGCCGACACGCTGCTGGTCAAGCGCGGGGACAATGTCCAGCGCGGCCAGGTCGTCGCGCGCGTCGGCCGCAGCGGCAATGTCGACGGCCCGCAACTGCATTTCGAGGTCCGTCGCGCCGGGCAGGCGATCGACCCGCTGACGGTCCTGCCAGGATAAGCGGCTGCTAGTCCAGCCTCTTGCCCAGGCTGCCGGCGAGATCCTGCACAAACTGCCAGGCGACGCGGCCGGAACGGGCGCCGCGCGTGACCGACCACTCGCGCGCCTTCGCGTGCAGCGTGTCGCGGTCGATCGGCAGCTTCCAGTGGTCGACATAGGCCTCGACCATGCGGAGATAAGTGTCCTGGTCGGTGTTGTGGAAGCCCAGCCAGAGGCCGAAGCGATCCGAAAGCGAGACCTTTTCCTCGACCGCTTCGCCGGGGTTGATGGCCGTCGCGCGCTCGTTCTCGATCATGTCGCGCGGCAGCAGATGACGGCGATTGGAGGTGGCGTAGAACACGACATTGTCCGGCCGCCCCTCGATGCCGCCTTCCAGCACCGCCTTCAGCGACTTGTAGGAAGTATCGGCGGCATCGAAGGACAGATCGTCGCAGAACACGATGGTGCGCCGCGCGCTTGCCCGCAGGATGGTCAGCAGCGGCGGCAGGCTCGGAATGTCCTCGCGATGGATTTCCACCAGCACCAGCGTCCCCGGCGCCTCGGCGTTGATGCTGGCGTGAACGGCCTTGATCAGGCTCGACTTGCCGGTCCCGCGCGCGCCCCACAGCAGGGCGTTGTTGGCCGGCAGGCCGGCGGCGAAACGGCGGGTGTTGTCGAGCAACTGGTCGGCCTGGTGATCGATGCCCTTGAGCAGCGCCAGCGGCACGCGGCTGACGTTCGGCACCGCTTCCAGCCAGCCGTCGCGCTCGCTGGCGCCGGCGTGCCAGACGAAAGCATCGGCCACGGCCAGGTCACGCTGGGCCTCCACGGGCGGCGCCAGACGCTCGAGCGCCTCGGCGATGCGGGCAAGGAGGGCGGCGGGCAGGTCGGTCATCGCGGGCCGGGGAAGGCTGGACTGTGAAAGGCGGCGGACCCTAGCGGCGCCCCCCGGGGCGGGTCAACGCGCCGCGTCCGCGCGGTGGGGCGGCGCGTTGCAATTCCGTCGCACGTGACTATGATCCGCCCTCTCGCGAACGAACCCCGTACGGGCAGGAGAACGGCATGTGGATTTCCCCGGCATACGCGCAGGGCGCCGGCGGTGGCGGCGGCGACATGCTGACGGCCTTTCTGCCGCTCGTCCTCATCTTCGTCGTGTTCTACTTCCTGCTCATCCGTCCGCAGCAGAAGAAGGCGAAGGATCATCGCGAGATGCTGGGCCGGGTGCGCCGCGGTGACCGCATCGTCACCAACGGCGGCATCATCGGCACCATTTCGAAGGTCAATAACGACACCGAGCTGACGGTCGAGATCGCGGAAGGCGTCAAGGTGCTGGTGGCGCGCGGCATGATCGCCGAGGTGCTGACCAAGAACCAGCCCGCCGGCGGCGTGACGACCGTGGCCGGGGGCGGCGACGGCGCGGCGCAGAAGCCGGCCGGGCTGCTCGGCTCGCTGTTCGGCAGGAAGTAACGCCCGCGAAGGGGCGCTCCCATGGTCAATCTGTCGCGCTGGTCGGTGGTGACGACGCTGGTCGTCTGCCTGCTGGCGGTCGTCTATGCGCTGCCGAACCTGTTCGCCAAGTCGACCTTCGAGGACCTGCCCGGCTTCCTGCCGCATCGCCAGGTCTCGCTGGGCCTCGACCTGCAAGGCGGCGCGTCGCTGCTGCTGGAGGTGGAAGCCGCCGCGGCGGTGCGCCAGCACCTGCAGAGCGTCGAGGCGGAGGTACGCCAGCAGCTTCGCCGGCGTGGCGGCGAGCGCATCGGCTACACCGGCCTCGGCGTCACCGACAATGCCGTGGTGTTCACGCTGCTCGAGGCGGCTGACCGGGCCGAGGCGGTCGAGCGTGTCGGCGCGATCGACAGCGACCTCCGCGTGGCCAGTGTCGGCGACCGGCAGATCCGGCTGGAACTGACAGAGGACGCGCGCCAGCGGCGTATCGCGACGGTCGTCGAGCAGTCGATCGAGATCGTCCGGCGGCGTGTCGACGAACTCGGCACGACCGAACCCTCGATCCAGCGCCAGGGCGACGACCGTATCCTTGTCGAAGTACCCGGCATCGACAATCCCGAGCATCTCAAGCAGATCCTCAGCCGGACCGCCAAGCTGACGTTCCACCTCGTCGACGAAGGCGCGAGCCTGTCCGACGCGATGGCGGGACGGGTGCCGGCCGGCTCCATGCTGCTGATCGAACCGGCCTCCGCGACGCGGCCGGAGACGCCCTTCGTCGTGCGCCGCGAGGTCGTCGTCGCCGGCGACCAGCTCGTCGATGCCCAGCCGTCGTTCCAGGACGGCCGGCCGGTCGTATCCTTCCGCTTCGACGCCGTCGGGGCCCGCCGCTTCGGCGACGTCACCAGCCAGCACGTCCACGAGCGTCTGGCCATCGTGCTCGACAACAAGGTCGTCAGCGCACCGACCATCCAGTCGCCGATCCTTGGCGGCAGCGGCATCATCACCGGCAACTTCACGGTTCAGGAGGTCAACGACCTCGCGCTGGTGCTGCGAGCGGGCGCACTGCCGGCCGACATCAACATTCTCGAAGAACGCACGATCGGCCCGGGCCTCGGCCGCGACTCGATCGAGGCGGGCAAGGTCGCCGCGATCGCCGGCTTCTTCCTCGTCGTCGCCATCATGATCATCGCGTACGGGCTGTTCGGGTTGATGGCCAGCGTGGCGCTGGTCTTCAACCTGTTCCTGCTGATGGCGATCCTGTCGGCGCTGCAGGCGACGCTGACGCTGCCGGGCATCGCCGGCATCGTCCTCACCATGGGCATGGCGGTCGACGCCAATGTCCTGATCTTCGAGCGCATCCGCGAGGAGATACGCGCCGGACGCACGCCGATATCGGCCATCGACGCCGGCTACCGGCGGGCGATGACGACGATCATCGACTCGAACCTGACGACACTGATTGCCGCCCTGCTGCTGTTCCAGTTCGGCACCGGGCCGATCCGCGGCTTCGCCGTGACGCTGTCGATCGGCGTCATGTCGTCGATGTTCACCGCGATCATGGTGACACGCGTACTTGTGGTCTGGTGGCTGCGCCGCCGCCGGCCGCAGGCCATCCCGATCTGAGGCGGAGACGCATCGTGGCCCTGCGGCCCATCCAGTTCATTCCGCCGAACACGCGGATCGATTTCATCGGCCGGCGCGTCTACGCCTATGTCTTCTCGGCGGTGCTGACGCTTGCCTCGGTGATCCTGTTCGCCGTCAACGGCCTGAATTTCGGCATCGATTTTCGCGGCGGCATCCTGATCGAGGTGAAGACGGCCGCCGTCGCGGACGTGTCCGAATTGCGCGAGACGCTCGGCGGCCTCGGCCTCGGCGAAGTCCAGATCCAGGAGTTCGGGGCGCCGGACGTGGTGCTGATCCGCATCCAGCGCCAGGACGGCGACGAAGCCGCACAGCTCGCGGCCATCAGCCGGGCCAAGGACGCGCTCGGTGCGACGGCCGCGGAATACCGGCGCACGGAGTTCGTCGGGCCGAAGGTCGGCGGGGAACTGATCGAGGCGGCAACGCTGGCGGTGGTGCTGTCGCTGCTCGCGATCATGGCCTATGTCTGGTTCCGCTTCGAATGGCAGTTCGGCGTCGCCGCCATCATCGCGCTGGCCCACGATGTGGTCTCGATCATCGGCCTGTTCGCGCTGACCCAGCACGAGTTCAACCTGTCGACGGTCGCGGCGGTCCTCACGGTGGCCGGCTACTCGATCAACGACACGGTCGTGGTGTTCGACCGCGTGCGCGAGAACCTGCGCCGCTACAAGCGCATGCCGATGCCGGAACTGCTCAACGGCGCGATCAACCAGACGCTGTCGCGCACCTTCATGACCAGTTTCAGCACGCTGCTTGCACTGTTCGCGCTGGTCGCGCTGGGCGGGCCGATCATCCGCGATTTCTCGATCGCCATCATCTGGGGCATCCTGATCGGCACCTACTCGTCGGTTCTGGTGGCCTCGCCCATCCTGCTGATCTTCTCGCCGCCGCGCGGCGTCGCCGCATCGGACGACGAGGCTGAGGCTGCGACCGCAAGCGAAGGCTGAGATGGCGTCGGCCTCCGCCGCGCCCGCCACAAAGCGCTGGATCGAGGGCTACGGCGGCGGCCGGTTCCGCATCACCGGCGAGGTACACGAGGGTTCGGTGATCGTCTTCACCGACCGCGTGGAGCGCTGGAGCGCACGCGACCTGGACGGTATCGATGCCCCGAAGCTCGCGGCCCGGCTTGCCGCCAGCGGTGCGGTCGACCTGCTGCTGCTCGGCTGCGGGCCGCGCGGCACCGTACAGGCGCCGCCGTCCCTTGTTACGGCCTGCCGTGAAGTCAGTATCGCTGTCGAGGCGATGGATACCGGTGCCGCCTGCAGGACTTGGAATGTCCTCGCCGCGGAGGACCGGCGGGTCGCCGCAGCCCTCATCGCGATCGACTGAGCGACCGCCGCAATGACCACGCCCGGCCATCCGGCCGTCCCTACCTGGATCGCGCAGATCCGGGAGCCCGCTGTCCGGGCGCTGGCTGGCGCGTGGGCGGCACGGGCAAGGCAAACGCCCAACAACATGGCGCGTGTCGCCGCCGCCCTGCCGTGGCCAAAACAGGTCGTCTTCCACGTCAGCTACGCGGCCATGCGCGTGATCGACGATTTCGTCGACGACGACTTTCTGGCTCAAGCGCCCGACGAGCGCGCCCGCCTGCTCCCGTCGGCCCTGGCACGCCTTGAGCAGTGGCGGGTCGATGCGACGGCCGCCGCCACGGGCCGCTACTCGCCGTCGCCTGGTGCCCCTGATGCCGGCGAGGCGATACTGTTCAACGCCCTGCAGGCGGTCTGCGAACCCGCGGGGGCGATCGGACCGGCACCGTTCCACGCCCTGGCCGGGGCCCTCGAGGCCGACCTGCGCGAACGTCCGCTCCCGCGCTGGAGCGACTTCCACGCCTATGCCGAAGGCGCGGCCGTCGCGCCGGCATCGATCTTCGTGACGTTGCTGGCCACCGATATCGACCGCGACTTTGCCGGGCGGTACTCCCCCGCCACGCCGGCGACCGACTACGCCCGCGCGCTGGCGATCTTCTGCTATCTCGTCCATATCCTGCGCGACCTCGCCGAGGATGCGCGGGGCCATCCGCAACTTCTGACCGTGCCGGCGGAGGTGCTGGCGCCGCTCGGCCTCGATCGTGACAGCTTCGGCGCCGCGATCCGCGCCGGCGACGCGCGGCGGGTCGAGCCGGCGATCGGCGCCATTGCCGGCGAGGCGCGTCGCTGGCGGCCGCGCGCCCTGGCCGACGTCGCGGCGCTGTCGGGCCTCATCCCGCCGGTCGAGGGGGCGGTCATCGAAACCCTGTTCACGCTCTACGACGAACAGTTCGCCGCCGTCGCCGATGCGCCGGCCGCCGTCGTCGCCGGCACCGCCGGCCTGCCGGCCGAACGCGTGCGCGAGATACTCGCCGACGGTCTGCCGGCGGCGCCGGCCTGACCGGAACCGGTGATGACCAGCGAACGACTATCGTGGTGCGCGCGCGAAGTCCGTCAGCACGACCGCGATCGCTTTCTCGTCTGCCTGTTCGTGCCGGCCGCCCGGCGCGAGCTGGCCTTTGCCCTGGCCGCCTTCAACAACGAGCTGGCGCGGGCGCGCGAGACGGTGAGCGAACCGATGCTCGGCGCCATCCGCCTGCAATGGTGGCGCGAGGGCATCGCCGGGCTGGCCGAGGGTGACGTGCGCGCGCATCCCGTGCTGACCGCGCTGACGGCGCCCGTGCGCGAGGGGCTTGTCGCCGCCGCCGGCCTGCTGGCGCTGATCGACGCCCGCGAGCGCGACCTCGACGACGTGCCGTATCCCGACATGGCCGCCTACCGGAGCCACGCCGCGGCCACGGGCGGTGCCTTCGCGGCGCTGCTCGCCGCCGCCATCGGCGCGCCGGACAGCAGGACGCACGCGGCGACGACGGCCGCCGGGACGGCATATGCGCTGGTCGGGCAACTCCGCGCGCTGCCGCACCTCGCCCGGCAGAACCGCGTCGGCCTGCCGGCCGACCGCCTCGCCGCCCTCGGCATTCGCACGGATGACGTCCTCGCGGGCCGGTCCGCGGCGGCCGTCGCGCCACTGGTCGCGGAGATCGTCGGGCTCGCCCGGGAAGAGGGGGCGGCGGCGCGCGCCGCCCGCCGCGACCTGCCGCGCACCGCCCGGCCCGCCTTGCTGTTCGCGACCCTCGCCGACATGCATGTCCGGCGTCTGTTGCGCGCGGGCGGCGATCCCTGGCACATGCCGGCGCGCGTGCCGTCGACGGCGCTGCGACTCTGGTGGGCGATGCTGTCGGGTCGCTAAGTCCAGGCCGATCCGCGTCAGGGCATGCGGGCCAGCAACCGCACGACCGCCGCCAAGCCGCCATGGCGCTCGGCGGCCGGAAGTTCGACCTCGCATTCCTCCAGGTGAAGGATGTCGAGGCCGGAAAAATCGTCGGCGAGGGTCGCGGCGGTAAACATCCTGTCGGCGGTCTTCGGCCCGCCCTTGCGGCCGAGATGCGCCGGGGTGAAGCCCTCCAGCAGCAGGTGACCGCCTGGCCGCAGGGTCGCGGCGATCTCGGCGTGCAGGCCGGCGCGCTCGCCGACCTCGACATGCACGAAGGCCAGCACGACCAGCTCGTAGGCCGCCGCCGGATACTTCCAGTCGCGCAGGTCGGCGACATGGGCGTCCAGCCTCACGCCTCGCGACGCCGCCAGCCGCCGGGCCTTGTCGACGCCAACGGGCGAAGCGTCGACCGTCGTGACGACGAGGCCACGCTCGGCCAGCCAGACGCCGTTGCGACCTTCGCCGTCGCCGGGCAGAAAGGCGCGCATGCGCGGCCGCAGAAGATATTCATGCGCCGCCAGCCAGCGGTTCGGTTCGAGACCGAAGACGTAGTCTCCCCCGACATAACGGGCGTCCCAGAAAACACGCGGATCTTCCTGCGTCGTCGCGCTCATCGGCCGACGGAGCTCACGCGGCGGCCAGGGTGGGCGCGCCGAGCCACGCGGCGAGATCGGACAGCGCCCTTTCGGCAACGGCGCGCTTCTTCGCGGCCTTGCGCTCGGCACGCCGGATACCGGCGAGCGCCCCCGGCGCAAGCGGCGGAAACAGGCCGAAGTTGACGTTCATCGGCTGGAAGCTTCCGCCAACCGCACCGCCCGTGACGTGCGCAACCAGAGCGCCCATCGCGGTCGTGGGCGGCGGTGGCAGGACGGAGCCGCCAAGCCGCTCCGCCGCCGCGAGACGGCCGGCGACGAGACCCATCGCCGCGCTTTCGACATAGCCCTCGACGCCGGTGATCTGCCCCGCGAAGCGAAGGCGCGGCATCGCCTTGAGCCTCAGGGCGCCATCGAGCAGGCGCGGACTGTCGAGGAAGGTATTCCGGTGCAACCCGCCGAGCCGCGCGAACTCCGCATTGCCCAGGCCGGGGATCGTGCGGAAGACGCGCACCTGATCGCCGTGACGCAGTTTGGTCTGGAAGCCGACCATGTTCCACAGTGTGCCAAGCGCGTTGTCCTGGCGAAGCTGGACCACGGCCCACGGACGTCTGCCCGAACGCGGATCGTCGAGGCCGATCGGCTTCATCGGTCCGAAGCGCAGTGTCTCGACGCCGCGCGCCGCCATCACCTCGACCGGCAGACAGCCCTCGAAGTACGGCGTGTCGCGCTCCCAGTCGTGGAACGGCACGGTGTCGGCGGCGACGAGGGCGGCGACAAAAGCATCGTACTGCGGCTTGTCGAGGGGACAGTTGATGTAGTCCGCCCCGGTGCCGCCCGGACCGGCCTTGTCCCAGCGCGACTGCTTCCACGCCACGTCCATGTCGATGCTGTCGACGTGGACGATCGGCGCGATGGCATCGAAAAACGCCAGTGCATCGGCGCCGGTCAGTCCGCGGATCGCCTCGGCAAGTGCCGGAGAGGTCAACGGCCCGGTGGCGACGATCACGCTGTCCCAGTCGGCCGGCGGCAGACCGTCGACCTCGTCGCGGACGATGGTGACAAGCGGGTTGCCGACGAGCGCGGCCGTGACGTGCCCGGAGAATCCCTGGCGGTCGACAGCCAGCGCGCCGCCGGCCGGCAGTTTGTGCATATCGGCCGCCGCGAGGATAAGCGAGCCGGCCCGCCGCATCTCTTCGTGCAGGAGGCCGACGGCATTGGCCAGCGGGTCGGCGCCGCGCAGCGAATTGGAGCAAACGAGTTCGGCCAGACCGTCGGTCGCGTGGGCTGGCGTGGTCCGCGCCGGCCGCATTTCGTGCAAGATGACCGGCACGCCGGCGCGTGCCAGTTGCCACGCCGCTTCGCTGCCGGCGAGGCCACCGCCGACGATGTGAACGGGAAGGGGCGGAGACATGACATTCACCTAGCGGGCGGGCGCGGGCGGGGCAAGCCCGGCGAGACTGTCGCCCACGCCACACGGTCATTGCCGGGTTGGGCAAATTCCCAATTGGGCAGGGAACAATTTCACTGCCCATGTCGCAAAGCCTTTGCACGCTGCGCGCCGCGCCTTCACGATGGCAAGATCACCGGGGGGCAACCCCGGGACGCAACTTTCGTTACCCGGGAGAGACATGCCATGACGACATCGAACCGTTGGTCGCGACTGGCGGTCGCGGCCAGCGCCGCTGCCGCCGCGGCCTTGACCGCCGCACCGGTCAGCGCCGCCGAGGAAATCCGCCTGACCATGGTGTCGGGCTACCCGCCGGCTGCCACCTGGACCGGCGCCGTCGTCGATACCTTCGAACCGAAGGTCGACGCCCAGCTTGCCAAGACCGGCAAGTACAAGATCATCTGGAACAACGCCCACTCAGGCCAGGTCGTGAAGCCGCGCGGCGAGATCGAGGCCGTGCAGGGCGGTGTCGCCGACATTTCGCCGGTGCCCACGGTGTTCCACTTCGACCGCGTGCCGCTCTACGCGATGCCCTACCACACGCCGTTCACGACGAACGATGTCGGCCTCCTCGCCAATGTGCTCGGCAAGATGGAGCGCGACTATGCCGACGACTACAACACGGTGTGGGCCGCTCTCAATCAGGTGAACCTGATCGTCACGTCGAACGTCGACGACTACATCCTGTTTTCGACCAAGCCGCTCAAGACCCTGGCCGATCTGCGTGGCATGAAGGTCGGAGCCGCGGGCGCCAACATTCCGTGGATCACGCCGACCGGCGCCGCCGGCGTCCAGACAAACCTCGCCGACGGCTACAACTCCCTGCAGACCGGCATCTACCAGGTCAACATGTCGTGGTGGCAGGCCGGCGGCTCTTTCAAGCTGTGCGAGCCGGCACCGCACGTCCTCGTGGTGGGCTTCGGTGCCAATTCCGTCGTCAACCTGACGGTCAACGGCGACGTCTGGAAGAAACTGCCGGCTGAAGTGAAACAGGCCCTGCAGGACAACGCGCCGGCCTACAACGCCCGCAACATCGAACTGGTGCTCAATGGCGCCAAGACGGGCCGGGAGCGCTGCGTCAAGGACTACAAGACCACCGTCGCCGAGCTGACCAAGGACGAGATGCGCCAGTGGGCGAAGAGCCTGCCGCCGCTCGCCCTGCAATGGGCCGAGGACGCGGAGAAGAAGGGCTATCCCGCCCGCAAGATGCTGACGGCCTACATGGACCAGATGCGCGCCGCCAAGCAGCCGGTCTTCCGCAACTGGGACAAGGAATAAGGATTAACGTCGGGCGGCGGCGGAGTATCGACTCCGCCGCCGTTCATTCTGTGGGATCACCCGCTCACGACAGATGCATGCGACGTGGGCGGGGTTTAAGCTGCGACCTGTGAGGCGCGACCGCAGAAGGCGCGCCGGCAGGGAGGGCAGCATGAACGTCGTCAGGGGGAAGGCCGATCCCATCATGCGCACCGAGGTGCGCCACGGCTTCCGCATCGACTGGGACGTGCCGATCACGATGGACGACGGGCTGGTGCTGCGCGCCAACGTCTACCGGCCCAACGACAACGGCAAGTACCCGGTCATCATGACCCACGGCCCGTATGCCAAGGACCTCGCCTGGCAGGACGGCTACGCGGCGGTGTGGAACAAGTTCTCGGCCGAGCACCCGGACGCCGTCGCCGGCTCGACCAACATCCACCAGAGCTGGGAAGTCCACGATCCCGAGCAGTGGGTGCCCGAGGGCTGGATCCTGATCCGCGTCGACTCGCGCGGCGCCGGCCGCTCGCCCGGCGTCATCGACTGCTTCACCTTCCGCGAGGCGCAGGACTACGCGGCCTGCATCGACTGGGCCGGCACGCAGCCCTGGTCGAACGGCAAGGTCGGCCTCGCCGGCATTTCCTACTATGCCATCAACCAGTGGCACGTCGCGGGGCTGCAACCGAAGCATCTCGCCGCCATGTGCATCTGGGAAGGCGCCTCGGACTTCTATCGCGACATGACGTATCACGGCGGCATCCTCACGCCGTGGCTCGGCATCTGGTACGACAACCAGGTCAAGTCGGTGCAGCACGGCCTCGGCACGAACGGGCCCAAGAGCCGCGCCAACGGCGAGCTGGTCGGCGGCCCGGAGACGCTGTCGCCGGCGGAGCTGGCGAAGAACCGCACCGACTTCGGCGAGCAGATCAAGCGTCATCCGCTCGACGGGCCGTTCCACCATTCGCGCTCGGCCAACTGGAAGAACGTGAAGGTACCGTTCCTGTCGGCGGCGAGCTGGGGCGGGCAGGGGCTGCATCCGCGCGGCAACTACATGGGCTTCCTGCACGCCGCCTCGAAGCAGAAATGGCTGGAAGGCCATGGCCTCGAGCACTGGACCGAGTTCTACACGCCCTACGGCATGAAGCTGCAGAAGCAGTTCTTCGGCCATTTTCTCAAGGGCGAGAAGAATGGCTGGGACAAGAAGCCGCCGGTGATGCTGCGCATCCGCCATGTCGGCGAGAAGTTCGTCGACCGGGCCGAGAACGAGTGGCCGATCAAGCGCACCAAGTGGACCAAGGCCTACCTCGACCCGGCGCACATGACGCTGGAGGCCGATGCTCCCGCCAAGGGCGGCAAGGTGACCTACGACGGCATGGGCGACGGCGTGACCTTCTTCCTGCCGCCGGCCGACAAGGACGTCGAGGTCACCGGACCGCTCGCCGCCAAGCTGTGGGTCTCCTCGGAGACGAAGGACGCCGACCTGTTCCTCGTCGTCCGGCTGTTCTCGCCGGATATGAAGGAGATCGTCTTCAAGGGCACGATCGACCCGCACACGCCGATCGCCCAGGGCTGGCTGCGCGCCTCGCACCGCAAGCTCGACAAGAAGCTGTCGAAGCCATGGCAGCCCTGGCACACCCACGACGAGAAGCAGCCGCTGACGCCGGGTCGGGTCTATGAGCTCGACGTCGAGATCTGGCCGACCTGCATCGTGATTCCCGCAGGTTACCGGCTGGCCCTGTCGGTGCGCGGCAAGGACTACGCGTACCACCAGGCGCCGCCGATCGTGGCGCTGCCCGGCTACCCGCCGTTCAACGGCTGCGGCCTGTTCGTCCATACCGACGAGAAGGACCGGCCGAAGTCGGTGTTCGGCGGCAAGGTGACGATCCATACGGGTCCGAGCCGGCCGTCGCACCTGCTGCTGCCGGTGATCCCGGCCCGCAAGACGACGGCTGCGAAGCGGCGTTGACGCCATGCGATGTGGCGTCGCTGCCACGTGTTCCCCATGCGAAAAGGCCCGGCATCGCCCGGGCCTTTTTTCACCGGGCGACAAGGCGGATGCGACCGGCTTGAATTCGGCGATCATACGATCACTAATCTGCCGGTGAATGGCCGCCGCGAGAGTGGGCCGACGGAGGGGGAAACCGGTCATGGTCAGTTTCGAACTGAGCGAGAAGCAGAAAGAGCTGCAGCTCCGCGCGCGCAAGTTCGCCCAGGAGGAGGTGGCGCCGTGGGTCACGGCGGCGGACCTCGAGCCCGAACCGTCGAAGGGCTTCAGCTGGGACCTCGTCCGCAAGGGCAGCGCGCTCGGCTTCCGCACCCTGTCGATGCCGAAGAAGTACGGCGGCGAGGAAGCCGACATCCTCAGCCTGTGCCTGATGATGGAGGAATTCGGCGCCGTCGACGCCGGCATCGCCGGGGTGTTCGACCAGTGCCTGCGGCTCAACTACATCATCACCGACACGATGAGCGACGAGCAGCGTAACCGCTGGCTGCCCAAGTTCACCGACGACCCGGATTGCCTCATCGCCATCGGCATCACCGAGCCCGAGCACGGCTCGGACACCTTCGGCCTCGCCTACGGACCCGGCATCGGCCTGCAACTCAAGGCGGAACGCGACGGTGACGACTGGGTTCTCAACGGCACGAAGGACTTCATTTCCAACGCCGGCATGGCGAAGATCTATTTCATCCTCGCCCGCACCGACAACACGGTCGGCATCGACAAGGGCGTGACCTGCTTCGTCGTCGAGAAGGGCCATCCCGGCTTCCGCTTCGGGCCGTACCGCGACAAGCTCGGAAAGCGTACCGAGGTCAACTGCCCGCTGATCTTCGAGAACTGCCGCATCCCCGACCGCGACCGCGTCTCACCGGTCGGCACCGGCGTCAAGTACATCGCCCACCTCGCCAAGGGCAGCCATGTCGAGACGGCGGCAATGACGCTCGGCCTCGCACGGCACGCCCACGAACTGTCGCTCGACTGGGCCAAGAAGCGGGTGCAGGGCGGCAAGCCCATCATCCGCCACCAGTCGGTGCAGCAGATGATCGGCGAGCAGGCGATGCTGGTCGAGGCGACGCGCAACTTCATCTGGCGCGCCGCGCTGCGCGCCGACGAGGAGCCGTTCCAGCCGCACTTCTCGATGCTGTGCAAGGTGTTCGCCGCGGAGTCGGCCTTCACCTGCGCGAAGCTCGGCCTGGAGATCATGGGCGGCCACGGCTTCATGAAGCACTACCCGATGGAGCGCATCTTCCGCGACGCCTCGGCCTACTTCCACACCGACGGCATGAACAAGCTGCACCTGATGAAGGCGGCCCAGATCATCGGCCGCGTGCCGCCGGAGCGGATGTAACGTCATACCCCTCTCCAGAAGGGAGAGGGCTCGTCGGCTTGGCGAGCGAAGCGAACCTAGACGACGAGGGTGAGGGGTTACGCGGCCGGCGATAGTCCTCGACGAGCGTAACCCCTCACCCTTTCCGCGTAAGCTCGCTGGCGCTCGCCAACGCGGAAAGCCCTCTCCCTGTGGGAGAGGAAATCGGAGATGGAGGATCGCCATGAAAGCCCTCGTGCTGCGCGAGATCGGCGGCAGGCTGGCGCTCGAAACCGTGCCCGACCCGACGCCCGGCCCGGGCGAGGTGGTGCTGAAGGTCCACGCCAACGCGCCCGACCAGCTCGACGTGACGATCAGCAGCGGGCGCATTCCCGGCGCCAAGTTGCCGTTGATTCCCGGCCACGAGATCGCCGGCGAAATCGTCGCGCTGGGCAGCGGCGTGAGCGGCTGGAAGGCGGGCGACCGCGTCACCGTCTACACCTATCTCACCTGCGGCAGCTGCCGCTATTGCATCGCCGGCCGCGAGACCCTGTGCCGTAATCTAAAAGGTTACGTCGGGGTGCAGAGCGATGGCGGCTGCGCCGAGTACGCAGCGGTGCCGGCGCGCAACCTTGTCCGCATCCCCGACAATGTCGGCTGGGTCGAAGCCGCGACCATTCCCAACGCCATCGCCACGCCGCTGCGCGCGATCAAGGGCCGGGCCGGGGTGAAGGCGGGCGACGACGTGGTCATTGTTGGCGCCTGCGGCGGCATCGGCATCCACGGCGTGCAGATCGCCAAGTACTGTGGTGCCCGCGTGATCGCGGTGGACATCGACGACGCGCGGCTGGCGGAGGCCAGGACGCTCGGCGCCGATCTCGTCGTCAACGGCGCGAAGGACGACTTCGCGAAAGCCGTGCGCGACTTCACCGGCGGCAAGGGCGCCGAGGCAGTGATGGAGTTCGTCGCCATGGAGGCGACGATGGCGAAGAGCTACGCCTCGCTCGCCACCGGCGGCATCCTGGTCTTCGTCGGCGCCCAGCCCGGCAACGCCTTCGCGCCCGACCCGGTCGGCTTCGTCATGCAGGAGTTCACCGTCACCGGCTCGCGCCACGTCAACCGCGCCGAGCTGGCCGAGGCCGCCGACTGGCTGGGGCAGGGCAGGGTGAAGCCGGTCGTCTCGGGCACCTACACGCTCGCCGAGGGCCAGAAGGCGCTCGACGCCGTGGCGCAGAACCGCGTGCTGGGACGGGCGCCGATCCTGCCGTGGGGGTAGGACGCGAGCTGCGGCTCCCGCGTATCCCTCCTTCGTCGTCCCGGCCAAGACCCGGAGGGCCGCGCGCCGGGACCCATGCACAAGATCCGTGGCCGGTCCCTGTCGTCCGGTGTTCATGGGTCCCGGGTCTTCGCGCTGCGCGCTCCGCCCGGGACGACAGCGAAGCGTAAACCGACCCCAATGCCGACTTGCGACGGCCCGTTGCGGGTGTGAACCGCCTCACAGCGCGCGTCCGCACGGCGGCGCATCGTTGACGGGCGCCGGCGGAACCGGAAGGATCGTCGGCGCAACGCGGCGGTCGGGGAGGCGGCCATGCGGATCGGAACGATGGCGCTCGCCGCCATTCTGCTGCTCGTCCTGCCAGTCGGCGCCGAAGCGGCGCGCAAGGCGCTGGTCATCGGCAACGGCGCCTACAAGGCGCAGCGCCTCGTCAACCCTGCCAACGACGCCGCCGACATGGCGGCACGCCTCGCCGCCCTGCGCTTCGCGGTGACGACGGCGACCGACGCGACGCGCAGCCAGATGGTGGCCGCCGTCCTCGCCTTCCGGCGCGGGCTCGCGGCCGGCGACGAGGTGGTCGTGTTCTATGCCGGCCACGGCATGCAGGTGGGCGGCCAGAACTGGCTGATTCCCGTCGATGCCGAACCGCGCGACGAGGCCGAAGTGGAGGCCGTCGGCGTCGGCCTCGACTGGATTTTGCGTAATGTCGCCGAGGCCGGGGCGCGGACGACGCTGATGCTGCTCGATGCCTGCCGCGACAACCCGTTCGCGAAGAGCTTCCGCAGCGGCACGCGCGGGCTCGCCCGGCTCGAGGCGGCGGCCTCGGGCACGCTCGTTTCCTACGCGGCCCGGCCGGGCACGGTGGCGGCGGACGGCAAGGGCCGCAACAGCCCCTACACGGCGGCGTGGCTGGCCGCGCTGGCCGAGCCGGGGCTGACGCACCACCAGATTCTCGATCGCGTGCATCACGCCGTCCGGCAGGCGACCGGCGAGCGGCAGGAAACCTGGGAGGAGGGACGTCTCGCCGGGACACTGATCCTCAACGACGCGGCGGCGGCCACGCCCGCGCCATCTCCATCCGCGCCGGGCGCGCAGACGCCCCCCGCGCCAGTACCGCTTCCCGCCATGCCGCCGACGGCAGCCGCGCGAGGCTGGATCGGCATCGTGGTGCAGGGCGTCACCAGCGAACTGGCGCAATCGCTCGGAATGCCCGAGGCCCGCGGCGCCCTCATCGCCAGCGTGCGCGAGAACGGTCCGGCCGCCGCCGCGGGCATCGCCGCCGGCGACGTGGTCCTGTCCTTCGCCACGACGCCGGCCGACAACGCCGACCATCTGCTCGGGCTGATCGCGAACCAGCCTCCGGGCAGCGTGGCGGAGGTCACGATCTGGCGCGACCGCCGCGTGGAGGTCCGCAGACTCATCGTCGGTCAGGCGGGCGACCCGGCCGCGGCGCCGTCGCCGCAGTTACCGCCCGGGTCGCCCTTCGCCGAATTCTTCCAGCAGGTCCTGGGGCAAGGGCAGGCCGTCAGGAACGCCATCGGCACGACGGTCGCCGAACTCGACGCCGAAAGCCGCCGGCTGCACGGCGTGCCCGCCGGGACGACGGGCGTCCTGGTCACCGCCGTCGAGCCCGGCAGTGCCGCCGACACGAAGGGCATGAAGCCGGGCGACGTGATCGTCGAAGTACAGCAGCAGGAAGTGCCGACGATCGCGGCGCTGCACGGACAGGTCGCCGACGCCGTCGCGAAGGGACGCCGCAGCGTGCTGCTGCTGGTGTCGTTCCAGGGCGACCAGCGTTTCGTCGCCCTGCCACTGGCGGGCCAGTGACGCGGGGCCGTCAGGTGCCCGCCGGGGGCACGCTCGCGGTCAGCGGCTGGCGGGAATAGACGAAGCCGTAGGTGCGGTAGGTGCTGCGGCCCCATTGCTGGCCGGGCGTGTACCAGACGCGCACGGCCGACCAGTCGCCCTTCTCGGAAACGTCCTGGATCGGCGTGTTCTCGTGGATGCGGCCGTCGTTCAGCCAGTTGGCGTGGCTGGCGATGACGACGCGGTCGCTGACCACCTCGCTGACCACGGCGACATGGCCGGGCGAGCCGTTGATGCGGCGGAACACCAGCACGCCGCCGGCCTCCGGCGTCGCGCCGCGCTGGTAGCGGCCCTTGGAATTGTCCCACCAGCGCCAGGCGTCGCCGCGGATGTCCATGCCGGTGACCTGGCGGGCGTAGGTGACGCACTCCAGCCGCTTCTCGCCCTTGCGGATCTGCGGCAGGGAGGCGAGTTCCACCGGCTCGGTTGGCGTGGCGGAAGGAATTCGCGTCTCCGGACGCGTCGGCACATGGGCGGTGTCGCGGATCGGGTCGACCGGAATGAAGCCGCAGCCGGTCATCGCGAAGATCGCGGCCCCGGCGAGAAGGCCCGCCAGGGCGCCCCTCAGCGAAAGTCGGGCGCGGTCAATGCTCGATGAATCGTTCACGCCGGATGCCATTCCAGCCACGCTCTCGCCGCCACAGCGCGGGAAACGGCCAACCCGCCCCCCGGCGATTCGCAGCCTGCATCCCGCCGGGGATGGTGCGCGAAAGGCGGGGCGGGGGCAAGGGGGACAACCGGCGGGAGCCTTATCGCTTCGCCCAGGGCGCGGACAGGATTTCGCGCGCCTTGGGACGAGTTGCAAACAAGTCGACAGATTTCATCGGCAGCCGTGCAAACCGGGAGGCCGCAACGATTTCCTTCGCCCGCTCCGGCTGGAATTCGTAGGACAACATTGTATCGGTAACATTCTCCCAAGCAAAAAAAGGGCCGAACAAATCAGAAGAGATTTTCGAACGAAAAGTCCCTATATACAGAACTTCGCCGGGCATCGTATCAAACCGTGGCGTGTTTTCACCAACAACGACGCTCTTTATTTCTCCCCCATTTTTTACAATCCGTTCCGAGAATGATCTCTCGTTTGTATCCCTTCTTGGAAAACCGATTAGAGCTGTACGGATTAACGCTATCTCATCAATAGACGCGAGGTAGAGCGTGCCTGGCTCGACCAAATGAGCAACCCAAATGACTAAATCAGTATCGCGATGAGATAAACTCAGATTAGTCTCTTGTGAATACCTAGGTATTTCCGGTTTTTTCTGCAGATTATCCAAAGATAGAACATTCACTGTCACGCCATATGATTCACGAATAGAATCATTAAGCCAATTTTGCCGATGATCACTGTCATAGACAAGTCCGACAATCACAGCCGCCTTGCCCTCCGTCTCGACCAGAACATCCTGCGGCGTTGCACACGCGGCGACAAGGCTGCACGAGCCGAGAACAATCCACCTGGCGATGCCGGCCAGCGTCCATATGCGCGGCTTTCCCATGTGCCCCCCAGCTCCATGTTGTCGAACGTCAAACCGTAGGCGAATTTTCGCGCGCTTGCAGGATCGTTCCCGGACGCTCTTCTCAATCTTCGGTGTCGAACGCGCGGGCGAGGATGACGAGGGGTGGCAGCATCGTGCTCTGCCCGCCGACACTGCGCTGCGACCATGGGATGCCGAGCTTTTCGAGCGAGCGTGGCAGGCCGTCGAACACGTTCACGTTCCGGATGGGCAGTTTCTTGAGGTAGGAATCCCGGATCATCGCCTCGGCGGCGTTCGGGTCATACCTGTAGCTTTTCTCAGCTTCGGTAATTGTTTGGAATGCACCAGGAATATTGGTTCCCATTATCCCGCGCCAGCCGGATTGAATCCTGACGACGAAAGTCCCGATGTAGACGACCTCGCCGGTCGCCACCTCGAACCGGGGCGTCCGGTCGCCGAACACGGTTTCCGGCCGGACGCCCTGAGTGTCGACTTTCACATCCGGAAATACCGTCTTGCGAACGACCCAGTCGTCTTCCTTTGTTGCAAATGCACGTTCCGTGATTGACGGAAAGTAGAACAGATTGGGAAGCGTCTCCGAAACTATCCAGACAGTCAGATTTTTGCCTTCGATCGTCGATCGCAAGACAGAATGGTGGTCGCGTTCGCGCTTTTTATCGTCCTCTCTGTCATCGTTTCTAATTATATCCAACGTGATCTGGTAGGATCTTCTTAAGTTCGCGCCACCCCAACTGATTTCCTGGTCCGTTTCATAGACGATCGCCGCCACGATGGCGCCCTTGCCGTGGGTCTCGGTCGTATTGGCGACGATGCCGTCGCGGCTCGCGCAACCCGCGGCAAGCGAGCCCAGCGCAATCAGCACGATCGCGCGCAGAAGCACCCCGCCACAGCCCCGCTTTGCTGTCGCCATTTCGCCCCCCGGTTCCACTCAGAATGAAGTACGGACCGTGGTGCGGCAACCAGAAGCTTCATCCGGGCCGGCAAGAGCCTAGCCGTGCTTTGGTAGGGCTACTGTTTGTCTCCGAAAGCCCTGATCCTTCGACAGGCAGAGGAGGAGGCGCGCAGCAAGGTGCGTCCTCAGGATGTGCGGCTTGGAGACGGGCGCGCTCGGGACTGATGGCGGGGCGAAGTCCGGCGGTCTGCGTCACTCCCACCTAACTCTCCCCCGCAAAGGGGGAGGGCTAACGCCGCTTCCGCGTCGCCGGGGCGCGCTTGGCGGCGGCGGCCTTGGGGGCGGGGGCCGGGGCGGCCTTCTTGCGTGACGTGGCGGGCTTCGGCGCCGGGGCGGCCGCCTTGCCGGCCGGTGCGGCGCCTGCCGCCGGCTTGCCGTTGCCCTTCGCGCCAGGCGTTACCGCCGCCGCCGGGCGCTTCGCCTTGAGGTAGGGGGCGAGGAAGTGGCCGGTGTGGCTGCCGGCAGCCCGGGCGATGTCCTCGGGCGTGCCGGTGGCGACGATGCGGCCGCCCTTGTGGCCGCCCTCGGGGCCGAGGTCGACGACCCAGTCGGCGGTCTTGATGACCTCGATGTTGTGCTCGATGACGACAACGGTGTTGCCGGCCTCGACCAGCCGGTGCAGCACCTCCAGCAGCTTCTTCACGTCGTGGAAGTGCAGGCCGGTGGTCGGCTCGTCGAGGATGTAGAGGGTGCGGCCGGTGGCGCGGCGCGACAGCTCCTTGGCCAGCTTGACGCGCTGCGCCTCGCCGCCCGACAGCGTCGTCGCCGGCTGGCCGATCTTGATGTAGCCGAGGCCGACGGCGTCGAGCGTCACCAGCTTCTCGCGGATCGACGGCACGGCCTTGAAGAACTCGGCGCCTTCCTCGACCGTCATGTCGAGCACCTGGGCGATGGATTTGTCGCGGAAGGTGACTTCGAGGGTCTCGCGGTTGTAGCGGCTGCCCTTGCAGACGTCGCACTGGACGTAGACGTCGGGCAGGAAGTGCATCTCGATCTTGATGACGCCGTCGCCCTGGCACGCCTCGCAGCGGCCGCCCTTGACGTTGAAGGAGAAGCGGCCGGGCTTGTAGCCGCGCGCCTTGGCCTCGGGCAGGCCGGTGAACCAGTCGCGGATGGGGGCGAAGGCACCGGTGTAGGTGGCCGGGTTCGAGCGCGGCGTGCGGCCGATCGGCGACTGGTCGATGTCGATGACCTTGTCGAGATGGCCGAGGCCCTCGATCGCCGTGTGCTCGCCGGGCTGGGCGCGGGCGCCGTTGAGCTGGCGCGCTGCCGCCGCGAACAGCGTGTCGATGACCAGCGTCGACTTGCCCGAGCCGGAAACGCCGGTGACGCAGACGAAGGCGCCGAGCGGAATCTCGACATCGACGCCGCGCAGGTTGTTGGCCTTCGCGCCGCGCACGACGAGGGCGGCGCCGTTGCCCTTGCGGCGGCGCGCCGGCACCGGAATCTGCTCGATACCCGTGAGGTAGCGCGCGGTGAGGCTGGTGTCGACCTGGGTCATCACCTTCGCCGGCGTGCCGGCGGCGACGACGTGGCCGCCGTGGATGCCGGCACCCGGCCCCATGTCGACGAGGTAGTCGGCGGTGCGGATGGCGTCCTCGTCGTGCTCGACGACGATGACCGTGTTGCCGAGGTCGCGCAGGCGGCGCAGCGTGTCGAGCAGGCGGGCGTTGTCGCGCTGGTGCAGGCCGATGGAGGGCTCGTCGAGCACGTAGAGCACGCCGGTGAGGCCGGAGCCGATCTGCGAGGCGAGGCGGATGCGCTGGCTCTCGCCGCCCGACAGAGTGCCGGCGGCGCGGTCGAGCGTGAGGTATTCGAGGCCGACGTCGTCGAGGAAGCCGAGGCGGTCGTTGATCTCGCGCAGGATGCGGCGGGCGATCTCGTTCTGCTTGTCGTTCAGGCGCTCCGGCAGGGCGCTGAACCAGGCGCGCGCGGCGGCGATGTCCATCGCCGTCGTCTCGGAGATGGTCTTCATGCCGATCTTGACGGCCAGCGCCTCGGGCTTGAGGCGGGCACCCTTGCACGCCTCGCACGGCGTCTCGACCTGGAAGCGCGCCAGTTCCTCGCGCACCCAGCTCGACTCCGTCTCGCGCCAGCGCCGCTCCATGTTGGCGATGACGCCCTCGAACGGCTTGGTCGTGTCGTAGCCACGCAGGCCGTCGTCATAGTGCATCTTGATGGGGTCGTCGCCGGAGCCCCAGAGGATGACGTCGCGCACCTTCTGCGGCAGCTCGCGCCATGGCGTCGTGGTCGAGCACTTGAAGTGGCGGCACAGCGAGTCGAGCGTCTGCGCGTAATAGGGGCTGGTGGTGTTGGCCCATGGCGCGATGGCGCCCTCGCGCAGCGACTTGTGCGGGTCGGGCACCACCAGGTCGGGGTCGATGGCGGTCTCGACGCCGAGGCCGTCGCAGGCCGGGCAGGCGCCGAACGGATTGTTGAAGGAGAACAGCCGCGGCTCGATCTCCTCGATGGTGAAGCCGGAAACCGGGCAGGCGAACTTGGCCGAGAAGATCGTCTGCTCCTCGCTGTCGGCGTCCATGGCGATGGCGAGACCGTCGGCCAGCGCGAGGGCCGTCTCGAAGCTGTCGGCGAGGCGGGTCTGCAGCCCGTCGCGCACGACGACGCGGTCCACCACCACCTCGATGTCGTGCTTGAACTTCTTGTCGAGGGCGGGGGCCTCGGCGATCTCGGAAAGCTTGCCGTCGATGCGGACGCGCTGGAAACCGCGCCTGGCGAGGTCGGCCAGCTCCTTGCGGTACTCGCCCTTGCGGCCGCGCGCGATGGGAGCGAGCAGGTAGAGGCGCGTGCCCTCCTTCATCGCCATCACGCGGTCGACCATCTGCGAGACCGACTGGGCCTCGATCGGCAAGCCGGTGGCAGGCGAGTAGGGGATGCCGACGCGGGCGTAGAGCAGGCGGAGGTAGTCGTAGATCTCCGTCACCGTGCCGACGGTCGAGCGCGGGTTGCGGCTGGTCGTCTTCTGCTCGATGGAGATGGCCGGCGACAGGCCCTCGATGGCGTCGACGTCCGGCTTCTGCATCAGCTCGAGGAACTGCCGGGCGTAGGCCGAGAGGCTCTCGACGTAGCGCCGCTGGCCCTCGGCGTAGATGGTATCGAAGGCGAGCGACGACTTGCCGGAGCCCGACAGGCCGGTGATGACCACCAGGCTGTCGCGCGGCAGTTCGACGTCGACATTGCGCAGATTGTGCTCGCGCGCGCCGCGAACGACGATCTTGTCCATGAACGGCGAAACCCGGGCTCGGGGTGGCACGCGCCGGCTCGCCGACGCCGCCGCCAATATGTGTGATGGCGCCTGTGAAAGGCGAGTCCCCGATGCGTGATGGCGGCCGGCGGGCTGGCCCACCTCACCCGGCTCGCCGGCGCTCGTCAGCCCCTCCCCCACAGGGCGGAGAGGGTTTCCCGGCGCACATGGAAAAACCCTCTCCTCCCGTGGGAGGAGAGGGCTGGGTGAGGAGGGCCGGCGCCGGAGCAGCGAAAGCGGCCTACGCCGCGTCGGCCGCCGTGGCGTTGAAGGTGCGCATGAACAGGTGCACGCCCTGGCAGAACGAGATGAACGGCCCGATCTGCATGATCTGCGCCTCGCTGAAGTGCTTGCGCAGCTCGTCGTACATGGCGCGGTCGACCTTGGTGGAGTCGAGGTACATCTGCTCGGTGAAGCGCATGGCGACCTTCCAAGCCTCGGGGAAGTCCGCCTCCTCGTAATCGCCGAGCGCCGCCTCGATCATCGCCTCGGTGACCCCCGCCTTCTTCGCCAGCGTCGAGCGCACGGCGAGCGAGCAGGGCTCGTCGACCTGCTGCGCGTTCTGCAGCCGCAGCAGTTCCTTGAGGCGGATGTCGATGTCACCGGTGGTGAAGGATTCGAGCAGCACCCGCAGGGTCGGGGCGGCGCTGCGCGGGTCGAGGGCGAGGATGCGGGCGAAGGTGCCGCCGGGCACGCCGGCCGCGTCGACCTGACGGATCAGGTCGCGCAGCTCGGCGTCCTCGACGTCCTCGAGCCTGACGGGCTGGAGTCTCGGCATCACTCGGCCGCCTTCATGCCAAGGGGAATGGGCGTCGGCCCGTAGAGCCGCTCGGACTCCTCCTGGCTGACCAGGCGGCCGTCCGGGGAGAAGAACGGATAGAACTTCAACGTGCCGAAGAAGACGTGGAAGCCGATCTGCAGCAGCATGAAGTTCGCCACCTCGACCAGTTCCGCCGCCGGCACGTGCTTCTTGATGCGCTCCCAGTCCGCGTCGGAGATGCGGCCGTGGTTGTTGGTCGTCAGCTCGACGTACTTGAACAGCGCCTTCTCCTTCTCGGAGAACGCCGCGCTGGTCTCGTACTGCTCGATGCCCTCGTTGAGCAGTTTCTCGTCAAGTCCCTGCTGCTTCGCCGAAGCAGAACGGACGTTGCCTCAATAACTGCAGTGGGCGATGCGCGACAGCAGGACGCGGATGACTTCCTTCGCCCGGTGGCTGATGGCGCCGCCGTTGAAGACGTTGGTCCACGCCTTGTAGTTGGTCAGCGCGAGGCCGGGATTGTGCCCCATGACCGCGAAATAGCCCGGATCGGGCGCGCGGTGCTCGAGGCACCGCTCGATCGCCGGTCCGAGCAGTTCGGACCTGCGCATCTCTTCGATGTCGCAAAGGGTGATGTTGGCCATGACGTCCTCTGTTCTGCGCCGGCGCGTGCCTGCGCCGTTGTTGCCTGCGACCGTAGACGAGGCCGCCTGCCGCGACAACCGCGACGCACGCCGAATTGATGCCTTAACGGTTGAAATATCTGGACTGTTGGGCACCGAAGCCGGGTAGTGCTTGATAAAGAACAAAACAGGAATATACTCGTCCCCGCGGCCCACAGGGTGTGGACAAACCCGGCGTGGCGGACTCGGCCCCCGGGTGCCAGTGTCGGGCCGAGCGGGGCGGGCGACACTCGCGCCCGGGGCGGCGCGGCAATCACGGGAGAACGGCCATGGCCGGCAGCATCAACAAGGTCATCCTCGTCGGCAATCTCGGCCGCGACCCGGAGATCCGCACGCTGCAGAACGGCGACAAGGTCTGCAACCTGTCGGTCGCCACCTCCGAACAATGGCGCGACAAGGGCTCGGGCGAGCGCCAGGAGCGCACCGAGTGGCACCGCGTGGTGATCTTCAACCAGCAGCTCGTCGACGTCGCCGAGCGCTTCCTGCAGAAGGGCCGCAAGGTCTACGTCGAGGGCCAGTTGCAGACGCGCAAGTGGACCGACCAGTCGGGCACCGAGAAATACTCGACCGAGGTGGTCATCCAGCGCTTCCGCGGCGACCTGCAGATTCTCGACAACCGCCAGGACGGCGGCGGCGGCTACGACAGCGGCGACGACATGGGCGGCCGCGACAGCGCGCCGTCGCGCGCCCCGGCCCGCGCCGCTGCCTCCGGTGGCGCCGGCGGCCGTGGCCGCGCCCCGGCGATGGCCGACGACCTCGACGACGAGATTCCGTTCTGAGCGCCGCCCGCGCCTGAACGATGGCCGGCCGCCGGGCTCTCGTTCTCGGTGGTGCCGGTGTGTTTGGCCGCACCATCGCCGAACGTCTGGCGCGCGAGCCGGGCGTCGAGGTCGTTCTCGCCGGCCGCACGGTATCGAGCCTCGATGCCGCAGCGTCGGCCATTCGCGCCGCAAGGCCCGCGGCTCGGGTCGCCGTCGCCGTCCTCGACATCCACGATGCGGGCCTTGGCGACCGGCTGCGAGCCTTGGCGCCCACGGTTGTGGTCGACGCGACGGGGCCGTTCCAGGGGCGCGACTACCGCATTCCGGAAGCCGCCATCGCCGCCGGCGCCAGCCATGTCGACATCGCCGACGGACGCGACTTCGTGGCCGGCATCGGCACGCTCGATGCCGCCGCCCGCGCCGCCGGGGTGGCCGTCGTCAGCGGCGCCAGCAGCGTCCCCGGCCTGACCAGCGCCGTCGCCGACGAACTCGCCACAGGCCTGGCCGTCGAGGCCGTCCGCACCGCCATCCTGCCCGGTCACCGACAGGAGAGGGGGCCGGCGGTGATGCGCGCCGTGCTGGGCATGGCGGGCCAGCCGATCCTGGTGTGGGAGGATGGCGCCTAGCGCCGCCGCCACGGCTGGCTCGGCACACGGGCCGTCTCCGTGCCGGGGCTCGGGCGCCGCCGCGCGGCCGTCTGCGACGTGCCGGACCTCGCGCTGTTTCCCGACCGTTACGCCGGTGTCCGCACCTGCACCTTCCACGCCGGCCTCGAACTGCCGTCGACGCAGGCGGGAATGGCTGCGATCGCCTGGGCGGTGCGCCTCGGACTGCTGCGCAGCGGCGCCGTGCTTGCCCGCGCCGCCATCCGGCTGGCGCAGGCTGGCAATGTCATTGGCGGCGATCGCGGCGCGATGGTCGTCGATGTGAGCGGACACGATGCGGCCGGGCGACATGTCCGGCGCCGCTGGACGCTTTTCGCCGGCAGCGGCCACGGTCCCTTCATCCCGGCCATGCCGGCCGTCATTGTCGCACGCAAGATGCTGGCCGGAGCGGTACCGCCGGGCGCGCGGGCCTGCCTTGGCGCCTTCACGCCGGCAGAGTTCCTGGCCGAGGTGGCCGATCTCGACATCGCGGCCGCGACGACAGAGACGATCGATCCACTCGCCGGCACGGGCATTCCCGCCGACGCGGCGGCGCGGCTGGCCGGTCCGCTGCGCGCTGTCCGCTGCGGCGGCGCCGGCGATGCCACGGCCGGTCAGGCCGATTTACTCGTCACCGGCTCCGCGCCCGGTCGGCTCGCTGCCCGGCTTGCCGGATTTCCGCGCACCGCGACCGCCATACCCTTCGCTTTCCGCCGCGCGCCGGCAGGAGACGGCGAGGTGTGGACGCGCCACTTCGGGGCCGACCGCTTCCGCAGCACGCTGATGCCCGACAGGGGCGATCCCGCCTGCTTCACCGAGCGCGTCGGCCCGCTCTGCTTCCGCTTCCGCCTCGACATCGCTGCCGAGCGGATCATCTGGCAACACCTCGGTACCCGATTGGCGGGCCTGCCACTGCCGCGCCGACTGGCGCCACGGATCGCGGCACACGAACGCGCCGACGGCAGCCTCTATCGCTTCGACGTCGCCGCGACGTTTCCATTCGGCCTGGCCACAATTTCCTATCGCGGCTGGCTCGAGACCGACCCTTCGAGAAACTTCGCCGACAGCGCCGCATCGGGTGCGAAGCAGACCGAACGCTTGCCGAACCAGCGGTAGCGGTTGCGCGCCAGAAGGTCGTAGAGGCCATCGCGCCAGCCCTCCGGCAGCAGGCGGACGAGGCCGAGCCAGCGCCAGTACCAGGGCAGGTACCGCACGAGGCGCAGCGCCGCGCCGGAACGTCGCCAGACCCGGCCACCCTCGAGCAGCAGCCAGCTCGCCATGTCGCCGGGGTCGATGCCCAGCGGCGCCAGCAGCCTGCGGGCGGCGTCCGACTGCATGGGCGCGAAGCGCATGACGCCGCCCGGGTCGCGTCGCGCCAGCCACACGACGCCGCCGCTGCACAGATGGCAGACGCCGTCGAAGAGGATGACGGGGCCGTCCTCGGACATGGTGCCGGACTCCTCGGTGCCGACTATACACGGCGGCACGGCTGCCTGGGATGGGAGACCCGGTCGTGGACGGGAACGGCGCCTATCTTGCCCTGAAGCTGATCCACCTCGTGGGCGCCGCCGTCCTGCTCGGCAGCGGTGCGGCGATCGCGTTCTTCATGTTTTCGGCGGTGCAGAGCCGGGACGCGGCATTCGTATACGGTGTGGCCCGTCTCGTCGTGCGGGCCGACTGGCTGTTCACGGCGAGCGCCGTCGCCGTCCAGCCGGTGAGCGGAGCCTTGCTGGCGCACACGGCCGGCTACGACCTGACCGATGGCTGGATCATTGCGGCACTGGGGCTCTACCTCGTCGCCGGTGCCTGCTGGCTGCCGGTCGTCCGCATCCAGATCGCGATGCGCGACCTCGCGGAACTGGCCTGCGCCACGGGCGCGCCGCTGCCCGCACGCTTCCACCGGCTGGCGAGGCTCTGGTTCCTGCTCGGCTGGCCGGCCTTCGCCGCCGTGCTCGCCATCTTCTGGCTGATGATCGCGCGCCCGACGTGGTGACGGATTACATTGTAGCAGAGGTTCCGCATCCCTAGATTCGGGCAGGGCGGTCGCCCGCAACCGGAGGGCTGGTGATGGGCGAGTTCGCGCCGAGCGGGTACCTCATCTTCGTCGCCGCCGCTGTCGTGCTGGCGCTGTTCCTCGTCTTCCGCGGCATCCGCGCGGTGCCGCAGTCGGAGGAATGGACGGTCGAGCGTTTCGGCCGCTACACGCACACCCTCAAGCCCGGCCTCAACCTCATCATCCCGGTGGTCGACGCGGTCGGCCGCAAGGTGTCGATGCGCGAGACGGTGCTCGACATCCCCTCGCAGGACGTCATCACCCTCGACAACGCCACCGTCACCTGCGACGGCGTGGTGTTCTACCAGGTGGTCGACGCGGCGCAGGCGGCCTACGAGGTCGACAACCTCGAACTCGCCGTCGTCAACCTCTCGATGACCAACATCCGCACCGTCATCGGCTCGATGGCGCTCGACGACGTGCTGTCCAAGCGCGACGACATCAACGACCGCCTGCTGCGCGTCATCGACAACGCCACGAGGCCGTGGGGCCTCAAGGTCACGCGCATCGAGATCAAGGACCTGTCGCCGCCCGCCGACCTCGTCGCCTCGATGGCCCGCCAGATGAAGGCCGAGCGCGAGAAGCGCGCCGAGATCCTCACCGCCGAGGGCGCCAAGCAGGCCGCCATCCTGCGCGCCGAGGGCGAGAAGCAGGGAGCTATCCTCGAGGCCGAGGGCCGCCGCGAGGCCGCCTTCCGCGACGCCGAGGCGCGCGAGCGCGCCGCCGAGGCGGAGGCGCGCGCCACCACCGTGGTGTCGGAGGCGATCGGCCGCGGCGGCGTGCAGGCGGTGAACTACTTCGTCGCGCTGCGCTACGTCGAGGCGCTGGAGAAGCTGGCCGCCGCGCCGAACCAGAAGGTCCTCATGCTGCCGATCGAAGCGACGGGCGTGCTCGGCAGCCTCGGCGGCATCGCCGAGCTGGCGAAGAGCGCGCTGCGCCCCGACGGCGCCTGAGCGGAGCGGCGGACGATGGACGAGCTGATCGCCTGGATGTGGGGCGACGTCGCCTTCTGGCACTGGTGGGCGCTCGGCCTCCTGCTCGTCGTCGCCGAGATGCTGGCAACCACGATGTTCCTGCTCGGCCCCGGCCTTGCCGCCATCGCCGTCGGCGCGCTGCTGCTGGCCTGGCCGGACCTCGACTGGCGGCTGCAACTGCTGGCCTTCGCCGCCCTGTCGGTGGCGCTGTCGGTCGCGGTGCAGTCCTGGATCCGCCGCCGCCGCGGCAGCCCGGCGGGCGTCGAAAGCACACTCAACCGGCGCGGCGCCGCCTATATCGGCCGCCACCTGCGGCTCGACGAGGCGCTGATCGGCGGGCGCGGGCGCGCCCGCGTCGACGATTCCTGGTGGCAGGTGGCCGCCGAGGGCGACGCCGATCTGCCGGCCGGCGCCCATGTCGTCGTCACCGGCAACGACGGCGCGACACTGACCGTGCGCGCGGAGACGGTGTAGGGCCTCAATCGCGGTCCGGGGCGCCCGGCATTCCGCACCGGCGGGCGAAAGCCTGTGCCCTAGAAGCAGGCCTGGCCGAAATGGGCCCGGCCCCAGCCGTCGGTGACGTAGCACATCTCGCCCTGGTCCATGCCTGTGCCGACGGCATCCGGGTTGGGAAAGGGGCCATAGCGGCCACCGGCAACGCAGCAATGCGCCGGCAGCGAACGCTGGATCCGCCGCAGCGTGAAGGTCTCGCGCCATTGCAGTTGCGCGACCAGCGCCGCGATGTCGATCCAGTAGCTCAACGGGCCTGCCTGCTGCGCCCCGGCCGGGAGATAGGGATTGGCCCAGGGGCCGGCGAACGGGTAGGGGTCGTGCACCAGTACGCGGCCCGCGCCGAGGTCGTAGCCGGCGATGACGGCGACGTGCTCGGAGGAAATCATCGGCGGCCGGCCGGACGGCGAAATGCCGACGATGACCGGGTTGCCGGCGTCGATCTCGGCCCGTACCTCCTGCATGGAGAGCGGCTGCGGCCGGTAGACGGTATCGATGAAGGGGCCGCCGGCGCGCACCGGGTAGCGGCGCAGCATGTCGACGACGCCGGCGGCGCTGCCGGCCGGCACGGTGCAGAGACCGCAGTTGTTGACGCAAGGATGAACATTCGGCGGCTGGTAGGCGAGCGAGCCGATGATGCCGCACTGGTAGGCCGCCGGATGCGGCGTGTGGTTCGCCGTCGGGATGCCGTAGTGGCGGAAGACCATCTCGCCGACGGCGAGCCAGCACCAGACATGAGTGTGCTGCTGCACCGGCTGGACGCCGTGCAGCACCTTCTGCTGCGCCGCCGCCGGCACGGCCGCAGCCGCCAGCGCCAGTGCCAGCAACGCGCCAGCGGTCCATCGTGCCACTGTCACCATCGCCTCCTGCGCCACGACCAAGCCTTGCATTTCTAACAATGACCGCAACCTTCTCGCACGCGCCGGCTGGGCACGGCAGCGTCGTCGCCCGCGCATGGTGCGGGCCCGCCGGCGGGTGCCGGGCAGGCCGTTCCAGCAGCCGAAACGGCCTGCAACGGGACTGTCATTCCGTTGCCCGGCCGCGCGGAATCGGCTAGTCTTTGTGCGCCGCAAAAACGGCGCCGCACAAGAGCCGTCAAGGCACTTCAGGTTTCCGCCACAAGCGATTGATTCAAAAGCGTTGAGCGACGATACGCCAACCCCGCCGCCGGGCGACCGCGACGTCACCATCGTGACGATCGAGGAGGAGCTGAAAAGCTCCTACCTCGACTATGCCATGAGCGTGATCGTGTCGCGCGCGCTGCCCGACGTGCGCGACGGCCTGAAGCCGGTCCATCGGCGCATCCTCTTCGCCATGGTCGAGGCCGGCTACGACTGGTCGAAGCCCTATAGAAAGTCGGCCCGCATCGTCGGCGACGTGATGGGCAAGTACCACCCGCACGGCGACGCGGCGATCTACGACGCCATGGTCCGCATGGCGCAGGATTTCTCGATGCGCCTGCCGCTGATCGACGGGCAGGGCAATTTCGGCTCGATGGACGGCGATCCGCCGGCCGCCATGCGCTACACCGAGGCACGGCTGGCGCGCGCCGCCGAGGCGCTGCTCGCCGACATCGACCGCGACACGGTCGACTTCCGGCCCAATTACGACGAAAGCACGCGCGAGCCGGTGGTCCTGCCGGCCGAGTTCCCCAACCTGCTGGTCAACGGCGCCGGCGGCATCGCCGTCGGCATGGCGACCAACATCCCGCCGCACAACCTCGGCGAGGTGATCGACGCCTGCGTCGCCTATATCGACGACCCGGCGATCACCATCGAGGAGTTGATCGCCATCGTGCCCGGGCCGGATTTCCCGACCGGCGGGCAGATCGTCGGCACCGGCGGCATCCGCGCCGCCTTCACCAACGGCCGCGGCTCGGTGGTGATGCGCGCGAAGAGCCACACCGAGGCGGCGCCCAACAACCGCACCGCCATCATCGTCACCGAGATTCCGTACCAGGTGAACAAGGCGCGGATGATCGAGCGCATTGCCGAGGTCGGCGCCCTCAAGCTGGTCGAAGGCATCGCCGAACTGCGCGACGAGAGCGATCGCCACGGCCTGCGCGTGGTGATGGAACTGAAGCGCGACGCCGACCCCGACATCGTGCTCAACCAGCTTTACCGCCACACGCCGCTGCAGACATCCTTCGGCGTCAACATGCTGGCCCTCAACGGCGGCCGGCCGGAACTGCTGTCGCTCAAGGACGTCATCGTCGCCTTCGTCGCCTTCCGCGAGGAGGTGATCCGCCGGCGCACCACCTTCGAGCTGGGCAAGGCGCGCGACCGGGCGCACCTCCTGGTCGGCCTCGCGCTCGCCGTCGCCAACCTCGATGCCGTCATCGCGCTGATCCGCGCCGCCCGCGACCCGGCCGAGGCCCGCGCCGGCCTTATGGCCACGCCGTGGCCGGTGCACGACGTGGCGCCGCTGATCGCGCTGGTCGACGAGCCGGGCAGGGCAGTCGCCGCCGATGGCACCTACCGCATGTCGGAAGAGCAGGCGCGCGCCATCCTCGAACTGCGCCTCAACCGCCTGACCGGGCTGGAACGCGAGAAGATCGCCGGCGAACTGCAAGAGGTCGTCGAGCGCATCAGCGAATACCTCGCCATCCTCGCCAGCCGCGACAAGCTGTACGACCTGCTGCGCGGCGAGCTGCTGGCGGTGAAGGAGCGCTTCGCCGATCCGCGCCGCACCGAGATCGTGCAGGGCGAGTCCGACTACGACATCGAGGACCTGATCCAGCGTGAGGAGATGGTCGTCACGCTGACGCATGGCGGCTACATCAAGCGCGTGCCGCTGTCGGCCTACCGGGCGCAGCGGCGCGGCGGCAAGGGCCGCGCGGCGATGGCGACGCGCGAGGACGACGTCGTCACCGGCGTCTGGGTCGTCGACACGCACACGCCGGTGCTGTTCTTCTCGTCGCGCGGCATCGTCTACAAGCTGAAGGTCTGGCGCCTGCCGCAGGGCTCGCCGCAGGCGCGCGGCAAGGCGCTGATCAACCTGCTGCCGCTGGAAGCCGGCGAGACGGTGACGACGCTGATGCCGCTGCCCGACGAGGCGGCGGCCGACAGCCTCGACGTCGTCTTCGCCACCGCCACCGGCAACGTGCGGCGCAACCGGCTGTCGGACTTCGTCAGCGTCAACGTCAACGGCAAGATCGCCATGAAGCTCGACGACGGCGACCGCCTCGTCGGCGTGCATCCGTGCGACGAGGGCGACGACGTGCTGCTGGCCACCGCGCGCGGCCGCGCCATCCGCTTCGCCGTGCAGGACGTGCGCGTCTTCAAGGGCCGCGATTCGACGGGCGTGCGCGGCATCCGGCTGGGCAAGGGGGACGAGGTCATCTCGGCGACGGTGCTGCGCCACGCCGAATTCTCCGTCGCCGAGCGCGACGCCTACCTGCGCCGCCGCCGGGCCGAGCGGGCCGAACTCAACGGCCACGATGCCAACGGTGCCGAGGAGGCCGTGGCGCCGGCCGACGACGAGACGGACGGCGAGGCGGCGGCCGAGGCGATCGAACTGGACGAGGCGCGCTTCGCCGAGATGGCGGCGCTCGACCAGCTTCTCCTCACCGTCACCGCGCGCGGCTTCGGCAAGCGCACCTCGGCCTTCGAGTACCCGGTGCGCGGCCGCGGCGGCCAGGGCGTGCGGGCGATCGAACTGGGCGACGCCGCCGACAATGCCGTGGTCGCGTCCTTCCCGGTCGCCGAGGACGCCGGTATCGTGATGATGACCGATGGCGGCCAGCTCATACGCACCACCGTCGACGAAATCCGCATCGCCGGGCGGGCCACGCGCGGCGTGCGGCTGATCCGCGTCGACGACGGCGAGCGCGTCGTGACCGTGACGGCCGTTCCCGGCGACGACGAGGACGACGACGCGGCGGCCGCGGCGCCGGACGACGGCGGCGACGACGACACCGGCGGCGACGCCGCGACGGACACCGGCACCGACACCGGCACGGACGGGGGCGAGACATGACGAGCGCGCTGCGCATCGGCGTCTACCCGGGGACTTTCGACCCCATCACCAACGGACATATCGACATCATCCAGCGCGCCGCGCGCGTGGTCGACCGGCTGGTCGTCGGCGTCGCGGTCAACGCCGGCAAGGGGCCGCTGTTCGACCTCGACGAGCGCGTCGAGATGGTCAGCACCGAGATCGCCAACATGCCCGACGGCATGCGCGACCGCATCACGGTGCAGCCCTTCGACTGCCTGCTGATGGACTTCGCGGTCCGCAACAAGGCGCGCTGCATCATCCGCGGCCTGCGCGCCGTCTCCGATTTCGAGTACGAGTTCCAGATGGCCGGCATGAACGCCCGCCTCAACCCCGACGTCGAGACGGTGTTCCTGATGGCTTCGGAACGCCAGCACTTCATCGCCTCGCGCCTGGTCAAGGAGATCGCCGCGCTGGGCGGCGACATCACCAGCTTCGTGTCGGCCCGCGTGGCGACACGGGTGCGCGAGCGGTTCGGCCAGGCGGCGCGCGCCGCCGTCAACCAGTAGGGCCGCGCGCCATGGGGTCGCTGTTCGGCAGGGTCTTCCTGCGTGGCCTCGTCATCGGTACGGTGCTGGCCGTCCTCGCCTTCGGCACGCTGAAGCTGATGGACTACCTCGACAGCATCGCGCCGGCGGAACCCGCCGCGGCCACCGCAGAGACAACGAAGGAACGCCCCATGCTGTACATGGACCTGCCCGGTGGACGGGTGACCATCGAGCTGCTGCCCGAGGTGGCGCCGAAGCATGTCGCCCGCATCACCGAGCTGGCCGCCCAGGGTTTCTACGACGGCGTGGCGTTCCATCGCGTGGTCGAGGGCTTCGTCGCCCAGGGCGGCGACCCGACGGGCACCGGGCGCGGCGGCTCCGGGCAGAAGATCCCGGCCGAGTTCTCGCAGACGGAGAAGCATGTCCGCGGCGCCGTCTCGATGGCGCGGACCGCCGACCCGAACAGCGCCGACAGCCAGTTCTTCATCGTGCTGGCCGACTCCAACTTCCTCGACGGCCAGTACACCATCTGGGGCCGCGTCACCGAGGGCATGGAGCATGTCGATGCCCTGAAGCGCGGCGAGGGGCACGCCGATCCCGACCGCATCGTGAAGATGCGGCCGGCCGACACGAAGGAGTAGGCCGATGGCCGGGCCGGTGCCGGGCAGTGCCGACCTGGTCGTCCGCAACGCCGCCGTTCTCGACGGCACCGGCGCGCCGGCCTTCGTCGCCGACGTCGCCGTCAGCGGCGGCCGCATCGCCGCCATCGGCGACCTCGGCCGCACCGTCGCCGTCGAGGACATCGACGCCGCCGGCCTGACGCTGGCGCCCGGTTTCATCGACGTCCACACCCACGACGACCGCTACCTGATCGACGACCCCGGCGTGCCGGCCAAGGCCAGCCAGGGCGTGACGACCGTGGTGACGGGCAACTGCGGCATCTCGGTCGCGCCGCTGCGCAAGGCGAGCGTGCCGCCGGCGCCGTTCGACCTCATCGGCCCGAAGCGCGAGGACTACTTCGCCGACGTCGCCGCCTACATGACCGCGGTCGAGCGGGCCGGCCCCGCGGTCAACGCCGCGGTGCAGGTCGGCCACTCGCTGCTGCGCCACGACGCCATGGACCGCCTCGACCGGCCGGCGCGCGACGACGAGATCGCGGCCATGCAGCGGGCCCTCGGCGAGGCGATGGAGGCGGGCGCCATCGGCCTGTCCTCGGGCCTATTCTACCCGCCGGCGCGGGCCGCCACAGAGGACGAGGTCGCGGCGGTGGCATCGGCCATGGCACCGTTCGGCGGCCTCTATACGGCCCATATCCGCAACGAGGCCGAGGGCGTGGTCGACGCGGTGGAGGAGGCGGCGTCGATCGGGCGGCGCGCCGGCGTCCGCGCCGTCGTCTCGCACCACAAGTGCATGGGCCGCGCCAACTGGGGCCGCACGCGCGAGACGCTGGCGCTGTTCGACAGGTTGCGCGAAGGCCAGAGGATCGGCCTCGACGTCTATCCCTACACCGCCGGCTCGACCTCGCTGCTGCCGGAAATGATCGCCGCGGCCGAGCGCACGGTCGTCACCTGGTCGCGGGCGCGGCCCGAGGTCGCCGGCCGCGACCTCGCTGACATCGCCGCCGAGATGGGCCTCGCGCCGCTCGACGCCGCGCGCGCCCTGCAGCCGGCCGGCGCCCTCTACTTCCTGATGGACGACGCCGACGTCGCGCGCGTGCTGGCCTGGCCGCACGCCATGATCGGCTCCGACGGCCTGCCCGCGGACGAGCATCCGCACCCGCGCCTGTGGGGCACGTTTCCGCGCGTGCTCGGCCACTACGTGCGCGAGCGCGGCGTGCTGTCGCTGGCCGACGCCGTGCACCGCATGACCGGCCTCGCCGCCGCCGAGTTCGGCCTCGCCGATCGCGGCACGCTGCGCGTCGGCGCGTGGGCCGACCTCGTGCTGTTCGACCCGGCGACGGTCGCCGACCGCGCCACCTACGAGGAACCGCGCCGTCCGGCCGGCGGAATCGCCCTCGTCGCCGTCAACGGAGAACCGGTCTGGCGCGACGGCAGGCCGACCGGCGCGCGGCCCGGGCGGGTTCTGCGGCCCGCCGCCCGCCGAGGCGTGTGAAACCGCCACGGATTGCACTCGCTGCAAAAATTTCGACATTTCGGCCCACGGTGCGGAGGCACCGGGGTAGTATCGCGTTCGTGCCGTGGACGACCGGCAATTCGGCGCCGCGGCGGGAGGGGCACGACATGCGCCGTGGCGATATCGCCAGGGCGACCGGGTGTACCGTCGGCATGCTGCGCCACTACGAGGCGGTCGGCCTGCTGCCGGAACCGGCGCGCACTGCCGGCGGGCAGAGAATCTATGGCGACGAGCATCGCCAGCGTCTGGCCTTCGTGCTGGAAGCGCGGGCGGCCGGCCTGACGGTCGAGGACATAGCCGACCTGCTGGTACAGGCGGCAAGCGGCACCGGCGACTGCCGCGCCGTGCGGGACCGTCTGCGGCACCGCCATGACGCTCTGCGGGCCGAAATATCCCGCCTGCAGGCCGCCGAGCGCCGGCTCACGGCGCTGCTCGACCGCTGCGACGGCAAGGTCCATGCCGGCGACGACTGCCCGCATCTGGCACCGCTTCTGGGCGCCGGCCGGCCACAGGCCGAGCCGCCGGCCCCGCGCGTTGCCGCTGCCCGACAAGCTGGTGTAGGAGTGCCGGCCAGCCCGTCGCGGGCGGCAGGGCGCGTAGCTCAGCGGTAGAGCAACTGACTTTTAATCAGCAGGTCCCGGGTTCGATTCCCGGCGCGCCCACCATTTCCCGCTCGTGTTCAGCCGCAGCGGCGCGCTCCGGCGCTATCGCCTGCCGGCACCGCAGGCCGTGCCGACGAGCGTGCCGTCCGGCAGCGTGACATCGCACAGCCGCGCCGCTGTCAGCGCGTCATCCGCCAGGGTCGCTCCGCGCAGGTCGACCTCGCGCAGCACGGCGAAATCGAACGCCGCTCCGCTCAGGCGGGCGTCGCGCAGGTCGACCCGTATCAACGACGCGAAAGTGAAATCTGCGCCACGCGCATCGGCAGCGGACAGGTCGACCCCGAGCAGGCGCGCGCCCGTGAGAATGGCCTGTTGCAGATCGGCGCGGGCGAGGGACGCGCCGGTCAGGTCGGCTTCGCTGAAGAGCACCCCGACCAGCTTCGCGGCATCGAGCTGGGCCTCGACGAGGACAGCCTCGGTGAAGTTGGCGCCGGCGGCGAGGATTCCCTGCAGGCTGGCATGGCGGAAGCTGGCGTAGCGCAAGTCGGCATCCGTCAAGTTCGCACCATCGAGCGAGGCCGCGTCGAAGATGGTGCCAAAGAGCCTTGCACCCGTGAGATCGACGCCGTCGAGCACCTTGCCCGCGAGGTGGTCGTTGGTGATGTCGCATTCACGGCACGCCCGCTCGCCGTATAGCCGGTCGAGGGGCGCCAGCGGCGCGGCGGAGGCGCCGGTAGCGGCCAGCAGGGCCATGACGATGAGCGGCAGGGGACGCATATCGCGGCGAGCCTCCCGTTCGGACAAGAGCAAGGACGCCACCGTCAACGGCCGGCGTCCGCCCGCCAGTCTACCAGCCGGCGCCGCCCCTGTGAGCCACTTCACAGCACGCGGCGCGGGTCCGATGCATGTTCGGTTCACGGGGCACGCGCGGCCCACAAAGACTCCTTCACGGTCGCGTTGTCCGCGCCCGTATTTTGGAGTTGAATCGGCCGCGACGGCGTCCCGAGGCAGGTCGCAGGCGAGGATGCCGCCATGTCGTGGGGAGTGGACACCATGATCGCCAGCCTGCGCCCGGTGACCGCCGCCGTGGCCGTGGCGCTCGCCACACTGGCGCTGGCGCCGGATGCCGCCGCCAACTGCGCCGCCATCCACGCCGAGGCCGAGCGCGCCACGGCGGCGGGCGACGTCGCCGGCGTCGCCGCGTTGCACGACCGCTCGCTGACCACCGCCGACTGCGACGACGGTTTCCGCCGCGCGCTCGGCCGTCGCGCCGCCCGCCTGATGGTCGAGGAGGCGCAGAAGCTCGCCGCGCGACCGGGCGGCCAGGCAGCGGCGCGGACTATGCTGCGCGATTCGCTGACGCACGGGCGGCTGTGGCAGGCCCTCGCCATGCTCGGCGACATGGCCCAGGCCGAGCGCGACTGGGCCGAGGCCACGCAGCGTTTCCAGGAGGCGCTGAACGAGATCGGCGACCCGGCATCGACGCCGACGCCACCGCCGGCGCAGATGGTCGAGCTGGTGTTCCGCAAGGCCGAGGCGGCACGCCTGCTGGCGCCCGACTACGTCGCCGCGCCGCGCACCCGCGACGGCACGCCGGGCGGCCTCGGCGCGGCCAACGTGCGCGGCTTCGTGCCGACCAAGGTCGCCATCCCGGTGACGTTCGACTTCGATTCGACGAATTTCGATGCCAAGGGCCAGGCGGCGGCGCGCGAACTTCTCGAACAGCTTCGCGCGCAGGGCGAGCCCGCCATCACACTGAACGGGCACACCGACCCCAAGGGGACGGCCGAATACAACCTGACCCTGTCGGAGCGGCGCGCCAACGCGGTGCGGAGCTTCCTCGTGCAGAACGGCTACAAGGGCCGCGTCACGGTGCAGGCGTTCGGCAAGTCGCGTCCCTTCGAGCCCGACGATCCGGGCCGCTACTCGACCGAGGAGCGTCACCGGATGGACCGCCGCGTGGAGCTCGTGCGGTGACACGCCGCGCCGGCAGCCTGCTGCCGATCGCCATGCTTGCCGCCGCGCTTGGCCTGCCGCTTCCGGCGGCGGCCGAGACCTGGGGCCTCGTCATCGGCATCGACCGCTACGAGCGCGTGCCGGCCCTGACCGGCGCCGTCAACGACGCGCACGACGTGGCCGGTGCCCTGCGGTCGGCCGGCGCCCGCCATGTGATGCTGCTGACCGACGGCGAGGCGACGCGCGCGTCCATCCTCGGCGCCTGGAAGGCCATCGTCGCCGGCTCGTCGCCGGGCGACCTGATCGTCTTCCACTACGCCGGCCACGGCGGCCAGGAGCCGGAGCGGGTGCGCGGCAACGAGGAGGACGGCAAGGACGAAACCTTCCTGCTGGCCGGCTTCGGCACGCGCGCGCCGCACAATGCCGAACGCATCGTCGACGACGAGGTCGCCGAGATGCTGGCGGCGGCTGGCGGGCGCACCGTCGTGCTGGTCGCCGACAGTTGCCATTCCGGCACCATGACGCGCGGGATGGACCCGCGCGCGACCTTCCTGCGGACCCGCTTCGCGCCCTACGGACGGATCGAGGACGACATGCTGCCGCCGCCGTCGCGGCCGCAGGCGACGCGGCCCGAGACCGACCACGAACACGTGCTCTACCTGGGCGCCACCGCCGACGACAAGCTGACGCCCGAACTGCTGATCGACGGCCAGCCGCGCGGCGCGCTGTCCTACACCTTCGCGCGGGCGCTGGCCGGCGCGGCCGACGAGAACGGCGACCGCAAGGTCGACGTCGAGGAGCTTCGCCGCTTCGTCATCGAGTCCGTGCGCGTCCTCTCCGAGGGCCAGCAACTGCCACGCGTCGGCGCGCGCGGCGCCGCCACGCGCATGACCCTGCCGACGGCGGGACCGGCGGCCGGGCCGGCCCTCGCCGAGGCGAAGGTGACGGTGCGCGTCAGCGGCGGCGGCGCGGGCCTCGCCGGCGAGGTGGCGAAGCTGCCCGGCGTCACCCTGGCATCCGGCGGCGGCATGGCGGATCTCGTCTGGGACGTGGCCAGCGGCCAGGTGGTCGGGCGCGCCGGCGACGTCGTGGCGGGGGAGGGCGTGGCGCGGCTCGCCGACTTCGCCGCGGTGGCAGACAAATGGCGCCTGCTGGCGGCACTGCGCGGCCTCGCCGGACAGCGCAGCCTCGCCATGCGCATCGAGGGCGGCGATTCGCTGCACAAGGCCGGGGAGGTCGTCGAAGCCACTTTCCGCAATCCCGGCTTCAACCGCCTCACCGTCTTCAACCTCGCCCAGGACGGCACGGTGCAGCACATCGCCCCGGCGCCTTCGACCAATCCTCTCTATTCCGGCAACATCGCCGGGGTGAAGGACTGGCGGATGCCGCTGCGCGTGACGCCGCCCTTCGGCGCCGACAACCTCGTCGCCTTCGTCACGAACGGCGGCATGCCGGACTTCGAGCGCGTACTGGCCGCGCTGGACGGCAAGCGCGCCGCCGGCGAGCTGATCGAGGCCCTGCGCCGGCAACGCCTCGACGGCGACTGGAAGCTGGGCACCGTCGGTCTCTACACCACTTCCGGCCGCTGAGCGGGGACGACCATGGCACGCACGGCGCCACGCCTTCTTCCCGCCCTCGGAACCGCGCTCGCGGCACTGCTGGCGCTCGCGACGGCCACGCCGGCGGCGGCCGAGCCGCGCGCCCTGCTCATCGGCATCGGCCCCTATCCCAACGTGACGCCGCTGCGTGGACCGGAGCGCGATGTCTCGCGCATGAAGACGTTCGCCACGGCGTCGCTCGGCTTCAAGCCTGAGCAGGTGCGCGAACTGCGCGATGCGGCGGCGACGCATCAGGGCATCGTCACGGCCGTCCGCGAGTGGCTGGTCGCCGGCTCGCAGCCGGGCGACAAGGTGCTGCTCTACTACTCCGGGCATGGCGGCCAGATCGACGACCTCGACGGCGACGAGCAGGACGGCCTCGACGAGACCCTGATCCCCTACGACACCGGCGTCGGCGGCGACATCACGACCAACCAGCTCTCGGACGACCAGATCGCCGAACTGCTGGCACCGCTGGCCGACCGCAAGCTGACGCTGATCATCGACGCCTGCCACTCGGGCACGATCACACGCAACCTCCGGCCGACCGACGCGCCCGCCGACGACGCGCGGCCGCGCACCATCTTCCCCACCACGGTGACACGTTCCGGCAACTACGACGTGGCCGCCAACCGCGCCGAGCAGGCGCTCGTGGCCGAGCACGAGGGCTGGACCATCTGGACCGCCGCCTCGTCGTTCCAGTACTCGTGGGAGTCGAACGGCGAGGGCCTGTTCACCAAGTACTTCGTCGAGGGCACAGCCGGGCTGAAGGCCGACAAGAACCGCAACGGCGTCGTCACGGCGGCGGAACTGCTCGACTACGCCCGCGGCAACGCCGCCCGCTGGTGCGAGGGCAACAAGACCTGCCGCACGGTCGGCTTCACGCCGACCCTCGAGGCGGCGGCGGGCGCAATGGCGCAGGCGATCGTGCCGGTCGGCGGCGTCGGCGGCGTGACCGACCTGTTCAGCGGCGGCGGCGACAGCGCGGCGGAGATCGAGATCCTGCCGCGCGACGCGGTAAGGCTCGGCGAGAAGGTGCGATTCCGCGTCACCAGCGAGCGCGACGGCCACCTCGTCCTGCTCGATGTCAACGCCAAGGGGGAGGTCACGCAGCTCTTCCCCAACTTCCAGTCGACCCGGCACGAGCGGGGCGACAAGATCGCCAAGGGACGCCCGATCACCGTTCCCGACGCGTATTACGGCTTCGACTTCACGGCGTCCGAACCGCGCGGGGAGGGGACCATCCTCGCCATCGTGCTCGAGGACGACGTCTCGCTGAACGACATCGTCGGCGGTCACCTGAACCTCGACCCCATCGCCGACCGCGATCGCTATCTCGCCGAGCTGGCGAAGCGGGTCCGCGAGATCTGGTCGAAGGACGAGCGCAACCGCGAACTGCGCTGGTCCCTGGCTGTCGCCACCTATCGCATCGACGGGTGAAGCAGTTCACAGCGGCGCTCCGCGTCCCGCCCCACACTCAGACCCATCACGCATGCACGATGCCGCGCGGCCCGCAGCGAGCCGCCCGGCGCCGCGTATCGACAGGAGGACACCGACCATGACGCGTACCCAGACCGCAGCCCGGCATGTTGGCGCCGCGCTCGGCGCGATGCTTGCCACCGTCGCCATCGCGGCGGCTCCGGCCGGTGCGGCCGACCCGACGCCCGGCCAGCAGTTGCTGACGGGAATCGCGCTGCCGCAGTCCGACCTGAAGGTCGCGGCCTGGCTCAACCGCGCGGACTCGACCTACGCCATCGGCGACACGGTCGAGCTGTACGTGCGAGCCAGCCAGGACGCCTTCATCACCATCTTCAATACCGATGCGACCGGGCGCACGACGGTCATCTTCCCCAACCAGTTCAGCACCATGAACAAGGTGACGGGCAACACCGTCGTGCGCGTGCCGGCGGGCGACGCGCCGTTCCGCCTGCAGGTCGGCGGCCCGGCCGGTGCGAACCTGGTCAAGATCGTCGCCTCCAAGACCGACGTCTCGCTGGTCTCGAGCCCCGACTATGTGGTCGCCGGCAACTTCCGCAGCTTCACCGGGACGACCGAGACGCTGGCGCGCCAGATCCAGGCCGTCACGGCACAGAACCCGACCGCCGGCTGGGCGAGCAGTGACATGACGCTGACCGTGGCCGGCCCGGCGGGCGCCCAGCCGACCATGCCGTCGGTGCTCGTCGCCGCCGTCACGCCGCCGCCGGTACCGGCGCCGGCCCCGACCGCCGCACCGTTGGCGCAGCCGCAGAGCGGCTTCAAGCTGCAGCTCGTGCTGCAGAGCGCGCAGTACAAGGTCGGCGAGGCGATGGCCATGACCGTCACGGCGGAGAAGGACTGCCGCCTGACCCTGATCAGCGTCGACGAGGCCGGCGGGGCCACCGTGCTGTTCCCCAACAAGCTGCAGGAGGACAATATGCTGCGGGCGGGCCGCACCCGCTTCCTGCCGGGCAACGACGCCAACGTCGAGTACCAGGTCGCCGGGGCGACAGGTACGCAGACGATGGTGGCGCTGTGCACCGAGGACCAGCCCGGCTTCCTCGAATCCCTGTTCGGCCGCACCCGCGCGGCGCAGCCGGTGCTGACGCAGCAGAACCTGCAGAGCCTCGTCGCCGACATCGACAAGCTGCCGCCGGCCAAGGTCGGTCGCGCCGCCGCGGCCTACGCCGTCGTCGCCGGCAGCCGCTGAACATCCCCAACCTCGCCGCCATCCCGGAGAACCCGTCATGTCACCGCGCAAGACCCTCGCCGCTCTCGTCGCGCTGGCCGTCCTCGTGCCGCTTGCGGCCGAAGCGCAGCAGCAGCAGCGCGTCCGCACCACGATCGGCAACCAGACGACGACGGACGAAATCCGCCGCTCGCTGGTGCCGGTCGGAACGACACCGCAGACCGAAGTCAGCGTCGCCGCACCGATCCAGTTCAAGCTCGACTCCTACGAGCTGACGCCGGACGCGATGGCGCTGCTCGACCGCATCGCCGAGGCGCTGAAGTCGGCCGAGCTGACGAGCTTCAAGTTCCTCGTCGAAGGCCACACCGACGCCACCGGCAGCGACACCCACAACAAGGGCCTGTCGGAGAACCGCGCGGCGAGCGTGTTCGACTATCTCGCGCGCAAGGGCGTGCCGGCCAACCGCCTCGCCGCGGCGGGCTTCGGCGAGGGGCGGCTGTTGCCGGGCGTCGACCCGAACCACCCGTCGAACAGGCGCGTCGAAGTCGTCAGGTTGCCGGTAAACTGACCTGACACGTCAGCGGGGGAAGCTCATGTTCGCATATCCGATCCGCCTCGGCGTCATCGCGTCGGCCCTCGCCGCCGCGCTGGCGCTGCCGGCGGCGGCGGCCGATCCGCGCAACCTGGTGCCGCAGGGCGGCGCCCAGGCGGCGCTTGAACTGTCGCTCAATGCCCTCGAAGCCGGCGGCAGCCGCACCGTCAACGACTACGAACCGCTCGGCGTCGGCTCGAAGGTCCGCCTGTGCTTCAAGGCGACGGAAACGGGCTTCGTCAGCCTGTGGTCGCTCGACGCCACGGGCAACGTCTCGCGCATCCTGCCGAACAAGTTCACCGCCAGCCGCGACCGCGGCGCCGACGGCATCAAGGTCGACGCCGGGGTGCGCCACTGCATCGCCGAGAGCGGCCTCGTCGCCGAAGGCGCGGACGGCGCGGCCAAGGAGCGCTGGTGGCTGGAAGTCTCGAAACCGCTGGGCCGCGCCGACCTCTACCTGCACTGGACGCCGACCGTCGACAAGCAACTGCCGGCCGACAGCTTCGTCGACGTCGACTCGCTGTCGCGGGCGGTCGGCCGCTCCGGCACGGAGAATTTCGCGGCGATGTGGTTCACCTACGAAGTCACGGACCGCTGACGCGGACGGGAGAAGCGACGATGCCACTGTCGAGGACCTGCCTTCGCCTGCTGCTCGCCACGGCCGTTTCGGCGGCGCTGGCGGGGGCCGCGGCGGCCCAGGACCGGACCTTCAACTGCAAGCTGCCCGACCGCACGGTCGTCTCCCGCATCGTCGGCGGGCAGGGCGTCAAGGTCGAGCAGTTCCCCTGGCAGGTGTCGATCGCCGAGAAGGGCGGCGGCCAGTACGACGGCCACTTCTGCGGCGGCGTGCTGATCGGCGCCCAGTGGGTGCTGACCGCCGGCCACTGCATGACCGAGCGGCACGGCGACCGGCTGGTCGAGATCGATCCGGCGGCCCTGCAGGTGCTGCACGGCACCACCAACCTGCGCAGCGGCGGCGAGCGCCGGGAGGTGGCGAAGCTGATCGTCCACCCGGAGTATACCGGCGGCCCCAACGACATCGCCCTGCTCAAGCTCGACCGGCCCTACGAGGGGGCCAGGCGCACCTACGCCATGCTGCCGCGCAGCGAGATCGCGGGCCGCTTCGTCTTCGACGAGGCCTGCGCCGTCGTCACCGGCTGGGGCACGACCGAGCCGGACAAGCCGCTGCCGCCCGAACTGCGCGCGGTGGCCATGCCCATCGTCGACCAGGAGACCTGCAAGGCGGCCTATGCCAAGCACTACGGGCCGAACGCCATCGCCGACAACGAGGTCTGCGCCGGCTTCGCCGAGGGCGGTCGGGATTCGTGCCAGGGCGACAGCGGCGGGCCGCTGGTCGTCGAGGGCGGGCCTTCGGGCTACGTGCTGGCAGGGATCACGAGCTGGGGCGGCTACGACAACAAGTCGAACTTCTACTGCGCGCTGCGTGAGGGCTACGGTGTCTACGCACGCATCTCCAGCTTCGTGCCGTGGATACTGGAGACCATCCGCAGCAACTGACGGCGGGCGCGACCGCACGACATCGCACGGGGAGGTCAGGGCAATGCGAACGCTGATCGGGGCTGTCGTCGCCGTTCTGGCACTGGCCGGCCCGGGCGCCCTGGCGCCCGCCCCGGCGGCCGCGGCACAGATCGCGCAGGGCCAGCAGGGCGGCGCGCTGGCGATCGAGATCGCCTTCTGGGAGTCGATCAAGGACAGCAACAATCCCAAGCTGTTCCAAGCCTATCTCGACCGCTACCCGAACGGCGCCTTCGCCGCCATTGCCCGCGTCCGCATCGACGAACTGTCGCGCACGGCGCCGCAGCCGCAACCCCAACCGCAGCCGACGCGGCCGACGGCGGACAATTTCAGCGTCGATCCCTTCGGCGAAAGCCGGCAGGTCTCGAGCAACGCCAACGTCCGCTCGGGGCCGGGCACCAACTATCCCGTCGTCGGCGGACTCGACGCCGGCACCGTCGTCCGCCTGACCGGACGGGTGCGCGATCGCAACTGGTTCCGCCTGACGGTGGACGGCCGCACCGCCTACGTGCACGGCTCGGTCCTCGAGGCCGTCGCCGCCGCGCCGACCCCGGCGCCGACGCCGCAACCGACCGCCGGGCGCGGCCCCCGCCCGGGCGAGGTCTTCACCGATTGCGGCGACTGCCCGCGCATGGTCGTCGTGCCGGCCGGGACCTTCCAGATGGGCTCGCCGCCGGGCGAGGAGGGGCGCTGGGAGGACGAGGGGCCGGTGCATCGCGTGACCATCCCGCGGGCCTTCGCGGTCGGCGTGTTCGAAATCACCGAGGGCCAGTTCGACGCCTGGCGCCGCGCCAACAACCGGCCGGCGCGTCCCGCCTGCAACATCTGGGACGGCGACAAGTACGTCGAGGACAGCAACGCCATCTGGTTCGAGTACGGGGCAAGCCAGCCGGTGCTGTGCGTGTCGTGGAACGAGGCGCAGGACTATGTCGCCTGGCTGCGCCGCAAGACCGGCCAGCCCTACCGCCTGCTGAGCGAGGCGGAGTGGGAGTACATGGCGCGCGGCGGGGCGACGACGCCGTGGTCGTGGGGCGCCGACGCCGGCCCGATCTGCCAGTACGGCAACGTCGCCGACCAGGCCGGCAAGCGCACCAAGACGGAGTGGAAGGACATCGTGCCCTGCGACGACGGCTGGGTCGGGCCGGCGCCGGTCGGCACCTACCGGCCGAACCGCTTCGGCATCCACGACACCACCGGCAATGTCGGCGAATGGGTGCAGGACTGCGCCGTCGAGGGCTATGCCGGGGCGCCGACCGACGGCCGGGCGCGCGAGGACAAGGGCTGCGACCGCCGCGTCAAGCGCGGCTCGGAATGGACCATGTCGCAGACGCGCGCGCGTGCCGCCTTCCGCAACTGGGATCCGCCGGCCCAGCGCCACAATGCGACGGGCTTCCGCGTCGCCCGCGACCTCGATCCCGGCCAGACGGTCGGCCGGCCGGCGCCGACACCCACACCGGCGCCGACTGCGCCCTCGCGGCAGGCGCTGGTCGACTATCTCGCCGGCCTGCCGAAGGGCGGCGACGCCGAATGGGACGACGCGGTCAGCGAGGCACTCCTGTCAAACTTCGACAGCAACCGCTCGGGCACCATCGACACACGCGCCGAGATCGACGCGATCCCGTGCGAGGTGCTGCACGGAATCGAGAAAAGCTACGCCAGGGGAACGACTTACTCGACGAACTTCAGCTACCTGTATGGCTTCGACCCGAGCGCGACGTACTGGATCGGCGACGCCCTGGGCTTCGCCGAAGGCCAGCGCCAGTACATCTTCGGCCGTCTCAAGGCGTGCGGCGTGCCGTGACCGCCCGTGCCGGGGCGGCCGCGCGGACTGTGATGCATCCCACTGCGTCGCGGCCCGCAAGGCGCTATATTGATCGTGGCTCGGCTGGTGTGGCCGGGGTCGCACACAGGGCGGCCCGGCGGGAGGGTGGCAGCATGCTGCGTCGCATGATCCTTCTGGCTGCGATGGCGCTCGCGGCCGTCGTGCCGTCGGCGGCCGACGCCGGACGCAAGGCCCTCGTCATCGGCAATGCCGCCTATGCGGTCCGCCCCCTCGCCAACCCGGTGAACGACGCCAACGACATGGCGAGCAAGCTCAAGTCGCTCGGCTTCTCCGTCACCCTCGCCACCAACACGACGCGCAACCAAATGGCGGCGGCCATCCTCGCCTTCCAGCGCGAACTGGCGGCGGGCGACGAGGCACTGGTCTTCTACGCCGGCCACGGCGTGCAGGTCGCCGGCGCCAACTGGCTGATCCCTGTCGACGCCGACCCGCAGAGCGAGGCCGCCGTGGAATTTGCGGCGATCGATCTCAACCGTGTGCTGCGGACGCTGCAGTCCGCCGGCACGCGCGTGAACCTCGTCCTGCTCGACGCCTGCCGCGACAACCCGTTCGAAGGGCGTTTCCGGGGCGGCTCGCGCGGCCTCGCGCGGGTCGAGATGGCGGCCGCGTCGGGGACGCTGGTGTCCTACGCCGCCGCGCCGGGCACGGTCGCCGCCGACGGGCGCAGCCGCAACAGCCCGTACACGGCGGCATGGCTGACGGCGCTGAACGAGCCCGGCCTGACCCATACCGACATCCTCGAGCGCGTCCATGTGGCGGTGAAGAAGGCCACCGGCGACGTGCAGACGACGTGGCAGGAAGGCCAGATCATCGGCCGGCTGGTGTTCAACGAGGCGCGCGTGTCGCCGCCGGCGCCGGTTCCGCAGACCCCGCAGACGCCAGCGGCCGGCGACGACATGGCCGTCGAACTGGCGTTCTGGAACTCGATCAAGGACAGCCAGGACAAGCGTCTGTTCGAGGTTTACCTCGAGCGCTATCCGAACGGTGCCTTCGCGCCGCTGGCGCGGCTGCGCATCGAATCGCAGGCGCCGCAGCCGACGCCGGCCCAGCCGGGCGCGGCCAGCGCCGTCACCGTCGAACTCGCCTTCTGGAACTCGATCAAGGACAGCAACAGCAAGCGGCTCTACGAGGTCTACCTCGATCGCTACCCCACGGGCGCCTTCGTCTCCCTGGCCAAGCTCAAGCTGGAGGAACTGGGGCAGGGGCAGGGCTCGCCGCAGCGGCCCGCGACGACCCCCGACCGGACCGGCATCGTCGTCGCGGAACTGGATACGATGATGCGCACGACCGGGCGCACCAACGTCCGCAGCGGCCCGGGAACCGAATACGACCGGGTGGCGCAGCTCGAGGGCAACGAGCCGATCAACGTGACCGGTCAGGTACGCGATCGCGAGTGGTACCGGGTGGCGCTGGCCGGCGGCGGCACCGGCTATGTCCACGGCTCGCTCCTCGAGCAGATGCGCCAGGCGCCGCCCGCGCCGACGCCGGCCTACACGCCGACGCCCGTGCCGGCGGGGCCGACGGCCGGCACCGTGTTCCGCGATTGCGACGTCTGCCCCGAGATGGTCGTCGTGCCGGCGGGCCGCTTCGCCATGGGTTCGCCGAATTCGGAGGCCGGACGCTGGGACGACGAGGGGCCGCAGACCAACGTTAACGTCGCCCGGGCCTATGCCATCGGCGTCTACGAGATCACCGACGACGAATACGAGGCCTACTGGAGCACGACCGGCCGCGGCGCCCGGCCGGCCTGCAAGATCTGGGACGGCGACAAGTACGTCGAGGACAGCAACGCCGTCTGGTTCGACCGCGACCCGGACCACCCGGTGGTCTGCACCTCGTGGTTCGACGCCAAGGATTACGTGGCCTGGCTGGCCCGCCGCACCGGCAAGCCCTATCGCCTGCCGTCGGAGGCCGAGTGGGAATACGCCGCCCGCGGCGGTACCAGCACGACGTATCCGTGGGGCAGCGACGTCAACGCCGTCTGCAACTACGCCAACGTCGCCGACACCACCGGCAAGGGCGTCAAGACCGACTGGACCGACGTGGTCGACTGCGACGACGGCTGGGTCGGCACGTCGCCGGTCGGCATGTATGACGGCAACCGCTTCGGCGTCTACGACATGATCGGCAACGTCTCCGAATGGGTCGAGGACTGCGCCTTCGACAACTTCAACGGCCGGCCGACCGACGCCAGCGCGCGGCAGGTCTCGGGCGAGTGCAAGTATCGCGTCAAGCGCGGCGCGCACTGGCACATGGGGCCGCAGCGCGTGCGTTCGGCCTTCCGCAACTGGGAAGACCCCGGCCTGCGCCACAACGGCACCGGCTTCCGCGTCGCGCTCGACGTGACCGCGGCCACGGTGCGCGCCGAGCCGGTGCCGACACCGGCGCCGACGACCGGCCGGGCGTCGGCCGCCGATGTCGCCTACATCCGCGGCCTGCCGGGCGGCGGCGAGGGCGAGTGGGACCGCAAGGTCGGCGCGCGCCTGCTGCAGCTCTACGACGCCGACCGATCGGACAAGCTCGACACCGTCGCCGAGGTCGACGCCATCGGCTGCGATGTCTGGCAGGCCATCAACGCCAGCTACCGGGCGAGCGGCAAGTACACCTCGGAGTTCGGCTACCTGTACGGCTTCGACGGCTCCTCCTGGCTCGCCGACAGCCTCGGCTTCGTGCAGCGCCTGCAGGCGCAGACCTACGCCGCGATGCAGCGCTGCGGGCTCAAGTGACGGCACCGGGACATGGCGCGCCGGTGGCGCCGGCGCTGGCCGACGCGCTGGCCGGCAGCAGCTTCCTCGGCAGCCTGTCGCCGGCGCACCGCGACCGCCTGATGACGCGGGCGCAACGCCGGCGCATCCGACGTGGCGAAGTGCTGTTCCGGCGCGGCGACGCCGGGCTCACCCTGTTCGCGGTGACGTCGGGCCTGATCAAGATCGCCGCCGATTCCGTCGACGGGCGCGAGATCGTGCTCAACATCATGGGCCCCGGCGACGTGTTCGGCGAAATCGCGTTGCTCGACGGCCGGCCGCGCACGGCCGACGCCATCGCGCTGGAGGACAGCGAGCTGGTGGCCATCCAGCGCGCCGACATGCTGGCCCTGCTCGACCGCGACGCCGCCTTCGCCCGCCGCCTCATCGAAATTCTCTGCGAGCGGGTGCGCTGGGTCAGCGACCAGTACGAGGATGCCCAGTTCCTCGATCTCGGCCACCGGCTGGCGAAGAAGCTCGTCCATCTCGCCTCGGCCTTCGGCCGCCCGGACGGCACGCGCGTCCGCATCGACCTCAAGCTGTCGCAGGGCGAACTCGGCCGCATGGTCGGCGTGTCGCGCGAGAGCGTGAACAAGCAGCTCCGCATCTGGCAGGACAACGGCATCGTCGATGTCGACGGCGGCACGATCCGCATCGACCGCGAGGCGCTGACGGCCGAGGGCAAGGCGCAATGAGCCGCCGCGCGGCCTGTGCGGCGGGCGCGCTGCTCGCGATCCTGCTCGGCGCACCCGGCGCGCTGGCCGCCCCGGCCGCCGTCGTCGTGGTCGTCGCCGCCGGCCGGGCCGATGTCGCCGCCATGGACTACCTCGATCCCGGCCGCGAGATTCGCCTCGCCGCCGGGGAGACGCTGGTGCTCGGCTATCTGGCGAGCTGCTGGCAGGAGGAAATCACCGGCGGCACGGTACGCATCGGCGAGCGCTGGTCGGAGATCGCGGGCGGCGTCGTCAAGCGCAACAAGGTGCGCTGCGCCGAACGCCTCGATGCGCAGGAGACGGCGGCGATCTCCGAGAACGCCGCCTCGGCCATCCGCGATGCCGCCGCCGGTCCGCCGGTCGCCGTGCACGACCTGCGCCCTGTGCTGCGCCTGCCGGCGCCCGGCGCGGCGCTGACCGTCGAGCGCCTCGACACCGCCGCGCCGGTGCGCTCCGTCGAGGTGGCGGCCGGCGCGCTGTCGATCGACCTCGCCGAGGCCGGCGTCGTCCTCGAACGCGGCGGCGTCTACCGGGCGCGCGCCGCCGGGCGCAGCCTCGTCTTCGTCGTCGACCGCGACGCCGCCGACGGCCGCGCGGCGTCGCCCTTCGGCCGCATCCTGCGCTTCGAGTAGCCGGCTTGGCGATGCGGCACCGCCTGCTGCTGCCCGGCGCGCTCGCCGGGATTCTCTGCGGCTGCCTTGTCCTCGCCGCCGCCCATGCCGGCCTGCGCAACCTGTCCGTCGACCTGCTCCACTGGGCCGACGCCGTCGTCAATGCGCCGCCGCCGGCCAGCGAGTCGCCGGTCGCCGTGGTGGCGCTGGACGAGGAGAGCTACCGCGCCTCGGCCCTCGCCGGCGTGCCGCGCGCCATGTGGACGCCGGAGATCGCAACCGTCCTCGACGCCCTGCTCGCGGCCGGCGCCACCGTCGTCGGCTTCGACGTCGTCTTTCCGACGACCATGGAGCACTACCTGCCGGGTTCCGACCGGCCGTTCCGCGTCGCCCTCGCGCGCGCCGCCGGGAGCGGACGCGTCGTCCTCGGCGAGGTGCAGCACGGCGACAACGCCGTCGCGCCGGCCTCGGGCTACGCCTTCGCCGTCGGACACGAGGCGAACATCCGGCCGCTCAACACCTGGGAGGATGCCGACGGCGTCATCCGCCGGATACCGCTGACGGTGGCCCTGGCCGATGGCGGCGAGCGTATGCCGGCCTTTGCGCTGGAACTGGCGCGGCGGGCCGGCGGCGAGGAGCTGGGCAGGACCGCCGACGGCGGGCTGAGCCTCGGGGCGCGGCCGATCCCCGGCTCGTCGCGCAACGCGCTGACGGTCGGCCTGCGCGGCGGACCGGCGGCCATCCCGACCTTCTCCTTCGCCGACCTGCTCGGCTGCGCCGGAGCCGGGCGAAGCGAATTCTTCCGCGACCATTTCGCGGGCCGCGTCGTCCTCGTCGGGCTGGTCCTGGCGGTCGAGGAGCGCAAGCAGACGGCCTGGCGCTTCGCCGCGCGCGGTGCGCCAGGACCCGGCGGACCTCGCTGCATGACCGCGCCGCCGGCCGTCCCGGCGACGCAGCGCAGTTCGCTGGCCGGCGTCTACATCCACGCCCATGCCGTGCGGAACCTGCTGGAGGGCACGGCGCTGGCCGAGATCGGCACGCTGCCCCGGGCGGCACTGCTGCTGGCCGCGGGGGCGGGTGCCGGGATCGCCGGCGCGGCCCTCGCGCCCGTACTGTCGCTGGCTGCCGTTGCCACGGCGGTCGCGCTGGGCGTGATCGTCGCCGTAGCGGCCTTTGCATCGGCCGGGCTTGTCCTGCCGCTGGCCGAGGCGCCGTTGGCCGGCATGCTCGCCTGGGCGGCCGGAGCAGGATGGCGGGCGACGGTGCTCGCCCGCCGCCATGCCGCCATCCGCGACGCCTTCGGCAAGGTGCTGCCGCCGGCCGTCGTACGCGACATGGTGGAACACGACCGCATGCCCGCCCTCGGCGGCGAGACCCGCGTGGTGTCGTGCTGGATCCTCGACATAGAGGGCTACTCGCGCCTCGCCGAGCGCACCGATCCGCCGCGCCTCGTCGCCATTCTCAACGCCATCTATACCGAGATCGTCGCCGCCGTGGAGGCGCGCGGCGGTTTCGTCGCGCAGTTCGTCGGCGATGCCGCCGTCGCCGTCTTCGGCGCGCCGCAGCCCGACGCGAACCATGCGCGCAGCGCCGTGCTGGCGGCGCTGGACAGCGTCGAGCGGCTGGCCCGCGCGGCCCCGGCCATCGACCTGCCGGCCGGCTTCACCCTGCGCGTGCGCGTCGGCATCGCCACGGGGCCGTGCCTCGTCGGCAACATCGGCTCGGCCGGGCGGCTGTCCTATTCGATCGTCGGCGACACGATCAACCTGGCCTCGCGGCTGGAGGGCGCCAACAAGGTCTACGCGACGACGATCCTCGCCGAGCGCCACACCGTCGAGGCGGCAAGCCGCGACCTCGCCTTCCGCGAGATCGACACCGTCCGTGTCGCCGGCCGCAACACGCCCGAGCCGCTGTACGAGCCGATCGCCGACGCCACCGGCCGGCCGCACCACGACACCGGGCATCTGGCCGCCTTCGCGGCGGCACGGGCACTGGTCGCGACACGGCGCTTCGCCGAGGCGGCGGCCGCCTTCGAGGCCATCGCCGCGGCGGATCCTGTCGCCGCCCGCGCGGCGGCACGGGCCCGCGCACTCGCGGCCGCGCCGCCGCCGCCGGAATGGGACGGTGTCACGGCGCTCGAAAAGGGCTGACCGGCGGCGCTATTCGTCCGCCAGCCCGGCGGCACGGAGGGCGTCGCCGAAGCGATCAGCCAGCGCCGCATCCGCGAAGCGCGTCGGGCGGATGCCAGCCCGCGGCAGTGGCCCGTGCGTAGCCCGCAACCGGTCCAGGGCCGTCCGGGCGCCAGCGATGTCACCGCCAACGGCGAGCAGGCCGGCATGCACCAGCCGGTTGCGGGCGAGATCGGGGGCGAGCTGGAGGAGGCGCGCTGCGGCTCGCACGGCCGCGGCGGTATCGCCGGCGATCAGGTGGGCGAGCGCCAGTTCGCGCAGGTGGCGGAAGCGGTGCGGATCTTCCTTGTTCGCCTCGACCGCGTGGGCCAGCTGCTCGACGCCGTCGCCGATGCGGCCGAGATGGCAGGCGGCCACGGCACGCATCGCCGTGGCCTGGGTGAAGGCCGGGTTGAGTTCGAGCGCGGTCTCGGCTTCCGCCAGCGCCGTCTCCCAGTCGCCGTCGAGTTCCTGGGCCACAAGCGCCGCCATCAGCCGCGCGAAATAGCTCCGCGCGTCGAGGCGGACCGCCTCGGCGGCAAGGGCGCGCATTTCATCGGCGGCCGGGTCAGGCAGGGCATGGGGGCGATGCTCGGCCCGGCGGTAGTGACAGAACACGAGCATGGCGTGTGCCATCGAGTTTTCCGGCGCCAACGCGATGGCCCGGCGCAGGATCGGCTCGACCACATCGTTCTTGCCCGGCGCGCGGACGAAATAGCCCGCCGCCTTCGACAGCAGGTCGGGCACCGGCAGCAGTGCGTCGTCGGTTTCGCGCAGTGCCTCGAACGCGAGCGCCTTCAGCCGGATACGGACGACCGACGCGACGGCACGCGCGACCTCGTCCTCAAGGTCGAAGCCGGCGTCCAGACGGCGATCGAAGCGCTCGTTCCAGACCTGACGGCCGCTCGCCGTCTCGGTCAGCGAAAACGAAAGGCGGGCCTGGCCGTTGTGGGTGCGCACCGTGCCGTCGAGCACGAAATCCGCCTTGATTCCCGGGCCGGCGTCGCCGCTGAGGACGGCGATGGCGGTGTGCCGGGCGAGGCTGTCCGTGATGCCCTCGCGCAGCCCGCCGACCAGGAACGTCGCGTCGCTGTCGCCCGAGGCGGTCAGCGGCCGGACGGTGACCATCTGGCGTTCCGGGGCGACTCGACGCCCCTCCGATTTCGACGGCAGCGACAGCCGGGGAGCCGATCCGCCGTCCAGCCCGTCGAGGGACGGGCGGACGTGGTAGACGGGAACCGGGTCGGCGATGTTCTTGAGCTGCTGCACGCCGCCATCGACGAACGGCAGGCCGAGATTGCGGCGTACCTCGTCGTAGACCTTGCGCGATACGCAGATCCCGCCGGGCTCGCCGATCTGTTCCAGCCGCGCGGCGACGTTGACGCCTTCGCCGTACAAGTTGTCGTCGTCTGTCATCACGTCGCCGAGATTGATGCCGACGCGGAACCACATGCGGTGGTCCGGCGCCTCGTCCTCGTTGACGCGGGCAATCTGGCGCTGGAAGACGTTGGCGCACAGCACCGCCTGAAGCGGGCTGGAGAACTCGGCGATGAAGGAGTCGCCAGCGGTGCCGAAAAGCCGGCCACGATGTTCTCCGATAGTAGACTTTATGATTTCCGCGTATCGCTTCAGGCGCGCGAGCGTCCCGGGCTCGTCCCGCCCCATCATTTCCGAAAAGCCGACCGCATCAGTGACGAGAATGGTCGTCAGCTTGCGAACGACGTCCGTCATCACCGCATACCCCGAACCGACACGACACCCGGTCGCGCACGCCCGAACCATCGACGGCAATACAGGAGAACGACGCAACGGACGGGTGGAGAACGGCCCCGTCAACCACCCGTGTACAACACCGGACAAGCCTACCGCACAGCCGTGAATTCGGAAATATCCACGTGGCGGCAGCCGACGGCCACAGGCAGCGATCACATGGCGACGGCGTAGCGGGCGACCGCATCCTCGTCGACGTCGACACCTAGGCCCGGCCCCTCCGGCGCATGGACGTGACCGTCGGCGATGCGGACCGGGTTCCGTACGATGTCGGTGGCGAGATACTGCTGGGTCACGCTGACCCCCCAGTCGAGCTTCGGCGCGGCGCTGGCGAGCGCCATGACGGCGGCGCCGGAGATGCTGGATTCGGCGATCTTGGCGGCGACGTTGACGTGCAGACCGAGTTCGGCGCACAGCACCGAGGCCTCCTGCACGCGCGTCGGTCCGCCGAGCTTGATCAGCTTGAGGCTGCCGCCGACGGCGGCGCCGGCGGCGTGGTGCTCGCGGATGTCGCGCAGCGCGTGCAACCCCTCGTCGGCGCCGAGCTTGCACGGCGCCATGGCGGCGAGGCGGGCCATGCCCTCGACGTCGTGGCCCATGATCGGCTGCTCGACCCAGTCGAGCCGCGCTGGGCCGATGGCGCCGAGGAACTTCACCGCGCCGTCGTAGGTGAAGCCCTGGTTGGCGTCGGCCGAGACCAGCGCGTCGTCGGCCAGCGCGTCGCGCACGGTCGCCGCGCGCTCGGCATCGGCCTCCGGTGTGCCGACGCCGACCTTGATCTTGAAGGCGACGAAGCCCTCCTCGGTGTTGCGCCGGGCCTGGGCGACGTCCTTCCTGGTCTCGCCGTTGGCGACCATGATGATCAGCGGCGCGCGCTCGCGCCGCACCTCGCCGAGCAGCGCGGCGGCCGTCATCTGCCGCGCCTTGCCGACGATGTCGTAGAGCGCGATCTCGACCGCCGACTTGGCCGAGGCGTTGCCGTAGAGGGCGAAGTCCATGGCCGCGAGGTTGCCGGCGAAGTCGTCGGCCGCGCGGCCGACGAGGCGCGGCGCCATGAGGCGGATCGCCGCCACCATGCTCTGCACCGTCTCGCCGGTCATGCCGGGGGCGGAACTGGCCTCGCCCCAGCCGACGATGCCGTCACGCGTCTCGACGCGGCAGAGCACGTTGTCGGCGGTGCGGATCTCGACGCCGGCGAGCTTCATCGGACTGGCCAGCGGCAGGGCCACCGCGACCGGCGTGACCGAGGCTATTTCCATGGCGCCCTCCAGCGGCGTGTGCGGGCGGGCAGGGGAGCACGCCGGACGGCGCGCCGCAATGGCTCAGGCCCGCCGCTCGGCCCGGACCAGCGTCAGCGCCAGCACGGTGCCCGCGACCGGAATGACGGCGACCGCCGCGAAGGTCGCGGCGTAGCCGCCGAACAGCGCGTAGACCGAGGCGAAGACGGTCGGCATGGCGACGTTGGAGGAGAAGGTGAAGAGCAGGACCGCGCCGGTGTTGGCGCCGACCAGCGCCGGCGCGCTGGCCCGGGCCACCTCGGCCAGCAACACGCCGTTCCAGCCCAGCGCGACGACGCCGAAGGCCAGCATCAGCATGTGCAACGCCGTCTCGCTCCAGCCCGGCCCGATGGTCGAGACCGCCAGGGCGCAGACCGCCGCCAGCGCGGCGATGCCGGCCAGCACCAGCGGGCCACTGCCCAGCCGGTCGGCGACCCAGCCCCACAGCACGCGGCCGAACATGCCGGCGAAATGCACCGTCGACAACACGAGGCCGGCGGCCACCAGCGTCAGGCCGCCATCCTCGACCAGCAGCGGCGTGGCGAAGGACATGACGCAGGCCTGGCAGCTCGAGAACACCATGCTGAGCAGGACCAGCGCGCGCAGGCGGCGCTGGCGCAGGACGTTCGTCAGCGCGCTCCACACGCCGCTGCCGGCGCCGCCATCCGGCCGTCCCTCGTCCCACCGCCGGCGCCGGACCTCGAGCCCGAGCGCGGTAGCGAGGCAGACGGCGGCGGCGGCGAGCGGCACGGCCTGCCAGCCCAGCGTCAGCGCCAGCGGCGGCGCGGCGAGGCCGGCGATGACGCCGCCGCCGGGCACGCCGGTCTGGCGGATCGAGAACAGCAGCGAGCGGTTGCGCTCGGTGGCGATGCGCGCGATCAGGCCGTTGCCGGCCGGGTTGGTGAAGCCGTAGGCGAGGCCCATCAGGAGCGCGCCGGCCGCGATGGCGGCGGCGTGGGGAATGGCCATCAGCACGGCGCCCAGGGCGCAGCCGGCCAGCGCCCGCTGCAGCGTGCCGACCGAGCCCCAGCGCGCGATCGCCATGCCCGACAGCACCGAGGTGGCCATGGCGCCGAGCGCGACGAGGGAGAACTGGTAGCCGATCCACGACGCCGGCAGGGCGAGAGAGGCGGCGATCTCCGTCGAGGCGGCGGTGAAGGCGAGCGTGCTCGACGAGGCGACGGCCTGGGCCAGCGTCATGCCCGCCAGAACGGGCCCGACGGGCAGGCGCGGCGACGGCGGATCGGCTCGGTTGCTCATGGGCGCGGCGGGCTGGCGGCCTGTTGACGGGCGGCGACGGCGCCACCTAGGTTGCCGCAACCTCTGCGCCCGGCGGCGGCGCGTCAATGGCTTGGGAGCGCCCGATCATGCGGCAGATCAACATGGGGGTCATCGGCGTCGGCTGGATCGGCGGCATCCGCGCCGTGGCCTGCGCGGCGAGCCCGCAGATCGGCCAGCTCCACATCTGCGACATCCGCGAGGACCGTCTCGCCGAAGTGGCCAAGATGACCAACCCGGCCTCGGCCGTGACCGACTACCGCCGCCTGCTCGACAATAAGGACATCGAGGCGATCTTCCTGTCGACGGCGCCGGAATCGACGCACTACCCGCTGGCCCGCGACTGCATCCTCGCCGGCAAGCACGTGATGATGGAAAAGCCCATCGCCTCGCAGCCCGAGGAAGCCGACGAGCTGATCGCCATGGCGGCCGAGCGCGGCCTCAAGTTCACCGTCGGCTACTCGCAGCGCTTCAACCCGAAGATGGCCTATGTGCGCCGCGCCCTGCAGGGCGAGTCGATCGGCAAGCCGGTGACGGTGATGGTCAGCCGCCACCTGTCGCGCAGCCTCGGCAGCAAGATCAGCGGCCGCACAAAGCTGTCGCCGGCCGCCATGGAGGCGACGCACGACATCGACTGGGTGCTGTGGGCGCTGCAGCCGCGCAAGCCGGTGCGCGTCTACTCGCAGTCGGCCTTCGGCGTCTACAAGCAGACCAACGGCGCCGCCGACCACATGTGGATGACGATCACCATGGACGACGGCGTCACCTTCACCATCGGCGCCGGCTGGATCCTGCCGCCCGGCTATCCCAACTACTGCGTCACCACCATCGAGGTGCTGGCGACCGAGGGCGTGCTGTTCATCGACGACAGCCACAAGGACGTCATCCTCAACAGTATGGAGGGCGGCGTGCAGTTCCCGCTGTCGACCATGCCGGGCGAAGAGGTCGACCACGTCTTCGTCGGCCCGATGGGCAGCGAGACGCACCACTTCATCAACGCCGTGGCGCAGGACCGCGAGGTCCTCGTCAAGCCGGCCGAGGCGCGCCTCGTCATGGACTGCTACATGGCGGCCGACCTGTCGGCCGAGACGCACGAGCCGGTAACGCTGCCGCGCAACGCGCCGCTGCCGGCCCGCGCCGCGTGACCACGCGATAACGCAACGGCCGCGCGCCGGACCGGCGACGCGGTCATTCGGGGAAACGCCGCCATGTCCGCTCCGGCGCAGCCGAGGGTGGCCCTCGCCGTCGTGTGGATGACCGGCACGCTGGTCAGCTTCGCGATCATGGCTGTCGCCATCCGCGAGGTCTCGGCCACCATGTCGGTGTTCGTCATCCTCGCCTCGCGCAGCCTCGTGGGGGCAGTCGTGACGTCGGTGCCGCTGCTGTGGCTCGGCCTCGGCGCCATGCGGACGAACCGGCCCGTCCTGCAGATCGCCCGCAACCTCGCGCACATGGGCGGCCAGGCGGGCTGGATCGTCGGCGTGACCCTGCTGCCGCTGGCCGAGGTGTTCGCGCTCGAATTCACCGCGCCGATCTGGACCGCGCTGTTCGCCACGCTGTTCCTCGGCGAGCGCTTCAGCCGCGCCCGCGCCGTCGCCGTGGCGCTGGGCTTCGCGGGCGTGCTGATCATCGTCCAGCCCGGCGTCGCGGCCATCGAGACGGGCGTGTTCATCATGCTCGCCGCCGCCGTCTGCTTCGCCGCCTCGGTGACGATGGTCAAGGCGATGACGCGCACCGAGACGACCTTCGCCATCGTCTTCTACATGGCGTGGATCCAGCTGCCGCCGGGCCTCGTGCTGGCCGCCCTCGACTGGACGCCGCCCGATCTGCGCGAGGCCGGCTGGCTGGCGCTGATCGGCCTGTTGTCGATCAGCGCGCATTACTGCATGACGCGGGCCTTCGCCCATGCCGATGCCACCGTGGTGATGCCGCTCGACTTCATGCGCCTGCCACTTATCGCCGCCGTCGCCTACCTCGTCTACGACGAGCACCTGGCCATCGCCGTCGCCGTCGGCGCCGCCACGATCTTCGCCGGCAACTACTACAGCGTCTGGTCCGAGACGCGGCGGGCGCGCGGCGGAACGACGGCCGGCGGGAAGAGCGGGTGACGCGGCGCTGGCCGGCACCCGCAATGCGCGATCTGCACGCCGCCGCAATTTGTCGGCATCGTCGACGAAACGGGACTGAATCACACTAATCATTCGTGTTGCATCAGCGCCGATCTCCCTTCTAGCGTCCCGCAGTCAGATTGTGGTCGGGCACGGGAGGATCGATGAAGCAGCGGCCAAGGGGCCGCCGATACGAACGATCGCTCCGATTGTCGACCAAGCGCTTTCCTGTCGTCATGGTGGTCACTCTGCTGTTGGCCGTCATGGCGACCCATGCGGGTGCCCAAAGCATCTGGCAGGCCGGTCCGGGCGACTGGTTCGAGGCGGGCAACTGGTCCGGCGGCGTGCCGGGCTCCTCCGACACAGCCATCATTTCCAATGGCGGAACCGCGCGTGTCGGCGACCCGGGGGCCGAGGCGGACAGCCTGTTCGTCGGTGAGGACGGCACGGGTACCCTGACCGTCGAAGACGGCGGAGAGGTAAACGCCCCGTTCGTCTCGCTCGGCGAGGAGGCGGACGGCGACGGCACGCTCACCGTCGACGGCGCCGGCTCGAGCCTTTTCGCCGACTACATGGCGGTCGGCGCCAGCGGCACCGGTACCGTCCTGATCAGCAACGGCGGCCTTGTCGACAGCTTTGAAAGCGGCGTCGCCGAGTTCGACGGCAGCACGGGATCGGTGACCGTCACGGGCCCCGGGTCGACCTGGGCGACCCATATCATCGTCGTCGGCTCCGAGGGTCAGGGCACGCTGACGGTGGAAGACGGCGGCGCCGTCGAGGTGCATGACGGCTTCATGCTCGGCTTCTGCGAGTGCGGCAGCGGCACGGCGATCGTCCGCGGCGCCGGGTCGTCGCTGATCACCGATTTCTATCTGAGCATCGGCGGGGGCGGCACGGGCACGCTGACCGTCGAGGACGGGGCCACGGTGGAAAGCCCCCTCGTCACCATCGCGGAGGATCACGACAGCACCGGCACGGTCACGGTCACCGGCGCCGGCTCGCGCCTGACCACGGATTTCCTGTCGGTCGGCGGCGAGGGAACGGCGACCTTCACGATCGCCGACGGCGGTGTGGTCGACAGCTTCGAGGGCATCCTCGGCGAGTTCGCCGGCAGCACCGGCACGATGACGGTCACGGGCCCCGGATCGACCTGGATGGGACACGTCTTCGTCGTCGGCTTGGAGGGCAGCGGCACGCTGACGGTCGAGGATGGCGCGACCATAGACCTGCACGATGGCATGATCATCGGCGAGTGCGATTGCAGCGACGGCACCGTGGTTGTCCGCGGCGCCGGCTCGTCCCTCATCGCCGCCCTGGGCATCTTCGTCGGCGCGGACGGCACCGGCACGCTCACCGTCGCCGACGGCGGACTGGTCCGGATCGACGACAGCCACGGCACACTCGACCTCGCCGAATTCGCAACCGCCAGCGGCACCCTCAACATCGGCGAAGGCGCCGCGGCGGGGACGCTGGACATCGCCGAGATTCACGGCGGCGACGGCCTCGCAATCCTCAATTTCAATCACAACGAGGCCCCGTACACATTTGTAAACTCGGAAAATAATCCGATCATCATCACCGGCGGCACGGCGGTAAACCATGTCGGCACCGGCACCACGATCCTGGACGGCGTCCACAGCTACACGGGGGCAACGACGATCTCCTCCGGCACGCTGCGGATCGACGGCACCATCGTCAGCCCGGTCACGGTGGGCGCGGCCGGAACCCTCGGCGGCACCGGCAGCATCCTCAACGATGTGCTCGTCGACGGTCGGCTCGCGCCCGGCGCTTCCATCGGCACGCTGACGGTCACTGGCAACCTGACCTTTGGCGCCGGTTCGACCTACGCCGTCGAGGTCGATGCCGACGGCCTCGCCGACCGCACCGACGTGACCGGCACGGCCACGCTTACCGACGGCACGGTGCGGGTCATTCCGCTACCGGGATCGTACGCAACGCAGACCGACTACGTCATCCTCACCGCGACCGACCCGATCGCGACGACGTTCGCCGGCGTGACGTCGAACTCGGCCTTCCTCGACGGCCAACTCATTTACGGCGCAAACGGTGTGACCTTGCGCCTGGTCCGCAACGCCACGCTGCTGGCGGACATCGCGGGATCCGGCAGTTCGTCCGGCGTGGCCGGCATCCTCGATACCATCGGCAACAACGCCACGGGCGACCTGGCGACCTTGCTCGATACGCTGCTGACCCTGCCGGCCGACCAGGCGCGGGCGGCGCTGGAGCAACTGTCGGGAACGACGACGACGGCGCCCGGCGTCGTGCAGGTCGGCGACCACGCGCAGTTCTCCCGCACGCTCGCCAGCAACGCGGCGCATGCTGGCGACCGCTCCGGCGGCTCGACCGCGTCGCTCGCCCTCGCCGCCGGCAGCCTCGGCGGCAGCGACCTGCCGCAGCTCGGCCGGCTCTTCGCCTCCCTCGGGCCGGTGCTCGCGCAGGCGCCGCGCGGCCAGAAGGGCGCCGTGCGGCCGTGGGTTTCGGGCTACGGCATCGTCGGCGAGGTGAGCGGCGACGGCACGGCGCAGGGCTTTGTCCACCGCACCGGCGGCCTGATGGCCGGGGTCGACTGGGAACATACCGAGGAGACCACCCTCGGCGTGGCGTTCGGCCTGTCGCAGACGACCATCGACAACGCCAACAGTGCCGATACCAGCGAGATCCGCACCTGGCGCGGCAGCCTCTACGGCACCCACCGGCCGGAGGGGCCGGACCACCCGTTCGTCCTCGACGGCGCGCTCGGCGCCGGGATGATGCAGCAGCGGACGACGCGGCGGATCGCCTTCGCAGGCATCGACCGCTCGGCCTATGGCGACACGCTCGGCTACGAAGTCTGGGCCGATGTGGGCGCCTCACGCCCCTTCGATGTCGGGCGCCTGCAGGTCACGCCCCGCGCCATGATCGGCGTCATGCATGCGCACAGCGACGCCTATACGGAGACCGGCGCGGACGCGGCCAACCTGTCGATGTCGGGCCGCACCGCCGATTCCGTGCACAGCCGCCTGTCGATCGCCGCCCAACATCCCTTCGAAACGGACGGCGGCTCGACGTGGACGCCGCTGGTCCGCCTCGGCTGGTGGCACGAGCACGCCCGCTCTGGCCAGCCGGTGCAGGCCGCTCTCGCCGGGGCGCCGCAGTCGCGCTTCGAGGTCAACGGCCTGTCCTCGGACAAGGACCGGCTCGAACTCGGCGCCGGCCTCGTCACGACCTGGAGCGGCGGCACCAGAATCTCCGCCGACTACGAGACCAACCTCAGCCGCAGCGAGGTCACCCACGGCGTGCTGCTGCGCTTGCAGCAGCCCTTCTAGCGACAGGCTAGAGACCGGCGTCGAAGCGCATCGAGGTGTGCTGCTCGATGGCGGCGCGCACCGGCTTGCCGAAGCGTTCCTCGACCTGGCGTCCGACCGATGGCGCGTAGGCGATGTCGCCCGTTGCCGTGCCCTGGATGATGGCCATCAGGCGGCCGGTGGTGTCCGACACGTTCCTGAACGCCCGCATGACGCCGAGTGGCACGTTGCACATGTCGAATTTCTCCAGCACCGTGCGGTACTGCCCCTCGTCGCCCCAACTGATCTCGAAGCGGCCCTCGAGGCAGAAGAAGATCTCGTGCGTCTGCGTGTGCGCGTGGAGCAGGGGACCGTCGCCGGGCGGGCACTCGGCGATGGAGATCGACAGCCCCGCCGGGCCGGCGACGCCGGGATTGGCGAAGGAGCCGTCGGTGCCGGCGGGCGCCATCAGGGTGTAGAGCGTCTTGGCCGCCAGCAGTTCGTAGGCTTCGTTGGGAATGCCGAGCTTCGCGAACGCGCCCTTCTTCGGCGCCAGCTTGCCGAAGCGCGCGATGTGCTTCTCCATGCCGTCGGGCCCGATGTCGATGGTCTTCATGGCGCGCTCCCGCTGTGTCGAGTTGCCGTCGGGACGATTTCCCCATGCCGGCCGGGCAGGGCGCAACGATGCCGCGCAGCCATGTTTCAGCCGGCGAGCGCCGTTCCGTTCGGCCGCCGCATGCGGCAGACTGCGCCGCCCGCGCGACGGCGGGCCGGAGTCGCTCGCATGGCCATGCGGACAATGTCGCCGAAGCAGGCGCTGGAGGAAGTCGACGCGCGGCGGCGCGACGGCCGGCTCGATTCGGCGCGTGACATGGCGGCGCAGATCGTCGACCAGGCGCCCGAGTTCGGCCCCGCGCTGCACATGCTCGGCCTCGTCGAATTCGAGCGCGGCGAGACGGCGGCCGGCGAGGCGCTGATGCGCAAGGCCATCCGCCTGCTGCCGGACTCGGCCGAGGCGCGCGCCAATCTCGGCCGCATGCTGACGCGCGCCGGCCGCTACCGCGAGGCCGCCGACGCGCTGGAAGGCGCCCACCGCGTCGCGCCCGGCAATGCCGACATCACGAAGCTGCTGGCCGCGACGCTGCTGTCGTGGGCGCGGCGCGAGATGGACGCCGGCCGGCTCGACGAGGCGCTGGCCGGTTTCGCGCGGGCCGAACAGCTCGATCCCGATTTCGCCAAGGCGCATACCGGCAAGGGCTTCGTGCTCTACATGCTGGGCGACTGGCCGGGCTGCTTTCGCGAATACGAATGGCGCTGGCAGGATCCCGATTTTCCCAACAAGAAACCGCCATTGCCCGGTCCGGCGTGGGACGGCGGCGACCTCACCGGCAAGACCATCGCGCTCTACACCGAGCAGGGGCTCGGCGACACGCTGCAGTTCTGCCGCTACGTGCCGCTGCTGAAGGCGCGCGGCGCGCGCACGCTGCTCGGCGTGCAGGCGCCGCTGGTACGCCTGATGCAATCGCTGCCCGGCCTCGACACGCTGGTGATCGAGGGCATGGGCTCGCCGCCGTTCGACTGCCACGCCGCGCTGATGAGCCTGCCGCTGCTCTGCGGCACGACGCTGGAGACGGCCCCCGCCAAGGTGCCCTATCTGGCGCCGGCCGCGGATATCGCGGCACGCTGGCGCGAACGTCTGGCTGGGCTGAAGGGCCTGCGCGCCGGCATCGTCTGGGCCGGCGGGCCGAAGCACCCCAACGACGCCGTGCGCTCGCTCGACGTGCTCGACGTCAAGCCGCTGCTCGATGTCGACGGCGTCGCCTGGGTCAGCCTGCAGAAGGGCGACAAGGCGCCCGACCTCGCGCGGCTCGGCGACGGCCACGGCGTCACCGACCTCGCCGACGAACTGCACGATTTCGCCGAGACGGCCGGCGCCGTGGCGGGACTCGACCTCGTCGTCGCCGTCGACACGTCGGTCGCACATCTCGCTGGCGCGCTCGGCAAGCCGGTGCTGCTGATGCTGCCCGATCCGCCCGACTTCCGCTGGATGTGGGACCGCTCGACGACGCCCTGGTACCCGACCATGCGCATCTTCCGCCAGCCGGCGCGCGGCGACTGGGCGGCAGTCATCGCGGCGGTCCGTGCCGAAGTGGTGAAGCGCGCCACCGCACGTGCCCAGCCGAAGGCGCGGCGCGGGCCGTTGCCGCCGCGCCTGGCGACCCCCGCCGCGCCGGCGCGGCGCGTCAGCCGGACGACATCGGGTGGCGCGGCCCCTCGGTCCGGTCCATTGCCTCGGCGAGCAGGTTGAGCGCCGCCGCGGCGAAGGCCCACATGTTGTCGACGCGGTCGGCATTGCCGGTGCGGAGAGTAAAGCCGCGCTCGACCGGGCCGGAGACCGCGAGGCAGGTATGGCCGGCGGGATCGCCGTAGCGGTTGCCGGTGGGGCCGGCGGCGCCGGTCTCGGCCACCGCCCAGGTGGTGTTGAGGCGCACGCGCATCTGGCGCGCGTAGAGGATCGCCGCCGCCACCGAGGCCGAGCGCACGAGGCCCATGCCCATCTTTGCGTTCGACAGGCCGAGGAACTCCTCGCGCGCCTCGTAGGTGTAGAGCACGAGGCCGCCGCGGAACCACTTCGAGGCGCCCGGCGCGGCGAGCAGCGCGGCGGCGACGAGACCGCCGGCCGAGGTCTCGACGACGCCGACGGACTCGCCGCTTGCCGCCAGACGCGCGGTCGCCGCCGCGCCGAGGGTTGCGATGTCGCGATCCGTCATGTCGCTCCACTCCGCACGCTTGAAGAAAGTCGATGCGCCATGCCATTCAGGCGTCGTTCGCAAACCAAGGTCGTCATCGACCGATCATCGCAGGGAACACTCACCATGGCGAAGAAGCCATCCGGCAAGAAGGCAGCCGGCGCGAAGGCCGGCCAGAAGTCCAAGGCCGCGAAGAAGGCGCCCGCGCGAGCCCGCGCGACACGCCCGACGCAGGACGCCTCGACCGACATTCTCGGCGGCGAGATGAAGTCGCTCATCGCCGGCGCCTTCCTGCGCCGCGGCGGCTGAACCCGCGCGGCTCAGTGCGCCATCAGCACCGCCACCTCGGCGTTGTTGAGGATGTGGTTGGTGGCGCCGCCGAAGATCATCTGGCGCAGCCGGCTGTGGGTATAGCCGCCCTTGACCACGAGGTCGGCGCCCAGCCGGCTGGCCTGTTCGAGGATCTCCTTGCCGGCCGCCGCCGGCGTCCGCCGCCCCGGTGCCGCCTGCGCCTCGGCGCGGATGCCGTTGCGCGCGAGGTGGGTGACGATGTCCTCGCCGCTGGGCCCCGGCACCATGGCGCCCTCGACCGACAGCACGATCACCCGCGACGCCTTGGCGAGGAACGGCATGGCGCAGTTGATCGTCAGCGCCGTCTCGGTAGCGCCGTTCCATGAGATGACGATCGTGTCGCCGACCGAGGCGGGGGCCTTCGGCGGCGCGATGAGAATCGGCCGTCCGGCCTCGAACAGCACCGTCTCCAGCGTGTTCATCGCCGGCGTCAGCGCGCCCGGCACGGGACGCCCGACGACGGTGAGGTCGAACATGCGGCCGCGCTGGCCGAAGATGCCGATGCCGGCCGCCTCGTCCTCGACCCAGCCGACGCTGGGGCCGCCCTCGCCGGGCCGGCCCTCGCGCGGCAGGCCGGCGGCCTGGGCGAAACTGTCGAAGCGCTCGCGCAGGCGCCGGGCGCGGGCGAGCTGCTCCTGCTCGAACTGTTCCTCGGTGCCCGACAGCGCCGCGGCGCCGCCCTCGAAGCCGACGGCGATGGCCCCGGCCAGTGTCGGCCGGATGCACAGGCCCTCGATGTAACTGCCGAAGCGGCGTGCCACGAGCAGCGCCGTGGCAAGCGTGGAATCGAGCGTTTCGCTCTCTTCCAGCGGCACCATGATCGATTTCATCGTCATTGTTCGTGCCTTTCTCCCTCGCGGTCATTGTGGCCGCTGACGCGGGAGGGAACAAGCCGCGTCCGCAGGACGGCGGCGGCCGTTCGGCCCGGCGGAACGGGCTTCCGCAGTCCGGTTGCACGGGCAGGGCCTCTCGGGTAAAACGCCGGGCCTCGCTGGCTCCGCGGCAGTGGCGGAATCGGTAGACGCGCAACGTTGAGGGCGTTGTGGGGGAAACCCCGTGGAGGTTCAAGTCCTCTCTGCCGCACCATTCGGCCAGCCGGCCGGGCGGCGTGGAGCGCCGGCGAGACCACGGCATGCGGCTGTGGCGGAATTGGTAGACGCGCTAGTTTCAGGTACTAGTGGGTGAAAGCCCGTGGGGGTTCAAGTCCCTCCAGCCGCACCATCTCTCCCGTGCCCGCCGGACCTGCGGGCACCCCCGCCGGGCCAGCCCGCGCGGGGGTGGCGCCGGTGACGCCCGCCCCCCATATCGGGAAGCGGAGCAGCCGCAGGCGGGAGCGCCATGAGCAATAGCGACGCGACACCGCAGACCGACTCGCCGGCTGCCCCCGAGGGGCGGCGGCGGCGGCGCCTGTTCGCGCGCCTGCGCCGCTGGTTCTTCGCCGGCATTCTCGTCACCGCGCCGATCGGCATCACCGTCTACCTGACCTGGCTGGTGCTGGCCTTCGTCGACGCGCGCGTCACGCCGCTCATCCCGGGCGTCTACAACCCCAACACCTACCTGCCGATCGGCATTCCCGGTCTCGGCCTCATCATCCTGCTGATCGTGGTGACGCTGATCGGCGCGGTGGCGACGATGCTGGTCGGCCGCACGCTGGTCGGCTGGAGCGAGCAGATCGTCGTCCGCATGCCGGTGGTGCGCAGCATCTACAGCGCCACCAAGCAGATCGTCGAGACGATCGTGGCGCAGAAGTCGAACGCCTTCCGCGAAGTTGTGATGTTCGAGTATCCGCGCCCCGGCACCTGGGCGCTCGGCTTCGTCACCGGCATCACCGAAGGCGAGATCCAGGATCTGACCGAGGACGAGGTCATCAACGTCTTCCTGCCGACGACGCCGAACCCGACCTCGGGCTACCTGCTGTTCGTGCCGCGCAAGCAGCTCGTGCGGCTGTCGATGTCGGTGGAGGAGGGGATCAAGATGATCATCTCCGGCGGCATCGTCACGCCGCCCGACCGCCGCCCGCTCGCACTTCGACACATCAAGCGCATTCCGGCGGCGAGTCCGACGCCGGTGTCGAACGCCGCCGACGACTGAGGCGGGCGGTCAGCCGGCCCGTGCCGTCCGCACCGCGGCGTCGCGGCGGAACAGGTACAGCAGCGTCCGCAATGCCTCCCCGCGCGGCGTCGCCAGCGCCGGGTCGCGCTCGACGACGAGGGCCGCGTCGTCGCGCGCCACGGCCAGCAGTTCGGCGTGCGCGGCGAGATCGGCGAGACGGAACTCGGGCAGGCCCGATTGCCGCGTGCCGAGCACGTCGCCGGCGCCGCGCAGCCGCAGGTCCTCCTCGGCGATGCGGAAGCCGTCATCGCTCTCGCGCAGCGCCTTGAGACGCGCCCGCGCCGTCTCGCCCAACGGCTCGGCGTAGAGCAGCAGGCAGGTCGAGGCCGCCTCGCCGCGCCCGATGCGGCCGCGCAACTGGTGAAGCTGGGCGAGGCCGAAACGTTCGGCGTGCTCGATCACCATGACGCTCGCTGCCGGCACGTCGACGCCGACCTCGATCACCGTCGTCGCCACCAGCAGGTCGACCGGCGCGAGGTCCGGCGCCGTGCCGGCGAAGCGCGCCATGACGGCATCCTTGTCGCGCGCCTTGAGACGGCCATGCACGAGGCCGACGCGGTCGCCCCACAGCGCCGCCAGCGCCTTGTGGCGGTCCTCGGCGGCGGCGAGGTCGACCGCCTCCGATTCCTCGACCAGTGGACAGACCCAGTAGACCTTGGCGCCCTGGTCCATGGCGCGGCCGACGGCGCCCACCACCTCGTCGAGACGCGCCAGCGGCACGGTGCGGGTGTCGATCGGCTTGCGCCCGGCCGGCTTCTCGGTGAGCTGCGACTGGTCGAGGTCGCCGTAGGCCGCCAGCATCAGCGTGCGCGGGATCGGCGTCGCCGTCGTCACCAGCACGTCGACCCGGCGGCCCTTGTCGGCCAGCAGCAGGCGCTGGTGGACGCCGAAGCGATGCTGCTCGTCGATGACGGCGAGCGCGAGGTCGGCGAAGGCGACATCGTCCTGGATCAGCGCATGCGTGCCGACGACGAGGGGGATCGAGCCGTCGGCGAGGCCCGCGAGCAGGCGCGCGCGTGGCGCGCCCTTCTCGCGCCCGGTCAGCAGCGCCACCTCGATGCCGGCGGCGGCGGCCAGCGGCGCGATGGTGGCATGGTGCTGACGGGCGAGAATCTCGGTCGGCGCCATCAGTGCCGCCTGGGCGCCGGCCTCGACGGCGATCAGCATCGCCAGCAGCGCCACCACGGTCTTGCCGCTGCCGACATCGCCCTGCAGCAGGCGCAGCATGCGCCCCGCGGAGGCCATGTCGGCGGCGATCTCCTCGGTCGCCCGCCGCTGGCTGCCGGTGAGGCTGAAGGGCAGGGCACCGACCACGGCATCGCGCAGGCGGCCGTCGCCGGCGAGGGGGCGTCCCGGCCGTCGGCGGCCCTCGGCGCGCACCAGCGCGACGGTGAGCTGCATGGCCAGCAGCTCGTCGTAGGCGAGCCGCTGGCGGGCCGGCAACGCCGGTTCGAGATCGGCCTCGGCCTCGGGCGCGTGGGCCGTCCGCAACGCCTCCTGCCAGCCGGGCCAGCCCTGCCGGGCCTTGAAGGCCGGGTCGAGCCATTCCGGCAGGTCCGGCGCACGGTCGAGGGCCGAGCGGACGGCGCGCCCGAGCACGCGCGGCGTCACGCCGGCGGTCAGCGGATAGACCGGCTGCACCGTCGCCACGCTGTCGAGTTCCTCCGGCGCGACGACGAAGTCGGGATGCGTGATCTGCCGCTCGCCGTTGAAGTCCTCAACCGTGCCGCTGACGATGCGCGTGGCGCCGACCGGCAGCGTCTTCTCGAGGTAGTCGCCGCGGGCATGGAAGAAGACGAGGGTGATCGGCGCCGTAGCGTCGAAGCAGGCGACCCGCCACGGTACGCGGCGATTGCCGCGCGGCGGCGGACGGTGCTGGCCGACGACGAGGGTAAGGGTGGCGACCTTGCCGATGGCGGCCTCGGCCACCGTCGGCCGGTGGCGGCGGTCGATCAGGCCGGTGGGCAGGTGCCACAGCAGGTCGACGACCGCCGGGCCCGCCAGCCGCTCCAGCGCGGGGGCCAGGCGCGGGCCGATGCCGGCGAGGCTGGTCACCGGCGCGAACAGGGGAAAGAGGATCGCGGGCCGCATCGCCGCCAGTTGGCGCGGAATCGGGAGGCGGCGCAACAGCCCGTGCCGCGGTCGCGAAATCCCCTTGTGACTCAGTCGGATTCCGCGCGACGGTTGAGTCCCTGCCAACTGCCGAAAGGAGGTGATCCAGTGTCTCATCGTCTGGAGCCGCTGTCGTCGCTCGCTGTGACCTGGACCTTCGCCTCGGTGGAGTCCCTGGTCGGCTGACGCTTCGGCCGCGATCCGACAATGGGAAGGGCCGCTTCGCGAGAAGCGGCCCTTCCGCCTTTCGGAGGCCCGCGAATCGATGCGGATATGGGTCGATGGCGATGCCTGCCCGGTGGTCGACGAGGTGCTGCGGGTCGCCGCGCGCCACGGAATCGCCGTCACCATCGTCGGCAACCAGTGGCGCCGCGGCCTCGATCCCGCGGTTCGCCAGATCGTCGTCCCGGAGACACCCGACGCGGCCGACGACCGCATCGCCGCCGACATCACGGCCGGCGATATCGCAGTAACGGCGGACATTCCGCTCGCCGCCCGCTGCCTCGATCGCGGGGCTCTCGTCGTCGGCCATGACGGCCGGCCGTTCGATGCCGCCTCGATCGGCATGGCGCTGGCGATGCGCGACCTCGCCAGCCACCTGCGCGAGACCGGCGAGCGCACCGGCGGGCCGCGCCCCTATGCCGCTAGGGACCGCTCGCGCTTCCTCGCAGCGCTGGAGGAAGCGGTTCGATCCGCACTGCGGAACGATTGATGGCAGGCGCGACTTTGAGCGCGTGCGTGAAGGGACGATAATCCGTCGAAGGCTGTTACGGCTCGAAACGGACCGGGGGCACGCCGATGTCCGAGCACTGGGGGGACGGACGCGACTGGGACTACGTCCTCGGCCGCGCCAGGGCGGCACGCATCCATGCCGATTCCGGCAAGGTGGCGATCCTCGCCGCCGGCCTCTCGGTGGCGTGGTTCTGCTGGGAAGCCGCGACGGAGCCGCTCGACACCGAAACCACCTGGCTGCTCGCCTTGCGCTCGATGGTGGCGACGCTGCTGTATCTCGGCGCCGTGGCGATGGCGCGGCGCACGCGACCGGTTGCGCCCGTGCTGTCCATCGCCCCGACCTATGCCATCACCTTCGCGTTCTACCTGTGCACGATGGCGGTGTTCACCGAGCGCACGCCGGTCGACGAGCTGGGCTTCGCCTCCTTCCTCGCCCTGCCGTTCCTGATGGCGGGCGCCACGGCGGCCTCGCCGCTGACCGTGCCGGAGGCGGCGGGTTGCGCCCTGATCGCCGTCCTCGCCGCCGCACTCGCCATGATCTTCGGCTTCACCTTCCACGGCCTGCTCTGGGGCGTCGCCGTGCTCGGCCTGATGTGCGCGTCGTCCTCGCAACGCGCGCTCCAGCATGTCGAGATCGCCTTGTCGCATCGCGCCTTCGACGCGCTCACCGGCGCCTACAGCCGGGCCGTCGGCGGCGAGCTGATCGAGGCCCTGTTCCATGCCGCCGAACGGCGCAAGGAACCGCTGACCATCGCCTTCGTCGACATCGACCGCTTCAAGCCGGTCAACGACCGCTATGGCCACGAGGCCGGCGACGCCCTGTTGCGCGGCGTCGCCCAGGCCCTGCTGGAGAACAAGCGGCGCAGCGACATCGTGATCCGCTGGGGCGGCGAGGAGTTTCTCATCCTGCTGCCGTCGACGCCGGCGGACGGCACCCTGCCGGCCCTGCGGCGCATCGCCAATGCCGGCCTGCCGCCCCGGCCGGACGGGGTGCCGACGACGGCCAGCATCGGCATCGCCGAACGCATCGCCGACCAGGCGGCGACGCCGCAGGAACTGGTGGCGCTCGCCGACGGCCGCATGTACGGCGCCAAAGCGATGGGCCGCAACTCGATCGCACTGGCCGAGACCTATGTCCCCTTCATCGCCCCCGAAAGGGACTTTTCCCCGGCGTCGGGCGGCTAGTAGGGCGGCAACAAGTCTGTATTGGCAGAAGCCGACGCCTGATGGACGCCGGGAATGAAGTTTGACGGCCAGCCTGCCACCCGCAAGAATTGAGGCACACAAAGGAACATCGCGCAGGGGAAGGCCATGATTCGTTGGAAGATGGCGCTCGCGGCAGCCGCGCTCGCTTGGGCGCAGCCGGCCACTGCGCAGGACACGATCTCGCTGAAGGTAATATCTGGCTATCCGCTGCGAGCCAGTTGGCTACAAGCCTTCAACGAGACTTTCATTCCAACAGTCGACGAAATATTGGCCCGAACAGGACGCTATAGGATTGCGTGGAACGAAGCCTATGGCGGAAAGGAAGTTCAACCGGGAGCAGAACTGGAAGGAGTCCGAAGCGGCCTCGGCGATGCTGGGCTCGTCTTCACGGCATTCCACCCGGACAAACTGCCGCTGCACAAGCTGACGTTTGTCGCGCGCTTCGTGACGGACGACATGGACCTCATGCTCCGCACGATGAACGACCTGGAGAGGAGCGAGCCAGCATTCCAGCAGCTATGGCAGGAGGTTAATCTTACGAATCTCGTCGTGATCGGATCATCCAGCCAGTATTTCATACTGTCTCGCCAATCGCTGCATACGCTGGCCGATCTGAAGGGGAAGCTGATAGTTGGTACTCTACCAACCCTTGGGGCCATACATGCGTCAGGAGCAACAGCGCAACTGACGCGAGACGTTAGAACCATCTATTCGACGCTGATGGCGGACAAAGCCGACGGCGTGATGTTCTGGGGAAACAGCATCAGACCATTCAACTTGTGCAAAGCTGCGCCCTACATCCTCGACACCGGCTTCGGGCCCGATCAGGGCAACGCCATCACTTTCAATCGCGACGCGTGGCTCAATCTGCCTGACGAAGTCCGTCTAGCCTTGCTCGCTGCCGCACCCGGTTACAGCGAAGCGAACACAGCCCTTCTGACAAGGGAGACCAAGACCGCACTGAATTTGTGCAGCAGTGAGCACAGCGCAAAACCCCACCGAATCTCGGAAGAAGGCAAGCGGGCCTGGGCCATGGCGATGGATAACGAAGCTGTGAAATGGGCGGACGACTTGGAGAAGGGTGGCATCCCGGCCAAGACCATACTGACCCGTTATATGGACGCGATGCGCGCCGCCAATCAGCCAATTGCCCGACACTGGGATCGCGAATAGATCGGGAAGCGGCTGACAGCGGCGGCGCCGGCGGTCTATATCCTCGCCCCCATCCGCGAGGAGGGCAGGGCCATTTTCGCCGATCCGCGCCGCCGCCGCCTGTACTACCGCTGCCTTTACACCGGCACGAAGGAGACCGACATCCTGCTCGGCCAGTTCGCGCGCGCCCATCTGGCCGACCTGCCGGAGGCGGAACTGGCGATGCTGGAGCGGCTGATCGACAATGGCGACCCCGACCTCTACGACTGGATCAGCGGCCGCGCGCCGGTGCCGCCGGAATGGGACGGGCCGCTGATGGCACGCCTCAGGGCCTTCAGGGTCGAGCTGCCAAGCCCGTGCTGATCGCCGCCAATCCGCTGCATCCCGGGCGGCCGGTCACGCTGGCCGGCGCACCGGAAGGTGCCGACGCCCTCCTGCTGGGCGAACTCGCCAGCGCCGCGGTCCGGCCGCTGCTGCATGTCGCGCAGGACGAGGCGCGCATGGTGCGCCTCGCCGAGGCCGTCGCCTTCTTCGCGCCCGGCGTCGAGGTGGTGACGCTGCCGGCCTGGGACTGCCTGCCCTACGACCGCGTGCCGCCGCGCACCGACGTGACGGCGCGCCGCATCGCCGGCCTGATGGCGCTGCTCGCGCCGGCCGCCGGGCCGCGCCTCGTGGTGACGACCGTGAGCGCCGTCCTGCAGCGCGTGCCGCCACGCGCCTCCATCGCCGGCGCGTCCTTCACCGCGCGCGTCGGCGAACGGTTCGACGCCGAGGGCCTGACGGCGTTCCTTGCCGCCAACGGCTACAGCCGGGCCGACACCGTGCGCGAGCCGGGCGAGTTCGCCATCCGCGGCGGTATCGTCGACGTGTTCCCGCCGGGCACCGACGATCCCCTGCGCCTCGACCTGTTCGGCGACGAGCTGGAGGGGGTCCGCAGCTTCGATCCGATGACGCAGCGCTCCGAGGGCCGGCACGATCGCGTCGTCTTGCTGCCGGCCAGCGAAGTGCTGCTCGACGGCGACGCGACGGAGCGCTTCCGCGCCGCCTACCGGCGCACCTTCGGCGCCGTGCGCAGCGGCGACGCGCTCTACGAGGCAGTCAGCGCCGGCGTCCGCCATCCCGGCATGGAGCACTGGCTGCCGCTGTTCCACGAGCGGCTGGAAACGCTGTTCGACTACGTCGACGGCCCGGTGACACTCGACCCGCAGGCCGACGACGCCGTCGCCGCGCGGCTCGAACTGATCGCCGACTACCATCGGGCCCGCGAGGAAGCGCGCGCCCAGCACGGCAAGGGCGACGACCCGGCGCTGGTCTACAATCCGCTGCCGCCCGAAGCCCTTTACCTCGCCGCCGCCGAATGGGCGGCGACGCTCGACCGCCGCGCCGTCGGGCGCCTGACGCCATTTGCCGCCCCCGCGGGCGAGACGACCGTCGCCGTCGATGCACGGCGCGTCGAGGACTTCGCGGCCGCCCGCGCACGGCCCGACATCAACCTGTTCGACGCCGTGCGGACGCGCTTCGCCGACGCCCGCGCGGCCGGCACCCGCATCGTCGTCGCCGCCTACAGCGCCGGCTCGCGCGAGCGCCTCGGCCACCTGTTTGCGGAGCACGGAGCGGGCCCCGTGGCCGCCGCGGAAAGCTGGGCGGACGCGCTGGCGCTGCCGGCCGGCACGCTCGGACTCGTCGTGCTCGGCCTCGACTCCGGCTTCGCCACCGCCGGCCTCGCCGTCTACACCGAGCAGGACATCCTCGGCGACCGGCTGACGCGCCGGCCGCGCCGCACGCGCCGTGCCGACGACTTCATCGCCGAGGTCTCGACGCTCAATGTCGGCGACCTGGTGGTCCACGCCGACCACGGCATCGGCCGCTACGACGGCCTGGTGACGCTGGAGATCGCCGGCGCGCCGCACGACTGCCTGCGCCTGGTCTACGCCGGCGACGACCGCCTGTTCCTGCCGGTAGAGAACCTCGAACGCCTGTCGCGTTACGGCTCGGAGGACGCCGGCGCCCAGCTCGACCGCCTCGGCGGCGCCGGCTGGCAGGCGCGCAAGGCGAAGGCCAAGGAGCGCATCGGCCTCATCGCCGCGGAGCTGATGAAGATCGCCGCCGCGCGTGAGCTGCGCCGCACCGCGCAGATCGCGCCGCCCGCCGGCCTCTACGACGAGTTCGCCGCGCGCTTCCCCTTCGAGGAGACCGAGGACCAGCAGCGCGCGATCGAGGACACGCTGGCCGACCTCGCCACCGGCCGCTCGATGGACCGCCTGATCTGCGGCGATGTCGGCTTCGGCAAGACCGAGGTGGCGCTGCGAGCCGCCTTCGTCGCCGCCATGACCGGCCGCCAGGTGGCGGTGGTGGTGCCGACGACGCTGCTTGCGCGGCAGCACTTCAAGACCTTCACCGAGCGCTTCGCCGGCTACCCGCTGCGGATCGCCCAGCTTTCGCGCCTCGTCACCGGCAAGGACGCCGCCGCCGTGCGCGCCGGCCTCGCCGACGGCCAGATCGATATCGTCGTCGGCACCCATACCCTGCTCGCCAAGACGATCTCGTTCCGCGACCTCGGCCTGCTCATCGTCGACGAGGAGCAGCATTTCGGCGTCGTCCAGAAGGAACGCCTGAAGGCGCTGCGCGCCGACGTGCACGTTCTCACGCTGACGGCGACTCCCATTCCGCGCACCCTGCAACTGGCGTTGGCGGGCGTGCGCGAGCTGTCGCTGATCGCCACACCGCCGGTCGACCGCCTCGCCGTGCGCACCTTCGTCATGCCGTGGGACCCGGTGATCGTGCGCGAGGCGATCATGCGCGAGCGCTTCCGCGGCGGACAGACCTTCTACGTCTGCCCGCGCATCGAGGATCTCGCGGAGGTCACCGAGCGGCTGCGCAAGCTGGTGCCCGAAGTGCGCTTCGCCGTCGCCCACGGACGCATGCCGGCGAGCGAACTGGAACGCGTAATGGCCGCCTTCTACGACGGCGAGTTCGACGTGCTGGTCTCGACCAATATCGTCGAAAGCGGCCTCGACATCCCGACCGCCAACACCATCGTCATTCACCGCGCCGACATGTTCGGCCTGTCGCAGCTCTACCAGCTTCGCGGCCGCGTCGGGCGGGCGAAAACGCGGGCCTATGCCTATCTCACGGTGCCGCCCGGCCGCCAGCTCGGCGCCTCGGCGCTGAAGCGCCTCGATGTCATGCAGACGCTCGACAGCCTCGGCGCCGGTTTCTCGCTGGCCAGCCACGACCTCGACATCCGCGGCGCCGGCAACCTGCTCGGCGAGGAACAGTCGGGTCACATCCGCGAAGTCGGCGTCGAGCTGTACCAGCAGATGCTGGAGGACGCCGTCACCGCGGCGCGCGAGGCGGGCGAGGGCGAGGAGGTGGCCGAGGACTGGTCGCCGGCCATCACCGTCGGGACCTCGGTGCTGATCCCCGAGGATTACGTCGCCGACCTGCCGGTCCGCATGGGCCTCTACCGGCGCATCGCCCGCGTCGTCGACCAGGCCGAGATCGAGGGTCTCGCCGCCGAGATGATCGACCGCTTCGGCAAGCTGCCGCCGGAGGTCGAGAATCTGCTGGCCATCGTCGGCCTCAAGCGGCTGTGCCGCGAGGCCGGCGTCGAGAAGCTCGATGCCGGACCGAAGGGCGCCGTCGTCGCCTTCCGCGAGAACGCCTTCGCCAACCCCGCCGGCCTTGTCGACCTCATCACCGCGGCGCGCGGGCGGGTGAAGCTGCGCCCGGACCATCGCCTCGTCTACACCTCGGACTGGGCCGACCCCGCCAAGCGGCTGGCCGGCGCACGGCGCCTGGTCGAACGCCTCGCCAGCATCGCGCGCGCGCCGACAGCGACGGCGGCGCAGTAGGACCATAGCGGCGAACATTCCGTCATGGACAACCCGTATGGCATGGATCTCGACGCGCTGCGACGGCAGGCCGCCGGACGGCTCTGGGCCTGCGCGCTCGACGGCGCCACGGCCGTCCTCGGTCCCGACCCCTCGCGCTTCACCCTGCTACGGGCCGTCGAGGCGCTGCGCATCGGTGCGATGATCTGCGGCTGGCCCGACTGCTACGCGCTGCACCGCTGCGAGGGCGTGCTGTTGGCGCGCGCCGGCTACGACGACGAGGCGCTGGCGCTTTGCGCCGGCAACCTCGCGGTCACCCCGGCACGCTGGGAGGCAGCCACGGTGCATGCCGCGATCGCCGCGCGGCGGGCAGCGCGGGGCGACCGGGCGGGCGCGCTCGCCTACCTGCGGGGCGCCGCCGGCACGGCCGCCGCGGTCGGCCGCGTCTACGAGCGGGCCGGAGAGACGCCGGCGGTCTACGACCTGTTCACGGAGATGGGGCATGCCGGCCTCGGCGACATGGTCGACGACGTCGCCGACACGCTGGGTGCGGCAGCCCGGCCGCACGCCCGTGCCTGGCGCGCCGACTGGTCGTGGGCGCAGAACCTGCCGCTTGCCGCCGAAGACCGGCTGGTCACCATCGCCGACGCGGCGACGCTGTCCATCGCCCGGGCCGGAGCCTGGGACGAGGCAATGTCGGCTGCCGGCGCGCTCGCCAATCGTTACGTCGGCATCGCCACGCTCGCCGCCATCGCCCAGTTCGCCGTGCTCGAAGACGACGAAGTCGTGGCGGCGCCGCTGGACCGCGCGCTCGACCTGCTGGCCGGCTCGTTCGGCGAGGAGGGCAGGCGGGCGTTGATCTACGACGAGGAGACGCGCTTCACCGCCGCGCTCGGCCTCGGCGCGGCGATCCGCAGCTTCGCGCCCGCCGTATCGCTCGATCTGGCCCACGCCGCGCTGGAACGTGCCCGCGGGCACGACGACGCTTTCGCCGGCGGCGCGCTGGTCTTTGCCGCCGGCGTGGCGGCGGTCATCTAGCCGGGACTATTCGGCGGCGAGCGGCGTCGCGGTGACGGCGGCGAGGTCGAGCAGGGGAAAGAACGCCTCCGGCTCCTGCGCCCCGGCGAGCGCGTAGCGGCCGTCGATGATGAAGCAGGGCACGCCCTCGATGCCCATGCGGCGCGCGCGCAGGTCCTCCGCCATCACCGCATCGACGTCGCGGTCGCTGGCGAGGTAGGCGTCGACCTTCGGCCCGTCGAGACCGCAGGCGCGCGCGATGCGGCCAAGCTCGCGCAAATCGCCGATATCGACGCCGTCGAGGAAATAGGCCTGGAACAGCGCCTCGGCGACGCGGGCCTCGCCGCCATGCGCGGCGGCCCAGCGGATCAGGCGATGGGAATCGAGCGTGTTGGGCGTGCGGGCGACGGTGTCGAACTCGAAGTCGATGCCTTCCTCGCGGCCGCTGCGCGCGATCATGGCGTGAATCTGACGCGCCCGCGCGGCGCCGCCGAACTTCAGCGCCAGATAGGTATCGCGCGCCATGCCCTGACGCGGCATGTCCGGGTTGAGCTGGAACGGTCGCCAGCGCACCTCGACCGACAGGCCCGGACGCATGGCCAGCGTCCGTTCGAGCCGGCGCTTGCCGACGAAGCACCAGGGACAGACCGTGTCCGAATAGACCTCGATAAGCATGGGCAGAGCGTGCCCCCCGCCACCCGGCGGGTCAAGGGCGGGCGCTTCCGCCGCACGCGCGCCGGGTGCTAGCCTGATCGCAACGATAATACCCGCGGGACCCGACGCCATGATCCTCGAACATCGCGCCTATACCCTGCTGCCCGGCAACACCGCCGCCTTCTGGCAGTCGCAGATCGACCGCGGCTTCGACATCGCGAAGCCGATCATGGAGCGGGTGCTCGGCTACTTCGTCACCGTCGGCGGGCCGGCCGAGCAGATCGTCCACATCTACCGCTTCGACGACCTGCCGGACTGGCAGACCCGCCTGCGCGGCATGTACACGGTCAAGGCGCTCGAACCCTATTTCAAGATCGTCCGGCCGCTGATGGCGGCGCAGGAAAACTCGTTCTGGCTGCCGGCGCCGGTTCCCGCCGCGACGCCGCTGTGGAACGACAAGACCGACTGGATGCCGGGCGACAAGCCGGTCGCCGACCTCGCCAGGTACCCGCGCCTCGTGGTCGAGGAAGAGGTGCTGACGATGAAGCCCGGCAAGCTTCTCGTCTTCTGGCCGCTGCTGCAGCAGCACGGCCTCGCCGCGCTGGCCGGGCTCGACGAGACGCTGATCGGCTGCTTCTTCTCGATGAGCGGCGCGCAGCACCGCGTCGTCTGGTACCGCTGGTTCCCCGACGTCGAGACCCTGCGCGCCCGGCGCGAGAAGGCCGCGAGTGGCCGCGCCTGGGGCCGCTACCACAAGGTGCTGCGTGACATCTATGCCGCGCACGAGACGAAGATCCTCGAGCCGGCGCCGGTGCCGGAGATGATCCCGCTGTTCGTCGAGGCCAAGGTCAAGGGACGCGCCGCGCCGAAGGGTGGGGCGAAGGCGCGCAAGCGGCGCTGAGGACGCGGCGGCCGGATTCGCTTCCGGGCTGAGGGCGACGGCGATGCTTCTCGAACACCGCGTCTACACCATGAAGCCGGGCAACACCGCGGCCTTCTGGCAGACCCAGATCGACCGCGGCTTCGACGGCCATTTCCGGCAGATCATGGAGCGCGCCCTCGGCTACTTCGTCACCGTCAGCGGGCCGGCCGAGCAGATCGTCCACATCTACCGCTTCGACGACCTGCCGGACTGGCAGAAGCGCCTGCGCGGCCTCTACACGATCAAGGCGCTCGAACCCTATTTCAAGGCCGGCCGGCCGCTGATCGCCGCGCAGGAGAATTCCTTCTGGCTGCCGGCACCGGTGGCCGCGGCGACGCCGCTGTGGAACGACCGGACCGACTGGATGCCCGGCGACCGACCCGTCGCCGATCTCGCCCGATATCCACGCCTCGTCGTCGAGGAAGAAATGCTGACCGTCCTGCCGGGCAAGCTGCCGGAGTTCTGGCCGCTGCTGGAACGGCACGGGCCGGCGGCGCTGGCACCGCTCGACGCGACACTGATCGGCTGCTTCTTCTCGATGAGCGGCGCCCAGCACCGCGTCGTCTGGTACCGCTGGTTCGCCGATGTCGAGAGCCTGCGCGCCCGCCGCGCCGAGGCCGCGTCCGGCCGCGCCTGGGCACGCTACAACAAGGGGCTGCGCGGCATCCACGCCGCCCACGAAACGAAGATCCTCGCCCCGGCACCGGTGCCTGAAATGGTCCCGCTTTTCGCCGAGGCGGCGATCAAGGGCCGCGCCGGACCGGAACGGCGCGCCAAGGCGCCGCGGCGCGGCTGAACAGGACCGTGCCAGCCGCGGTCCGGCGGCGGCAACAGCCAACCGGCCGACCACGACAACCGGGGGAGCAACGCCCGTGATCCTCGAACAGCGTACCTACACCCTGCATCCCGGCAACCTTGCCGCCTTCTGGCAGATGCAGGTCGACCGCGGCTTCGACATCATCCGACCGGTGATGGAACGCGCGCTCGGCACCTATGTGACCGTCGAGGGCACCGCCGACCAGATCATCCACCTCTTCCGCTACGACGATCTCAACGACTGGCAGGCACGGCTGCGTAGCCAGTACGGCATGCCCGAACTGCAGCCCTACTTCGCCAAGGTGCGCCCCACCGTGGCGCGCCAGGTCAACGCCTTCTGGCTGCCGGCGCCCGTCGACGCGGCGGTGCCGCTGTGGAGCGGCGGCCGCGACTGGCTGCCGGGCGATGCGCCGGTCGCCGCGCTGGGCGACCATCCCAACCTCGTCATCGAGCAGGAGACGCTGTCGCTGCGGCCGGGCAAGCTGCCGCAGTTCTGGCCGCTGCTGGAAGCGGAGGGCATGGTGGCGCTGGCGCCGCTCGATGCCGGCCTGATCGGCTGCTTCTACGCCATGATCGGCGTGCAGCATCAGGTCGTCTGGTATCGCTGGGCGGAGAGTGTCGAGGCCCTGCGCGACCGTCGCCGGAAGGCCGCCAGCGGTCGCGCCGCCGCGCGCTACAACAAGGCGCTGCGCGAGATGTATACGGACCACGAGACGAAGATTCTTGCCCCGGCGCCGGTGGCGGCGATGGTGCCGCTGTTCGTCGAGGCGGCGATCAAGGGCCGGACGGCGCCGGCCAGGCGGACGGCGAAGCGTCGCTGACGCAAACGGGGCCCGCCGTCGCCGGCCGGGGCCCCGTCGTCGCGAACGCCAGTTCGCGCTGTCGCTAGTGATGCAGCGCCATGCCGCGACCGCCCTCGAGGGCGCCGCGCAGGTTGTCGCGGGCGCGCGACAGGCGCGAGCGCACGGTGCCGACCGGCACGCCGATGGCGTCGGCCGTATCCTGGTAGCTCATGTCGTCGAGCACGGCGAGGCGCAGCACGGTGCGCTGGTCGGCCGGCAGCCGGTCGATGTCGTCGGCGACGCGGCGCAGCAGGCAGACGTCGTACTGGTCGGCCGGCGCGGTCGTCCGCGCGACCCAGTCGACCGAGGCGACGTAGCGGTCGTGGCAGCCATGACGGCGCAGGTCGGACAGGAACCGGTTACGCAGGATGCGGCGCAGCCATGCGCGCAGATTGGTACCCGGCTCGAAGCGATCGAGGTTCTCCATCGCATTGACGAGGCAGTCGTGGACGAGATCCTCGGCCGCCGCGGCGTTGCGGGTGAGCGCGCGCGCCGTTCGCAGCAGGTGGGGGAGTTCGGGGATGAGATCCGCCGGGGTGGCGGCAGGGGCGGGACCCGACGGCGTCGGGCTGACAGGGGAGCGAGACATAGCGGTTCCTTTCGGTCGCCTTCGCAGTCCCTGAAACGTGCCGATCCCGGGAGGGCATTGCAGTGATCGTTCTGTGACTGCGCTGTGGGCCGGAACCTGCAGCGCAAACAGGCGTTTCCTCGGCAGGCCAACCCCTGTGGAGGACCGAACTCATGCGTAAACACCTCGCCCTCGTCACCGGCAGCGCGTTCCTGCTCGCCCTGCCCGGGCTCGCCCTGGCGACCGACGGAACGTCGACCGGCACGCCGCCGGCCGCGGTGCCGCAGACCGAGCAGGGCGGCACCGGCACGATGCAGCGCGACCCCGGCGGCGAGCGCCCGGGCCCCGGCGCCATCGACAATTCCGCCACGCCGTCGACCCCGATGACGTCGCCCCAGGCCAACGAGCCCTCGGCCGCCGAGTTCGACGGCAAGGAGGTCGTCGACCGCGAAGGCACGTCGGTCGGCAAGGTCGAGGCGGTCGTCGGCGACCGCGTCATCGTCTCGGTCGGCGGCTTCCTCGGCATCGGCAAGAAGACCGTCGCCATTCCGCGCTCGGCGCTGTCGATGTCGGGCATCGGCGAGGAGGCGGTGCTCGTCACCTCGCTGACCGAGGCCGAACTCGAGGCCATGCCGGAGTACGAGGCTCCGGACGAGCCGCGCGGCTGACGATCAGGTCCGCCGCCGGTCGCGATCGCCGGCGGCGGGCTGGTTGCGGGGGCGACCCACTCCACCCCCCGCAGCCCGGGAGGGGCCGCCAAGGCGGCCCCTCCGCGCGTGCTCCCGTGCCGCCCCCGGCGCGGGAGCTTCCGCGTGTGTTCGGCTCCGCCATCCTGTAATATTCCACGCAGGGATGACCCGCCGGGAGGATGCCGTGGACACGATCGACCCGTCTGTGCGTCGGCCGAAGAGCGTCAATCCGATGCGCCGCGACACGCCCGGCGCGGTGACGGCCATGCCGTCGCCGACAAAGATGCATCACCTGCACATCTTCTCCGGCGACAACTACGACCGGATGGTCGAGTACTACCTGCGGCTCTTCAACGCCGAGGTCGTGCAGCGCGCCGACGTCAACGGCATGCGCCTGACCTTCATGTCTTACGACGACCACGACCACCGGATCGTCATCCTGCAGCAGCCGGGCTGGAAGCCGCGCCCCGAGGGCGCCATCGGCGTCTCGCACCTCGCCTTCGGTTACGCCAGCCTCGGCGAGTTGATGTTCGTCTACAAGCGGATGCGCGAGTACGGCTACGACAAGCCGCCCTACTGCGTGAACCACGGCAACTCGACGTCGCTGTACTGGCGCGACCCGGACGGCAACCAGGTCGAGACGATGATGGACAATTTCTCGCCGTCGGAAACCCAGCAGTACAAGCGCCACTACCAGTTCACCGCCGCCTTCGGCGAAATGGACGAGGCGCGCTTCGACCCGGACAAGATGCTGGCCCTGTACGAGTCCGGCGTGCCGGACACGACGCTGCTCGACCGCGAGGAAGTCCGCCGCCTGGTGCGCGAGGGCCAGCTCTAGGCTTCACCACGTGTCGATGCAGGGGCGCTTCTTGCCGGTGCGGGCCGGGGCAGGGGGCATGGCGCGCAGCACGCGGGCGATCCAGTCGCGGGTGTCCTTCGGGTCGATGACCGAATCCAGTTCGACCTTCGATGCGACGCTGAGCGCCGTGCCGGCGGCGTAGGACTTCGCCACCATGTCCTCGAAGAACTTCTGCCGCGCAGCCGGGTCGGCGATGGCCTCCATCTCGCGGCGGTAGCCGAGCCGGACGGCGCCTTCGAGGCCCATCGGGCCGAACTCGCCGGTCGGCCACGACACCATCATGGCCGGCTCGTGGAAACCGCCGCCGACCATCGCCTGCGCGCCGAGGCCGTAGCCCTTGCGCAGCACCACGGCGAGGAACGGCACGCTGAGGCTGGCGCTGACCACGAACATGCGGCTGACATGGCGGACCTGCGCCGTCTTCTCGACTTCGGGCCCGACCATGAAGCCCGGCGTGTCGCACAGCGACAGGACCGGGATGTCGAAGGCGTCGCACAGTTGCAGGAAGCGCGCGGCCTTGTCGGCCGCGTCGGCGTCGATCGCGCCGCCGAGATGCACCGGGTTGTTGGCGAACAGGCCGACCGGACGGCCCTCGATGCGGACCAGGGCGGTGATGATGCCGATGCCGAATTCGCGGCGCAGTTCCATCACCGAGCCGTCGTCGGCCAGCGCCGCGATGACCGCGCGCATGTCGTAGGCGCGCAGGCGGTTCTCCGGCACCAGCCGGCGCAGGGTGCGCTGGTCGGCGCAGGTCCAGCCCTCGGTGCGGCCCTGGAAGTAGGAAAGATAGCGCCGCGCCTCGGCCGCCGCCTCGACCTCGTCGGCGACCACCAGGTCGATGACGCCGTTGGGCGCCTGCACGGACACCGGGCCGACCTCTTCGGGCCGGTAGACGCCGAGGCCGCCGCCCTCAATCATCGCCGGGCCGCCCATGCCGATGTTGGCGTCGGGCGTCGAGATGATGACGTCCATCACGCCGAGCAGCGAGGCGTTGCCGGCGAAGCAGCGCCCCGATACGACGCCGACCAGCGGGACGAGTGCGCTGAGACCGGCGAAGTTGGTGAAGGTGTGGGTCGAAAGGCCGGTGGCCAATGCCCAGTCGGTGTCGCCCGGCCGGCCGCCGCCACCCTCGGCGAACAGCACCAGGGGCAGGCGCCAGCGATGCGCGAGGTCGATCAGGCGGTCTTTCTTGACGTGGTTGTGATACCCCTGCGTTCCCGCGAAGACGGTGAAGTCGTAGGCCATGGCGAGGGCGCGCGAGCGGTCCTCGTCGAAGCGGTCGCCGTTGATCTGGCCGATGCCCGCGATCAGGCCGTCGGCCGGGCTCATGCGCTCCAGTTCCTCGCGCGTGCGCCGACTATGCTGGGCGGCCAGCACGAACTCGCCGTATTCGAGGTACTCGCCGCCATCGAACAGCGCCGCCATGTTCTCGCGCGCCGTACGGTGGCCGGTACGGCGGCGGCGCTCGACGGCCTCGGGCCGCGCGGCGTCCGACAGCGCGTGGCGCCGCGCCAGCACCGCAGCGAGGTCGGGCCGGATGGCATCGAGGTCGGCGCTTTCGTCGACCGCGCCAGCGGCATCCTCCGCCGCGCCCGGCTCGATGGCGGCCAGCGGCTCGCCCTCGGCCACGGTCGCGCGCAGCGTCGCGTAGACGGCGCGCACCGTGCCGGACACCGGGGCGGTGACGACGAACTCCATCTTCATCGCTTCCAGCACCGCGAGCTGCTGGCCCTGCCGCACGACCGCACCGGCCTCGACATCGAGACCGACCACGGTGCCGGGCACGGGGGCCGGCACGCCGTCGGTGCCGGGCGGCAGCGCGATGCCGGCGCGCGGTGCCGCGGCGGCAGCGCCGGCGGCTGCGGTGCGGGCGACCGGCAGGGTCGCCGCCTCGGCGAGCAGGGCGGCGGCGTTGACCTCGACATGGCGCGTGTCGACATCGCCGGCGGCGACCTCGGGCCGGGCGAGGAGGGCACGCAGGAAGGCCGCGTTGGTGGCAAGCCCCTCCATGCGCGCCTCGCCCAGCGCGCGCGACGCCCGCGCCAGGGCGCGCGGCAGGCTGCCGTCCGGCACGTGGACGATCAGCTTGGCGATCAGCGAGTCGAAACCGGGATGGAAGCGCCAGCCGCTGTAGCCGGCGCCGTCGAAGCGGATGCCCGGCCCGGCCGGCGGCTCCCAGGCGATCAGCGTGCCGCCCGCCGGCCGCACGCTGCCGTCCGGCTGCATCGCCTCGACGTTGATGCGGACCTGCACGGCGACGCCGCGCGGCGCCGGCACGCGGTCCTGCGTCAGGCCGAGATCGGCCAGCGTGCGCCCCTCGGCGAGACGAAGCTGCAGGGCGACGAGGTCGAGGCCGGTGATCTCCTCGGTCACCGTATGCTCGACCTGCAGGCGCGGATTGGCCTCCATGAAGGCGAAGGTGTCGGGCGCGTCGCGGTCGACGAGGAACTCGAAGGTGCCGAGGCTCGCATACTTCGCCGCCCGCGCCAGTTGCACAGCGGCGGCAAGCAGGCGCTCGCGCAGCGCCGGCGTCAGGCCGGCGGCGGGCGCCATCTCGACGAGCTTCTGGTTTCGTCGCTGCAGCGTGCAGTCGCGCTCCCACAGATGCACGACGGCGCCCGTGCCGTCGCCGGCCACCTGCACCTCGACATGGCGGGCACGGCGCACCAGTCGCTCGACATAGACATCGGGCCGGCCGAACGCCGCCTGCGCCTCGGAGCGGCAACGCGCCACGGCCTCCTCGATGTCCTCGATCCGCCCGACGGCGCGCAGACCGCGGCCGCCGCCGCCGGCCAGCGCCTTGACCATGACGGCGCCGCCCGCGCCCAGCCCGGCCAGGAACGCGCGCGCCTGTTCCGACGTCGTCGGCCCAGCCGTACCGGGGAGGAGGGGGACGCCGTGTGTCCGCGCCAGCGCCCGCGCCTCGGTCTTGTCGCCGAACAGGGTCAGCATCGCCGGCGTCGGGCCGACGAAGGTCAGGCCGGCATCGGCGCAGGCCTGCGCGAAGGCCGCGTTCTCGCTGAGGAAGCCGTAGCCCGGATGCACGGCATCGCAGCCGGCCTCGACGGCCGCGCGCACCACGGCGGCGATGTCGAGATAGCCGGCGACGCCGTCGCCCGGCAGCGCGACCGCGCTGTCGGCGGCCCGGACGTGCAGGGCGGTGGCGTCGTCGCGGGCATGGATCGCCACGGTGGCGATGCCCAGTTCGGCGGCGGTGCGCGCGATACGCACGGCGATCTCGCCGCGATTGGCGATCAGCAGCTTGGTGACTGGCATGGCATCCCGCGCGGCGGTGCGCGGACGCCCGCCGGTTCCCCGAAAGTTTCGCGCATGTTAGAGGCGCGGCGGACATTCGGCCATGCGGGTTTCCGCGCCGGCCGGGAGGGAGGGACGCGATGACCTGGCTCGAGGACAGTGGGCAGACCGCTTCCGGCGGCGCGGCGCTGCGCACGCGCCTCGCCCGGCCCGGCATCGTCGAGGTTCCCGGCGCCCACGACGCCCTCAGCGCCCTGCTGGCCGAACGCGCCGGCTTCGAGGCGCTGTACGTCTCGGGCGCGGCCTTATCGGCGAGCCTCGGCCTGCCGGATGTCGGCCTGTTCACCCTCGACGAGCTGGCGGGCCATGTCGCAGCGATCCACCGCGTCTGCCGGCTGCCGCTGATCGTCGACGCCGACACCGGCTTCGGCGAGGTGCTGAACGTCATGCGCACGGTGCGCGCGCTGGAGGCGGCCGGGGCGGCGGCGATCCAGATCGAGGACCAGGTGATGCCGAAGAAGTGCGGCCACCTCGCCGACAAGCGGCTGGTCGCGCCCGGGGAGATGGCGGCCAAGGTCGCGGCGGCGGTACGCGCGCGCCGCGACCTGCTGGTCGTCGCCCGCACCGACGCGGCGGCCGAGGGTGTGGAGGGGGCCATCGCCCGCGCCCGCCTCTACGTCGAAGCCGGGGCGGACGTGGTCTTCGCCGACGCGTTGGCGAGCGAGGCCGACTTCCGCGCCTTCGTCGCCGGCACCGGCGCGCCGGTGCTGGCCAACATGACCGAGTTCGGCCGCACTCCGGCCTTCACTTCGCAGCAGTTCGCGAATTTCGGCTGCCGCATCGTCATCTGGCCGGTGACGTCGCTGCGCATCGCGGCCGCCGCCGTCGACGACCTCTACCGCCACATCCGCGCGCATGGCGGGCCGGCGGCCCTGCGCGTCCGCATGCTATCGCGCGCCGCCCTCTACGAGGTCATCGGCTACGACGCTTACGCGGCCCTCGACGCCGCCATCGCCACGGGCGACCTGTCGGACGCCGACGCGGGGTAGGAGTCGCGAAGCCGGTAGTGCCCCACCTCACCCTCCCCGTTGCTGACGCAACGGGTCCCCTCCCTCTCCGCCCCGCCGGCGGAGAGGGCCTCTGCGGCGTGCCTTCACTTCACCCTCTCCGCCCTCGGGGGCGGAGAGGGCAGGGTGAGGTGGGGGACGCTCCGTCCAGCACCAGCTACACGTTCGCCCGCCGGTGCGTGGCAGCGTGGAGGCCAGCGCGGCGGCCGAACACGGCGCCGCGCAGCACCGAGGTCGCGCCCGTGTAGACGCCGTAATAGAGACCGGTGATCTCGCCCGCCGCGTAGAGGCCGGGAATCGCCTCGCCGTCGGCATTGACGACACGGCCGTTGGTGTCGGTGCGCAGGCCGCCATAGGTGAAGACGTTGGCCGACATGATCGGCCAGGCGCAGAACGGCGCCTTCGCCAGCGGCCGCGCCCAGTTGGACTTCCGCGGCCGCAGCCCGCCCGTCGTGGCGAGGCCGTCGACCTTCAGGGGCGCGAAGGCCCCCGGCCGGCACGCGGCGTTGTAGGCGGCGACGGTGGCGGCGAAGGTCTCGCCGTCGATGCCGAGCTTGCCGGCCAGTTCGTCGAGCGTCGCCGCCTCGACCGGCGGCTGATCGGTCTTGAGGCCCTTGCGCCAGTTCGGCACGTCCTCGATGCCGGCATCGAGGATGCAGTACGCGACGCCGCCCGGCTGGGCCCAGATCTCGCGGGTGATGGGGTCGTAGGTGGCGTCAACCGTGGCCGGCGCCTCGTCGACGAAGCGGCGTCCGTCGCGATTGACGAGGATGCCGTAGTTGAACACCGCCACCACGGCCTCGGACTGGGCCGAGCGCGGGTCGATCGGCTCGGCGTGGTAGCTGCCGAAGTCGCCGGCCGGCGATGCGCCGATGGCCATTGCCATGCGGATGCCCTCGCCCTTGTTGTAGTAGCCGCCGCGCGCCACGGGCCGCAGGTAGCGCGCCTGCGGCCCGAGATACTGGGCCAGCATCTCCGGGTTGCCCTCGAAGCCGCCGCTGGCGAGCATCACGGCGCCGGCGCGGAACGCGATCGCCCGGTTGCCGGCGCCGACCGCCTCCAGCCCGACCACGGCGCCGCTGTCGTCCTGGATCAGCCGCCGCGCCGTCGTCTCGTAGAAGAAGGCGGCGCCGCGCGCCTCGGCCTGCGGCGCCAGCGCCTCGATGAGGGCGAGGCCGCCGCCGACGGGCAGCAGGCGCGGCTGCGCCGAGGTGATGAAGAAGGTCGGCAGGAACTCGAAGCGCACGCCCTGGGTCCTGAGCCAGGCGAGGGTGGCCGGCGCGTCGGCGGCGAGCGTGTCGACGATTTCGGGGTCGGTGAAGTTGAGCGTCTTCACGATCGACGGCCAGTTGTCGTAGTCGGCCGCCGTCGCGGCGATCAGCGCCGGGTCGAGATGGAAACCTGCATTGGCGGCGAAGTGGGCGACGAAGTCGTCGCTCACCGCATCCTCGGCCTTCATGCGCAGATAGGCCTCGGTCCAGCGGGTGTTGCCGCCACGCTCCTCGACCGGCGCGCGCTCGAGGATGGCAACGCGGGCGCCGCGCTCCAGCGCCGACACGGCCGTGGCGAGGCCGGCGATGCCGCAGCCGACGACGACGAGGTCGGTCTCGTGAAGGATGGCGGACATCAATGGTCTCCCGGTCGGGCCACGCGGGCGGCCTCGCGCGCGGCGCGCGCCTCCCGCCGGGCGATGTAGACGACGGCGCCGACGATGACCGCACCGCCGATCCAGGTCCAGATCGCCGGCACCTCGCCGAAGATCAGGTAGGCCAGCGTCGCGGTGATGACGAGGCGCATGTAGTCGTAGGGCATGACCGCCGAGGCGTCGGCGGCGGCGAGCGAGCGGCTGAGGCACTGGTGCGCGCCGAAGCCGGCGATGCCCATCAGGCCCGCCCAGAACAGCGCCATGGCCGACGGCCACGACCAGACGAACAGCGCCGGTACCAGCGTCAGCGGCACCGACAACACCGCCAGCCAGGCGACGATGGCGGTCGCGGACTCCGTGCGCGACAGCGTCTTGGTCATCAGGTTGGAAACGGCGACGAATACCGCCGAGACGAGCGGCAGGACGAACAGCGGATCGACGCCGGCGAGGCCGGGACGCAGCACGATCCACACCCCGGCGAAGCCGACGAGGGTGGCGATCCAGCGCCGCGCCCGCACCGTCTCGCGCAGCACCAGCGCCGCGCCGAAGACGCCGAACAGCGGCGCGGCGAAGGAGATGGCGGACACCTCGGCCAGCGGCAGGTTGGCCTGGGCCAGCACCAGCAGGACAAGGCCGACGAGCGAGGTGGCGGCGCGCACGAAATGGCCGATCGGGTGCCGGGTCCGCACCGCCTCGCGGCCGTGCGCGACGATCCACGGCAGCATCAGGGCGAACAGCGCCACCGAGCGCAGGAAGGCGACGACCAGCGGGTCGAGATCGACCGAGGCCAGCCGCACCAGCGGCCCATGGCTGGCGAAGAAGAACGCCGCGGCGAGCATCCACAGCGTGCCGCGGAGCCCGCCGGGCAGGGCGAGCCAGCGCTGGCGCAGGCCGTCAGCCACGTCCGTTCCCCCGGGCCGCCCGCATCGTCCGTGGCATCCTGCCCCCTGGCTTCGCGCGCGGTTGGGACCCGCGTCGCGGCGGCGCATGAGGGCACGCGACGCGCGGGGAATCCAGCCACCTTTTCCACCCAGCGGGAGAAGCGCCCGCCGCATCGCTGTCGTGCCGGAAAGGCGTGTTGCGCGCCCCGCTGGCGGACGCCTAGGCTTTGCCCAACGTGGGAGGACCACATGCCCAATATCGAGCTTTGCGACATCGAGAAGCTGCGGCAGACCGAACTCAAGCCGTACATCGACCGTTCGCTGGAACAGAAGGCGCCAGATCCGGGCTTTTTCGCCGTCATGGGGCACAACCCCAAGCTGGCCGAGACGATGTACATCGCCTGGATGACCTGCTCGAACACAGGTCGCCTCGAACACCGCATCAAGGAGATCATGCGCCTGCAGCTCTCGCGCATGGCGCACTGCAGTTATTGAGGCAACGTCCGATCCGCTTCGGCGAAGCGGCAGGGACTGAACGAGACGCAGATCGACGACGGCATCGAGAACTGGGCCGACAGCCCCAACTTCTCGGCCAAGGAAAAGATGATGCTGCGCTACTCCGAGGCGATGGGTTCCGACCCGCACTCGGTCGACGCGGCGTTCTACGACGAGATGCGCGCGGTGCTGAGCGAGGACGAGATCACCGAGCTCGGCGTGTTCATGTTCTACAACCTCGGCTTCCATACCTTCTTCGGGTCGCTCAAGTTCTACCCGATGTTCGCGCCCGACGGGCGGCTGGTGAGCCAGGAGGAGTCGGCGCGTCTCTATGGCGCGGCGCCGACCTCGCTGCGCAAGGCGGAGGCGGCCGAGTGATGTCGAACATCCGGCCGCTGGCGCTCGACGACATCGAGGACCCGGAGCTGCGCGAGATCGCGCGGCGCTGCGACGAGGAGCTGGGCGTGCCCGACTCCCTGTTCGTCCGCATCATCGCGCGCGCCAACACCATGGCCGTGCCGACGATGCGGATGATCCTGCAATCGCACTACGAGGGTAACGTCCCCCATCGCCTGAAGGAGCTGATCCGCCTGCAGCTCGCGCAGTTCTGCGGCGACAGCTACTTCTCCGGCCTGCGCTCGAAGAAGGCGATCGCCGAGGGCATGACCGAGGAGGAGGTGCAGGCGGCGCTCGGCGATTACGACGACTCAGCCCTCTTCACCGACGCCGAGAAGTGGTTCATGCGCTACGGCGACCAGCTCTTCCTCGACGCCGAGAAGGTCGACCGCGCCTTCTACGACGGCATGCGCCGGCACTGGAGCGACGCCGAGATCATGGAGGTCGGCAGCTTCATCGGCTTCCACTTCGCCGCCATGCGCTTCACCGCGACATGGAACGCGAAGCCGCTGGCGCAGGGCGGCGGGTAGGGGATTCCCCGCACGACACTGCCATCGCTGCCAAATGGCGGATGGGGTGTCTGCCAGACTTTTCGTTTGATCAAAGGCTTAGGCATGATCGTTCTGGCATGCCCATGTTTCCGCCCATGTTCGCGCAATCGGTGCAGATTTGGCAGGATTGTGCGACGCGGATGCTGTGGGCGGCGGCAATGAAGCGCGACCTCGGCCTACTCCGAGAAATTCTGCTCTACGTCGAGGCCCAAGGGGACGAGCCTGCATTTACCGCGGAGATCGAGATCGAAAGCTATAGCCGCGAACAGATCGCCTACCACGGCTGGCTGGCATTGGATGCTGGCTTCATCGATGGAAGTGACGCTTCCGACACCGGCGGGCGAGCGGCGTACGCCACGCAAGAAAATGGTTACAGAATCTTGCACCGGTTGCGCACTTAGCCGGAATCCTGATGCGCCGCTAAACCCGCTGGCTACCCGTGTCACTCTTATCGAGTAGCTCGTCGGCGCGCATCTCTGCTTCGGCATAAGAACCTGCACAGCCGGAGTTCGCGCCCGTGTCAAGGGCGCGTAAAAGTTTTGCTCGGATTTGTCGCCCTTGCCGCGCAACCGTCATGGCACCTTGATGGCGGCACGCACCAGCTTGTCTTCCGACGAAAACAACCGGCCCGGCCAGGGCCAGGAGGAAGTCATGCGCCCGACATCACCCCGTTCGCCTGAGCATTGCCGGGCCGGCGTCTGCGAAGAACTGGTCGACGCCTGCGCGACGACGCCCGGTCAGGCGGTCACCATCGTCGGCACCGGCCAGATCGACCTGCTGGCGGCACTGTGCCGCCGCGGCGTCGCTCGTGCCGCGTGCCGGGCCCCGCAGGGCGGACCCCATGACCCGGCGGCGCCGGCCGACCTGCTGATCATCGTCGATCCCCGCCGCGAGCCCGATCTGCGCCGTGCCCTCGGATCGCTTGGTCGGACGATGCGTGCCGGCAGCCGGGTTGTACTGCGCCTCGCCGGCCATCTGTCCTCCGGGCGGCTATGCCGGTTGCGTCGGCTGCTGGCCGAATACGGTTTCGGCCTGACATGGATGACGCAGCGGCTGTCGGACGGCAGCGGCCTGTGCTTCGCGCGAAAGCGGCCCGCCCTCGCGCATGCCGCGTGAGGCTGACCATGACCGACCGACAACGCCTCCCCATCGACACGTTGACTGGCCATGTCAGCGCGGCGCCGACGCCATTCGCCCAGGGCCACATCGACGAGCCCGCCTTCGTCGAATTCTGCCGGTGGCAGGTCGACAGCGGCATCGCCGCGCTGGTCGTCAACGGCACCACCGGCGAAGCGCCGACACTGAGCGCGGTCGAGCAGTCGCGCACCATCGTGCTCGCGGTCAAAGCGGTCAATGGACGCGTGCCGGTCATCGCCGGCGCCGGATCCAGTGAGACCGCGCACGCCGTCGAACTCGCGCGACGGGCCGAACGGGCCGGTGCTGATGGCCTGCTCGTGGTGACGCCCTACTACAATCGGCCGCCGCAGGAGGGCATCTTCCGCCATTTCGAGGCTGTCCACGCGGCGACTTCGATACCCATCCTGCTCTACGACGTGCCGGCGCGAACCGGCGTCACACTGACGGCCGATACACTCCAGCGCCTCGCCCAGTTACCTCGGATCGTCGGCTTCAAGGACGCAACCGGACGGCCGGAGCGTGCGTTGCATCTGCGCCGTCAACTCGGCGAGGCGTTCCGTCTGTTCAGCGGCGACGATGCGACCGCCCTCGACTTCATGATGAAAGGCGGCAACGGCTGCATTTCCGTTCTCGCCAACGTCGTGCCCGGCGAATGCGCGAAGCTGGACGCGGCCTGTCGCCGCGGCGACTACTATGGCGAGGCGCGTACCATAGGGGCGTCGCTGGTGCCCTTGGTGCGTGCGCTCGCGACCGAAGCCAATCCGATCCCCGTGAAGTTCGCGCTGAGTCTGCTCGGGCGGATGCGCCCCGAAATGCGGTTGCCATTGTGTGAACCTGCGGCGGCGACTCGGATCGAGGTCGCCGAGGTGCTGGTCCGCATGGGGCTGCTCCGACAGCCGTCCTGCGAGCCCGCCGCACAATCGCGGCCTTGGGCTGACGATCGCGGCGGCAGGCCGCCATCTTGTCCAGACGGGCGAGAAGCCGCTTGGGCGCCGGACCGTATAAAAATTGCATAAAGAATTGATGCATTCTTTACGGCAGTCGCAAGCAACAGGCATGGCACTTTTATGGGATTTGGCAACATGTTCCTTGTGCCGCTTGGGAGGAACTTCACAAAACAGCCTATAGATTTCTCCGCGATTGATCCATGTCAGCTCGCGCCGCACTTTTCGAGGCAAAGTCTTCTTCATATCGAATGTTTGCACGCAGCAAGGGAAGCAACTTCGCCAAGTCGGCACCGCCCTTGTCGATCGGGGTGGTTACTCGGTGCGGCGTGGCGGAGCGCGGAGGTGAGGTAAGGCCATGACACTCGAATTCCTGATCGGCGGCGGAGTTGCGCTGCTGCTGCTTGGCTACCTGCTTTATGCGCTGCTCCGGCCGGAGCAGTTCTAGCGACCCGTGCGCGACCGCCGGCGCGCAATACCAGACCCGCCGGGTGCAGCGCCGCAATCGCCGCCACCTGTTCCGCGTGGAGATCGAACAATGCTCAAGTCCCGAAGCATAGTCCTGCTCGACCGTGCACTGGTGCTGCAGGCGCTATCGGTTTCCGTGCGCAAGCTTGATCCGCGCACGCTAGTCCGCAATCCGGTGATGTTCGTCGTCGAGGTCGTCGCAGTGCTGGCGACGCTGGCATTCCTGCGCGATCTGTTCGGCGCTGCCGATGCCGGCATCATCGGCCAGATCGCCGCCTGGCTGTGGTTCACGGTGCTGTTCGCCAACTTCGCCGAGGCTGTCGCCGAAGGCCGAGGCAAGGCGCGCGCCGACAGTCTGCGCGAGACGCACCGGGAGACGATGGCCAGGCGCCTCGGCGCGCCCGCCGGCGACGGTCACGAAACGGTGCGCAGCAGCGAGCTGCGCAGCGGCGATGTCGTGCTGGTCGAAGCCGGCGAGTTGATCCCGGCCGACGGCGAGGTCATCGAGGGTATTGCCTCGGTTGACGAGGCGGCGATCACTGGTGAGTCGGCGCCGGTCATCCGCGAGAGCGGGGGCGACCGCTCGGCCGTCACCGGCGGGACGCGGGTGGTATCGGACTGGCTCAAGGTGCGCGTCACGGCAAAGCCGGGGGAGAGCTTCCTCGACCGCATGATCGCCATGGTGGAGGGCGCGCAACGGCAGAAGACGCCGAACGAGGTCGCGCTAAGCATCCTGCTGGTCGGCATGACCCTGATCTTCCTCATCGTCGTGGTCACGCTGGAGCCTTTTGCCATCTATTCCGGCGCGGCAATTCCGGTTGTCTTCCTCATCGCACTCCTCGTCACCCTGATCCCGACGACCATCGGCGGCCTGTTGTCGGCCATCGGCATCGCCGGCATGGACCGACTGGTCCAGGCCAACGTCATCGCCAAGTCGGGGCGCGCGGTGGAGGCCGCCGGCAACGTCGACACGCTGCTCATCGACAAGACCGGCACCATCACCTTCGGCAACCGCATGGCCGACGAGTTCATTCCGTCGCGTGGCGTCGGCATGCAGGAACTGGCCGAGGCTGCGGCGCTGGCCTCGCTCAGCGACGAGACGCCGGAAGGGCGCTCCATCGTCGAGCTGGCGAAGCGCAAGTACGGCGTGACGCCCGACGCCTCGCAGGTACGAAAATTCATCCCCTTCAGCGCCGAGATCCGCATGAGCGGCGCCGACCTGGCCGATGGCGAGGTCCGCAAGGGTGCCGAGGACGCCATACTGACCTACGCCGACCTGGCCGAGACGATGGGTCTCAAGCGCACGGTCGAGGACATCGCACGCTCCGGCGGCACGCCGATCCTCGTCGCCCGAGATCGCCGGGTGCTCGGCGTCGTCCATCTCAAGGACATCGTCAAGCCCGGCATCGCCGACCGTTTCGCCCAGCTTCGCCGCATGGGTATCCGCACGGTGATGATCACGGGCGACAATGCGCTGACCGCTGCCGCCATCGCGGCCGAGGCCGGTGTCGACGACTTCCTTGCCGAAGCCACTCCGGAGAAGAAGCTCGAGTGGATCCGCCGCGAGCAGGCGGAGGGACGCATGGTGGCGATGTGCGGCGACGGCACCAACGACGCCCCTGCGCTGGCCCAGGCTGACATCGGCGTCGCCATGAACGACGGCACCCAGGCTGCGCGGGAGGCCGCCAATATCGTCGACCTCGACAGCGACCCGACCAAGCTGATGGAGGTGGTGCAGATCGGCAAGCAACTGCTCATCAGCCGCGGCGCGCTGACGACGTTCTCCATCGCAAACGACGTGGCCAAGTACTTCGCCATCCTGCCGGCGATGTTCGTCGCCGCCTATCCATCGCTCGACGCCCTCGACATCATGCACCTCGCCAGCCCGGAGAGCGCGATCCTGTCGGCGGTCATCTTCAACGCGCTGATCATCGTCGCCCTCATCCCGCTGGCGCTGCGCGGCGTCCGCTTCACGCCATCGAGTGCCGCCGCCCTGCTGCAGCGCAACCTGCTGGTCTACGGTGTCGGCGGCCTCGTCGTGCCATTCGCCGGCATCAAGCTCATCGACATGCTCATCGCGTCGCTGGGACTCGTCTAGACCAGAAGGATCCTCGCCATGCTGTGGCTCTACCTGCTCCTCGGACTCGCCGTCTTCGGCGCGCTGTTCGTGCTTGCCGAGACGGTCGACCGGACCTGAACGCCGGCCGTGCTGGAGATCGTCCTATGCTGAACGCCGTACTTCTCGTCGCCGTTATTGTAGGCGGCACCGCGCTGCTTTCGTGGCCGCTTGGCCGTTACATGAAGCGGGCCATGGACCCCGACCAGCCGGCGACCGGGCCCGACGGCTGGACCCGCGTCTTTCAGGCCGTCGGCGGCCCGCTGACCCGCGCGTCGCAAGGCTGGAAGCCATACGTGTTCGCGATGCTGGCATTCAACGCCGTGATGTTCACGGTGACCTACGCCATCCTTGCCCTGCAGCAGTACCTGCCGCTCAATCCGGATGGCATGGGCCCGATCGAAGGCAGCCTCGCGTTCAACACTGCGGCGTCCTTCACGTCCAACACCAACCTGCAGCACTATTCGGGCGAAAGCACGCTCAGCTATTTCTCGCAGCTCGGCGGCCTGATGTGGCTGCAGTTCGTCTCGGCGGCGACCGGCATCGCGGCGTTGACGGCACTCGCCCGCGGCCTTGCCGGGCGACCGCTCGGCAATTTCTTCGTCGACCTGCAGCGGGCCTCTTTCCTGGTGCTGCTGCCGCTGGCCCTCGTCGTCGCCACGCTGATGGTCGCCGGCGGCATGCCGATGACCTTCGACGGCGCGGCAGTGGTGACGACGCTGGAAGGTGCGATGCAGACCATCGCCCGCGGTCCGGTGGCGGCCTTCTTGACGATCAAGCAGCTCGGCACCAACGGCGGCGGCTTCTTCGGTCCCAACAGCACGCACCCGCTCGAGAACCCGACCTTCTGGACCAACGGGCTGTCGATGGTGGCGATCATCCTCATCCCGATGGCGTCGGTATGGCTGTTCGGCCGGATCGTCGGGCGCCCGCGCCATGCTGCCGTGGTCTTCGGCGTCATGCTGGTGCTGCTGCTCGCCAAGATCGGCGGCGCGGTGTATTTCGAATCTGCGCCGACAGAGGCCTTTGCCGCGCTTCCCATCGAGCAGGGCGTTGGCAACCTCGAAGGCAAGGAGCTGCGCTTTGGCTCGGCCTCAGGTCCGCTGTGGGCCGTGCTGACGACGTCTACCAGCAACGGCTCGGTCGGCGCCATGCATGATAGCCTGAATCCGATGACCGGATTGATGCCGATGATAGGCATGTGGCTCAACGCCACGTTCGGCGGTGTCGGTGTCGGCATGATCAACATGTTCCTGTACATCATCGTCGCCGTGTTCCTCGCCGGCATGATGGTAGGCCGCACCCCGGAGTATCTGGGGCGGCGCGTCGAGGCCGGCGAGGTGAAGCTCGCCGTTCTCGCGCTGGTTGCCCATGCCGCCTTCATCCTCGGCGGCACGGCACTCTTCGCTGCGACATCGTGGGGCACCGGAACGCTCAACAATGTCGGCGCGCACGGCTTCAGCGAGATGCTCTACGAATTCAGCTCCGCCAGCGCCAACAACGGGTCCGGCTTCGAAGGGCTGGGCGACAACACGGTGCCGTGGAACGTGGCAACCGGCATCGTCATGCTGCTGGCGCGCTTCATTCCGATCATCCTGCCGCTGGCCATCGCGGGCTCGCTCGGTACAAAGCGGCGGGCGGCGACGACGGCCGGTACGCTCGGCGTCGAGGACGCGACATTCGCCCTCATGCTGATCGCCACCATCCTCGTGTTCGGTGCGCTGACGTTCTTTCCGGCGGCGGCACTGGGACCGCTCGCCGAGCACTTCACCTTCATGAACTAGCGCAGGCAGGAGTGTAACCATGTCGATGTTCATTGCCAGCGCCCGGCTCGTCGTCGCGACCATGCTGATCTGTGTCGCCGGCTACGCGTCAGTGATCCTGGGCATTGCCCAGCTCTTTCCCGATACGGCGGCCGGCTCGCTAATCAGGACTGCCGACGGGCGGATTGTCGGCAGCCGCCTGGTCGGCCAGAACTTCACCGAGCCGCGCTACTTCTGGCCGCGCCCCTCGGCGGCCGGCAAGACCGGCTACGATGCGACCGCCGCGGCCGGCAGCAACAAGTCGCCGACGAGCGCCGACCTGACAGCGCGCGGACGCGAGCTTGTTGCCCGCTACGAAGCCACGCCGGAACGGCCGCTGCCTGCCGATCTGGCGGCGGCATCCGGCGGCGGGCTCGATCCTCACATCACCGCGCCTGCGGCGTTGTACCAGGCCCGGCGCGTCGCCGACGCCCGCGGGTTGCCCGTCGGCGAGGTCGAGCGGCTGGTCGACCAGCACGCCTTCTCGCCCGGCGGCATCGTGACGCCGGAGCGGATCGTCAGCGTTCTGGAGCTCAACCTTGCACTCGACAGGCGCGGCCGGTGATGCCACGCGCGGCGCGCCTGGCGATCGGCCGAGGGAGTACACTTTCGGTGCGGCCGGAGATTCGCGGGCCGTGCCGGCCAACGGCAGGACGGAATGTCTGACGACCAGGAGCGGCCGGCACCCGACGTTCTTCTCGAAGAGGCGAAGAAGGAAGGTCGCGGCCGCCTGAAGGTCTTCCTCGGCGCCTATCCGGGCGTGGGCAAGACGTATTCCATGCTCGAGGCCGCGCAGGAGCGTCGGCGCGAGGGCATCGATGTCGTCGTCGCCGTCGTAGAAACGCATGGTCGCGTCGAGACCGAGCGGCTGCTGCACGGCCTCGACATCCTGCCGCGCAAGCGCCACCTCTATCGTGGCCGGGTATTCGGCGAGATGGATATCGACGCCGTTCTGCAGCGACGGCCGAAGCTCGCCATCGTCGACGAGTTCGCCCACAGCAATGTGCCCGGCACCCGCCACGCCAAGCGCTGGCAGGATGTCGAGGAGCTGCTGGCCGCCGGCATTGACGTTTATACCACGCTCAACATCCAGCATCTCGACAGCCTGAACGACGTGGTGGCCCGCATTTCACGCGTCAGGGTGCGCGAGACTGTTCCCGACAAGGTGCTGGAGCTCGCCGACGAGATCGAGCTGATCGACCTGCCGCCGGACGACCTCATCCAGCGGCTCCGCGAAGGCAAAGTCTATGTCGCCCATCAGATCGGGCGTGCGATCCGGCACTTCTTCTCCAAGGGCAACCTCACCGCCTTTCGCGAGCTGGCGATGCGCGTCGCCGCCGAGCGGGTCGACGCGCAGATGATCAACTTCATGCGCGCCCATGCCATTGCCGGGCCATGGCCGACACAGGATCGCCTTCTCGTCTGCATCAACGAATCGCCTGTCTCGAAGCAGCTGGTGCGGGCGGCTCGGCGGATGGCCGACCGCGCGCGCATCCCGTGGATCGTGACCTACGTGCAGACGCCTGGCCACGAGAGCCTGCCCAACGACGCGAAGGACCGCATCGCCGAGGCATTGCGGTTCGCCGAAAGCCTCGGCGCCGAGACGACCACGCTGCACGCCGAGTCCGATATGGCGGACGAGCTGCTGCGCTTCGCCCGGGCGCGCAACGTGACGCGGCTGGTCATTGGCCGGCCACGCAAGCGCCGGCTGGCGGCTTTCTTCCGCGAGAACGTGGCGGAACGCTTGCTGCGCAAGGCGGATTCCTTCGAGGTCACTATCGTCGCGCCGGCGGCCGAGGACGGGCCGGGCCAGTGGATCGAGCCAGGCAAGCCCTCGCTGCGCCTCGATGCCAAGGCCTACGGGCTGGCGACGGCGATCATCGCCGCCGCGTCCGTCGCCGCCTTCGGCGTCTGGTCGTACCTGCCGCTGCCCAACGTCTCGCTCGTCTTCGTGGTGGGGGTGCTGGTCGTCGCCATCCGGTTCGGCCTGTGGCCATCCCTCTACGCCAGCCTGATCAGCTTCCTTACCTACAACTTCCTATTCACAGAGCCTTACTACACATTCAACGTCCTGCATGAAGGCGAGCTGTCGACGATCCTGTTCTTCCTCATCGTCGCAGTGCTCGTCGGCAATCTCGCCGCGCGCCTCAAGGCACAGGTCGAGGCCATGCGGACGGCGGCCCGCCGCACCTCGAACCTGTTCGACTTCAGTCGCCGCATCGTCGCCGCCGCGTCGCTCGACGACGTACTGTGGGCGGCCGTTCATCACGTCGCCTCGACGCTGCAATGCCACGCGTTGGTGCTGATGCAGAAGGATGGAGAAAGTCTCGACATCGCCGCCGGGTTTCCTCCGGAAGACACGTTGTCCTCGAAGGATCGAGGCGCCGCCGAATGGGCGTGGCAGCACGGCCTCGTCACCGGCTGGGGCTCGGACACGCTGCCGACGGCCGACTGGCAGTTCCTTCCGCTCAAGACCCAGCGCGGGCCCGTCGGCTTGCTCGCCATCTCGTTCGCAGACCGGTCGCGGCAGGCCAGCCTGGACCCCGAGCAACGCCGCCTCATAGACGCTCTCGTCGACCAGGTCGCAGTCGCGATCGAGCGTACGCGTCTCGCCACCGACATCGAGGAGGCGCGCATCCTCACCGAGACCGAACGGCTACGTTCGGCCCTGCTGTCGTCTGTCTCGCACGACTTGCGTACGCCCCTGGTCGCGATCATCGGCTCGGCGACCAGCCTCGCTAGCCACTCAGACAAGTTATCCGATGCCGACCGTGACGAGCTCCTGCAGACCATCCTTGGCGAGGGCGAACGCCTCAACCGCTTCGTCCAGAACCTCCTCGACATGACGCGGCTGGGGTATGGCGCGCTCCAGCCCAACAAGGAATGGGCCGACCTGCGCGAAATCGCCGGTCGGGCCGCCCGGCGGCTGGAGAAGCTGTTGCGGCGACACCGGGTCGACATCGACATTCCCTTCGATCTGCCGGTGGTGAAAGTGGATCCGGTGCTAATCGAGCAGGTGCTGGTCAATCTGCTCGACAACGCGGCTAAGTATTCGCCGCCTGGAAGCCGGATTGTTGTCGCGTCCCGTCGAGTGGGCGATAGCCTCGTCACCCGGGTATCCGACGAGGGGCGCGGTATCCCTCCGGAATCTCGGGAGGCCGTGTTTGACGTGTTCTATCGGGTCCATGCCGGCGACAGGCAGGCCGCAGGTACCGGCCTCGGCCTGTCGATCTGCCGTGGCCTGATCGAGGCGCACGGCGGTACCATCGTCGCGGGAGTCGGGCCGGGCGATCAGGGCACGACGATCGAATTCACGTTGCCGCTGGAGCCATTGCCGACGATCCGGGATGATGCTCAGGCGGTGGAGAGGGTCGACGGTGAGCGAACGGAAATCGCGCATCCTGATCGTGGACGATGAACCGCAGATCCGGAAGTTTCTGCGCATCAGTCTCGCCGCGCACGGCTACGACATCGTCGAAGCAGTTCGCGGCCAGGATGCCATCGCGAAATGCGCGACCGAGCGGCCGGACCTTGTCGTCCTCGACCTCGGCCTGCCGGACATCGACGGACAGGAGGTCATATCCCAAATCCGCGAATGGTCGGATGTGCCAATTGTCGTGCTGTCCGTACGCGCGGGTGAAGCCGAGAAGGTGGCGGCGCTCGACCGCGGTGCCAACGACTACATTACAAAGCCGTTCGGCATCGCCGAACTGCTGGCACGGGCTCGCGCGGCGCTGCGCACGCGACGCCCGGACGTTCCGAGTCCGCCGTCGCAAATAGATGCGGGCGACCTGCGCATCGATCTGGCGCGTCGCCGCGTCACTGTTGCCGGCCACGACGTGAAGCTGTCGCGCAAGGAGTTCGACGTGCTACGCCTCCTCGCCCAGCATGCTGGCCGCATCGTCACCCATCGGCACATGTTGCGGGAGGTATGGGGCCCGGCGCACGAAACAGAGACCCACTACCTGCGTGTCTACATCGGCCACCTGAGGCAGAAGCTGGGCGACGATCCCGCCGCCCCGCGGTTCATCGGCAATGAGCCCGGGGTTGGCTACCGCTTGCTGGTGCCGGATGACTAGCCGCCCAAGCGCTGGGCGACTTTATGGCTGTTGGAAAAATACTGCGTTCGAGGGCTAACTATCGCCGGGCCAGCAGCGCGACATCCGGCTTAACGCTCATGTCCAACGCCTCCGCAGGCGTCCGCGAAGTGGTCGACGGGGAAGGCCGGCGCGGTCTCCGGCCTTGTCGGTAGCGAGCCTATCCCCGCCGATGGTCTAGCCGGCCGCCTGCGCCTCTGGGCGCCGTCGCTGGCCTTCGCTCATCGGCACGACGTCGCCGACGGTGGCAGCCGGCGCGCGATCGCAGAAATCTCCCCACCCCTGGGCAAGCTGCTGTCGCTTCTGGAGCAGCTCGCCGCGGCGATAGGCAGCCTCAACGGCATCGGGGATGGAGTGTCCCAGCGCCATCTCAGCGACGTGCTGCGGGAAGTTCGTGCGCTCGGCAGTCCAGTCCCGGAACGTCGAGCGGAAGCCATGCACGGTCAGATCGTTCCGTTTCATGCGCTCGAGCAGCACGAGCATCGCCATGTTCGAGAGTGGCCGGCCCTTGTCGCGGCCAGGGAAGACGTAACCATCGTCACGTCGAAGCGGCGCCATGCGGTGCAGTACCGCGAGCGCTTGGCGGGAGAGCGGGATCCGATGCTCGCGGCCCGCCTTGGTCCGCGCGGGCGGGATGGTCCAGACGTTGTTCGCCTGGTCGATCTCCGGCCAGCGGGCGCCGATGACCTCGCCGGTACGGGCGGCGGTGAGGATGGTGAATTCGAGCGCGGCCGCGGCCACTCCTTCCTGCTTGCGGACCTGGGCGACGAAGTTGCCAACCTCACCGTAGGGCAGGGCGGCGTGGTGCTATACTCGGCGCACCTTTTTCGCCGGCGGCAACAGGCTCTGCAGATGGCCGCGCCACCGGGCCGGATTGTCGCCGCTCCGGTAGCCTCGCGCCGCCGCCCAGTCGAGCACCGTCTCGATGCGACCCCGGACACGGCTCGCCGTCTCCGGCTTCTCCGTCCAGATCGGCTCGAGCGCCTTCATCACCATCGCGACGTCGACCTGATCGACCGGCACCGATGCGAAGTGCGGAAAGGCGTATGTCTCGAGCGTGGTGACCCACTGCTTCTCGTGCTTCGGGTCGCGCCAGCCCGCCGAACGTGCCTTCACGCAGGATCGCGCAGCTTCCTCGAACGTGCTCGTCCTCGCGGCGACGACGGCAGCCGCCAGGCGTGCACCCTTGCGCGCCTCGATCGGGTCGATCCCGTCGGCAGCCTGAGCTCGATAGGCGTCCGCCTTCTCCCGGGCCTTTGCAAGCGACACCGCGTCAACCGAGCCAAGGCCCATATCGCGCGTCCGGCCGTCACGCGCCCATCGGAAAATCCAACCTCGCGTGCCGCCCGGAGCAACACGGAGGTAGAGCCCGCCGCCGTCCGCGTAGAGGCCGGGCTTGGTCAGCGCCTTGACCTGCAATGGCCGCAATCTGTGCTTCGTCCGGGCCACGAAAAACCTTCCGCCCAAGTCGACTGCCCATGCTTCGACCCATGTTCCATCGGTTAATCTGGCTGGATGCAATTGAACGCGCGCGAACAGTGTTCTTCGCGAGAGCCGCAGATCGCCTGCGATTCAGCGGACGGGCCTGAACGCCTCAAAATCCGTCCGAACATGCAATTGGCGGATGGGGTGGGATTCGAACCCACGGGAGGCGTGAACCTCCGCCGGTTTTCAAGACCGGTGCCTTAAACCGCTCGGCCACCCATCCGTCGCCGCCCATCTAGCGCGGCGGCCCGGCGGCCGTCGACCCCGCCGCCGCGCCACCCGCATCAGCGGCCGGCCCCTCGAAGCGGGCCAGCGCGGCCTGAATCTCGGGCAGGGCGATGAGCAGGCCCAGGCGTTTGCCCTCGTCGCGCAGGCCGGCAAGATGGCGATGCAGTTCGCCGTCGCGCCTGCCGCCGCCGAATGCGGCCAGCGCCGCTCCCCGCGCCGCCACGAAACTGCTCAATGGCATCGGTTCCGCGCCGGCGTAGACCAGCAGATCGCGCGCAAGCCGCGCGGCTTCGCTCCACTCGCCGGCGGCCAGGCAGGCGTCGATCGCGTCCTGGCGAAAAAGCAGGTGGTTGTGGCTCGGCGATCCGGCCGCCAGAAGCGCCTCGGCCTCCGCGATGGCCTGCCGCCGCAGGCCCGGATCGGCGGCGATGCGCGCCTTCGTTCCCAGGATGACCGGACCGATGAAGGCCATGCCGGATGCCCGACCTATCTCCAGCGCTTCGCCAACATCCGCCGCCGCTTCGGCGTCACGGCCGGCCAGCCGCCGCAACTCCGCGCGGAAGGCAAGGCCCTCGGCAACGAAGCGCATCGCCCCGAGAGTACGCGCGATATCGATTGCACGTTCGACGCTCGCCGCGGCCCGGTCCAGGTCCATGAGCGCCCGGCTGCACAGGTAGACTGCGTGATGCGCCACCATCTCCGCCCGCAAATGGAAGAGGCTCCGGGCCGCGTCGACCGCCTCCAGCGCATCCTGCAACACGCCCTCCTGCGCGTCGCCCGCCAGCCAGCGCGATATCGCCGCCATCGGCCGGTTGGCCGCCTCCACCCTGAGAAGACCGTGCTGGCGGCTCAGCTCGACGCAGTGCCGGAAATTCCGGTGCGCGCTGATCAGGTGCCCGCGCAGGTACTCGGCGTCGCCGAGACCGCCCAGCGCCGCCGCCTCCGTCTCCACGGACCCGGCCTCGCGGGCGAGCGCGAGGCTGCTGCTGTGCTCGCGCAGGCAACCTTCGATATCGCCTCGCGGGAATAGAAGGTTCCCGCGCAGGAAGGCGATGCGCGCGCGGTCGTGGGCCTGCCCGCCGGCGGCCGCCTCGGCGCGGGCAAGGTCGGCGAAGGCGCCGTCGAGATCGTCGGTGACGCGCTTGACCGAGGCGAGGCCGATCCAGGCGCGGCAGCGCTCGCGCTCCGAACCGGCGGCCTCCGCCGCGGCCGAATAGGACTGCTTCGCCTCGCGCATGCTGCCCTGGTCGTGCAGGAGATCGCCCTGCAGGCAGGACAGCGCGAAACGCATCTCGTCCGAGGCGGCGATCTCGAGGCCGCGGCCGACCAGCCGCAGGGCCGACGACTGGCGGGACTGCGCCGCCTGCGCTGTCGCCGCCGCCAGGTAGGCGGCGTCCGCGTCCGGAGCCTCGGCCCGGTCGAGATGCTCGGCCCGCAGCACGGGGTCGCGGTCGACGAACCAGTCGGCGGCGCGGCGATGGAGGCTCCGCCGCTGGCTCTTCAGCAGCGTCGCGTAGATGCCGTCGCGGATCAGGGCATGGCTGAAAAGGCAGGCATCTCCGCCCTGACGCCGGATCAGGAAGCTCGCCGCCGCCCGTTCGAGGGAGTCCTCGGGCGAGCCCTCGACGAGGATCGCGAGCAGCGCCACATCGAACCGCTGGCCGAGCACGGACGCCGCCTTGAGGACGGCCCTGTCGACGGCTTCGAGACGGTCGAGGCGCGCCTGCACGAGGCTCTGGACGGAGCCGGGCACGCCGGCTTCGGCGCTTTCCCCGGTATGACGGAGAAGTTGTTCGAGGAACAGCGGATTGCCGGCGGCCCGCGCGACACAGCGCTCTGCCAGCGGTCCCGCGGCGCCGGTCAGCGCGCCGGCGAGCGCCAGCGCGTCATCGCCACTCAAAGGCGCGAGGTCCAGCGTGACGAGGGACGCGTGGCTTGCCGCACTCCGCCACGCGCCGTCGACCGGATCGCCATCGACGCGTGACGTCATGACCAGCATGGCCGGGCACTCGGACACCGCCGCGGCCAGGCTGGCCAATTGCGCGAGGAACACCGGGTCGGCCCAGTGCAGGTCCTCCACCACGAGCAGGCGGGGATGCCGTGCGGCAGCATGGCGGAGCAGGGCGGCGACAACCCTGTCGCCGCCATCGCGACGGGTCGCGACATCCATCGCCTCGTAATGGCTTCCCAGCGACGGCGGCGGCAGGACGGCCAGCAGATGATAGAGAAAGACCGCGTCGGCCGGTGCGACGGCCCCGTCTTCGAGCGCCTGTTCGACCGCCGCGCGCACCGCCCGATCGTCGGCCGCCACGTCGATATCCAGCAGTCCGCGCACAATGTTCGTGAGTGGCTCGTGGCCGGCGCCGGCCCCGAAGTCGAGGATGAGCGTGGTGGTGCAGACGTAACCGAGCCCCGCAGCCTCCTTGCGGATCTCCTCGACCAGCCGCGACTTGCCGATTCCGGCCTCGCCCCGGATGTAGACCAGATGGCCACGCCGGGACTCGCGCCCGGAGCCGAGCAACGCCCGGCACTGCCCCAGTTGCGCGGTGCGACCGACGAGGGGCGGGCCGGCGGCTTCGCCGCCCTGGCGCAATCCGGACAGCCGCCACGCAGCGACCGGCCGGGCGAACCCCTTGACCGCAAGCTGCCCGGCATCGTCGACCGCGAGGCGGCCCGGCAACTGCTGGCGCACGTGGTCGGACAGCAGGATTTCGCCGGCGCGGGCGGCCTCGGTCAGGCGCGCCGCGAGGTTAACCGTCTCGCCGGTGACCGTGTATTCCTGATGGCTGGTGCTGCCGGTGCTGCTGGCGACGACCTGACCGCCGGCGATACCGACATGCACGTCGACCGGCCGGCCGATCTGCGCCGCCAGTCCCGGCATCGCCGCGCGGATCGCCAGCGCCGCCCGGACGGCCCGCTCGGCATCGTTGCCATGGGCGACCGGCGCGCCGAAGACCGCCATCACGCAGTCGCCGATATGCTTGTCGACATGCCCGCCATGCGCTTCGACGATGCGGTCGGCACGCTCGAAGAAGTGCCCGAGCAGTCCGTGAACCTCCTCGGCGTCGACCGCGTTGCTCAGGGAGGTGAAGCCGACCAGATCGGCGAAGACGACGGTGACCTGGCGGCGCTCGCCATCGGGTGCGGACGCCGCAGCCGGCGGAATGTCCACGCCGCGCGCTTGCGGAGACGGAATGGTGGCGCTGGCTTCCTGCAGCCCGGCGATGGCCTTCAACAGGCGCAGCCTGTCGCCCAGCGGCACACCGAGTTCCCGGAGATGGGCGTCGTCGAGCGCCGGGAGCACGTCCATGTCGATGGCCTGCTCGCGGAAGGTCTGCTCGTACCTCGCAAGCCCGATGGCCTTGAGCCAGCCCGCAACGTCCATCCCGGATCCCCGCGCCACCGGTGCAAGTCTAGCGGCCCGCGCGGTCCGGCGCTGCGGCCATCTTGGCTGAGCCGCGATGCTGCCGGGAACTACGCCGGTCCGGGATCCGGCGTTGCCCGCCGCTACGGTGTCTTGCGCGTCAGCCCGTCGACGAGGACGCCCTTGTCGGTGGTGCACTGGCAGGCGAGGTCCTCGACCTGCGGCGCGCCCAGCGGGCACTGGCCGATGGGCGTGTCGCAGACGCTCGCCACCTTGTCCTGCGGCTTCGAGCGGTCGAGCAGGCGTTGGCGGTTGAAGGCGCTGGAGAAGTCGATCAGCGCGGCGATGCTGCTGAGGATCTGGCCGGCACCCTGCAGGGCCACCGGCACGCAGGCCGGCGCCGCCGCGATGCCGACGAGGAGGGCGAGAGGCAGCAGGATTTGACGCAACGGACGCATCGGGACCTCCGCGAGGCTGCGCGGCCGGACCTGCCGCCGCCCTCAACCTAGGGGCAGGAACGGACAACGCCTGTGAGGCGCCTCACAGGCCGGTCTCACAACGCGATGGCGACGACGAACCAGATGGCGGCGGCGAGGCGGGCGGCGCTCCGGCGTTCGGCCGGGCCGTCATGGCGTGCCGCCGCGCGCCAGACTGCAACCAGCAGCACGAAATTCCACGGCACCGGCGCGAAGTTGACGGCCGCGACGACCGCCGTCGGGACGCCGCTGGCGAGCAGGATCAGCGCCGCCACCGTCGCCGTCAGGTTGAGCAGCGTGCCGCGCAGCAGCATGTGGTCCCAGAAGGCGCGGGCGAGGGGAACCTCGCCCCGCCACAACGCGCCGACGATGCCGCCCATGCCCGCCTCCGCCCGCGGCCCCGCCGATGGCCACGGTCCCATGGCCGCCGCCGCCGGGGCAGGCTAGCCTCGCGTGCCACCGGGAGCCGCCATGCCGTTGCAGAACCGCGTCGCCCCGACCGGCGACATCATCGCACATCCGGCGCGCGGCCTGTTCATGGGCAACCGCGGCATCCTGCACGACGGCGCGCGCCGCCTCGGCACGCCGCGCTGGCGCCATCCGCACTGGATCGTCTGCCTGACGGCGTTCCGCGGCCGGAGCCGCGTGCCGATGACGCCTGGACGCTACACCGAGCTGTTCTTCCTCGACGAGGGGGTGGCGCTGGCCGCCGGACATCGCCCCTGCGCCGAGTGCCGGCGGGCTGACTGGCTCGGCTTCCTCGCCGCCTGGCGCACCGGCACCGGCGACGGTGTGCGCGGCGCCGCCGACCTCGACCGTGCGCTGCACGCCGCCCGCCTCGTGCCGCGCCGCCGCGCGCAGCGGCGGTTCCCGGCGCGGCTGGCCGGGCTGCCGGACGGCACCTTCGTCGACGCGGGGCAGGGGCCCTGCCTCGTCCTCGGAACACGGCTGCTGCCGTGGTCGCCCGGCGGCTACCGCGCGGCGCAGGCATGCGCGACCGACGCGACGGTCGCGGTGCTGACGCCGGCGCCGACGGTGGCGGCGCTCGCCGCCGGCTATCGCCCGGTCCTTCACGACAGCGCGACGGCGTGACGGCGGCGGTTCTGCCGGCCGTCGCGCATGCTATCGTTCCGCCATGCGCGCGTTCCGCCCGATCCTCGCCGCCGCCCTGCTGACCGGTCTCGCCGGCGGGCCGGCTGCCGCGGCTGAGGCGGTCGACCTCGAACTGGTGCTCGCCGCCGACGGCTCCGGCTCCATCGACGATGCCGAGCTGGCGCTGCAGCGCGAGGGCTACGGCGCGGCGCTGATGCACCCCGACGTGCAGGGGGCGATCCGCTCCGGCATGCTCGGCCGCATCGCCGTCGCCTATGTCGAGTGGGGCGCCGCGCATTCGCAGCACGTCATCGCCGACTGGACGATCATCGACGGGCCGGTCGCGGCGGCTGCCTTCGCCGAAACGCTGCGGACGACGCCGCGCGCCGCCGTCGGCTACAACTCGATCGCCAACGCCATCGACTTCGCCCGCAACATCATCGAGACCAACGACATCGAGGGCACGCGCAAGGTCATCGACGTGTCGGCCGATGCCGGCAACTACGGCGGACGGCCGCTGGCCGTGACGCGCGCCGAGGCGCTCGCCGACGGCATCACCATCAACGGCCTCGCCATCGCCCGCCAGGGCTCGACGCGGCCCTACCAGGGCATGCCGCTGGAGGACCATTTCCGCAACGACATCATCGGCGGCCCGGGCGCCTTCGTCATCACCGCCGGCCGCGAGGTGACCTTCTCCGACGCCGTGCTGAAGAAGCTGGTGCTGGAGATTGCCGGCGACGTGCCGGCGGCGGGCCAGCTCGGCGCCCTTGCGGCGGAGTAGCGAGCGCCGGGCCGACCTTCTCCTGCCCTCCCACCCTGGCTCTCACACCACCGGCGACATGCCGCCGTCGACGTTGATCGCCGTGCCGGTGATGTAGGAACCGGCGTCCGAGGCGAGGAACAGGGCGAGCGCGGCGAACTCCTCGGGCTGGCCGATGCGGCCGAGCGGCACGCCGGCGATGCGGCCCTCGATGAAGGCCGAGAAGTCCTTCTCGGGCGCCTGCTTCTGGTGCATCTCGCGCCACTGGTTGGTCTCGATGAGGCCGACCAGCATGGCGTTGACCAGCACGCCCCACGGCGCCGCTTCCTGCGACAGCGCCTTGGTCAGGGCGAGGCCGGCGGCGCGCGTCACCGAGGTCGGCGCCGAGGCGGCGCGCGGCGCCTTCGCCGCCGTGTTGAGCACGTTGATGATGCGGCCCCAGCGGCGCTCGCGCATGCCCGGCAGCACCAGACGGATGAGGCGCACCGCGGCCATCAGCTTGAGGTCGATGTCGTCCTGCCAGATCTCGTCGGTGCCGTCCATGAACGGCATGGCGCGCGAGGTGCCGGCGTTGTTGACGAGGATGTCGATCGGGCCGAGCTGGGCCGTCGCCTCGGCCACCGCCGTCTCGATCTGGCGCGCGTCGCGCACGTCGCAGGGGATGGCCAGCACGCGGCCGCCGGTGTCGTCGGCGATCTCGGCCTCGGCCGCCGCCAGCGGACCGGCACGGCGGGCGAGCATGGCGACCTGCGCGCCGGCGTCGGCGAAGGCGTGCGCCATGGCCCGGCCGAGGCCGAAGCTGGCGCCGGTGACGAGGGCGGTACGTCCGTCGAGGCGAATGTCCATCGTGGTCTCCGGGATCAGGACTCGTGGTTCGACAGGCTCACCATGAAGACCTCATCCTGAGCCTGTCGAAGGATGAAGCGCCACGCCCTACGCCAGCATGCCGGCGGCGCCGCCGTCGACCGGCAGCAGCACGCCGCTGATGTAGGCGCTGTCGTCCGAGGCGAGGAACAGCGCGGCCCTGGCCACGTCCCAGCCCTCGCCCCAGCGGCCGAGCGGGATCTGTGCGTTGCGCTTGGCGAGGTACTCGGTGATCGTGCGCTCGCGCTCGGCGTCGTCGAGACGCGCCTTGCCCTTGAAGGCGTCGACCACCGTCATCTCGACCATCGGCGTGCGGATGAAGCCGGGCAGGATGGCGTTCACCCGGATGTTGTGCTTGCCGTACTGCGCCGCCGTCACTTTCGTGAACTGGTTGATGGCCGCCTTGGTCGTCGGATAGCTGACATAGGCGTGGCCGAGGTGGTGGTTGGACGCGATCGACGACAGGTTGATGATCGAGCCGCCGCCGTTCGCGATCATCCGCGGGATGGCGTACTTGCAGCCGAGGAAGACGCTGGTCAGGTTGACCGCGGTGACGCGCTCCCAGTCGGCCAGCGTGTGCTCGACCGCGCCGCCCTGGGCGAGGATGCCGACGTTGTTGTGCAGCACGTCGAGCCGGCCCCAGGCCTCGACGCAGGCGGCCACCATGCCCTCGCAGCCCTCGGCCGTGGCCACGTCGGCGGCATGGACGGCGCAAGTGCCGCCCTCGCCGCGGATGATGGCGGCGGTTTCCTCGGCGGCGTCGCGGTTGCGGTCGACCAGCAGCACCTTCGCGCCCTCGCGCGCGAACAGCACCGCCGCCGCCTTGCCGTTGCCCCAGCCGGGGCCGATGGACCCCGCGCCGGTCACGATGGCGATCTTGCCGGCCAGCCTGTCGGCCATGTGCATCCCCTCGGTCTTGTTCTTGTGATGTCGTGCCGCGTTCACTCGTCCCACGCCGGCGCCCAGGGCGGGTTGACGCCGCGCTGGTTGCCGGGCAGGGCGGCGATGGCCGCCATGTCGTCCTCGTCGAGGGCGAAGTCGAAGACGTCGAAGTTCTCGCCGATGCGCGCCGGGGTTTGCGACTTGGGCAGCACGATCACCTTGTCCTGCTCGAGCTGCCAGCGGATCGCCACCTGCGTCGCCGACTTGCCGTAGCGGGCGCCGATGGCGGCGAGGACGGGGTGGTCGACGAGCCGGCCGGTGGCCAGCGGCGAGTGGCCGGTCAGCAGCATGCCGTGGCGGAAGACGTAGTCGGTGAGCGCCGGCTGCACCAGCAGCGGATGGTACTCGATCTGGTTGGTGAACAGCCGCGCCTTGTGCGTCTCGATCGCCTCGCGCAGCAGCGCCACGGGAAAGTTGGAGACGCCGATGTGCTTCACCTTGCCCGTCGCCTGCAGCGCCCGCATGGCGTCGAGCGTCTCGCCCAGCGGCGTCTTCGTGCTTGGCCAGTGGATCAGCAGCAGGTCGACGTGGTCGGTGCGCAGCGCCCGCAGGCTGCTGTCGAACCAGCGCGCCACCTCCGGCGCCGTCAGGTGGTCCTTGTGGCACTTGGTGGTGAGGAACACCTGCTCGCGCGGCAGGCCGACATCCTCCAGCGCGGCGCCGACCTCGGCCTCGTTGCCGTAGGCCTGCGCGGTATCGATGTGGCGGTAGCCGGTCTCCAGCGCGCAGCGCACCGCCTCGCGGCACTCTTCGCCCTGCATGCGGAAGGTGCCGAAGCCGAGCGCCGGCACGCGGCTGCAGCCCTGCATGATGTGCTTCACGGCGTCGGGCCCGATTCTTGTTGTTCCGCCACGCGGCTTTTCGACTCCGTGGACTACTTCGCCCCGTGCACCGCCGCCTTCGGCAGCATCACATGGATGCCCTTGTTCTCGTTGACGAGCTGCGAGACATGGGTGTCGGCGGCCAGACTCATCAGCGTAAAGGCGTCCTCGCGCGCGAGGTTGGTCTTCGAGCAGACGAGGTCGATCATCGCCCGCAGCGCCATCTGTGCCGCGTCGTCGAGGTCGGGGTCGATGCCGATGGTGACGTAGTCGGTCGGCGTCTCGGCCTGCGGCATCTCCAGCTTCATGTCGTCGCGGACGTGGAACTCGAAGGTGCCGGTCAGCGCCGTCTCGGCCGCCGACAGGCAGACCTCGCCGTCGCCCTGCACGGCATGGCCGTCGCCGCAGGAGAACAGGGCGCCGTCGTTCCACACCGGCAGGTAGAGGGTCGAGCCGGCGACCATGGCCTTGATGTCGAGGTTGCCGCCATGGGCGCGCGGCTGGATCGAACTGATCTCGCCCCAGTTGGGCGGCGGCGCCACGCCCATGACGCCGAAGAACGGGCTGCACTCCAGCTCGACGCCCCACGGCATGATCGCCTTGTTGCGGGCGATGTCGAGGCGGATGGTCATGCGCCGCTCCTGCTTGAAGTCGTGCGGCAGCGAGCCGCGCAGCGGCATGATGATGTTCCACGCCCAGTCCTGGCGCAGCTTCACGTCGAGGACGCGCACCTCCAGCACGCTGCCGGCCTTCGCGCCCTTGACCGCGATGGGGCCGGTCATGATGTGGCCGCGCATCGCCGGCTTGCCGACCTCGAGATAGGCGAGGTGGTCGGGCAGGTAGTGCCAGTCGCCCTTTTCCGTCGGCAACTGGTCGCGCCCGCCGGAGATGGTGTCGATGGTGACGCGGTCGCCCGAGGCGATCTCCAGCACCGGGCGATGCTGCGCCGAGAAGGAGCCCCAGTGGATGTTCTCGGGCTTCGACGGCAGGTGGTGGTGCGCCATGGCGGCCTCGCGCGGTGGCAGGGCAGGGGCCGGGATTGTGTCCCGCCGGCCGCGCGGCGGCAACCGGCCTACATGGCGCTGACGCCGCCGTCGAGCACCAGCTCGGCACCGGTCATGAAGGCGCTCTCTTCGCTGGCGAGGTAGAGCACGCCATAGGCGATATCGCGCGCCGTGCCGACGCGGCCGAGGGGAAGCTGCGAGGCCAGCCGGTCGACGCTTTCGTCGCGCGTGCGGTCCTTGCGCATGATGTCGTCGAGCATGGGCGTATCGATGAACGCCGGATGCACCGAATTGCAGCGGATGCCGTATTTCTTGCGCGCGCAGTGCAGCGCCACCGACTTGGTCAGGTGCCGCACCCCGGCCTTGGCCGAGTTGTAGGCGGCGAAGTTGTGGCTGGCGACGATGCCGGCGATCGAGGACAGGTTGACGATCGAGCCGCCGCCCGATTTGGCCATCGCCGGGATGGCCGTCTTGCAGCCGAGGAAGACGCTGTCGAGGTCGACCGCGTGGACGCGCTTCCAGTCCTCCAGCGAGGTGTCCTCGACGGTGCCGACGATGGCAATGCCGGCGGCGTTGACCAGGATGTTGAGGCCGCCCAGCGCCTCGACGGTTTGCGCCACCGCGCGCTGCCAGTCGGCCTCGACGGTGACGTCACCGGCGATGGCGACGGTGCCGGCACCGATCTCCCGCGCCGCCGCCGCCGCGCCCTCGGCGTTGCGGTCGAACAGCGCCACGCGCCCGCCCTCGGCGACGAACAGCTCGGCGCAGGCCCGCCCGATCCCGCGCGCGCCTCCCGTCACCAGCGCCACCTTCCCCGCCACCCGACCGGCCATATCATTCCCCTTTGAACGCACTCGCATCAACGTGCGACGCACCTACATTTTTTCGATCCACCGATACAATACATAAGCTATAAGAATTATTAGATAAAACTGAACAAACCAATAGAAATATTTAAGATTTCTGGAAGCATTTTTCCCCTTTTTTAATTTCAACTCAACCAGTTTCATAGGTATTTTCATTTTAATATTCCCTATCCTCAATAAACTATCACTCGACTACAATTGAGACAAATATCGAAAGACGATATTTTGATTCCATGACGCTTCGGGAGGAAGTTCTTTATCCTTTTTTTAAACAGGATATCCGAGACCACGTATACGATGCCTGCCAGAAAGAATATTCGGAACGTATAGAAAGTGATCATCCAGTTGCGTCCATCGCTCACCCCGCCAGCCGCTCCAGCGGACCGCCCGCCTTCTTCCAGGCGTCGACGCCGCCGCGCAAATTGAGGGGCGGGGGCAGGCCGGCTTCCATCGCGGCCTTCACGGCCAGCGCCGAGCGTTCGCCGAAGGCGCAGTAGAAGACGAGGCGGCGGCCCGATGCGCGCGCCAGTTCGGCGAGGATGCCGCCGGTGCGCAGGTAGTGCGCCAGTTCGCCGTAGGGCGCGTGCAGCGAGCCGGGGATGATGCCGGTGCGCTCGCGCTCGCCGTCGTCGCGCAGGTCGACCAGCAGCATGTCCTTCAGCGGCAGGCGCGGGATGGTGTCGGCGGGCTCCAGCGACAGGCCGGCGACGGCGAGTTCGGCCTGGTCGAGACCGACCTTGCGATTGGCCGGCACGGCCACGTCCATCATCTTCGGATTGCCGAGCTTGAGGCCGGCCATCAGCGCCGCGTACTCGTCGGCGGACTTCACCTGCAGGCGCGGGTTGAAGCGTCGCTCCTCGCCGATGGTCGACACCGTCTCGCCCTTGTAGTCGTGCGCCGGGTAGACCAGCGTGTCGTCGGGCAGCTTCAGCAGCTTGTTGAAGATCGAGTCGTAAGCCGCGCGCGAATCGCCATTCTGGAAGTCCGTGCGGCCGCTGCCGCGGATCAGCAGCGTGTCGCCGGTGAAGACCCGGTCGTCCATGGCGAAGCAGTAGGAATCGTCCGTGTGGCCCGGGGTGTAGAGGGCGCGCAGGCTGAGCCCCTCGATGTCCACCGTGTCGCCGTCGGCCACGCGCATCGAGACCGTGTCGACGCCCGCCTGCTCGCCCATCACGGTGATGCAGCGGGTGCGGTCGCGCAGCGCACCAAGGCCGGTGATGTGGTCGGCATGGACGTGCGTATCGACGGCCTTCAGCAGCCGCAGGCCGAGTTCATCGACCAGCCGCAGGTAGAGCGGCACATTCTCGATCACCGGGTCGATGATCAGCGCCTCGCCGCCGGGACGGCTGGCCAGCAGGTAGGTGTAGGTCGAGGAGGTCTTGTCGAAGAGCTGGCGGAAAATCATCGCGGCCCCCGGAGTCGCCACATTCTACACGGTCACCGTGCCAATTGGCAGACGCCGCCGGATGGCGAAACGTCACGCGCACGGGATTGCGCCGACGCGCGGGCGTATGGCACAGGCTTGTGTCCGACGGCAGCGGACAGGTTCGGCGCGATGCGGGCGCGCAGCTTCGGCATTCTGGCCATGACGGCATTCCTCGCGACGGCACCGGCCGCCGCGGCGACCGATGCCGACTTCAACAACTGGCTCGACGGCTTTCGCAGCGAGGCGGCGGCCAAGGGCATCTCGGCGGCCACGATCGAGGCGGCGCTGACCGGCCTCGAACCCATTCCGCGCGTCATCGAACTGGACCGCAAGCAGCCCGAGCGCACCGTCACCTTCGACGACTACATCGGGCGCATCCTGTCGCCGACGCGCATCGCCACCGGCCGCGCCAAGCTCGTCGAGCACAGGGCGATCCTCGAGGAGGTGGCGCAACGCTTCGGCGTGCAGCCGCGCTTCATCGTCGCCCTGTGGGGCATCGAGACCAGCTACGGCGGCTACACCGGCAGTTTTTCGGTCATCGGCGCGCTGGCGACGCTGGCCTGGGAGGGCAGGCGGGCCGACTATTTCCGCGGCGAGCTGCTGGCGGCGCTGAAGATCGTCGATCAGGGCCACGTCCGGCCGGCCAGCATGATGGGCTCCTGGGCCGGGGCCATGGGCCACAGCCAGTTCATGCCGTCGAGCTTCCTCGCCTACGCCATCGACTGGAACGGCGACGGCGCCAAGGACATCTGGGGCACCCATGCCGACGTCTTCGCCTCGGCCGCCAACTACCTGAAAAGCGTCGGCTGGAACAACGACCTGACCTGGGGGCGCGAGGTGAAACTGCCGGCCGGCTTCGACGCCGCCGACGCCGACCTCAAGGTGGCGAAGACGCTGACCGAGTGGCAGAAGCGCGGCGTGCGGCGCGCCGACGGCGGCGACCTGCCCGAGCGCGACCTGTCGGCCTCGATCGTCCTGCCGGGCGGTGCCGGCGGGCCGGCCTTCCTCGTCTACGACAACTACCGCGCCATCATGCGCTGGAACCGTTCGCTCTACTTCGCCACGGCGGTCGGCCTGCTGTCCGACCGCATCGGTGCGCCATGAGGAGCGCCGCCCGCCCGCGTCACCTTGGACTGCTGGCCGCCGCCGCGCTGACGGCGCTCGTCCTCGGCGGCTGCGCCGAGACGGAATTCCTCGTCAACACGGCCAAGCGCACGCAGGAGCCGGTGCCGCAGCAGCCGCCCGGCAGCGGGCGCTACAAGGTCGGCACGCCCTACCAGATCGAGGGCATCTGGTACTACCCGGCCGAGGACTACGACTACCGCGAGACCGGCATCGCCTCGTGGTACGGCCCCGGCTTCCACGGCCGCTCGACAGCCAACGGCGAGACCTACGACCAGAACGCCCTGACCGCGGCGCACCGCACCCTGCCGATGCCCAGCGTCGTGCGGGTGACGAACCTTGAGAACGGCCGCTCGATCGTGCTGACGGTCAACGACCGCGGGCCCTTCGCACGCGGCCGCATCATCGACGTCTCGCGCCGCGGCGCCCAGCTCCTCGGCTTCGAGCGCAACGGCACGGCCAAGGTGAAGGTCGAAATCCTTCCCGAGGAAAGCCAGCAGATCAAACTCGCCTCGCTCAACTCGCCGGAAGGGCGCCGTGACCAGCTTCAGGTCGCCGCCGCGCCGCGCGAGACCGTCGCCGCCGAGCCGCTGCCCCCGGTGCCGGGCGGCCCGGACACCCAGATCGCCCGCGTGCCGCCGGCGCGCACGCCGCCGGCGACGGCCCCGCGTGCGCCGGTGACGCCGCAGCCGCCGCCGGTGGCCGCCGCGCGACCGCCCGTGGCGCAGCCGCCGCGGCTGACCGACAAGGTGGACATCCTGCCGGTCAGCCCGACCGGCATCTACGTCCAGGCCGGCGCCTTCGGCCGCCTCGACAATGCCCTGCGGATGCGCGACCGCCTGCAGTCGCTCGGCTCGACCCATATCAGCCGGACCAGCAGCACCAACGGCGACCTGTACCGCGTGCGAGTCGGACCGCTGGACACCGTCGACCAGGCCGACGCCCTGCTGACGCAGGTCATTTCCTGCTGCCAGCGCGAGGCGCTGATCATCGTCGAGTAGTGCCGGCGCCGCATTGTCGCCACCGTCGCCGGTCACGCTGGCGGCGGAACCGGATCACCGCTCCAACCGTTCGCCCGACCGGGAATACCGTGGCCATGCCCAGACTGTCTTCGATCGCCGCCCTCGCCCTCGTCGCCGCGGCCGCCGCGGCGCCCGCCGTCGCTTACGAAACGAAGGCGAAGCAGGCGCTGATGATCGATTTCGAGACGGGCACGGAACTGTTCGCCAAGAACGCCGACGAGGTGATGTACCCGGCGTCGATGACGAAGATCATGACCGCCTATCTGCTGTTCGAGGAGATCCGCAAGGGCAAGCTGAAGCTCGACGACCAGTTGCCGGTTTCGGAAAAGGCGTGGCGGATGGGCGGCTCCAAGATGTTCGTCGGCATCGGCAACCGCGTGCCGGTCGAGGCGCTGATCCGCGGCATCGTCGTGCAGTCGGGCAACGATTCCTCGGTCGTCGTCGCCGAAGCCATCGCCGGCAGCGAGGAGGCCTTCGCCGAGCGCATGACCGCCAAGGCGCGCGAGATGGGCCTTAAGGTGACGACCTTCCGCAACGCGACCGGCTGGCCCGACCCCGAGCACGTCACCACCTCGCGCGAGCTGGCCGAGCTGTCGCGCCGCGTGATCGCCGACGACCACGAGTACTACCACTACTACGCGGAGAAGGAATTCGTCTGGAACAACATCCGGCAGGGCAACCGCAACCCGCTGGTCTACAAGGACATGCACTGCGACGGACTGAAGACCGGCCATACCGAGCAGTCCGGGTATGGTCTCGTCGCTTCGTGCGAGCGCGATGGCCGCCGCCTGATCCTCGTGCTCAACGGCATGAGCAGCATGCAGGAGCGCGCGACGGAGTCCGAGAAGCTGATCGAGTGGGGCTTTCGCGAATTCGGCAACTACGCCCTGTTCCGCAAGGGCGCGCCGGTCGAGACGGCCGAGGTCTGGCTCGGCCAGGCGCCGTCGGTCGGCCTCGTCCTCGACAAGGACCTCGTCGTCACGCTGCCGCGCCGGGCGCGCCAGCAGCTCAAGGTGATTGTGCGCTACGACGGCCCGGTGCCGGCGCCGATCGCCGCCGGCCAGCCGATCGCCCGGCTGGTGCTCACCGCCCCGGACATGGCGCCGATCGAGCGCCCGCTCTATGCGGCGAACGCGGTCGAGGGCCTCGACTTCTTCGGCCGCATCCAGACGGCGGTCTCCCATCTCGTGTGGGGACCGGGAAGCTGACCCCCGGCGGGGACGTGGAGGCGCACCGTCCCCAGCCTGCTATAAGGGCGGCATGGCGCGCGGGCGGTTCATCACCTTCGAGGGCGGCGAGGGAGCCGGCAAGTCGACGCAGGTGGCGCGCCTCGTCGCGGCACTGGACGGCGCCGGCATCGCCACGGTGCGAACGCGCGAGCCCGGCGGCTCGCCGGGCGCGGACGCCATCCGCGCCTTGCTGGTGACCGGCGAGACCGACCGCTGGGACGCCACCAGCGAACTGTTGCTGCACGCCGCCGCGCGCCGCGACCACCTCGTCCGCACCGTCTGGCCGGCCCTCGAGGCCGGACGCTGGGTGGTGTCGGACCGCTTCGCCGATTCCACGATGGCCTACCAGGGCAGCGGGCATGGCCTGTCGCGCGTCGCCGTGGCGACGGTCCACGGCCTCATTGCCGGCGAGTTCGCCCCGGACCTGACACTGATCCTCGACCTGCCTGTCGAGCAGGGGTTGGCCCGCGCCGCCACGCGGCAAGGCGCCGAGACCCGTTACGAACGCATGGACATCGCCTTCCACGAGCGCCTGCGCGCCGGCTTCCTCGACATTGCCCGCCGCGAGCCGGGCCGCTGCGTCGTCATCGACGCCACCGCATCGGTCGACGCCGTGGCGGCGCAGGTTGCCGCGGCCGTCGGCGCGCGTCTTTCGATCAGGCTGGCCGCCCCGTGAGCGAGGAGATCATCGCCGCCATCGAGGCGCCGCGGCGCGCGGCCGGACTGGTCGGCCACGCGCCCGCCGCGCGCCTGCTGGCGGATGCCTGGCAGGGCGGACGGCTGGCGCATGGCTGGCTCGTCGCCGGACCACAGGGCATCGGCAAGGCGACGCTGGCCTGGCGCTTCGCCCGCACCGTGCTGGCGGTGCGCCCGGCCGGGGAGGGGCTGGCAACCGACCCGGCCGACCCCGGAGCGCGGCAGGTCATCGCCGGCTCCCATCCCGACATGCGCCTCGTCCGGCGCAGTCATGCCCGCAAGGCACCCTACAACTTCCGCACCGAGATCGCCGTCGACGACATCCGCGACCTCGGCCCGTTCCTGCACCAGACGGCGGCGCGCGGCGGCTGGCGGGTGATCGTCGTCGACGCCGCCGACGACATGAACCGCAACGCCCAGAACGCCCTGCTGAAGCTGCTCGAGGAGCCGCCGGCCCGCACGGTGTTCCTGCTCGTCGCGCACGCCCCGTCGCGGCTGCTGCCGACCATCCGCTCGCGCTGCCGCACGCTGCTGCTGCGGCCGCTGGCCGACGCCGACGTGCTGGCCGTACTTGAGGAACGCCGCGCCGCCGCGCAGGCGGCGCTGGCGGAGGCGGTGGACGAGGAGGGGGTGCTGGCGCGCACCGGCCTGCCGACCGAGGCGGCGAAGGCCGTCGCCGGGCTCGACGATGCCACCATGGCCGGGCTCGCCCGCCTCGCCGACGGCGCCCCCGGCCGGGCGCTGGCGCTGGCGGCGGCCGGCGGCCTCGCCGTCTACGCCGAGATGATGACCCTGCTCGGCACGCTGCCGGCCCTCGACGGCAAGCGGCTCGCGGCGACGACCGACCGCTTCGGCGGCAATGCCGGCGAGCCGGCCTTCCGCGCCTTCGCCGACCTCGTGCAGTGGTGGCTGTCGCGCGCCGTGCGCGCCGCCGCGTGCGGCGAACGGCCGCCCGAGATCGTCGCCGGGGAGGAGGCGGTGCGCGCCCGCCTGCTCGGCCTCGCCGCGCCGGCCGCCTGGGCCGAGGCGGCCGAGCGCCTCGCCACCCTGTTCGCGCGCGGCGACGGCCTCAACCTCGACCGCAAGCAACTCGCCATGGACGCCGTCTTCACCCTGGCCGAGACGGTGCGGCGGTAACGCGACGCCGGTGCCGGACATCCTCGCCCTTCGACCGGCTCAGGGTGAGGATGTCCTGGGATCATTGTGTCTGCGATCGGCACCAAGTCACGACCGGTCATCCTCATCCTGAGCCTGTCGAAGGATGAGGCCCGCACGGACCGTCACCCAGCCGCCAGCGCCTGCTTGAACGAACCGAACTCGATGTCGTGCAGGATCGACTTGCGGCTCGGCGACCAGCCCAGTTCGGCCTTCGCCTTGGCCGAGGACAGGCGGCTGTTGCCACCCATGGCATGGGCGAAGGGCGCGCCCCAGCGGCGTACCGCCTCGACGTTGCTGATGGTGCCGGTCTTCTCGCCGAGGCCGAGCAGACGGCCGATGGCCTGCGCCATCTCCAGCCACGTCGCCTCGCCGCCGGCGAGAAAGTAGTAGGCGCCCGCCTGGGCCTTCTCGAAGGCCAGCAGGTAGGCCTCGGCGCAGTCCTCGACATGGACATGCGACCAGACGTTCTTGCCGGCGCCGATATGGCAGGGCTGGCCGCGCTCCTGCGCCAGCTTGATGAAGTTCATCACCTGCGGCCCGACGGTGCGGACGCCGAGGCCGGTGCCGTAGACCAGCGTCGGGCACAGCACCATGCTGCGCACGCCCTCGGTGGCGCTGGCCGCGACCAGCGCGTCGGTGGCGATGCGGCTGGCCTTCTCCGGCAGTGGCTGCGGCCGGCGCAGATCCTCGTGGTAGACGGCGCTGGGGTACTCGCCGGCCGAATGATCGCCGACGATGGTCGATCCGCTGGTGTGGATGAGCGTCTTGCCGCTGCCTTTCAGGGCATTGACCAGCGCGTCGGCGGCGAAGGGGTTGTCGGCGTTGGCGGTATTGAACGTCGCGTCGGCCGTCCGCGCCTCGGCGGCCAGTGTGTCGAGATGGTCGAGCGTGCCGACGACCGGCTCGATGCCCTTGGCCGCCAGCAGCTTGCCGCGCTCGGCGTCGCGCACCAGCCCGCGCACCGTATGCCCGGCGCCGATCAGCTTGGCGGCGATGGTGCCGCCGATGAGACCGGTCGCGCCGGTCAGGAAAATCTTCATCGCCCAACCCTCTCCCTGCACAAAGGCGCCGGCGGCTTGGCGTCCACCGGTCACGGGCCGGACGCTAACACCGCCGCCGGGCCGGCCCGACAGCTATCAGCGCCGGGCCACCACTGGCTGGAATTCGCCGGCGGCGCGTGCGCGGCCGGCCGCGCTTGACCGGCGAGCGCGCGGCATGGCCAATACCGCCATAGCCCGTACCCGAGCCGAATGGATGGCCCCGTGGCCCCGCAGACCTATTCGCTGACGACGCCGATCTATTACGTCAATGACCGCCCGCATATCGGCCACGCCTACACGACGCTGGCCTGTGACGCGCTGGCCCGCTTCATGCGGCTGGACGGCCGCGAGGTGCATTTCCTCACCGGCACCGACGAACACGGCCAGAAGGTCGAGAAGTCGGCGCGCGCCGCCGGCAAGGATCCGAAGACCTTCACCGACGAGGTGAGCCAGAACTTCCGCCGCCTCGCCGCCGACATGAACTACTCGCACGACCAGTTCATCCGCACGACCGAGGAGCGCCACATCCGCGCCTCGCAGGCGATCTGGAAGGCGATCAAGGACAACGGCCACATCTATCTCGGCAAGTACGCCGGCTGGTACGCCGTACGCGACGAGGCGTACTACGCGGAAAGCGAGATCACCGAGAAGGACGGGCGCAAGGTCGGACCCTCGGGCGCCGAGGTTGAGTGGGTCGAGGAACCGAGCTATTTCTTCGATCTTTCAAAGTGGCAGCAGCCGCTCCTCGATCTCTACGAGAGGAATCCCGGCTTCATCGGGCCGGACTCGCGGCGCAACGAGGTCATCAGCTTCGTGCGTGGCGGGCTCAACGACCTGTCGGTCAGCCGCACCAGCTTCACGTGGGGCGTGCCGGTGCCGGACGACCCCGCGCACATCATGTACGTGTGGCTCGACGCGCTGACGAACTACATCACGGCGATTGGCTATCCCGATGTCGGCGCGGAAGAATTCCGCAAGTTCTGGCCGAACGACCTGCACATGGTCGGCAAGGACATTATCCGCTTCCACGCCGTCTACTGGCCGGCCTTCCTGATGGCCGCCGGGCTGGAGCCGCCGAAGCGCATCTTCGCCCATGGCTGGCTGCTGTCGCGCGGCGAGAAGATGTCGAAGTCGCTCGGCAACATCGTGCGCGCCGAGGACCTGGTGGCGCAGTACGGGCTCGACCCGGTGCGCTACTACCTGCTGCGCGAGGTGCCGTTCGGCCAGGACGGCTACATCAGCCACGAGACGATGGTCGGGCGCCTCAACGGCGACCTCGCCAACGATTTCGGCAACCTCGCCCAGCGCGCGCTGGCCATGATCGCCCGCTTCGCCGAGGCGAAAGTGCCAACGCCGGGAACGCTTTCGGCGGATGACCGCAAGCTGCTCGACAGCGCGGCGGGCGTGCTCGACCAGCTTCGCCCGCTCTACGCCGAGCAGGCTTTCCATCGTGCCCTGGAGGCGCTGTGGGTCGTCGTCGGAGACGCCAACCGCTATTTCGACGCCCAGGCACCGTGGGCGCTGCGGAAAAGCGATCCCGCGCGCATGGCCACCGTGCTGTGGACGACGGCCGAATGCGTGCGGCGCCTCGCCATCCTCGTCCAGCCGGTGATGCCCGGCTCAGCGGAGAAGCTGCTCGACCAGCTCGCGGCACCGGCCGGCGCGCGCAGCTTCGCGCATCTGTCCGACGCGCATGCGCTCGCCGCCGGCACGGCGCTGCCGGCGCCGCAGCCGGTCTTTCCGCGCTACGTCGAGGAACGGCCGGCGGCGCAATGACGGCCATGCTCGTCGACAGTCACTGCCATCTCGACTTCCCCGAGTTCGCCACCGACCTCGACGGCGTCGTCGCGCGGGCCGGCGAGGCTGGCATCGGCATGATGCTGACCATCGGCACGCACCTGTCGAAGTGGCAGGGCGTGCGCGCGGTCGCGGAACGCTTCGCCAACGTCTACTGCACCGTCGGCGTGCATCCGCACGAGGCGGGGACGGAGGGGCAGGGGGACGCGGCCCGGCTGATCGCGCTGGCCGGCGGAGACCCGAAGGTCATCGGCATCGGCGAGACCGGCCTCGACTTCTATTACGAGCGCAGCCCGCGCGACGCCCAGGCGACGAGCTTCCGCGCCCATATCGCAGCGGCACGCGAGCTTGGCCTGCCGCTGGTCGTCCATTCCCGCGACGCCGATGCCGAATGCGCGGCGATCCTGCACGAGGAATACGCCAGGGGCGCCTTCACCGGCGTCATGCACTGCTTCAGCAGCGGGCGGCAACTGGCTGAGGCGGCGCTGGAAATCGGCTTCTTCATCAGCCTGTCGGGAATCGCCACCTTCAAGGGTGCCGCCGACCTGCAGGCGATCGTGCCGGACATTCCCGCCGACCGCGTGCTGGTCGAGACCGATGCGCCGTTCCTCGCGCCCGTGCCGTTGCGCGGCAAGCGCAACGAACCGGCCTTCGTCGCCCACACGGCGGCGGCGGTGGCGAGGCTGCGCGGCGTGGAGACGGCGGCGCTGGCGGCGCAGACGACCGACAATTTCTTCCGCCTGTTCACGCGCGCGGATCGCACCCTGTGCGCGTGACGGTGCTCGGCTGCGGGCCGTCGACCGGCGTGCCGGCCGTCGGGCCCGATGGCTGGGGCGCGTGCGACCCGACCGAGCCGAAGAACCATCGCCGCCGTGCCTCGATCGTCGTCGAAAGAGGCGGGACGCGGGTGCTGGTCGACACCTCGCCCGATCTGCGCGTGCAACTCCTCGATTCCGGCATCTGGAAGGTGGACGCGGTGCTGTTCACCCACGCCCATGCCGACCACGTCAACGGCATCGACGACATCCGCTCGCTCAACTACTACGGCGGCGGCGCGCTGGACGGCTGGGCCGAGCGGGCGACGCTCGACATCCTCGCCCAGCGCTTCGCCTATGTCTTCGAGCCCTATCGCAGTACGCCACCAACCTTCTGGCGGCCATGCGTGACACCGCGCGAGATCACCGGGCCGTTCAGCGTCGGCGAACTGGACGTCGTGCCGTTCCGCCAGGAGCATGGCCGCATGCCGACGCTCGGCTTCCGTTTCGGGCCGTTCGCGTACTCGACGGACGCCGCCGGCCTGCCCGAGGACGCCTTCGACGCCCTGCGCGGCGTCGACACCTGGATGGTCGACTGCCTTTCGGACAGTCCGCACCCGACCCACTCGCACGTCGAACGCACGCTCGACTGGATCGCCCGCGTGCGGCCGCGCCGGGCCGTGCTGACGCATATGGGCTTCCGGCTCGACTACGCGGCGCTGCGCGCGCGCCTGCCGGACGGCGTCGAGCCGGCCTATGACGGCATGGCGATCGAGGTCTGAGCCCGGCTCAGCCGATGGCGCGGTAGAGACGCTGGTCGAACAGCGCGCCGCTCATCGGCGCCAGCGCGGCGCGGAAGGCGCGCATCGGTTCGCCCGCCGACCAGGCCTCGAATTCGGCCGGCGAGGCCCAGAACTCGACCAGTGTCATGTGGTTCGGCCGTGACGTCTGGGTCCAGGCATCGAAGCGCAGATTGCCCGGCGCCCGCCGTCCCGCCACGGCCAGCGCCGCCACCAGCGCCGTGCCGTCGTCCTTGCGCGGCGGAATCACGTCAACATGGGTGACGGCGCAAACGGCGCCGCTGCCCGGCACGCCCGACGGGCCGGCCGACAGCGCGTGGTGCAGGCGCTCGTCGTCGGGGGCCAGCCGCGCGGTCTCGAGGCCGTTGCGGAAGCTCTGCGTGACGGTGTCGGCGGCGTGGGCCCGCCAGTCGGTCTCGGCCCGCCAGGTCTCCACCAGCACGAAATGGCCCGGCCGGCCGAGGCGCTGCAGGGCCTCCACGTCGCGCGCGCCCGGCTCGCCGCGGGCGGCATGGCGGTAGGCCGCCGCCAGATCGTGCGCGCGGCCGGCGGCCGACGCCGCGACCTCGATGTAGGTGACGATGGTGACGCCGTCGTCGGCCATGGCTGCCTCCGCTGCCTGCGACGCGGCAGTATCGCAGGCTGTGCCGGTCCGCTCATAGACGTGTGACGGCGGACTCCCGCCGTCATGCGTTACACTGCGGACACCGCGAACCGGACGGGAAGGGCGGGGATGGAACGGCAGATCATCTACATCGGCGACCCGATGTGCTCGTGGTGCTGGGGCTTCGCGCCCACGCTGAAGCGCCTGCGCGAGGAGTTCGGCGCCGCAGCGCCGATGGCGCTGGTCCTCGGCGGCATGCGCGCCTTCGAGACCGCGCCGATGGACGACGCCCGCCGCGCGGCCGTGCGCAAGCACTGGGACGACGTCAACCGCGCCACCGGCCAGCCTTTCGACCCGCGCTTCTTCGACCGGCCCGGTTTCGTCTTCGACAGCGAGCCGGCGTGCCGCGCCGCCGTGGTCGTCCGTCAGCACTGGCCCGACCGCATGTGGGACTTCTACGAAGGCCTGCACCACGGCTTCCATGCCGGCAACCGCGACGTGACGGACGCGGCCGTGCTGGCCGACATCGCCGCCGAGCATGGCATCGGACGCGACGATTTCCGCGCGCAGTTCGACGACCGGGCGGCCCGGTCGGCGGCGCTCGGCGACTTCCAGTGGTGCCACCGCGCCGGCGTCACCGGCTTTCCGACCGTCGTCGTGCGCGAGGACGACCGCTTCGGGCTGCTCACCGTCGGCTGCACGCCGTATGACGAGCTGGCGCCGGTGGTCGACGCCTGGTGCGCCGGCAGGATCTCGCTGGGCCAGGGCGCAGAGGCGCCGGAAAGCGCCACAACGCACTGAACGTCCCGGGACTCGCGACATCGATATAATTTCCCATAATATACATTATGCGAATCAATCGGAGCCCCGCCCCATGGCCTTCGCCGGAGTGAACTATTTCGCCGTCCTCGTCGCCGCCATCGCCGGCTTCGCCTTCGGCGCGGTCTGGTACTCGACGCTGTCGCGGCAATGGCTCGCCGCCATCGGCAAGACCAAAGCGCAGTTGCCCGGCGGAGCGATGCCGTTCGTCGTCGCCATCGTCGCCCAGGCGGTCATGGCGACGGTGCTGGCCGGTGCCCTCGGCCATCTCGGCCCGGGCAACGTGACGCCGCTCAACGGGCTGATTTCCGGCGCCATCCTGTGGTTCGGCCTCGTGCTGACGACGATGGCCGTCAATCACAGCTTCCAGGGTGCCAGCCGGCTGCTGACGCTGGTCGACGGCCTGCACTGGCTCGGCGTGCTGCTGGTCCAGGGCCTCGTGATCGGCCTGTTCGGCGGCTGAGGCCGGCGCCTACCCGCCCTCGCCGACTCCCGGCCCGTAGTTGATGCTGTCGGACCAGATGCGCTCGAGCGTCCGCAACAGGCCGCGTGCCGCCGTGCCTTCGGCGTCGCCGGCGCGCCCGTCGAGGGCGGCGGCGTGGCGTTGCTCCATGGCCAGCAGGTGGTCGTAGATGGCGAGGCCCTTGGCGGTCAGGGCGATGCGCACCGAGCGGCGGTCCCGCTCCGATCGATTCTGAACGATATAACCTGTTTCCGAGAGATTTCTCACGTTATAGGTGATGTTGGAGCCGACATAGTAGCCGCGCTCCACGAGGTCCTTGATGGCCACCTCGTTGCGTCCGACATTGACCAGCAGCAGCGCCTGCACGGCGTTGAGATCGTCGACGCCGAGGCGAGACAGTTCGGTGCGGATGACGTCGAGGTAGCGGCGGTGGAGCCGCTCGACCAGCCGCGTGACCTCTTCGTAGGTGGAAATCTCGGCCACTCCGGCGGACGGGACTGCCCCGGCGGGCGCCGGCGTCCGGGCGGCGCGCGCGGCGTCGAGGGTACGGATATCGGCAGTCATTCTGCAACCTCCCGGTTTTCAAGGCGTTAAGTCGAGGACGCGCACGAGGCGCGGACGGTGGACGGCGCGCTGCCGCAGGGTGCGCTCGCCGCCGAGCCACGGCACCAGCAGCGGCGACCAGGCGTAGACGACTTCGGCGACGACGATGCTCTCGCCGTCGGGAATGGTGATGGCGCCGGGAACGCTGGCGAAGCCGCCCGCGACGCCGACGCTGCTCGCCGCCGTCAGGGCGCCGCCGTCGAGGCGCTGCCAGTGGACCCGGTCGCCGGTCCCCGTGTCGGCGATGGCCGAGACGATCACCCTGCCCCGCCCGGCCATGTCGAGCGGCGCCGCGACGAGGCGCGCGGCGGCGAAGACATCGTCGAGGTCGGCCGTCGTGACGCCGTCGAGCCGCGCCACGAGGTCGGCGACGCTGGCAGCGACACGGTCGAGCTTTTGCACGGCAAGGGCATAGCGGGCGACTTCGATGCCGCCCAGCAGGAGGCCGACGAATACCGGAACCGCCATCGCGAACTCGACCAGCACCGAACCGCCCGATTCGCGTGGCAAACGAACGAGGTTCGCCAAGGCCCTGAAAAACTGCATCGAATACACGCCCATCACCCGCCCGCCGCATCGTCGTCGAAGGGTTCGTTGCGTACGGCGATCGACGCCGACAGGCGGAAGCGCCCGGACGGCGCCAGCAGACGGTCGACGAAGCCGGTGAGGCTCCGCAGCTCCGCGTTCACCGTGTAGACGACAACCTCCCCCGGCGCGCCGCCGCCGGGACGGCCGCGATCGGCGTCCCAGGCGCCGTTGCCGTTGAGGTCGTCGAAGTCCTCGCCCTCGTCCCAGACGCCGTTGAACGGGGCGGCATCGGTAAACGGTTCCGGCAATCCGACGTCGGCGAAGCGCGGGTAGATGAGTGTCGCCACCGTGGTGTCGGGGCCGACGACGAGGCCGGCCGTCCGCGCCGCCACCAGCGCCCGGATCGCCGCCTGGTCGGCGGCTCCGGCCATGCCGGTGATACCGCGCCGCGCCGCCTCGCGCACCGCCCCGTCGAGCAAGGCCGAGGCGGCGAGCACGCGGCCGCTCTCGACGATGCCGAGCAGCAGGACCAGCAGCACCGGCAGGACCAGCGCGAACTCCACGCTCGGCCCGCCGCGACGGTCGGCCACAAGCCGGTAAAATGCAAGATTATGCAATTGTATCATCTGTTTACGCGTCCTTGACCGGCATGACGGAGGATCGCCGCCTGCCCGCCAGCCCGGATGCCCCGTCATGCCCCGCTCCCGCCACCCTGCCCTCGCCCTCGCCGCCGCGCTGGCGCTGTCCGCCTGCGCCGGCGCCGGCCACGTCTCCGGCGCCGATCCGGCGGCCGACGCGGCGACGCTGATGCGGCTGGCAGAAACGACCCAGGCCAGCGGCAACCCCGGCGCCGCCATTCCGCTGTGGCGCCGCGCCCATGTGCTGGCGCCCGAGAACGCCGCCCCGCTCGCCGGCCTCGCCCGCGCCCTGATGCAGGCCGGCGCCACCGGCGAGGCGCTCGACGCCTGGAGCGAGGCGGCCCGGCTGGCGCCCGGCGATCCGGCGATCATCGCCGGCCGCGCCGGCGCCTACCTCGCCGCCGGCCAGCCGCAGCACGCGGTGCCGATGCTCGAGACGGCCCTCACGAAGGCGCCCTCGCCCGGCCTGTGGAACCAGCTCGGCGTCGCCCGCGACATGCTCGGCGAGGCCGGCAACGCCGAGACGGCGTACCGCGCCGGCCTCGCCCTGGCGCCGGAGGATCCCCGCCTCGCCACCAACCTCGCGCTGTCGCTGGCGGTCGCCGGCCGCTACGCCGAGGCCTCCCGCCTGCTCGAGGCGGCGCTGGCGCGACCGGGCGCCGGCCCGCGCCAGCGCCAGAACCTGTCGCTGGTCTATGCGCTGGGCGGCGACGGCGAACGGGCGGCGCGGCTTGCCCGCGTCGACCTCGACGACGCGGCGGTACGCGAGAACCTCGCCGCCGCCGACGTCATCCGCGGCCTGCCCAGCCACGCCGACCGCGTCGCCGCGGTCGGGGCGCTGGGCGCGCAACGCTAGGCGGCGCGCGCTCAAAACTCGATCCCCCGCAGCGCGTCGATGGTCCGCAGCGCGCCGGGGCCGATCAGCACGACGAACAGCGCCGGCAGGATGAACAGGATCATCGGCACGGTCAGGGTGGCCGGCAGCCGCGCTGCCTTCTCCTCCGCCGCCAGCAGCCGCGTGGTCCGCATCTCCGCCGACAGCACGCGCAGCGCCTGGGCGAGCGGCGTGCCGTAGCGCTCGGTCTGCAGCAGGGTGGCAACCAGCGCGCGCAGCCCGGCGACGCCGGTGCGGCGGGCGAGGCCCTGCAGCGCATCGCGGCGGTCCGGCAGGAAGCCAAGCTCGACCGCCGTGAGCGCGATCTCGTCGGCGAGTTCCGGCGCCGAGGCCGCCAGCTCGCGGCCGACGCGGGCCAGCGCGGCGTCGAGCGCCAGCCCGGCCTCGGCGCAGATCACCAGCAGGTCGAGGCCGTCGGGCAGCGTCTTCTGCAACTGCTGGCGGCGACGCTGGGTGGCGTTGGCGACGACCACGTCGGGCGCGAAGGCGCCGAGCAGCAGCGCCGCCAGCACGACCATCAGCTTGGCCAGTGGCGGCATCGGCCACGGCTGCAGCACCCATACGACGACGGCGGCGGCGCTGCCGGCGAGCGTTGGGCCGACCAGCTTGGCGACGAGATAGACGGCCATCGCGTCTCGGCCGCGCCAGCCAGCGGCGGCAAGTTTAAGCGCGGTGCGCCGCGCCTGCGACGATTGCAGCAGGCGCAGCCGCTGCACGATGCGCCCGGCGACGCCGAGGCCGGTGGCGCGCAGCCTGTGCCGCCGCGGCAGCACGGCGGCGCCGGCGAGCCGTTCACGCCGCCGGACGAGGGCGGCCAGACGGCGCACACGCGGCGGCGCGGCGAGCAGGACGCTCCACGTCGCCAGCACGCCACAGGCCGCCGCCAGCGCGGCGAGCCAGACGACCAGCGCCTCCGGCGTCAGCTCGGGGATGTAGTCGGCCGGGTTCACGGCCGGATCCGTCGCGTCGGCGGCGTCCCCCACCTCTCCCTGCCCTCTCCGCCCCCGAGGGCGGAGAGGGTAAGGGGAAGGAGCGTCAGGGATGCTCCCTCTCCGCCCCCCTTTTGGGGGGGGAGAGGGCCGGGGTGAGGTGGGGGCGTTACCGGCACGCCCGCCCTGCCCAGGAGCGACGACGCCAGACCGCCGGACGCCGCGCTCATATCTCGAACCGGACCATGCGGGCCATGATCGCCACGCCGATGGCCTGGCTGACGAGGCCCGCCGCGATCAGCTTGGCGCCGCGCGGGTCGTCGAGAAGCGTCGCGACATAGCCGGCGTTCACCGCCCAGATGAGGCCGGCCATGACGAAGGGCAGGCTGCCGAGGATCCATGCGCTGGCCTTCGGCTCCGAAGCCATGGCCCTGATCTTCTGTTTCATCTGGCGGCGGCGGCGCAGCACGTCGGCGAGGTTGGCCAGCGTCTCGCCGAGATTGCCGCCGGTCTCGCGCTGCACCGACAGCGCGACGACGAAGAAGCGGAACTCGGCCGTGTCGATGCGCGGGGCCGCCTCCCACAATGCCTCCTCGAGCGTCCGCCCGACCGCCTGCACGTCGGCGATGCGGCGAAACTCCTCGCCGACCGGGGCGGCGAACTCGTTGCCCACAGCGCGGATCGACTCGCTGACCGGCAGGCCCGACTTGAGGCCGCGCACGATCAGCTCGATGGCCTCGGGGAAGGCCGCCGTGAAGGCGGCGCGGCGGCGCAGGACGAGCCAGCCGACGGCGAGGTGCGGCAGCAGCAGCCCGGCGGCGACCGCAGCGAGGCCGCAGACGAGCGGCGGCAGTCGCAGCAGACCGGCCAGCGCGAGGAAGGCGACGGCGGCGGCGAGGAGGACGAACAGCAGGTAGCGGCCGGCGCCGCCGGCGAGGCCGGCCCGCGTCAGGCGCTGGCGCAGCAGCGCCGGGCGCGGCAGCAGGCGGACGGCCAGACGTTCGAGGGTCCCCTCCCCCGCGCCCTCGCGGCGGACGGTCGCCGTCGCGGCGGCGCCGACGGGTGCCGTGCGGCGCGCGGCGACGGCGGCGAGGCGGCGGCGCAGGCGTGCCCGGTCGCCGCCGGCGAACGCCAATCCGCCGGCAAGCACGGCGACGGCGGCAAGGACAGCGGCGGCCGCGGCGAGCAGGGCGGGATCGGCGCCGTTCATCGCATCGCCTCCTGCAGCGCGCGCTCAAGGCCGAAATAGGCCGCCTTCGGCGTGAAGTGCGGGCGCACGCCGGTCGCCGTCCAGCGTCCGGTGAGCCGGCCGGCGCTGTCCTCGCCCTCGTGCTCCCAGACGAACAGGTCCTGCGTCGTCACCACCTCGCCCTCCATGCCGACGACCTCGACGATGTGGGTGATGCGGCGCACGCCGTCGCGCATGCGCGAGACCTGCACGACGAGGTCGACGGCGGCGGCGATCTGTGTGCGGACGGCGCGTGCCGGCAGGTTGATGCCGGCGAGGCCGACCATGTTCTCCAACCGCGTCAGCGCCTCGCGCGGGCGGTTGGCGTGGACGGTGCACATCGAGCCTTCGTGGCCCGTGTTCATCGCCTGCAGCATGTCGACGGCCTCGCTGCCGCGCACCTCGCCCAGAATGATGCGGTCGGGACGCATGCGAAGCGCGTTCTTCACCAGCTCGCGCATGCCGATGGCGTTCTGCCCTTCAAGGTTGGCCGGCCGGGTTTCGAGCCGGACAACATGCGGCTGCTGCAGCTGCAGCTCGGCGGCATCCTCGATGGTGACGATGCGCTCGCCGGCGTCGATCAGCCGCGACAGGGCGTTGAGCAGCGTCGTCTTGCCCGAGCCGGTGCCGCCGGAAATCAGGATGTTGAGGCGGGCCCGCGCGGCGATCCGCAGCACGGCGCCCATCGCGGCCGACAGGTTGGCCTGCCGCTCCATGACCTCCAGCGTGATCTTCCGCTTGGCGAACTTGCGGATGGAGATCGAGGGGCCGTCGATGGCCAGCGGGGGGATGACGATGTTGACCCGCGAGCCGTCCGGCAGGCGGGCGTCGGCCAGCGGCGTCGTCTCGTCGATGCGGCGGCCGACGCCGCTGACGATGCGCTGGGCGATGTTCATCACATGGCGGTCGTCGCGGAAGCGCACCGGGGTGAGTTCGAGCTTGCCGGCCCGTTCGACCCAGACCTTGCCGGCGCCGTTGACGAGGATGTCGGTAACGCTGTCGTCGGCAAGCAACGGTTCGAGCGGGCCGAAGCCGAGCATCTCGTCGAGCATGGTGGCGACGAGGGCGCGCCGCTCGGCGGCGTTGAGGCGCAGGCCCTGCTCGGCAAGGATCTCGTCGACGATGCCGGCGACCTCGCGCTGCAGGGCCTCGCGCGGCACCTGCAGCGCCGCCGTGGCGTCGATGCGCTCGACCAGCACCGGCTGCACCCTGGCGCGGGCGACGTCGAGACCGCTCGGCGCGGCCTTCCCCTCGCCCTCGGCGGCCGGCGCCACCAGCCGCTCGGTTGCCACCAGCGCCACCAGCTTCTGGCGCTCCAGCGGATGCAGGCGGAAGAAGGCGTCGCCGAGGCATTCGACGGCCACCGCCTCGACCCGGCGCGCCACCTCGGCGCGGCCGAGCTGCAGCGCGGTGCCGGCCGGAATCGCGTCGCCGGCCGCCTCGCGCACGGCTTCGAGCGCCGTCGCGGTCAGTACTTCGGTCGCCTCGCCCTGCACCTCCGGGCGGATGGCATCGTCGCGCCAAGGCCCGATGGTGACGACGGACGCGGCCGGCTCCTCCGGCGGTGCCGCGCCGGGTTGCCGGCGGCCGAAGCTCACCGCCGGCCCCCGCCGATCAACCGCAGGCCACGGCGCACGCGCGGTGCCGGGTCGAACTTGTCGAGCAGTCCCTCCAGCGCACGTGCATAGGGGCCGCGCGGCTGCGCCTCGACCAGCGGGCGCCCGGCGGCGGCGGCGGCGGCGGCATGGCGATCGTGCGGCAGGCGGGCGACCACGCGCAGCCCTGCGCTGCGCTCGATCTCGGCCGTCGACAAGGCGCCGCGGCGGCCGGTGTCGACGAGGACGAGCGCCACGGACGCCGCCCCGCTGGCGGCTGCCAGCGCCGCCAGCCGCGCCGCGTCGCGGGCGGCGGCGAGCGACGGGTCGGCGACAAGCAGGACGCGATCGGGCGCGGCGAGCAGGGCCGACGCGTGAATCGCCTCGCCGCGCGGCAGGTCGATCCAGACCCGCTCGCTGGCCTCGCGGACCTCGTCGAGCAGCCGCGTGGCGGCCTCGGCGCCGACCCGGCCCGGCCGCGCGAGATCGTCCTCGGCGGCGAACACCAGCAGCCGCTCGCCACGCCGGATGCCGGCCGAGGCGAGGAACAGCGCATCGATCCGTTCCGGGCGCGCCAGCGCCTCGGCGACGCCACCCGACGGTTCGAGGTCGAGCCCGAGCGCCAGCGTGCCGAAGGCGAGGTCGAGGTCGACCAGCGCCGTGCGCTGGCCCCGTTTGCCCGCCGACAGCGCCGCCGCGTTGAGCGCCAGCGTCGAGGCCCCGACGCCGCCGCGCACGCCGACGACGGCGACGAGCCGGCCCCCCGCCGGACGCGCCGCCGTCGTCGGCGAGCCGCCGCTTCCGGTCTCGACCGCTTTCGCCAAAGCCGCCGCGAGGTCCGGCGCCGCGACTGGCCGGACGAGATAGTCGGCGACGCCGGCGGCGAGGAAGCGGCGATAGAGGGCGAGGTCGTTGACGGCGCCGAGCGCCACGACGCGCGTCGCCGGCGCGCAGAGGTCGGCGAGCGCCATCAGGTCGTCGTAGGGCGTGGCGCTGTCGCCGAGGTCGACGACGAGCACCGCCGGCATAGCCCGGCCCCGCGCCAGCCAGCGCGCCGCCGCGGCGGCCCCGCCGCTGGCGATCGTGGCACCGGGAAACCGCGTCGCCGCAGCCTCCGCCAGCACCGCCTCCATCGCCGCGTCCGCCGCGAATGCCGCCAGAACGTGCGTCGCCCCGGTGTCGGGGTCGGCCGCGGCGAGCGCCATCACTGCGTCTCCTGCGGCACCGGCGCGCGGATCTCGCCCTTGCGATAGCGCTGGATCGCCAGCGTCGCGGCCTCGCCGTCGGCGGCCGTCGCCGCGCGGCCGCGCACGAGGTCGGCCGGCTCGGCGATCATCAGGCCGAGGTTGTAGGCATTGGCGCAGCCCAGCGCGCCGGTCGGATGGTTGGCCGGATTGGCCGCCGAGGGCTGCGACCAGTCGGCACAGGCCGGCGGCAGCACGACGCTGCGCCCCTCGGCCGTGGTGACGACGTGCGGCGCGACCGGCCGGCCGGCCGGACTCCAGTCCTCCGGCCCGGTCACGCAGGAGGCGAGCACGAGGGCGAGCAGCGCCAGCAGCACCGGCAGCGGGCTGCGGCGGCGCGCCGAGAACAGGCGCCGCGGCGGCTTCAGCAGACGTTGGCGTGACATGGTCCCTTCCCCCTCAATCGACGATGAAGCCCACCGGCCCGGCGAGGCGCGGCGTGGCCGGCACCGGCCGCCCCGGCTGGCGCTGCCGCCAGGTCTCGCCGCCGAGCACGCGGCCGGCATCGTCCGGCGCGCGGAAGCCGTCGGTCGGCACCGCCAGCGCCGTCGACGACGGACGCACCAGATAGGGCGTGACGAGGATGACCAGCTCGGTCTCGTCGCGGCTGAACTCGGTCGAGCGGAAGAGCGCGCCGATGATCGGCAGGTCGGCGAGCCAGGGAAACTCGCGCACGTCCTGCGCGGTGTTGTTCTGCAGCAGTCCGGCGATGGCCAGCGACTGACCCGAGCCCAGTTCGACCGTGGTCTCGGCCCGCCGCGCCGTCAGCGCCGGAATGCTGAAGCCGTTGACGGTGACGGCGCCGGCGTTCGACAGCGCGCTGACCTCCGGCGCCACGCGCAGGCTGACGCGGCCGGCGTCCAGCACGGTCGGCGTGAAGGCCAGCGCCACGCCGAATTTCTTGAACTCGACCGAGGTGCTGCCGTCGCCCTGCACGACCGGGATGGGAAACTCGCCGCCGGCAAGGAAGCTCGCCGTCTCGCCCGACAGCGCCGTCAGGTTCGGCTCGGCGAGCATGGTGACGAGCCCCTCGGTCTCCAGCGCGTCGATGACGGCGCTCACGTCGATGTTGCCGTCGGCGGAACGGGCGAAGACGTTGTTCTCGCCGTTGGCGCGGGTGAGCGCCGCCCCCCCGGCGGCCGGCAGGCGGCCGGTGGCGAGGCCGAAGGTGATCGAGCCGATGGTCGGGATGACGTCGAAGTTGAAGCCGAGGCGCTTGACCGTGTCGCGCGAGACCTCGGCGACGCGGACGCGCAGGTTGACCTGGTTGGGGCCGGCGAAGCGGAGCTGGTTGACCACCCGCTCGCCCTGGGCGACGAAGCCGGCGGCGAGGCGGTTGGCCTCCTCCGCCTCGACGGCGCTGGCGACGGTGCCGGTCAGCACCAGCCCGCCGGCGACCGTGCGCGGCGTCACCGCCGAACCGGGCAGCAGCGAGCCCAGCGCCCCGGCCAGCGCCGCCAGATTGTGCGTCACCCGCACGGTGGCGTTGGCCAGCACGACGTCGGCGGCGTCGACGGCGATCAGCGTCGTCTCGCCGGCCCGCTTGCCGATGACGTGGACCAGCGTCGGCGACTTGACCACGACGTCGGCGATTTCCGGGTTGGCGACCAGCACCGCCGCCGCCGCCGCCGGCAACCTGACCAGCATGCCGCGGTTGGCTTCGAGCGCCAGTTCGCCGCCGGCTGCGGCGATGGTAGCGATGGCCACCGCGGCGGCGGAGGCCGGCGCCATGCCGCCCAGCAATTGCACGGCGACGACGGCGGCGATCCCGGCGGCACGCAGGGTTCTCATGGCTCGACCTCCGGCGGCGGCGCGGCATCGACCGGGGCGGAGGGGCGATCCGGGCCGCCGAAGCGCAGCGTCACCTGCTCGCCGCCGCGCCAGACCCGGACCTCCCGTGCCTTCGGTGCCGCCGGCGACGCCAGCAGCCGGCTGACCTCGCTGTCCCAGGTGTGCGGCGCGGCCGGCCTCGGTTCCGCCTCGGCCGTCGCGGCCTCGTCGCGGGCAAGGCTGCGGAGGCTCAGCGACAGGCGGCCGAGATCGGCCGTGAGCGTCACCTTCTCGGCGTCCTTGGGCGAGACTTCGAGCGTCACGGTCTTGGCCAGGCTGGCCTTGGCGGCGGCATCGTCGGTCGACTGGTCGACCGCCAGCACGCGCACGTCCGACAGCACCGTCTCGGAGGCGCGGCGCAGCCGGCCGTTGCCGCCCTCGCGCTCGACGCCGTGCGACAGGATGAGGTCGACGCGGTCGCCGGGAAAGACGAAGCCGGCGATGCCGGTGGTGGCGTTGACCGAGACCGAGACCGCGCGCATGCCGGGCGCCAGCACGGCGGCGAGGAAGCCCTGCTCGCCCGGATGCACGAGGCGCGAGGCGGCCACCGGCTCGCCGGCCGCCACCAGTCCGCGCACGACCGTGCCGGCGAGATCGGCCGGGTCGGCCTTGCCCTCGACATACCAGCCGTCGGGCAGCGACGCGTCGGGCCACGCCTGCCAGCGCAGGTGCTTCGCCTGGACGATGGTGCCGGCCGGCAGGTCGCTGCGCGCCACCAGCACGCGGTGGGCCTTGGCCGGCGCGGGCTGCTGCGGCGTGCGCGCGGCGATGGCGGCGCGTTCGCTCGCGAGGTAGTGCCGCGCGCCCCACGCGGCGGTGCCGGCGGCGGCGAGCGCCACCGCGGCGAGCAGGATGGCCCTGGCGCGCATGGCTCAGTTCATCCGCGCGATCAGCGCGACGGCGGTCGCGACCGCGACCCACAGGGCGCCGCCGGCGATGGCGACGGCATAGGGCACGACGGCGGTGCCGGCCTGGGCAGGCGCCGTGCGCGACGTGGCGACGGGACCGTAGCGGGCCTCCAGCCGGCGCTTGCGCCCGAGGCGCAGCCACTCGGCCATGCCGAGCGCGCCGCCGCCGAGCAGCGTGACGAGAATGAACGGCAGGACCAGCGTCGGCCCCGCCCACAGGGCGCACGCCGCCATCAACTTGGCGTCGCCGCCGCCGACGAGGCCGGCGGCGAACAGGCCGGCGCCGATGGCCAGCACGAGGGCGCCGGTCGCCAGCCCGCTCCAGAGGCCGATGCCGGTGGCGGCGGCGAAGGCCGGCCAGATCAGCACCAGCGCGAGCGGAATGGCATTGGGAATGACGAGGCGGCGGATGTCGCTCCACGCCGCGAGGCCGACCAGCGCCACGAAGGCGGCGAGCAGCAGCAGACCGAGCGGCAGGGCATCCGGCATTCGACGCTCCGTGAATCTCCCGTGGGGGTGACGCGCCGGCGGGCGCTGCGCGGTGCGGGGCCATCCACACGCCGCGCCGCAACCCGCCGGTCGCGTCCGAGCGGCAACGGGTGGGACAGTTGCCGCTCGTTCCTTGTGGCTACTCCGCCGGCGGCTCGGCCGGCGGCGGGGTGGTGGGCATGGCGCTGACCGCACTGTCGAGCTGCCCCGACACGGCGGTGAACATGGTGTCGAGCGAGCCGCCCATCAGGCTGAGGGCGCCGATCGCCGCGACCGAGACGAGGGCGGCGATGAGGCCGTACTCGATGGCCGTGGCGCCGGACTCGTCCCGGACGAAGCGGGTAAGGAACCTGTGCATTCGCGATCTCCCGTGGCTGCAGAACCAGCGGGCGAATACTTGCCTTGCCCGGTTAATCCGAGGTTAAAATCAGAAAGAACAATAAATAGAACGTCAAGACATTTAGACAAAACCATGCGATGAGGAGAGCGATTATTTATAGCAATATGAATATTATTTTCTACGATTTTGTGTTGCCTTTCCGGAGAGAATATTGCAAAACAAAATGCAATTTCCGGTAATTCCTGGCCGGCGCACGGCCCGGACGGTCGCGGCGCGACGCCACCCGCGTCCCCGCGCCGCCCGCGCCGTCCGCGCCTGAGAGATCGCGGGCGATGGCGAGTATCGGTCTGGTCAACACGCTGCTGCTGCTGGGCGCCCTGCTGGTGCTGGCCGGCATCATGTCGAGCCTGATCGCCAGCCGCTTCGGCATGCCCCTGCTGCTCGTCTTCCTCGTCATCGGCATGCTCGCCGGCGAGGACGGCCCCGGCAACATCCAGTTCTCGGACTACCGCCTCACCTACCTCGTCGGCTCGGCCGCGCTGGCGGTGATCCTGTTCGACGGCGGGTTGCGTACCCGCCTGGCGAGCTTCCGCGGCGCGCTCGCGCCGTCGATGGTGCTGGCCACCGTCGGCGTCGTGGTCACCGCGGCGCTGACCGGCCTGCTGGCCGTGGTGCTGCTCGAGTTCACCCCGCTGGAAGGCGCGCTGGTCGGCGCCATCGTGGCCTCGACCGACGCCGCGGCGGTCTTCTTCCTGCTGCGGACAGGCGGCCTGCAACTGCGTAAGCGGGTCGGCACGACGCTGGAGATCGAGAGCGGCACCAACGACCCGGTGGCGATGTTCCTGACGCTGGTGCTGGTCGAGGTCCTGCTGGCCGATACCGGCGGACCGGGCTGGGAGGTGGCCGTGACGCTCGCCAGCCAGGCGGCCGTCGGCGCCGCGCTCGGCATCGGCGGCGGCTTCGCCGTCGCCGCCGCGCTCAACCGGCTGACGCTGCCGACCGGGCTGCACCCCCTCTTCGTCGTCGCCGCGGCCGTGTCGATCTACGCCGCGACGTCGCTCGCCGAGGGCAGCGGCTTCCTCGCCGTCTATCTGGCCGGCCTCGTGCTCGGCAACCGTCCGGTCCGCGCCTTCGCCTCGATCACCAGCTTCCACGACGCCGCCACCTGGCTGGCGCAGATCCTGATGTTCATCCTGCTCGGCCTGCTGGTCACGCCGACGCACCTGCTCGACTACGCCATTCCCGGCCTCGCCATCGCCCTGTGGCTGATGCTCGTCGCGCGGCCGCTGGCCGTCTGGGTCTGCCTCGCCCCGTTCCGCTTCGCGCGCGAGGAGAAAGCCTTCGTCTCCTGGGTCGGCCTGCGCGGCGCCGTCAGCATCTTCCTCGCCGCCGTGCCGATGCTCAGCGGCCTGCCGCACGCGGACGCCTACTTCAACATCGCCTTCTTCGTCGTGCTGGTGTCGCTGCTGGTACAGGGCTCGACCGTCACTTCGGCGGCGCGCCGGCTCGGCATCGCCCTCGGCCGGACGGTGCCGCCGGTGGCGCGCGTCGACCTCGACCTGCCGGGCCAGCTCGACCTCGAGATGGCGGGCTACCCGGTCCTGCCCGACAGCCCGGTGCTGCGCCGCCCGGCGCTGCCACGCTGGGCCCGGCTGACGCTGGTGGTGCGCGACCAGGTCGTGCTCGGACCGGCCGAGGCCGGCGCGCTGCGGGCCGGCGACTACGCCTACCTGCTGGCGCCGCCGAGCCGCCTGCCGCGCCTCGACCCGCTGTTCGCCAGCGCCGAGGACGCGCCGGCCGCCGCCGCGACCGGCGGCTTCACCTTCGCCGGCGACGTGACCATCGACAGCCTGGCGACGCTGTACGATTTCGCGGCGGACCTCGGCGACGACCAGGCCGGCGTCACCATCGCGGCCCTGTTCGCCGAGCAGTTCGACGGCCGGCCGGTGCCGGGCGACCGCATCGATTTCGGCACGGCGACGCTGATCGCCGGCAGCATCGCCAACGGCAATGTCGCCGCCGCGACGCTCGTGCTCGAGGACTTCGCCGATTCCTTCATCGATCGCGTGCGTCTCGTTCCCGCGGCCGCCCGCCTCGGCCCGCGCACGGGCGGCATCGCCCGCATCACCGCCGCCAGCGGTCGGCGGATCGCCGGGGCAGTGACGGGGACATGGCGAAAATTGCGCGGCATTTTCGCGCAAAGAACGCCGAAATGATTATTTTGACTTCGCCGCGCGAAGGGTTTTCTTGTTCCGCCCCATGTGGCGGAACCCCCTTGCCGGTCTCGTCGGAAGGCTGCTGCGCGAGCGGCGCGGCGCGGTCGCCCTGTTGCTCGCCGTCGCCGTCGTGCCGCTGGTCGGCATGGTCGGCCTCGCCACCGATGCGGCGCGCGGCTGGATCGTGCGCGAGAAGCTGGCCCACGCCCTCGACGCCGCCGGGCTCGCCGGCGGCCGCGCGATGCTGTCGCCGACGCGCGACGCCGACATCGCTGCCTTCTTCGCCGCCAACTTTCCCGCCGGCTTCCTCGGCGCCCAGGTGACCGGGCCGAGCATCGTCGCCGACCTCGACACCGGCGAACTGACGCTGGAGGCGCAGGCCGCCGTGCCGACGTCGTTCGTCCGCGTGCTCGGCATCGAGACGGTCGACGTGCGCGCGCGCGCCGTGGTGCGGCGGGCGGTGCGCGGCATGGAGCTGGTGCTGGTGATGGACAACACCGGCTCGATGCGCTCGAACGGCAAGATCGACGCCATGAAGGGCGCGGCGACGACCTTGGTCAACCAGCTCTACGGCGAGCACGAGACGGTCGACGACTTCTGGGTCGCGCTCGTTCCCTACGTCGCCAGCGTCAACATCGGCCCCGGCCGCACCGACTGGCTCGCCACCCACAATCCGGCGCTCTATCTCAACTCGACGTGGAAGGGCTGCGTCGAGGCGCGCGCCGCGCCCTACGACCAGACCGACGATCCGCCGGCGGTCGCCGCCTTCGCGCCCTATCGCTGGGCCTCGACCAGCGGCCAGTACAACGGCAACGGCGACAACAACTGGACGCCGACCAACATGAACGAGGCCAACAGCGCGCAGGACAACGGACGCGGGCCCAACCTCGGATGCGGCCCGCCGATCCTGCCGCTGACGGCGGAGAAGTCGACGGTGCTCGCCAGCATCGCCGACATGCTGCCGTGGCACCGCGGCGGCACCATGGCCAATCTCGGTCTCGTCTGGGGCTGGCGGGTGCTGTCGCCGCGCTGGCGCGGGCTGTGGGGCGGCACCTCGCCGGCCGAGCTGCCGCTCGACTACCACACGCCGCTGATGGACAAGGTGCTGATCATCCTCACCGACGGCGAGAACCAGTGGTTCGACTGGTCGGGCGGCCAGCCCAACAGCCCCAGCGCCGACTACACCGCCTATGGCCGGCCCACCGAGGGGCGCCTCGGCGTGTTCAACGGCGGCAGCGCCGCCACGACGATCATCAACAACCGCATGCTGGCGGCCTGCACGGCGATGAAGGCCGAGGGCGTGATCATCTACGCCATCACCTTCCAGCTCTCGAGCACATCGGCGCAGAACCTCTATCGCAGTTGTGCCACGACACCCGCGCATTACTTCAACTCGCCGAGCAACAGCTCGCTGCAGAACGCCTTCGATGCCATCGGAAAGGACCTGACGAACCTGCGTCTGGCGAGCTGAAGCGCCGGCATCCTCATCCTTCGACAGGCTCAGGATGAGGATGCCTGCACGGTCCGTCCAGCACATGACGGGACCGAGCCGGCCGCACCGTCGTTGCCAATCGTCCTCGTCCTGAGCCTGTCGAAGGACGGGGACGACGCACAGTCGCCGTGGACGAGCCATATCGTTAGGATTGGACAGTCCCGTCCGGGAGTCGTCCCTTGCCCGACAATCTCGACCGTCTGCTCGACATCATGGCGCGCCTGCGCGACCCCGCGCGCGGCTGCCCGTGGGATGTCGAGCAGACCTTTGCCAGCATCGCGCCCTACACGATCGAGGAAGCCTACGAGGTCGCCGACGCCATCGAGCGCGACGACCGCAAGGGACTGCGCGACGAGCTGGGCGACCTGCTGCTGCAGGTGGTGTTCCACGCCCGCATGGCCGAGGAGGAAGGCGCCTTCGCCTTCGACGACGTCGCCGCCGCCATCGCCGAGAAGCTGGTGCGCCGCCACCCGCACGTCTTCGCCGCCGCCGCCGGCGAGAATGCGGCGGCCGTGCAGCGCACCTGGGAGGCGATCATGGCCGACGAGCGCGGCGCGAAGGCGGCGGCGGAAGGTACGCGGGCCAGTGCGCTCGACGACGTGCCGCGCGCCCTGCCCGCGCTCATGCGCGCCGGCAAGCTCGGCAAGCGCGCCGCCCGCACCGGCTTCGACTGGCCGGACGTGGCCGGCGTCATGGCCAAGGTGCGCGAGGAGATCGAGGAGGTGTCGGCCGAGCTCGATGCCGGCGCGCCGCCCGATCGCACCGAGGCGGAGATCGGCGACGTGCTGTTCGCCGTGGCGCAACTCGCCCGCCGTCTCGACATCGACCCGGAGATCGCGCTGCGCGGCGCTAACGCGCGCTTCGAGCGCCGCTTCCGCGCCGTCGAGGAGGCGCTGGCCGGTCAGGGCCGCATCGCCGCCGACGCCCCGCTCGACGAACTCGAGGCGCTGTGGCAGGCGGCGAAGGCGAACGAGAAGAGCGAAAGCGGGAGAAGCTGACGATGCGTTACGAGCTTTACTACTGGCCCGGCATCCAGGGACGCGGCGAATTCGTCCGCCTGGCGCTGGAGGAAGCGGGCGCCGACTACATCGACGTCGAGCGCGGCGGCAAGGGTTCGACCACCATGGCCGCGCTGCTCGACGGCGCCGGCCTCGACCGCCCGCCCTACGCGCCGCCGATCCTCAAGGCCGGCAAGCTGGTGCTCGCCCAGACGGCGAACATCCTAGAGTACCTCGGGCCGCGCCACGGCCTCGTGCCGGCGAGCGAGGCGGCGCGGCTGTGGACGCACCAGATCCAGCTCACGGTGACGGACTTCGTGAAGGAGATTCACGACACCCACCACCCCATTGCCGGCAGCCTCTACTACGACGAGCAGAAGCCGGAGGCGGCGCGCTTCTCCGGCCACTTCGTCAAGGAGCGGGCGCCCAAGTATCTCGGCTGGTTCGAACAGGTGCTGGCGCAGAACCCCTCGGGCGACCGGCACCTCGTCGGCGCGCGGCTGACCTACGCCGACCTGTCGGTGTTCCAGATCGTCGCCGGCCTCGACTACGCCTTTCCCAGGACGATGAAGAAGCTGGCGCGGAAGCTGCCGCGCGTCCGCGCGCTGCACGACCGCGTCGCCGCGCGGCCGCGCATCGCGGCGTATCTGGCGTCCGACCGCCGCCTGCCCTTCAACCAGCACGGTATCTTCCGGCATTATCCGGAACTGGACGGATAGCGCGGACGCGGACTATCGATGCCTGGCAGTCTCGCCCTTCGACAGGCTCAGGGTGAGGCTGCCCTGTAATGCCCTGGCATCGGGAATGCCGTTACCGGTCGTCCTCATCCTGAGCTTGTCGAGGGATGGGGACGTCGCCCAGCGACACCACCCGCTCCCTCAATCCTTCTGCAGCAGATGGATCAGCGAGGACGTGTCCCAGCGGCCGCCGCCGCGCGCCTGGACGTGCTTGTAGAACTGGTCGACCAGCGCAGTCAGCGGCAGGCGTGCGCCGGTCTTCTCGCCGACGTCGAGGCACATCGACAGGTCCTTGCGCATCCAGTTGACGGCGAAGCCGTACTCGAACTGGCCGGCGATCATCGTCTTCCAGCGGTTGTCCATCTGCCATGAACCGGCGGCGCCCTTCGAGATGGCGCCGATCACCTTCTCGATGTCGAGGCCGGCCTTCTGGCCGAGATTGATCGCCTCCGACAGCCCCTGCAGCACGCCGGCGATGCAGATCTGGTTCATCATCTTGGCGAGCTGGCCCGAGCCGGTGGGACCGATCAGTTCGCAGGCACGCGCATAGGCGTCGATGGTCGGCCGCGTCGCGGCAAAGGTCGCCTCGTCGCCACCGCACATGACGGTCAGCACGCCGTTCTCGGCGCCGGCCTGGCCGCCCGAGACGGGCGCGTCGAGAAAGTCCACGCCCTTCGCCCTGCACGCCTCGGCCAGTTCGCGCGCCAGCGTGTCGGAGGCGGTCGTGTGGTCGACCAGGACGGTCCCCTTGCGCATGCCGGTCAGCACGCCGTTGTCGCCGTAGACGACGCTGCGCACGTCGTCGTCGTTGCCGACGCACATGAACACGATGTCGGCGCTCGCCGCCGCCTCGCGCGGGCTCGCGGCGGCCTTGCCCTTGTGCTGGCCGACCCATTTCTCGGCGCGCGCGGCGGTGCGGTTCCACACCGTGACGGCATGGCCGGCCTTGACCAGATGGCCGGCCATCGGAAAACCCATGACGCCGAGGCCGACAAAAGCGAGGTTGCGGGATTCGGGCATGTCACGGCGCTCCGCCTGTTCGGGTGATGGCGGCCTCGCGGCGAGGCCGGCGGCGGATGATAGCGAGGGCCGGCGCGACGGCGCAAACCGCGCCCTGCCCACGGTTTACCGCCATCGGCCGGATGTTATGATCCGCGCCAACGATCACGAACGCATGCCCGGGAGGCCTCGACGATGGCGACCTACCCCACCCTGCTCTCGCCCGGCCGCCTCGGTGGCCTGACACTGCGCAACCGCGCCGTCGTCTCGCCGCTGACGCGCGCGAGCGCGACCGAGGACGGCATCGTCACCGACCAGATGCGCGACTACTACGCCGACTACGCGCGCGGCGGCTGGGGCCTCGTGATGACCGAGGCCGTCTACATCGACCTCAAGTACAGCCAGGGCTACAAGTACCAGCCGGGCATCGGCAGCGACCGCCAGCAGGAAAGCTGGCGCAAGGTGGTCGACGCGATCCACGCCGAGGGCTCGCCGGCCTTCATGCAGATCTTCCACTGCGGCGCCATCAACCAGGGCAACAACTGGGTCGAGGGCTCGATCTCGGCCTCGGCGGTGACGCCGAAGGGCAAGCAGATCGACCGCTACCGCGGCAGCGGCACGGTGTTCCAGACGCCGCGCGAGATCACCCGCGACGAGATGGCCGAGGTGGTGGCGAGCTACGCCGCAGCTGCCCGCCGCGCCGCCGAACTGGGCTTCGACGGCATCGAGGTACACGGCGCGAACGGCTACCTGCCCGACCAGTTCCTCACCGTGCACACCAATCTCCGCACCGACGAGTACAACGGCCCGGTCGAGAACCGCGTCCGCTTCCACTGCGAGGTGATGCGGGCGGTCCGCGCCGCCGTGCCCGACAGGCCGGTAGGCGTGCGCATCTCGCAGACCAAGGTCAACGACTTCGACTATGTCTGGCCGGGCGGCGAGGCCGATGCGAAGGCGATCTTCTCGGCGCTGGCGAAGACCGGCATCGACTTCATCGACATCTCGGCCCATCTCGGCGTCTCGCCGGTGTTCGGCTGCGCCGACAGCCTCTCGGGCCTGGCACGCAAGTATTCCGGCCTGCCGATCCTCGCCAACGGCAAGCTGCAGGACCCGGCGGTGGCCGAGGCGGCGCTGACCGGCGGCCAGGGCGATTTCTGCTGCATCGGCAAGGGCGCGCTGGCCGACCCGCACTGGGCGGCGAAGATCGCCCGCGGCGAGGCGCCGATCGCCTTCGACCCCGGCATGATCACGCCCTATGCCACGCTCGACAATTACTACGACTGGCGGCGCGCGAACCCCACGGGCGTCTCGGGCGTGAAGGTGCAGGCGCGCGACAAGGCCGAGGCGGTGTAGCGGACGGCGCGTCTAGGCTTCCGCCAGCACGTCACGCACTTCGCGCCACACGCTCTCGCTGCGGGCGCTGAGGTAGTCGCCCTTGTGCACCAGCGGCGAGTAGACGGTGCCGTCGAGCAGGCGGGCGACGCCGCCGGCCTCGGCGACGAGGAAGGCGCCGGCCGCGTGGTCCCACGGCAGCAGGCGGTTGTAGGCCGAGAAATCCGCCTCGCCGGCGAGCTGCAGCAGATACTCGCAGCCCGCCGACGAGGAGCCACGCAGCGCGCCGAACAGGTCGTCGCGCGTCTTCGCGCGCTCCATCATCCGGCGCACGGCGACGCCCGTATGGCGGCCGTCAGGGCGGGACGCGGGGGAGCCCTCGCCGAGCCGCACCGGCGCGCCGTCGAGCGTCACGCCGCCGCCGCGCACGCCGACCGCCAGGCGGTCGCTGGCCGGCTCGAGAATCCAGCCGTGCGAGACCGTGCCGGCCTCGACCAGCGCCACCATCATGGCGAAGCGCTCGACCCCGTGGGCGAAGTTCCATGTGCCGTCGACCGGGTCGATCACCCAGGTCGGCGCCGCACCCGCCAGCCGGTCGATCACCGTGGCGTCGGCGAACACCGCCTCCTCGCCGACCACGACGCTGCCCGGCAGCAGCGCGGCCAGTTCGTCCGTCAGCCACGCCTCGCTCTCGCGGTCGGCGACGGTCACGAGGTCGTTGTCGCCGGACTTGGTGAGGATCTCGTGCGTCTCGAGCGCGCGGAAGCGCGGCAGCACGAACTGCCGCGCCGCCTCGCGCATCAACGCGCCGACGCGGTCGGTATCGGGCGAACCGGCCATCGGGACGCTCACGCCACGCCGTGGCGGCGCTGGAAGCGCGCTAGGTCGGCCGGTTCCAGCCGCACCCGCACGCGGGCGACCTCGTCGGTGTCCTCGCGCGACAGCACCTCGCCCTTGCGGTAGAGCCAGGCCAGCCCGGCCCCGTCGGACAGCTTCACCTCGACTTCGCTCACCACCTGCGAGGCAGCCAGATCGGCCTCGATCGCCGCCAGCAGGGCGTCGCAGCCCTCGCCCGTCAGCGCCGACAGCGACACCGCGCGGCCGTCGCGCCGCGCGCGCTCCGCAATGGCAGTACGCGCTTCCTCGTCGAGCAGGTCGACCTTGTTCAGGGCCTCGATCTGCGGCGGCCGGGCGGACGCGCCGTCGTCATCCGGGCCCCGCGCGAAGAGTCCGGCGAGAATCGATTCGACATCGGCGCGCTGGGCCTCGGTCTGCGGATGGGCAACATCGCGCACATGCACGACGACGTCGGCCGCCAGTACCTCTTCGAGCGTCGCGCGAAAGGCGGCGACGAGGTCGTGCGGCAGGTCGGAGATGAAGCCCACCGTGTCGGACAGGATGATCGTGCGCCCGCCGGGCAGGCGCACCGCGCGCATCGTCGGGTCGAGCGTGGCGAACAGCATGTCGGCCGCCATCACCGCCGAATGTGCCAGCCGGTTGAACAGCGTCGACTTGCCGGCATTGGTGTAGCCGACCAGCGCCACGACCGGGTACGGCACCCGCTCGCGCGCCTTGCGGTGCAGGCCGCGCGTGCGGCGCACCTGGTCGAGTTCGCCGCGCAGCTTGACGATGCGGTCGCCGATGACGCGGCGGTCGAGTTCGAGCTGGCTTTCACCCGGCCCGCCGAGGAAGCCGAAACCGCCGCGCTGGCGTTCGAGGTGGGTCCACGAGCGCACCAGCCGCGAGCGCTGGTAGGTCAGCGCCGCCAGTTCGACCTGCAACTGGCCCTCGCGGGTCCGCGCCCGCTCGCCGAAGATTTCGAGGATCAGGCCGGTGCGGTCGATGACCTTGGCCTTCCACGCCTTTTCCAGGTTGCGCTGCTGCACCGGCGACAGGGTGCCGTCGACATAGACCAGCGTCGCCTCGGTCCCGGCGACCGCCGTGCCCAGCCGCTCGACCGTGCCCGAGCCGAACAGCGTCGCCGGCCGCGGCTCGACCAGCCGCACCACCTCGCTGTGGACGAGATCGAGGTCGATCGCGGCGGCCAGCCCGCAGGCCTCCTCCAGACGCATTTCCGGCGTCACGGCGGCGGGCCCCGCGGCCGCGCGCGCCGTCTTCAGTGCCGGATGGAGTACGACCGTCCGCGTGCGCGCCGGCTCCGTGCCGGCTCGCCCACCGTCGCCGCGTTCGCGTTCGCTCAAGTCAGGCGGCAGCCTCGGCGTCGGCGGTCTCGGGCTCGAACAGCTGCACCGGGACCGACGGCATCACCGTCGAAATGGCGTGCTTGTAGACGAGCTGCGAGTGGGCATCGCGGCGCAGCAGAACGCAGAAATTGTCGAACCACGTCACCACGCCTTGAAGCTTTACGCCGTTGACCAGGAAGATCGTCACCGGGGTCTTGTTCTTGCGGATGTTGTTAAGGAACACATCCTGCACGTTTTGTGACTTGTCGGCCATAATCGACCTCTGTTGCTTTTGTTGTCGACCAGACGCGCGCCCCCGCGCGAAGCGACGTCAACTCCCGGCCCTCTTCGTTCTTGTTGGTTCTAGGATAGGGACTGCCGGCTGAAATACCAGCATATTGTTCAACGCGTCCCACCGGCTACGGGCGGCAGTCCCGCTGCCATGCGGGGCAGACCGCCCAGCCGCTCCAGATAGGCGGCGTTGAGGGCCCGCGACAGGCTGCCGGCGCGCCCATTGGCGACGACGGCGTCATCGATGCGGGTCACCGGCATCACCCAGCTCGACGAATTGGAAAAGAACGCTTCGCGCGCGCCCCGCGCCTCTTCCGGGGAAAAGCCGCGCAGGTCCACCGTCAGCCCCTGCCCCGCGGCGAGCGCCAGCAGGGTGCGACGGGTGATGCCGTCGAGGATGGCGTTATCGGCCGGCCGGGTGACGAGCCGCCCGTCCGTGGTGACGATCCAGGCGTTCGACGAGCCGCCTTCGGTGACCATCCCGTCGCGGTCGACCAGCCAGGCCTCGGCCGCCCCGGCGGCAGCGGCGGCCTGCTTGGCGAGGACGTTTGCCAGCAGGGCGACGGACTTGATGTCGCAGCGCGCCCAGCGCTGATCGGGCAGCGTGACCACGGCCACGCCCTCCTCCAGCAGCGACGGCTCGGGCCCCGGCTCGCTGCGCGCCGTCACCACCATCACCGGCCTTGCATCGGCCGGAAAGGCGTGGCGGCGGCGGGCGATGCCGCGCGTCACCTGCAGGTAGACCAGCCCGTGCGCGACGCCGTTGCGCCGCGCCACCTCGCGCAGCACGCGCTGCAGCGGCCGCCGCGCCATCGGCGCCGGGATGGCCAGTTCGCCGAGCGACCGATCGAGGCGGTCGAGGTGCGGCCCCTCGTCGACCAGCCTTCCGTCCTCGACGTGGATGACCTCGTAGACACCGTCGGCGAACTGGTAGCCGCGATCCTCGACATGCACGGCATAGGCGTCGGCATGCCCGACATAGCGACCGTCGACCCAGGCGACGCGGGACAGGAGCGGCGCCGGCACGGCTAGAAGAACTCCAGGCGTACGGCGAACATCTTCTCGATCTTGCGGATCGCATCCTTGGTGGCGAACAGCACCACCCGGTCGCCGACCTCGATCACCGTTTCGCGCGTCGCCATCTGCACCGCGTCGTCGCGCACGATGGCGGCGACGATGACGCCGGCGGGCAGCTTGGCGTCGCCGAGCGCCTTGCCGACGAGGCTCGACGTGGCCAAAGCCTCGGCCTCGATCAGCTCGCCGAAATTGTCGCCCAGCGTATGCACGGAGCGGATGCGGCCGCGCCGAATGTGCTGCAGGATCGTCGAGACGGTGATCGAGCGCGGGTTGACGACGACGTCGATGCCGAGGGTCGACAGCATCGGCGTGTAGGTCGTCGTGTTGACCAGCGTGACCGCGCGCGCGGCGCCGTGCCGCTTGGCCAGCAGCGAGGCGAGGATGTTGACCTCGTCGTCGTTGGTGACGGCGACGACGACCTCGGTGCTGGCGATGCTCGCCTCGGTGAGGATCTCGGGGTCGAGGGCGTCGCCGTTGATGACGACGGTGCGGCCGAGCGCCTGCGCGGCGGTGGCGGCCTGGGCCTTGTCGATCTCGATAATCTTCGCCGACATGGCGGCGAATTCGGCCTCGATGTCGGCGGCGAGGAAGCGGCCGATGTTGCCGCCGCCGATGATGACGACGCGGCGCGCCTCGGGCTCTTCGTGGCCGAACGCCGCCATGGCGCGGCCGACATGCTCGCTGTCGACGACGAAATAGACGTCGTCGCGCGCCAGCATCTCGTCGTCGCCCGACGGCACGATCGACTTGCCGTTGCGCACGATGCCGACGACGGCGATGCGCATGTCGGGAAACAGCGTGGTGAGCTGGCGCAGCGGCGTGTCGACGATCGGGCAGTCGTCGGGGCAGCGCACGCCGATCAGCCGCAGGCGACCGTCGGCAAGTGGGATCATGTCGAAGGCGCCGGGCACGGTGAAGCTGCGCGCGATGGCGCGGGCGACCTCGACCTCCGGCGAGATGATCATGTCGATGGGCAGGTGGTCGCGGCTGAACAGCGACGACCAGTGCTGCTCGCGGTAGGACTGCGCGCGGATGCGCGCGATCTTGGTCGGCACGTTGAACAGCGAGTGCGCGACCTGGCACGCCACCATGTTGACTTCGTCGGTGTAGGTCACCGCGATGATCATGTCGGCGTCGGCCGCCCCCGCCCGCTCCAGCACGTCGGGATGCGCGGCGTGGCCGACCATCGCCGTCACGTCGGCGCTGTCGGACAGGCGGTGGATGAGATCGGGGCGCTGGTCGATGACGGTGACGTCGACGCGCTCGGCGGCCAGTTCGCGCGCGATGTTGGAGCCGACCTGGCCGGCGCCGCAGATGATGGCCTTCATGCCGGCTCCTGCGCCTCGTCCGCGGCGTCGAAGCCCTCGCCCGGACGGCGGCCGCCGGGGCCTACCGCGTCGGACGACACCCCGAGCAGCTTGAGCTTGCGATGCAACGCGGAACGCTCCATGCCGACGAACTCGGCGGTGCGCGAGATGTTGCCGCCGAAGCGCATCACCTGGGCGGCAAGGTACTGGCGCTCGAACTCCTCGCGCGCCGCACGCAGGTTGAGGCCGAGTAGCTCGACATTGCCGTCGCGGCGCAGGATCGGCGGCGACGCGCCGGTGACCTCGGGCGGCAGCATGTCGACGCCGATCGGCACGTCGGCGTCGCCGGGCGCCATGATCAGCAGCCAGTCGATCAGGTTGCGGAGCTGGCGCACGTTGCCCGGCCATTCATAGGCCTGCAGCGCGGCGACGGCATCGGTCGACAGCCGCCGCGGCGAGAGGCCCGATGCCGCCGCACTGCGGGCCATGAAATGCTCGCACAACTGCGGAATGTCCTCGCGCCGCCGGGTCAGCGGCGGCACCTCGATCGGCACCACGGTCAGGCGGTAGAACAGGTCCTCGCGGAAGCGGCCGGCGGTGATCTCCGCCTTGAGGTCGCGCGTCGTCGTCGCCACCACGCGCACGTCGACGCGTACCCGCGTCACGCCGCCCACGCGTTCGAAGGTCTGCTCCTGCAGCACGCGGACGATCTTGCCCTGCGTCGCCGGCGGCATGTCGGCGACCTCGTCGAGCAGCAGCGTGCCGCCATGCGCCCGCTCGAACAGCCCGATGCGGCGCGGCGCGCCCGACTCGCTGCCGCCCTCGGTGCCGAACAGTTCGATCTCCACCCGCTCGGGAGCCATGGTGGCGCAGTTGACGACGACGAACGGCCCGTCCGCCCGGCGCGAGCGGCGGTGCAGCAGGCGCGCCGCCACCTCCTTGCCGGCGCCGGCGGGGCCGGAGATCATCACCCGGCTGCCTGTCGGCGCGACACGCTCGATGGCCTGGCGCACCTGCGCGATCGCCGCCGACTCGCCAACGACCTCGGCGATGTCGCCGGTCCGCAGCAGCAGTTCCTGGTTCTCGCGCCGCAGCCGCGCCGCCTCGACCGCGCGCTGCACGACCAGCAGCAGGCGGTCGGTCTTGAAGGGCTTCTCGATGAACTCCCAGGCGCCCTCGCGGATGGCCTGCACGGCCAGTTCGATCGTGCCGTGGCCGCTGATCATCACCACCGGCACGTCGGCATCCTCGCGCCGCAGGTGCTGCAGGATCTGCATGCCGTCCATCCGGCTGCCCTCCAGCCAGATGTCGAGCAGCACCAGCGACGGGCGGCGGCGCGCGATCTCCTCCAGCGCCGCGTCGGCGTTGGCGGCACCGCGGACTTCGTAGCCTTCGTCGCGCAGGATGTCGGCGATGAGCAGACGGATATCGTCCTCGTCGTCGACGATAAGAATATCGGTGGCCATAATCGGGTCGTTCCGCGTTACTCGGCCGCCGGCCGCGCTGCCGCGGACGACGCCGACTCACCGGTCGCCGGCATCGGGAACGTCAGCACAACGCGTGCGCCCGCCGCTCCCGCTGCCGTAGCGGCCCCCGCACCGCGATCCTCCAGTATCAGACGGCCGCCGTGGTCCTCCACGATTTTCTTGACGATGGCGAGGCCGAGCCCCGTCCCCTTGGCGCGCGTCGTCACGTAGGGCTCGGTCAGCCGCGCCCGCTCGGCCACCGGCAGGCCACGGCCGTTGTCCTCGATGGACAGCGCGACCGTCTCGTCGCCGGGCTCCAGGGCAACCACGATCTCGCCGGGCGGCACATCGCCCTCGCGGCCCTCGATCGCCTCGACGGCATTCTGCAGCAGGTTGGTGATCGCCTGCGCGACCAGCCGGGCATCGCACCGGCACGTCACCGGCGCGTCCGGCAGGCGCAACTCGAAGCGCACCTCGGGGTGCGCCGTGCGCTGCACGAAGACGCCGTCGCGCGCCAGCGTGCGCAGGTCGACCAGCGCCGGCTCGGGCTGCGGCATGCGGGCGAAGGCGGAGAACTCGTCGACCATGCGGCGGATGTCGCCGACCTGGCGCACGATGGTGTCGGTGTACTGCTCGAACACCGTCCGGTCGCTCGTCACCTCACCGGCGTACTTGCGCTTCAGGCGCTCGGCCGAGAGCTGGATGGGGGTCAGCGGGTTCCTGATCTCGTGGGCGATGCGGCGCGCGACGTCGGCCCACGCCGCCTTGCGCTGCGCCGCCTCGAGCTCGGTGATGTCGTCGAACGTCACGACATAGCCGGGCGCGGCCTCGTCCTCGCCACGCTCGGCGACGATGCGGACCAGCAGGGTGCGGGCCTCGCCATCGCGGCGCACGGTCACCTGGTCCTCGACGCGGCGGTCGGGGCGCTGGCGCGCCGCCTCGACCAGACCGGACATTTCCGGCACCGCCTCGCCGAGCGGCCGGCCGGCCAGTTCGCCGCGGCCGAGCCCCAGCAGCGTCGCCGCCGAGCGGTTGGGCAGCGTCACGCGGCCCTCGGCATCGAGGCCCAGCACGCCGGCCGAGACGCCGGCCAGCACGGTTTCGGTGAAGCGCCGGCGATCCTCGAGCTGCCGGTTGGCGTCGGTCAGTTCGCGGTGCTGCTGCGAAAGCTGCTCGGTCATGCGGTTGAACGAGCGCATCAGCGAGCCGAGCTCCGGCTCGTCGCCCGACGGCGTCACGCGGGCGTCGAGGTCGCCGGCGCGCACCTGCTCCGCCGCCGCGATGAGGCGCGCGATCGGCCGCGCCAGACGGTTGGCGAGGGCGAGGCCGACCGAGATCGCGGCGAACAGCAGCAGCAGGGCGAAGGCGACGAAGATGCCGGCCATCGTCGCCTGCAGGTCGCCGCGCAGTTCCTCGAGGCGATTGTATTCCGTCGCCGCCTGGCGCGTGCGTTCGAGGTGGCGCAGCACCGTCGGGTCGATGAAGCGGGTGACGTAGAGGAAGGCCCGCGGCACCGTGTTGAGGCCGACAAGGGCGCGCACGCGGTCGTCGTTGCTGCCGGTCAGGATGACCAGTTCGCCGCCGCTCGCGCGCTCCAGCGCCCAGGCCGGCGGCGGCTCGCTTTCGAGGGCGAGGCCGGTGCGCGCGAGCACCCGGCCCGTCGAGTCGAAGACCACCGCCTCCGACAGCGAGCGCATGGCGGCCTGGGCGTCGACCGCCCGCTCGGCCGTGCCGCTCGACGACAGGATGGCCGGCCAGATGCGGTAGAGGTCGTTGGCCATGGCGACGGCGTCGCCGGCGATGACCTGCTTATGCTCGCGCAGGTAGCCCTCGGCGACGGCGACGGAGTTGTCGACGGCGGTCCGCACCCGCTCGTTGAACCAGGTCTTGACCTCGAAATTGAAGAACAGCGCCGCCATCACCGCGACGATGATGGCGGGCACCACGGCGACGACGCTGAACAGGGCGACGAGGCGGACATGCAGCCGGGCACCGACCGCGCCGGCCCGGCGCTCGGCCCACAGCGTCACGATCGCATAGCCGACGAGCGCGCCGAGGCAGAGCACCACGGCCACGTCGACGACCAGCAGGACCAGCAGCGTGTCCTGGTTGATGCCGAAGCCGGCGGTGCCGGTGAGGACGAGGAACGTCGCCGCGCCGGCCAGCACGGCAATGACGGCGACCGCCAGCGTCAGGCGGCGGACGACCGGCCATTGACGCCAGCGGGCGACGGCCGCGTTCGGAACGGCGGATGTGGTGTCGCTCAACTCGGTCGGCCTGCTGCTCGCAAGGGCGCCCGGTACGGGTCGACCGTCCCCGCCGCACCCGCGGCCCGACGGCGCCGCTATTTTACGCCGCGTACCACCTCTATGTCTAACTCACGGATTTTCTTGCGCAATGTATTGCGATTGAGCCCCAGCATGGCGGCCGCACGGATCTGGTTGCCGCGCGTCGCGGCGAGGGACAGCGAGATCAGCGGCCGCTCGATCTCGTGCAGGACGCGGTCGTAGAGGCCGGACGACGGCAACCCGTCGCGGTGGGCCGTGAAGTATTCGCGCAGGTGGCGCTCGACCGCCTCGCCCAGCGACTCGGCGGTGCGCGTCTCGACCTGGGCGAGCTGTGGCGCCACGTCGGCCAGTTCGGCCTCGATGACGTCGACGCCGATGACCTCCTGGCTGTACAGCGCCGCGAGGCGCCGCATGAGGTTCTCCAGCTCGCGCACGTTGCCCGGCCAGCGATACTGGCGCATCCGGTCGAGCGCCGCCGGTTCGAGGATCTTGGCCGGCAGGCCCTCCTTCTGAGCGAGGCCGATGAAGTGGCGCACCAGCGCCGGAATGTCCTCAGTGCGCTCGCGCAGCGGCGGCACACGGATCGGCACGACGTTGAGGCGGTAGTAGAGGTCCTCGCGGAACTGGCCCTGGTCGACCGCCGCCATCAGGTCCCGGTGCGTCGCCGCGACGATGCGGACATTGGCCTTGATCGGCGTGCGGCCGCCAACCGTCGTGTATTCGCCCTCCTGCAGAACGCGCAGCAGGCGCGTCTGCGCCTCGATCGGCATGTCGCCGATCTCGTCGAGGAACAGCGTGCCGCTATCGGCCTGCTCGAAGCGGCCGGCGTAGCGCTGGGTGGCGCCGGTGAAGGCACCGCGCTCATGGCCGAACAGCTCGCTTTCGATCAGCTCGCGCGGAATGGCGGCCATGTTGATGGCGATGAACGGCCCGTTGCGCCGCTTGCCGTAGTTGTGAAGCGCCCGCGCCACCAGCTCCTTGCCGGTACCGGACTCGCCGGCGATCATCACCGTCAGGTCGGTGCCCATCAGCCGCGCCAGCACCCGGTAGATTTCCTGCATCGCCGGCGAGCGGCCGATCAGCGGCAGGCGCTCGTCGTCCTCCGGCGCCTCCGGCTCGGCGGCCATCCGCTCGGCCCGGCGCGGCGCCGTCAGGGCGCGGCGCACTGTCTCGACCAGTTCCTTGAGGTCGAACGGCTTGGGCAGGTACTCGAAGGCGCCGCGCTCCGTCGCCCGCACCGCGGTCAGCAGGGTGTTCTGCGCGCTCATGACGATGACGCGGAGATCGGGCCGCAGCTTGCGGATGCGCGGAATGAGATCGAGCCCGTTCTCGTCGGGCATGATGACGTCGGTGATGACGAGGTCGCCCTCGCCGTCGGCGATCCAGTTCCACAGCCCGGTCGCGGTACCCGTGGTGCGAACCTGATGGCCGAGGCGCGACAGGGCCTGGCTGAGAACGGTGCGGATGGCGCGGTCGTCGTCGGCGACGAGGATCGTGGCCATCATCGGACCTCCTCGCCGGCATTCGGATGTTTGGGCAGCATGACGCGGAATTCCGTGCGCCGGGGTTGGCTCTCGATGTCGACGACTCCCCCGTGGTCGCCGACGATCTTCGCCACCAATGCAAGACCGAGGCCGGAACCGTTCGGCTTGGTCGTCACGAACGGATCGAACAGGTGCGGGCGCAAGTCCTCCGGGATGCCGGGTCCGTTGTCGCGCACGCCGACCAGCAGCGGCAGGTCGACGCGCGTGCCGCTGCCGGGCACGGCGAGCCGCAGGCCGTGGCGGAAGCTGGTGAGCAGAGTGATCTCGCCACCCTCGGCCGGCACCGCCTCGGCGGCGTTCTTCAGCAGGTTGAGGAAGACCTGCACAAGCTGGTCGCGGTTGCCCCAGACCGGCGGCAAGGACGGATCGTAACTATCTGAAAATTTTACATGTCTGGCGAAACCCGTGCGCGCCAGCTTGCGCACGTGGTCGAGCACCTCGTGGATGTTCACGGCCGTCCGCTCGGGCGGCCGGTCGTCGGCGAAGACCTCCATGCGGTTGACCAGCGCGACGATGCGGTCGGCCTCCTCGGTGATGAGGCGGGTCAGTTCGCGCTCGTCGTCGTCGGCATTGTGCTCCAGCAACTGCGCCGCGCCGCGGATGCCGGACAGCGGGTTCTTGATCTCGTGCGCCAGCATCGCCGCCATCGCCGTGACCGAACGCGCGGCGTTGCGATGGGTGAGCTGGCGGTCGAGGTGCTGCGCGAGCGAGCCGTCGTGGAAGGTCGCCACCACCGCGCCCGGCTCGTCGAGCAGGGGTGCCGCACGGATGTTCACCTCGCGCGCGCCGATGCGCGGATTGTCGAGGCGCACGCCGGACTCCGAGATGCTGACCCCGTCGCGCCGGACCTGCGTCAGCAGGCTGAACAGCGGGCTGTCGGACGGCACCAGCGCGTCGAGGTTTTGGCCGGTCAGCATGCTGGCGCCGGCGCCGAACAGCTGCTCGGCGGCGTGGTTGACCCAGGCGATCGTGTCGTCCGGGGCGATGACCGCGACCGCGTCGGCGAGCGAGTTGATGACCGATGTCGGGTCGATGACGACGGCTCGACGCCGCCGTAGTTTCAATGGGTTAGCCATGTCAGGCCGCCATCCGTTCCCCTGCGGGTGCAAAGAACCGGCGGATCTCCCCGATGACCACGGTTGGCTCCGTGGCGTTGTTCACGGCATTGCGGAAGGCGGCGGCGCCCGGCAGACCCTGGGCGTACCAGCCGAGATGCTTGCGGGCGATGCGCAGGCCGCGCTCGGCGCCGTAATGGCCGAGCAGGGCCTCGAGATGCTCGCGCGCCACGGCCCAGCGGGCGGCGGCGTCGGGCTCCGTCACCTCGCCGCCGTCGGCCAGGGCGCGGGCGATGTCGCCCGGCAGCCACGGCCGGCCCTGCGCCGCGCGACCTATCATCACCCCGTCGGCGCCGGACGCGGCGAGACAGGCGCGCGCATCGGCGGCGGTGGCGATGTCGCCGTTGGCGACGACCGGCAGGCCGACCGCCGCCTTCACCTCCGCGATGAAACCCCAGTCGGCCCGGCCGCTGTAGAACTGGCAGCGCGTGCGGCCGTGGACGGTGACCAGCCGCGCGCCCTCCGCCTCGGCCATCCGCGCCAGCCGCGGCGCGTTGCGGGCCTCGTCGTCCCAGCCGGTCCGCATCTTTACGGTGACCGGACAGGCGACGGCACGCACGACGGCGCCGACGATGGCGGCTGCAAGCCCCTCCTCGCGCATCAGCGCCGAGCCGGCCGCCCGCTTGACGACCTTCTTCGCCGGACAGCCAAAATTGATGTCGACGAGCGCCGCCCCCATGCCCTCGGCCAGCTTCGCCGCCTCGGCCATGACCTCGGGCTCGGTGCCGGCAAGCTGCACGGCCATCGGCCCGGCATCGGCGCTGGAGCGGGCACGCCGCAGCGATGCCTTGGTTTCCCGCACCATCTCGGCCGAGGCGATCATCTCGGAATAGGCAAGGCCCGCGCCCTTCCGGCGGGCGATGCGACGGAACGGCAGATCCGTCACGCCCGACATCGGCGCGAGCAGGACAGGGTTGCCGAGAACCAGCGGACCGATCGTCAGCGCCATTCTCTGCCTAAATTTTGGGCGGCCAAAAAAACTGACCACGAATTGTGCAGATACTAGACACGCCGGCGCGGCTGTCAACAGTGGCGATTCGGCCGTGCCTCAGCCCATCACCACGTCGGTGACGAACTTGACCCCGGGAAAGGCCAGCGTGAGCAGCAGGAAGGCCAGCAGGACGAGGCGCGCCGCCCGCCGCCCGCGCAGGCCGGAGACGCGGCGCGCCGCCAGCAGGCCGCCGATCACGGCCAGCGCGGCGACGGACAGCACCGTCTTGTGGTCGACCGTCAGCAGGCGGTGCTCGGCGAGCCAGAGCGTGGCGATTCCGCTGACGAGGCCGGCCAGCAGCACCCCGCCGGCCAGCCAGAGAAGCACGACTTCGAGCCGTTCGGCGGCGGCGACGGGCGGCAGGGCACGGGCGAGGCGCGACGGCCGGCGCGTGCGGATCGCCCGCTCCTGCACCGTCACGGCGAGGCCGGCCACCGCGGAGAGGGTGGCGAAAGCGTAGGTCGCCACCGAGGTCGCAATGTGCAGGGCGAGCCAGGCCGGCGGTGCATGTCCGGACAGCGGCCGCGCCGGGGCGGCGAGCCAGATCGTGCCGACGAGGCCGAGCAGGGCAAGGTAGGGAAACAGCAGCGGCGCCAGCCGCCGCGCCTCCGGCATCACCATCGCCAGCAGCGCGAAGGCGGCGGCGGTGGCACCGACGGTGATCCACAGCGCGGCGGAAAATCCGGTCGGCCAGGCGTGCCAGGCGACGCTGAGGTCGAACGCCACCGGCCCGACCACGGCCACGGCGACCAGCGGCCAGAAGACGGCGTCGCGGCCGGCCAGCGCCCCGCGCAGCGGCAGCAGCGCCGCCGGCAGCAAGGTCGCCAGTGCCGCCACCCCGTGAAGCATCGTCGCCGTCATGTGCCGTAGGTAGCACCCCCGGCCCCACCGCCGCCACCGGCCGGGCGCCACGCCCCGCCCGGCCCCGTTTCCGCCGTCCGCCGAAATGCCCTATAGGGTGACGCCCGACACCGGAGCCCGCCCTCGTGCCTGCCGCCGATACAGCCGCGCTCGTCGTCGCCGCCGGCCGTGGCGCGCGCCTGCCGGGCGAAGTGCCCAAGCAGTACCGGGCGCTCGCCGGCCGCGCGGTGATCGCGCACACGCTGGCGAAGCTCGCGGCGCATCCGCGCGTCGCGACGGTGCGGGCGGTGATCCATGCCGACGACCGGGCGCTGTGGGACGCGGCGACGGCCGGCCTCGACCTGCCGCCGCCGGTCATCGGCGGCGCCACGCGGCAGGACTCCGTGCGCAACGGGCTGGAGGCGCTGGCGGCGGACGGCCCCGCGAGGGTGCTGATCCACGACGCCGTGCGGCCGCTGTTCACGGCCGCGCTGCTCGACCGCGTGATCGGCGCGCTCGATGGCGGCCTCGCCGCCATCGCCGCCCTGCCGGTCGTCGACACGATCAAGCGCGACGACGGCGCCGGCAACAGCGCCGGGACTGTCGCGCGCGACGGGCTGTGGCGGGCGCAGACGCCGCAGGGCTTCCGCTTCGACGCCATCCTCGCCGCCCATCGCGCGCAGGCGGGACACGCGCTGACCGACGACGCCGCCGTGGCGGAGGCCGCCGGCCTCGCCGTCGCGCTGGTGCCGGGCGAGGAAGCGAACCTCAAGATCACCACCGCCGACGATCTCGCGCGCGCCGAGGCGCTGCTCGCCGCGGCGCTGGAGACGCGCGTCGGCCAGGGTTTCGACGTGCACGCGTTCGGCCCCGGCGACCACGTCATGCTGTGCGGCGTGAAGGTGACGCACGGCAGCGCGCTGACCGGCCACTCGGATGCCGATGTCGGCCTGCACGCGGCGACCGACGCCATCCTCGGCGCGCTCGGCGCCGGCGACATCGGCGAGCACTTCCCGCCGTCGGACCCGCGCTGGCGCGGCGCCGATTCGGCCGCCTTCCTCGCCCACGCCATGCAGCTTGTGCAGGCGCGCGGCGGCAGCCTCGCGCATCTCGACGTCACGCTGATCTGCGAGGCGCCCAAGGTGTCGCCGCACCGCGCCGCGATGCGCGCCCGTCTCGCCGCCATCCTCGGTGTCGCCGTGGAGCGCGTCAGCGTCAAGGCGACGACCACCGAGGGCCTCGGCTTCACCGGCCGCCGCGAGGGCATCGCCGCGCAGGCCGTGGCGACGCTGCGCCTGCCGGCGGGGGGGATGTGACTATGCCTGCGCTAGGTGCCAGGCCTCGCCACGCCACCTCGTCCTTCGACAGGCTCAGGATGAGGTGGCGGGGTAACATCGCGGCAAACGTGACCGGTTTTGTGAGTAGCCCTCATCCTGAGCCTGTCGAAGGACGAGGGCGTCGATGAACGGCCTCGCGCGGACATGAACGTCGCGGCCCTCCTCGCCACGGCCGGCGGCGTCGGCCGCCTGCCCGTGGCGCCGGGCACCTGGGGCTCGGCGCTCGCGGTGCTGCTCGCCGCCACCGTCGCCAGCCTCGGCGGCCCGCAGTGGGGCGCGACGGCGCTGGCACTCGCCGCCGTCTCCCTGTTCCCGTTCGGCGTCTGGGCGGCGACGCAGCACGCCGCGACGACCGGCATCACCGACCCCGGCGAGGTGGTCGTCGACGAGGTCGTCGGCCAGTGGATCGCCCTGCTGCCCGTGGTCTACGACTGGCGCTGGTACCCGGTCGCCTTCGCCCTGTTTCGCGTCTTCGACATCTGGAAGCCATGGCCGTGCCGGGCGCTCGAAAAGCTGCCCGCCGGCACCGGCATCATGGCCGACGACATCGCCGCCGGAGCCTGGGCCGGCGCCTGCGTGCTGGCGCTGGTGCTGCTGTTCGGCTCCGCCCCCACCCTGCCCTTCGCCTTCGGATGACCGCCATGTTCGATGCCGCCCTCGTCAACGCCGCGACCGAGCTGCTGGAGATCTGCCGCCGCAACCGCGTCAAGCTGGCGACGGCGGAATCCTGCACCGGCGGCCTCATCGCCGGCTGCCTGACCGAGATCGCCGGCTCCTCCGACGTCGTCGATCGCGGCTTCGTCACCTACTCCAACGGCGCCAAGACGGAGATGCTGGGCGTGGCGGCGGCACTGATCGCGCTCAACGGTGCGGTCTCCGAGCCGGTCGCCCGCGCCATGGCCGAGGGCGCGCTGAAGCGCTCCGACGCCGACCTGACGGTGTCCGTCACCGGCGTCGCCGGCCCCGGCGGCGGCTCGAAGGAGAAGCCGGTCGGCCTCGTCCACTTCGCCGTCGCCGGCTCCGGCCGCCCGACGGCGCACCACCGCGAGATCTTCCCCGGCGACCGCTCGAGCATCCGCCGCGCCACGGTGTTCCGCGCGCTCGAACTGCTGCGCGCCGCCGCGACGACGGGGTTGTAGCGCCCGCCACGCCCGCCTCGCAAAACAGCAGGGTCAGCCGCCACGCGCGCTTGCCAGCCATGCCGCCGTGCGTTCGACGCCGCCGAAGGTGAACAGGTGGATGCCGGCGGCGACGGGCAACGGCGTGGCGGCGAGATCGGCCAGCAATGCATCGGGCGTCGCCTCGCGGGCGAGGCGGGTGAAGCGGGCGCCGTGGCGGGCGAGCGCGCGGGCCGAACTGCCGATGCCGCAGCGCAGCGCATAGCGCGTGAGCGTGGCCAGCCCCGCCGGCCCGGCAATGCCGAGGCGCACGGGCGCGGCGTGCCCGGCCGCGGCGTAAGCGACGAGCCAGCGGCGGATCGGCGTCGCCTCGAAGCAGAACTGCGTGACGACATGCGCGGCGATGCCCTGCGCGGCGAGCAGTGCCAGCTTCTCGCCGAGCGCCGCCGTCAGCGCCTCGTCTGTGATGCGCGGATGGCCCTCGGGATAGCCGGCGACGCCGATGGCGCGGAAGCCCTGGCGGGCGAACAGGCCGCTCGCCAGCAGCGACGCCGCCGAGGCGAACGGCCCGGCCGGCGTGTCGGTGTCGCCGGCGATAACGAGGGCGCGAGTCACCCCGGCCTCACCCGCCAGCCGCGCCAGCAACGCGTCGGCGGCGGCGGCATCGGCGAGGCGGCGGGCGGCGACATGCGGCACCGGCACGAGGCCGGCGCGCGCCAGTGCCGCCGCCGTGCGCGTCGTGTCGGCGGGCGCGTCGCCGGGCAGGCTGGTGATGTAGACCTCGGTGCCCGGCGCGAAGCCGTCGCGGCAAGCCTCGACGTCGGCCGCGCGTCGCGTCGAGACCTCGAGCGACACGTTGGCCAGCAGCGCCGGCAGGGCGGCGGCCGCGCGCGGGGCGGCGGCGATGGCCGAAGGCTCTTCCATGACGGCAGGTGGCGCCCCCGCCCCGCCGCCGTAAACCACATCCGCGCCCACGAAAATCATTGTTCTTCAATAGCTTGGGCGGCATCCTATGGTGGTGTCGCGCCCATGCGCCGGAATTCGTGTAATCATATGGATTACATGCCCAACGGCGCCCACCGGCCGCTCGCGCCGTTGACGGCGGAACCGCCCGCGCGGCCCATCCCGCCCGGCGGGCTCCCTCGCCACCCGTGGGAAGAGAGGGACGGAGTGCGGAGGGTCAACGCGGCTCGCACCCGGCCGGCCTGCCCTACCCTACCAGCATGCCGCCGTTGACGTTGAGGGCAACGCCGGTGACGAAGCCGGCCTCCTCGGAGGCGAGGAAGGTGGCGGCGGCCGCCATGTCCTCGGGCGTGCCGAGGCGGCGCATCGGCGTCAGCGCGGTCAGTTCCTCGACGCGCGGCGCCAGCCAGTGCTCGGTCAGCGGCGTCAGCGTCGGGCCGGGGACGATGGCATTGACGGTGATGCCGTGCGGCCCGAGGTCCTTGGCCAGCGCCCGCGTCAGGCCGACGACGCCTGCCTTCGAGGCGACGTAGGGCGCGCCCGCCGCCGTGCCGCCGTTGAGCCACGACGAGGACGAGAAGTTGATGATGCGGCCATACCCTCCCGCCATCATCGGCTTCGCCGCGGCGCGGGCGCAGAGGAAGCTGCCCTTGAGGTTGATGGTGTGGACCGCGTCCCAGTCCTCCTCCGTGTAGTCGAACAGCGCCTTCTTGGGCGAGATGCCGGCCGCGTTGACGAGGATGTCGAGGCGGCCGAAGGCGTCGAGCGCGGCGGCGACCAGGCCGTCGATCTCGGCCGATCGGCCGACGTCCATGCGGTGCGTGCGCAGCCCGGCGTTCGATCTACGGCCCTCGGCGGCGAGCGCCTCCAGCGGCGCGCTGTCGCGGTCGGCGGCGACGACCTGCGCGCCTTCCGCCATGAAGCGCCGCACGATGGCGAGGCCGAGCCCCCGTCCGCCCCCGGTGACCACCGCCACCCGACCGTCCAGACGCATGTCGCGCTCCGCTCCTACCGCGTCGCCGGGGCCGTGCCGGCACCGCCCGGCGCGCCGTAAAGCGCCAGCGCGCGGCGCTCGAAGGCGGCGACCATGCGGGTGATGGCCTCGTGGAACAGCGCGCCGATCAGCTTTTCAAGAATCTTCGAGCGGAACTCGAACTCGACGTGGAAATCGATCTCGGTCGATCCGTCGGGCAGCGGCACGAACAGCCAGTGGTTCCGGAGGTGGCGCAGCGGCCCGTCGACATATTCGACGTCGATATGCGGCACGCCGTCGGGTCGTTGCGGCGTCAGCGTCACCTTGGAGGTGAATTTCTCACGCACCATGCGAAAGCCGACGACGAGATCGGCCCAGACGATCTCACCCGCCGCCACCGGCTCGCGGCGATGGATGCGCGCGGCGATGCACCAGGGCAGGAACTCGGGATAGCGCCCGATGTCGGCGACCAGCGCGTAGAGCTGCGCCGGGCTCCACGGCATCACCCGGCGCTCGGCGTGGACCGGCATGGATCAGGCGTCGGCGGCGACGTCGCGGCCGGCGAGGCGGGCGGCGCGGGCGGCCGACAGGCGGCGGAAATCCTCGCCCGCATGGTAGGAGGACCGCGTCAGCGGCGAGGACGAGACCAGCAGGAAGCCCTTGCCGCGCGCCATGCGGGCATAGCCCTCGAATTCCTCGGGCGTGACGAAGCGGTCGATCTTCGCGTGCTTGGGCGTCGGCTGCAGGTACTGGCCGATGGTGAGGAAGTCGACGTCGGCGGCGCGCAGGTCGTCCATCACCTGGCCGACCTCCTCGCGCGTCTCGCCGAGCCCGACCATGATGCCGGACTTGGTGAAGATCGACGGCACGCGCTGCTTGATCGCGGCCAGCAGCGCGAGGCTGGTGAAGTAGCGCGCGCCCGGACGAATCGACGGGTAAAGGCGCGGCACGGTCTCGAGGTTGTGGTTGAACACGTCCGGCGGTTCGGCGGCGAGGATGTCGAGCGCGCCGGCCTTGCCCTTGAAGTCGGGCGTCAGCACCTCGACCGTGGTCGCGGGCGCGGCGGCGCGCAGGCGGCGGATGGTGTCGGCGAAGTGCGCGGCGCCGCCGTCGTCGAGATCGTCGCGGTCGACCGAGGTGATGACGACGTGCTCCAGCCCCAGCCCGCCGACGGCGAGCGCGACGCGCGCCGGCTCGCCCGCGTCGAGCGGCTTCGGCATGCCGGTGGCGACGTTGCAGAAGGCGCAGGCGCGCGTGCAGGTCGCGCCCATGATCATCACGGTGGCGTGCTTCTTCGCCCAGCACTCGCCGATGTTGGGGCAGCCGGCCTCCTCGCAGACGGTGACGAGGCCGAGATCGCGCATCAGCCGGCGCGTCTCGGCGTAGACCGGGCTGGTCGGCGCCTTCACGCGAATCCAGTCCGGCTTGCGCTGGATCGGGTTGTCCGGGCGGTTGCGCTTCTCGGGATGGCGCAGCGCCGCGGCAGAGTCGCGGCCGTCGGGCGGTGTCATGGCCCTAGATGTGAAGCGGGCGACCGTAGGCGTCAAGCACCGCCTCGTGCATCATTTCCGACAGGGTCGGATGCGGGAAGACGTTGGCCATCAGCTCGGCCTCCGTCGTCTCCAGCGTGCGGGCGATGCCGTAGCCCTGGATCAGCTCGGTCACCTCGGCGCCGATCATGTGGGCGCCGAGTAGCTCGCCTGTCTTCTCGTCGAACACCGTCTTCACGAAGCCGTCGGTCTCGCCCAGCGCGATGGCCTTGCCGTTGGCGGTGAACGGGAAGCGGCCGACGCGCACCTTGCGCCCCTGCTCCTTCGCCTTCGCCTCGGTCATGCCGACCGAGGCAACCTGCGGGCGGCAATAGGTGCAGCCGGGAATCTTCGAGGGGTCGACGGGGTGCGCGCCCTTGACGCCGGCGATGCGCTCGACCGTCACCACGCCCTCGTGCATCGCCTTGTGGGCAAGCCAGGGCGGACCGGCGAGGTCGCCGATGGCCCAGACGCCGGGCTCGCCGGTGGCGCCCCACTGGTCGATCACGACATGGGTGCGGTCGACCTTCACGGCGGTGCCGTCGAGACCGATCTTCTCGACATTGCCGACGATGCCGACGGCGCTGATGACGCGCTCGACGGTGATCGTCTCGCTTTTCCCGCCGGCCTCGACGGTGGCAGTGACACTGTCCTTGCCGCGGTCGAGCTTCTTCACCGTGGCGCCGGTGAGGATCTTCATGCCCTGCTTCCTGAACTGGCGCGCGGCGAAGGCGGAAATCTCCTCGTCCTCCACGGGCAGGATGCGCGGCAGCACCTCGACCACCGTCACCTCGGCGCCGAGGTCGCGGTAGAAGGAGGCGAACTCCATGCCGATGGCGCCCGAGCCCATGACCAGCAGCGACTTCGGCATCGCCTGCGGCACCAGCGCTTCCTTGTAGGTCCACACCAGCTTGCCGTCGGCCTCGAGGCCCGGCAACTCGCGGGCGCGCGCGCCGGTGGCAAGGATGACGTTCTTCGCCACGAGGGAGGCGACCGCCTTGCCGTCCTTCTCGACGGCGACCTTGCGCGCGTCGCCGGCCTTGCCGTCGAGCCGGCCCCAGCCGTCGACGACCGTAATCTTGTGCTTCTTCATCAGGAAGGCGACGCCGTTGGTCAGCCGGCCGGCGACATCGCGCGAGCGCTTGACGATGGCGGCGAGGTCGATGCCGACATTGTCGGCCTTCAGGCCGTAATCCTTCGCGTGCTGCAGGATGTGATAGATCTCGGAGGTGCGCAGCAGCGCCTTGGTCGGAATGCAGCCCCAGTTGAGGCAGATGCCGCCGAGGTGCTGCGCCTCGACCACGGCCGTCTTCATGCCGAGCTGGGCGGCGCGGATGGCGGCGACATAGCCGCCGGGGCCGCCGCCAATCACGATGAGATCGAACTGGGTATCGGGCATCGGCCTGCTTCCTGTCGTCCCGGGCGAGGCGCCAGCGCGCCGCCCTGCTCTCCCTCTCCGCCCTCGGGGGCGGAGAGGGTTGGGTGAGGTGGGGGCGTTACCGGCTGCGCGGCACGCTGCATCGGGGTCGCCGGGAGCACCCCCACCTCACCCTGCCCTCTCCGCCCCCGAGGGCGGAGAGGGTTTGTCTGTGATCCGGTCCGGCGCGCCGCGTCATGCCTACAGCAGCATCGCGACGGGCGCCTCGATCAGGCGCTTGAGCGCGGCGAGATACTCGGCACCCGTGGCGCCGTCGACGGCGCGGTGGTCGACCGACAGCGTCAGCGACATGACGGTGGCGACCTTGATCGCGCCGTCCTTCACCACCGGGCGCGGCTCGGCGGCACCGACGGCGAGGATGGCGCCCTGCGGCTGGTTGATCACCGCCTCGAAGTGCTTCACCCCGTACATGCCGAGATTGGAGATGGTGAAGGTGCCGCCCTGGTACTCCTCGGGCTTCAGCTTGTTCGTGCGCGCGCGGTCGGCGAGATCCTTCATCTCGGCCGAGATCTGGCGCAGGCCCTTGAGGTTGGCGCCGCGCACCACCGGGGTCACGAGGCCCCCCGGCAGCGCCACGGCGACCGAGATGTCGGCGCGCGTGTAGCGGCGGATGCCGTCGTCGCCCCACGAGGCGTTGGCCGCCGGCACCTGCATCAGGGCGACGGCCGCCGCCTTGATGATCAGGTCGTTCACGGTCAGCTTGAAGTCGCCGTCCTTCGCCTGGGCGTTGAGCGCGGCGCGGGCGGCGAGCAGCGCGTCGGCCTCGACGTCCATGGTCATGTAGAAGTGCGGGACCTGCTGCTTCGACTCCGTCATGCGGCGGGCGACCACCTTCCGCATGCCGTTGGGCGCCTGCAGCTCGAACGGCGCGTCGCCGTCGAGCGCAACGGCGGCCGGGGCCGGGGCACCGGGGCGCGCGGCGGCGGGGCGCTGCGGCGCCCCCTTCGTCAGCGCGGCGTCGATGTCGGCCTTGACGATGCGGCCGTTGGGGCCGGAACCCTTGAGCGCGGCGAGATCGAGCCCGGCCTGCGCGGCGAGGCGGCGGGCCAGCGGGCTGGCGGCGATGCGGCTGTCGTCGCGAGCGGCCGGCGCCGGCGCGGCCCTGGGAGCCGCGGGCGCAGGTGCGGCGGCCGACTTCGGCGCGGGGGCCGGTGCCGGCTTCGGCGCGGCTTCGGGCACGGCCGCCTTCGGCGCTTCAGGCCTGGCGGCGGGCTTCGGCGCGGCGGCCGGCGCGTCCTCGCCCAGCGCCGCGGCGTCCTCGCCCTCCTCCAGCAGCAGCGCGATCGGCGTGTTGACCGCCACCTCCTCGGTGCCCTCGGGCACGAGGATCTTGCCGAGCTTGCCCTCGTCGACCGCCTCGACCTCCATCGTCGCCTTGTCGGTCTCGATTTCGGCGATGACGTCGCCGGCGCGCACGTCGTCGCCGACGGCCTTCATCCAGCGCGCCACCGTGCCCTCGGTCATCGTCGGCGACAGCGCCGGCATCAGAATCGGTATCGGCATTCTCGTCCACCCGTTCTCGCGAAGCGCCGGCACCCTAGCACCGGGGCCGGCGCGGCGCGTTGCGTTCTGTGCCTTCGCGGCGCCCCCTGTCGGCAACGTCGTGCTTCTATCTACCCGCTTGCGGGCACGATATTGCGTCAAACCGCGTCAACGATTGCAGGCCGCCCGCGCCGCCGCGACGATGTTCTCGGCCTGCGGCAGGGCCAGCTTTTCCAGATTGGCCGCGTAGGGCATCGGCACGTCGGCGCCGTGGACGCGGATCAGCGGCGCATCGAGCCAGTCGAACGCCTGCTCCATCATCAGCGCCGCCAGTTCCGCGCCGATGCCGGCGAACGGCCAGCCTTCCTCGCAGGCGACGATGCGGTTGGTCTTCTTGACCGATTCGACGATGGTGGCGGTGTCCAGCGGCCGCAGCGTCCGCAGGTCGATCACCTCGGCCTCGATGCCGTGCTTCGTCAGTTCCTCGGCCGCCGCCAGCGCGCGCCCGACCATGATCGAGAAGGCGACGATGGTAACGTCGCCGCCCCGGCGCAGCACCTTCGCCTTGCCGATCGGCACGGTGAAATCGGGATCGACCGGGACCTCGAAGGACTGGCCGTAGAGGATCTCGTTCTCGAGGAAGATCACCGGATCGGGATCGCGGATGGCCGACTTGAGCAGGCCCTTGGCGTCGGCCGCCGACCACGGCGAGACGACCTTGAGGCCGGGGCAGTGCGCGTACCACGAGGCGTAGCACTGCGAGTGCTGGGCGGCGACGCGCGAGGCGGCGCCGTTCGGCCCGCGGAAGACAATGGGCGAGCCCATCTGGCCACCGGACATGTAGAGCGTCTTGGCCGCCGAGTTGACGATCTGGTCGATCGCCTGCATGGCGAAGTTGAAGGTCATGAACTCGACGATCGGCTTGAGGCCGCCGAAGGCGGCGCCGACGCCGATGCCGGCGAAGCCCTGCTCGGTGATCGGCGTGTCGATGACGCGGCGGGCGCCGAACTCCTCCAGCAGGCCCTGGCTCACCTTGTAGGCGCCCTGGTACTGCGCCACCTCCTCGCCCATCAGGAAGACGGCCTCGTCGCGCCGCATTTCCTCGGCCATGGCGTCGCGCAGCGCCTCGCGCACGGTCATGCTGCGCGTCTCGCCGGTGTATTCGCTTTCGGCCGGCGCGGCGTGCGCCGGGGCCGCGGCGGGCTTCGACGCCGGCGCGTCGGCGGATTTCTCCGGCTTCGCCGCGGCGGCCGCGTCCCCGCCGGCCTCGTCCTTCGCCCCGTCCGCCGGCGCCCCGGCTTCCGCCTTGCCCGCACCGCCGGCCCGGGCGGACGGCGCCGCGGCATCGAGCGCACCGGCGTCCTCGCCGTCCTCGAGCAGCAGCGCGATCGGCGTGTTCACGGCGACGTCCTCGGTACCTTCCGGCACGAGAATGCGGCCGAGCGTGCCCTCGTCGACTGCCTCGACCTCCATCGTCGCCTTGTCGGTCTCGATCTCGGCGATCACGTCGCCGGCCCGCACGCTGTCGCCCTCGGCCTTGAGCCAGCGCGACACCGTGCCTTCCGTCATGGTCGGCGACAACGCCGGCATCAGAACCTGGATCGGCATTCCTGTAACCCCCTCGGATCCGGCTGCGTCCGGCCGCGTCTCAGGCGGCTTTCACGATGTCGGTCCACAGCTCGGCCGGATCGGGCTCCGGGCTTTCCTGGGCGAAGTCGGCGGCCTCGGTGACCAGCTTCTTGACCTCGGCGTCGATGGCCTTGAGGTCGGCTTCGGCGACGACATCCTCGGCCTGCAGCATCCGGCGCAGCGTCTCGATGGGATCCTTCTCGGTCCGCATCTTCTGCACTTCTTCCTTGGAACGGTACTTGGCCGGATCAGACATCGAGTGACCGCGGTAGCGGTAAGTCTGCATCTCGAGGATGAACGGCCCCTTGCCACCGCGCACATGGGCGATGGCCTCGGCGCCGCCCTCGCGCACCGCCATCACATCCATGCCGTCGACCTGCTTGCCGGGAATGCCGTAGCCCTGGCCGCGCTTGGAAAAGTCGTGTCCTGCGGCAGCGCGCTCGATCGAGGTGCCCATGCCGTAGCGGTTGTTCTCGATGATGTAGACGACCGGCAGGCGCCACAGCGCGGCGATGTTGAAGCTCTCGTAGACCTGACCCTGGTTGGCCGCGCCGTCGCCGAAATAGGTCAGCGTCAGGCCACCGTCGCCGCGATACTTCTGGGCGAAGGCGAGGCCGGTGCCGATCGGCACGTTGGCGCCGACGATGCCGTGGCCGCCGTAGAAGTTCTTCTCCTTGGAGAACATGTGCATCGAGCCACCCTTGCCCTTGGAGTAGCCGCCGATGCGCCCGGTCAGTTCGGCCATCACGCCGCGTGGATCCATGCCGCAGGCGAGCATGTGGCCGTGATCGCGATAGGTCGTCACCACCGCGTCCTTGTCGCCGAGCAGCGACTGCATGCCGACGACGACGGCCTCCTGGCCGATGTAGAGGTGGCAGAAGCCGCCGATGAGGCCCATGCCGTACATCTGCCCCGCCTTCTCCTCGAAGCGGCGGATCAGCAGCATGTCGCGGTAGTAGCCGAGGAGGGCGGCGCGGTTGTCGCCGATGCCGGGCTTGCGCGATACCGGGGCCTTGCCGTTGCCCTCGCGGGCGCCGGCCTTGCCGGAGGCGCCCCGCGTCGCGGTGCGGCGGTTTCGGGCCTTGCCGCGCGTGCCGGTGTCGGTCGCCGTCGCCATAGCCGTCTCCTCTGCCCGGGGCCTGAAACGTGGCCGCCACCGGCCTTCTCGACGGGCCGGCAGGCTACAAATAGGACAAAGGCCCTGACCTTGCAAGTTGGCCGGGAGGGCAAAAATTATTGAATTTCAATGACTAGAAACACTTAACTGAATATCGGTTAAATCTATTGCACTGCACCAGACCGCGAGCGCGGCTGCAGCACGATGATCTCGTCGGGACGGACGAAGCCAAGCTGCCGGCGGGCCTGCTCGTCCAGCATGTCGGCGTCGAGCGCATCCGGCCGCAGCAGCGAAACGCGGGCTGCCAGTTCCGCCCGCTCGGCGGCGACCGCGTCGGCCAGCGCCTCGGCCTCGGCGACGCGGGCGCCGACCTGCACCCAGGACATCAGCCCGTGCTCGCCATTGACCATGTGATAGGAGAAATAGCAGACGAGCGAGAGCCCCACGAGCGGCCAGAGGGCGTCGCGGAGCGCGTGGCGGAGGTGATTGCGCAGGGCCGTCATGACCCCGACCGAATCACGCCCGAGTCGCGCCGGTCAAGTGGCAAAATTGCGCGATTCCAGAGACTTCGCCCGCGAGTCGCAGGCGGCGGCGAGCGTGCGACCGCCGCGGGCCCTACCGCCGCAGTGCCGCGGCGCCGGGATAGCGCGCCGCCGGCCCGAGCTGTTCCTCGATGCGGATGAGCTGGTTGTACTTGGCCAGCCGGTCCGAGCGCGACAGCGAGCCGGTCTTGATCTGGCCGCAGTTGGTGGCGACGGCGAGGTCGGCGATGGTGGCGTCCTCGGTCTCGCCCGAGCGGTGCGACATGACCGCCCGGTAGCCGGCGCGATGCGCCGCCTCGACCGCCTCCAGCGTCTCCGAAAGGGTGCCGATCTGGTTGACCTTGACGAGGATGGCGTTGGCCACGCCGGCCTCGATGCCGCGCGCGAGGCGGGCCGGATTGGTGACGAACAGGTCGTCGCCGACGAGCTGAACGCGGTCGCCGACGGCGCGCGTCAGCGCCGCCCAGCCGTCCCAGTCGTCCTCGGCCATGCCGTCCTCGATCGAGACGATGGGCCAGCGCTTGCACAGCCCGGCCAGCCACTCGGCCATGCCCGGGGAGTCCAGCGTCACCCCCTCGCCCGCCATGACGTACTTGCCGTCGCGGTAGAACTCGGTGGCGGCGGCGTCGAGCGCCAGCAGCACGTCCTCGCCGGGCCGGTAGCCGGCCGCCTCGATGGCCTTGACGATGTAGCCGAGCGCGGCGTCGGCGCTGGCCAGCGCCGGCGCGAAGCCGCCCTCGTCGCCCACCGAGGTGGCGAGGCCGTCGGCGGCGAGCTGCTTGCGCAGCGCGTGGAAGACCTCGGCGCCCATGCGGATGGCGTCGCCGCAGGTCCCGGCCGACACCGGCGCGATCATGAACTCCTGCAGGTCGATGGGATTGTCGGCATGCGCACCGCCATTGACGATGTTCATCAATGGCACAGGCATGGTGCGCGCATGAGCACCGCCGACGTAGCGGTAGAGCGGCAGACCGCGCGACGCCGCAGCCGCCTTCGCCACCGCCAGCGACACGCCGAGGATCGCATTGGCCCCCAGCCTGCCCTTGTTGGGCGTGCCGTCGAGGTCGCACATCACGGCATCGATGTGCTCCTGCTCCTCGGCCTCCATGCCGGAGAGCGCGCTGAACAGCTCGCCGTTGACCGCCTCGACGGCGCCGCGCACGCCGCGGCCGAGATAGCGGGCCTTGTCGCCGTCGCGCCGCTCGACCGCCTCGTGCGCGCCCGTGGACGCACCGGACGGGACGGCGGCACGGCCGAGCGCGCCGTCCTCCAGCGTCACGTCGACCTCGACGGTGGGATTGCCGCGGCTGTCGAGGATTTCGCGGCCGCGGATGTCGACGATGGCGGTCATGGCTGCCTGTCCCGGTACGGATTGCCCGCGCCTCTTAGCGAAGTCCGCCCCGCCGACCAAGCGCCATCGCGCCGCAGTCAGCCACCGATCGTCTGGGCGGTCTCCACGATGTCGCGGCTGCGGGTGACGCGCCCCTGCCACCGCCGGTCGAAAGCCCCGATCATCCGCCTCAGGCCCTCGCCCGCTGCCATCGCCCTCACGGTGGCCAGGTCGGGAAACTCGTAATAGGCGTAATGAATCGACGGATCCGTATCGCTCCAGCCGCGCCATGCGGACGTGGCGACGAACGCGGCGAACGCCTGCGGCAGATGCTCGTCCCGGTACCAGGCGTCGAAGGCCGCGCGATCCGCCTCGCGGACCTCGGCCCGGACGATGAACCAGGCCACCAAGCTCAGGCCACCCCGTCGACCGGCCGGGCCTTGGCGATGCGGTCGAATTCCACGAGGGTCTCGAGCACCCCCGGCAGGTCGGCCAGCTTCACCATGTTGGGGCCGTCGGAGGGCGCGTTGTCCGGGTCCTCGTGGGTCTCCATGAACACGGCGGCGACGCCGATGGCGACGGCGGCGCGCGCCAGCACCGGCACAAAGCGGCGCTCACCACCCGAGGCGTCGCCCTTGCCGCCCGGCTGCTGCACCGAATGCGTCGCGTCGAACACGACCGGGCAGTCCGTGGTCTCGGCGAGGATCGGCAGCGCCCGCATGTCGGAGATCAGCGTGTTGTAGCCGAAGGACACGCCGCGCTCGCAGACCAGCACACGTTCCGCGCCGGCGCCCTTCAGCTTGGCGACCACGTTCCGCATGTCCCAGGGGGCGAGGAACTGGCCCTTTTTCACGTGGATGGCCGCGCCGGTCTTCGCGGCGGCGACCAGCAAGTCGGTCTGCCGGCACAGGAAGGCCGGAATCTGCAGCACGTCGACCGCTTCGGCCACCGGCGCGCATTGCTCGGCCTCGTGCACGTCGGTCAGCACGGGGCAGCCGAAGGTCTCGCGGATCTCGGCCATGATCGGCAGGCTTTTCGCCATGCCGAGGCCGCGCGGCTTGTCGGCCGAGGTGCGGTTGGCCTTGTCGAAACTGGTCTTGTAGACGAGGCCGACGCCGAGGCGGCGCGTCAGCTCGGTCAGCGCGGCGGCCATCTCGAAGGCATGCGCGCGCGATTCGAGCTGGCACGGCCCTGCGATCAGGGCCAGCGGCAGTGAGTTGCCGAACGCCACCTGCCCGATGCGGACGACCGCGCCGGCCATGGTTCAGACCAGCCGCGACTGGTCGCGCGCGGCGGCGATGAAGGAGGTGAACAGCGGGTGCGGGTCGAACGGCTTCGAGCGCAGTTCGGGGTGGAACTGCACGCCGATGTACCAGGGATGGTCGGCGAGCTCGACGATCTCCGGCAGCACGCCGTCGGGCGACATGCCGCAGAATCGCATGCCCGCCTCCTCCAGCGCCTTGCGGTAGTTGATGTTGACCTCGTAGCGGTGGCGGTGTCGCTCGACGATCTCGGTCAGTCCGTAGATTTCCGCCACATGCGTGCGGTCGTCGATGACGGCAGGATAGGCGCCGAGGCGCATGGTGCCGCCGAGGTTGTCGCCGGCGGCGCGCCGCTCGACGGCATTGCCGCGCTGCCATTCGGTCAGCAGGCCGACGACCGGATGGCGGCATGGCCCGAACTCGGTCGAGTTGGCCTCGCCCATCCCGGCGAGATTGCGCGCGGCCTCGATGACCGCCATCTGCATGCCGAAGCAGATGCCGAAATAGGGAACGCGGTGTTCCCGCGCGAAGCGCGCCGCCTGAATCTTTCCTTCGGCGCCGCGCACCCCGAAGCCGCCGGGCACGAGGATGCCGTGCACGCCCTCGAGCGCCTGCACGGCGCCCTCCTCCTCGAAGATCTCGCTTTCGATCCAGTCGAGATGGACGCGCGTCGAGTTGGCGATGCCGCCATGCGCCAGCGCCTCGGACAGCGACTTGTAGGCGTCCTTGAGGCCGGTGTACTTGCCGACCACGGCGATCGTCACGTCGCCGTCCGGGTTGCGGACGGAGCGGACGATGCGGTGCCACTTCTCGATGTCCGGGCGGATCGTCGTGTCGAGCCGGAAGTGGCGCAGCACCTGGGTGTCGAAGCCCTCGTCGTGGTAGGCGACGGGCACCTCGTAGATGGTCGTGTCGAGGTCGAGCGCCTGCACCACGGCCTCGCGCCGCAGGTTGCAGAACAGCGCGATCTTGTTGCGCTGGCTTTCCGGGATCGGCCGGTCGCAGCGGCAGACGATCATGTCCGGGCGGATGCCGACGCTCTGCAGTTCCTTGACCGAGTGCTGCGTCGGCTTGGTCTTCAGTTCGCCGGCCGACGGCAGGTACGGCACCAGCGTGAGGTGCACGAACATCACCCGCTGCGGCCCCAGCTCGTTGCCGAACTGGCGGATCGCCTCGAGGAACGGCAGGCTCTCGATGTCGCCCACCGTGCCGCCGATCTCGCACAGCACGAAGTCCTCGTCGTGCAGGTCGGCGGCGATGAACTTCTTGATGGCGTCGGTGACGTGCGGAATTACCTGCACGGTGCCGCCAAGGTAATCGCCGCGACGCTCGCGGCCCAGCACCTCGGAGTAGATCTGGCCCGTCGTGACATTGTCCGAGCGCTTGGCCGCGACACCGGTGAAGCGCTCGTAGTGACCAAGATCGAGATCGGTCTCGGCGCCGTCGTCGGTGACGTAGACCTCGCCGTGCTCGTAGGGGCTCATCGTCCCCGGATCGATGTTGAGATACGGGTCGAGCTTGCGCACGCGCACCTTGTAGCCGCGCGCCTGCAAAAGGGCGCCCAGCGCCGCCGATGCGAGTCCCTTGCCGAGCGAGGACACGACACCGCCGGTAATGAAGATGAAGCGTGTCATGGACCTCACTTGTACCCGATTCTGAGTCTAACCGGCACATCGATCAGGGTGATGCGCGGCCGTCGCGCCAGCACCCCGGGGGGCGGCCCTGACGGGGATATCCTCTGCCGGAGCCGAAGGGTCAAGTCCCGCCTACGTCCGGCTTGCGACGCTCCGGTCCGGTCTTTATCGTCCGCCGGCATCGGCTCCCCTTCCGAGGGGCCGCAACCGCCGTGGCGGCGGCCCATGCTTGCGACGCTTCCTGACCGGATTGGCCACGATGGATCGCCCAGCCCCCACCCGTGACCAGGTCCTCGCGCTGATCTACGACGCGATCGACGAGTTGAACGGCGGTCTCAAGGCCGACCGCCGACTCGACAAGGCACCGGAAACGCAGCTCTTCGGCGACGGCGGCAGGCTCGATTCGCTGGGACTGGTCACCCTGATCGTCGGCGTCGAACTGCGGCTGGGCGAAGCCTTCGGCTGCCCGATCACGCTGGCCGACGAGCGCGCCATGTCGATGCGCAACAGCCCATTCCGCAGCGTCGGCACGCTTGCCGACTACGGACTCGTCAAGCTGCAGGAAGCGCCGGATGTCTGACGCCCGCGTGATGATCGTTACGGGGACGCGCAAGGGCATCGGCCGCCATCTTTCGGAATACTATCTTGAACGTGGCTGGTCCGTTGCCGGCTGCAGTCGCGAGTCCAGCGACCTCGACCATCCCGCCTACCACCACAGCTGTCTCGACGTCGGCGACGAAGCCGCGGTCAAGCGCATGTTCGCCGATGTCATGGGGCGGTTCGGTAGGCTCGATGCCGTCGTCAACAACGCCGGCATCGCCAGCATGAACCATGCGCTGCTGACGCCCGTGTCGACGGTGCGGCGTATCATGGAGACGAATGTCGTCGGCACCTTCCTGTTCTGCCGCGAGGGCGCCAAGGCGATGCAGCGCCGGGGCAGCGGCCGCATTGTCAATTTCGCCACCGTCGCCGCGCCGCTGCGGCTGGAAGGCGAGGCGATCTATGCCGCCTCCAAGGCAGCAGTCGAAAACCTGACGCAGGTTCTGGCGCGCGAGTTCGCGCCGTTCGGCGTCACCGTCAACGCCGTCGGGCCGACGCCGGTCGAGACGGATCTCATCCGCTCCGTGCCGCGCGACAAGATGGACCGGCTGCTCGCACGCCAGGCGATCCGCCGCTATGGCGAGATGCGCGACATCGCCAACGTCGTCGACTTCTTCATCCGGCCAGAGTCGGATTTCGTGACCGGCCAGGTGATCTACCTCGGCGGCGTCTCCTGATGACAGTCGGTTTCCTGCGAGAGCGGTTCGCCGCCGCCGGAACCGTCCCCGCCCTCATCCACCGCGACCGGCCCTGGGGCTACGACTGGCTGCTCGCCGCGATCGACCGCTTCAGCGAACGCATCCGCGCCTCGGGGATCGGACCCGGCGCCGTCGTCGCGCTGGAGGCGGACTGCACGCCGGCCAGCATCGCCGCCCTGCTGGCGCTCATCGAGCAGCGCTGCATCGTCGCGCCGCTGTCGCCGTTGAGCTGGGACGACACCAGTCCCCTCATTGCCGTCGGAGAGGTGGAGTTTCGCACGCGTTTCGACGGCAACGAGATACGCCTCGCTCCGACCGGCACCCGTGCCGGGCACGTGTTGTACGAAACCCTTCGCACGACCGCCAACCCGGGCCTGGTGCTGTTCTCGTCCGGCTCCACCGGTGCGCCCAAGGGCGCCGTCCACGACCTGTCGCGCCTACTGCGCAAGTACGAGACCCGGCGTCACTGCCTGCGCACGCTCATGTTCCTGCTGTTCGACCACATCGGCGGGTTCGACACCCTGTTCTACTGCCTGTCGAACGTCAGCACCGCCGTGCTGGTCGAGGATCGCAGCCCTGCCAGGGTCTGCGACGCGATCGCGCGCCATCGGGTCGAGGTCCTGCCGGCTGCACCGAGCTTCCTCAATCTGTTGCTGCTCAGCGGCGAGCACCGGCGGCATGACCTGTCGTCGCTGCGCTACATCACCTACGGCGCCGAGATGATGCCGCCAGCGACCTTGAAGCGCCTTGCCGAGGCATTTCCAAGCGTGACCTTGCTGCAGAAATACGGCACCAGCGAGGTCGGCACGCTGCGTTCGCACTCGCGCGGCCCCGACTCGCTGTGGGTCAAGATCGGTGGCGAGGGCTACGCGTGGCGCGTCCTCGACGGCAAGCTGGAGGTCAAGGCCAGTTCGGCCATGCTCGGCTATCTCAACGCGCCGAGCCCGTTCACGGAGGACGGCTGGTTCCGCACCGGCGACTGCGTCGAAACGGACGGCGACTACATCCGCTTCCTCGGCCGGGCCAGCGACATCGTCAATGTCGGTGGCCAGAAGGTGTTTCCGGCCGAGGTCGAGGCCGTCATCCGGCAGATGGATAACGTCACCGACGTCGCGGTGAGCGGCGAGGCCAACCCCATCCTCGGCCAGGTCGTCGTCGCCCGCATTCAGACGGCGACACTGGAGGAGCCGGCCGCGCTGCGGGCACGTCTGCGCGCCTTTGTCGGCGAGCGGCTGGAGGCGTTCAAGGTGCCGGTCAAGGTCACCACCGTCGATGGCGGGCTGACGAACCGCCGCTTCAAGCAGGTCCGCGGCGGCGCGCCGGCCGGGTCATGACAGCCGCTCTCTCGGTCCGAGCCGTTACCAGGGCCGAACTTCGTGCCGGCGGCCTGCCCGCGGGTGTCGCCGATCCCGACGGCCTCGCCGCACTGCACCCGGGCAAGCGGGCAGCCCTCCTCGACAACCCGTTGGCGCGCGGCGAGGATGACGTGGTGCAGCTGCTCGGCCTGTCCGACGGCCGCGTGATCGGCCGCGTCGATCTCATCGCCGGCGAGATGGTCGTCGATCGCAAGCCCCTGCCCGTGGTGTGGGGGTCGTCGCTGGCGGTACCGGAAGCGTGGCGCCGCACCGGCATCGGGCTGATGCTCATCCTGCGCATGCAGTCGGCCGGCCCGATCGTCGGCGCCTGCGGCATCTCGCACGTGGTGCGGCCGATCTACGAGAAGCTCAACTGGGCACAATCCTGCCCATGATCCGTTACGTGCTGGTGCGCCACAGCCGCCCGTTCCTCGCCGCGATGCTGCGCGCCGAAGGGCTGGCGAGGCTAAGCGCGCCGCTGGTCGACGCGCTGCTGTCCCTACCGCGGGCTGCGATCATGTGGCGGATGCGCCGAGCGTGCGCACAGTACCGCGTCGAGCAGGCGCATGACTTGCCGCTGGAGATTTCTGCCCTGCCCGCCCCGGCCGGCATGGCCACCGGCCATCGCTCGCCGACATGGCTGGCTTGGCTGTTCGCCCACGAATTTGACGACGTCCCTTCGCGCCAGACGCGGCTGCTCGTCGTGCGCGAGCGGAGGGACGGCGCCGTCCTCGGCCATGTCCTCGTCAAGGCCCAATTCTTCGAGCGCGCGACCCAGCGCGGCATCCGCGACGTGACCATCGGCTCGGTGCAGGACTGGCTCAGCCTCAACCCCGAACGCCTCTCCGACGCGACGCTCGTTTGGCTGGGTATCGGCGCAGCTCTCGAACTCGGCACCGATGCCGTCGAGGTTTGTACGGCCGATGCTGCGCTTGGCCGCATCCTGCGGGGCGCCGGCCTAGTGCGGCTGGGGGCGCTCGACTTCGTCTGGCGCGCCGCCCCCGGCACCGCGCTCGCCGCGCGCGCGTGGCGGGATCCAGCGCGCTGGCGCTTGCGGCCGGCCGAGAGCGACAACTTCTTCACCTGAACGGGGGCAGGCGATGCGCATCATGCTCGGTGCCGGTGACTTCGGCTTCGCCGACCACACGACGGACCGCACCATCGCTTGCTTCGAGGCGGGCGTGCTGACGGGCGCCTCAATCATGGCGCGCATGCCGACGACCGAACGGGCCGCCGCCTGGGCGCGCGCCGTCGCCCGCCGCTTCACCACCACCGACCGCTTCTACATACCGGCCTCGACCGGCGACGTGGACTGGGCCGTACCGGCGCTGGCAGCACTGCCCGCGACGGGCGCCGATACGGTGGAGGTCGGTGTGCATCCGGGCCGCGATGAGGCGTGGCGCATCGCCGACGAGGACGGCGCCGTCGCGTTCGCGGCAGCGGCGCGCAAGGCAGGGCATGAACTGATCGGCTGGCGCGATCTCGCCTAACGGCAAGCCGCCCGCCCGGCGTCAGTCGGTCGTCGGCACCGACGGACGGGCCGGCGCCGCCGGCGCGGCGGGGGCCGACGTACCCGGCTGCTCCTGAACGATCGGCCCCTCGCGGCCGCCATGGCCGGCGAGGATGGCCAGGGCGATCGACGTCGCCATGAAGGCGGCGGCGAGGATGCCGGTGGTGCGGGTCAGCAGGTTGGCCGCCGAGCGGTTGCCGATCAGTCCACCCATGCCGCCGCTGGCACCGCCGAGGCCGCCCATGCCGCCTTCGGAGCGCTGGATCAGCACCACGCCGGCGAGGCCGAGGGCGAGCAGGAGGTGGACGACGAGGACGATGGTGGTCATGACCGCTCCAGGAAACGCATGCCGACACCGTCCGGCCGCGCCTGCGGCCCTGTGGCAAACGGCACCGGTATCGGCTGTCCGGCGGCTATGTAATCGCTACGCCCGGCCGATGCCACCGGATTCTGGCCGGCCTCCGCCGCCCCGGCCCGCGCCGGCGGTGCGACGGGTGCCGGGAATCGGCCGGCGCGCCCTCATCGGCCGGTTGCCGCCTTCTCGGCTGCGATCTGGGCCGCTTCCTCGGTGGACGGGCGGAAGGTCAGCGTGAAGGTGCCGCCCGGGTAGTGGCGATCGCCCGTTGGCACCCGGTAGACCGGATGGGCGCCCGTCAACTTCTGGGCAAAGCTCCAGGTACTGGCGCTGCCGCACCAGGTCTCGAACCGGCCATCGGCCGGCGGATCGGTCGCTTCGCATTCGATGACACCGTCGCCGCGCGGGCCGCCGCGGCCGCTGGCGACGACGACGACGGCCGTCACACGGTTGCCGCTGCGCCGGATCGTCAGGCTCGCCTCGCCCTTCTCGTCCGTTCCCTCCCATACGCCCTCGGAATTGGCCGGCATGCGCGCGGCGAGGCGCGCCTCGGTCGGCGTCAGGGCGGCGGCGGGTACGGGCGCCGCACGGTCGGCCCTGTCAGCCGCCTGGCCGCCCGGCGTCGGCGCCGATGCGACAACGAACGGCCCGACATCGCCGGCGAGCGGTCCCGACAGGACGAAACGCGGATACTGGCCGGTGATGCGACTGCGCGAAGAGCCAGAGGAGCACCAGGCATCGAGTTTGCCGTCGGCGGACAGCGTGGCGCTGTCGCAATCGACACTGCTACCGGCCTCGCGCATGGTCCGGCCGCTATTCGAGGTGCGCAGAAACAACAGCGTGACGGCCAGCGTGCCGCCGGCCCGCCGCACCACGAGGCGCATTTCGCCGGACGTCGTATCCGCCTCCCAGACGCCGTCGCCGCGGGCCGGCGAGGTCGCGTCCGGTGTCATGGCGGGCGGGGCGGCGGGCACCGGCACGGGCAGTGCGGCAACGGCCGGTGCCGCCTGAACCTGAGCCGGTCGACGCGGCGGCGCGGCAGCCGGCGCCAGTACATAGCTGCCACCGGCGTAGTAGCGATGGCCGGCACTCGTAAGCCTGAAGTTCGGGAATGTCCCTGTCAGCCTCTGTGCATTCTGGACCGGCCCCGACTTGCCGCACCAGATCGACACCTTGCCGTCCGCCGGCACATCGGTGTCCTCGCAGCGTATCACCGAGTCATCGCCCGCGTCCCTGACGACATTCGCCCCCAGTTTCACATGGAATTTCAGGCGCGTGCCGACGCGCTCGAGCACCAGCGTGCCTTCACCGCGTTCGTCCACACCTTCCCAGATGCCCTCGCCGTCCCCCGGTGTGGCGCCCGGCTGCGCCATGGACGTAGTAACCGCAGGCGGGGGGACCGGTACGGCGGGACGGTCAGGAACCGAAACGGCCGGCGGCACTTGCGCGGCCGGAACTGCCGGTGCAATGACCGCAACCGGCGGGGCCGCTTGCGCGGGGGGACGCGGCGAAGCCGCCCGCAGTTCGGTGATCCGGGCCTTTGCCAGCGCGGCGAAGGCGCCATCGGGAAATTGCGCCAGATACGCCTCGTAGCCGGCCACGCTTCCGCCCCGGTCGGCGGAGTCCCAGAACCGCATCTCGATATCGCGCGACGGCGGCACCGGGGCCGGCGCCGCCACGGGAGCCTTGAGTTTCGCCACCCGCGCCCGCGCCAGCGCCGAGAACGTGCCGTCGGGAAACTGCGCCAGGTAGGCCTCGTAGCCGGCGAGCGAGCCGTCGCGATCGGCCGACTCCCAGAACTTCATCTCGGCCAGCCGGCTGTCGAAGGCCGGTGGCGCGGGCAACGGTGCGGCGACAGGCTTCGGCTTCTCGGGGTTGAGCACCAGCCGGCCGACGATCTGGCCCTCCTGCCAGGTCGACTGGCGCCCGCCCGTCACCTGCCGCACCTCGACGTGGACCCGCTTCAGCAGGTCCTCGACGGTCAGGCCCGGTTGCTCCAGGGCCTTGAGCAGCGCGTCGGCATAGGGGCTGTTGCGCCCCTGCCCGTCCGCCGCCACGGTACCGGGTGCGGCGGCGTAGGAAATCAGCGTGCCCGAGGCACTCTCGACGCGGGCAAGGCCGCGGCCCCCGCCACGGAATTTCTGCTCGAACGGATTGTTGCGGCAGGCGTCGAGCAGCAGCAGGTTGGCGCTGGTGCCGGTGGCGTTGAGGCCGCGCAGGATCTTGTCGAGGTCGATGGCGAGATACTCGACCTCGGCCTCGCTGCCGGGCTCGGCGTCGACCGGCATCAAATAGTTCACGCCGCCGACCTGCACGCCGTGACCGGCATAGTACACGACAGCCTCGTCGCCGACCGTCAGCCGCTTCTGGAAATCGAGGATGGCGACGGCCATCTGGGCCCGCGTCGCGTTGGTCGCCAGCACCACCTCGAAGCCGAGCGCCTCGAGCCGGTGAGCAATGGCAGTGGCATCGTTGACAGGGTTGGCGAGCGGCTGCGCCTTGTACGCGCCGTTGCCGATGACCAGCGCCTTGCGCGCGGCCTCGGCCGGGGCGGCCGCAAGCAAGACCAGGACTGTCGCAACCGCCAGCGCCACACGTCGCACGGCCGCCCTGCCCTCCCTTGTCGTGCCCCGCAGGAATTTTCGCGGCATCTCCGGCATGCCGTCAATTGTCGGCGCAAGCGCAGGCCGCCGCTGTGAACGGCCTCACAGGGCCGCTTCCTGCAGGGCGAGGCCCGACGGACGCTTGCTTCGCCGCCGCTCGCCCGGCCAATCTGCCGCGCCGCATCTCCGCGTTGCATCCCGACGAAAGGCTCAAGCCATGCGCACCCCCCGCCTGCAGCGTGACCGCCAGCAATGGATCTTCGATTACGTCGTGCAGGAGACCGGCCGCGTCTTCCACTGGGACGAGGAGAATCGCGAACTGCCCAAGAGCGTGAAGAGCCACGGGCAGATCTCCAAGCACCTCGGGCGCATGGGCCAGCGGCTGGAGCGCGTCGCGGCGGAGGAAGAGGCGGCAGGGCATAGCGCTACCGCCTTCGAACTGTACTACCGCGCCTCCATGACCTTTGCCCTGGCCCAGCATCCGGTGCTGGAGACCAACGACGAGAAGCGCTACCTGCACGGCCGCTGCCTCGCGACCTACGAGAAGGTCATCGCCCACGCGCCCTATCCGCTGGAGCGCGTCGAGGTGCCGTTCGAGGGCGCAACGATCCAGTGCAACTTCCACATGCTGCCGGGACGGCCGAAGGCGCCGGTGGTGATCTACATTCCGGGCTGCGACATGACGAAGGAGATCTTCCCCGATCCCCGCGTCATCCATGCCCATCACCGCGGCATGCACATCATCTGCATGGACGGCCCCGGCCAGGGCACCAGCAACCTGCGCGGCCTGAAACTCACCCACGACAACTACGCGCGCGCAGTGATTGCGGTGGCCGAATGGCTCAAGTCGCGGCCCGAGGCGGACAGCGAGAAGACCACCGTCTACGCCATCTCGATGGGTTCGTTCTGGGGGCTGCAGGTGGCGGCGCTGGGCGACCCGCGCATCAAGGCGGTCGTCGGACCGTGGGCGTCCTACATCGACAAGTACTACATCCTCGATACCTTCTCGCCGCGCTACAAGCAGCTCTTCGGCTACCTCACGGGTGCCGCCAGCGAGGAGGAACTCGACCGCATCGTGGCGAAAATGACGGTCGAGGGCGATGAGCACAAAATCAAATGCCCGGTCCTGCTGACCGTCGGCGAGTACGACTCCCGCAGCCCCGTCGAGCTGATCTACGACTTCTATGCCAAAATCACGGCGCCGAAGGAGTTATGGGTCTACGAGGACACCTACCATCAGGCGCGCATGTTCGGTGGCGACTCATCGCGCTACGACTGCCACATGATGGCGACCGACTGGCTGGTCGACGCGCTCGCCGGCAAGTTCAAGCCCGGCCACGACCGCAAGGTCTATCTGCGGACCGGCGGCGGCGGCCCCAACGGCAGGCAGGGCGAGGGCAAGGACGCCCTGCACTGGTGGGAGAACTGACCTCGGCTGGTGCGGGCGGCGTCAGCCGCCCGCCGGGGCCGCCGTCACGATGGCCCAGAAATCGTCGGCCTTGAGCGAGGCGCCGCCGACCAGCGCACCGTCGACGTCCGCGACAGCGAGGATCGTCGCCGCGTTGTCGGCCTTTACCGACCCGCCGTAGAGCAGGCGGATGCCGTCCGCCGCCGACGGCACGAGCGTCGACAGCCACAGCCGCATGTGGGCATGCGCCGCCTCGATCTCCGCGAGGGTCGGCGTGCGCCCGGTGCCGATCGCCCAGACCGGCTCGTAGGCGATCACCGTATTGGCGGCCGTGACGCTTTCGCGCGGCAGCGACCCGTCGATCTGCGCCGCCAGGCAGGCGAGCGTCTGGCCGGCATCGCGCTCGGCCTCGGTCTCACCGACGCAGAGGATCGCGCCGAGGCCGGCCGCGTGCGCCGCCGTCACCTTAGCCCTGATGTACTCGTCGGTTTCGCCGAGGCCATGTCGGCGCTCGGAATGGCCGAGAATCACCCAGGCGGCACCGGCATCGACGAGCATCGCCGCCGAGACCTCGCCGGTGAAGGCCCCCTTCGGCTCGTTGTGGCAGTCCTGCCCTCCGGTCGCCACCGGCCCGCCGGCCGCCACGCCCGACACGGCGCGCAGCAGCGTCGCCGGCGGGCAGACGACCACGTCGCAGCCCGGCGGCGTGGCGCGGGCGCGCCGGTCGATCTCGCGCACCAGCGCCAGCCCGTCGGCGGCAAGGCCGTTCATCTTCCAGTTGCCCGCGATCATCGCCCGCCGCGCCATGTCCCGCTCCACCGCCCGAGGAATGCCCGAAGGCCTATCACACCGCCCGCCGTGCCCGGAAGCCGGCCGCCGCCTTGCCGCCCCGCGGGGCCATCCCTATGATGCGCGCCCCGGCCGGACCGGGGGAAATCGTTACCGGAGAAGGCAGCATGCTGGGCGCCCTGCGCAAGGCCTCGGGCAGTTTGGCGATGAAGATCGTCCTCGGCCTGCTTGCGCTCACCTTCGTCGTCTTTTTCGGCGGCGGCTACGAGAACATGGGCTTTCGCTCGCCGCAGACCGCCGTCGAGGTGGGCGAGGAGACGGTGGGCATCCACGAGATCTCGCGCCAGTTCAACGAGCAGGTGCGCCGCGCCGCGCCGCTGTTCGGCGGCCGCCTCGACATCGGCCAGGCGATCGAACTCGGCCTGCTCGACCGCACTATCGACCTGGTGATCGCGCGGACGCTCGTCGATGTCGCCGCGCGCGATCTCGGCCTCGTGGTGACGAATGCGCAGGCCGCCGAAGCCATCCGCTCGCTGCCGCAGTTTCAGGACGTCGCCACCGGGGCCTTCGACCGCCGCCGCTTCGAGGTCTGGCTACGCCAGACCGGCCAGAGCGAAGGCGAGTTCGTCGCCAACCTGCGCGCCGACGTGACGCGCGCGCAATACCTCGGCAGCGTCCGCGAAGCCGCCGACGCACCCATGACACTCGTCGAAACCCTCGGCCGCTGGCAGGGCGAACGGCGCATTGCCGAGTATGTGACCATCGAAGCCGACAAGCTGCCGCCGCCCGCTGCGCCCGACGCGGCAACGCTGGAAAGCTGGTACGCCGCCAACAAGGCCCGCTTCCGCGCGCCCGAGTATCGTGCCGTCTCACTGTTGCGCGTGCGGCCGGAGGATCTCGCCGCGGAGGTACGGATCGCCGACGACGAGGTCGCAGCCGAGTACGAGCGCCGCAAGGCCGAGTTCACGCAGCCTGAACGCCGTACCGTCGAGACGGCGCTGTTCGTCAGCGAGGACACCGCCCGCCGGGCGCTCGCGATCGCACGACAGGGCAAGCCGTTCGCCGACGCCGTCGGGGACGCCGGCGCGCGGCCGCAGTCGCTGGGCCAGGTTTCCCAGCGCGAGATTCCCGTGGCCGAACTGGCGGCTGCCGCCTTCGGTCTCGACGCCGGATCGATCAGCGAGCCGGTCAAGAGTCCGCTCGGCTGGCATCTCGTGCATGTCGCGACGGTCGAGCCGGCCAGCACGGTCTCACTCGACGCGGCGCGCGACAGGGTGCGCGACGCACTGGCGCTAGAACGGGCCCGACGCGACATCTACGACGTCCTCAACGCCGTCGAGGACGGGCTGGCCGGCGGTGCCGGTCTCGACGACGTGGCCCGCCAGATCGGCGTCGAGCTGCGCAAGATTCCGGCCGTCGCACGCGACGGCAGCAGTCCGGCCGGCACGCCGGTCGAGGGCATCGCCGAGGATCGACAGATTCTCGCCGCGGCCTTTGCCCTTCCGGCCGGCAGGGCCGGAGATCCGGTCGAAACGCAGGACGGTGGCTTCTTCCTCGTCCGCACGGACAGCATCGTGCCGGCGGCGGAACGCCCGCTCGACGCCGTCCGTGACGAGGTCGTCGCGGCCTGGCAGGCCGAACGCCTGCAGACGGCCGCGGAGGAACAGGCGAAGGCGCTGGTCGAGGCGGCGGGCACGGCGGGAGGCCTCGCCGCGGCGGCAAGCGCGGCTGGCCTTGCCGTGGCGACGACGACGCCCTTCGACCGCAAGGGCGATGGCGCGCCGCTGCCGGGCGAGCTCGTGCCGTTGCTGTTCGAGGCGAAGCTCGGCGAGGCGGTGACCACATTTACCCACACCGGTGCGGCGGTAGGCATCGTCCGCGAGATCGTCCCGGCGAAGAGCGAGGACGGCTATGCGGCCCTGACCGCCGAAATGTCCGACGAGATCGCTGGCGACATCGAGGAGCAGCTCGCGAAGGCCCTCGAGCAGCGCTACACGGTCGATGTCGACCGCGCGGCGGTGCGCGACATGCTGGCTCCGCGATGAACGTGCAGCCGGCCACCGCCGAGGTCGCGCGCAGCCTCGCCGACGGGCGGGCGACGATCGTCTGGACGCGCCTCGTCGCCGATCTCGAGACGCCAGTCTCGGCCATGCTCAAGCTCGCCGCCGGCAAGCCCTATTCCTTCCTTCTCGAATCCGTCGAGGGCGGTGCGGTGCGCGGCCGCTATTCCGGCATCGGCTTCGCGCCGGACCTCGTCTGGCGCTGCCGCGACGGCCGCGCCGAGATCAATCGCCACGCGCTGGTCGACCCGCACGCCTTCGTCGCCAGCGACCTGCCGCCGCTGGAATCGCTCGCCCGCCTCATCCGTGACTGCCGCATGGACGTGCCGGCCGAACTGCCGCCGATGTCGGCCGGCCTGTTCGGCTACATGAGCTACGACATGGTCCGGCTGATGGAGCGCCTGCCGGACTCGAACCCCGACCCGCTCGACATTCCCGAGGCCGTCTACATGCGGCCGACCGTCATCTGCGTGTTCGACAATGTCGGTGACACGCTGACGGTAATGACCCCCGTCTGGCCCGATCCCGGCGTCGCGCCCGAGGCCGCCTGCGCTGCCGCCACCGCGCGCCTCCAGCGCGTCGTCGATGCGCTCGGCCGGCCTTTGCCCGCGGGATACCGCGCCGACCGCGCGCCGGCACCGGCGGCCACGCCGGTCGCCAACATGACGCAGGCACAGTTCGAGGCGAACGTCACCCGGGCGCGCGAGTACATCGCCGCCGGCGACGCCTTCCAGATAGTGCCATCGCAGCGCTTCAGCGTGCCGCTGCAGGCGTCGTCCTTCGCACTGTACCGCGCCCTGCGCCGCCTCAACCCGTCGCCCTTCCTGTTCCATCTGGAACTCGACGGCTTCGCGCTGGTCGGTTCGAGCCCGGAGATTCTCGTCCGCCTGCGCGGCGATACGGTGACCATCCGGCCCCTCGCCGGGACACGTCCGCGCGGCGCCACCGCCGCCGAGGACGAGGCTCTCGCGGCCGAGCTTCTGGCCGACCCGAAGGAGCGGGCCGAGCACCTCATGCTGCTCGACCTCGGCCGCAACGATGTCGGCCGCGTCAGCGAGATTGGCTCGGTCCGCGTGACCGAACAATTCGCGATCGAGCGCTACAGCCACGTCATGCACATCGTCTCCAACGTCGAGGGCAGGCTGAAGCCCGGCCTCGAGGCGATCGACGCGCTGGTCGCCGGCTTCCCCGCGGGGACCGTCACCGGCGCGCCCAAGATCCGCGCGATGGAGATCATCGACGAGCTGGAGCCGGCGCGGCGCAGCTTCTATGCCGGCACGGTCGGCTACTTCGGCGCCAACGGCGACATGGACACCTGCATCGCGCTGCGCACGGCGCTGGTGAAGGACGGCACGATGTATGCCCAGGCCGGCAGCGGCGTCGTCGCCGACTCCGATCCGACCGCCGAGTGGCAGGAGAGCCGCAACAAGGCCCGCGCCCTGTTGCGCGCCGCCGAGGAAGCCGGGCGCTATGCCGGTCCCGAGGCCGACGACGCTGTCCCCGGCGTCAGGCGGCCCGCCGCGTCGCACTGAGACGCCGGCCGGCCGGCTGCGCCGTCACTCGGCGAGCCGCCCCACGGTGATGCCGCGCGCCGCCAGCGCCGACACCGGCACCAGCGCAAAACCGCGCGCCGCGAGCCCCGGCAGCCAGTCGGCCAGCGCCGCCAGGGTCGCGTCGCGCGGATGCCCGATGGCGATGGCCTGGCCGCGGTGGCGCGCCGTCTCCTCCACTTCGACGAGGGCCGCACGCACCGCGTCCGCTGCCGGGTCGTGGTCGATGAACACGTCACGGCCGAGCACGGGGAGCGGAAAGTCGCGCATCACCTTGGGCACCGCCGTCGCCGACGAGGTGCGGCTGTCGACGAACAGCAGCCCGCGCGCGGCGAGCAGGCCGAGGACCGTCCGCATGCCGGCAGCATCCTCGGTGAAGGCGCTACCCATGTGGTTGTTCGCGCCGACGGCGCCGGGCACCCGGTCGAGCGCCCAGGCGAGACGGCGCTCGATCTCCGCAGCCGCCATGCCGACTTCGAGCACGTGCTGGCCGGGGCTGACGGCGCTGTCGTGCGGCTGCATCGGCACATGCACCATCAGTTCGTGCCGCGCCGCCCGCGCCGCCGCGGTCTGCGACGGCAGGTTGTCGGCATAGCTGAGATAGGACAGCGTCAGCGGCGCCGGCAGCGCCACCGCACGGGCGCTGCGCCGCTGGTCGACGCCCATGTCGTCGATGATGACGGCGATCAGCGGAGTCCCGGGGGCTGCCGCCACGGCAACCGCATTGGCGCGCCATGCGGGCACGGCGGGCGTTACGGTCGGTCGAACGGGCTGCACCGCGGCGGCATCGCGTGGCGGCGTCGCGGCCCTGCCGGTTGTGACGGTCGCCGGCGGCGGCTCCGGGCGCGGCGCCGGTGTCGCCTGGAGGGCGAGGGTCGCGACCGGCGATCGCTGAGGCGCCTGTCGCCGACCGTCCGCGGTCGTCAGCGCAACGATGACGCTGGCCGCCGCGAGTATCAGCGCAACGGCCGCGACGGCCAGCAGGCGCACGCTGACCTTGCTGTCGCGGCGTGCCTTGCGGCGCTTTCGTCGCGCCTCGTTGCCGGCCTTGCGCCGTGCCATGCCCGTTTCCCGTCGCCGCGGTGCCGGCGCAGTCGGCACCGGAGGGCCAAAGGAACCGACGCGGCAGATTCGTGTCGAGGCGGCCTCAGCCCTCGGCGAGGTCGTCGAGGATCGGGCAATCGGGCCGATCGTCGCCGTGGCAGCGCAGCGTCAGGTCGACGAGCGCAGCCCGCATCGCCTGCAGCTCGCGCACCTTGGCGTCGATGCGCTCGACATGCTCGATTGCCAGCGTCCTCACATCGCCACTCGCGCGGGCGCGGTCGTGCCACAACGTCAGCAAGGCCGCGACATCCTTTACCGGGAAGCCGAGGCTGCGCGCCCGCTGGACGAAGCGCAGCACGGCGGCGTCGCGGTCGCCGTAGCGGCGATAGCCGTTGGCGTCGCGCGGCGGCGGCGCGACGAGGCCGATATCCTCGTAGTAGCGAATGGTCTTGGCCGGCACGCCGGTGCGCTCGGCCAGTTCGCCGATATGCATGCGGCCTCCCGTTCAGCGCCCTTCGGGGGATGGCACCAGTTCGGCGACCGACCGGCGCATGGCATAGAGGTCGATCGGCTTGCGGAAGACGATGTTGGCGCCGGCCTCGAGCACCTGCGTCTCGGCCTCGCTGAGGACGTGCCCGGTCATGACGATGATCGGGACGGAATGGTTGGAGTCGCGGATCTGCCGCACGAGGTCGAGGCCGCTGCCATCGGGCATGCGGAGATCCGTGACCACGAGATCGACCGGCCGGCGGGCCCAGGCGAGCATCGCCTCGACATAGCCTGTCGCCATCGTCACGTCGAAGTCGAGGCGATCGAAGAAACGGGCCAGCGCGCGCGCCGCCAGGATTTCGTCGTCGACCACCAGCACATTGGCCATCGTCAGACCCGTTCGGCCGGCCGCGCCCCGGCCACCGTTTTCGCACCCTCGCCGTGGCACGGCAACGCAATCTCGAACCGCGCGCCGCCGCCGACATTGCGGGCCGTCAGTTCGCCGCCCATGCTGGCGACGATACCGTATGAAATCGACAGGCCGAGCCCGGTTCCCTGCCCCGGTCCCTTGGTGGTGAAGAACGGGTCGAAGATCCGTGCCAGGTGCTCGGCGGGAATGCCGCCGCCGTCGTCGCTCACCGCCACCGTCACGACGTCCGACCCCGCCCGCCGATCGATGGCAATGACGATCGAGCCGGTGGGCGAACCGGGCATCCGCGCCGTCTCGCGCGCCGCGCGCGCGCGAATCTGGTCGGCGGCGTTCGACATCAGGTTGAGCAGCACCTGTTCGAGGCGCAGTTGCTGGCCCCAGACAAGGTGGTCCCGGCCACTCGTCGCCGTCTCGACCCGGATGCCGGATTTCACAAGGTCGGAGCGCAGCATGCCCAGCGCGGCGCCAACCGCCGCGCCGACATCGAAGATCTCGCGCCGGCCATAGTCGTCGCGGCTGAAGATCCGCATGTTGTGGATGATGCCGGCCATGCGCGCCGTCTGCGCGCGCACCGTGCCGACGGCGTCGCGCACCTCGTCGATGTCGCGCATGCCGGCCTCGATCGCCATCATCGTGTCGTCGGCGGTGACGCGGATGACGTTCAGCGGCTGGTTCAGTTCATGGACGATGCCGGCCGCCATTTCGCCGAGCGTCGCCAGCTTGGCCGACTGCGCCAGCCGCGCCTCGGCCTCGCGCGAACTGCGCCGGGCCTCGACCTCGGCAGTGATGTCGCTGCAGGTGCCGCGGAACCCCTCGAACGTCCCGTCCGCCGCCAGCTTCGGCAGCCCACTGATCTTGAGGTAGGCAACGCCACCGTCCGGCAGGAACTGACGGGCGACGATATCGCGGAAAGGCTGGTGCTGCGCCAGTACGCCGGCATCCCACAGCCGCCGCCCCTCCTCTTCACCCGGTGCCGTAAGGTCGGGCCAGCGCCGGCCGACCATCCAGGCCGGATTGACGCTGGAGACCTCGTCGATGGTCTTCGAGACGAAGACAAAGCGATGGTCGACATCGGTCTCCCAGAACCAGTCCGACGCCGCCTGGGCGAAATCGCGGAACCGCCGTTCACCCGACGCGAGGGCGGCCGCGCGCGCGGTCAGTTCACCCGCCTGTGCCTCGACGTGCCCGACGATGTCCTGCAGGCGGCCGACGAACAGCGCCGCCAGCACACCGAGCGTGAAGATGCCGATGACCGCATACGGCAGCACCGCGGTGAGGAGATCGGTGCCGGGCCGCGTCGGCAGCCACGACACCCAGCCGAGCGACGCGCCATCGAGCGCCGTGACCTCCACCGCGAGACGCCCGGAAGGCACCTCCTGGCCACGGGCCGTGAAGGCCATGCCCTCGAGCAGGGTGCGTTCGGCCAGACGCGCGAGGTAGGGCTCCTCCAGGGCGCGTGCCAGGATCAGCACCGGGCGGATGCGCGGCTTCAGTTCGTCGGGGGTCGGATTCTCGGGCGTGTAGGCATTGGCCGCGACGATCGCCGGGCGCCCGTCGATCGTGCCGAAGCCGACGACAGGCTCGGGCTCGTTCATCGGCGCGGCCCGGGCCTCGGCGATCAGGCGGTCGAGCCCGTGCGCAACGATCTCGGCCGCACCGCGCGTGACGAGCTTGCCATCGACGAAGGCAGTGTGCGTGCCGTTCTGGGCGTCGATGACGATGGCCGCATCGACGTCGAACGTCTCGTTCATGTACCAGCCGATGTTGTCGTCGATCCAGCGGGCGTCGGCAGCGGCGAACAGCCGGTCGATGGCGACGTCCCACCAGCTGTAGTCCTTGGCCAGCCGGCCCAGATCGGCGGCCTCGGCGGCGAGGTTGGAACGTGCCAGCCGATCCGAGGTGGTGGCGGCGAAGCGGTCCTCGACGCGCGCGCTGTGCCAGGCGAGGGCGGCCACCGCCCCCACGGCAAGCAGGGCCAGCACCGCGAAAGGCACCAGCAGTCGGTTGGCCTCCCGCCGGCCGACTGCTCTGCGCGGCTTGCCGCTGCCCTGATAGGCCCGTTCCATCGTCACCCGTCACCCGTCGATACGATGATACCGTGCCTGTTCGCACCGGCCAATCGCCAGGCCGGCGCGCCGGGTCATGTCTCCGCCGGCGGGGCGCCGGGGCTGGCGCGCGCGCCCTCGCCGTGCGCCGGCAGAGCGATTTCGAAGCGCGCGCCGTCTCCGACGTTCCTTGCGCTCAACTCGCCGCCCATGCTGGCGACGATGCCATAGGAGATCGACAGGCCGAGGCCGGTCCCCTGCCCCGGCGCCTTCGTTGTGAAAAAGGGATCGAAGATGCGCGGCAGGTGCTCCGGCGCGATGCCACCGCCGTCATCGGCGACGGCAATCGTCACCGAATTCGCGCCGTCGCGGTCGACAGCGATAATGATGCTGCCGGCAGGCTGGCCCGGACGCCGGCCCGGGTTCCGCGCATGGCGCGCGCGGATCTGGTCGGCGGCATTGGACAGCAGGTTGAGCAGGACCTGTTCGAGCCGCAACTGCTGGCCCCAGACGAGATGGTCGCGGTCGGGCACGATCGTCTCGACCCGGATGCCGGACTTGACGAGGTCGGAGCGCACCATGCTCAGGGCGTCGGTTACCGCCGCGCGCACATCGAAGGTCTCGCGGCGCCCGTAGCCGTCGCGGCTGAAGATGCGCATGTTGTGGATGATGCCGGCCATGCGCGAGGTCTGCGTCCGCACCGTGCCGATGGCGTCGCGAATTTCCTCCGCACTGCCGGCGCCTGCCTCCATCGCCATCATCGTGTCGTCGGCGGTGACCCGGATGACGTTCAGCGGCTGGTTCAGTTCATGGACGAGACCGGCCGCCATCTCGCCGAGTGTCGCCAGCTTTGCCGACTGCGCCAGCTTGGCCTCCGCCTCCCGCGAGTTGCGCCGGGCCTCGATCTCCGTGGTGATGTCAGTGCAGGTGCCGCGGAAGCCCACGAAGGTGCCGTCCGCGGCCAGCTTCGGCAGGCCGCTGATCTTCAGATAGACCTCGCGGCCCCCCGCCATATCCTGACGCGCGACGAGATCGCGGAACGCTTCTCTCCGGCTGAGGACATCGTCGTCCCACCGGACCTGCCGGTCGATCTCGCCGGGCGCCGCAAGCTCCGGCCAGCGGCGGCCGACGACCCATGCCGGATTGGCATTGGCCGCGTCGCCGACCGTTCGCGACACGAAGACGAATCGGCGATCGGCATCCGTCTCCCAGAACCAGTCCGACGCCGCGCCGGCGAAATCGCGAAAGCGCTGCTCGCTGGCGGCGAGTTCCTCGGCCTGCGCGTCGATCTGGCCGACGAGGGCGATCAGCCGGCCGACGAACAGGGTCGCGATGACGGCGACGGCAAGCAGGCGCAGGATCGCGTACGGCATGATGCTGCCGAGGACGTCCGACCCCGGCCGGCTCGGTATCCAGCCGAGGCGGCCGAGCAAGGTGCCGTCGATCGCGGCGATATCGAGTTGCAGGGTTTCGGGCCGCGGCGCCTCGTCGGGCGCCAGCAGGTGCAGGTCGTCGAGCAGCGAACGCTCGTGAATGGCGGCGAACAGGGTATCGCCGAGGAACCGCGCGAGAACGAGGACGGGCCGCGCCTGGCGCGTCTGCTGTTCGGCGGTGGGATTCTGTGGCGTGAAGGCACTGGCGGCGACGATGGCCGGCCTGCCGTCGACCAGGGCATAGCCGGTCGCGGGCGCCGGTTCCCCCATCGGCGCCGCCCGGGCGCGGGCGACGAGATCGCCGATGCCGTGGGAAACGATGTCCGACGACGGGCGCGGGTCGGGTCTGCCCGCGACGTAGGCGACTGTCGTGGTGTCGTCGGCGGCGACGATGATCGATGCATCGACCCCGAAAGTGTCCTTGAGATACCAGCCGAGATTATCGTCGGCCCAGCGTGCATCGAAGCGGACGAACAGGTTCTCGATGGCGGCATCCCACCAGCTCTTGTCCTTCGCCTGCACGCCAAGCGCGCGGGCCTCGGCGGCAAGGTTCGAACCGGCGAGTTCGAGCGACGCTTCCGCCGCGTAGCGGTCGGCAACGCGCGCCGTGTGCAGGGACAGGATGCCGATGGCGACGACGGCGATCGTCGCAAGCACGGCATAGGGTAACGCGACGCGACCGGCCTTGCGCCGCCCCGCCCGGCCCAGACGCCTGTAGCTACGCCCGAGAATCCAGTCCATCCCGACCTTGCACCCGTCTGCACGATGCTACTCCCGGGCGCCCGGATGGCAAACAAGGGCAAGCGGAACGAGGCGGGCCTGCTATCAGTGGCAGCGTCCGTACCGGAATCACCGGGACCCGTCGAGCCGGACCATGCGCAGGCGCAAGGCATTGCCGACGACCGAGACCGAGGACAGGCTCATGGCGGCGGCGGCGAAGATCGGACTGAGCAGGAGGCCGAAGACCGGATACAGCACCCCGGCCGCCAGCGGCACGCCCAGCGCGTTGTAGACGAAGGCGAAGAACAGGTTCTGGCGGATGTTGCGCATCGTCGCGCGGGCCAGCCTGACGGCGCGGGCGGCCGCCAGCAGGTCGCCCTTCAACAGGGTGATGCCGGCGCTTTCGATGGCGACGTCGGTGCCCGTTCCCATGGCAATGCCGACATCGGCGCGGGCCAGCGCCGGCGCGTCGTTGACGCCGTCGCCGGCCATCGCCACGCGCCGCCCCTCGCCCTGCAGGCGGCCGACGATGGCGGCCTTGTCGGCCGGCTGCACATCGGCCTCCACCGCGTCGATGCCGAGGCGGCGGGCCACGGCTTCGGCCGTGCGGCGGTTGTCGCCGGTGAGCATGACGATGCCCAGGCCGAGTTCGCGCAGCGCCGCGAGCGCCGCGGGCGTCGTCTCCTTGATCGGGTCGGCGACGGCGACAAGGCCGGCGGCATGACCATCGACCGCGACCAGCATCACCGTCTCGCCTTCGGCACGCCGCGCGTCGCCGCGCGCCGACCATTCCCCCGGCTCAATGCCCAGTTCGGCCAGCAGCGCCGCGTTGCCAAGCGCGAGGCGACGGCCCTCGACCGTACCGGTGACGCCCTTGCCGGTGTGCGCCTCGAACGCCGCGCTTGAAGCCAGGACCAGCCCGCGCGCCTCGGCGCCGGCAACGATCGCCGCCGCCAGCGGATGTTCGCTGCCGCGTTCAAGGCTGGCGGCCAGCCGCAGCAGCGCGTCGGTCTCCATGCCGGTCGCGGCTTCAACGGCGGTGAGGCGCGGTTTGCCGAGGGTCAGCGTGCCGGTCTTGTCGACCACCAGCGTGTCGACTTTCGCCAGCCGCTCCAGCGCCTCGGCGTTCTTCACCAGCACCCCGGCCCGCGCCCCACGTCCCGTGCCGACCATGATCGACATCGGCGTGGCAAGGCCGAGGGCACACGGACAGGCGATGATCAGCACGGCGACCGCCGCGACGACGGCATGCGCCAGATCGGGCCCCCAGACGAGCCACGAGGCGAAGGCAGCCACCGCGACGGCGACGACGGCCGGCACGAAGTACGTCGCGACGCGGTCGGCCATCGCCTGGATCGGCGCGCGCGAGCGTTGGGCCTCGGCGACCAGCGCCACGATGCGCGACAGCAGAGTGTCGGCACCAACATGGTCGGCTGTCATCACGAAACTGCCGGTGCCGTTGAGTGTGCCGCCGAGGACGTGGTCGCCGGGGCCCTTCTCCACGGGGATCGGTTCGCCGGTGACCATCGACTCGTCGACGGCGCTGCCGCCCTCGGCCACGGTGCCGTCGACCGGCACCTTGTCGCCCGGCCGCACGCGCAGCCGGTCGCCAGCGACCACCTCCGCCAGCGGCACGACGCGGTCGCTGCCGTCCTCCGCGACCCGCCGTGCCTCCGGCGGTGCCAGATCGAGCAGCGCCCGCAACGCGCTGCCGGTGCTTTCACGCGCGCGCAGTTCGAGCACCTGTCCGACGAGTACCAGCACGATGATGGTCGCCGCCGCCTCGAAGTACGGCTCGACCGTCCCGTGATGGCTCGCCAGCGCCGCCGGAAACAGGCCCGGCGCCAGCACCGCCGCCAGCGAATAGACAAAGGCCGCGCCGACACCCAGCGCGATCAGGGTGAACATGTTGAGGTTGCCGCTGCGCAACGAGGCGAGGCCACGGGCGAAGAACGGCGCGCCGCACCACAGCACCACCGGCGTGGCCAGCACGAGCTGGACGATGCCGAAGCCGCGCGCCCCGAACAGGCCGACGACATCGATGCCGGGCACCATGCTGCCCATGGCGATCGCCAGCAGCGGCACCGTCAGCGCCGCGCCGACCCACAGGCGGCGGCGGAAGTCGAGCAGTTCCGGGTTCGGACCGGCCTCGGCGGACGGCATCGTCGGTTCGAGCGCCATGCCGCAGATCGGGCAGCTTCCCGGCCCGTCCTGCACGATCTCGGGGTGCATCGGGCAGGTGTATTTCGTTCCGGCCGGCGCCGACGGGGCGGCTTCCGCCGCCGGTTCGAGGTACTTCGCCGGGTCGGCCGCAAACTTGCGCAGGCAGCCGGCGCCGCAGAACCAGTAGTCCCGGCCCGCGTGGACGTGATGGTGCGGCGTCTTCGCCGGATCGACGGTCATGCCGCAGACGGGATCGACGGCCTTGCCCGCCGTCGCCGCATCTGCCTTGCCATGCGCGGGGTGGGCATGGGCGTGCTCGTGATGGCCGTGGTGATCGTGATTCATGGCTTGCGTCTTTCGGCCCGGGCACGCGCCGTGATCCCGGCCTGCCGGGCGCGAATGGCGGCGGGCCAGGTGCTCTTGATGAAGGCGATCGAAGCGGCGATCTCGCGTTCGGAAAGCCGGTCGTCGAAACCGCCAGCAAGAACGCCGAGGCCGGCGAGGGCGATGAGTCGGATCGGCTTCATGATTTCGCAGATGGGGCTTCCAGTCACTGGAAGGTCAAGGGCCATGCGCGGTTTCCTTCCGTTGGCCCTCGCGGCATTGCTATAAGTCGCCGCCGCCGCGCCGTGTCCCGGCCGATGGCGAAGATGAATGAAGCCATGTAAGCTGCTGAAATGTTTCTGCTCATCGACAACTACGACAGCTTTACCTGGAACCTCGTGCAGTTCCTCGGCGATCTCGGCGTCGAGGTCGAGGTGCGGCGCAACGATGCGCTGACCTCCGAGGAGGCGCTGGCGATGGCGCCCGAGGCCATCGTGCTGTCGCCCGGTCCGTGCGATCCCGACCGTGCCGGCATCTGCCTGCCGCTGATCGGCGCCGCGGCCGGCGCCGGGGTGCCGCTGCTCGGCGTCTGCCTCGGCCATCAGGCCATCGGCCAGGCCTTCGGCGGCCGCGTCGTGCGTGCGCCCGAGCCGATCCACGGCAAGCTGTCGGCGGTGCACCACGGCGACCGCAGCGTCTTCGCCGGCCTGCCCGATCCGCTGACGGCAACGCGCTACCACTCGCTGATCGTCGAGCGCGCCACCCTGCCCGACTGTCTCGAGGTCACGGCCGAGACGGCCGACGGCATCATCATGGGCCTCGTCCATCGCGACCTGCCGATCCACGGCGTGCAGTTCCACCCCGAGAGCATCGCCACCGACAACGGCCACGACCTGCTCGCCAATTTCATCGCCCTCGCCACCGGCGCCACGCCGGGCACGCGCGACAGCGCGCCGCGCGCCGGCGAGATGCTGGCGCTCTAGGCCGGCGCCATGTCCACCGGAGCGGATATCCGGCCGCTGATCGCCAAGGTGGCGGGCGGCGCCTCGCTCGACGCCGCCGAGGCCGAGCGGGCCTTCGACATCCTCATGTCGGGCGAGGCCACGCCGGCCCAGATGGGCGCCTTCCTGATGGCCTTGCGGGTGCGCGGCGAGACGGTCGACGAGATCACCGGCGCCGCCCGCATCATGCGCGCCAAGGCCATCCACATCGCGGCGCCCGAGGGCACCATGGACGTGGTGGGCACCGGCGGCGACGGCACCGGCACGCTCAACATCTCGACCGCCGCCGCCATCGTGGTCGCCGCCAGCGGCGTTCCGGTGGCCAAGCACGGCAACCGTGCCGCCAGTTCCAGGAGCGGGGCCTCCGACGTGCTGGCGGCGCTCGGCGTCAACCTCGACGCCGACTTCGCGCAGGTGAAGCGGGCGCTGTGGGAGGCCGGGCTATGCTTCCTGATGGCGCCGCGCCACCACACGGCGATGCGCAACGTCGCCGGCGTGCGCGGCGAGCTGGCGACGCGGACAATCTTCAACCTCCTCGGCCCACTGTCCAACCCGGCGCTGGTGAAGCGCCAGTTCACCGGCACCTTCGCCCGCCAGTGGATCGAGCCGATGGCGCGGGTGCTGGGCAATCTCGGGCTCGAGCGCGCCTGGGTGGTGCACAGCTCCGACGGCAGCGACGAACTGACCACCACCGGCCCGGCCTGGGTCGCCGAACTGGATGGCGGCAAGGTCCGCACCTTCGAGGTGGCGCCGGAGGACGCCGGGCTAAAACGCTGCCGGATGGCCGACCTCGCCGGCGGCGACGCCGAGTTCAACGCGGCGGCGCTGCGCGCGCTGCTCGATGGCCGGCCCTCGGGCTTCCGCGATACGGTATGCTTCGAGGCCGGTGCTGCCCTCGTCATCGCCGGCAAGGCGCCAGACCTGCGCGCCGGCGCGGGCATGGCGGCGGTGGCGATCGACAGCGGCGAGGCGGCGCGCCGGCTTGCCCGGCTGGTCGAGATCACCAACGCGCCGCCGCCGCCCAAGGAGGCCGAGGCATGAGCGACGTGCTCGCACGCATCTGCGCCGACAAGTGCCGGCACATCGCCGAGAGCAAGGCGGCGCGGCCGCTGTCGGTCGTCGAGGCCGCCGCGCGGGCCGCCGCCAGGCCGCGCGGCTTCGCCGCCCGTCTCAAGGCCGCCGTCGCGCGCGGCGAGTACGGCCTGATCGCCGAGATCAAGAAGGCCAGCCCGTCGAAGGGCCTGATCCGCGCCGACTTCGACCCGCCGGCGCTGGCCCGTGCCTATGCCGAGGGCGGCGCCCACTGCCTCTCCGTCCTCACCGACGCGCCCTACTTCCAGGGCGACGATGCCGACCTCGTCGCGGCCCGCGCCGCCGTCGACCTGCCGGCGCTGCGCAAGGACTTCATGCTCGACACCTACCAGGTGGCCGAGGCGCGCGCGCTGGGCGCCGACTGCATCCTGCTCATCATCGCCGCGCTGGAGGACGCGCAGGCGCGCGACCTCGCCGCCGCGGCGCATGGCTGGGGCATGGACGTGCTGGCCGAGGTGCATGACGCCGCCGAGCTCGATCGCGCTCTCGCCCTCGACGTCGACCTCGTCGGCGTCAACAACCGCAATCTCAAGACGCTCACGGTCGACATCGCGACGACCGAGGCACTGGCGCCGCGCGTGCCCGCCGACCGCGTCCTGGTGTCCGAAAGCGGCCTCAACACGAAGGCCGATCTCGACCGCATGGCGCGGGCCGGCGCGCGCTGCTTCCTCGTCGGCGAATCGCTGATGCGCCAGGCCGACGTGGCGCAGGCCGTGCGCACCCTGCTCGGCACCGCCGCGCCGCTGCGCCGGGCGGCGGCGGGCGAGTGACCGGCGTGAGCGGCGAGGCGAAGCTCAGCCATCTCGACGAGGCCGGCCGCGCGCGCATGGTCGATGTCTCGGCCAAGGCGCCGACGCAACGCAGCGCGACCGCCGCCGGCCGGGTCACGATGGCGGCGGAGACGGTCGCGCTGATCCGCGAGGGCGGCGTCGAGAAGGGCGACGTGCTCACCGTCGGCCGCCTCGCCGGCATCATGGGCGCCAAGAAGACGGCCGAACTGATCCCGCTGTGCCATCCGCTGCCGCTCGACCAGGTGACGGTCGACCTGACTCTCGAGGATGCCGCCGTCGCCATCGTCGCGACGGCGCGCACGACCGGCCGCACCGGCGTCGAGATGGAGGCGCTGACCGCCGTGTCGGTCGCCGCGCTGGCGGTCTACGACATGGTCAAGGCGGTCGACCGCGGCGCCCGCATCACCGACATCCGCCTGCTGCACAAGGAAGGCGGCAAGTCGGGCGAATGGCGCGCGCCGGACGCCGCGCGATGATCTCGGTCGACGAGGCCCGCGCCCGCATCCTCGCCGGCCTCGCGCCGGTGGCGGCCGAGCAGGTCGGCGTCGCCGAGGCCTGGGGCCGCGTGCTGGCCGGGGACGTGACGGCACGCGTGACGCAGCCGCCGCTCGACGTCTCGGCGATGGACGGCTGGGCCGTGCGCGGCGCCGACGTCGCCCGCGTGCCGGCACGACTGAAGGCCATCGGCGAGGTGCCGGCCGGCGCCCGCGCCGAGCGTCCGGTCGGTCCGGGCGAGACCATGCGGATCTTCACCGGCGCCCCCCTGCCCGACGGCGCAGACGCCGTCGTCCTGCAGGAGGACGCCGACCGCGACGGCGACACGGTGACGGTGCGCGAGGGCGTCGCCGCCGGCCGCCATGTGCGCCGCGCCGGCCTCGACTTCGCCGCCGGCGACACGCCGCTGCGCGCCGGCCGCGTACTGTCGGCCCGCGACGTCGGCCTCGTCGCGGCGATGAACGTGCCCTGGCTGCTGGTGCGCCGCCGCCCGCGCGTGGCCATCCTCGCCACCGGCGACGAGATCGTGCTGCCCGGCGAGCCGACGGGGCCGACGCGCATCGTCAGTTCCAACAGCTTCGCGCTTGCGGCGCTGGTGCGGGCCACCGGCGGCGAGCCGGTCGTGCTCGGCATCGCGCGCGACGACGCCGCTTCGCTCAAGGCGATGGCTTCGGGCGCGCATGGCGCCGACATGCTGGTGACGACCGGCGGCGCCTCGGTCGGCGACCACGATCTCGTGCAGTCGGTGCTGGGCGAGGTCGGTCTCGCCATCGACTTCTGGCAGATCGCCATGCGGCCGGGAAAGCCGCTGATGTCCGGCCGCTTCGGCGCCGTGCCGATGCTCGGCCTGCCGGGCAACCCGGTGTCCTCGATGGTCTGCGCCGTGCTGTTCCTGCGCCCGGCGCTGGAGGCGCTGCTCGGCGTCGACCGGCCCGCCGCGCCGCCCGAGACGGCGCTGCTCGGCCGCGACCTGCCGGCCAATGACCGTCGCGAGGACTACATGCGCGCGTCGCTTGGCCGGAACGAGGCCGGCGATGCGGTCGCAACGCCGTTCACGACGCAGGACAGCTCCAACTTCTCCCGCCTCGCGCTGGGCGACTGCCTCGTCATCCGCCCGCCCCACGCCCCTGCCGCGCAGACCGGCACGCGCGTGCCGATCCTGCGGCTCGGCGGCGCGCTGGCCGGAATCTGAGGCTCAGACCGGCCGGTCACCGGCGTGCGAGGAGTTGATCGTCAGGCGATGGCCGGACGGAAACTCGATGGCGAAGCTGTCGTGGATGCTGCCGCGCTTCGTGGTCGTGGTCTTGAAGCCGGCGGCCTTGTAGTCGGCCTTCGCCGCGTCGATGTCGTCGACCATGAGGTCGAACGGTGCCGGCGTTCCCGGCGCGACCTCGCCCTCCGCCTGGCGGACCACCAGATGGGTGCCGCCGCGCAGCTCCATCACCGCGAAGTTGTCGCCGTCGAAGATGCGGCGCAGGCCGAGGCGGGCGAAGGCATCGGTAGCCTCGGTCACGTCGCCGACCTCGATACGCACATGCCCGATGGCCACGGGCGGACGCTTGTCGACGGTTTTCCTGGCCATGGACGGCTCCTTCGCTGGCGACGTGGCGACGAATATGGGGCGCCCGGGGCACGCTGGCGAGAGCCTGTGGACAAACCTTGACGCGGTGCGCGGAACATGACTAGAACATCTTATTTTGTTTGCTGTTTGTTCCAGATGTAGTGGGCGGATGCATGTGCCCCACTGCATCTCGGGGCGCGGGGTTGCGAGGGGGTCCGGGATGCTGACGCGCAAGCAGCACGAGCTGCTGGTCTATATCAACAAGTGCCTGAGCCAGAAGGGCGTCTCGCCCTCCTTCGACGAGATGAAGGAGGCGCTGAACCTGCGCTCTAAGTCGGGCATCCACCGCCTCATCACCGGGCTGGAGGAGCGCGGCTTCATCCGCCGCCTGCCGCATCGCGCCCGCGCGCTGGAAGTGCTGCGCCTGCCCGACGACGTGGCACTCGGCGACCAGGGCAACGGCCGCCGCGGCTTCGCCCCGCAGGTCATCGACGGCGGCCTCGCTCTGCCCTCGGTCGGCACCCGCGCCCGCTCGGCCGGCGACGGCGAGGCGGTGGAACTGCCGCTGCTCGGCAAGATCGCCGCCGGCACGCCGATCGAGGCGCTGCGCGACCCGAGCCGCTCGCAGCCCGTGCCGGCAACCATGCTCGGCCGCGGCGAATACTACTGCCTTGAGGTCGAGGGCGATTCGATGATCGAGGCCGGCATCCACGACGGCGACACGATCATCGTCGAGCGCTGCGACACGGCCGAGAACGGCGCCATCGTCGTGGCTCTCATCGAGGGCGAGGAAGTCACCCTCAAGCGGCTGCGCCGGCGCAATAATTCGGTGGCGCTGGAACCGGCCAACGCGCGTTACGAGACGCGCATCTTCGGGCCCGATCAGGTCGAGTTGCAGGGGCGTCTCGTCGGCCTGCTGCGGCAGTACTAGCGGCTTTTCCGGTCAGTGGACGGCACCGCCCGCCCGGCGATGGCGCGGGCGGTGTTCGCTTGCCTTCTTCGCGATGCCGAAACATAATTCGCAATCGTGAAAATGCCGGGCGACGCTGTCGCCCGGCTCGGCACCGGAGGTCGGGCGTGAACGCACCGCACACGCATGCCATCGAGGTCCGCCCGATCGCCGGCGCGATCGGCGCCGAAATCCACGGCATCGACCTGTCACGTCCCCTCGACCCCGCGATCGTGAAGGCGGTGCGTCAGGCTTTTCTCGACCACCTCGTCATCTTCTTCCGCGACCAGAACCTGACGGCCGAGCAGTTTCTCGCGCTGGCCCGGCAGTTCGGCCAGCCCGTCGAGTATCCCTTCGTAAAAGGCATCGACGGCTTCCCCGAGATCATCACGGTCGCCAAGCTCGAGCACGAGAAGGTCAATTTCGGCGGCATCTGGCACTCCGATACGGCCTACCTGCTGCAGCCGCCGATGGGCACCATGCTGCTCGCCCGCGAGGTGCCGCCCTTCGGCGGCGACACGCTGTTCGCCAACCAGTACCTCGCCTGGGAGACGCTGTCGGACGGCATGAAGCGCCTGCTCGACGGCCTCGTCGCCGTCAACAGCTCGGCCAAGGCCGATGTCAGCCGCACGCGTGAAGACCGCATCAAGGACAGCGGCACGAGCGAGGCGCGCAAGGACTACGTCGCCGAGCACCCCGTCGTCCGCACGCACCCTGAGACCGGCCGCAAGGCGCTCTACGTCAACACCGCCCACACGGCGCGTTTCAGGGACATGAGCGAGGAGGAAAGTGCGCCGCTGCTGGCCTTCCTCCATCGCCATCAGGTGAAGCCGGAATTCACCTGCCGCTTCGCCTGGCAGCCGGGCTCGCTGGCCTTCTGGGACAACCGCTGCGCCCAGCACAACCCGATCAACGACTACCACGGCTACCGCCGCATCATGCACCGCATCACGCTGGCGGGCGACACACCACGCTAAGCCGGCTAGCTGCTGGCGACGATCTTGCGCATCACCTGCTTGCGGTTGCTGCAGAACGGTCGCACCTGCGTCGGCCAGCGGCCGACCTCGACGGCCTCGGCCCATTCCTTGCTCAGCAGCACGTCCGGGCTGTCGATCTCGTAGGCCGCGAGGTAGGTCGGGTTGTCGCCGACGCCGATCTCCCGCTTCTCGCCGCCCATGAACATCGCGAAGTCCTCGGCCTTGCCGCGCCAGATGGCGCGCACGCCGGGAACCTTCAGCAGCGCCGGGATGTGCTCGACGTCGTAGACCTCGTTGAACAGCGCCTCCTTCTCGGGCGTCACGTCCATCTGGGCGAAGTAGATGTATTTCGTTGTAACCGGCATGTTTGCTTACCTCGCTCGCGCGGAATTCCGCAGGCCACGGTCGCCCGAGTGTCGCGGCATGCGGATGCCCCGGCAACCGCAACCTCGCCGTCGTTTTCACCGGCCGGGAGAAACCCAGGGACGATCGCCCCGGCCGCCGTTGACGGTTTCGATCCGGAGCGGGCCGCCGAGCCACACCGCATGGCCGCCCTCGCGCCACAGGTCGCGGCGATCGATCACCGCGACCGCCGAAGGGCAACGGCCGCGCACGGCGACCGTTGCGACCACGACGGCGGCGACGCGGCAATCCTCCGCCAGCGCCGTGCCGCTCGACACCAGTGCGACCACGGTGCCGTCCGCGGCGGTATAGAGGCAGCCCTCGCCATCGCAGGTGAGCCGGCCGTCGTGCGAGGTGCCCCGCGGGAACGGTGTCCACGCCGCGCTACCGGCGCGACGCAGCCAGACGTCCCGCGTGAAGGCGTCGCGCCGGCCCGAGACGTGATAGCCGCCATCGGCCGCGCGCACGGCCATCAAGCCGCCGTCGCCGTCGACCAGCACGTCGGCCGGATCCGTCAGAAAGACCGTGGCGAGCCCCGCCGCCGCGACGGCGATGCCGCCGAACCGCCAGCGGCGCGTCCACAGCACGAGCCACAGCCCGCCGAGGGCGATGATCCCCAGTCCCCAGACCGGCATCGCCGGCACCAGCGCCACCGCGCCCGGCCAGCCGGCGACGGCGGCCGCCGTCACCCGGACGACATCGATGCCCCAGCCCATCGGCACCAGTGTCAGCGCCTCGCCACCGAACGGCATCAGTAGCAGGGCGGCAATGCCCAGAGGCATGATCCACATCGCCGTGACCGGCACCGCGACCATGTTGGCGGCAAGCCCGTACAGCACCAGCCGGTCGAAGTGGTAGAGCGCGAACGGCGTTGTCGCGAGGCCCGCCACGAGGCTGGTCAGCGCCACGCCGCCGGCATAGCGCGCGAGGCGCAGCAACGGCCCGGCATCGCCGCCGCGCACAAAGCGTGCGCCCAACGCCTCCCATGCGGCGACCAGGGCGACCACGGCGGCGAACGACATCTGGAAACTGGCGCCGAGCAGACTTTCGGGCCGCAGCAGCAGGATCGCCGTCGCCGCCCAGGCGACGAGGCGCATCGAGATCGCCGCGCGGTCGGCGAGGACGGCGGCGCAGACGAGGGCCAGCATGAGCCAGGCCCGCTGGGTCGGCACCGGCGCGCCGGCCAGCAGCAGGTAGGCGGCGCCGGCAATGAGGGCCGCCACCGCCGCCCACTTCTTGATCGGCCGGCGCAGCGCCACCGCCGGCACCAGCGCAAGACCGCCGCGCACGACGAGGAAGACGAGGCCGGCGACGAGGCCAAGATGCAGCCCGGAGATCGCCAGCAGATGCGCGAGGCCGGAATCGCGCATCGCCACCACCGTCTCCTCCGGAATGGCGCCGCGCAGACCAGTGATCAGGGCCGACGCGACGGCGCCCGCTGCGCCCGGCACCGCCGCGACGATGCGGGCATGGACAGTGGTCCGCAGGTCGTCGAGCCAGAGGGCCGGCCCGCTTGCCGCCGCGCGCTCGACGAGCTTCGGCCGCCCCATCGTGAACCCGACGCCGCCAATGCCCTCGAACCAGGCCCGGCGCTGGAAGTCGTAGGCGCCGGGCGCGGCGGGCGCCGGCGGCGGCCGCAGGGCGGCGAACACGTCGATGCGGTCGCCGGCATCCAGCGGCGGTTCGGCGCCCGTCGTGACGCGGACGAGCCGCGGCAATGCGGCGGCCGGCAGGCGGCCGATACGTTCGACCGCAATGACGAGGCGGCGGCCGCCGTCATCGGGCTCGATGGACACCACGCGCCCGGCCAGGCCGGCGCGCACTTCCCGTTCCAGCACGGGCGCGGCGACATCGCCGGCGCGCCACTGCGCGGCGGCGAAACCCGCGGCAACGGTCGCCGCCGCCAGCATCGCCAGTGCTGCCGGGGGTCTGCGCCACAGGACGACGGCAAGGAGCGCGGTCACGGCGAGTGCCAGCGGGCCGATCCACCAGCCCGGCTCGGCGGGAAGGACGAAATAGCCGGCGATGCCGGCGCCGAGCCCGACCGGCAGCCACAGCACCCAGCGCTCGCGTTCGGCCAGCAGCGTGGCGGCGAGCCACGCGCGCAGACGCCGCGACCACGCCGGCATGCCCGCCGTCCTGCCCGCCGCGCCCGCCGCGAGGCTCGTCATGCGCCCTTCTCCCGGTCCGCAGCGAGTATAGGGCGCCACCGACACCACCAACCATGGCCGGCGCGGCCGCTACGGTTTGGCCTTCCCCGCCGCTGTGCTAAAGGGGCCGCCCCGGCCCCCACGCGACCTATCCCCCCATGCCCGTCGTCGCCCGCTTCGCCCCCTCGCCCACCGGCTTCCTGCATATCGGCGGCGCGCGCACGGCGCTGTTCAACTGGCTGTTCGCCCGCCACCACGGCGGCCAGTTCCGCCTGCGCATCGAGGACACCGACCGCGCCCGGTCGACCCAGGCGGCCATCGACGCCATTCTCGACGGCATGGCCTGGCTCGGCCTCGACTGGGACGGCGAGACGGTCTTCCAGTCGCGCAACGAGGCGCGCCATGCCGAGGTCGCGCGGCAGCTCCTCGCCGACGGCCGGGCCTATCGCTGCTGGTCGACGCCCGAGGAACTGACGGCGATGCGCGAGCGCGCCCGCGCCGAAGGCCGGCCGATGCGCTACGACGGCACCTGGCGCGACCGCGACCCGGCCGAGGCACCGGCCGGGGTCGAACCCGTCGTCCGCATCCGCATGCCGCAGGAGGGCCGCACGGTCATCGCCGACGCCGTGCAGGGCGAGGTGACGGTCGACAACGCCCAGCTCGACGACTTCGTGCTGCTACGCGCCGACGGCACACCGACCTACATGCTGGCCGTCGTCGTCGACGACCACGACATGGGCGTGACCCATGTCATCCGCGGCGACGATCATCTCAACAACGCCTTCCGTCAGTATCACCTGTGGCAGGCCTGCGGCTGGAACGCACCGTCGTTCGCCCATATCCCGCTGATCCATGGCGCCGACGGCGCCAAGCTGTCGAAGCGCCACGGCGCGGTCGGGCTGGAGGCCTACCGCGACGACGGCTACCTGCCGGAGGCGATGCGCAACTACCTGCTGCGCCTCGGCTGGGCGCACGGCGACGACGAAATCATCTCGACCATGCAGGCCATCGAATGGTTCGAGCTGGAAGCCGTGGGACGTTCGCCGGCACGGTTCGACCGCGACCGTCTCGACAACCTCAACGGCCACTGGCTGCGCGTCGCCGAGGACGCCCGGCTGGTCGACCTGATCGTGCCGCAACTGGAAAAGGATCTCGGCCATCCGGTCGACGCCACCGGGCGGGAGCGGCTGCTCGCCGGCATGAACGGGCTGAAGCAGCGGGTGAAGACTCTGGTCGAGCTTGCTGCGGCTGCGCTGTTCTACTGCCGCACAGCACCATTGCCGTTCGACGAGCGGGCGACGAAGTTGCTGACGCCCGAGGCGCGGGCCCGGCTCGGACGCCTTCGGGCGGCGCTCGATGCGCTGCCCGACTGGCAGGAAAAGTCGCTGGAAGAGGCGGTTCGCAGCCTTGCCGGAGCCGAAGGTGTCAAGCTGGGCGACGTGGCGCAGCCGCTCCGCGCCGCGTTGACGGGATCGACCGTCTCGCCGGGCATTTTCGAGGTGATGGCGGTGCTTGGCCGGGACGAGGCCATGGCCCGCCTTGCTGCAGTGCACACGGGCTGATTGCCCACGGGCGGCACGGAAAGTAGAGTGTCGAGCCCGCCGGATGGTTGCCGGCCGGCAGTCAGGAAGCCCCAGTCGCGAGGATCGGGTATGAGCGACAGCAAGTCCGGCGAGACCGTCACGCTGATCGTGGACAACAAGAAGGTCGAGCTGCCGGTGCTGACCGGCACCGTCGGGCCCAAGGTCATCGACGTGCGCAAGCTGTACGCCGAGACAGGCATGTTCACCTACGATCCCAGCTACAACTCGACGGCAAGCTGCGACTCGACGATCACCTACATCGACGGCGAGGAAGGCATCCTGCGCCATGGCGGCTACGCCATCGAGGATCTGGCGGCCAAGAGCGACTATCTCGAGGTCTGTTACCTGCTGCTGCACGGCGAGCTGCCGACCGTGAAGCAGAAGGACGAGTTCGTGCGCACGATCACGAACCACACGATGATCCACGAGCAGTTGCAGTTCCTCTTCCGCGGCTTCCGCCGCGATGCGCACCCGATGGCGATCATGATCGGCGTCATCGGCGCGATGTCGGCGTTCTATCACGACTCGACCGACATCAACGATCCGCGCCAGCGACTGATCGCCTCGCACCGCCTGATCGCCAAGGTGCCGACGATAGGCGCCATGGCCTACAAGTACTCTGTCGGCCAACCCTTCGTGTATCCGCGCAACGACCGCAGCTACGCCGAGAACTTCCTGTACATGACCTTTGCCGTGCCGGCGGAGGACTTCAAGGTCGACCCGGCCGTGGTCCGCGCCATGGACCTGATCCTGATCCTGCACGCCGACCACGAGCAGAATGCCTCGACCTCGACGGTACGCCTCGCCGGCTCGTCGGGCGCCAACCCGTTCGCCTGCATTTCGGCGGGCGTCGCGACGCTGTGGGGGCCGGCGCATGGCGGCGCCAACCAGGCCGTGGTCGAGATGCTGGAGCAGATCGGCTCGGCAGCGAACATCAAGGAGTACCTGGCCCGCGCCAAGGACAAGGACGACCCGTTCCGCCTGATGGGCTTCGGCCACCGCGTCTACAAGAACTACGACCCGCGCGCCGCCGTCCTGCGCAAGTCGGCGCACGAGGTGCTGGAGGTGCTCGGCAAGCGCGACGAGCCGCTGCTCGACCTCGCCATGCAGCTCGAGAAGATCGCGCTGGAGGACGACTACTTCGTCGAGCGCAAGCTGTTCCCCAACGTCGACTTCTATTCGGGCATCATCCTGCGGGCGATGGGCTTCCCGACCAGCATGTTCACGGTGATCTTCGCCATCGCGCGCACCGTCGGCTGGATCGCCCAGTGGAAGGAGATGATCGAGGACCCGGGCCAGCGCATCGGCCGTCCGCGCCAGCTCTACACCGGCGCCGATTCCCGCGCCTTCGTGCCGCTCGACAAGCGGGGCTGAGGCCGCATGGCGCCGCGCCGGCACCGCCGCTTTCCCGGCCACGTGGCCGGCGACACGGTGCCGGCCGTGACGCAACTCCAGCGACGACGCCACCGCCTGCCCGCGGCCGCCAACGACAATCCGCGGCCCGAGCGTCGCTGGCGGGCATTTGCCGTGACCCTGGCGGGGCTGTCGATAGCCGCGCTGGCGGCAGTGTTGCTGATGGCCTGACCACCACGTCGCGTCTCAGTACGGCGTGCCGTCCTTGCGGCAGAACGCCGGCTTGCCGTCGATCATGCGGCGGGCGAGGTCGTCGTCGGGGTATTCGACCTCGTCGCCGTCCGTGCGGTCGCCGACTTCGAGGTAATGGGCCGGCGTCGCCGTGTTGTTGACGAGCACGTGGGCGTCCTGCCGGCCGGCCGGAAAGCACGCGGCCATGCCCGGACCCAGTACCTGCTCGCCCGCGTCCGTGACCAGGGTGATCTCGCCCGCGACAATGTAGACGAACTCGTCCTGCCGCGTGTGCCAGTGGCGCGCCGCCGAGCGGCCGCCGGGCGCCAGCGTCACCATGTTGACGCCGAAGTTCGTAAGACCGTGCGCGTCGCCCAGGCGCCGCTTGTAGCGGCCGGCGACCAGCGCGCGGAAGGGCTCGGGATAGCCGGTGTTGACGCCGCCCTCGATGCTCATCGGATCGAAGGCCGGCGGGCGGGGCGCCGCGCTCATCAATGCCTCACTTGCGCTCGATCAGCTCGATCTTGTGGCCGTCCGGATCCTCGATGAAGGCGATCACGGTCGTTCCATGCTTCATCGGTCCCGGCGGGCGGGTGATCTTCACCCCCGACCGGGCGAGCGCGTCGCAGGTCGCGTAGATGTCGCCGACGCCTAGCGCGAAATGGCCCCAGGCGTCGCCCTGCGCGTAGGGCTCTTTCTGGTCCCAGTTCCAGGTGAGTTCGAGGACATGCCCCTGCGCCTCGTCCTCGTAGCCGACGAAGCAGTTGGTGAAGCGGCCGCCCTCGTAGTCGCTGCGCCGCAGCAGCCGCATGCCGAGCTGGCCCGTGTAAAACGCCAGCGAGCGATCGAGGTCGAGCACCCGGATCATCGTGTGCAGCAACCGTCCCCCGCCCTGTCCCGCACCGTCCGCCATCACCGCCTCCCGCCGCCGTCGGCCGGCCGCCCGACGGCCCGCCACTCGCCGATTATATCGAGGATCACGCCGGCGGCGCGATCGCTGGGGCTCGGGCCGCCGCGTCCCAGCGCGTCCATCGCCTCGCGCTGCGCCGCGGCGATTTCCGCCCGCCGCGGTCCGTCGTCGAGCATGGCGTCGAGCGCCTCGGCCATCGGCTCGGGCCGCACGTCGTCCTGGAGGAATTCGGGCAGCACCTTGCGGCCGACGATCAGGTTGGTCGAGCTGACATAGGGCACCTTGAGCAGCAGCCACAGCGCCAGCGCCGTCAGCGGCGCGACGCGATAGGCGATGGCCGCCGGCACGGTCGCCATGGCCAGCTCCAGCCCGACCGTGCCCGAGGCGGCGAGCGCGACGTCCGATGCCGCCATGGCGTCGTGCCGCTCGGCCGGCGTGGCGACGATCACGGCCGGCGTCCGCCAGCGCTCGGCCGCGACACGAACCAGGGCCGCGACATTGGGTACGGTGGGGACGACGGCGACGAGGCCGGGCCGTCGACGCGCCAGCGCATCGACGGCACCGCCGAAGCGGCGCACCAGCCGCTCGACCTCGCCGCGTCGGCTGCCCGGCAGCACGCAGACGACCTTCGCTTCGGGTGGGATGCCATGGCGGTGGCGGAACCCCGGCCCGTCGCCGCGGTCGGCGCCGCCGTCGAGCACGGCATGGCCGACGAAGGTGCAGGCCAGACCATGCCGATGGAAATGCGGCGGCTCGAAGGGAAAGACGGCGAGGATGTGGTCGAAGGCGCGCTTGTACTTGTGCACGCGCCACGGCCGCCACGCCCAGATCGTCGGCGCGCCGTAATGCACGCGCGGCACCGCATGATCGGGCAGACGCTTTGCCACGCCGAAGGCGAAGGCCGGCACGTCGATCGTCACGATGACGTCCGGCCGCTTGCCAGCAATGTCGTCGGCGACCTCGCGCATGCGGCGCAGCAGGGCGACGGCGCGCGGCAGGATCTCGAAGACGCCCATCACCGCCAGTTCGCCGTAGTCGAAGAGACTGACGAGGCCGGCCTCGACCATCTGCGGCCCACCGAGGCCGGAGAAGCGCACCTCGCCGTTCGTGCGTGCACGCAGCGCCGCCATGAGGCGGGCGCCGAGCGCGTCGCCGGACGGCTCGCCCGCGACGAGATAGACATGCAGCGGCGGCGCGCTCACCGGCCCTGCCCGTCGACCTCGGGAAATTCCGCCGGGTCGAACGCCCAGACAAACAGCCCGGCCTCGTCCGCCGAGGCGACCAGCCGCTCGCGCTGGAGAACCTGCGTGCCGCCGGCGCCGATGGCGATGCCCGCCAGACCGGCCGCCGCAGCCTGCGTCGCGGTGTCGGCGCCGACCGTCGGCAGGTCGGCGCGTCGTTCCTGCCCCGGCTTGGCGAGCTTCACGAGCACGCCGCCGCGACCCGGCCGGCGCAGCTCTCCGCAGCGCGCCAGCAGCCGCGCCGTGCCTTCGGCAGCCTCGATGCCGAGCACGAGGCCCTGCTGGACGACCGCCGCCTGGCCGATGTCGAGCCGGCCGACGGCACGCACGACAGCTACCCCGAGCCTCACATCCTGGCGCGCCTCGTCGTCGGGTGCATGCCGGCCAAGCAGGCCCGGCGCCGGCAGCAGGTCGCCGGCCACGTCGCCGGCGCCGATGACGCGAAAGCCCTCCTCGTCCTCGAGAACGCGGACGATGGCGCGCAGCAGGCCGTCATCGCCGCGGTTGAGCACGCCACGGGCGAGGAAGCGCATGGCCCGCAGGTCCGGCCGCAGGTCGGCGAGCGTCGGCCGGCGCACCGGCCCGGCCAGCACCACTTCCTCGACACCGGCCCGATGCAACGCGGCGATCGCCTTGCCGGCGGCGCCGAGGCGCACCCATTCATGCGGAACGTCGACGAGGTTGGCGGGGTCGGTGAAACCCTCGAGCGCCAGTACGAAGGCTTCGCGACCGGTCCGTCGGCAGGCCGCGACGAGCTGGCCCGGCAGCGGGCCGCCGCCGGCGACGATGCCGAGCCTAGGCGCCATTCGGTCCCTTGGGCTGCAGGATCGAGCGTGAGGACTCGCCGCGGATGAACTCGACGATCTCCATCACCACCGCATTGTCGCGATACAGTTCCTCGACGTCGGCGAGGCGTTCCGCCAGCGTGCCTTCCTGGGCGAACATCAGGCGGTAGGCGGTACGCAGCGTATGGATGTCGTCGCGCGAGAAGTTGCGCCGCTGCAGCCCGACGAGATTAAGGCCGCGCAGGCGGGCCCGGTCGCCGAAGGCGGAGCCATAGGGGATGATGTCGTTCTCGACGCCGGACATGCCGCCGACGATGGCATGGGCGCCGATGCGGACGAACTGGTGGATGGCGGCTAGGCCGCCGATGAAGGCCCAGTCGCCGATGTGGACATGGCCGCCGAGCGTCGCGTTGTTGGCCATGATGACGTGATTGCCAAGGTGGCAGTCGTGGGCGACATGGATGCCGATCATCAGCAGACAATCGTCGCCGGTGCGCGTCAGCATGCCGCCGCCGGCGGTGCCGGGATTCATCGTCGCGTGCTCGCGGATAGAATTGCGCTTGCCGATCTCGAGGCGCGACGGCTCGCCCTTGAACTTCAGGTCCTGCGGCTGCGTGCCGAGCGACGCGAAGGGAAATACCGTCGAGCCTTCACCGATGCTGGTGTGGCCGTCCACGACGACATGGCTCTTGAGGGTCACATCGTCGCCGAGCACCACATCCGGCCCGATGACGCAATAGGGACCGACCGTGACGCGCGCACCGATGCGCGCGCCGGCCGCGACCACGGCCGTCGGATGGATGTCTGCCATCGGGGGCTCAATCGTCCATGATCATGGCGGTATAGGTCGCCTCGGCCACGAGCTGGCCGTCGACGTATGCCTCGCCGCCGAATTTCCATACCGCGCCGCGCTGGCGCTGCTTCACGACGCGCAGTTCCAGCCGATTGCCGGGGACGACCGGCTTGCGGAAGCGCGCGCCCTCGATGCTCATGAAATAGACGAGCTTGCGCCGCGCCGCCTCGCCGAGCGTCTCGACGACAAGGACGGCGGCCGTCTGCGCCATGGCCTCGACGATAAGCACGCCGGGCATCACGGGGCGCGACGGAAAATGGCCCTGGAAGAACGGCTCGTTGATCGTGACGCTCTTGATGCCGACCGCGCTGGCGTCGACGACAATGTCGCGCACCTCATCGACCAGCAGGAACGGCGGCCGGTGCGGGATCAACTCCATGATCCGCAGGACATCGGCATGCGACGCCGTTGTCGCGAGCGGCCTTACTTCCCTGATCTCGGCGTTCATGGTGGCCGTCGCACCCTCCCCCACGCTACTCGCCCTCCTTGCGCTTCGACAGCCGGGCGAGGACGGCCTGCTGGCGGAAATATTCCTTCGCCGGTATCGCCGGTGCCCCCGCCAGCCGAGCGCCCGGCTCGGTGTCGCGCATGATGCCGCTCTGAGCCGCGAGCTGGGTTCCCGCCGCGATGCGCAGGTGCCCGGCCACGCCCGACTGGGCTGCCAGAACGACGTGATGCTCCAGTATCGTACTCCCGGCAACACCGGCCTGGGCAACCACCACGCAGCCTTCACCCATGCGAACGTTGTGCCCGATTTGTACCAGATTATCAATCTTGCTGCCCCGGCCGATCACCGTGTCGCCGGCCGCGCCACGGTCGATGGTCGAATTGGCGCCGACCTCGACGTCGTCGCCTATGACCACGCGGCCAAGCTGGGGCACGTCCGTATAGCCCGACGGATCCATGTCGAAGCCGAAGCCTCGCGTGCCGATGCGCACGCCGGGATGCAGGTTCACGCGGGCGCCGATGTCACAGTAACCGAGCGAGGCATTGGCGCCGACCACACTGTCGTCGCCGACCGTGACACCCCTGCCGATCACCGCCCCGGCTCCGACACGCACGCGCGCGCCCAGCGTCGCGCCGGCCTCGATCACCGCCAGCGGAGCAACGTGGCAGTCGGGCCCGAGACGAACGCTCGGGTCGACGATGGCATGCGGCGATACGCCGGGCGCCGGCCGTTCGTCCGGGTAGAACGCCGCGGCGGCGAGCGCCCATGCGCGGTGCGGCCGCTTGCTCAGTAGCAGGGCCATGCCGGCCGGCGCCCGGGCGGCGAATTCCGGCGCCATGATGCAGGCTCCCGCGCGGCTACCGGCAAGCTGGGGGAGCCAGCGCCGGTCGGCGATGAAGCTCAGTTCGCGCGGCCCGGCGACGTCGAGCGCGGCGACGTCGTCGAGCTGCAGATCCGGGTCGGCGCCGGGACCGGGGTCGGCCTCCGCGATCTTCGCGATGGCGGCGAGGGTGAACGGCCCGCGATTGGTGAAGAAGCGGGGATCCGCCATGGCCCGGGCGCGCCTAACGCCGCGGCTGCTGTTGCTGCGGCTGTTGCTGCTGGCGCTGTGGCTGGCCTTGCTGCGGCTGACCCTGCTGCGCGCCGGGACGAGGCCCCTGCTCCAGCGTCAGCTTGACGTCGGGCTGGCGCTTGTTCAGGCGTTCGAGCGCGGCGGCGGAGATGTCGTACTCCTCGCGCGCGACCGCCACCTGGTTGCGACGCAGGACGAGATTGATGCCACGCTCTTCGGCCAGCTTGCTGACCTCATCGAGCAGCACCAGCTCGATGCGCCCCATGGCCTCGCGAAAACCCTGGTCGACGATCTGCCGCGCATTGCGGGCGCGCTGCTGGAAGGCCAGCGCGTCGCGCTGGAACTCCTGACGCTTCTGGGCGAACACTTCCGGCGTCAGCAACGCGCGCTGCTGCTGCAGTTCGGTCTCCCGGGCGCGCAGGCGGTCCTCTTCCTTGTTGAGATCCTCCTGCATCTTGCCGGAGATCGTCTCGAGCTGAGCGCGCACGGACTTGACGGCCGACGCCTCGCGCAGGATCGCCTCGACATCGATGATGCCGATGATCGGCGCCGGCAGGGCCCTGGCCTGTGCCGCAGGTGCCGCCGGCGCCTGACGCTGCGGTTGCTGCTGCTGGGCAATCGACGGCCCTGCCGTAACCATGGCCACGGCGAGAAACGAGATGAGCGTGCTGCGGCGTAGAGGCATGGTCAGAACCGCGTTCCGAAGCTGAAACGGAGGGCCTCCGTCTGGTCGTAGTCCTCGCGGGCGATCGGCAGCGCATAGTCCACACGCACCGGCCCGAACGGCGACCGCCACGAGATGCCCGCGCCGAGCGACGCGCGCAGTGAAGGATCGTCGACGATATTGGGTCCGCTCTCGTCGCTTTCCGTCAACGTGCCGAAGTCCGAAAAGACGCTACCATTGATGTTGAATTCTTCCGGCAGTCCCAACGGGAAGATCAGCTCCGTCGTGCCGGTGGCGAAGCGCGTGCCGCCGAGCGAGTCTTCTGTGGCTGCGTCACGCGGGCCAACGCCGGCCGTCTTGAAGCCGCGCAGGGAGTCGCCACCGACGAAGAAGCGGTTGCTGATGCGCGTATCCTGGCCAATGCCGGTCATCCAGCCTGCCTCGCCCGAAACGGCCGCGACCAGCGATGTGCCGAACACCGGCACGTAGTAGCCGCCGCTCACGATGTTACGCACGAATCGGATTGTTCCGCCGAACCCCGCCAGATCGACGCCAGCCTTGGCGAACGTGCCATCGGTCGGATTGAAGCGATTGTCGAGGTCGTCGTAGCTGATCTCGTTGCCGACCATCGACGTCAGCGTCTCGCCTTCCTGCGCCTTGACGTAGGGAGACGCGAACACGTCGACATCGCGAATCTCTTCCTCGACAAGGGTATAGCGAACATTGTGGCGGGTCTGAGGCGCCATCTGGTAGCCGGCGCGCAGCGCGCCGCCCGTCCGCCGCTCATCGAAGGAACTCTGGCGCTGGAAGTCGCTGAGGCGATGGTAGAGGTCGAAGCCGGCGGTGAGCTTCTTGTCGAGGAAGTACGGCTCGGTAAAGCTCAGATCGACCTGCTGCTGGCGCTGCGCCAGGGTCAGGCCGACCTGAAGGTCCTGGCCACGGCCAAGCAGATTGCGTTCGCGCAGCGAGATGTCGGCGAGCGCGCCGGCCGTGCTGGAGTAACCGGCGCCGATCGACAGTTCGCCGGTCGACTTTTCCTCGACCTCGACGTTGACCGTCGCCCGGTCGGGTGCGCTGCCCGGAGCGTTCTGCACGTCGACGCGGCTGAAATAGCCGAGATTGTTGAGGCGCTCGCGCGCCTTGCGGATGCGCGAGCTGTTGAAGGCGTCACCTTCCACGACGTCGAATTCGCGGCGGATCACCGAGTCCAGCGTGCGCAGGTTGCCGGTGACGTTGATGCGCTCGATGTAGACGCGCGGCCCCTGCCGGATGTCATAGGTGACAGCGATCGTCTGGTTGGCGCGGTCGCGCTCGACCCGCGGCCGTACCTCGACGAAGGCGAAGCCGCGCGAACCCAGCACGTCGCTGATCGACTCGATGGTCTTCTCGACCTCGCTGGCATTGTACCATTCGCCCGGCGATGAGACGATCAGCCCGCGCAGAATCTCGGGATCGACTTCCTTCATCGACGTCGAGACGTCGAGCTTGCCGAAGCGGTAGCGCTGTCCCTCGTCGACGGTGAAGGTGACGATGAAATCCTCGCGGTCGCGGGTCAGTTCCGCCACCGCCGACGCCACACGAAAGTCGGCGTAGCCTTCCTTGAGGTAGTGCCGGCGCAGCAGTTCGCGGTCGAACGCCAACCGGTCGGGATCGTAGGTGTCGTTCGAATTGAAGATGTTCCACCACGCCGACTCGATGGTCTTCACCACGTCGCGCAGCGAACCGTCGGAGAATTCGTGGTTGCCGATGAAGCTGATCTTGCGGATGCCCGTGGCCGGCCCCTCGTCGATCTCGAACACGAGGTCGACGCGGTTCTCCGGCAACTGGATCACCTTCGGCTCGACCGTGGCGGCGAAACGCCCCGACCGGCGATAGAGTTCCAGGATGCGCTGAACGTCCGACTGGACCTTGGTGCGCGTATAGACGACGCGCGGGCGCAGCGACACTTCCTGGGTCAGCGTGTCGGCTTCGAGACGGCTGTTACCCTCGAAGGCGATGCGGTTGATGATCGGGTTCTCGACCACCTGCACAATCAGCGTGCGGCCCTCGCGGCGGAGCGTCACGTCGGCGAACAGCCCGGTGGCGAAGAGGCTCTTCAGCGAGGCATCGATGCGGCTGCTGTCGAAGCCGTCGCCCGGCTTGACCTCGAGGTAGGAGACGACGGTCGTCGGATCGATGCGCTGCGTACCGGCGACGCGGATCTCCTCGATCGTGCCGCTGCCCTGCGCGATGAGGTTCGACTGCGCCTGCGCCGCGACCGGCACAGACAGCGGCGCGGCGGCCACCAGGACCGCCGCCAGTACGCGCCCACGCCAACGCCCTGCGGGCACCGCGATCCCCCTGTACGCTGCCGGTAACGACGGCAGATTAGCCAATCAGGCCAACTAGTTGCCGAACCATCGGCAACCTAACCAGATCGTTGACCGTGGCGAATACCATGAGCGCCAACACCAGAGCCAGCCCGATTTTGACGCCGATGTCCTGCAGCCGCTCGGCCGGCGGACGGCCCGCGACCGCCTCCCATGCGTAGAACATCAGGTGGCCGCCGTCGAGCATGGGGACCGGCAACAGGTTGATGAGCCCCAGGTTGATGGAGAGGAAGGCGGCAAAGACGATCAGGGTCGCGATGCCGGCATCGGCGGCCGTACCCGACATCTGCGCGATCCGTACCGGCCCGCCCAGCTCGTCCGTGCCGCGGTCGCCCGAGACCATCTGGCCCACGGCCGTGACCGTCAGCGCGATCAGCCGGCCGGTTTCGCGCACGGCCTGCCAGACCGCCTCCGGCGGCGCGTGCCGGACGAACTCGCGGGCCGTGCCGCGCACGCCGAGAACCCCGACCGACTGCTCGCCGCCCATCCCGTCGGGCTCGCGGACCGACCGGGGCGTGACCGGCAGCGTGATCTCGCGGCCGTCGCGCTCGACGACGACGTCGATGGGCAGTCCCGGATGCAGGCGCACGATACGCTGCACCTCCTCGAAGCGCGCGACCGAACTGCCGGCGACGGTGACGAAGCGGTCGCCCGGCTCGAGGCCGGCGCTCGCCGCCGGCGAGTCGGGGGCCACCTCGGTCACCAGCGCCGGCGTGAAGGGCTGGCCGAAGGCGCCGAACAGCACGGCGAATACGAGGACGGCGAAGACGAGGTTGGCCAGCGGCCCGGCGGCGACGATGGCGGCGCGGGCCGGCAAAGACTTGCCGACGAAGGATACCTTGCGTTCGTCGGCGGTCAGGTCCTCCGCCCGGTCGTCGGCGCCGGTATCGCTCTGGCCGAACATCCGCACGTAGCCGCCGAACGGCAGCAGCGATATCTTCCAGCGCGTCCCCGCCCGGTCGGTCCAGCCGACGATCTCGCGGCCGAAGCCGACGGAGAAGACCTCCACCCGCACGCCGCAGCGTCGCGCCACCCAGTAGTGGCCGAGTTCGTGGACGAAGACGATCGGCGTCAGCACGACCAGGAACCAGAAGACCGTCTCGACTATGCCGCCCATGTCGTCTCCGTTCGCCGTGCCGGCCGGGTTCCGGCCGGCCGTCCACAGGTGGCGTCAGCCAGCGGCCGCGACAAGACCGTCCGCGTGCCGGCGGGCCGCTGCGTCGATTGCGAAAACCTCGTCGAGATTCGCCGCGGCGGGCGCACCCAAGGCCTCGAGCGTGACCTCGACGATCCCGGCGATGGCGAGGAAGCCCACCCGGCCGGCGAGGAAGCCCGCCACCGCGACCTCGTTGGCGGCGTTGAGGACCGCCGGCGCTCCGCGCCCCGCAGCTAGCGCTTCGCGTGCCAGCCTCAAGGCAGGAAAACGTTCTGGATCAGGCGGTTCGAAGGTCAGGCTACCGATCGAGGCGAGGTCCAGTCGGGGCGACGGCGCGACCATGCGCCGGGGCCAGGCGAGTGCATGCGCGATCGGCGTCCGCATGTCCGGCGCGCCGAGCTGGGCCAGCACCGAGCCGTCGACATAGGCGACCATCGAATGGATCACCGACTGGGGATGCACGAGGATCTCGATCGCCGATGACGGCACCGGGAACAGCCGCGCGGCCTCTATGAGTTCGAGGCCCTTGTTCATCATGGTCGCGGAATCGACCGAGATCTTGGCGCCCATCGACCAGTTGGGATGCGCCACCGCCTGGGCCGGCGTGACCGCCGCCATCTGCTCCCGCGTGAAGGTGCGGAAAGGCCCGCCGGAGGCGGTCAGGATGAGCTTCTCGACGCTGTCGGGCTGCGCCGCGTCGAACACCTGGAAGATGGCATTATGCTCGGAATCGACCGGCAGCAGGGTGGCCCCGCAGCGGCGCACCTCGGCAAGCATGGTGTCGCCGGCCGAGACCAGGCACTCCTTGTTGGCGAGCGCGACGACGGCGCCGCGGCGCACCGCGGCCAGCGTCGGCGCGAGACCGGCGCTGCCGACAATCGCCGCCATGACCAGTTCGGCCGGCCGCGCCGCGGCCTCGATCAGCGCCGCCGGGCCTGCCGCCGTGGCGATGCCGGTGCCCGACAGGGCCGCCCGGAGGGCAGAATGGCAGGCGGCATCGCCGATCACGGCCAGACGCGGCCTGAAGCGCACCGCCAGTTCGGCCAGGCCCGCCACGTCGCGCCACGCCGTCAGCGCCTCGACGGCGAACGCGTCCGGATTGCGGGCGACGAGATCGAGGGTGTTGCGGCCGACCGACCCGGTCGCCCCGAGCACAGTGACGGTGCGCGGCGCCGGCGCGTCGGCCGGACGGGTGCGGGCGAGGCTCATGCCGCCAGCCCCGTGACGAGGCCGGGCCACAGGCGCGCCAGCAGCGCGGCGACCGGCGCCACCAGCAGCAGGGAGTCGATGCGGTCGAGGACGCCGCCATGTCCTGGCAGCACCGCGCCATAGTCCTTGACGCCGTAGGCGCGCTTGGCGAGCGACATCAGCAGGTCGCCGGCCTGACCGACCGGCGCGAGCACGGCGGCAAGGAGCGCAAGCAGGACCACATCCTCCGCCCCGCCCCCGAGGAGTTGTGCGACGGCCGCGCCGACGATGCCGGCCGCGGCCACGCCGCCGCCGACACCGGCCCAGGTCTTGCGCGGGCTGATGCGCGGCGCCAGCAGGGGGCCGCCGATGGCACGGCCGGCGAGGTAGGCGCCGATATCGGCGGCCCAGATCGCCAGCAGCAGCCAGACGGTCGCGGCGAGACCGGCCGGGCCGGACAGCCTGAGATCGAGCAGCGCCGTGGTGGCGAGGCCGAGCAGCAGGATGCCGGCCGCCGACCAGCGCGCCCGGGGACGGCCGGCCGCGATGGCCCACAGCGCCACCGCCGCCGCCAGGGCAAGGACGGTCGCCAAGGCCGCGGCGCCGCCGGCCATCAGCGCGGCGACGGCCGCCGCCGGGGCGGCGGCGAAGACCGCGGGCTGGCCGTCATGCCAGCCGCCGCCGTGCAGCCGTGTCCATTCGTGCGCCGCCTTGAGCGCCACGGCCACGACGAGCGCCGCGAAGACGGCGCCGCCCTGCCACGCCGCCGCCAGCGTCAGCGGCGCGACGACCGCCGCCGTCAGCGTGCGGACGACGATATTGGGCAGTGGCACCGTACCGGAATGACCGCTCGCCATGCTTTCTCCGCTGCCGCCGGGGCGTCGCGACCCGCGCGCCGGCAACCCGATCGCAGGGACCGCCTACCCCACCGCGGCGCCGCCGAAACGCCGGTCGCGACGGTTGAACTCGCGCACGGCATCCTCAAGGTGGCTGCGTTCGAAGTCCGGCCACAGTACCTCGGTGAACACCAGCTCGGTATAGGCGAGTTGCCACAGCAGGAAGTTGCTGATGCGCAGTTCGCCGGAGGTGCGGATCAGCAGGTCGGGGTCGGGAATGCCCCGCGTCATGAGATGGGCGCCGACGGTGTCGTCGTCGATGCGCGCCGGGTCGATGGTGCCGTCGGCGACGCGCTGGGCGATACTGCGGACCGCCTCGGTAAGCTCCTGCCGGCTGCCGTAGGACAGCGCCATGGTCAGGGTCATGCCGGTATTGCCGGCCGTCTCGGCCTCGCCGGTCTCGATGAGGCGGACGATGTCGGTCGACAGGTCCTCGCGCCGGCCGATGACGCGGAAGCGGATGTTGTTGCGGTGGAGTTCGGCGATCTCGCTGCGCAGGTAACGGCGCAGCAGCCCCATCAGGTCGGCGATCTCGCCGGCCGGCCGCTTCCAGTTCTCGGCGCTGAAGCCGTACAGGGTCAGCCAGCGGATGCCGATATCCGACGCCGCCTCGACGATGCGGCGCACGGTCTTGGCGCCCTCGCGGTGGCCGGCCGCCCGCGGCAGGCCGCGCGCCCGGGCCCAGCGCCCGTTGCCGTCCATGATGATCGCCACATGGACCGGCGGACGGCGGTCCCCGATCGCGGCCGATGACTCGTGCATGCCCCGGAACGCCCCCTGACCGCTCACACCTGCATGATTTCTTTTTCCTTGGCCGCCAGCAGCTCGTCGATCCTGGCGATATGGGCGTCCGTCAGCTTCTGGATCTCGTCGCTGCGCCCGCGCTGGATGTCCTGCGAGATGTCACCGTCGCGCTCCTGACGCTTGAGGGCATCCATGCCGTCGCGCCGCACGTTGCGCACGGCGATGCGGGCCTGCTCGGCATATTTGTGCGCCACCTTGGACAGCTCGGTGCGGCGTTCCTGCGACAGTTCGGGGATCGGCACGCGCACGAGCTGGCCGTCGACCTGCGGATTGAGGCCGAGCGCGGACTCGCGGATGGCCTTCTCGACGGCCTTGACGTTGCCCTTGTCCCACACCTGCACGGCGATCATGCGCGGCTCGGGCACGTTGATCGTCGCCACCTGGGTCAGCGGCATGTCCTGGCCGTAGGCCGAGACGCTCACCGGCTCCAGCAGCGCCGCCGAAGCGCGCCCCGTCCGCAGCCCGCCGAACTCCCGGCGCAGGGCCTCGATCGCGCCGTCCATGCGGCGCTTCACGTCGGTCGCCGTTTCAGCCATGTCCGTTCCCTCCGACGAGGGTGAAGCGGCCCTTGCCTTGCAGCACGCGGGCCGCCTCCCCCGCATTCTGTATCGAAAAGACCAGTATCGGTATGTCGTTTTCGCGGCAAAGCGTTATCGCGGCCGCATCCATCACCTTGAGGTCGCGGGTGAGCACCTCGTGGTGGCTCAGCCGCTCGAAGCGCACGGCCGCCGGATCCTTCATCGGGTCGGCGCTGTAGACGCCGTCGACCTTGGTGCCCTTCATCAGGCAGTCGCAGTCCATCTCCGAGGCGCGCAGCGCCGCCGCCGTGTCCGTCGTGAAGTAGGGGTTGCCCGTGCCGGCGGCGAAGATCACCACCCGGCCCTTCTCGAGGTGCCGCATGGCGCGGCGGCGGATATAGGGCTCGCACACCGTCTGCATGGGGATGGCCGACAGCACGCGGGTCGTCACCCCCGCCGCCTCCAGGGCGTTCTGCAGGGCCAGCGAATTGATGACCGTAGCGAGCATGCCCATGTAATCGGCGCTCGCCCGCTCCATGCCTTCGGCGGCGCCCGATATGCCGCGGAAGATGTTGCCGCCGCCGATCACGAGGCAGACCTGCACGCCCAGCGCGGCGACCGCCTTCACGTCGCCGGCCACCTGTTTCACGGTTGCCGGGTCGAGGCCGAATTCGCGGCCGCCCATAAGCACTTCGCCGGAGATCTTCAGCAGAACGCGGCGGTAGGACGGCTCGGCAGGCATGGTGCGCCCCGTGGCGGGCGTTGCGGGCAACAGCAACACGGCATGATAGCCGATTCGCCGCCGGGCAAGGCGCCCGGCGGCATCCGGCTCAGGCGGTCAGGCGGGCCACCTCGGCCGCGAAATCGTCGCTGCGGCGATCGACGCCCTCGCCGACGAGGAAGCGCACGAAGCCGGTGAGCCTCACCGGCGCGCCGACGTCCTTCGCCGCCTGCTCGATGACCTTCGAGACGCGCGTCTCGCCGTCGATCACCCACACCTGCTCAAGCAGCACCACATCCTCGTAGTACTTGCGCAGCCGCCCCTCGACCATCTTGGCGATGATCTCTTCGGGGCGGCCGGAGGCGCGCGCCTGCTCGGTCAGCACCGCGCGCTCGCGCTCCAGCGAGGCCTGGTCGACCTTGTCGACCGAGACGAATTGCGGCTGGGCGGCGGCGACGTGCATGGCGATCTGCCGGCCGAGCGCGCCGAGCTTGTCGGCGTTGCCGGCGGATTCGAGGCCGACCAGCACGCCGATCTTGCCCATCCCGGGCACGACCTGGTTGTGCACGTAGCCGGCGACGACGCCTTCCTTGACAGCCAGCGCGGTCGAACGGCGCAGGTTGATGTTTTCGCCGATCGAGCCGACCAGCGCTGCCACCTCGTCGGCGACCGTGCGGCCGCTGCCCGGATAGGCCATCGCGCGCAGCTTCTCGACGTCGCCGTCGACCTTGAGGGCGAGCCCGGCGACGGTGTCGACGAAGCCCTGGAAAGTCTCGTTGCGGGCGACGAAGTCGGTCTCGGAATTGACCTCCACGAGGACGCCCTTCGGCCCCTCGGCGCGTACCGCGACGAGGCCCTCGGCGGCGGCGCGGGTGGCCTTCTTGGCCGCCGCTGCCTGACCCAGCTTGCGCAGGTGGTCGAACGCCGCCTCGGCGTCGCCGTTGGTGGCCTCCAGCGCCTTCTTGCAGTCCATCATGCCCGCGCCGGACCGCTCGCGCAGCTCCTTCACGGCTGCGGCGGTAATCTCAGCCATGCTCGTTCTCCGTCTTCGGATATCCGACTAATGCTTTGCAATGACAGAATAATGACGGCCTACGCCGCGGCCGAGCCGGTGACCTCTCCGGCCGCCTCGGCCATGGTCGCGGCGGGCTCCTCCGCGGCAGCCTCGGCCGGTGCCGCCTCGCCGAGCGTCTCGGCCGCCGGCGCCTCGGCCTCGCCAAGGTCGGCGCCCGTCGCCGCCAGTTCCGCCTGCAGGCCGTCGAGGACGGCGGCCGAGAACAGGTCGCAGTAGAGCTGGATGGCGCGCATGGCGTCGTCATTGCCCGGAATGGGGAAATTGACCCCCTGCGGGTTGGAGTTCGAATCGCAGACCGCGACGACCGGGATGCCGAGCTTCACGGCCTCCTGGATGGCGATCTCTTCCTTGTTGGTGTCGATGACGACGATCAGGTCGGGCCGACCGCCCATCTCGCGGATGCCGCCCAGCGCAAGCTGCAGCTTGTCGCGCCAGCGCGTCATGTTGAGCAGTTCCTTCTTGGTGAGGCCGGCGCCGGCCTCGCCCATGATCTGCTCGTCGAGCGTCTTGAGCGTGCGGATCGACTGCGAAATGGTCTTCCAGTTGGTCAGCATGCCGCCGAGCCAGCGGTGGTTGACGAAGTGCTGGCCGCACTGCTGGGCCGAGGTCGCCACGATCTCGCTGGCCGCCCGCTTGGTGCCGACGAACAGCACGCGGCCGCCGCCGGCGGCGACGTCGCGCACCTGCTGCAGGGCCGCATAGAGCATCGGCACGGTCTGCTGCAGGTCGATGATGTGGATGCCGTTGCGCACGCCGTAGAGATACGGCGCCATGCGCGGGTTCCAGCGGCGGGTGTGGTGGCCGAAATGCACGCCAGCTTCGAGGAGCTGACGCATGGTGAACGTCGGGAGCGCCATGGGGCGTCGGTCCTTTTCCGGTTGAGCCTCCGCGGAAGATCGGTCCGTCGCCGGACACCGGAGCGGCCGATGCGGGATGTCTCCCCGTCCGGCCGCACTTCCGCGTGTGAAGTCACGATCCCGGCGAACCGGCACCGTGCGGGGCGGGAGATAGCCCTTGAAGCCCGGAAAAGCAAGGCCGGCGATCCACCGCGCCCTGCCCGCCCTACCCCTTTGGCGGCACCACCGGCAGGAGCAGGTGGGAGGGGTGGCGCGGGCCGGCGTGCAGCATCACCTTGCCGCCGAACACCGCTTCCGGACGGTCCTCGGGGTCGTCGTGCAGGAAGGGGCCGCAGCCGGTCAGCGGCTTGGCGAAGTTGTTGAGGGTCGGGCCGCCCGTTTCGGCGCCAGGCCAGACATAGTCCTTGCCGCGCACGGTGAGGCCGATGCGCCAGCCCGGCGGCACGACGATGCAGGTCGGCCAGATCTCGATGTCGAGTTCGTAGATCTGGCCCGGCGTCAGCTTCCACACCTCGTCATGGGTGTGCCAGGGCTGCCATGGCGTGCTGCGGGCCGGGTCGAGCTTGCGGTGCGAGGCGCGCAGCCAGCCCTGCGCCAGCGGCGTGTGCGGGTCGATGGTGCCCTTGAACGTCACCTCGCGCAGGTCCGGCGCGAACAGGCGGACGACGAGGAACAGGTCGGCGTCCTCGGTGGCCGAGGAGACGAACAGCTTTGCCGCCATCGGGCCGGTCAGTTCGACCTCCCGCTCCCACGGCGGCAGCAGGAAGGTCGCGCCGTCGCCGAAGCCGTCATAGGCATGGCTGGCCGCCGCGGCCGGCGGCGCGGCGCCCAGCGCCATGTGGGCCGGATCGAGAAAGACCTTCGTCCACTGCGTGCGGGCCAGCGGCCACTCGTCCTCGCCGCGCACGACGAAGGTCTCGTCGGCGTGGCGCACCTTGAGCTGCACGCGCGGCTGCCGGTCCCAGCCGGTGTCCTCGCCCTTGAGGAAATGGCCGAAAAAGCGCTTCTGCAGTTCGACGCCATACGGCGTGTAGAACTCTGTCCAGTGTTCGAGGCCGTGCGCCTCCAGCCACTTGTCTGGCGTAGCGGCGTGCATGAAGGCGTTGAAGTTGCCGCGCGGATGCAGCCCCTGCCCGCCCCAGTTGGCGGCCGAGAGGAACGGCGTCCTCACCTTCGACATGTCGGCGATGCGTTCGCGGTACCAGTCGTCGATGAGCGGCCGGGTGCGGACCTCGCGGCCGAGGTCAACGCGGTTGCGCGCCAGCTCCTCGTCGCTCAGCGTCTCCGGCCCGCCGACCCATTCGCCGTGCACGCGGCTCTTGCGGCCGCGCGTGCCGTACCCATGCTGCACCGACTTGACCTGCCGGTCGTACCAGTTGGTGGCGAAGGTGCAGAGGATGCCGCCCTGGTGCGTCGATTCCCGGTAGTAGTCGTTCGAGCCCTCCCAGGCGCACATGGCGGCGAGGCCCTTCGGCGCCAGCGCGGCGACGAACCACTGCGCGATGGCGTAGTAGGAAATGCCGTTGAGGCCGACCTTGCCGTTCGACCAGGGCTGCGCGGCCGCCCATTCGATGCAGGCGGCGAAGTCGGCGATCTCGCGCCTGTCGCGCAGTTCGAGAAGGCCCGGCGAGCGGCCGGCGCCACGGCTGTCGACGCGGATGCAGACATAGCCGTCCGCCACCCACAGCTCGGGGTCCACCGTCTCCCACGACTGGTGGATGTTGGACGAGGCCGCCAGCGCCTCGGGGTGCGCCTCGGAGAACAGCTTCCAGGTGCTCGAATAGCCGTCCTGCCAGGCGAGGTCCTTGCCGTAGGGCCCGTGCGACAGGATGACGGGATAACGGCCCGGTGCGTCCGGCCGGTAGACGTTGGCCCGCAGCACGTTGCCGTCGTCCATCTCGAGCGGCACGTCCCAGTCGATGCGCATGCCCTCGCGCACCTCGGAACGGAAGAGGTTGCTCCCCGTGCTGTCGTTCACCGTGCCTCCCCGCCGCCGGCTAGGTCTTGTATTCGATCTCCAGCACGCGGATCTCGACGTCGCCGGTGTTGATGGCGTTGTGCTCGAAGGGCGCCTTCACCGACACCGCCTTGCCGGGCTGGTAGTGGATGTCGAAGGAGCGGCCATCCGAGGCGTCGATGTGCAGGGTGCCGTGCGACTGCTGGATGGTGACGTAGTCGTACTCGTGACGGTGCCAGCCGACCTGCTCGCCCGGCTGCAGCACGAACTGCGTGATGCGGGTGCGGTCGTCGTCGACCAGCACATCCCACTTCGCCATCGGCAGATCGGGCGTGAGTTCCCTTGTCTTCTCGACGAGCTTGAGCGACATCCCATCCTCCTCGGCAGCGCCGGTCGCAGCCTAGCAGGCCGCGACGCGCCATGCCGCCTCACTCGCGGATTGTCTCGCGGGCCGAAACCGGCGTCAGGCCGTCGCCGCCTCGGTCTCCGGATGCCACGACAGCAGGCGCCGCCGGATGTATTCCAGCGTCTTGATCAGGATCATGCCGGCGCAGGCAATGGATACGATGCCGGCGAAGACGCCGGTCGAATCGCCGAAGCGCTGGGCCTCGATCATCATGCCGCCGAGCCCGTTGCCGCCCATCAGGAACTCCACAACGATGGCGACGATGAGGGAGATCGGCAGGGCGATCTGCAGCCCGGTCAGGATCTGCGGCGAGGCGGCCGGCAGGATGACCTCGTTGAGCAATTCGCGCTCCGAGGCACCGAGCGAGCGGGCCGACCAGATGAAATGCTTGTCGACGGTGAAGGTACCGGCCCAGGTCGCAGCGACGATGGGGAAGATCGCGTTGAAGGCGATCATCAGGATCTTCGAGGTGTCGAACAGGTCGAACCAGAGGATGAAGATCGGCAGGAAGGCGATCTTTGGCGCCGGAAAGCCGACCGAGACGACCGGATCGAAGAACCAGCGAATCGACATCCGCCGGGCCATCAGGATGCCCAGCGGCACGCCGACCACCACGGCGCAGAGGAAACCGACGATGGCGCGGTACAGCGTCTCGCCGATGCTGGCGAACCACAGGCCGCTCGCCATGTCAGTGGCGATTCGCTCGACCACGGCGGTGAACTTCGGCAGCAGGAACGGCGTGAACGTGCCCGAGCGGGCCAGCAGTTCCCACGCCACCAGCAGGACGACGATGGAGCCGAGACTGGTCAGGCCCTTGAGCGCGATCTCGCCCGCATTCGCCAGCAGGCGCGGCTCCGCGGCCCGTGCGGCGACGACGCGGGCGGCCTCGTCTACTCGAGCCATGACAGCACCCGCTTGCTGACGAACAGATAGATGCGGTCGGCGAAGAAGCCCATGGCGACGACCATGAAGATGACCGCGAACATCGCCGGATAGATGCCGTTGTCGCCGAGGATGCCGATCAGGTAGCCGAGGCCCTGCTGCGAGATCAGCAGTTCAGACGACACCAGCAGCACGAAGCAGATGGCGAGCGACGTGCGGATGCCGTTGAGGATCTGCGGCATGGCCGCCGGCAGCACGATCTCCCACAGCACTTCGCGCGGCTTTGCGCCGAGCGAGCGCGCCGACCAGACGTAGACCTGCTCGACACCGCGCGCGCCGTTGTAGGCACTGATGATGACCGGCAGCATGCAGCCGAGGAAGATCAGCACGATCTTCGAGGCCGAGCCAATGCCGAGCCAGATGATCATCACCGGGATCAGGGCCGACTTGGGCATGGGGTAGAAGAGCTGCACGATCGGGTTGAGCACCACCCGCACCGGCCGGTACCACGCCATCAGGACACCGGCCGCGACGCCGAAGACGATGGCGATGGCGAGGCCCGACAACGCGCGGAAGAGCGACGATCCGGCGTGCTGATAAATCTCCGCATCGCCCAGCATGCGGAAGAAATCGGCGGCGATCGTCGTCATCGGCGGCAGCAGCGTTTCGGAGACGATACCGAGCGCCGGCAGCAATTCCCAGACGATGGCGATCAGCAGGATCGGCAGATAGCGGATCGACGTTCCTATGAAGCTGGCGCTCATGGTCAGTGCTCCGTGACGGCGTCGGACGCTTCCTCGCGAATGAGACCCCACAGGTATTCGACCATTTCCAGGAAGGCCGCCGATCTGGTGAAGCCTTCGTCGCGCCGGCCCGGCAGATCGACGACTTCCTTGATGCGCCCCGGCCGGCGCGACATGACGGCGACCCGGTCGGCGAGACGCACCGCTTCCTGCACGTCATGCGTGACGAAGATCACCGTCTTCGGCGTCTGCCGCATGATCGAACGCAATTCGTCCTGCATCAGCGTGCGCGTCTGCGCGTCGAGCGCGCCGAACGGCTCGTCCATCAGCAGGATCGCCGGGTCGACCGCCAGCGTGCGGGCGATCGCCGCACGCTGCTTCATGCCGCCCGACAGCTGCGAGGGAAAGCTGTTCTCGAAGCCGGTGAGCTGCACCATGTCGATGCAGTACTGGGCGCGCTGCTCGCGCTCGGCCTTGGGCAGCCGCGCCTTTTCCAGCCCGTAGAGGACATTGTCCTTGACGGTCTTCCAGGGAAACAGCGCGAAATGCTGGAAGACGATGCCACGTTCCGGCCCCGGGCCGATCACCGGCGCGTCGCCGACGCGTATGCGCCCGTCCTCGATCGGCAGGAAGCCGCCGATCATGTAGAGCAGCGTGCTCTTGCCGCAGCCCGACGGGCCCAGCAGGGCGACGAACTCCTTGTCCTTGACCTCGAGCGAAACGTCGGCGAGCGCAACGACCGGCTCGCGCTTCGGCGGCCGGTAGGTGTGCGAAACCTGTTCGATGGTGATGTTCGTGACCGCCATGGCGTACGCGACGCTCCTCTCGACGAACCCAACGAGACGGGGGCGCCGGCCGTTCCCGCGGAAACGGCCGGCGCACGCCGCTACATCTTGCCTTCGAGCTTCTTCTTGGCGTCGGCGATGACGGTCATGTCGACATACTCCGGCATGATCGTCAGGCCTTCCTTGATGGCGCCCAGTTCGGCGGACTTGTCGATGGTGTTCTGGATCGTCTTCGGATCGATGAAGAGGTCGCGGTTGCGGTAGAAGTCTGCGTCGGTGAAGACGTAGTCCTTGAAGTCCTCGGGCTTGCCCTTGGTCACATCGACGACCGTCTGGATCATCTTGTCGCGGTTCTTCGGATCGTAGAACCAGCGCACGGCGGCCATGTGATCGGCCATCATGTCGACCAGCGCGGCGCGGTTCTTGGCGATGAAGTCCTTCTTCGCCACGAGGATGACCGTCGCGGTCGGCCCCAGCGAGTCGCACGAGGTGAACAGCAGCTTGAGGTTCGGGTCGCTGGCCACCGCCGGCACGAACTGCGGCAGGTAGCCGCCGACATCGACCTTGCCTTCCTTGAGGAACGGCACCATGGCGCCGAACTGCATCTCGACGCGCGTCACGTCGGCGTCGGCGACCTTGCCCTGGCGCAGGGCGCCGGCGACCATCATGTCGTGGGCGGAGCCGCGCGAGTTGATGGCGATGCGCTTGCCCTTCAGGTCGGCCAGCGTGTTGATGCCTGAGTCCTTGCGCGCATAGAACGGCTGCGTGAACGCCTTGCCGTCGCACGGATCGCTCAGCACGTCGGCGATCGCCTGCGCGTGTACGCCGGCGTTCTTCACCATCGCCACGAGACCGCCCACCGAGACGGCGGCGATGTCGACCTGGTCGGCCGCGATGGCCGTCACCTGGTGGCCTGTGCCCTGGAAGCGCAGCGGCTCGGCGATGTAGGTCTTGCCGTAGTTCTTCAGGTACGGCGCCTTGGGGTCGTGCCAGGTCATCGAGGCCATATGGCCGGGGGCCTGGTTCCAGCCGATCCGGATCTTGACCGGCTCGGCAGCCGCCGGAGCGGCCATCGCAACGGCCGCCAGCGACGCGGCAACCCACACTGAAAAGCGCATTGTTTCGTCCTCCCAGACTTCTCGTTTAACTAGGCGCACGGTTCTCCGTGATATTTCTAGGACGAGTGTAGCGGCAGTCGGCAGGATGCCAAAGCGCAATCGGGGCAGCATGCAACCGAGATGGATGCCCACCGGGGCACCACGCCCATGCCGCCAGCAGTCAAAGCCACAACCGTCGCGCGCGGGCACCGTGGGCCAATCAACGCTACGCAGCTACCCCGCGCCGGGTTATGAATTCGCCGTGCGCCGGGACACCGGTGCCGACAATCCTGTGAACGGCGAAGCAACCGGAATGAGGCTGCGAAACGCCGTCGGCTCCGACGGGAGGAGATTCCGATCGTGCGTGAATTGGGGATCGGCGCGTCCGTGCCGCGCTATGAGGATCCGCGCCTGCTGCGCGGCCGCGGACGCTACACGGCCGACATCAAGGTACCCGGCGAGACGCATCTCGTGGTCGTGCGATCACCACACGCCTTCGCCCGTATCGCAGCCATCGACACGACGGCGGCGCGCGCGGCGCCGGGCGTGCTCGCGGTCTACACCGGCGAGGACGCCGTGGCGGCCGGCTTCGGCACCCTGTCCTGCCGCGTCAAGCGACAGACGCGCGACGGCAAGCCCAACTTCGAGCCGCCCTACCGCCTGCTCGCCGTCGGCCACGCCCGCTTCGTCGGCGATGCCGTCGCCGCCGTCGTCGCCGAGACGCAGGCCCAGGCCGAGGATGCCGCCGAACTGGTGGCGATCGAGTGGGAACCCCTGCCCGCCGTGACCGAGGCCACGGCCGCGCTGGCACCCGGCGCACCGCAGATCTGGCCGGAGGTGCCCGGCAACGAATCCTTCGTCTTCAACCTCGGCAACCGCGAGAAGGTCGAGGCCGGCTTCGCCCGCGCCGCGCATGTGGCGCGCGTCGACTTCGTCGTCAGCCGCGTCTCGGCCTGCCCGATGGAAACGCGTGGCGCTGTCGGCCTGCATGACCCGATCGAGGACCGCTACACGATCCACGCCGGCGTGCAGACACCGCACCTGCTGCGGGCGGAACTCGCCGACTACATTCTCAAGGTTCCGGCCAACCGCGTGCGCGTCGTCTCGCCGGATCTCGGCGGCGGCTTCGGCCAGCGTGGGGCGCCCGTGCCGGAATACGGCCTCGTGCTGTGGGCGGCGCGTGAGCTGGGCCGGCCGGTGCGCTGGCGGGCCTCGCGCGCCGACCTGCTCACCGCCGACTTCCATGCCCGCGACAACGTCTCGACGGCGGAACTCGCGCTCGACGCCGACCACCGCTTTCTCGCGCTGCGCGTCCGCACGGCTGCCAATCTCGGCGCCTACCTGTCGATCGCCGGGCCGCACTCTCCGACCAACAACCTCGGCGGCCTCGCCGGCGTCTACACAACGCCGGCGATCCACGTCGAGGTTACCGGTGCGTTCACCAACACCGTGCCCACCGCCGCCTATCGCGGCGCCGGGCGGCCGGAGGCGAGCTACGCCATCGAGCGCGTCATCGACCAGGCGGCGCGCGATCTCGGGATCGATCCCGCCGAACTGCGGCGCAGGAACACCATCCCGGCCATCAAGGAGCCGTGGAACACGGGCTTCGTGTTCACCTACGACAGCGGCGAGTTCGAGGCCAACATGGACCGCGCCCTCGCCATCGCCGACCGCACCGGCTTCGCGAGGCGGCGCGAGGCGGCAGTGACGCGCGGGCGGCTGGCCGGACAGGGTATCGCCAACGTCATCGAGATCGCCGGCGGCCCCCTCCCCGTGCCCAACGAGGAAGGCGCCGAGATCCGCTTCGATCCCAGCGGCGCCGTCACCCTGCTGATGGGCACGCACAGCCACGGCCAGGGACACGAGACCGGCTTCGCGCAGATCATCCACGAACTGCTCGGCGTCGATCCGACGGGCGTGCGCGTGGTCTACGGCGATACCGACCAGATCGCGCACGGCCGCGGCACCTTCGGCTCGCGCTCGGTGAGCGTCGGTGGCGCCGCGCTGGTGCGCGCCGCCGAGAAGCTGGTGGCGCGTGGCAAGGCCATGGCGGCGCACCTCATGGAAGCCGCCGTTGAGGACGTCGAGTTCCGCGACGGCCGCTTCGTCGTCGCCGGCACCGACCGCGGCCTCGCCATCTCGGAGGTCGCACGTGCGAGCTTCGTTCCCGGCAAGCTGCCGTCCGGCATGGACATGGGGCTCATGGAATCTGCCGTGGTGCTGCCGCCGGGGCCGACCTTTCCCAACGGCTGCCATGTCTGCGAGGTCGAGATCGACCCCGAGACCGGCCGCGTCGAGATCGCCCGCTACATCGTCGTCGACGATGTCGGCGTGATGCTCAACCCGCTGATGGTGAAGGGCCAGGTGCATGGCGGCATCGTGCAGGGCGCCGGCCAGGTGCTGATGGAACAGATGGTTTACGATCCGGACTCGGGCCAGCTTCTCACCGGCAGCTTCATGGACTACGCGATGCCTCGCGCCGGCGATTTCCCGTCCTTCGAGGTCGAGGCCAACGAGGTGCCGGCCAAGACTAATCCGCTCGGCTTCAAGGGCGCCGGCGAGGCGGGCACGGTCGGCGCGCTGCCGGCCATCGCCAATGCGGTGATGGACGCACTGGCGCCGCTCGGCGTGCGCCATCTCGACATGCCGTTCACGCCGGAGCGCGTCTGGCGGGCGATCGCGGGGGCGCGCGCCGCGGCGCGCTAGGATGAGGATCACATTGTCGCCACATTGACGGCGCACTATTGTTGCCGGCGATATTTTTTTCGCGCGCCGACGCAAACGACAATCGGAGGATTACATGAGCGAAGGCAATCGCCGGCGCGAAGTCGTGTCCTTTGCCATCGGCGCCCTCGGTGGCGCCATTGTCGCCGTCACGGTGTCTCTCGTGTCGGGCAGCGTGGTCACGGCCGAGACGGCGGGCGACATGGTCAGGAATGCCCGGGTCAACGCGCTGGCACGCGTGTGCGCCAACGAGGCGCGCGAGGCCTGGTCCGGCACCGTGCCGGACCATGTGGCCGGCTCGCGCAACTGGCGCGAACGCGAGGAAGCCGCGATGGGCTTCGCGCCGATCGCCAGCGACATGGCGACCCCCGATCCGGCGGTCATTTCGCGCTGCGCCGGCCTGATCCAGGACATGGCCGACTCGTAAGGCGGACGGCTAGGCGCGAGCCGCCAGCGCGCGTTCCTCGACGCGGATGCGGTGGCAGAGCAGCGCCGCATTGAGCAGCCCGAAGATGGCGGCGATCCACCACGCGCCGAAGATTGCAGGAACGACGACGATCTCGGCCGCGACGATCAGGTAGTTGGGGTGGGCGAGCCAACGGTATGGCCCGCGCCGCACCAGCGGTGCCCCGGGCAATGTGATCACTCGGGTCGTCCAGTATTCTCCCAGCGACAGGATGGTCCACAGCCGTGCCGCCTGGAGCAGCACGAACAGGGCGAGCAGCGGCCAGTCAATCGGCACGCCGTCGGAGATGAAGGCGGCCAGCGCCGCCAGCCATGCGGCGTGCAGTACGACGATGACGGGATAGTGCGCCGCCCCCGCTTCCGTCGCGCCCCGCGCTCGCAGACGCCGCGTGTTGCGCTCCGCCCACAGCAGTTCGGCGAGCCGCTGCGCGACGATGAAGGCCAGCAGCGCGTGGAGGACGCTCACGCCCCCTCCAGCACGGCGAAGGAGGCCGTGAAGCCGGGGCCGAGCGCCGACAGGAGATGGCGGCCCGGGAGCCCGTCCGCCATTGCCGCCGCGAGCACGAACAGCACCGTTGCCGCCGACATGTTGCCGTAGTCGCGCAGCACCGCGCGGGCATGGCCCATGCCGCCGGGCGCGAGGCCGTACACCTCCTCCAGCGCGTCGATCACCTTGGCACCGCCGGGGTGGCAGAGATGGCCGCCGATGTCGGCCAGCGACAGGCCGTTGCGGGCGAGCGCACGTTCCGCGGCCTCGCGCAGGCGCGAGCGCACCAGATGCGGGATGTCGCGCGAGAACAGCACGCCGAGCCCGTCGTCACCGACCTCCCAGCCCATCACGTCGAGCGAATCCTCCCACGTCCACTCGCCCGATGCGACGAGGGCGGGGCCATCGAGTCCCGTGCCCAGCAGCACGCCGGCGGCGCCGTCGCCGAACAGGGCGGTGGCGATGACATTGGACTTGGAGGCGTCGCCGAGGCGGAAGGTCAGGCCGCACAGCTCGACGACGAGCAGCAGCGCCAGCGTGCCCGGCGCCGACTTCGCCAGCCGCGCCGCGCGCGCCAGCCCGCCGACGCCACCGGCGCAGCCGAGCCCGAACAGGGGCGTGCGTTCGACGTCGCGGCGGAACGGCCGCTGCTCCAGCAGCCTGGCATCGAGCGACGGCGTGGCGACGCCCGTGGTCGACACGACGACCAGCATGTCCACGTCCTCGTGGCGACGGCCGGCGCGCGCCAGGGTGCCATCCGCCGTCTCGGCCAGCAGCCGCGTCGCGTGCGTGATGAACAGGTCGTTGCGCTCGGCGAAGCTGTGCGCCTCGCCGTACCATTCGACCGGGACGCAGGAGTGGCGCGTGGCGATGGCGGCGTTGGCGTAGGCCGGCAGGTAGCGCGCGAAGTCGGCAACGCGGTCGCCGAACAGCGCCGTCACGCGCGACGCGATCTCCTGCTGTCCCAGCCGGTATGGCGGCACGGCGGTGGCGACGGCACCGATGCGTGGCGGAGCGGCCATTGCTTCTCCCGGCCCTCGGCGCCCCCGCCCGCCGGCATGCCGCGAGTATCGCCCGCCCGACCCCGGCCTGTCAGCCGCCGCCGTTGGCCGCCGCCGGTGGGCGCCGGCGCCGGTCGCCGAGGGCCACGGCGGTGGCGGCGGCGAAGACGATGAGGCCACCGATGCCGACCCAGATGTCGGGTATCTCGCCGAATAATGCCCAGCCGATCAGGGTCGCCCAGATCAGCTTGAAGAAGTCGATCGGCATGATCGCGGCAGTGTCGCCGACGCGCAGCGCCTCGGTGATGGCGAGCTGGGCGCCGGTGCCGACGGTCCCGAGCAGGACCAGCCAGAGCATCTGCTCCCAGGTCGGCCAGGTCCACACGAACAACGCCGGCACCAGGGTCAGCGGGATGAGCAGCAGCGACAGCCAGATGACGATGGCTACTGTCGGCTCGGTACGTGAAAGCGACTTGGTGGCCACCGTGACCGCGCCGAAGATGGCCGATGAGGCCAGCACCAGCGCGGCGCCGAGGCCGACACCGTCCGTATCGGGATGCAGGATGACGATGGTGCCGGCAAAGCCGATGACCAGCGCCGTGATGCGACCGCGGTGAAACTTCTCGCCGAGCACCAGGATGGCAAGGCCGGCAGCAAACAGCGGCCCGGTGAAGGACAGGGCGTTGGCCATCGCCAGCGGCGTGATGGTCAGAGCGTAGTAGAAGGACAGCATGGCCACCGAGTGGAAGCCTGCGCGCGACAGGTACAGCTTCAGCCGCGTCGTGCGTAGCAGGCCGACGCCGTGGTGCAGCACGAAGGGCAGCAGGATCGGCAGACCGAGCAGGTTGCGGAAGAAGGCCAGTTCGATGGCGTGTATGTCGTTGGCGAGGTGCCGGATGATGACGTGCATGGCGATCACGCAGAGCCCGGACACGACCATCCAGACCATGCCGCGCAGATTGCCCGACAGCGCGTTCCACCAGCCCATGACCCGTTCCCGCCCCGCTGCCCCGCCGGGTCGCCGCCGCCGTTGTCCGCGCGCGGCCGCTGGCGCATGATGCCTCCACCATACGCGGCCAGCCTCGACGCCGGCCATGCCCATAGCGGAGATGCGCCATGTTCACCGTCCTCGTCCGGTTCAAGGTTCCCGCTGGCACCAGCCGCGCCCAAGTGGCCGAAAACATGAAGAAGGCGGCCCCGCGCTTCCAGGGCGTGCCGGGGCTGATCCGCAAGAACTTCCTCTACGACGAGAAGAACGGCATCGGCGGCGGCGCCTACACCTGGGAGACAAGGGAGGCGGCGGAGAAGTTCCACGCCGACGGCACGCCGTGGCAGCAGGCCATCGTGAACCTCTACGGCAACAAGCCGTCGGTCGACATCTACGAGACGCCCGTGCTGGTCGACAACGACCAGGGCAAGGTGAAGGTCGCCGCCTGAGGCACCGTCACCCGCGTTTCCCGTAGCTCTCGTCGAGCAGGTCCCGCATGCCGTCGCGCCGCAAGGCCGTGCAGTTCTCGCGCACGGGCCATCCCCCGGATGTCGTCGAACTGGTCGAGATCGAGATTCCCGATCCCGGCCCGGGCGAAATCATCGTCGATATCGAGGCGGCGCCGATCGCGCCGTCCCACATCCTCACCCTGTCGGGAAAATACGGCGCGCCGCCGAAACTGCCGGCCATTCCCGGCTACGACGCGCTGGGCACCGTGGTCGAGGTCGGGCCCGGCGTGACGCGCTTCCGCCCCGGCGACCGGCTGTCGCTGCCGCATGGCACCGGCGGCTGGCGGCAACGCTCGCTGGTCAAGGCCGACGACGTGCTCGTCAGCTTCCCGCCGGGTGGCGATCCGCTGCAGCTCGCCATGCTGCACGCCAACCCGCCGACCGCCTATCTGATGCTGACGCGTTACGTGCGCCTCGCTCCGGGCGACTGGGTGATCCAGAACGCCGCCAACTCGGCGACCGGCCAGTACCTCGTCGAGTTGGCGCACCACTTCGGCTGGCGCACCGTCTGCGTCGTCCGCCGCGAGGGACCGGAGGCGATGCTGAAGCGCGCCGGCGCCGACGTGGTGCTGGTCGACGGCCCGGACCTCGCCGCGCGGGTGAAGGAAGCGACCGGCGGTGCCCATATCGGCCTCGGCATCGACGCCGTGGCCGGCGCCGCCACGGCGCGCCTCGCCGCGTGCCTCGGCCAGAAAGGTACGGTGGTCAACTACGGCCTGCTGTCGGGCGAGCCCTGCCAGGTGCCGCCGCACGACATCGTGTTCCGCGAGATCACGCTGACCGGCTTCTGGATGCACAAGTGGCTGAGCGAAAAGAGCAACGCCGCCGAGCGCGCCCAGCTCTATGCCCTGCTGCGCGACCTCGTCGTGCGCGGCGTCCTGCACGCCGAGGTCGCCGCCACCTACCCGCTGTCGAAGGCGAAGGAAGCGGTCGCCCACGCCATCACCCCGGGCCGCGACGGCAAGATCCTGTTTACGCCACAGGTCGAGGCATAGCGCCGGCAGGCGTGGGCGCGCCAATCTTCGACGCCTCATCCTTCGACAGGCTCAGGATGAGGACTGCTGGAAGGGCGGTCCAACGGTAACGGCATTACCGGCCGCCTCGACACCACCAAGTCGCCTCATCCTGAGCCTGTCGAAGGACGAGGCGACCGCACGGCCCAGGAGCTCGCGCATGCCCTCAAAGACCCGTGCCGTGCAGTTCGCCCGCTTCGGCGAGCCGACCGAGGTGGCCGAAGTCGTCGTCGAGGAGGTGCGCGAACCCGGTCCCGGCGAGGTGACCATCGACATCGAGGCGGCGGCGATCAACCCGTCGCACCTGCTCACGCTGCAGGGCAAGTACGGCGTCGCCTTCAAGCTGCCGGCCGTGCCCGGCTCGGAGGGCGCCGGTACCATCGCCGCCGCCGGGCCGGACGTGGCGCGCTTCAAGGTCGGCGACCGCGTGCTGGTGCCGGCCTATGCCGGCACCTGGCGGCAGCGGGTGACGGTGCAGGCCGCCGACATCCTCGCCGGCTTCCCGCGCGAGGCCGATCCGGTGCAATGCTCGATGCTGCTCGCCAACCCGCCGACGGCGTACCTGATGCTGACCCGCTACGTCGACCTCAAGCCGGGTGACTGGGTGATTCAGAACGCCGCCAATTCGGCGGTCGGCCAATACCTGATCCAGCTTTGCCGGCACTATGGCTGGCGCACCGTCAACGTCGTGCGCCGCACGGGGATGGAGGACTTCTTCGCCCGCCTTGGCGGCGATGCGACGGTGGTCGACGGCCCCGACCTCGCCGCGCGCGTGCAGGCGGCAACCGGCAGTGCGCCCGTCCGCCTTGCCATCGACGCCGTGGCCGGCGCGGCGACGGCGCGGCTTGCCGCCTGTGTGGAGAAGCACGGCACAGTGGTCAACTACGGCCTGCTGTCCGGCGAACCCTGCCACATGCCGCCGGAACAGACTGTGTTCCGCAATGTCAGCCTGCGCGGCTTCTGGCTGACCATGTGGCTGCGCGAATACTCGACGCAGCACGACCGCGAGCAGGTCTATGCGCTGCTGCGGGACCTGATCGTGCGCGGCGTCCTGCACGCCGATGTCGAAGCCACCTACCCCATCTCGCGGGCGAAGGAGGCGCTGGCACACGCCGCGCGTGGCGGCCGCATGGGAAAGATCGTCTTTGCGCCGCAAAGCGAGGCCTTGCCGTAAGAGTCGGGCGCCGCCCGAAGCCCGGAGCGAGCCATGCCGGCGACCGCGACACTCGCCCTTCTGGGTGATCTGATGCTCGGCGGGAAAGTCAGCCGGGTCTTGCGCGACCGGCCGACGGAGTGGATCTGGGGCGATGTCCTGCCCGCCTTGCGGCGGGTCGATGCCGTATTGGCGAACCTCGAAAGCCCGATCACGACGTGCGACGAACGCTGGTCCGGCGGCTGGAAAATGTTCCACTTCCGCGCCGACCCGACCGCCGTGGACCTGCTGCAAGACGGCAATGTGCGCTGCGTGTCGCTGGCCAACAATCACATCCTCGATTTCGGCCATGCCGGTCTGGCGGACACAGTGCGCCACCTCGGCTCCGCCGGAATTGGCCATGCCGGTGCCGGGGCCGACTCCGCCGCCGCGTCGGCCCCGGCGATCATCGACCTGCCCGGGCTCAAGGTCGGCATGATCGCCGCGACGGATCAGATGCAGTCGTTCGCGGCCACCGCGGCATCGCCGGGCACCAACCACATCGTGGTGGGAACGGACTCGCCCGCGCTCGATGCCATCGCCGCGTCGGTCGTGGCGCTGCGGCGCGACGGCGTCGGGACGGTCGTCCTGTCGCTGCACTGGGGCCCGAACATGCGCCTGAGGCCGCGCCAACGCTTCCGCGACTTTGCCCGAGCCGCCATCGACCGCGGCATCGACATCGTCCACGGCCATTCGGCGCATGTCTTCCATACCGTCGAGGTCCACCGAAACGGCATCATCCTCTACGATACGGGAAACTTCATCGACGATTACTGGAACTTCTGGAATTTCGGCAGTTTCTGGAGTTTTCCGTTCCTGCACGACGACTGGTCGTTCGTCTTTCTCGTCGATACCGTCGACGGCCGTCCGTACCGACTGCGGCTGCTGCCGGTCCGCACCCGGCCGTGGCCGTTGAGCCTGGCGACCGGCAGGACATTCGAAGCGATAACCGGCCGCATGGTGGGGCTTTGCAAAGCGATCGGCACAGCAGTCGCGCGGACCGACGAGGGGCTGGAAATTGCCATTGCCTGATCGTCCCGCCCGCGCGCCGACCTCGCAGGTGCTCGATGCGCTGGTTGCCGGCGCACGCGACGAAACCGTCAGCCTCGCCTGGCTGATCGACCGCCTGCGCGAACGCTCCTTCGGCATCGTCATGCTGATCCTCGGCCTGGTGGCGCTGGTGCCAGGGGCCTCGGGCTTCGTCGGCGTGCTGCTGGCGATCCCTGCCTTCCAGATGATGATGGCGCGCACGGGGCCGGTCTTTCCGCGCTTCCTCGCCCGCCGCCCGATCCCGACCCGCCGCCTCGCTCGCCTCGTAGCTCGGATCAATCCGAGCCTGCGCCGCATGGAACGGATCATCCGGCCACGCTGGACGACTCCCTTCGAGGCGACCAAGCGCGTCGTCGGCTTCGTCCTGTTGCTGCTCGGCGTGACGCTGTTGTCGCCGATCCCGTTCAGCCAGGTGTTTCCGGCACTGGTCATCGTGCTGCTGTCCTTCGCCTACCTGGAAGAGGACGGCCTAGCCCTGTGCATCGCGCTGGTCGCGGCGCTGGCGACGCTGGCGGTCACCGCCGCCACGGTGTGGGCGACGGTACTGGGCGTCGATTTCGTCGGGCGGCTCTGAGGCGCTGTGCCGGGGAGGCTCACCGCGACGTGATGCGGCAAGTGTGGCCACTCCTGTAGGGTAGAGCCGGGCGGCGGGAGAGACGGCGATGGACGGTGGCGACGGCGGCAAGGCTAAGGTTCCGCTCGACCCGGCGAAGTTCCGCAACCCCTTCGTGACGGCGAAGGGCGAGGTGCGGGCGACGGTGCCGCTCGTGCGGCTGGCGACGCTGTGGTTCAACACCGGCACGCTCTGCAACATTGCGTGCACAAACTGCTACATCGAGTCGAGCCCGCGGAACGACCGGCTCGCCTGGCTGACGGCGGCCGAGGTCGAGAGTTTCCTCGACGAGGCGACGACGCTTGGCCGCGAGACGACCGAAATCGGCTTCACCGGCGGCGAGCCGTTCATGAACCCCGACATCGTCGCCATGCTCGAGGCGACGCTGGCGCGCGGCTTCCGGGCCCTCGTGCTGACCAACGCCATGCGGCCGATGCGCCGGCACGAGCGCGACCTGCGCGACCTGCGCGCCCGCCACGGCGACCGGCTGGTGCTGCGCGTCTCGCTCGACCACTACACGCAGGCCGGCCACGAGGCCGAGCGCGGCAAGGACACCTGGGCGAAGGCGCTCGATGGACTGCGCTGGCTCGCTGCCCATGGCTTCGCCGTGCATGTCGCCGGGCGCACCTTCAGCGGCGAGAGCGAGACGACGCTGCGGGCCGGCTATGCCGCGCTGTTCGCCGCCAACGGCATCGCCGTCGACGCGGCCGACCCAGAGCGCCTCGTGCTGTTCCCCGAGATGGACGCCGGCGCCGACGTGCCGGAGATCACCACCGCCTGCTGGGGCATCCTCGGCGTCGCGCCCGAGGCGCAGATGTGCGCCTCCTCGCGCATGGTGGTGAAGCGCAAGGGCGCCGACCGGCCGGTCGTCCTGCCCTGCACCCTGCTACCCTATGACGAAGCCTTCGAGATGGGGCCGCGCCTCGCCGACGCCACCGGCGCCGTCGCCCTCAACCACCCGCACTGCGCCCGCTTCTGCGTCCTCGGTGGCGGTTCCTGCAGCCGCGCCTGAGGCCTAGAAATTCTCCACCCACGGACGCAACTCGACCTCCCAGGTCCAGGCGCTGCGGTGCTGGCGATGGATCGACAGATAGGTCTCGGCGATGGCGTCGGGATCGAGCAGCGCGTCCGGGCCCTTGCCCTCGGCACGCTTGTCGCCGGCCTTGCCGATGCCGCCATCGATGACGAAATGGGCGACATGGATGTTCTGCGGCGCCAGTTCGCGGGCGAGTGCCTGGGCGAGGCCACGCTGGGCGAACTTGCCCATGGCGAAGGCCGAGGAGCGGGCATAACCCTTCACGCTGGCCGAGGCGCCAGTGAAGAAGATCGAGCCCGAGCCACGCGCAATCATGCGCGTCGCCGCCTGCTGGGCGACGAGGAAGGCGCCGTATGCCGACACCGTCACCGCCTGGCGCACCGCCTCGGGGTCCAGCTCGCCGATCGGCCCGCGGGCCCGGCCCGAGGCGTTGTAGACGACCCAGTCGGGCGTGCCGGCCCGGTCGGTCTCGGCGAACAGTCGGGCGACGGCGGCGGGATCGGCGGCGTCGCAGGCGACGGCCTTCGCCCCCGTCTCCTGCGCCAGCGCCGCCAGCTTGTCGACGTTGCGCGCGGCCAGCGTCACCGCCATGCCCTCGCGCGCGCCGACGCGGGCCAGCGACGCCGACAGGCCGCTGCCCGCCCCGACGATCAGTACCGACTGCTTGCCTGCCATCGTTTCGCCCCTTCCGCCTGCGTATGGTCGCCACCGCCGGCATTCCGCCGGCCATGGCCGGATGGCACCAGCGCGCCGCCCGTTCGTTACATCGTAGGCCGCGCGGCGGCGGAAGCGAGTCCCGTGCCGCGTGCGACACAAGTGCCCACAAGGCGCGAACGGCTGGCCCGCCGCTTGCAGCCCCACCCAGCGAAAGGCAGAGTCCGCCCGCCATGAGCGAAACGACCGTCACCGTCGGCCTGTTCGACCGCACCCGCACCGTGCTGCGCCGTGCGCTGGCCGACGTCATGGAAGTCGCCGGCGTGCGCCGCAACGGCGCGCTTCGCCCCGACCTGCCCGAGGACGACCTCGAACGGCTGCGGCAGAAGATCGACGTCTGCCTCGCCGCCCGCGGCGGCGAGGTGACGGCGCGAGCCAACGCGGCCGAACTGGCACGGACCTATCTCGATCTCAACCGCGAGGGCCGGCTGCGCTTCTTCGGCCTGCTGGCGGAATCCTACGGGGTCGACCGAGCCGATCTCGATGGCGCCATTGCCGCCGTGCCGGCCACGGCCGACCGTCCCAGCCTCGACCGCGCGATCCAGCGCCTGCGCGAAATCCTCGAACCGCCGCGCCTGCAACTCTTCAGGAAATTCAATGGTCTGGAGAACGGTATCAAGTTTCTGGTCGATCTGCGCGCCGATCTGCTCGACCTCACGGCCGAAGCGCCCGCGCTGCGTCCGGTGGAGCGCGAACTGCGCGACCTGATGGCCTCGTGGTTCGACGTCGGCTTCCTCGCGCTCCGCCGCATCGACTGGCAGTCGCCGGCCTCGCTGCTGGAGAAGCTGATCGCCTACGAGGCGGTGCACGAGATCCGTTCGTGGGACGACCTCAAGAACCGCCTCGAGTCCGACCGGCGCTGCTACGCCTTCATGCATCCGAGCCTGCCCGACGAGCCGCTGATCTTCGTCGAGGTGGCGCTGGTGCATGGCATCGCCGGATCGATCCAGACGCTGCTCGACGAGCGCGCGCCGACCGGCGACCCGGAGGAGGCCGATACGGCCATCTTCTATTCGATCTCCAACGCCCAGCGCGGCCTCGCCGGGGTCAGCTTCGGCAGCTTCCTGATCAAGCAGGTGGTCGACGATCTGTCGCACGACTTCCCCAGGCTGCGGACCTTCTCGACGCTGTCGCCGATCCCGGGTTTCCGCGCCTGGCTGGCCGAGCGCGAGGCGGCCGGCGAGACCCTGCTGGAGCCGGCCGAGGCCAACGCCATCGCCGAGGCGACGACGGGCGACGACGGCGAGGCCGCCGATGTCGTGGCGCTCGGCCCGCTGCTCGACCGCGCCGACTGGCCGCGCGACCCGCTGCTGGCCGGCGCGCTGCAGGCACCCCTGACGCGGCTGTGCGCCGACTACCTGCTCAACGCCCGGCGCGGCGAGAAGCGGGCGCGCGACCCGGTGGCGCATTTCCACATTTCCAACGGCGCCCGCGTCGAGCGCCTCAACTGGCTCGGCGACCGTTCGCCGCGCGGAATGAAGCAGTCGGCCGGGCTGATGGTGAACTACCTCTACAGACTCGACCAGATCGCCGAAAATCACGAGGCCTACGCCGACAGCGGCGAGGTCGCGGCCTCCAGCGCAGTCCGCAACCTGCTGTAGCGGCACGGCCAGTCCTCATGGTTCGCCAGGCTCGCCATGAGGGCCCCCTCCCGAGCCTGTACGGAAACGAGGCCCGTCCCGTGTCGCGGCAGACCCGGCATCGGTTGGGAAGGCTTGCCGCCGGCGCGCTGGCCGCTCTCGCGGCGGTGTCGCTGGCGCCCGCGCCGGCCGCGGCGCATCCCCATGTCTGGATCGCCGCCAGGCTGGCGGTCGTCACCGACGCCGCGGGACGGATCGCCGCGCTCGATGTCGACTGGACCTTCGACGAGATGTACAGCGCCTATGCCACCGCCGACATGCCGAAGGGCAAGGACGGCAAGCCGACCGCGGAGGCGCTGGCGACGCTGGCGCGGCAGATGCTCGCCAATCTCGCGGAGTGGCGCTACTTCACCGAGGTCGCGCGGATGGAGGTCGGCGACATCGCCGACAACCAGCGTTTCGGCACGCCCGAAGAGGCCACGGCGCGGCTGGACGGCAAGGGTCTTGCCGTCGCCTTCCGCCTGCCGCTGGCGGCGCCGCTGCTGCCCGACGGCCAGCGCCTCGTCATCCGCCAGTACGATCCGTCCTTCTACGTCGCCATCGAGCCGGCGAAGAACGGCATCGCCCTCGCCACGCCGCTCGCCGCCACCTGCACGACCGATATCGCGGCAGCGCAGCCGCCGCAGACGGCGCTGAACCTGTCGGAAGGCAGTTTCCGGGCATCCGGCGGTACCGGCGGCATCGGCGCCATGTTCGCCGCGAGCGTCACCGTCGAATGCCGCTGAAGGCGGGCGTCGCCGTCGCCCTGCTGCTTGCCGCCTGCGGCACGGCGCTGGCGCAGGGCGCGCATCCCTTCGGCATGCCGGGCGCGCCGGCGGCGGCCCCCGACCCCGGCCTCCTCGACGCCCTGCTCGCCTGGGTGCGGGCCGAGCAGTCCGTCTACTGGCGGCAGCTTTCCGGGGCGGTGCGCGCGGCGGGCGAAACCCATGCGGCCGCGGCGACGGCGACGCTGGTCGCGCTGTCCTTCGTCTACGGCGTACTGCACGCGGTCGGGCCGGGCCACGGCAAGGCGGTGGTGACGGCCTATGTGCTGACCAACGAGCGGGTGCTGCGCCGCGGCCTGCTGGTGGCGGCGCTGGCCGCCCTGCTGCAGGCGCTGGTGGCGATCGTCCTGACCCTCGGCGCGCTGGCGTTGATCACGGGGGCCACGCGGGCGGTCGAGGGCGGCGCGCGGGCGCTGGAACTGGCGAGCTACGCGCTGGTCATGGCCGTCGGCGCCGTCTTCGCGTGGCGCGGCGGACGCCGGCTGTTCGCGCGCGCCGGGGCGGAGCATCACCACCATCACGCCACGCACGATCACGCCCCCGACGATCACACGGGCCACGATCACGCCCATCACATCGCCCCCGCCGCGGCGGTGGCGACAGCCGACTGGCGCATGCTCGCCGGGCTGGTGGTGGCCATGGGTGCACGGCCATGCAGCGGCGCCATCCTCGTGCTGGTCTTCGCGTGGAGCGCCGGGCTGGTCTGGGCCGGCGTCGTGTCGGCGCTGGCGATGGGCGCCGGCACCGGCCTCGCCGTCGCCGTGGTCGCCACCCTCGCCCACGCCGCCCGCCTTCCCGCCCGCTGGGTCGGCCTGCGCGTCGGCTTCGACCTCGCGCGCGCCGGTGCCGTCGCGGCGACGCTGGGCGGTCTCGCCATCCTGCTGCTCGGCGCCCTTCTGCTGGCCGCCAGCCTCGCCACCCCGCCCGCGCTGGTGCCGGGCGGCTGAGACCGGCTTGACTTTCGGGTGGGCGTAATATAGAACAAAAAGTGAACAATTGCCCTGTCCCGGACTCTCCCATGCCGGCCGACCCCGCCGTGCTCGACCAGCTTCGCCGTCGCTTGGCAGCGCTCGACCGCGGCGGCATCGCGGCGCGTCCGGCGGTCGGTTTCGGCATCGACGCGATCGATAGCTGGCTGCCCGGCGGCGGGCTCGCCACCGGCGCGCTGCACGCTCTGGCCGGCGCACGGGCGGGCGAGCCGGGCGATGCGCCCTGCGGCCCCGTCACGGCCCTCGCCGCCATCCTCGCCGGCCGCCGCCAGCGCACGACCGGCGGCCCGGTGGTCTGGCTCGCGCGCAGCGGCGGCCGCCACGAGAGCCTGCATGCCCCCGGCCTCGCCGCCTGGGGCCTCGAACCGTGGCGCGAGCACCTGCTGGTGGTGCGCGTGGCCGACGCGGCCGGCCTGCTGTGGGCCGCCGAGGAGGCGCTGCGCGAGTCCTCCGTCGCCGCCGTCTGCCTCGAGGCTGACGACATCGACCTCACCGCCAGCCGCCGCCTGACGCTCGCCGCCGAGGCCGGCGGCACGCTCGGCCTCGTGCTGCCGCGCGCTGCTGCCATGCGCCTCGGCCCGCTGGCCGCGACGACGCTGTGGGAAATCGCATCGCTGCCGTCCGCGCCGGCTTGCCCCGCCCGCCTGCCGGGGGCGCCACGCTGGCGCCTCGCCTTGCGGCACGCGCGCGGCGGCCGCCCGGGAAGCTGGGATGTCGAATGGGCGGAGGACGCTCGGTCCATGAAGGGCCTCCTGCGCCTAACCCCCGACACCCCTGCGGTCCCGCCGCTACGCACCTACTCTGTGCATGTCGGCAACCATACCGACCGGCGATACGTGGCGGTCGCCTGACACTGCCACGACCTCGCCTCGGGCGTGCCGCGATCGCGGCCCACGAAGGTCACCTTTGGCGCACAGCATCCTCCGATCACGTTCGGAGGGAATCGATGTGAACCGAATCTGGCAACGCCCGGCAACGAGCCGGGGCGCGCGGTTCTTCATGGTGCTGGTCGTCACACTGGCGATGGGCCTGCCGCTGTACCTCATCTCCAAGACCACGGAGGACCGAGAGGAGTACCGTCGGGTGGCGGCGGCCGAGATTACCGACACCTGGGGTGGCCCCCAGACCATCGTCGGACCGGTTCTCGTGGTGCCGGTCGCGGACCGGTCGGCATCGACCGATCCCGCCAGTCAGCGGGTCTGGAGTCGCCAAGTCATTCTCCTGCCCGATAGCTATAACGCCACGGCCCGGATCGACGCCGAGCTACGCAACAAGGGCATCTTCACCGCTCCCGTCTACAGCGCCACCATCGACGTGACCGCCGACTTCGCGACCGCCATCGCGACGGCACGGTTTGCAGACCAGGAAGCACCGCTCTGGGAGCAGACGACCCTCACCATCGCGCTGACCAACACGCGCGGCCTGCGCGCGCATCCGGTCGCGAGTTGGGATGGCAGCGCACTTGCGCTTGCCGCCGTCGCCAGCATGGGCGGCCTCGCCGGCGACACCATAGGCGCCACCATCGGCGATCCGCGCGGCAATGGCGGCAAGGCCGTCATGAAGCTCGTGGTAGCCGGCTCACAACGCCTCGCCTTCATACCGGTGGGGCGCGACAGCATGATCCACGCCACCTCGAACTGGCGCGATCCTGGCTTCGACGGCGACTTCCTGCCGAACAGCCGAACCGTCGGCGATGCCGGCTTCGAGGCGACCTGGTCTGTTCCGCAGATCGCCCGCGGCTTCGTCCAGCGGATCGAGCCGGCCCAGATGCGACAGTTGGTCAGTTCGACTGACGCCGGAGTGACGCTGGTACAGACCGTCGACCTCTACCGGCTGATGCAGCGCGCCATGAAGTACGGCCTGTTTTTCGTAGGCCTCGCCCTGCTGACGGTGTTCGTGGTCGAGGTGACGGGGCAACGGGCCGTCCACGCCGCGCAATACGTGATGATCGGCCTCGCCAAGTGCGTCTTCTTCCTGCTGCTGCTGTCGCTGGGCGAGCAGATCGGCTTCCTTGCCGCTTACGCGACAAGCAGCGTCGCGACCATTGCGCTTGTCTGTGCCTATGGCCGCAGCGCGCTCGCGTTGGGGCGGCGCATCTGGCTGATGGCGGCGGCACTGACAGGCCTCTACGGGGTATTGTTCGCTCTGTTGCAGAGCCCTGACCTCGCCTTGCTGTCCGGCTCCCTCTTCGCTTTTGCAGCCATCGCCATAACCATGTTCGCGACTCGCCATATCGACTGGTGGGCGTCAGGCTCGCCGCCTGGGGCAGACCGGCAGGCGGGCGGTACTCACGGCCCGAACGGGACGTTGACGCCAGTATCGCCGCAGGCGTAGAACAAAATAAGAACAATTCTGGAGAAGGCATATGGATCGCCGGGTCGTCTCCGTCTGGCTGCCCTGGCTGGCGAGCGAATGCGCCCGCCCGCTGCCGTCACCCACGGACAGCTCCGCCTCTCGGCCTGAACCGGGCGCGGCCAGGGCCGCCCCGTTCGTCCTGACGGCGCGCGAGGGCAACGCGCTGCGCCTCGCCGCCGTCGACCGGCGGGCGGCGGCCGAGGGCCTCGCCCCGGGCATGGCGCTGGCCGACGCCCGCGCCCTGCTGCCGGATCTCGCCACGCGCACGCTCGACCCGCTGGCCGCGCCGCGCCGCGCCGCCGAACTGGCCCGCTGGGCGCAGCGCTATGCGCCGTGGACGGCAGCGGGCGAACCCGAGGCCGGCGGCGCCGGCGCGCTGTGGCTCGACATCACCGGCGCCGCCCATCTCGCCGGCGGCGAGGCGGCGCTGGCCGCCGACCTCGTCGTCCGTCTCGCCGCGCTCGGGCATGACGCCCGTGTCGCCATCGCCGGCACGGCCGGGGCCGCCTGGGGCCTCGCCCGCTTCGCGCCGGGCAGCGCCCCCGCGATCGTCGCTTCCGGCGGCGAGGCGGCGGCCCTGGCGGCCCTGCCGCCGGCCGCGCTGCGCCTGCCGGCGGCCGTGGCGGAGACGCTCGGCCGGCTCGGCGTGCGCCGCATCGACGTCCTCGCCGCCCTGCCCCGTGCCGGCCTCACCGCCCGCTTCGGCGCGGTGGTGGCGCAGCGCCTCGACCAGGCCCTCGGCCGCGCGGCCGAGCCGCTGTCGCCCGACCTGCCGGCGCCGGTCCGCCGGGTGCGGCTGGCCTTTCCAGAGCCGGTCGAAAACCTCGACACCGTGGCCGCCGCCGCCCGCCGCCTGAGCGTGGCGCTGGCCCGCCATCTCGCCAGCGCCGGCGAAGGCGTCCGACGGCTGGAACTGTCGCTGTTCCGCTGCGATGGCCGTGTCGACACGGTCGACGTCGGCCTCGCCCGCCCGAGCCGCGACGCCGCCCACATGGCCCGCCTGCTGGCCGACCGCCTCGCCGCGCTGGCACCGGCCAGCGGCCCGGCCGCCATCGGCATCGACACGGTGGTGCTGAGCGCCGTCGAGACGGCGACGCTCGACCCGGCCCAGGCGGCGCTGTCGCGCCACGGCGGCGCGGCCGGCGAGGTGGCGGCGCTGGCCGACCGGCTCGCCGCCCGCCTCGGCGGCGACGCCGTGTTCGGCCTCGCGGCGCAGGCGAGCCACCTGCCCGAGCGCGCCCAGCGCGCCGTGAGCGCGGGCGCTCCGGCGCCGGCCGTGGCGATGCTGCCCCCGGCGGCGGCGCAGCGCCGGCCGCCGCGCCTGCTGGCCCGGCCCGAGCCGGTCGAGGCGGTGGCGCCGGTGCCCGACGATCCGCCGCTGCTGTTCCGCTGGCGCGGCCGCCGCCACCGCATCGCCCGCGCCGAGGGCCCCGAGCGTCTCGCTCCCGAATGGTGGCGCGATCCCGCCGCCGAGCCGGACACGGCGACGCGCGACTACTACCGGGTCGAGAACGAGGACGGCGACCGCTTCTGGCTGTTCCGCCGCGGCCTCTATGGCAGCGGCCGTGGCGGCGGACCCGCCCCCGCCTGGTTCCTGCACGGCTTCTTCGGCTGAGATGACCGGCTACGCCGAACTGCAGGTCACCACCAACTTCACCTTCCGCACCGGCGCCTCGCATCCGGAGGAACTGGCGGCCCGGGCGGCCGAACTGGGTCATGCGGCGATCGCGGCGACCGACCGCAACACGCTGGCCGGCGTCGTGCGCCTGCACATGGGCGCGCGCGCGGCCGGCATCCGCGCCGTGATCGGCGCGCGGCTCGACTTCGCCGACGCGCCCTCGCTGCTGTGCTTCCCGACCGACCGCGCCGCCTATGGCCGCCTCGCCCGCCTCATCACCACGGGTCGCCGGCGGGCGCCCAAGGGCCAATGCCGGTTGCTGCGCCGCGACCTCGACGCGGCCGCCGGGGGGCAGCTCGTCGCGGTCTTGCCGCCTGATGACCTAGACGACGATTTCATCAATTTTCTCCGGGAACTATCCGGCTTTCTTCATGGCGATTGCTACCTGGCCGCGTGCCATCGCTACGGCGGTGGTGATGTCCGCCGCCTCGCCCGTCTCGCCGACATCGCCGAAGACGCCGGCACTCCCCTGCTGGCCACCAACGACGTGCTGATGCACACGCCGGAGCGGCGGCCGTTGGCCGACGTGCTGACCTGCATCCGCGAGCACGTCACCGTCGACAGCGCCGGGCTGCTGCTCGCCGCCAATGCCGAGCGGCATCTCAAGCCGGGCGGGGAAATGGCGCGGCTGTTCGCCGACCATCCCGACGCCGTGGCCCGGACGCAGGAACTGGCCGCCCGCGCCCGCTTCTCGCTCGACGAACTGCGCTACGAATACCCGCGCGAGCCGGTACCGGCCGGCATGACGCCCGACAGCGCGCTGGCCCACCTCACCCGGCAGGGCGCGGCCGCGCGCTGGCCCGGCGGCGTGCCGGCGAAGGCGGCGGCGCTGATCGAGCACGAGTTGCGGCTGATCGCGCAACTCGGTTTCGCCCCCTATTTCCTGACGGTCCACGACATCGTCCGCTTCGCCCGTTCCCGGGGCATTCTCTGCCAGGGGCGCGGCTCGGCGGCCAATTCGGCGGTCTGCTACTGCCTCGGCGTCACCGCCATCGACCCGGCGCACCTCGACCTGCTGTTCGAGCGCTTCATCTCGGCCGAGCGCAACGAGCCGCCCGACATCGACATCGACTTCGAGCACGAGCGCCGCGAAGAGGTGATCCAGTACGTCTATGAAAAATACGGCCGCGACCGCGCCGGCCTCGCCGCGACGGTGATCTCGTGGCGCACGCGCAGCGCCATCCGCGAGGTCGGCAAGGCCCTCGGCCTCAGCGAGGACACGACGGCGGCGCTGGCCAGCCAGATCTGGGGCTGGTCGAACGAGGCGGTGCCGGAGGCATCGGTGCGCGAGGCCGGCCTCGACCCGGCCGAGCCACGACTGGCGCAGGCGCTGGCCCTGGCGCGCGAGCTGACCGGCTTTCCACGCCACCTGTCGCAGCACGTCGGCGGCTTCGTCATCACGCGTGGCCGGCTCGACGAACTGTGCCCGGTGGAGAACGCGGCGATGGCCGACCGCACCGTCATCGAGTGGGACAAGGACGATCTCGACGCGCTGGGCATCCTCAAGGTCGACCTGCTCGGCCTCGGCATGCTGACCTGCATCCGCAAGGCCTTCGACCTGCTGCGCGACCATCGCGGCCTCGACCTCGACCTCGCCGGTTTGCCGCCCGACGACGAGCCCGTCTACGACATGCTGTGCCGGGCGGACTCGCTGGGCGTGTTCCAGGTCGAGAGCCGCGCCCAGATGGCCTTCCTGCCGCGCATGAAGCCGCGCAACTTCTACGATCTGGTCATCGAGGTGGCGATCGTGCGCCCCGGCCCGATCCAGGGCGACATGGTGCATCCCTACCTGCGGCGGCGGAACGGCGAGGAACGCGTCGAATTCCCCAGCCGGGACCTTGCGGAGGTGCTGGGCAAGACGCTGGGCGTGCCGCTGTTCCAGGAGCAGGCGATGAAGGTCGCCATCGTCGCCGCCGGCTTCACGCCCGGCGAGGCCGACGGGCTGCGCCGGGCCATGGCCACGTTCCGGCGCAACGGCACCATCCACCATTTCCGCGACAAGATGATCGCGGGCATGGTCGCCCGGAAATACGAGCGCGACTTTGCCGAGCGCTGCTTCCGGCAGATCGAGGGCTTCGGCGAGTACGGTTTTCCCGAGAGCCACGCCGCGTCCTTCGCACTCCTGGTCTACGTCTCGGCCTGGCTCAAGTGCCACCACCCGGACGTCTTCGCGGCGGCGCTGCTCAACAGCCAGCCGATGGGCTTCTATGCCCCGGCCCAGATCGTCCGCGACGCCCGCGAGCACGGCGTCGAGGTACGCCGCCCCGACGTCTCGGCCAGCGACTGGGACTGCACGCTGGAGGCGGCGGAGTCCGCGCCGGGCGCCGCGTCCTTCGATAAATCCAGGACGGGGACACCGGGAAATGCCGGAGCATCCCCCACCTCACCCTCCCTCTCCGCCCCCGGGGGCGGAGAGGGCCGGGGTGAGGTGGGGGAAAGCCGCTGGTTCCCCCTCCGCCTCGGCCTGCGCCAGGTGAAGGGGCTTTCGGAAGCCGCTGCAAAGGCACTGGTCTCAGCCCGCGGCGCCGGCTGGGCCGACGTGCCCGACCTGTGGCGGCGCGCCGGCGTCGGGCGGGGACCGCTGGAGGCGCTGGCCCGCGCCGACGCCTTCCGCTCGCTCGGGCTCGACCGGCGCGGCGCGCTGTGGGCCGTCGCCGGCCTTGCCGCCGAGCCGGCGGGCGGCACCGCGGCGCTGCCGCTGTTCGCCGCCGCCGCGGCGCGCGGGCAGGCGGCCGGGCGCGACGAACCCGCCCCGGCCCTGCCGGCCGAACGCGCCGGGGAAGCGCTGGCCGGCGACTACGCGGCGCTGCGCCTGTCGCTCGACCATCACCCGATGGCCCTGCTGCGCGAGGCCATGCGGGTACGCCGCGCCGTGCCCGCGGGCCGCCTCGTCGACCTGCCGGACGGGCAACGTGTCACGGTCGCCGGGCTGGTGCTGGTGCGCCAGCGGCCGGGCAATTCGGGCGTCATCTTCATGACGCTGGAGGACGAGACCGGCATCGCCAACGTCATCGTCTGGCCAAAGCTGTTCGCGCGCCTCCGCCGCGCGGTGGTCGGCGCGCGCCTCGCCCTGGTCCACGGCACGCTGCAGCGCGAGGGCATCGTCACCCACGTCATCGCCGGCCACATCGCGGACGAGTCCGCCCTGCTCGACGCGCTCGCCGCCGGACACGGCGACGCCCATCCCGGCCATGCCCATGCCGACGAACCGTCGAGCGGCCGCAACGACGAGGCCCGCCTGCGCCCCGGCCGCTACCGCAAGGCCCTGCCCAACCCGGCCTGCCATCCGCGCGAGGTGGTCATCCCCATCGACTCCCACGATTTCCACTAGCCCGCGACGGCAGCGCTCCGTGCACGAACGGCTCACGGCACTGTGACCCGCCCCGCCCAAGAAATCCGTGTCCCGGTCCCGGGAATCCGCGACTAAGATGTTGCCGTCGGGGCATCGCACATCTTGACGGGCTCCGCATCCGCCGGGGGGCCGGGCATTGAAGACGGGGAAAGCATGGTCTGCCGGCCTGGCCATCGCGGCGTTCATCGCCTGGGCTCCGGCCGCCGCCGATGACCTGCCCCTCGATCCGGAACCCGACCCGTTCGGCTACGCCGGCCGGACCCTGATCGCCAGCCCGGAAAGCCGCACCGGCGGAGGGGTGGCCGTCGACTACACCGACCCGACGACCGGGGTCGTCCTCGTGCGCGAGTTCACGGCCAACCCGGTGTACTCCTCCGATGAGCAACCGATCCGCATCATTACCTATTACGACATCGCCGGAAACGAGATCGGCCGGAAGACGATCACGCCATCGGCCTTCACCGACTCAGTCCAGATCTCTTGGACCACGCCAACGCCCGACGGACGCGTCACCGTGACCCGGATGGACCACGACGGGGACGGCATCGCCGATACCGCCAGCCGACGCACCACGGTCCTCGACGCGGACGGGCGACCGGTCGAGTTCACGCTCGAGGAAGATCGCGGCGGCGACGGCAGCACCGATATCGTCCGGCGCGAAACCGTCACCCGCGACGAGGCCGGGCGGGTCACCGGCATCTCGGTCGCGCACGACGGCAATGCCGACGGCGTCGAGGAGACAACGGTTGCACGCAGTTACGCCCCGCCCCAGGCGTCTGACGCGCACTCCATCGGCCCGACCGACACGCGCAACCTGCCCCAGGAAGAGTTGTCGACCCTCGCCCGAGAAACCATCACGATCGATGCCGACGGAGACGGGACGCCGGAACGCACGATCATCACCCACGATCCGGCTCAGGGCGTGACGGCCGGCCCCACAATCGGCTCCGAACCGTCGATGCCGATCGGCGACACCGGCGTCGAGAATCGTCCGTACAGCTTCCACCGCAACGTCGACTCTGTCGTGCTGACCGACGCCGACGAGAACGGCGCGCCCGAACGACGCGAAACGCTGGCGGTCACCGACATTCCGGGCTCACCCAACGACCGGGCCTACCGGGTCGCGCAGGCGGATCTGGATACCGATGGCGACGGCACGTTCGACCGGCGCGAACAGTACGAGTACGACCGGGAAGCCACCTTCGTCAGGATAGACACGGAAGCCGACGGCATCGCCGAGGAACTGCACATCGACCGGGGCGGCGACGGCTCGGTCGACATCGTCCGCCGGGATACCGATGGCGACGGCTGGCACGACGTCGAAGTCATCGACACCGACGGCGACGGACGCGACGACACCTGGATCCATGCCGGCAACGAGGCCGACTATGCGCGGCCGCAAAGGATCGAGCGCGACACAGACGGCGACGGCCGCATCGATACGGTCGAGACCATCGAATACGGCACGAGCGGCGGCCAGTTCGGCAGGCCGGTCCGCCACACCGTGGTCTACAACCCGGCGGGGGGCGACGCGCCGCCGCGCAGCACGGAAATAACCGAGTTCCGCCTCGCGCCGGACGGCGCCCTTGTGTCGACGGTGGTCACGCGCTCGGAGGATCGCGACGGCGACGGCCGCGCCGAATGGACCGCCGAACGCGAGGCACCGGGCAACGGGGCTTCGTTCCGCGATGTCGATGGCGATGGACGCTTCGAATGGGTGTCGCTGACGCTCGGCGACCCGCCGAGCCCCGAGGCGGAAATCGTCACCTACGAGAATACCCAGGGAAATTCGGTGCGGAGGGCGGTGGTACGTTTCGACGGGCCGGCGCCGCGCGTCGATTACGCCGAGTGGTCGGGCGACATCGACAACGACGGGCGACAGGACCGGCTCGAGCGGGACACTGACGGCGACGGTCGCTACGAGACGGTGGTGACGACGTCCTATGACGCCGCCGGCAATCCGGCCGAGCGGACGACCACCGTCGACCGCACCGTCGGGGACGGCGTATTCGACAGCGTCGAGACCACCACGTTCCGCCACGAGACGCAGCCCGACGGGACGACGCGGCTTGTCTCCAGCGAAACCGCGACGACGGTAGCCGAGCCGCCGTCTTTCGCCCAGACGCATGAGGACTTCGACCCTGCAACAGGTCTGCTGTCACAACGCCGCGTGCTGTCCGATACCGATGGCGACGGGCGAATCGACACCGAGACAACGACCCAGTATGTCGCCGTCGAGCGGGGCGGCCCTTCGCAGGTCGGCGTGCAGCGCTTCACGCCGGTGGAAACCGTCGCCGCGCCTCAATTCACCTTCGTACGGCACGACGACGACGGAGACGGCGCGTACGAGCGGATCGAATGGGCGTTCGATCCCTACAGTTTCGAGGAGTACACAAATCTCCGCGGCGAATTCCTCGACACCGACGGCGACGGCGTGGTCGATCGCAGCACCTTCGTTCTGGGCGCCGCCACGAATGTCGCGGGACCGCCCGCCAGCATCACGGTCGTCCTCGGGGCGGATGGGCGCTGGCAGGCGGAAAGCGGCGAAGCCAACTGGCCCCAGTTGAACCGGGCGCTGGCAAACCTGGGCCCGGACGGGCCACTCGCGGTCCAGCGCGGTCGCGTCGTCCCCGGCCCCAACGGCACCGACAGGGTCGATTTCGTGATCGACCTGCCGATTCTTGGACAGATCGCCTTCCGCGCTCCGCTCGATCCCTTTACCGGCCGGCTCGAACCGTTGCCCGAGGGCGCCGACGTCCCCGACGTGGCACCGCCCGCGCCTCCGGCGGAGATTACCGGCGGTGGGTCGCGCATCGATGCCCTGCTCGGCGTGCTGCAGGCACTCGGGATCGTGGATACGGATCGCGATGGCCGCCCCGACGCTCTCGATCTTGACGGCGACGGCACCGCGGATCCTCCGCCCGCAAACCGTCAACCGCCGCCGCCCCTGACCCTGAGCCCGCAGACAGCGGGTGCGCAGAGTGGGCCGACTTTCGGCGCCTCGGCGCTCGGGCCGACCGGTTTCGGCGCGTCGAGCCTGCCGCAACCGGGCCTCGATCCCGATTCGACGCAGGCGATGCAGAACCTGATCAGCAACGGGTCGGTTTCGGCCATTGCCACGACGACTTCGGGAGGCGCCATGTCGGGCTCCTTTGGCGGCGTCGGTGTCGGCGGTGGCCTCGGGGGACGGTGAAAGGTCGTGACGGGCGGTTGCCGGCAGCGTTTCGCATCCTGGCCGAAGCGTGCGGCTCGTATCGCCACATGCGTGTTCATGGCCGGCACGCTGGCGGCCACGGCTGTCGGTCAGCAGGCTGCCGGGCCCGCGGCGTCGGCGGACGCACTGCTGCGACAGGGCGTGGCGGCCCTGAGGAACGGCCAGTACGACGTTGCGGAAACGCTGCTGAGGAAGGCTCTCGTCGGCAGCGGCGAACGTCTGGCGCTCGCCCACCTTTATCTCGGCTATGCGCTGCTCGGCCTCAAGCGGCCTGACGAGGCAGCGATTGAAATCGAAGCGGCGCAAGGCGTCGGGCTCTCACCCGACACTGCCGAAGGTGCCCGTCTCGCGCTCGCGGCGGCGCGGCAGCAGGCCGCTTCGGCGCAAGGCGCGGCGCCCGCCGCGGCCGCAGGGCGATGGCTGGCCGACGCCTCGATGCGCCTGGAAAGCGTCGATGGCATCGCGGTGCCGATCGATCTGACGACGGCCCTCGACCCTGCGCGCGAAGCGGACATGCGAGCGTCGGCGGCGTTCTCGCTGGGCTTTCGCGCTCCCGTCGCGCAGGATTTGTCGGGTGCCGCCACGCTTGCCGCCAGCGACACGCGCTACCGCCGCCGCAGCGATCTCGATGTCGCGACGCTGACACCCGACCTTCGGCTCGAATGGTCGCCGGCGCCGGACCTCCTGGTCGCATCGGGCGGCGGCATGACTCATATGTGGCTCAACGAAGCCCCCTATCTCGATGTTTTCCGGGCCGGCGGCGCGATATACCAGCGCCATACTCCGGAGGTCGTAGGCAACTTCGGCCTGACCGTCGCCCTTTCTGATTTCCGCACGTCGTCCGGCCTCGACGCGACGACCGTTTCACTCGCTGCCGGCGAAACCTGGTCCGTCATCCCCGACGAACTGCAGATGACGATTCGGCTGGGCTACGACGACAGCAATGCCCGGAGCCCCACCTACTCGCATGCGCGGACCAGTCTTGCCGTCGTCTTGAGCGAAACCTTTACCCAGGGACATACCGTTGCGGGTCAGTTGGCGTTCTCACGCACCCGCTACCGTGGCCCCGACACCATCGAGGTCGACCGTTACAGGCTGGACGAAACGTACAGTGGCGGCCTGAGCTATGCCGCCGCGCTTTCCAGCGACGTCAGCGTCGATGCCGCGCTCGGATACAGCCACACCGACTCGTCTCTGCGGCGGCAGGCTTACAGTTCGACAACACTCGGGGTCGGCATTCGCATTCGCAACTAGTCGATCGATGTCGAGGCGGTCGGGACGTGAACCACCGTCGACAGGCTATGGTCGCCACCACCCAACCGGAGAATTGAATGATTTCGATCCTGATCGCCCTGCATGTCCTCGGCGCCGTCGTCTGGGTCGGCGGCATGTGGGTGCTGCACACGGCCGTGCGGCCGGCCGTCGGTACGCTGGAGCCGCCGCAGCGCCTGGCAGTGATGCATGGCGCGCTGGCGCGTTTCTTCCCGGTCGTCGCCCTCGCCATCGCGGCGATCCTCGTCAGCGGCTACGGGGCGGTGTTCGCCGTGTATGGCGGCTTCGCCGGACTGCCGCTGCACGTCAACCTGATGCAGGCGACCGGCTGGATCATGATCCTGCTCTTCGGCCATCTCTGGTTCGCGCCGTGGCGGCGCATGAAGGACGCCGTGGCACGGCAGGACTGGAAGGCGGCGGGCGCGGCGATCAGCCAGATCCGTACCATCGTCACCATCAACCTCGCGCTCGGCCTCGTCACCGTCGTGCTCGGCGCGAGCGGCCGCTTCTGGAGCTGAGGTGGCGTCATGAAGCGTGAGGTGAAGGTGCTGGAGCGCTACGCGGCGTTCCAGGGATATTTCCGCGTCGACCGTTACGTGCTGCGCCACACGCGCCACGACGGCACGCTCGGCGCGCCGATCCGCCGCGAGGTGTTCGAGCGCGGCCATGCGGTGGCGGTGCTGCCGCACGATCCGGTGCGCGACCGCGTCGTGCTGATCGAGCAGTTCCGGCCAGGCGCCTACGCCGCCGGGATCGACCCGTGGCTGATCGAGATCGTCGCCGGCATCATCGATCCGGGCGAGACACCCGAGGCCGTCGCCCGCCGCGAGGCCGTCGAGGAAGCCGGCGTCGTCCTCGACCGGCTGACCCGCATCGCCAGTGTCGCGCTCACCCCCGGCGGCGCGACCGAGACGCTGGCGATCTACTATGCCACCGCCGATCTCGGTAACGCCGGCGGCATCCACGGCGTCGATGACGAGGGCGAGGACATCAAGGTCCATAACCTTAGTGTCGACGAGGCGCTGGCCATGCTGGCGGCCGGCCGCATCGTCAACGCGGGCACGGTGATCGCGTTGCAGTGGCTGGCGCTCAACCGGGCCTCCCACCCCGGCATGCGTTCCGGAGCCCACGACCATGGGGAAAGCGCCACTGTCCGGTAGCGGGAAAAGCCATGCCTGCGGGAACTTCGCGCTGCCCGGGTGCGTTCACACAACCTGAAGAACCCGGCCTGTGTCGGACCTTTCGGCGGCAAGGGAGCTGGGACGATGAAAGTACTCAGCGTGATCGCAGCGTTCGGTCTGGGCTTCGTTCTTGTCTTCGGCTCACTGCACATGCTGGGCAAAGCCTCCGACGGCATGACGAACGCCACGCTAACCGCACTCGACCTGCCCGCGAGGTAGCGGCCTCAACTTCCGGCGGACGTCGCCGACCTAGAATTCATTCATTCGCATTGCCGGTGGCGGCTTCACCGCTGGCGCTGGCCGAATTACCGGCGGACATACCACCCCCGCCGCCGTCACCGTCCGAACCAGCACTTCCTCCTCCGGCACTGCCGCCGCCCGCGCTGCCTCCGCCCCCGGCGCTGCCGCCGGCACTACCTCCGCCCCCGGCAGCGCTGCCGGCACCGTCAGTGCCGGCCGCTGCACCGTTGTCACCGCCCGATTCCATGCTGCCCCCGACCGCAGTCGGGCCACCCCCGCCGCCGCTGCTCGTCTGGCAGGCCACGAGCGCGAGTGCGGCAATTGCCATGATGACCGACCTGCGCATCCCTTTCCTCCTGATCCAATTCAGGGAACATCCATATTCTTGAACCCGAATAACGGGTGAGAGTGACGGGCATGGCAGCGACCGTCAATCATGCAGTCCGCGCGGCGCGCGCAGGGCCTGTCGCTTGCCGCATTCCGGGCAGGCGGCTAGTCTCGCCGTCCCCTCGGGAAACGCCTGTTTTCACGACAAAGGTCCGGCCATGGATATCCGCGACGGGTTCGTCGACACGATCGGCAATACCCCGTTGATCCGCCTCAAGCGCGCTTCCGAACTCACCGGCTGCACGATCCTCGGCAAGGCCGAGTTCCTCAATCCGGGCGGCTCGGTGAAGGACCGCGCGGCGTGGGCGATCATCAAGGATGCCGAGGAACGCGGCGCGCTGCGTCCGGGCGGCGTCATCGTCGAGGGCACGGCCGGCAACACCGGCATCGGGCTGGCGCTGGTGGCGAACGCGCGCGGCTACCGCACGGTGATCGTCATTCCCGAGACGCAGACCAAGGAAAAGAAGGACGTGCTGCGCCAGTCGGGCGCGGATTTGCGCGAGGTACCGGCGGTGCCGTACCGGGATCCGGGCAACTACGTCAAAGTGTCGGGACGATTGGCGGAGGAGTTGGCAAAAACGGAGCCGAACGGCGCCATCTGGGCCAATCAGTTCGACAATGTCGCCAATCGCCGTGGCCATTACGAGACGACGGGGCCGGAGATCTGGCGGCAGACCGACGGCACGCTCGACGGCTTCATCTGCGCGGTCGGCACCGGCGGCACGCTCGCCGGCATCGGGCTCTACCTCAAGGAGCAGAACAGCGACGTGAAGATCGGCCTCGCCGACCCGATGGGCGCGGCGCTCTATAGCTGGTACGCCAACGGCGAACTCAAGGCCGAGGGCTCGTCGATCACCGAGGGCATCGGCCAGGGCCGCATCACCGCCAACCTCGAGGGCGCGCCGGTCGATCTGCCGTACCAGATCCCCGACGAGGAGGCGATGCCCTGGCTCTACGACCTGATCAAGGACGAGGGCCTGTTCCTCGGCACCTCCTCGGCGATGAACGTCGCCGGCGCAGTGCGCATGGCGAAGGATCTGGGGCCCGGCCACACCATCGTCACCGTGCTCTGCGACGGCGCCTCGCGCTACGCCTCGAAGATCTTCAACAAGGCCTTCATCACCGAGCGCAAGCTGCCCTGGCCGGACTGGCTGGGCTAGGCGCCATGGCGACCGACCCGCTGTTCCGCGGCGATGCCTATCTGCGCGAGGCGACGGCGCGCGTCGTCGCCGTCAACGAGCTGGGCGGCATCGTGCTCGATCGTACGGTGTTCTACGCCACGGGCGGCGGTCAGCCAGGCGACAGTGGCACGCTGACGACGGCCGATGGCGCCGGCACCGCCATCGCGACGGCGGTGAAGGGCCGCCCCGAGGACGGTGGACCCGACACGATCGTGCATGTCCCCGCCGAGGGCGCCGGCACCCTGCCCGTCGGCGCCGAGGTGACGGCAACGATCGACTGGCCGCGCCGCCACCGCCTGATGCGCGTGCACACCTGCCTGCATCTGCTGTCAGCCGTGCTGCCCTTCCCCGTCACCGGCGGCCAGGTCGGCGACGGCAAGGGACGGCTGGACTTCGCCATGGACGGCGAGATCCCCGACCGCGAGGCGGTCGAGGCACGCCTCAACGAACTGGTAGCCGCCGACCATCCAGTCGGCAGCGAGTGGATCGACGACGACGAGCTGGCGCGGCGCCCGGAACTGGTGAAGACGATGAGCGTCAAGCCGCCGGTCGGCGTCGGCAGGGTGCGCCTCGTCCGCATCGCCGGCCTCGACCTGCAGCCCTGCGGCGGCACGCATGTGGCGCGCACCGGCGAGATCGGCCGCGTGGCGCTGGGCAAGATCGAAAGCAAGGGCCGGCAGAACCGCCGCGTGGCGATCACCCTGCTCGAACCGTGAGGCGACGATGAACGGCTGGAAGAACCCCGACGCGGTGGTGACGACCGAGTGGCTGGCGGCCCATCTCGACGACCCGAAGGTGAAGATCGTCGACGGCTCGTACCATCTCCCCAACGTCAAGCGCGACGGCGACGCCGAGTACCGGGCCGCGCACATCCCCGGCGCCGTCCGCTTCGACATCGACGCGGTCTGCGACGGCAAGAACCCGCTGCCGCACATGCTGCCGACGGCCGACGTGTTCGCCATCGCCGCCGGCGCGCTCGGCATCTCGAACGGCGACCGCGTTGTCGTCTACGACACCACGGGCAACTTCTCGGCGCCGCGCGTGTGGTGGATGTTCCGCATCATGGGCCACGACAACGTCGCGGTGCTCGACGGCGGGCTGCCGCAGTGGCAGGCCGAGGGACGGAAGGTGACGGCAACGCTGCCGGCCATCCGCCCGGCGAAGTTCGCGGCGACGCTGCGCCCCGACATGGTGCGTTCGCTCGATCAGGTGCGCGGGACGATCGACGGCAAGGGCGAACTGGTGGTCGACGTGCGCGCGCCCGGCCGCTTCGACGGCACGGTGCCGGAGATTCGTCCCGGCGTGCGCTCCGGCCACATCCCCGCCGCCGTCAACCTGCCCTACGAGCGCGTGCTCGACCACGGCCGCTTCCGCAGCGCCGCCGAGATCGAGGCGGCGGCGAAGGCGGCCGGCCTCGCGCCCGGCCGGCGCGTCATCACGAGCTGCGGCTCGGGCGTCACCGCCTGCATCGTCGGCCTCGCGCTGCACCTGACCGGCCGCGACGACTGGGCGGTCTACGACGGCTCGTGGACCGAATGGGGCGGCCGCAGCGACACGCCCGTGGCTGTTTGAAATTCCTCCTCTCCCACAGGGAGAGGAAAATTCTCTCTCCCCATGGGAGAGGAGAACATCAGGAGTGCACGGTCGATGAAGGACGAGACCATCCTCGTCAGCAGCGGGCGCCATCCCGAGGACAATTACGGCATCGTCAATCCGCCAGTGTATCACGCCTCGACCGTTGTGTTCCCGACGCTGGCCGCCTGGCGCAAGCGCGATCCGCTGAAGACCGTCACCTATGGCCGCGCCGGCACGCCGACAACGCACGCGCTGCAGGAGGCGGTGGCTGCCATCGAGGGCGGCGCGCATGCGCTGGCCTGTTCGTCGGGCCTCGGCGCCATCACCACGGCGCTGCTGGCCTTCGTGAAGGCCGGCGACCACATCCTGTGCACCGACAGCGCCTACTTCCCGACGCGCAACTACTGCCAGAAGGTGCTGGCGCGCTTCGGCGTCGAGACGACCTATTACGACCCGCTGATCGGCGGCGGCATCGCCGAGCTGATCCGGCCCAATACAAAGGTCGTCTACACCGAGTGCCCGGGCTCGCTGACCTTCGACGTGCAGGACATCCCGGCCATCGCCGCCGCCGCCCATGCGCGCGGCGCCATCGTGATGAACGACAACACCTGGGCGACCGGGCTCTACTTCAAGTCGTTCGAGAAGGGCGTCGACGTGTCGGTGCACGCCGGCACCAAGTACATCGTCGGCCACTCCGACGCGATGCTCGGCATGATCGTGACGACGGAAGCCGCCTTCCCGGCGATCTGGGAGAGCTTCCGCCTGTCGGGCCAGTGCGCCGGGCCGGACGACATGTATCTCGGCCTGCGCGGCTTCCGCACCATGGGCGCGCGCCTCGTGCAGCACCAGCAGCGCGCGCTGACGCTCGCCGAGTGGCTGAAGACCCAGCCCGAGGTGACGCGCGTGCTCTATCCGGCGCTGCCCGACCACCCCGGTCATGCCATCTGGAAGCGCGACTTCAGCGGTGCCAGCGGCCTGTTCTCGATCGTGCTCGACCGCGCCTACGACGACACGGCGCTCGGCGCCCTGCTCGACGGCCTCGAACTGTTCGGCATGGGGGCGAGCTGGGGCGGTTACGAGTCCCTCGTGCTGCCGGCCGAGCCGTCGAACCTGCGCACGGCGACGAAGTGGGACGACCCCGGCACGGTGCTGCGCTTCCATGTCGGGCTGGAACATTCCGACGACCAGATCGCCGACCTCGCCGCCGGCTTCGAGCGCCTGCGCGCGGCGGTGCGCCGGTAGCTGCGACGCGGGCTGGTCACGACCGCATCACGGCGTGCTAGTTTTCCCGCAACGCAGCGCGGGGAGAACGATCGATGCCGTACGCCGACGTCAAGGGTGTGAAGCTCTACTGGGAATCGACCGGCAAGGGCGAACCCATCATCTTCGTGCACGAGTTCGCCGGCGATCATCGCAGCTGGGAACCGCAGGTTCGCTATTTCGGCCGCCGTTATCGCTGCATCACCTTCAATGCCCGCGGCTACACGCCGTCGGACGTGCCGACCGATCCCAAGGCCTATATCTGGCAGAATTTCTGCGACGACATCGCGCATGTGCTGCGCGCCGCCGGCGAGAAGAAGGCGCATATCGTCGGCCTGTCGATGGGCGGCTATGCGACCCTGCATTTCGGCCTGCGCCATCCCCGCCTCGCCCGCTCGCTGGTCGCCGCCGGCGCCGGCTCGGGCTCGGAGCCCGCGGGCCGCGCCCAGTTCCGCCGCGACGTCGCCATCGGCGCAGAGAAGTTCCTCAAGGAGGGCATGGACAAGGCCGGGTCGGCCTATGCCGGCGGTGCCACCCGCCAGGCCTTCAAGCGCAAGGACCCGCGCGGCTGGCAGGAGTTCCACGACCAGCTCGCCGAACATTCGAACCTCGGCAGCAGCCTGACCTTCCGGGGCTACCAGAAGGACCGGCCGTCGCTGCGCGACTTCGAGCCGCAATTCGCCAAGTGCAAGCTGCCGACCCTGCTGATCCTCGGCGACGAGGACGAGCCTTGCCTCGACACCAACCTGCGCCTCAAGCGCATCATGCCGGCGGCGGGCCTCGTCGTCGTGCCGCGCACCGGCCACACGGTCAACCTCGAGGAGCCGGACGCCTTCAACGCCGCGCTCGACCGCTTCTTCGCCGATGTCGAGCACGACGCCTGGCCGGCCCGCACCATCGCCACCGGCCCGGTCTCGGCCGTGCTCGCGCCGGGCATGGCCGCGCCGCGCCGCGCGACTCCGGGCGCCCGCCCGAAGCCGCGGGGCAAGCGCAAGCCGGCGACGCGCCGCTAGTCAGACGCTGCGCGTCCGCCACATGTCGCGGACGTAGATCGCCAGCGCCAGCCAGATCAGCACGAAGGTGATCGCATCCTCCGTGCCGAAGGCCTCGCCGTCGTTGAAGGCGAGGCCGAGATAGGTGGCGGGGATGATGAACTGCAACAGGCCCATGGTGGCGAGCTTCACGCGGCGCGCGCCCGCCGCGTAGAGCAGCAGCGGTATGCCGGTGACGGGCCCGGCGGCCGCCAGCAGCAGCGCGAACCACGGCTCGGACAGCGAGAAATGGCTGTGGCCGTGGAGATCGAGCCAGACCAGCCAGGCGAGGCAGAACGGCGCCAGCACGAGGCATTCGACGAACAGGCCCACGGCGGGGCCGGCCGCCACCGCCTTGCGCAGCAGGCCGTAGACGCCGAAGCAGAAGGCGATGGTCAGGCCGATCCACGGCAGCGAGCCGAAGGCGACGACCTTGATCGCCACGGCGACGCCGGCGATGCCGGCCGCGATCCACTGCGACGTGTTGAGCCGCTCGCGCAGGATGACGAAGCCGAGCAGCACGCTGACCAGCGGGCTGAGGAAGTAGCCGAGGCTCGAGGCGATGAGCTGGCTGCTCTCGATGGTGTAGATGAAGATCGTCCAGTTGACCGACACCAGCAGCGCCGTGGCCAGCAGGGTCGCCAGCACGCGCCGGCTCGACACCGCCGCCCGCACCTCGCCCCATTGCCGCGCGACCGTGATCACCAGCACGAGGAAGACGACGCACCAGACGACGCGGTGCATGACGATCTCGAACGCCGAGGCGGTCAGCACCGCCTTGAAGTAGAGCGGCGTGACGGCCCAGATGACGTAGGCGCCGACGGCATAGCCGAGGCCGGCCCGTTCGCCCGCCGTCAGGGCAGGCCGCGGCGGCTTGATGCTCTCGCTCGGGCTGGTCACGGGGATTGGCCCTGTCGGGGTGGCGGCAGCGCCTTGTAGCCGTTCACCGAGGCGCCGCGAACCCCTGCCGGCGCTGGCGCCGTCATGCGCGCCGGACTAGCCTGAGCAGAACGGCCGCACGAACGCCGGCCGGCTTCGGGGGAACGCCATGCCGATCGAACTGACGCTACTGGTGTGGGCGACGCTGCTTGCCGTGGTGCAGGCGGTGATCGCCGTCAACGGGGCCGCGGCACAGGTCGGCCTGCCGGCCCTGTCGGGCAACCGCGAGGGCCTGCCGGAGATCACGGGCTGGGCCGGCCGGGCCGCCCGCGCCCATCGCAACCTGCTCGAAAGCCTGGTGCTGTTCGCCGCGCTGGTGCTGGTCGGCCATGTCACGAACCAGCTCAACGACATGACGGCGCTCGGGGCGCACCTGTTCTTCTGGGCGCGCGTCGCCTACGCGGCCGTCTACCTTGCCGGCATTCCCTGGCTGCGGACCGGCGTGTGGGCGGTCTCGATGGTCGGCCTCGCGCTGATCTTCCTGCAGCTCGTCTGACCTCGCGAAAAGAAACATCGCGGGCCCCGGGCAGCCGGGCGCCCGTCCGCATGGGGAGAGAACGATGACGACCTACGTCCTGGTGCATGGCGCGTGGCATGGTGGCTGGTGCTGGCGACGGGTGGCGCAGCGCCTGCGCGCCGCCGGCCACGAGGTGTTCACGCCGACGCTGACCGGCCTCGGCGAGCGCTCGCACCTGCTGAACGCCTCGGTCAACATGGCGACGCACGTGCAGGACATCGCCAACGTGCTGCGCTGGGAGGATTTGCACGACGTCGTGCTGGTCGGCCATTCCTATGCTGGCCTCGTGGTGACGGGCGCGGCGGATGCCGAGGCCGACCGCATCGCCACCCTCGCCTATCTCGACGCCTTCGTGCCGGGCGACGGCGAGTCCAACTGGTCGCTGGTGAACGACCTGTTCCGCAACCTCTTCATGGATACCTCGGGCGAGACCGGCTACTCGGTCGCCACCATCCCGTCGTCGCTGTTCGGCATCAAGGACACGGCCGACCAGGCCTGGGTCGACGGCAAGTGCACGCCCCATCCCCTCGCCGGCTTCCGCCAGAGCCTCAGGCTCACCGGCGCCGTCGACCGCATCAAGGACAAGGTGTTCATCCTCGCCGACGGCTGGGACCACAACCCGTTCGTGCCCTTCCACGACAAGTACAAGGGCAAGCCAGGCTGGACCGTTCACCGCACGCCGCACAGCCACGACGCCATGGTCGACGGCCCCGACGCGGTCGCCGACATCCTGCTCAGGTCGGCGCGGTAGCGCCGGCGGAGCGGCAGCCGTCTATTTGCCGTCGATGACCGTGTGCGGGCTTCCCGCCACGACCTGGTCGATGACGATCAGGCGCACCGGCGTCGTGCCGGTGTTCGTCCCGTAGTGCAGTTCGCCGACCATCTCGACCACGACGTCGCCCGCCTTGTAATCGAACGGCACCGGGTTGCCGGGGCGGGTGACGCGCAGCGTCCCCTCCATGACGATGCCATAGCGGGGGAACGGATGCCGGTGCACCGGCAAGACGGCACCCGGTGCGATCACGAACTCCGAGACGATCAGTTGCACGTCGCGCGGCGGCAGCACGATGGGCTGGCCGGTGGCGGTGGCCTGCGTCGACAGCAGGGTTCGGACAGTGACGTCCGCCGGGCGCTCTTGCGCCTGGGCGACCGTCGTGGCGCAGAGGAAAAGGGCGGCGGCGACAAGGATCGAGGCGTGCATGATGCGGTGGTCCGTGAGCGGGATGCGGAGTGGCGGGAGGCCCGCGCGATCGGCATTCGGCGCGTGCATCGGTAGAGGGTGGCGACCCCGGCAGGACTCGAACCTGCAACCGCCGGCTTAGAAGGCCGGTGCTCTATCCGGTTGAGCTACGGGGCCGTCGGCATCTGCTGCGTGCCGCCGCTCCCCGGGAGCTTCAGTGGCTCCAGGGCTCGCGGCGCTGCCAGTTGAAGTTGTCGGCGTAGGCCTTGGGCCGGATCTGGCGGGCCTGCGGTCTCTGCACCTCGGCCTCGATGCCGTGACGCTTGGCATAGGCCAGCGCCTCGGCGTCGGAATCGAACTTGAGGCGCACCTGGGCGATGGTGTCGCCGTTGCCGGCCCAGCCCATCAACGGGTCGAGGCGCTGGCGCCGCGTCGGCTCGAACTCCAGCACCCACTGCCGGGTCTTGCCCCGGCCGGACTGCATGGCGGTCTTCGCCGGCTGATAGATGCGCGCCTTCATCGCCCCTTCCCCACGCCACCGGACCCCGGAAACTTCGCTGCGCTCATACTAGGAAACACCGTCCGGCGCTACAAGGAAGCGCCCGGCTCGTCGCCGGGCAGGCGCCGCCGGGTGCGCCGTTCGACCAGCTTTTCGCGGGCGAAGGACAGCGACACGACCAGGCAGTCGCTGGCGAAGTCGCGCGCCAGTTCGCCACCCAGTCCGCTGACCATCGCCTGCAGCAGGACGCTGCCGAAGCCCTCGGCGTCCGGCGGGCCCGACACGACGCCGCTCTCGGTCCAGGACAGGGAAAAGCGGCCATCGCGGTCGGCGCAGACGATGTCTACCATTCCGACCGGCGAAGCCAGCGCACCGTGCTTGGCCGCGTTGGTTGCCAGTTCGTAGACGATCAGCGCCATGCTGGTGACGGCGCTGCCGCGAATGGCGATGTCGTCGCCGGCGATCCTTACCCGGCCGCCGCCGGCAATGCCGTGTGTGTCGTAAGGCAGGACGACCGTATGGATCAGTTCGTGCAGCATCGCCATGTCGCCGGTGTCGTCGGCGACGTCGTAGCTCTTCGGCAGCGTCAGCGCGTGGGCATCGGCCAGTGCGTTCAGACGGCCCTGGATGGTCCTGAACAGCTCCTCGCGCGAGCCTTCAGTCCGGCTGCTGAGGTTGACGATGGCCTTCGATACCGCGAGCGCGTTCCGCACCCGGTGGTCCATCTCGCGCAGCATCAGGCCCTGCCGGCGCTCGGCCGTGCGTCTCTCCGTGATGTCGCGCGCGATCTTCGAGGCGCCCGTGATCTCGCCCCGGGCATTGCGCACCGGCGAGACGGTCAGCGATATGTCGACGAGGCGTCCATCCTTGCAGCGCCGGATCGTCTCGTAGTGCTCGACGCGCTCGCCCCGGCGAATGCGGTCGAGAATGACGGTTTCCTCGTCGTGACGGTCGTGCGGGATGAGCACCTTGATCGAGCGACCGATGACCTCGTCGGCGACGTACCCGAATAGCCGGTGCGCGCCGGCATTCCAGCTTGTGATGATGCCGTCCATGTCCTTGGTAAGGATGGCGTCGGACGAGGATTCGACGATCGCCGCGAGCTGGTGCGCCGCCTGTTCGACCGATTTTCGCTCGGTAATGTCCACCAGCATGTTCACGGCGCCGGTGATATCGCCCGCGGGCGACAGGATCGGCGCCGGGTAGGCGAGGACGAGGACGCGGCTGCCGTCCGGCCGCTCCGCCATCACCTCCATGCCCCGGATGGCCTGCCGCGAGGCGAGCGCAAGGGCCATCGGCGACCGGTCGTGCGGCAACGGGGTGCCGTCCGGCAGATAGAGTTTCCAGGCACCGCTGTATGCGCTCCGCCCGATTTCGGGTCGGCGCCCCCACAACTCGGCGGCGGCCTCGTTGAAGTACGTGATCCGGCCGTCCGCACCGGTGGTGTAGATGGCAACGGGAAGAGCTAGGAGGAGATTGTCGATCGGCTGCGGTTGTTCGTCGTGACCCTGTTCACATGCAACGCCATCCATGGACGCGCTCCGAACCCGCCGGCAATCCCGACGAATTCCTACCTACACTCCAAGTCTAGGATATTTCTAAATCTGCACGGGGTGCAAGCAGGACCGCCGCTCGACAGATGCGTGCGGCGCGCCGCATGCAACCGGCCGACGCATGCCGGCGATGGCAACGGTGGTCGGGGCGGCTGGATTCGAACCAACGGCCCCCTGCTCCCAAAGCAGGTGCTCTACCAGGCTGAGCTACGCCCCGACGGCGCAGAAACCGCGCCGGACCATACGGAACGACACGGCAGGGCGCAATCGGCCGGAGCGCGTCAGACGGTGTGCGCCTTCAGCGCCTGACGGTCGATCTTGCCGGTGCCGGTCTTGGGCAGATCGGGCACCCAGACGACCTCGCGCGGATACTTGTAGGGCAGCAGCCGGGCCTTCACCCAGTCCTGCAGCGCGCGCGTGGCGGCGGCGTCGGTCGCGGCCCCTGCCCGCGCCACGACAAAGGCGCGGATGGTAGTGAGGCCGCTCGCCGCAGCCACCGCCAGCACGGCGCATTCGTGCACGTCGGGATGGCCGGCGAGGCACAGTTCGATCTCCATCGGATGCACCCACTGGCCGCTGACCTTGACGAGGTCGTCGGCGCGGCCCTCGAACCAGTAATAGCCGTCGGCGTCGCGGCGGAAGCGGTCGCCGGTGTGGATCCAGTCGCCGCGCATGGTGGCCGCCGTGCTCTCCGGGCGGTTCCAGTAGGTCGGCGCCTGGCTGTCGCCGCGTACCCACATAGTGCCGGCGCCCGGCCCCTCCACATCGCGCCCCTCGGGATCGACCAGCCTGATCTCGTAGCCCGGCACGCGCTGCCCCGCGGATCCGGCGCGCGGCGCATCCGCCGGGTTGGAGAGGTAGATGTGCAGCACCTCGGTCGACCCCAGCCCCTCGACGATGGCCTGGCCGTAGCGGTCGCGCCACGTCGCGAAGGTCTCGGCCGGCAGCGTCTCGGCGGCGGAGATGCAGAGCCTGAGACTCGACAGGTCGCGCTCCGCACTGCCCGGATGCGCCACCAGGGCGTTGTAGAGCGTCGGCAGGCCGAAGAAGACCGTCGGGCGATGCCGCTCGATGGCGGCGAAGATGCCCGCCGGCTCGGGCCGACCCGCCAGCAGCACGGCACTGGCGCCGACGGCGAACGGGAAGGTCACGGAATTGCCGAAGCCGTAGGCGAAGAAGATCTTCGGCACAGAAAAGCAGATGTCGTCCGGCCCCAGCGCGAGGAAAGCGCGCGCGTAGGACAGCTGCGTGTAGAGCATGTCGTGCTGCAGGTGGACGACGCCCTTGGGCCGGCCGGTCGAGCCCGAGCTGTACATCCAGAACGCCATGTCGTCGCGGCCGGTGGGGGCCGCATCGAGACGCGGCGCGTGCGGCCGGAGCCAGTCGCGCCACGCCGCCGCCGGCACCGCCAGGTCGTCCGGCGCGTCGCCGTTGGCGACGACGACGCGGCGCAGCGCCGGCGCTCGGTCCCGCAGTGCAGCGCGCAGCACCGGCAGCAGCGCCGCCTCGACGACCGCCACCGGCGCGGCACTGTCGGCGAGGAAGTACGCGACGAGATCGGCCAGCGACAGCACGTTGACGAGCACCGGCACGAAGCCCGCGCGCACCGCGCCGAAGAAGGCGGCCGGATAGGCCGGCGTGTCGTCGAGCAGCATCAGCACGCGGTCGCCTTGCACCAGGCCCTCGGCGGCGAGGGCACGGCCGGCACGTGCCGCCTCGGCGCATAGCTCGATGTAGGTGACCGTTCCGCCGGCGTGGTGCAGCGCCGGACGCGCGCCGAAACCCCGCTCCAGGTTGTCGAACAGGATCGCCGACGCGTTGTAGCGCTCGGGCACGGCGAAGCCGATCTCGCGCGCGCCCGGCGCGTCGCGCGGCACCGGATCGGTCACGACGAGACCGGCACTCATCGCGCGCCCTCCCCCGCCGTGGCGCGATGAGCGCGGCAGGCAGCGACAAACTTCGGCGCGATCGCCGCAAGGCGCTCCTCGGTCATGCGGCCCGACCGTGTCATGTAGTCGTATGCCAGCTCGTACGGATCGAGCCCCATGCGGCCGGCGAAGCCCTCGTACCAGGTGTAGCTGCCCGCGGCACCGGCCAGCAGCTTGTCAACGACCGGCCGCCGCGCCGCCTCGAAGGCGGCGAGCGCCGCCGGCACGTCCTCGCCGGCCTCGGCCAGCGCGCGGGCGAGGAACACCGCATCCTCCATGGCGAGGCGCGTGCCCGAGCCGATCGAGAAATGGACGGTCCGCAGGGCATCGCCGATCAGCACGACGTTGCCGGCGTGCCAGCGCTCGTTGGTCAGCACCGGAAAGCGGCGCCAGATCGAGCGGTTGGAGATCAGCGGATGGCCGCCGAGGTCGGGCGCGAACAGGCGCTCGCAGTAGGCGCGGCTTTCGTCGTCGCTCATGGCCTCGAGACCGGCGCGAGCGAAACTCGCCGCGTCGCACTCGACGATGAAGGTGCTCATGTCGCCGGCGTAGCGATAGTGATGGGCCACGAAGGCGCCGTCGGCGTTGGCGCGGAAGGTCAGGCTCAGGGTCGGGAAGGTCTGCCGCGTGCCGTACCAGACGAAGCGGTTGGTCAGCTCCTCCACGCGGGTGCCGAAGGCGGCGGCGAGACCCTGGCGCAGTGTCGAGTTGACGCCGTCGGCGCCGACGACGAGATCGCAGCCGTCCAGCGCCGCGACGTCCTCGATGCGCCGGTCGAAGACCAGACGCACGCCGGTGGCACGGGCCTGCGCCTGCAGCAGCTCGAGCAGGCGCAGGCGGCCGATGGCGGCGAAGCCGTTGCCGTCGATCGCCACGCGGCGGTCGCGGTGGACGATGGTGAGATCGTCCCAGCGCTGCATCGCCGCAGCGACCGGGGCGAAGGCCGCGGGGGCCGCCTCGGCGACGAAGCGCAGCGCCGTGTCGGAGAAGACGACGCCGAAACCGTAGGTCGCCCCCGGCGGATTCTGCTCCCAGACCGTGACCTCGTGGCCGGGCGACGATTGGCGGATCAGCAGCGCCAGCCACAACCCGGCCGGCCCGCCGCCGACGATCCCGATGCGCATGACCTGCCGCCCTCCCTGGCGCCGGTCGGCCTCGCCGTTCCCCGTCTTCTGCTATAGCGGCGGTCGGGCCATTTGGCCATTCGCCGCCTGCCGCGGCCCGGGCGTCCCTGGAGTGCACGGGCGGATCATCATCTCTGTTTGCGAGATTTACATTCGAAATATACCCTCAAACGTATGTCTAAGAATTTTGAGTGTTGAAAAAATTGTGTCATGCAGTAATGACATGGCTGGCGTTTCGGGCCATCTGTTGCATCGCACAATCGACAGGTTCATACGGGTAGCGTCATGTCCGTCTCCGCGCCGTCGCCGCGCACGATTTCCGGCATCCTCCTCGCGGCCTGCTCGACCTCGATCGGCGGTGCCACAGTGGTGGTGACGCGCTTCGTCGTCGACCAGGCCGACCCGCTGACCCTGGCCGCGACGCGCTCGGTGATCGGCGGCGCGGCGCTTGCCGCGATCGTCTTCGTCTCGATGCGCCTGCCGCGCATCGCCCTGCGCGACTGGATCGGCATGGCGGCGCTCGGACTCCTGATGTTCGCGGCGTTTCCCGCGCTGTTCGCCCGCGCACTGGAGGACACCACCGCCGGCCGCGGCGGCCTGATGTTCGCCACCATCCCGCTGCTGTCGGTCGTGCTCGGCTCGCTGCTGGGGGTCGAAAGGCTGACCGTGCGCCGCGTCGTCGCCGTGCTCATCGCCGGCGCCGGCACGGCGCTCGCGCTGTCAGAGCGCGTCGGCACGGCGGCGCCGATGGCGTGGCGCGGCGACCTCATCATGTTCGCCGCGATCTGCTGCCCGGTCGTCTACAACTTCGCCGTCCGCCCCTACATCTTCCGCTACGGCGGACTGCCGGTGACGGCGGTCCTCAGCCTGACGGGCGGGATCGCGATGACGGCGGCCCTGTTCGCCGCCGGACCGCCGATCGGCGAGGCGCTCGATTTCGATCTCCTCGGCTGGGCCTGCGTGCTGGCGCTGGCACTGCCGGGTGGTGCCTTCATGCACATACTGTGGGCCTGGGCGCAGTCGCGCGCCCTGCCCTCGCAACTGGTCATCACCATCGGCCTCAACCCGATCGTCGCCATGCTGCTCGGCGCCGCGCTGCTGGCCGAGCCGCTGACCCAGCGGCTGTTCGGCGGCATCGCGCTGGTCGTCGCCGGCATCGTGCTGACCAATCTCGAAGTCGGCCGGCGCCGTGGGGCCGCGCCCGCGCCGGCCCGGCCGGACAGCGCCTGATCGCCCGAGCATGACCGACACGACCGCCGTCTCGCGCACCGCGTCCGGTGTCGCCTTCGCCGCCCTGTCGACGTCGATCGGCGGCGCCACGGTCGTGCTGATGCGCTACTGCATCGAGCAGACCGACCCGCTGACCCTGTCGGCTCTGCGCTACGTCATCGGCGGCGCCGTGCTGACGGCCATCGTCTTCGGCAGCCACCGCCTGCCACGGCTGGTGCGCCGCGAATGGGCGATCCTCTTCGCGCTGGCGATCATCATGTACGTCGCCTTCCCCATCCTCGGCGCCAAGGCGGTCGAGTACACGACGGCGGGCCGCGCCGGGCTGGTCTACGCCACCAATCCATTGGTCACGGTGATCGTCGGTGCCCTCATCGGCGTCGAGCGGCTCCGTCTCAACAAGATCGCCGCCGTCGTCGTCGCCGGCAGCGGCATGGCGCTGGCACTGTCGCACAAGGTCGGCGACGCGCTGCCGGACGCCTGGATCGGCGATGCGCTCATGTTCGTCACCGTGCTCCTCGCGGTCTCCCACAACTTCATCGCCCGCCCGCTGCTGTTCCGTCACGGCGGGCTGGTGGTGGCGACGATCGCGCTGACGCTGGGCGGCATCATCATGGTGCCGATGACCCTGCTGTTTGCGCCCCCGCTTTCGCAGTCGCTGGCGATGGACACCTGGCACTGGCTGGCGCTGCTCGGACTGGCCATACCGGGCGGCGCGATGATGAACGTCATCTGGGCGGCGGCGCTGGCGCGCATCCTGCCGTCGCAGGCGACCATCACCATCGGTCTCAACCCGCTGGTGGCGATCCTGCTCGGCGCGCTGATGCTCGGCGAGGAACTGTCCTACACCCTGCTCGGCGGTTTCGTGCTCGTGGTCGCCGGCATCGTCATGTCCAACTATGAAGCGTTGCGACCGAGGCGGCCGCCGGCCCGCCCGGCCATTTAGAAAAGATTACAGTTATCCACCAACTACTTGCCGCGCAAACCGCAACAACGATGTCGGGACATTTCTGTGACCGCGGCGAAGTCTATTCTGTGACAAGGAATTCCCAGCAACGGCCATTCAGGGAACCTTAATTCGCCCGGTCGATTATTCATGCAGGCGGCCCAGCCCCGCCCGGGCGCCGGCCGCACCGTTCTACGGGAGACCGGCCATGCACGCCAAAAATGCCATCGCGGCCGCCGGTGCCCTCGCCATCCTCGGCGTCGGCCTGCCGGTGAGCGCCCAGCAGATGCCTGTCTGCCACGACAGGACCGAAGCGCTGAACTACCTGCGCACCAACTTCGACGAGAAGCCCGTGGCGCTGGGCCTCGCCAACAATGGCGGCGTCATCGAAGTGCTCGCCAATCCGGACGGCAAGACCTGGACGATCGTCATCACCATGCCGGACGGTCACACCTGCCCGCTCGCGTCCGGCATCGGCTGGGAGCAGCTGCCGACGCTGGTCGGCGCCCGCTCCTGACCCGTCGAACGGTCAGTTGGCACTGCCGAGCAGCGCGTGGCGAACCATGTCGCCACGCGCGAGGCCGAGGCGCGCCACGGTGCCGGCATTGAGTTCGAGGACGGCGACGACCCGTTCGCGCGACGACACGATCGTCGTCGACAGCGGCACGGTCCGCTCGACGATGTGGGCGACGCGGCCGCCGCTGGCGATGAACAGCATGTCGAGCGGCAGGTAGGTGTTCTGCATCCACATGCTGAGCAGTTGCGGGCGGTCGTAGACGAACAGCATGCCGGCGTCCGCCGCCATTTCCCTGCGATACATCAGGCCCTGGGTCTTCTGGTCCGGCGACAGGGCCAGCTCCACGGTGAACGGATGGGCGTTGCCGCCGGCCGTCTCGATCGTCAGCGACGAGCGTTCGAACTCGGCGCTGCGCTGCGCGGCGACCGGTCCGGCGAGCACGAGGGCCGCCAGCAACAGCACCGCCAGCGCCCGCACAGCCATCATTGTCTTCATGCCAGTACCGCCTCGATCGTGCGCCTGACCTCGTCGCGCACCGGCCCGGGACGCGGCGCATCGGCCAGGGTGGTGAACCAGTGCGCCGGCGGATTCCGGCCCGCCGCGCGCTGCCACGTCAAGCCGCGCAGCACCGCCTCGGCCGCATCGGGAAGGCGTGCCGGCGGGTGGCGGCCGTTGAGCGTGCCCCAGACGCCGGCCCAGGCGCGCGCCACGCTCCACGGATTGTAGCCGCCGCCGCCGACCACGAGCACGCGCGGCGCCAGCCCCGCGGCGGCCGCGACGGCCCGCCACAGCGCTCCGTTGGACAGCTCCAGCCGCGACAGCGGATCCTCCGCCAGCGCGTCGGCGCCGGACTGGACGACCACCGCGTCGGGCGCGAAGGCGCGGCCGAGGGGCAGCACGACGTCGTCCACGATGGCTTCGAGTTCGCTGTCGTTGAAGCCGCGCGGCACGGGCAGGTTGCGGGCGCTGCCGCCGGCACGCTCGCCGACGGCGCCGGTGAAGGGCCAGCGCCGCGCTTCATGGACCGAGATCATCAGCACGCGCGGGTCGCCCGTGAAGGCGGCCTCGACGCCGTCGCAGTGGTGCGCGTCGAAATCGACGTAGAGCAGCCGCCCCACCCCGCCGTCGAGCAGGCGCAGCATGCCGAGCACGGGATCGTTGAAGTAACAGAAGCCGTTGGCGCGGTCGCGGCGGGCGTGGTGCGTGCCGCCGGGCGGGCTGTAGACGACGACGCGGCCGCCATGCGCGGCAGGGTCGCTCGCCAGCAGCACGTCGGCGGCGGTCAGCACCGCGCCGGCCGAGGTGGCGGGGCGGCGGAACATCTCCGGGAAGAAGGGATTGCCGAAGCGGCCGAGGTTATGGCGTTCGGCCAGTTCCTCGGGCAGCGCCTGCTCGCGCTCGGCGCGTTCCAGCGCCGCGATGTAGGCGGGGTCATGGAAGCGCGCGATCTCCGCCTTCGTCGCCGGCGCCGTCGACCAGTAGCAGCCGTCGTCGAGCCAGCCGAGCGCGCGGGCGAGGTCGATGGTCGCCGAGACGCGCGGGATGGCCAGCGGGTGGACGCCGCCGTAGCTCGAATGGCGATAGATGTCGTTGGCGACGAACAGCGGCCGGCCAGGATAGGCCGGCACGGGACGCGGCGCGAAGTCGACAGTCATGCACCGTGACTAGCGCGGCGGCACACCGGCCGGCAATGCCGCCGCGTTGACGCCACCGTCACGCCGTGGTCATAGTGCCGTCAGCCGGGGGAGCCCACCAGAGGCTGAGAGGTCCCGCCACCGCGGCGGGACGACCCCACGAACCTGATCCGGTTAGTACCGGCGAAGGGAGGCGCGGTCCCGTGACCGGGCAGGGGAACAGTCCATCGTCCGTCGTGGCGCCCGCCGCGCGCGTCGGCGTGTCGATCGTCGGGGCGCGGCTGGATTTCGCCGGCACCGCCCTGTTCGACGGCCTCGCGCTCGAGCTGCCTGCCGGCACCTGGACCTGTCTGGTCGGCCCCTCGGGCGTCGGCAAGACGACCCTGTTGCGCCTCGTCGCCGGCCTCGCCGATCCCTCGCCGGGCACGATCGTCGCCGCCGGCGATGGCAAGCCGCTCGCCGGCCGCGTCGCGTGGATGGCGCAGCAGGATCTGCTGCTGCCGTGGCTCGACGTGCTTGGCAACGTGCTGCTCGGCGCGCGGCTGCGCGGCGAGACGCCAGATCGTGAGCGCGCCATGGCGTTGCTGGCCGAGGTCGGCCTCGCCGACCGTACCGGCGCCCGCCCGCGTGCCCTTTCGGGTGGCGAGCGGCAGCGCGTGGCGCTGGCGCGCACGCTGATGGAGGACCGCCCCGTCGTCCTCATGGACGAGCCGTTCTCCGCCCTCGACGCCATCACCCGCGCCCGCCTGCAGGAGATGGCCCGCCGCCTGCTCGCCGGCCGCACCGTGCTGCTGGTGACGCACGACCCGATGGAGGCGCTGCGCCTGGGCGACCGCGTGGTGGTGCTCGCCGGGCGTCCGGCGACCCTGTCGCCGGCACTCGACGTACCCGGCACGCCGCCACGACCGTTGACCGATCCCGCCCTGCTGGCGCTTTACCAGACACTGCTGCAGCGCCTCGCCGCGACGCCGGAGCCGGTGGCATGAGGTACGCGCGGCCATTCATCGTGTTCGCCGGCCTGATCGTCGTCTGGCAGGCCGTGGTGACCGTCTTCGGCCTGCCGCGCTTCATCCTGCCGCCGCCGCTGCTGGTCGCCGAGATGCTGGTCGAGCGCGCCGACACGCTCGCCGCGCACGCCATGCTGACGCTGCTGGAGATCGTTCTCGGCCTTGTCTTCGGCACGCTGCTCGGCGCGGCCAGCGCCCTCGTCATGGCGACCGTCCGGGCGGCGCGGACCTGGCTGCTGCCGGTGCTCGTGGTCTCGCAGGCGGTGCCGGTATTCGCGCTGGCGCCGGTGCTGGTGCTGTGGTTCGGCTACGGCCTCGCGCCGAAGGTCGCGATGGCGACGCTGATCATCTACTTCCCCGTCACCGCCGCCTTCTACGACGGGCTGCGCCGCACCGAGACAGGCTGGCTCGACCTCGCCCGCACGATGGGCGCGTCGAACGCGGCGACCCTTCTCCAAATCAGGCTGCCGGCCGCCCTGCCGGCCTTCGCCTCCGGCCTGCGCGTCGCCGCCGCCGTGGCGCCGATCGGCGCCGTGGTCGGCGAATGGGTCGGCGCCTCCGGCGGTCTCGGCCACTACATGCTGCTGATGAACGCCCGCGTGCAGACGCCGGCCATGTTCGCCGCGCTGTTCGTGCTGGCGCTGCTCGCCGTGCTTCTGTGGTTCACGATCGACGCCCTGCTGCGCCGCCTGCTGCCGTGGCAGCCCGACAGCGAACCGTCCCGCACCCCATGACAGGCACGAAGACCAGGAGAACCCCGATGCGCGCCCTCCTCCCCGCCCTCGCCGCCGCCCTCGCGCTGGCCACCTCGCCGGCGGCCGCCGCCGACAAGCTGACGGTGCTGCTCGACTGGTTCGTCAACCCGGACCATGCGCCGCTCTATGTCGCCGCCGGACGCGGCGAGTTCGCCCGGCGCGGGCTGGAGGTCGAATTCATCGCCCCCGCCGACCCCAACGATCCGCCCAAGCTGGTCGCCGCCGGCAAGGGCGACATCGCGCTCTCCTACCAGCCGCAACTTCACATGCAGGTCGGCGAAGGGCTGCCGCTGGTCCGCATCGGCACGCTGGTGGCGACGCCGCTCAACACGCTGGTGGTGCTGGCGAACGGACCAGTGAAGGGCATCGCCGACCTCAAGGGCCGCAAGGTCGGCTTCTCGGTCGGCGGCTTCGAGGAAGCCCTGCTCGGCGCCATGCTCGCCGGCCACGGCCTGACGACGCGGGACGTGACGATGGTGAACGTCAACTTCTCGCTGTCGCCGGCACTGTTCGCCGGCCAGGTCGATGCCGTGATCGGCGCTTTCCGCAACTTCGAACTGAACCAGATGGACATCGAGAAACGCCCCGGCCGCGCCTTCTACCCCGAGGAGGAAGGCGTGCCGCCCTACGACGAGCTGATCTTCGTCGCGCGGCCCGACCGGACGGGCGACGCGAAGCTGCGCGCCTTCATCGATGCCGTCGAGGCCGGCACGATGTATCTCGTCAACCACCCGGACGAAAGCTGGAAGCTGTTCATCGCCGCCAACAGGGATCTCGACGACGAGCTGAACCGGCGGGCCTGGAAGGACACCCTGCCCCGCTTCGCGCTGCGCCCGGCCGCGCTCGATACGCGGCGCTACGCCCGCTTCGCCGAGTTCCTCAAGGGCACCGGGCTGATCAAGGAAGCGCTGCCGGTCGAGAAATACGCCGTGGAGTTGCGGTAACGGCTTCGTCTTCCATCGCGGATTCGTCCCTCTCCCTGCGGGAGAGGAAAAAGCGCCACGCCGCGACCGGGTCGACACGCGGATGCCGCACGCAATAGAGTCGACAGTCGCTTCGAGAGGATGTCGCCATGGCGAAATATCACCTGATCAGTTCGTTCACGTGACCATGGGTGCAGCGGGCCGTGATTGCCATGCGCGCCAAGAACGTGGACTTCGACGTCACCTATATCGACCTGCAGGACAAGCCCGACTGGTTTCTCGCGATCTCGCCGCACGGCAAGGTGCCGGTGCTCAAGGTCGACGATGAGATCCTGTTCGAGTCCAACGCGATCGCCGAGTTCCTCGACGAGACGGTGGCGCCGCGCCTGCACCCTGAAGACCCGATCCGGCGCGCGCGCAACCGGGCATGGACAGACTACGTGCCGACCTTCGCCGACGCACTGGCGGGCGTGACCTACGCCAAGTCGCGTGCCGAGGTCGACGCCGCCCTGCCGGCCGCGCGGAAGGCTTTGGGCCGGGTCGAGGAGGCGCTCGGCGGCGGCCCGTTCTTCAACGGCGCCGCGCTGAGCCTCGTCGACTGCGCCTACGCGCCCTTCCTGCAGCGCTTTGCCTTCTGCGACCGCTGGCTGAAGACGGGACTGCTCGACGAGTTCCCGCGCGTCGCCGCCTGGGGGAAGACGCTGCTGGCGGACGAACGCGTGACCGGCGCGGTGGTGGCCGACATCGGCGACCGCTTCATCGCCAACTACAAGCGTCGCGGTTTCTACGTCGCTTCGCTGATCGACGCGGCGGAAGCGGCGGAATAGCTACTGCGCGGCGACCGGCTCGGCGGTCGCCGGCGCGTCCGCGCCGTCGCGCGCCGCGGCCTCCTGCTGGCGCGTCCACAGATGCGCGTATCGGCCGCCCTGCGCCAGCAGCGCATGGTGGCGGCCGCGCTCGACGATGCGCCCGTCGTCGATGACGATGATCTCGTCGGCGTCGACCACAGTCGACAGGCGATGGGCGATGACCAGCGTCGTACGGTCCGCCGAAACGCGCGCCAGCGCCGCCTGGATTTCCTTCTCGGTGTGCGTGTCGAGCGCCGAGGTCGCCTCGTCGAAGACGAGGATGCGTGGGCCCTTGACGATGGTGCGGGCGATAGCGACGCGCTGCTTCTCGCCGCCCGACAGCTTGAGGCCGCGCTCGCCGACGCGGGTGTCGTAGCCATCCGGCAGGCTCGTGACGAAATCGTGGACCTGGGCCAGCTTCGCCGCCGCGTAGACCTCCTCGTCAGTCGCGTCGGGACGGCCATAGCGGATGTTGTAGCGGATACTGTCGTTGAACAGCACGGTGTCCTGCGGGACGATGCCGATGGCGGCGCGCAGGCTGTCCTGCGTCACCGCGCGCACGTCCTGCCCGTCGATGGTGACGCGCCCCGAGGCGACGTCCCAGAAGCGGAACAGCAGGCGCGGGATGGTCGACTTGCCGGCACCGGTGGCACCGACGATGGCCAGCGTGCGCCCGGCCGGCACCTCGAACGTCACGCCTTTGAGGATCGGCCGGCGCGGATCGTAGCCGAAATGCACGTCCTCGAAGCGCACGGTACCGCCGCCCGGCGCCAGCGGCACGGCATCCGGCGCGTCGGCGATCTGCCGCTCGACCTTCAGCAGCGCGAACATCTGCTCCATGTCGACCAGCGACTGCTTGATCTCGCGGTAGACGAAGCCGAGGAAGTTGAGCGGCACCGCGAGCTGCATCAGGTAGAGGTTGGCGGCCGAGAAGTCGCCGACGGTCATGGCACCGGAGACGACGCCGTTGCCGGCCAGCACGAGCATGGTGACGAGGCCGGCGGCGATGACGAAGGCCTGGCCGATATTGAGCAGCGACAGCGTCGTCAGGCTGCGCACCGCCGCCGTCTCGTATCGCCGCAACGACACGTCGTAGCGGCGCGCCTCGTGCTCCTCGTTGCCGAAATACTTGACCGTCTCGAAGTTGAGCAGGCTGTCGATGGCATGGGTGCTGGCCTGGCTGTCGCTCTCGTTCATCGCCCGGCGGTACTTCAGCCGCCACTCGGTGACCAGCAGCGTGAAGGCGATGTAGGTGCCCAGCGTGACGGCGACGACGGCGGCGAACTCCCAGCCGAAGGCCGCCCACAGGATGGCGCAGACGAGGCCGATCTCGACCAGCGTCGGCAGGATGTTGAACAGCATGAAGCGCAGCAGGAAATCGATGCCCTTGATGCCGCGCTCGATCGCCCGCGCGAGGCCGCCCGTGCGCCGCTCGAGGTGGAAGGCCAGCGACAGCGCGTGCAGATGGCGGAAGACCTGCAACGCCACGGTGCGGATGGCGCGCTGGCCGACCTTGGCGAAGAGGTAGTCGCGCAATTCGCCGAAGGCCATCGAGGCGACGCGCAGGGCGCCGTAGCCGAGGATAAGGACGAGCGGCACGCCGACCAGCGCCCCGCCCGGCACGTCGAGGGCGTCGAGCGCCCGCCCGAAGGCGGCCGGAATGAGCACTGTCGCCACCTTGGCGCCGACCAGCAACACGACCGCGGCAACGACGCGGGCCCTGATGTCGGGTTCGTCGGCCGGCCACAGATAGGGCAGCAACGTACGCAGGGCACGCGCCTCGTGGCCGTGCCATTCCTCGCGCGGATCGCCGCTGGTGTCCGTCTTCCGCCGCCGCCTCGGCATCGCCTGCCCGTCCGCTTCCGTCCCGGCGGGCCGCACGGGCCGCCGCTCAGGACATAGGCCCGGACGCGCCCCGGCGCCAGTGGCGACGGCCGGCTACAGGTAGAACAGCACCAGGTAGGCAGTCAGCAGTACCGCTACCCACAGCACCATCGAGCCGGTGGGCCAAGAACGGGCCAAGATCCCCTCCGGGCCATGATGACGGTAGAGACCGGCGACGAAACGCTGGGCCCGTCGTTCCGCAGCACGCTCGGCCTGCGCCGCGGCCCGCAGGCTTTCGGTGGTGAACTCGCCGGCCACCACGCTGGCAAAGCGGCGATAGAAAAAGTCCCAGTCCAGCGTGATGGTCAGGGTGCGGCGCAGCGCCGGCAGCATGGCGAAGAAGGCAAGGCCCGAAAACAGCAGCAGTTGCAGCTGTGTCACCACGTGGTCGGCGGTGTAGGGCACATAGTCGACGGGGAACGGCAGCAGAGCGTAGAGCGGCTGCGGCCAGACGCCGAGGCCGATGCACAGCAGCGCGAAGAAGCCCATCGCCAGCCGCATGAGGATCGGCGCCTCGGGCGGCCGCAGGCCGGAATCCTTCTGGAAGAAGACGAACCAGGGGAACTTGATGCCGGCGTGCAGGAAAACGCCGGCCGAGGCGGCCGCAAGCAGCAGCCAGACCCAGGTGAGATGCGCGCCGGCCGCAGCGTCGGAAATCATCGACTTCGACACGAAGCCCGAGGTCAGCGGGAAGGCCGAGATCGACAGCGCGCCGACGATGCCGAGCGTCGCCGTGATCGGCATGGTGCGGAACAGGCCGCCGAGATCGGTGCATTTGCGCTTGCCCGTGGCGTGCAGCACCGCGCCGGCGGACATCAGCAACAGCGCCTTGTAGAGAATGTGGGCGAAGGCGTGCGAGGCGGCGCCGTTGAGCGCCAGCGCGCCGCCCAGCCCGATGCCCGTCACCATGAAGCCGACCTGGTTGACGATCGAATAGGCGAGGATGCGCCGCATGTCGTTCTCGAGGATCGCGTAGACGATCCCGTAGAACACCATGTAGAGCCCGACCCAGACGAGCAGCTCCGTGCCGGCGAAGGTCACGAGCAGGGCGTAGACGGCCGTCTTGGTGGTGAAGGCCGAGAGGAAGACCATGCCCGCGGGCGACGCCTCCGGGTAGGCGTCGGGCAGCCAGGCCGACAGCGGCGGCGCTCCGGCGTTGAGCAGGAAGCCGGCGAGGATCAGCCAGCGTGCCGGACTGTCGAGCGTCAGCGCGCCGAGTTCGACCGACCCCGTCGCCTGCACCTCGCCGGCGATGCCCGCCATCAGCACGACGCCGCCCAGCAGATGAACGGCAAGGTAGCGCAGGCCGGCGGCCTTCGCCTTGTCGGTACCGCCGCACCAGACGACGAGCGTCGAGCCGACCGCCATTACCTCCCAGAAAACCAGCAGCGTGATGAGGTCGCCGGCCAGCGTCACGCCGACGGCGCTGCCGGCGTAGACGAAGGCGGCGGCCAGCTCCAGCGGCTGCTTGATGGCGAGGGCATAGAGCCCGCCGCCGAAGGTCATGATGCAGAACACCGTGGCGAACAGCCGGCCGAGCCGCGTGCCCTCGACGGGCTCCAGCGTGTGGCCGAACAGGACGACCGAGGAGGCGACGCCGTCGGGCACCTGCCAGACCAGCCACAGTGTGACCAGCGGCGCCACCAGCACCAATGCATCCTGTACCCGGCCACGCAGCAGCGGCAGGACCAGACCGGCCGCGACCAGCAGGAGGCCCGGCGGGATGGCGGCGATGTCAGCCATCGTAATAGGTGTCCGTGCGCTTGAGCATGGCGCCGAGCACCTTGGAGAAGACGATCAGCACGATGCAGCCACCGAAGCCGTACCAGGCGTTGAAGCCGAAGATGGCGTCGATGCCGAAATGCGCGTGCCGCTCGACCAACAGCTCGGCGAGCACCGTCGCGGCGAGGACCGCGGCGAAGATACCCCAGAGAATGCGCCGCGTGCGCGGCAGCACCAACCAGTGGTCGGCCATCACACTCCTCCCACCATCTGCCGGGCGAGGCCGAGGCCCACGTCCGGGAAGAAGAACAGCAGCACCGTGCCGGCCGCGGTGACGGTCAGCGCCAGAACGATCGGCCAGGGCGCCTCGCCATGCTGGTGATGACCGTGCTCCGGCGCCGCCAGCGGCCGGAAGAAGGCCACGTAGACGATCGGCACGAAGTAGGCGGCGTTCAGCGCCGTCGAGGCGACGATGACGAAGATCGCCACCCAGGACTGCGCGTCCATCGCCGCACCGAGGATGAACCACTTGCTCATGAAGCCGGCGGTCGGCGGGATACCGATCATGCTGGCCGCGCCTACGGCGAAAGCCGCCATCGTCCACGGCATGGCCCGGCCGACGCCGTCGAGCTGGCTGATCTCGGTCTTGTGCGCCGCCGTGTAGATGGCGCCGGCGGCGAAGAACAGCGTGATCTTGCCGAAGGCGTGGGCGAGGATGTGCAGGGCCGCGCCGGCCGCCGAGAGCGGCGTCAGGATCGCCACCGCGAGCACGACGTAGGACAGTTGCGAGATCGTCGAGTAGGCCAACCGGCGCTTGAGATTGTCCTGCCGCAGGGCGATGACCGAAGCGGCGAGGACGGTGAAGCCGGCGATCCACACCAGCCAGTCGCCGCCGCCGTTGCCGGCGAGGAAGTCGATGCCGAAGACGTAGACGACCACCTTGACGACGCAGAACACGCCGGCCTTCACGACGGCGACTGCATGCAGCAGCGCCGAGACCGGGGTCGGCGCCACCATCGCCGCCGGCAGCCAGCGATGGAACGGCATTATCGCCGCCTTGCCGATGCCGAAGGCGAACAGCGCCAGCAGCACGCCGACCAGCGCGCCCGGCAGATGACCGCCGGCGAGAATGCCGCCGGCAGTGAACTGCAGCGTTCCCGTGGCGGCGAAGGTGACCATGATGGCCGGCAGCAGCAGCACGATGGAGGTGCCGAGCAGCATCAGCATGTAGGTGCGGCCGGCGGCCTGCGCCTCGCGGTCCGCGTGGTGCGTGACCAGCGGATAGGTGGTCAGCGTCAGCAATTCGTAGAAGATGAACAACGTGAACAGATTTGCCGAGAAGGCGATACCGATCGTGCTGGCGATCGCCGCCGCGAAGCAGCAGTAGAACATCGTCTGCCGCGGCTCGCGGTTGGCGCGCATGTAGCCGATCGAATAGACCGAGTTGACGATCCAGAGGAACGAAGCGATCAGCGCGAACAGCATGCCGAGCGGCTCGATCCGGAAACCGAACTCCAGGCCCGGCACGACCTGCAGCAACTGCAGTTCCGGTTGCTGCCCGCCCAGAACCGCCGGCGTCAGGGACACCACGACGGCGAACAGCGCGACCGCGGCGACGAGCGTCACCGCCTCGCGCAGGTTGGCGATGCGCCCCGACGCGGCGATGAGGGCGATGGCGCCGGCCGGGATCAGCACCGCCAACGCGATCAGGGTCGGCGCGCTCACTGGCCCCTCCACAGCGCCTCGGCGGCGCGCGATGCGACGTCGACGGTGAGGCCGGTATCGAGACCGAACCAGACACAGGCGGCCACCAGCACCCAGGCGAATACCAGCATCTGCGGCGTCGCTTCGCGCAGCGGGCAGTCCGCCGGCGTAGGCCGGAAATAGGCGGCTTCCACGACACGTCCGAGATAGATCACCGGCAGCAGCGAACCGACGACTATCAGAGCCACCAGCCACCACCAGCCGCGTTCCAGCGCGCCCTGTGCGAGATACCACTTGCTGACGAAGCCGACCGTCCCCGGCGTGCCGACCAGCGACAGGCCCGCGATCACCAGCCCCGCCGTGGTCAGCGGCATGCGCCGGCCGAGACCGGCCAGCCGGTCGATCGTCACGTTGCCGATGCGGTAGGCGATGCCGCCGAGCAGGAGGAACAGCGCACCCTTCATCACCGCATGGTTGAACAGGTGCACGATGCCGCCGGCCAGCGCCAGCCGCGTGCCGATGCCGATGCCGAGGGTGATGTAGCCGATCTGCGCCACCGACGAGTAGGCCAGCATGCGCTTCACGTCGGACTGGAAGATCGCGACCGTCGAGGCCGCGAAGATCGCCGCCAGCGACAGCACCAGGAGCACGTCGGGAAGGGCCAGGCGCTCGAAGAATTCGGCGCCGCCGAAGATCGACAGGAAGAACCGCAGGAACATGTAGACCGCGACCTTGGTCGCGGTGGCCGAAAGGAACGCCGTCGTCGCCGACGGCGCGTAGGCGTAGGCGTTCGGCAGCCAGAGATGCAGCGGGAAGAGCGCCAGCTTGAGCGAGATGCCGACGGCGAGGAACGCGAACGCCGCGTGCACCGGCCGCGTCTCCTCGACCAGCGGCAGGCGCTCTGCGAGGTCCGCCATGTTGAGCGTGCCCGTCATGGTGTACAGCAACCCGACACCGATGACGAAGAAGGTGGCGCCGATCGTCCCCATGATCAGGTACTGATAGGACGCCGTCAGCGCACGCCGGTCGCGCCCCAGCGCGATGAGCACGTAGCTGGCGAGGGAACTGATCTCGAGGAAGACGAAAACGTTGAAGGCATCGCCGGTGATGGTGACGCCGAGCAAGCCGGCCAGCGCCAGCAGGTACATGGTCCAGTACCAACGCTCGCGCGGTCCCTCGACCTCGGCGGCGACGCTTTCGCGCCCCCACAGCGCGACCACCGCGCCGACGCCGGCGACCAGTAGCAGCACGAAGGCATTGGCCTCGTCGATGCGGTACTCGATGCCGAGCGGCGCTTCCCAGTTGCCGATCATGTACGAGATCGTGCCGTCGGCCAGCACATGCGCGTGAACGGCGAAGGTGATGACCAGCGTGGCAACGCTCGCCGCCGCGGCGACCAGCCACGACAGGCGCCCGCCGGGCAGCAACGCACAAACCGGCGCCGCCAGCAGCGGCACCACCACCAGCAGGACCGGCAAGTGAACGGCGTTCACGTGTCGTGCTCCCGCGCGTAGATCTCGTCTTCCTCGATCGAGTCGTAGGCCTCGTTGATCCGCACGACGAGCGCGAGGCCGACCGCCAACGTCGCCACGCCGACAACGATCGCGGTGAGGATCAGCACATGCGGCAGCGGGTTCGAATAGACTGTGTAGGCGGCGTCGACGATCGGGGCGGTACCGCCGAGGATCTTTCCGGGCGAGATGTAGAGCAGGTACACGGAGGTCTGGAACACGCCCAGCCCGATCAGCTTCTTCACCATGTTGCCGCGCGCGACGACGATGTAGAGCCCGGCCACCATCAGGAAGATGGTGACCCACTGGTTGATGTTGGCGAGCACCTCCATCAGCCGGCGCTCCCCTCGTCCTCGGGCTTGCTGCTGAACGAGTAGAAGATCGTCAGCATGGTGCCCGACACGGTGACGAAGACGCCGACCTCCACCAGCAGGATGCCGAGGTGCTGGCCGCCCTTGGCCGTCGCGCCGAGGACGTTGTAGTCGAGGTAGTTGCCGCCGAGCAGCAGGCCGGCGACGCCGACACCGCCGTAGATCAACACGCCCAGCGGCACCATCGCGCGTACCACGGCCAGCGGCACGACCCGGCGCGCCTCCGGAACGCCGAACACCAGCGCATACAGGATGATCGCCGCGGCCGCCGAAACGCCGGCCTGGAAGCCGCCGCCGGGGCCGTAGTCGCCATGCGCCTGAACGTAGAGGGCGTAGAGCAGGATCGGCGGCAACATCAGCTTGACGACGACGCGCAGGATGACCGTGTCGTGCAGCATCAGGCCGTCTCCCCGTTGGACTTGCCGGTTGCCTTGCGCGGCCGGCGACGCCCCACGAGAAGCGCCAGCACACCGATGCCGGCCGTGAAGATCACGGTCGTCTCGCCGAGTGTGTCGTAGCCGCGATAGCTCGCCAGCACGGCGGTGACGATGTTCGGCACGCCCGTTTCGGGCATCACGCGGGCGATGTACTCGGGCGCGACGTGGCGGTGGCCCGGCCCCGACGGATCGCCGAAGGGCGGCAGGTCGACCGAGGCGTAAATCAGCGCCGCGCCAGTGAGCAGCGCCACCGCCAGCGGCAGGGCCGGCGGATGCACCGGCGCCGCTTCGCGCACCTTGGTCAGCGCCAGCGTCGCCAGCAGCAGCACGGTCGACATGCCGGCGCCCACGGCCGCCTCCGTCATCGACACGTCGACGGCGTCGAGAACGTACAGGATGGTCGCCATGAGGAAGCTGTAGATACCGCCCAGCATGACGACCGCGAACAGGTTGCGGACGCGCACGATGCCGATGACGACGGCGACCATCAGCAGCAGGACGACGGTGTTGATCAGGACTTCGATGACACACCTCCCCCGCCGGCGCGGCGGCGGCGCGCGGCGGCGCCGAGCAGCGGCTTGATGCCGTCGTGCAGGGCCGCCTGTGCGAGCGCGTGGGTGGCGACAGGACTGGTGATGAGCACCAGCAGCAGGATGATCACGAGCTTCGCCGCGACCAGCGTGAAGCCGGCCTGCAGCACGAGGCCGGCGACGATGCCGCCGACGCCCATGCAGTCGATCACGCCGGCCGCGTGCATGCGGGTGAACACGTCGGGCATGCGCAGCATCCCGAAGGAGCCGACAAGACAGAAGAAGCTGCCGGTGAGCAGCAGCGCCCAGGAGAGCAGGTCAACCAGCAGTGTCACGATGTCCACTTCCGCCCCCCGCCTCAGTCGTTGGCGCCTTCGCGCGTTTCCGGGTCGCCGGCACCACCGTGACGAAAAAAGCGCAGCACGGCGATCGTCCCGATGACGTTCAGCAACGTGTAAAGCATTGCGAGATCGAGGAATTCCGGGCGGCCGACGACGAAACCCAACAGCGTGAAGACGAGCACGACGAGCGAGCCGACGGCGTTGGCCGCGAGCACGCGGTCGAAAACCGTGGGCCCCGCGAGCGCGCGCACGAGCGCCATGCCGAGACTGACGAGAACCGCCACGATCGCCACCGCGAACATCATCGGTTGTCGCCCTCGAAACGGGTGACGCGCCGGTCCATGCCGCCGCCCTTCAGATCCTCGGCGCCGGCCTCGACCAGGGCATGGACGGTGATGTCGTTGTCGACGACGTCGACCGAGATCGTGCCGGGCGTCAGGGTGATCGAGTTGGCGTAGGTGACGAGGCCGACCGCGGTTTTCTGGCTGCCGCGCACCGTCACCATCGTCGGGCTGATCGGCAGCGACGGCGAAAGGATCACGCGGGTCACGGCAACCGCCGACTTGACGATCTCCCACACCAGCCACGGCCAGAAGGTGACGGCGCGGCCGAGCAGGTAGATCGGGTGCCCCTCGTGGTCGATGAGGGCCATGCGGGTCGAAAACAGGACGACGAGAATCGCGGACACCAGGCCCACGCCGATCAGGAACGGATCCCAGTGTCCCGACAGCAACAGCCAGAAGACAAACAGCGCGGCGGTCGCGCTGAGGCCGTAGAGGGCCTTCTCTCCTGTGTTCACCACTGCCTCCACGACAGCCCTGTCCGCACGACGCCGCCGGCCGGCCATGTCCGCACCATGGCCCACCCGTGACGCGCCCGCGACTGGAACTGCCCCCCAGGCAAACCCCACAGCGCGCATCGCGCGCGCCCGCCGTTTCCGTCTCCCCCGAAAACGGCAGGCCGGATTTATGGCAACCCACCGCGCTCGACGCAACCGCCCAGTGCGACCGATGACACAAATACGATACGCAATCCGATACCGAACAGACACACCGTGTGCCAACCATGTGCCAAATGTTCCCGGCATCCGGCGCAACCCGTAGCGTGCCGATCGTGCTATGTAGGCCAACCGGTTCCGCGAAACCGGCGTGCCCGCGGGCGGCGGGCACGGCACGAACGGCGGGGGCGCGGATAGCGCCTCTGGCATTCCGAGGGGAGGCCTCAGAAGATGTCCATGCGAAGCAGAATTCTTGCCGTCGCCGCGGTCGCGGGCTTTGCCGCCGCGCTGGCCGCGCCATCCGGCAGCCAGGCGCAGGAGCGCAACTACCTGCTGTCGACGGCCTCGACCGGCGGCACCTATTACCCGGTGGGCGTCGCCCTGGCGACACTGGTCAAGGTCAAGCTGCAGGCGTCGCAGAAGATCAACATGTCGGCCATCAGCTCGGCCGGCTCGGGCGAAAACATCAAGCTGATGCGCGACAACGAGGTGCAGTTCGCCATCCTGCAGGGCCTGTTCGGCGCCTGGGCCTGGAAGGGCACCGGCCCGATCGAGAAGGACGGGCCGCAGAAGCACCTGCGCTCGATCTCGATGCTGTGGCCAAACGTCGAGCACTTCGTCGTCGGCGCCGCCGACGCCAAGACCGGCACCATCGCCGATTTCCTGTCGCTCAAGGGCAAGAAGGTTTCGCTGGGCGCCAAGAACTCCGGCACCATCGGCTCCAATCAGGTGATCCTCGGCAATCTCGGTCTCGATATCGAGAAGGACTACGAACTGGCCTACATGGGCTACGGCCCGTCGGCCGAGGCGCTGCAGAACGGCACCATCGCCGGCATGTCGACGCCGGCCGGCGTGCCGGTCGGTGCCGTGACCCAGGCATTCGCGGCGATGGGCAACAAGATCGCCCTGCTCGGCTTCACGCCGGAACAGATCGCCAAGGCCGACGGCGGTTACAATACGTGGGTCGGCTACGACATTCCGGCCGGCACCTATCCCGGCTTCGACAAGGCGATCGTCACCATCGCCCAGCCGAACTTCCTCGCTGTGCGCGAGGACGTGCCGGAAGAGGACGTCTATCTCATCACCAAGGCCATCTTCGAGAACCTGGCCTTCCTCAACGGCATCCACAACGCCACCAAGGAAATGGGGCTCAAGACCGCCATCGGCGGCCTGCCGATGCCGCTGCACCCGGGCGCGCTCAAGTACTTCCGCGAGGCCGGCGTGACCATACCGGCCCATCTGCTGGCGAAGTGACGGCCGGCTCCGGGGCGGGCCCCTGCCCGCCCCGCCCGGCCAGCGGTCGAACCACATGAACGGCGATGTCCCCGGCTCGGCCGCACCACCGCCGGTCGCCGACGGCGAGCATGACACGCCGGCCCGCGACTTCACCGGCGTGCCGGCGATGGCGCTGGCGTTGCTCGCGGGCGTCATATCCGCCGGCCATATCTGGCTCAACACGCTCGGCACGCTGTCGACGCTGTGGCAGTCGGCGCTGCACTACGCCGGCTTCGCGCTGCTCTGCGCCGCTCTCTACCCGCTGGCCAGCCCGCGCGGCCGCGGCGCGGGCCGCCTGGTGTTCGCCTGCGACGTCGCCATCGGACTGCTGGCGGCGGCGTCCGCCCTGTTCCTGATCGAACAGGAAACAGCGATCTACGCGCGCGGCGTGCACATGAGTGCGCTCGAAGTCGTTGCCGGACTGATCTGCATTGCTACAGCGCTGGAACTGGTGCGGCGCACAACCGGCTGGATCGTGCCGGCCCTGATCGTCGCTGCCCTGACCTATGTCGTCTGGTGGGGTGCCTGGATCGACGGCATGTTCAAGTTTGCCGGGCTGTCGGCCGAGACCGTGCTGTTCCGCTCGATCTACGCCGACGAGGGCATGTTCGGCTCGATCGCCCGCATCTCGTCGACCATCGTCTTCATGTTCGTGCTCTTCGCCGCCTTCCTCGTCCGCTCGGGCGCCAGCGACGTGATCGTCGACCTGGCCCGTGCCGCGGTCGGACGGCTGGCCGGCGGCCCCGGCCTCGTCGCCGTCTTCGCCTCCGGGCTGACGGGAACGATCTCCGGCTCGGCGGTCGCCAACACGGTGTCGACCGGCTCGGTCACCATTCCGTTGATGAAGGAGGCGGGCTTCCCGCCCCGCTTCGCCGCCGGCGTCGAGGCGTCGGCATCGACCGGCGGCCAGCTCATGCCGCCGATCATGGGCGCCGGCGCGTTCATCATGGCCAATTTCACCGGCATCTCCTACACGGCGATCATCGCCGCTGCCGCACTGCCGGCCATCCTCTACTTCATCTCCGTCGGCTACTACGTCCGCATCGAGGCGCGTCGTCAGAACCTCGGCGGCGACCGCGACGTGCCGCGCCTCGCCGACGTCCTGCGGCGCGGCGGCCTCGCCTTCGTGCTGCCGTTGCTGCTGCTCGTCGGCCTGCTGATCGGCGGCTTTACGCCGACCTACGCTGCCGGCTTCGCCACCCTGTCGGTCGTCGCCGCCTCGTGGCTGACGCCACGGCCGATGGGACCGCGGGCGGTGCTGGAGGCCCTCGTCCTCGGCGCGCGCAACATGGTGACCATCGCCGTGCTGCTGGTCGCCATCGGCCTCGTCGTCAACGTCGTCGCAACGACCGGCATCGGCAACACCTTCTCGCTGATGATCACGCAATGGGCGGGCGGCAACCTCGTCGCGGCCATCGCGCTGATCGCACTGGCGTCGCTGGTGCTCGGCATGGGGCTGCCAGTGACGGCGGCCTACATCATGCTGGCGACCGTCTCGGCGCCGGCGCTCGCCGAACTGATCGCCAACCTGCACGTCGTCGAGGCCATCGCCGCGTCGGGCGTGCCCGAGGCCGCGCGGCCGATCTTCCTGCTGGTCGCGCCCGAGCGCGCCGCCGAGCTGGCGGGACCGATGTCGACCGGCGCGGCACGCGAACTGCTGGCGCTGGTCCCGGCCGACTTCCGGGCGACCCTGGCCGAGCAGGTGCTGCCGGCGGGCGCCGTGACGGCGGCGCTGCTCGCCGCGCATATGATCATCTTCTGGCTGTCACAGGACAGCAACGTGACGCCGCCGGTCTGCCTCGCCGCCTTCGCCGCCGCCGCGATCGCCCGCACGCCGCCGATGCGTACCGGCCTGACGGCGTGGAAGATCGCCAAGGGCCTCTATGTCATCCCGCTGCTGTTCGCCTACACCGACCTGCTGACCGGCAGCTTCGCCGAGCAGTTGCGCGTCTTCGCCTTCTCGCTGGTCGGCCTCTATGCCTTCTCGGCGGCGATGCAGGGCTGGATCGAGGGGCCGATCGGCTGGCCCGGGCGCGCAATCGCGGCCGTCGCCGCCGTCGCCTGCCTGTGGCCGCGCGACTGGCTGCTCGACTTCGCCGGCGTGGCGCTGTTCGCCGCGCTGTTCGCCTGGAGCCTGCGCACCGGGCGGCGCCAGCGCCAAGCCACCGCTTGATTTGCCCGTGCGCAGGGTGCAACTAAGAGAAACGCCATAACCACCGACGACCGCAGCCCGGCCGGCTGCGGCAGGCCCGCGACGAGGGGAAACGCGACCATGGAGATGTCCGGCGAATACCGCATCGCGGCCTCGCGCGAGGTCGTCTGGGCCGCCCTCAACGACCCCGAGATTCTCCGCCAGGCCATTCCCGGCTGCGACAGCATCGACAAGACCTCCGACACCGACATGACGGCCAAGGTGACGGCGAAGGTCGGCCCGGTGCGGGCGAGCTTCGAGGGCAAGGTGACGCTGTCCGACCTCGACCCGCCGAACGGCTACCGCATCAGCGGCGAGGGCAAGGGCGGCCCGGCCGGCTTCGCCAAGGGCGGCGCCAATGTCCGCCTCGAGGCCGACGGCGACGGCACGTTGCTGAAATATGACGTCGACGCGACCGTGGGCGGCAAGCTTGCCCAGCTCGGCGCCCGGCTGATCGATGGTACCGCGCGCAAGATGGCGGCCGACTTCTTCGCCCGCTTCGGCGAGATCGTCGCCGCCCAGGCCGCTGCCGGCGCCCCGGCCGCGGCGGCCGCGCCGGCGGCACCGATCGTCGCGCCGGACATCGCCAGCGCACCGCCGGGCGAAGCCGCCGTCGTCGCGCCCGTCGCGAGCGAACCGGTCGCCCCGCCGCCGCCCGAACCCGGCCCACTGCCGGCCGCGGCGCCGACCGGCGGCGTGTCGACGACGACGTGGGTCGTGGGCGTGATCGTCGTCGCCGTCATCATCCTCGGTCTGGTGGTACTCGCCTGACGGTCCGACACCGATCTTCGCCGCTGCACGCGCCTTGACGGGCGACGGGGCACGGTCGAAACTCGCGTCAACAAGATCACCGGCGCACGGGCGAACCGGCGGCTGCCCGCGCGTCCAGCTTCATCACCGATGTTACGGGGTCACCCGGGTCAAGGGAGGAATGTCATGCCCACCGTGTCGATGACGGTGAACGGTAAGGCGGTGTCGGCCGATGTCGAGACGCGCACGCTGCTGGTGCAGTACCTGCGCGAGCACCTCGGCCTCACCGGCACGCATGTCGGCTGCGACACCAGCCAGTGCGGCGCCTGCGTCGTTCACATCAACGGTGAGTCAGTGAAGTCGTGCACCGCGCTGGCCGTGCAGCTCGAAGGCGCGAACGTCGTCACCATCGAGGGCCTCGCCAAGGGCGACAAGCTGCACCCGATGCAGGAGGCCTTCCGCGAGCATCACGCCCTGCAGTGCGGCTTCTGCACGCCGGGCATGGTGATGAGCGCCATCGACCTCGTGAAGAACAACCCCAAGCCGACCGAGCGCGAGATCCGCGAGTGGCTCGAGGGCAACCTCTGCCGCTGCACCGGCTACCACAACATCGTCAAGGCCATCGGAGCTGCCGCCGAGACCATGAGGAGCTAGCGCCATGACCGCCACCGGGATCGGTGCGCGCGTCCGGCGCGTCGAGGACAAGCGTTTCCTCACCGGGCGCGGCAATTACACGGACGACATCAACCGTCCGGGCCAGTTGTACGCGTGGATTCTCCGCTCGCCGCATGCCCATGCGGCCATCCGTTCGATCGACACGAAGAAGGCGGCCGGCGCCCCCGGCGTGGCCGGCGTCTTCACCGGCGCCGACCTGGAAGCCGCCGGCGTCGGCGGCCTGCCCTGCGGCTGGCTGATCCACAGCAAGGACGGCTCGCCGATGAACGAGCCGCCGCACCCCGTGCTGGCGGTCGGCAAGGCGCGCCATGTCGGCGATCCGGTGGCCGTCGTCGTCGCCGCCTCCAAGGCGCAGGCGCGCGACGCCGCCGAGCAGATCGTGGTCGACTACCAGGTGCTGCCGGCCTCCGTCACGATGGAGGCCGCCCTCGCCAAGGGCGCGCCGCTCGTGCACGACGGCGCCGCCGGCAACGTCTGCTACGACTGGGAACTGGGCGACAAGGCGGCGGTCGAGACAGCCTTCAAGGGCGCCCATCACGTCACCAAGATCGACCTCGTCAACAACCGGCTGGTCGCCAACCCGATCGAGCCACGCGCGGCGGTGGCCGAATACGAGCGTGCCACCGACCAGTACACGCTCTACACGACGACGCAGAACCCGCACGTCATCCGCCTGCTGATGGGTGCCTTCGTGCTCCACCTCCCGGAGCACAAGCTGCGCATCGTCGGGCCGGACGTCGGCGGCGGCTTCGGCACCAAGATCTTCCATTACGCCGAGGAAGCGCTGCTGACCTGGCTCGCCGGCCAGGTCGGGCGGCCGGTGAAGTGGACGTCTGAACGCTCCGAGTCCTTCATCACCGATGCCCAGGGCCGCGACCATGTCAGCCATGCCGAGCTGGCGCTCGACAAGGACGGCAAGTTCCTCGCCCTGCGTGTATCGACGAAGGCCAATCTCGGCGCCTACCTGTCGACCTTCGCAACCTCGGTGCCGACCTACCTTTACGCCACGTTGCTGGCCGGCGTGTACACCACCCCGGCGATCTATGCCGAGGTGAAGTCGGTGTTCACCAACACCGTGCCGGTCGATGCCTATCGCGGCGCCGGGCGGCCGGAGTGCACCTACCTGCTGGAGCGTCTGGTCGACAAGGCAGCGCGCGAGACCGGTATCGAGCGTTCGGAGTTGCGCCGGCGCAACATGATCCAGCCGGACCAGTTCCCCTACCAGACGCCGGTGGCGCTGCAATACGACGTCGGCAACTATCCGGCCTCGCTCGATGCGGCGCTCAAGGCATCGGACTGGGCCGGGTTCGAGGCACGCCGGGCCGAGGCCGCGAAGCGCGGCCGCTGCCGCGGCATCGGCATCTCGACCTACATCGAGGCCTGCGGCATCGCGCCGTCGGCGGTAGCCGGGGCGCTTGGCGCCCGTGCCGGTCTTTACGAGTCGGCGCAGGTCCGCGTGCACGCGACCGGCAGCATCACGGTCTACACCGGCACCCACAGCCACGGGCAAGGCCACGAGACCACCTTCGCCCAGGTCGTCGCGGATGCCCTCGGCGTGCCGTTCGAGCAAATCGAGGTCAGCCACGGCGATACCGACAAGGTGCAGTTCGGCATGGGCACCTACGGGTCGCGCTCGATCGCCGTCGGCGGTTCGGCGCTGCTCCGGGCCTGCGAGAAGATCGTCGCCAAGGGCAAGAAGATCGCCGCGCACATCCTCGAGGCGTCGGAGGCGGACATCGAGTTCGCCGACGGCAAGTTCCGCGTCAGCGGTACCGACAAGGAGCTGCCCTTCGGCCAGGTGGCCTTCGCCGCTTATGTGCCACACAACTACCCGATCGAGACCGTCGAGCCGGGGCTGAACGAGACGGCCTACTACGATCCGCTCAACTTCAGCTTCCCAGCCGGCTGCCACATCTGCGAGGTCGAGATCGACCCCGACACCGGCACACTCGAGGTGGTGAAGTTCACTGCGGTCGACGACGTCGGCCGGGTCATCAACCCGATGATCGTCGAGGGCCAGGTCCACGGCGGTCTCGCGCAGGGCATCGGCCAGGCGTTGCTGGAAGGCGCGGTCTATGACGGCGCAGGCCAGCTCCTGACCGGTTCCTACATGGACTACACCATGCCGCGGGCGGACAACCTGCCGAGCTTCGGCGTGGCGACGCAGAGCGTGCTGGGTGCCTCCAACCCGCTCGAGGTGAAGGGCGTCGGCGAGGTCGGTGCCATCGGCTCGCCGCCGGCCGTCATCAATGCGGTGCTCGACGCGCTGACTCCGCTGGGGGTCAGCGACATTGCAATGCCGGCCACGCCGGCCAGGATCTGGCAGGCCATCGATGCCGCCCGCTCCGGCCGCAAGGCTGCGTAGTTACGGCGAACAGGGCTCAGGGAAGGGAAGAAGGCGATGTACCAGTTCAACTACAAGCGCGCGGGCTCGGTGGCCGACGCATCGAAGGCGGTCGCGTCGGCCTCGGACGGCACGTTCCTCGCCGGCGGCATGACGCTGCTGCCGACCTTGAAGCAGCGTCTGGCCAAGCCGTCCGACATCGTGGACCTGCAGGGTCTCAATGACCTCAAGGGCGTCAAGGAAGACGGCGGCAGCGTCGTCATCGGCGCCATGACGCGCCATGTCGATGTCGCCAAGAACGACATCGTGAAGAAGAAGATCCCGGCGCTCGCCGGCCTCGCCGCCCATATCGGCGATGCCCAGGTGCGCAACCGCGGCACCATCGGCGGATCGGTCGCCAACAACGACCCGGCGGCCGACTATCCCTCGGCCTGCCTCGCGCTGGGCGCGACGATCGTCACCAGCAAGCGCGAGATCAAGGCAGACGACTTCTTCACCGGCATGTTCTCGACCGCGCTGGAGCCGGGCGAGATGGTCACGGCGGTCAAGTTCCCGGTGCCGCAGAAGGCGGCCTACGAGAAGTTCCCCAACCCGGCCTCGCGCTACGCCATGGTCGGCGTGTTCGTCGCCCAGGCGGGCGGCGCCACGCGCGTCGCCGTGACCGGCGCGGGCCAGGACGGCGTCTTCCGTCACAAGGGCCTCGAGGACGCGCTCGGCAAGTCGCTGACCAAGGACGCGGCGATGAAGGTCGAGGTTTCCGCCGACGGCCTCAACTCCGACATTCACGCTTCGGCGGAGTACCGTGCCCACCTGATCAAGGTGATGGCCGGCCGCGCCGCCGAGAAGGCGGCGAAGGGCTGAGCCCTCTTCCCGCCCGTTCGGCCTTCCAGGGGGCCGGAGCCGCCGCGGCTCCGGCCCCTTGCGTTTGCGGCAGGGCATGAGCGCGCCGGCCTCCGCTCCGCCGTCCAGCCACCGGCGCCGCCGGCTGCTCCGGCTGGGCTGCATCGTGGCCCTTGTCGCCGCTCTGCCCGCCGCCCTCTGGCTCGCCCGCCTGCCGCTGGCGAGCTACGCGCTCTCGCTGGCGCTCGACCGTGCCGGCCCGTTGCCGGCGCGCTTCTCGCTCGTGGCCCTCGACCTCGACGGCGCGCGTCTCGAGGGCGTCCGTCTCGGGGCCGACGGCGAACTCGGCGCGGACAGCGTGACGATGCGCTGGACAACTGGCCGGCTGCTCGGCGGTGAAATCGATCACCTGGCCGTCGACGGGCTGATCGCCCACCTCGCCATCGACGACGACGGCCGCCTGACGGTCGCAGGCCTGCCCGGGCAATGGTTTTCCGGCGACGGCGCCGCAAACGGTGCCGACGCGTCGCTGGCCTGGCCGGTGACGGCAGCGGAGATCGGCGTCGCGCGGCTCGACGTCGCGACGCCGCATGGCGCCATGAGCCTCGCCGGAACCGCGACGATGGCGGGCGGCGCGGATGGCCGTGTGGACGCCGACGCCAGCCTGTCGGCCCCCCGCCTGGATAGCACCCGCGCCGACATTGCCGGCATAACCCTTCGCGCCACATTTTCCGGCCGGCCGGACCGGCCCCAGGGCGCGACACTGACGATCGAGGGCCGGGCGGCATCGGTCCGCGCCAGCGGATACGATTTCGGCGAGGTGCGGACCAACGTCGCGCTCGACAGCGGACGCCTGCGCGGCGCGGCAAACGTCTCGGCGCCGGCCGGCACCGCCGCCCTGAACCTCGACGCAGCGCCCTTCGACGACAACGCCTCGGCCTCGCTGTCCGCTTCCGTGCACTTCGAGGTAGCCGCCCTCGCCGCCCTCGTCGCGCCCGAAGGCACAACGGCCAACGGCCGGGTCGATCTAGCAGCGGCGATCCAGATGCCGCAGGCGACACGGCTGCTTGCCGGCCCGATGCCCGCATCGCTGCCCGCCGGTACGGCGGCGAGTGGCACGCTCGACCTTGACCTGGCCGATCTGGCGTGGCCGGGGATCGGCACTGCCGCGGCACTCGTCGCCACGGCGGAACTTGCCGCCGGCCCCGGCGGGCTCGAAATCCGCCTCGCCGCTCCGGCGCTTCTGCGACGCGCGCAGCCCGACGCCTCCCTGCTGGCCACGGCACCCGACCTGGCGGCATTGCCGCGCGACGGCGTCGACCTCGCCGTGGCGCCAGCGGACGGGAGCCCCTCCGTCATTTCCATCACTTTCGGCGCGCCTAACCCGGCCGTCGTCTTCGACGGACGTCTCACGGCTACGGGCCGCGATCTCGACGTGTCCCTCGACGGCAGCGTCGCCGGCAAGCTCGGGCCAACGCCTGAGGTGACGGCGTCGTGGCTGCTGGCAACGATCCGGGCCCTGCCGTACAGCGGCGCGCTGTGGAGCGGCGAGGCCATCGTGAGCGATCTGGCGGCCAGCGGCGCGGGCGTCACCGCCGGACTCGGCGCTACGCTGACCGCCGGCCCCATTGCCGTAGGAGGCGTTCGCGCACGGCGCGTGGCGCTCGATGGAGACGCCACGATCGACTGGCGGGGCGGTGCGCTGGCGGTCGACGCCGCCGGCGGATCGCGGCTCGCCGTCACGGGGCTGTCGGCCGGCGGCGGCGTGACCGTTCCCGGCACCACGACCGTCCGACTCGCGCGCGGTCGCCACCGCCTCGCCTTCGCGCCCGACGCCGGACACATCGAAGGTGAGGTGGCGCTGGCGGCAACCCGGACGCGGATGGTCACCACGCTCGGCATCATCTCCGGCGGCTTCGCCAGCGCCCGCCTTTCGGCCGGCGGCGATGGCCGCCTGAGCCTCACGATGGGCGCCCTGCAGGCCGAGGGCGATGCGGGCACGGCCCGGTCGGCGCGAGTGACCGTGGCCGCGACGCCGGCCGGCACCGGCTACACGCTGCGCGGCCGCCTCGCCGAACTGGCCGTCGGCCGCGGCGACAAGCTCTTGCCGCAATTGTCCGCCACATTCGACGGCATGGTGGACGAGCGGATGGTGACGCTGGCCCTCGGGCTTGCCGATGCCCCCGGCACGGTCAGCCTCGACGGCCGGCTCCGGCACAATCGCCGCAGCGGCGCGGGCACTCTGGCGATCGGCAAGGCGAAGCTCGATTTCGCGCCCGGCGTCCTGCAGCCGGCGGATCTCGTGCCCGAGCTTGCCGGAGCCGGCTTCAGCCGCATTTTCGGCACGCTGGAGGCCGCCGGCACGATCGGCTGGACGCAGGCCGGGCTCGGGTCGAGCGACCTGACCGTGGGCCTGCGCAATGTCGCCTTCAGCGGTCCGGTGGCCGCCGGCGAGGCCTTCGCCCTCGACCTCCACCTGACCGGACTCGATCCGCCGCAGGCGCCGACAGGCCAGCGCCTTTCCGGGCGCCTGCTGGTCGGCCGTCTCGACCCGGTCCCGTTGAAGGCCAGCTTCAGTCTCGCGGCCGGTCCGGCACTGCTGTTCGACACGCTCGACCTTGCCGTCGCCGGCGGCCATCTGACGGCGCGCCCCTTCCGTCTAGATACCGGGACCGGGCGAACGCGCGTGACGCTCGATGTCGATGACGTCGATCTCGGAGCCCTGCTCGACCTGCTCGGTGTGAGCGGCCTCACAGGCAGCGGCCGTCTGGCAGGACAGATTCCCTTGTCGATCGGCCCCGCAGGTGCCGCCATCGCCGGGGGCCGACTCGACGCGCGGGGTCCCGGTACGCTGTCATACGACATCGCCGACCTGCCGGCGGCCCTCGGCGAACGGGAGGACACAGTGGGACTGGTCATGCGAACGCTTGCCGGCTTCCGCTACGATGCCCTGTCGATCGATCTCGACAAGGAGGCCGCCGGCCAGGGCAAGCTCGCCATGCGGCTGGAAGGCGCGAACGAGGCCGTGCTGGACGGCCACCCGTTCATCTTCAACATCACGCTCGACGCAAACTTCGACCGCCTCGTTGGCCTCGCCGTCGAGGGCTTCGGCACCGCCGACGCCCTGCTCGACTGGGCCGCCCGGGGCGGGACCCGCACGGGAGCGTTTCCGGGCTTGCCGCAGGGGGAGAATTGATGTTCGCTCGCCGGCAGGAGCCCCTGTTCCCGATCGCGGAGCCCGCCTTGGACGTCTGTCGCCGCCTGCGGCCCCTGGCCGCGGGCCTGGCCCTCGTGCTGGTTGCCGCCTGCGAGCCCCGGGTGGCCATCGAGGCGCCGAAGGAGCCGATCACCATCAACCTCAACATCAAGCTGGACGCCGATGTCCGGCTGCGCATCGAGGAACAGGCCAAAGACGATGTCCGCACCGCGCCGATCTTCTGAACCCGCCATCGCCTCGGCCCTGCCCGGACGACGGCTGGCCCTGGCGGCGCTGCTCGCGCTCGCGGCTCTGGCAGCCTTGCTGGCGTCCGGCCCGACCCTGGCCCAGGAGCAGCCGCGCACGCTCGATGCCCCGCGCTCGACGGGAGTCGTCGCGGAGCGCTGGGACGGCTACGCGATCCTGCGCGATAATACCGCCGGGGCCGACCTGCGCGCCGTGGTCGAGACCATCAACCGCAAGCGTCGCGACCACTATGCCGAGGTGGCGCGGCGCGAAGGGACAACCATCGAGTCCGTCGGCCGCATCTATGCCCAGCAGATCTTCAATCAGGCTCCGACCGGAACCTGGTTCCTCGGCGAGGACGGCAACTGGAAACGAAAATAACCGCTCGCCATCACCCGTTCGTCAGGAAAAACATGAGCTTACCGACCAACGTTGACGAAGCGCTAAACCTCCTCCAACAGGGCCGATACGTCGCAGACCGCAGCCTCGCCACCGCCGTCCTGCTGGCCCTGAGCCAGCGCCGTCCGCTCTTCCTCGAAGGCGAGGCGGGCGTCGGCAAGACCGAGATCGCGAAGGTGCTCGCCGAGACGCTCGGCCGCCGTCTCGTGCGCCTGCAGTGCTACGAGGGGCTCGACGTCGCCTCGGCGGTGTACGAGTGGAACTATCAGGCGCAGATGATCGAGATCCGGCTGGCGGAGGCCGCCGGCGGCGGTGACCGCGATGCGCTGGGCAGTGACATCTTTTCCGAGCGCTTCCTGATCAAGCGGCCGCTGCTCCAGGCGCTCGACAGCGACCTGTCCGGCCCGCCGGTCCTGCTCATCGACGAGATCGACCGCACCGACGAGCCGTTCGAGGCGTACCTGCTGGAAGTGCTGTCGGACTGGCAGATCACCATTCCCGAGATCGGCACGATCAAGGCGAAGGAACCGCCGATCGTCATCGTCACCTCGAACCGCACCCGCGAGATCCACGACGCCCTCAAGCGCCGCTGCTTCTACTACTGGGTCGACTACCCCGACATCGAGCGCGAGTTGCAGATCCTGCACCTGAAGGCGCCGCAGGCCGACAAGCGCCTGTCGCAGGAGGTGGTGGCGTTCGTCCACAAGCTGCGCGGCATGGACCTGTTCAAGCTGCCGGGCGTCGCCGAGACCATCGACTGGGCCTCGGCCCTGCACCAGCTCGACGTCGTCGAACTGACGCCGCAGGCCATCGACGACACGCTCGGCGTGCTGCTCAAGTACCAGGACGACATCGCCAAGATCCGCGGCTCCGAAGCGGCGGCGATCCTCGACCAGATCAAGGTCGAGGTGGCCGGCGCCCGCCGCGCCGCCCAGTAGGCGACGCCGCCGCCGATGTCGGAGAAATCGATCCCGGACGAGGCCCGTCGCCTGCTCGAGGCGCGCGCGCGCCTCGACGCCATGTCGGGCGCCGACGACGAGGCGGCGGCCGGCGACGGCAAGCTGGCGACCAACATCGTGCATTTCGCCCGTGTCCTGCGGGCCGCCGGCCTGCCGGTCGGCCCCGGCAAGGTGCTCGACGCCGTGCGGGCGGTGGAAACCGTCGGCCTCGGCAGCCGCGACGACTTCTACTGGACCCTGCATGCGGTGTTCGTGAACCGGCACGACCAGCGCGAGCTGTTCGACCAGGCCTTCCATGTCTTCTGGCGCAACCCGCGCCTGCTCGAACGCATGATGGCGATGGTCCTGCCGAGCTTCACCGACCCGCGCCAGGACGAGGACGCCAAGGAGATGAGCCGGCGCCTCGCCGAGGCGCTGAAGCAGAACAAGCCGGGCGAGGACGACGGCCCGGACGACGAGGCCGAACGCGAGGTCGAACTCGACGCCGTGCTCACATGGTCGTCGCGCGAAGTCCTGCAAGGCATTGATTTCGAAAAGATGTCGGCCGAGGAGATCGCCGCCGCCAAGCGCGCGATCGCCAGCATGCGCCTGCCCATCGTCGACGTCCCGACACGCCGGCAGCGCCGCGACCCGCGCGGCGCCCGCATCGACATGCGCGCCACCCTGCGCCAGGCGCTGCGCACCGGCCCCGGCCTGATCCCGCTGCAGCACCGCAGCCGGCGTCGCCGGCACCCGCCGCTGGTGGTGCTGTGCGACATCTCCGGCTCGATGAGCCGCTATTCGCGCATGCTGCTGCACTTCCTGCACGCCATCACCAACGACCGCGACCGCGTGCATACGTTCGTCTTCGGCACGCGGCTGACCAACGTCACCCGTCATCTCCGCCACAAGGACGTCGACGAAGCCCTCGACCGCGTCTCGGACGCCGTCGAGGACTGGTCGGGCGGCACGCGCATCGGGGCCACGGTGCACGACTTCAACATGCACTGGTCGCGCCGCGTGCTCGGCCAGGGGGCGGTGGTCATCCTCATCACCGACGGGCTGGACCGCGACGCCGGCGAGGGGCTGGCCGAGGAGGTCGAACGGCTGCACAAGTCGTGCCGCCGTTTGATCTGGCTGAATCCGCTGCTACGTTATGACGGTTACCAGCCGAAGTCGCTCGGCGCGCGGGCGATCCTGCCGCATGTCGACGACTTCCGTACCGTGCACAACCTCGCGAGCCTCGAGGCGCTGACCGAGGCCCTGGGCCGCCTCGGCAAGCGCCGCGCCGACGGGCTCGCGACCTTCGCGGAGGCCGCCGAATGACGGGCATCGAGGGTACCAGGGACCACCTGAGCGACTTCGACGACGTGCTCGAACGCGCCGCCGAGTGGCACGCCGCCGGCCGCGGCGTGGCCGTGGCGACGGTGATCAGCACCTGGGGCTCTTCGCCCCGCCCGGTCGGCAGCCAGCTCGCCGTCGACGCGGCCGGCAACATGCACGGCTCGGTTTCCGGCGGCTGCATCGAGGGCGCGGTGGTCGAGCAGGCCATCGGCGTCATCAAGGACGGCAAGCCGCGCCTGCTGGACTTCGGCGTGACCAACCAGCAGGCCTGGGACGTCGGCCTCGCCTGCGGCGGCAAGGTCGAGGTCTGGGTCGAGCGGCTGGACTGACGGCGATGGACAGGAACACGCTCGACGCCCTCCTCGCCGCGCGCAAAGCCAAGCGCCCCGTCGCGCTGGTCAGCGACATCGCCTCCGGCGCCCAGGCCGTCGTGTCCGCCGACAGGGTCGAGGGCACCCTCGTGCTCGACGCCACGGCCGTCGCGGCGGCGCGCGAGCGCCTCGCCGACGACCGTTCCGGCCGCATCGAGGACGCCAACGGCCGCCGCCTGTTCGTGCAGGTCAACAACCCGCCCAAGCGGCTGATCGTGGTCGGCGCCGTGCACATCGCCCAGCCGCTGGTCGAGATGGCCCGCACCGCGGGCTACGCCGTCGCCATCGTCGATCCGCGCGGCGCCTTCGCCACCCGCGAGCGCTTCCCCGGGGTCACCCTGTCGGAGGACTGGCCCGACGACGCCGTCACGGCGCTGGGCCTCGACACCCGTACCGCCGTCGTGACACTGACCCACGACCCGAAACTGGACGACCCGGCGCTGGCGACGGCCCTGCGCTCCAACTGCTTCTACATCGGCGCCCTCGGCAGCAAGCGGACCCACGCGGCGCGCCTCGAACGCCTGCGCCGGCAGGGCTTCAGCGACGCCGAACTGGCCCGCATCCACGGCCCGGTCGGCCTCGACCTCGGTGCGACGAGCCCGGCCGAGATCGCCGTGTCTATCCTCGCCCAGATCATCCAGGTCCTGCACCGGGCAAGCGAGCCGGCGCAGCGCGACGCCGCCTGACGCGGCCGGCCGGGCGCAGCCAAGGTGCAGTTCGGACCTGTCCCGGTCGCCCAGGCGGTCGGCGCCATCCTTGTGCACAGCCGCGAGGCCGGCGGGCGGCGCCTGCGCAAGGGGACTGTGCTCGACGCCGACGACGTCGCCCGGCTGGCGCGGGCCGGCGTCGACACGGTGGTCGTCGCCCGGCTGGAACCCGGCGAGGTCGGCGAGGACGAGGCGGCAAGGCGCCTGGCCGCCGCGGCGTTCGGCCCCGGAGCCCGCCCGGGGGTCGCCGGCACGGGCCGGGTCAATCTCTATGCCGAAGCGGCGGGGCTGGCGATCGTCGATGCCGCGACGGTCGATGCCGTCAACGCCATCGACGAAGGCATCACCCTGGCCACACTGCCGCGTTGGGAGCGGGTCAATGCCCGCCAGATCGTCGCCACGGTGAAGATCATCCCGTTCGCCGTTCCGGCCGTTAAACTCGACGCCGCCGTCGCCCTGGCGGGCAGAGCCGGCGCCCTTGTGCAGGTGGCGCCGTTCCGGCCGATGCGCATAGCGCTGGTCCAGACCACCCTGCCCGGTGTCCAGAAGCGCATCCTCGACAAGACCGTCGCGACCCTCACCCGGCGCGTCGAAAGCCTGGGCAGCACGCTGGCGCGCACCGCCGTCGTCGCACACGACGAGGCCGCCGTCGCCGGCGCCGTGCGGGACGCCATCGCCAACGGAGCCGGCGTCGTGCTGATCGTCGGCGCCTCGGCCACGGTCGACCGCCGCGACGTCATCCCCGCCGGCATCGTCACCGCCGGCGGCACAGTCGTCCATTTCGGCATGCCCGTCGACCCGGGCAACCTGCTGGTGCTGGCCCGCTGCGGCAACGTTCCGGTGCTGGCCCTGCCCGGCTCGGCCAGATCGCCCCGCACCGGCGGCAACGATCTCGTCCTCGAGCGCCTGCTGGCCGGCCTGCCGGTGACAGCCGACGACATCATGCGGCTGGGGGTCGGCGGCCTGCTGAAGGAAAATCCGGCCCGCGGCCTGCCACGCGCGCGGGCGGCACCGGAAGACACCCCGGTCACCGCCGGACCGCGCATCGCCGCCCTCGTCCTGGCGGCCGGACAGTCCCGCCGCATGGGTACCGCCAACAAGTTGCTGTTGCCGGTGGCCGGTAAAGCGATGGTGGCTCATGCGGCCGACGCCGCGCTGGCGGCAGGTGCCGATCCGGTGGTCGTCGTCACCGGCCACGAAGCCGAACAGATCCGCATGGCCCTAGCCGGCCGGCCGGTCGCGTTCACGCACAACCCCGACTACGCGGGCGGCATGTCGACGTCGCTGCGCGCCGGCCTCGCCGCCCTCCCCGCCTCGGTCGACGCGGCACTGGTCCTGCTCGGCGACATGCCGCGCGTCGGCGCCGATACGATCGCGCGGCTCGCCGCAGCATTCGATCCAGATGCCGGGCGGGCGATCTGCGTACCTGTCCGCGGCGGCCGGCGCGGCAACCCGGTCCTGTGGGCGCGCCGTCATTTCGCCGAGATGGGGCAGCTTTCCGGCGATGCCGGCGCCCGTCGCCTGATCGATCTCCACGCGGATGCCGTCATCGAGGTGCCGATGGCGGACGATGCGGTCCTCGTCGACGTCGACACGCCGCAAAGCCTTGCCGAGCTGGACGGCGACCGGGCGCGCCCCGATTGAGCCAGATCACGCCACCGCCATCGCCGGTGCGCGACAACACGGCCATGGTTCGTTCCGCCCTCGCCGCCGGAACCGTCGTCGTGCTTGCCGTGCTGGCGGGCGCCGCCGCGCTTTCGCAGAGCCCGCCCTATACCCACGAGCAGTGGGAAGAATTCCAGGAAGGCATTCGCGCCTTCGAACTGCGGGCCTACGAGAAGGCCGTGCGGATGTGGGAACCCCTCGCCGAGGCAGGCATACCGCAGGCGCAATACAACCTCGGTGTCATCTACACCAATGGCAACGGCGTCCGGCGCGACTACGTCGAGGCCTACAAGTGGTTCGCCATCGCCCTCGCCGCCGGCAACATCGACGCCGCGGGCACTCTGGTCACCATTTCCGCGCGCATGACCAAGGACCAGATTGCCGAGGCCGAGCGTCGGGCAACGGAGTGGCAGGCGCTGCACCCGCGCGCCCTGTAGGTCGCGCGGGCAAGGCCATTACCAGCGCTGGCGTGACTGCGGATTGCCGCCGGCACTGCTGCTCTGGCCGGGAAGCGGCCGGCCGGCCCTGGCGAAGGCCGCCTCGAGCGCGGCGAGTTCCTCACATCCGCCCGGACACGCCTCGCGCAGCCTCGCGAGCAGGGCCTCGGCTTCCCGCGGCCGGTCGGTCTCCAGATATAACTCTCCAAAATACTCCAACGCTCCGAGATGTTTGGGCTCGATCCTTAAAGCACGATTGTAGGATCGCTCGGCGCGCGTGAAGTCCTTGAGCTTGCGATAGCTGTAGCCCAGCAGGTTGTGGGCATTGGCTTCGTCGGGGTTGGTGTCCACGACCGGCCGCAGGATGTCGATCGCCGCCTCGTACTTCTGCGCGGCGATGGCGGCGTTGGCCTCGTCGATCTTGGTCTGGACGTCGGAGTTGGACAACGCGCTGGGCGTCGACTGCTGGTTGCCCATCGCCATCGCACCACCGGCGACGGAGGCGGCGAGGCAAGCTGCGGCGAGCGCAGGTATCAGGCGCATGTGGCGAAATCTCCATCCGGCGGCGGTGGACGGTTGGCCGCCCGCCGCGCTTTTCCGATACTGCCCCGCACATGCTAGTCTGGCACAGCCGCCCGGCCTTTTCATCATCGGCCACGACAGCGTGAACACGCCCCTCCGCACCGGCAGCGCATCGGAGCCCGTCCACCGCGGCCTCGCCGGGCGCCTCACCGTGCGCAACGTGCGGCTGGCGACCGGGCTGGTGATGTTCGCCTTCGTCGTCACCCACCTGCTCAACCACGCGCTCGGCCTAATCTCGCTCGACGCGATGGAAGCCGGGCGGCGCTGGTTCCTGCTGCTCTGGCGCAATCCGCCGGCTGAGCAGCTCTTCATGGCCTCCGTCGCCATCCATGTGGCGCTGGCCTACTGGGCCATCTATCGCCGCCGGCAGCTGCTGCGGATACCTCCCGGCGAGGCGCTGCAGCTCCTCCTCGGGCTCGCCGTGCCGCCCTTGCTGGTCAGCCATGTGCTCGGCACCCGCATCGCGGCAAGCGCCTACGGCACCGAGGATGCGTACAGCTACGTGCTGCTGTCGCTCTGGGTCGACGACCCCAACTTCGGCGCGCGGCAGGTAGCCGCGACACTCGTGGTGTGGGGGCATGCCTGCATCGGCCTCTACTTCTGGCTGCGGCTGAAGCCCTGGTATCGCACCTGCGCCCCGTATCTCTTCGGCGGCGCGCTGTTGCTGCCCGTGATGGCGCTGCTCGGCTATGTCGCCGGCGGTCGGGAGGTCGCGCGCCTCGCGGCCGAGCCGGGCTGGCGCGGCGAACTGCGCTTCGATCTCCGGCTTCCCGACGCGGAGGAAGTCGGTGCGCTGCTGCAGGTGCAGGACGTCACTCTGGCCTTCCTGGCCGCCATGCTCGCGATCACGCTCGGCGCCCGCGCCATCCGCCTGGCGGTCGAACGGCGGCGCGGCATCGTCCGCGTCCGCTTCCCCGGCGGCCGTACGGTCGAGGCTCCACCGGGCACCAGCATCCTCGAGTCGAGCTGGCTCGCCGGGCTTCCGCACGCGTCCGTGTGCGGCGGTCGCGGTCGTTGCTCGACCTGCCGCGTGCGGATCAACGACGGCGTCGCCCACCTGCCGCCGATGAGCGATGCCGAGCGCCGCGTCCTCGAACGCATCAAGGCGGCGCCAAACGTGCGGCTGGCCTGTCAAGCCCGGCCGACCGGCGACGTCGCCGTGACGCCGCTTCTGCCGCCGCAGGCCGGGCCTGCTACCGGCTTCCGGCAAGTCACCGCGAGCCAGGGTCAGGAGCGCGAAATCGCCGTGCTGTTCGCCGACATCCGGGGCTTCACGGCGCTGTCGGAGAAGAAGCTGCCCTACGATGTGGTCTTCATCCTCAATCGCTATTTCCGCTCGATGGGCGAGGCCATCGAGTCGGCCGGCGGGCGCGTCGACAAGTTCATCGGCGACGGCATCATGGCGCTGTTCGGCACCGACCGCCCGGCCGGCACCGCCTGTGCCGACGCGCTGGCGGCGGCACGCGCCATGGCGGCCGGGCTCGACGACCTCAACCGCCTGTTGGCTCACGACCTGCCGGAACCCCTGCGTATCGGCATCGGCATTCACGCAGGACCTGCCATTGTCGGGGAGATGGGGTACGGTGCTGCGGTGTCGCTGACCGCCATCGGCGACACGGTCAACACGGCGAGCCGGCTCGAGACCATGACCAAGGAATTTTCCGCCCAGCTCGTCGTCTCCGCCCATGTCGCGGAACTGGCGGGCGTCGACCTGTCGGGGCAGCCCGTGCGCGAGGTCGCCGTGCGCGGCCGCGAGGCCGCCCTTGTCGTCCACGTCGTTGCCGATGCCGCGTCCCTGCCGGCAAAAGGCGTCGTACCTGCCATGGAGGCCCGTTGATGGCTGCGCCGGTCATCCTGTTCACCGACTTCGGCCTTGCCGGCCCCTATGTCGGCCAGATGAAGCACTCGGTACTGCGACGCGAACCGAGCATTCCGCTGCTCGACCTGTTCGCCGACCTGCCCCCGTGGCAGCCGCAACTCGCCGCCTACCTGCTGGCCGCCTATGCCGGCGAGTTCGCGCCGGGCAGCGTCTTCCTTACCGTCGTCGATCCCGGCGTCGGTACGACACGCCGGCCGGTCGCCGTCGAGGCGGACGGGCGCTGGTTCGTCGGTCCGGAGAACGGACTGTTCGCCATCGTGACGCGGCGTGCGCAGCGGGCGCGCTGGTGGCCGATCACCTGGCGGCCGGAGCGGCTGTCGGCGAGCTTCCACGGGCGCGACCTGTTCGCCCCGGTCGCCGCCCGCCTCGCGCGCGGCGACCGGCCGGCAGCACAAGGCACCCCCGCCACGACACTCGACCGGCCTGAGTGGCCCGACGACCTGGCGCAGGTCGTCTATGTCGACGGCTACGGCAATGCCATGACCGGCCTGCGCGCCTCGACCCTCGCGGAAGGGACGGTACTGACGGTCGGCCGACGCAAGCTACCGCGCTACACGACCTTCGCCGACGCCAAGCCGGGCGAGCCGTTCTGGTACGAGAACGCCAACGGACTGGCGGAAATCGCCGTCAATCGCGGCGACGCGGCGGAAATGCTGAAGCTGGCGCCGGGAGACGAGATTGGCGTGGCGATCGCCGCGAAGCGCGTCAGGCGCCGCGAGCCGCAGCGCGGCGGGCGGTCTGCTGCAGGACAGAAGGCCAGTTCGAACCGGAAATGAGGTGGCTGTAGATCAGCGGCAGCCAGCCCAGGCGCCGCCATTCGAGAAATACCTCGTCGCCGAGCCCCTCGAAGCGCTCGCGGTCGACGATCATGTAGCCCTGCATCTCGACCCGGCGCCCTTCCGACAGACGGATCTCGGTCGAGTTCTCGACCAGCAGGCCATGATCGGTCAGCGCCTGCACGAATTGGCGCGTCACCTCGTGCTGGGCATGGAAGGCGCGGCAGAAATCGAGCGCCCGGTTGGTCAGGTCGGTCGGCTTGCCGCCATCGTCGAACAGGCGGCGCTCGCCGGCCTCGACCAGCAGGCCCGAACCCTCGTCGACGCACAGGATGAACTGCCGCCGCTCCGGGTTCTCCATGAAGATGAACGGATAGCGCCGCACATAGGCCGGTACATAGAAGCCGGCGACCCAGCGGAATTCCTCCGATACGAAGGCGTTCTCGTTGTTGCGCAGGCCGATGATGACGACCGGCAGATGCGGCGGCTGCGCCGAGAAGACGATCGGGTAGTGCTTGGAGGCCACCGCGAATTCGGCGGCGTTGATCGGGATCGAATTCGTCCCGGCCGCGAACTGCAGGTTGGCCGCCCCCGGCAGACCCATCCGCGCGTGGCGGTCGGCGTCGACGGGACGGGGATTGCGATAGAACAGCGGCAGCGGTGACGCGTCCTGTCGTTCCGGCTGCGCGGCCTGTGCCGCGCGCGCGGCTGCTCGTGGCGAATCTGCTGGCACGGTGTTTCCCAAACCCCCGGAGCGGGCACTGCTCCGTGCCATATTTACTCCCGACGCGTAGTCGCGAACAACCGTCAAGTGCCTGCCTCCCCAACTTCCCGCGAGCTTCGCTCCGCGAGGTGGCAGATCAGGCCGAAGAATAGGAAAATCTCGAACCTGCCGACCTTTGCAGCCGGTTCTTTGTAACCCCTGCGAATTAACGGCGCCTTAAATCGGCATACCGACGCACGAGTGAAACGGACGATGCAATTCCCAACGGTTGTTGCATGCCCTCATGTGCCGGCGATCAGCCCACCGTCGATCGCGATGGCGCTGCCGGTGATGTAGGCGGCGCGCGTGCTGGCGAGGAACGCCGTCATCGCCGCGAACTCCTCCGCCGTCCCGTAGCGCCCCATCGGAATCGTCGACTGGCCGGCGGCCACGACGTCCTCGACGGACCGGCCCGTACGCGCCGCATTGGCGGCCGAAATCTCCTCGAGGCGACGCGTCCGGATGCGCCCGGGCAGGACCATGTTCACGGTCACGCCCTCGCGCGCCACTTCGAGGGAGAGCGTCTTCGACCAGTTGAGCAGTGCCGCCCGCAGGGTGTTGGAGATGCCGAGTTCCGGGATGGGCTGCTTCACGCCGGACGAGGCGACGGTGAGGATGCGGCCCCATTGCTGGGCCCGCATGCCCGGCAGCAGGCGCGACGACAGGCGGATGATGTTGAGCACCATGCGCTCGAAGTTCGCCTGCCAGTCGGCGGTCGCGACGGCACTGACCGGACCGCTCGGCGGCCCGCCGGTATTGTTGACGAGGATGTCGACGGTGCCGAAGCGGGCCAGCGCCGTATCGGCAAGCGCGTCGATGGCCGCGCCGCTGGCCGTGTCGCACACCGCCGGCACCACATCGGCACCATGCGCGGCGGCGATCGCCTTCGCCGCCTGGCCGATCGTCGCCTCGTCACGGCTGGCGACGATCAGGCGCGCGCCCTCTGCGGCCAGTTCGGCGGCGATCGCGTGGCCGAGACCGCGGCTCGCCCCCAGCACCAGCGCGCGCTTGCCCTTGAGCCCGAGATCCATCGCCCCCCCCAGTCCGCTGCGTGGACTACCGTCAGGACGTACCCTTGTCCGGCTTGATCAGCCAGTCCTCGGACTCGCGGATCAACGCATCCCGGAAATCGTACGGCAGCCAGTAGACCCACCCGGCGTGACGCTTGTTGATGTCCTCGACCTGCGCCCGCGCCGCCTTGGCCGCGTCATCGGCCGCATCGGCCGCACCGGCATAGGCCGCCTCGATGGTGGCCCAGGTCTTGTCGCCCTGGACGACCATGGAAACCGTCACGTTCACGCCGTCGAACGTCTCGATGACCGCCGTGCGCTTCTCGCCGTCGCCAGCCTCGAACTTGTCCGCCGGAACGACGTCCTCGAGCAGGACGTTCTCGGCGAACCGCGCGAAGGTACGAACCGGCCCCTCGGGGTCGATGGCCCGCCCCTCGGGCATCGGCGCCAGGGCAAAATCCTTCTCGGCATCCTCGCGCTCGACGGTGTAGGCGTCGTCGCGACCGACATTCAGGCGCACCCGCGCCAGCCGGTCCGACTTGATGGCGACCAGTTCGCGCTGCAACCACGGCACCAGCCGGTCCTGCACACGGACGATGCCGGTGCCGAGCCACGCCTGCTTCTCGTCCGGCCGGCGCATGTAAGTGCCGCTGGTGATGGTGCCGACGAAGCGATAGCTCGGCCGGCCGACGATGGCGTCGGCGAGCACCTTGCCGCCGGCATCCTCGACGCGCACGCGGCGCGACGCCGCCTCCTCCGTCGAAGGATCCTCGACCTCGAGGCGATGATGGCGGTCGGGCTGCTGCGTCTTCAGCTCGAGCATGCGCATGTCGGCCAGCCGGGCCAGCAGTTCACGCACGTCGCCCTGGGCGACCGGATAGTCGTACTGGTCGGTCGCGATCCAGCTATCGCCCTTTCGGACCAGCGAAAAGGTCCGGTAGTGGTTGGTGACCGTGATCTTGGCCGCGGCATCGGGATCGGCGCGCAGAGCCGGGAACGCGACCTCGCTGCTGATCGGATCGAAGCGTGCGAGCGGCCGGTCGAGAACCACCACCAGCGCCGCGGCGACGACCAGGACGGTGGCGATTAACCAGCCGACGAAGACCCTGGGACTCATGTCATCACCCTCCCGGTCGGCGGATCAATGTTCGGCTCGGTAGTAGCGTGCGGCCCGTACCCGGCGGAAAACCGCCAAGCCGATGGCGAACAGCGCAACCAGAACCGGCATCAGCCAGATGTTGTAGACGCGCACGCGCCATTCGAGGTTCTCGACATCCTCGCGCAGGGAGCGCTGCACGTCGCGCAGTTCCCGACGCAGGTCGAGCATGCTGGCGCGCGACGCGTCGATCTCCGCCTGCTGGGCGGCGGTGAGCAGGGTGGCGCCACCCTCCTCGCCCTGCAGCCGGCGGATCTTCTGCTCGGCCGCGGTCAGAAGCTGACGCAGTTCCTGTTCCTTGGCGCGGAACGCCTGGTCGGCCGTCTTCTCCATCTCGGCGATGACCTTGAACGGCCGGACGGACAGGCCGCGACCGCGCAGCCCGGCGAGCGCGCCACCGCCGCGCAGGTTGTCCAGCGCGTTGATGGCGAAGTCGGCATTGTTGGCAATCGGCACCGTCAGGCGCTGCCCGACCATGTCCTGGACGTTGAGCCAGTTGTTGTCGGCCAGCATGTCGGCGTCGGACACGAGGATGATGTTGGCCGGCTGTTTCGCCTCGGCGAGGTGCGCCGCCTTCAGCGCCTCGCGCGCCTCGTCGTTCTCCTGGGCGTCGAGCACCGCCTGCGGCGGACCCTCGGCATAGGCCGACTTGACCGGACCGGTGATGCGCGCTGCCAGGGTGAACGAGCGGCCCTCGGAGACGAATTCCTTTTCGATGCGGACGGGGTCCGGCTGCTGGGCGAGCTGCATCACGTCGATGCGCTGCGACAGCTTGCTGGTCCAGATGAGCGGCTCGACCGTGGTCGTGCCGCCCTCGCGCTTCTCGATCGCACCGGCCGAGTTGACGACGATGCGCTGCAACTGGGCGCTGATCGCATCGTCACGGTTGAAGTTCTCGCCCTCGAGCACCAGCCAGGCCAGATAGTTGACGGCGACCGTGCGGCCGTCCGGTCCGGGTGCGCCGACGCGCTGGGCAGCGTTGGCGTCGCCGACGAACTTCGTCAGCGGCATCTCGACGCCCCACGATTCGAACAGCGGCTTCATCTGGCCGATGGTGACGCCCGGCGGCGGCAGCCGCCCCATCATCGGTCCGGCCAGCGACATCGATTCCGCGTAGGGATCGACGAAGGCCAGAACGCGGCCGCCACGCATGACGAACTGGTCGATCGCGTAGAGCATCTCGTCCTTGAGGACGCTCGGCTGGGCGATGATCAGCAGGTCGATGTCCTTGTCGATCGCCGTCGCGCCCTTGTCGAGCAGGCGCACGTCGAACAGCTGGCGCAGCGCCGAGAGGATCACCCACGGACGGAAATTGTCCTGTTGGGTGCCGCTCAGCGGCAGGTCGCTGTACAGCGCGACGGGCGACTTCTCCGGATTGGCCAGGTTGTTGACCATGCGGATGAGGTCGTATTCGAGGAACGCGGCCCGCTCCGGCGCGAGGTAGGCAATCTGGTCGACATCGTCGGTCGAGTTGGTGCCGGCGACGCCGAAATAGACCTTGGCCCCGCTCTGGTCGAACGGCAGGCCCTGCAACCCGTCGGAGACCGCGAGATCTTCCTCGGGCGAGAAGGGCTGCGGATCGAAGGTCTTGATGCGGATGCGGCCGTTCGACAGGCGCGCGAACTCACCCAGCAGGTCACGCACGCGCACGGCGTGGCGGGCGATCTGCGGTCCGATCTCGTCGAGCTTCTTCGAGTAGTAGAAGCGGACGTCGATCGGCTCGCCGACTTCCGACAGCACCTTCTTGGTGCCCTCGGAGAGGGTGAAGATCCGGTCCTGCGTCAGGTCGAGCCGCGTCGCCGTGAACAGTGCGCCGGTCAGCGCGTTGACGGCGACGAAGAAGATGACGGCGAGGACGATGGCGCCGAGCGCCAGCCGGCCGCGTTCGGTGCGGGTGAGCTTGTCCCACATCGCTCAGCGCCCCTTCTTGATTTCGACGATCGCGGTATTGACGAACAGCGCGATGCCGATGACCGACGCAAAGAACACGATGTTGCGGATGTCGATGACGCCCTGCGAGATGTCGCTGAAGTGCGTGAGGAACGACAGGCCCGCCACCGCATCGACGATCACGTCCGGCGCCCAGGCGCGGAAGAACGACTGCACGAACTCGACGCCGCTCATCAGGAACAGGAAGCACACCGTGGCGCCGAGCACGAACGCGATCACCTGGTTGTTGGTCAGCGCGGACGCGCTGGCGCTCAGCGCGAGGAAGCCGCCGGCCATCAGCCAACTGCCGAAGTAGGCGGCGAGGATGATGCCGTTGTCCGGCTCGCCGAGGTAGTTGACGGTGATCCACAACGGAAAGGTCAGAGCCAGCGCGATGCCGGCATAGACCCAGGCGGCGAGGAACTTGCCGATGACGGCCTGGCCGGTCGAGACCGGCAGGGTCATCAGGAACTCCACCGTGCCCGTCTTGCGTTCCTCCGCCCACAGCCGCATGCCGATCGCCGGGATGAGGAAGAGGTACAGGTAGGGGTGGAACTGGAAGAACGAGTACAGGTCGGCCTGCCGCCGCTCGATGAAGTTGCCGAAGAAGAACGTCATGCCGCCGGCGAGGCCGAGGAAGATGACGATAAAGATGTAGGACAGCGGCGAGGAGAAGTACGACTTCAGCTCGCGGCTGGTGATCGTCAGGACGTTATGCATTGCTGCGCACCCCGAGCCGCGGCAGCGTGAGTTCGCGGAAGACGTCATCGAGACGGCCGCGTTCGGCGTAGATCTCGCTGACGACGATGCCGTTGCCGGCCGTCGCCTCGCGCACCGCGACAAGCGCGTCGACGCCGGCATTGGTAAAGGCGACCAGTTCCGCGAAGCCGCCGGCGCGCGCCACCGGCTCGACGGAGTCGATCATCGCGAGACCACCGATCACCGCCACGGCCCGGTCGGCATCGGCCACGGCCACCCGCACACCGACCGCGTTGTGCCAGCGCGACCGTTCCTCGAGTTGCTGCGGCAGCGCGTCCGCGAGCATGCGGCCACGCGCGATGATGATGGCGCGCGTGCAGATCGCGTTGACCTCTTCGAGCAGGTGGGTCGAGATGACGATGGCCTTGTCGTGCGCCATCGTCTTCAGCAGCTCACGCACCTGATGCTTCTGGTTCGGATCGAGGCCGTCGGTCGGCTCGTCGAGGACAAGCAGTTCGGGATCGTGCAGCAGCGCCGCCGCCAGGCCGACGCGGCGCTTGAAGCCCTTGGACAGCGTCTCGATGGGCTGATGGACCACCCGTTCAAGTTCGAGCCGGGCGATCGAGCGGTCGATCGCGTCGCGCTTGGCCGCGCCGGCGATGCCGCGCACGTCGGCGATGAAGGCGAACAGCGATCGGGGCGACATGTCGCCGTAGGCGGGCGCCCCCTCCGGCAGATAGCCGATGCGTCGCTTGACGGCGATCGGTTCGCGCACGACGTCGTGGCCGCCCACCCGGACCGCGCCGTCGGACGGCTGCAGGAACCCGGTGACCATGCGCATGGTCGTCGTCTTGCCCGACCCGTTCGGCCCGAGGAAACCCAGCACTTCGCCGCGATCGACGGTGAAGCTCAGGTTGTCGACGGCGACGATTGGACCGAATCGTTTGGTGAGACTGTCGATTTCGAGCAGTCGCGACACGAGCCGCACCCTCCCTGACTGTCCGGCCGGCGTTGGGAGTGCCCGCCGGTCCGGACGTGACCCGACCCCGGCGAGCGCGGCGATCGATGCCCGGCAGCCGGCGCGAGCCGGCTGTCGGATCTACGACACGACGTGCGGTTCCCCCCCGACCCGTCGCGCCATACCCCGGGACCGGCCGGGACGTTTGCCCTGCCGATGCCGCCGGGGGTCGGTCGCAGCCGATCTTGGTTGCCGCTACCCTGTTTTCAAGGGTCGCCGGACCGGCCGCCCACGAGGCAGGCGCCTTTGGACACCATCGGAACGGCGCCCGTCAAGCCCCTGATCCGCCACCCGATCCGTCCCACCACGGCTCAGCGGCAGCGCTGCATGGTGACGTTGGCGAAGGCCCGGTCGCCGGCAACAAGGCTGAAACGATATTCCCATCCGCCAGCGAGTACCGTCTGGTGCAGCGGCAGCGGCCCCTCGGCGTCGAGCGTCTGGCCGCCGACATGGGTGAAGCGGACTTTCACCGGCTGGGCCGGATCGAACCAGGCCTCCGGCTGGCCGCGCTCGTTCTTCGCCGACTCCCCCGACGCCGTGACGACGATCGTGCCGTCGGCGAAGGACACGGAATCGTTGGGTCCGCGATACAGTGGGCTCTGGACGACGAAGCGGCGCGTGGCCGCCGGGTCGGGGCAGTTCGCCTCGTTGCGCGCGGCACCGACAACCTCGGCGAGACGTTGCGGCGACACTCCCTCGCCGATCCGCTTGCGGATGAGGGCCATGACCGGCTGCTCGGCGGCGGCGGGCACGTCGCGCGCATAGCGCTCCTGCAACTGCGCCGCGCGGTCGCGCTCGGTCCGCAGGGCCGCCTGCTGACCGGCCAGTTCGGTACGCAGGCGCGAGTTCTCGTCGCGCAGCTCGGCCATGCGGTCTTCCAGCCGGCGCACGTCCTCGCGCGCCAGCTTGGTGCCGATGTCATAGGCATAGAAGCCGGCGCCAGCCACCAGCGCCAGCAACGCCAACCACTTCACCGTCGTCCGGAATATGCCGCGCCGCCTGCGGCGGCGGCCTCGATCGTCGAACATCGCCCGTGCCAATGCCCCGTTGCCGTCACGCGCGACCGTCCGCGCGCCCACCGCTCACCGTGGAATGCAATCGTGGCGATGCGATGTCGCGAACGACCGCCGCCCTATAGCACGGCCGCCCCGCGCAGCGCGATAAACGCCATGGCGACGCCGATCGCGGCGAACAGTACGGCGATCGCCCGCTCCATCGTCCGTTGCGCGACCCGGCCATGCAGGCGGGGCCCGAGCTGGCCACCCAGCACGACCCCGGCCATCGCCCACACCAGCAGATGCCATGGCAGCGTGACAGTGCCCGCGGCTACCGCGAGGCTGGCGGTGTAGACCAGCGCCGCCGTCAGCGTGGCGACAATGACGACGAACACCGATACCGCGGCCGCCACCGGCGGTGGCAAGCGGTGCCGGCGCAGAAGCTGGGGAACCAGCACCTCGCCCATGCCGACGGCGACCAGACCCGTGAGAAAGCCGCCGAGTGCCGTGAGGGCACCACCTCCGGCCCCGGGGCGCGGCACGGCGTAGTGCCAGACCCGGCCGTCGCGGGCCGTCAGCGTCCGTTCATGCCCACCCGACGTCGCATCGACCGCCACGGCGGCGCCGACCGCCGTCGCCGCGCGGCCGCGCAGCAGCAGCATCGGGCACAGCGTCAGCATCAGGATGGCGTAGGCGCCCTTGATCGCCGCGTCGTGCTGGCCGAACGCCGCCAGCGCCGCGGCGCCGACCGCAGCCGCCGGCACGGCGAAGAGCAGGAAGGGCACGGCGCAGGCGACATCGACGAGCCGGCGGCGCCAGTAGCCGAACAGGCCGGATGCGAAGCCCGCCGCCTGGATGATCAGGGCGGCGCCAACCGAGAGCGACGTGGATTCCAGCGCATAGGCCGGTCCCAGCGCCGGCAGGCCGATCACCAGCACAGGCACCATCAGGGCGGCGCCGCTGATACCGGTCAGCATCGCCGTCGTCGCCACCGCCACGCCGACAGGCAGCATGAACCAGTAAAGGCTCCAGTCGAGGCCGGCGGCGTCCATGATTCTTTCCGGGCCGGGGTGGGATGGGGTGGGGGTGCAAAAGGCGCGGCACGCTACGCCGGTCGTCGCCATCGGGCCAAGCGCTAACCGGCCCGCCGGCCTGTGCGCACCGGGCCAAACTGCTGGTCGTGGCCGGGGCCGCCTTGCCCTTCCCGCCCGCTCCCCGTCTACTGGGCAACACGCCGACGAAGGGGAGGACAACGATGCCGCGCCTGCCAGCCCGCCCACGCGAGGAACTCGACGCCGACCCCGAGATCAAGGCGTCGCTCGACATGGTGATGCGCAACAACGGCTATATCGCCAACAATTTCCTGACGCTCGGCCATGTGCCCGACATCCTGCGGCCCTTCCTCGCGCTGACCCGCGAGATCCTGCGGGTCGACCGCGAGGTGCCGCCCGACCTCAAATGGCTCGTGGGCCATGTCGCCAGCCGCACCGCCGGCTGCCAGTACTGTGCACTCCACACCATCTCGAACGGCGCCAAGACCGGCGCCGACGCGGCGAAGGTCGAGGCAGTGTGGGACTACGAGACGAGCCCCCTGTTCAGCGACGCCGAGCGGGCCGCGCTGCGAGTGGCCCAGCTTTCCTCGCAGGTGCCGAACATGGTCGACGACGAGGCCTTCGCCGCGCTGCGCCGCCACTGGAGCGTCACGCAGTGCACGGAGATCATGGCCGTCATCGCCCTCTTCGGCTTTCTCAACCGATGGGCCGACACGATCAAGACCGAGCTCGAGGACATCCCGCTCGACTGGGCCGACAAGCACCGGCTGGCCGAGCGTGGCTGGGACGGCAGCGAGCACCGGCCACAGGCCGCCGAATAGCCGCCGTCGCGGCAGCCGACGGTTGACGGCAGGCGGGCAACAGGGAAATCTCCCGGCGACCTTCCCTTCCCGCCCCCGCCGCGTCCGCCGCAGCCGGGCGCCAACCGACGGAAACAGCATGGCCATTCGACTGGACGGACGCGTCGCCATCGTCACCGGCGCGGGCAACGGCCTCGGCCGCACCTATGCCCTGGCTCTCGCTGCTCGCGGCGCGAAGGTCGTCGTCAACGATCTCGGTGCGCCGCTGGACGGCTCCGGCGGCTCGCAGGCGCCGGCCGACGCCGTGGTGGCGGAAATCAAGGCGGCCGGCGGCGAGGCGGTGGCCAGTTTCGACAGCGTCTCCGATCGCGACAGCGCCGCGCGCATCGTCAAGACCGCGGTCGATGCCTTCGGCACCGTCGATATCGTGGTCAACAATGCCGGCGTGCTGCGCGACCGCACCTTCCACAAGACCACGCTCGACGACTTCGAGTTCGTCCTCAAGGTGCATCTGCTCGGCGCGGCCTATGTCACCCACGCGGCCTTCCCGATCATGCGCGAGAAGGGCTACGGCCGCATCCTCATGGTCACCTCGAACACCGGCCTCTACGGCAATTTCGGCCAGACCGCCTACGGCGCGGCGAAGCTCGGCGTGGTCGGCCTGATGAACACGCTGAAGCTCGAGGGCGCCAAGTACAACGTTACGGTCAACGCCCTGGCGCCGATGGCGATCACCCGCATGACCGCGCCGACCGCCCTGTTCGAGAAGGTCAACAAGACCCAGATCGCGCCCGAGCAGGTGGCATCGATGGTCGTCTGGCTGGCCTCCGAGGACTGCACCGCGACCGGACAGATCCTCGTCGCCACGGGCGGCTACTACTCGTCGGTCCGCTACGTCGAGGGTGCCGGCGCGCGCATGGACAAGCAGAAGCTAGCGACTCCCGAGGATATCCAGCGCGTCTGGTCGCAGATCCTCGACGGCAAGGGCGGGCGCTCCTACAACGACGTCAGCGACAACATGGCCTTCGCCGTCCTCGGCGAATAGACGGGTTCAGCTTCGGCCGATCTCGCGCAGGAAGTAGATCAGGTCGAGTTCCGGCGCATCACGGCCAAGCCCGCTGATGATGGCGTGGGCCTGGCCGCGGTGATGGGTCTGGTGGTTGAACAGGTGCGCCAGTACCTGCGCCAGCGGCGTCTCCTGGGCCTTGCCGCTCATGTTGGCGTAGCGCAGCGTTTCCGCGAGACGTGCGTCGTCGAGGCCGTCGATCACGGATATCAGTCGCGCGTCCTCCTGCTCGCGCGCTGCCGTCAACGCGTCCAGCCGGTCGTGGAGGATCTCGTCGAGCCGCTTCGGCGCCTCGCCGCCGCCGGTGATGCGCGCGAGCCAGACCCGGTCGCCGACCAGGATGTGGTTGAGCGTGCCGTGCAGCGAGCCGAAGAAGGCCCCGCGGTCGGCGCGGTATTGCCCGTCCGGCAGCGCGGCGGCGGCCGCATAGAGACGGGCGTTGGCCCAGCGATTGTAGCGGGCGAAGGTGCGGAAGTGAGCGTGCATGCCGCTGACGTTACGGCGCCCGGCCGGCGCCTGTCAGGTGAAGGATTTTCACCTGCGGTTTCAGCCTTCCGAACCGGACGCGCTACAAAGTCAGCCCGCCATCGACCACCAGCTCGGCGCCGGTGACGTAGCGCGCCTCCTCGGAGGCGAGATAGAGGGCGGCATAGGCGACGTCCCAGGCATTGCCGACGCGGTCCATCGGCACCTGCGCCTCGCGCCTGGCCCACAGCTCGCCGACATCCTTGTCGCCATAGGCTCCCTTGATCTGGGCGGCGACCATCGGCGTCTGCATCAGCCCGGGCAGGATGGCGTTGCAGCGCACGTTGAAAGGCGCGTACTGCCGCGCCACCACGCGTGTGAACTGGATCATCGCCGCCTTGGTCGTGGCATAGGAGACGTAGGGAAAGCCCAGCCACTTGATGCCGGCGACGGAGGCGACGTTGACGATGGCGCCGTCGCGGCGCGCCTGCATGTGCGGCAGGACGGCGCGGCAGGTCAGGAACGCGCTGGTCATGTTGACGCGATTGACCCGCTCCCAGCTCTCGAGCGTGATCTCGGCCGGGCCGCCGAGTTCGGCGATGCCGACATTGTTGTGCAGGATGTCGATGCGGCCATGTCCCGCCAGCACCGCCTCGACGGTGGCGGCGACCTGGGCCTCGTCGGTGACGTCGAGCCGCAACGCCTCGGCCGAGCCGCCCTCGCCCGTGACGATCGCCGCCGTCTCCTCGGCCGCCGCCAGGTCGCGGTCGGCGGCGATCACCGTCGCCCCGGCGCGCGCGAACAGCACCGATGCCGCCTTGCCGTTGCCCCAGCCGGGGCCGATCGCGCCGGCGCCGCAGACCAGCGCCACCCTGCCCGCCAGCCTCCCCGCGACGGGCGTGCGGCGGCCGTCATCCGTGTCCTGCGTCATCACTCAGGCTCGCAGCCAGCGTGCAAGGGTCGTCGCGGCATCGTCGAGCGAGGCGCGTGCGCGCGGGAACAGGTTGTGCATCATCCAGACACCATGCGTCATGCCGCCCTCGCGCCGCCATTCGACCGTGACACCGGCCTCTTCGAGGCGGCGGCCCAGACGCTCGCTGTCGTCGACGAGCGGATCGAAGGCGCAAGACATCAGCCACACCGGCGGCAGGCCGGCCATCTCGGCATGACCCGGCGCCACACGGATGTCGTGCACGTCGGTGCCGGCAGGCAGGTACCCTTCCCAGATCCAGCGCATCTGGCGCACCGAGAGCCCGAAACTGCCGTCGCCGATGCGCTGCCAGGACGGCGCCTGGGTATCGGTCGTGAAGACGCCGTAGGCCAGCGCGAGGCCGCGCACAGGCGCGACGCCGCGATGTTCGAGCGCCAGCGTCAGCGACATGGTCGCGCCGGCCGAGTCGCCGCAGAGCGCGATGCGCGTCGTGTCGAGGCCGTGACGCCGGCCCTCGGCGAGAATCCAGTCGAACGCCGCATCGCAGTCCTCGATCGCGGCGGGGAAGCGATGCGCCGGCCAGAGCCGGTAGTCGATACTCGCGACGGCGCAGCCGGACGTTGCGGCAAGGCGGCGCGTCAGGTGGTCGTAGGCGGCGACGTCGCCGGTCCACCAGCCGCCGCCATGGATGAACACGATGACCGGCGCCGGACGCTCTGCAGTCGGGAAGTAGAGGCGGATCAGCACGCGCCCGTTCGGCCCCAGGGCATTGACGTCCGACACGGTGTCCATGGCCGCCGCCGGCGCCGCGGCGGCGAGGTGGCGGTAATATCGCTGCCGGCTCGCCTGCGCCGCCTCGACGCCGACATCGGCCGGATCGGGCAAGGCCGAGCCCGCCGCGCGCAGGCTGGCGAAGGTCGCCAGCAGATCAGGGTCAAGCGGCGACTTGCTGTCGGACATGACTGGACTCCGGTTCCGGCGCGTCAGCCCGACCGGGCGGAGTCCGCCGCGAGCATGGCCCGCAATTCGGTCTTGAGGATCTTGCCGTAGTTGTTCTTCGGCAGGCTGGCGACGACGCGCCAGTCGCGTGGCCGCTTGTAACGGGCGATGTTGTCGAGGCACAGGCGGTCGAGCGTCGCGACCTCAACCGTGCGGTCGGGCCGGGCCGTGACGAAGGCCACCACCTCCTCGCCCCATTCCGGGTGCGGCCGGCCGACGACGGCGCATTCGAGCACGTCCGGATGCGTCAGCAGCACCTCCTCGATCTCGCGGGGATAGATGTTGCTGCCGCCCGAGATGATCATGTCCTTGGAACGGTCCTTGAGCGTCAGATAGCCGTCGGCGTCGAAGGCCCCGACGTCACCGGTGTGCAGCCAGCCGCCGGCCAGCGCCCGCGCACTGGCGTCCTCGTTGCGCCAGTACCCTTCCATGACGACGTCGCCACGCACCAGAACCTCGCCGGTCTCTCCGACGGGCAGGTCGCGGTCCTCGCCATCGACGACCCGCACCTCGACGCAGCTCTGCGCCACGCCGACCGATGCGAGCCGTTCCTCGTGGCGCGGGTGGCCGGTATCGACGTGGTCGGAACGCGACAGGACCGTGATAGCCATCGGGCTTTCGCCCTGGCCGTAGGCCTGCACCAGCTTCGGACCGAAGCGCTGCAATGCCCGCCGGGCGTCGGCGACGTACATCGGCCCGCCGCCGTAGAGCACACCCTTCAGGTTCGGCGCTTCGTCGCCGCCAGGATGCTCGACGAAACGCTTGACCATGGTCGGCGCGGCGAAGAAGGCGACTTCGGAATGACGGCCGGTGAGACGGTACAGTTCCTCGGGCTCGAATCCGCCCGACTCCGGCACCGCCTGGCGGGCGCCACGGGTCACGAACGGCAAGCCCCACAGGCCTGCGCCATGCGACATCGGCGCGGCATGGATGCAGGTCCCTTGCGCGCTGATGTCGTCGATGTCGGTAAAGAAGGTCAGGGTCATCACCAGCAGGTTGCGATGCGACAGCATCGCCCCCTTCGGCCGCCCCGTCGTGCCGCTGGTATAGAACAGCCAGGCAAGATCGCGCGGCATCGTCGGCACGAGGTCGATCGGGTCGGCCGCCGCCATGGCCTGCTGCTCGCGATCGTCGCCCATCAGGATGTGTTCGACGCCCCCCGCGTGCCCGGCCGCCGCGGCCCCCTTCTCTGCCAGGTCGTGGCTGACGAACAGAACCCGCGCGCCCGAATTCTCGAGAATGAAGGCCAGCTCGCGCTCGTGCAGGCGGTTGTTGACCGGCACCACGGCAAGCCCGGCCCACCAGCAGGCGTACTGCAGTTCGAGGTACTGCGGGCAGTTGCGCATGAACAGCGCCACCCGGTCGCCCGGCACCAGGCCGAAGCGGCCTGTGAGCGTCGCGGCGAGGCCGGCGGCGCGTCGCGCGAAGGCGGCGTAGTCGGCCCACAGCGCGTCTCCGAAAAACAACGCCGGACGTTCGCCGACGGCGCGACCGGCACGCTGCAGATGGTTTGCAAAGTTCATGCGCCAGTACTTCCCTTCAGCCGATACCCGCAACGCGTCCGCGAACGACACCGAGCGACGGCGCCGTACCACGTATCGCCGCGACCAGCCAGTCGATCAGCCGCGCGACATGGCCGGCGGCATCGCCGTCGACCAGCGCCGCGCCGGCAAGCCGTTCGAGACGGTCGCGATTGGCGATAGCGAAGGCCAGGGCACCGACCGAGAAATGGTAGGCCCACAGCACATCCTCGCGCGATCGTCCGGGCAGGGCCTCGGCCATGGCCTCAATGAACTCCCGCGCCATGCCGTCGAAGTGGGCCACCATGAGGGGCAGGACACGTTCGCGGTCGCCCGAGTTGACGACATCGTTGACGAGGCGCGCGAAGTCGACGCCGCCGCGCTCGGGATCATGGCTGGCGTGAACCAGCGGCGCGACCAGCGCCTCGAGGATTTCGTCGAGCGCTGGCGGACGGCCGCCGGCACGCGCGCGCACGACCTCGATCCGGACCCGGCGCTCGGCGTTGATACGGCCCATGCGGCGCTCGAAGATCGCCGCGTAGAGACCTTCCTTGGAACCGAAATGGTAGGGCAGCAGCCCAAGCTGCACGCCCGCCTCCTCGGCGATCGCCCGCAGCGAGACGCCATAGTATCCACGCCGAGCGAACAGATGTTCAGCGGCGTCGAGGATACGATCGCGTGTGGCGACGGCAGCCATGCCCGGACGCCTCAGCGCATCGGCTCGGCATCGATCAGCACGCCGAGCAGGACGCACGGCTTGTCCGACCGGTTGGCCCAGGAATGGTTGGTGCCGCGCTGGATGAAGGCGTCGCCGGCCTTGAGCAGCGTCTCGCCCGTGTCGACGATGGCCCATATCTCGCCGGAAATGACGTAGATGCAGTCGACAGTCGACGTGATGTGCTGCATCGGATCCTTGCCGGCATCGGTCTGGGCATGGCCGGCGCCGATCGACGAGAAGGCGTCGCCGAGGTCCGTCTTGCCGCGCCATTCCTTGTCGGGCGGAAACTCGACCACGCGGAAGATCGTGCCCGCCGGCGGCGGCTCCAGCGCAACCGGCCGCGCCGCCGCGTCCTCCGCGCCGACGTTGGATGCCTTCGGGCCGGCAGTCTCCCACAGATCCGTCAGCGCGACGCCCATGCCCTTCATGACCTGGACATTCGGCGCCTGGCCGTCGAACAGAATGTACGACCGCCCCTTGTCGTCGGTCGCCGTGACGACGCGGCGGATGGGCATGGGCATGGGATGCGTTCCTCTCGCGTTTAGCGCGCGGCTGCCCGGCGCGCTTCCAGTACCTTCCAGAATTCCGCCATCTGGGCGAACACCGGCATGACCTCCGGCGGATGCTTCTCGCCGCGGAACTCGCGGTACAGCGCGGCGACGTTGCCGTAGAGACGTTCCGCGTCGCCCCAGGTCGAATAGTCGTCGAGGGAGATGTCGCAGGTCGCGTCCCACTCGGACATGCCGGCGTCGAAACGCTTGCGCGTCTCGCGTTCGATATAATCGAGGTAGCCCTTGAACTCGCGCACCCGGCGTTTGTCGACGATCGGGCCGTGGCCGGGAACGACGACGTCCACGTCGAGCGCGAGGATCCAGTCGCAGGCCCGCTGCCAGTTGGCGATCGGCCCCTCCCAGATGACGGGATGGCCGTCGACGAACAACAGGTCGCCGGTGAACAGCACCCGCTCGCGCGGCAGCCAGACCATGCTGTCGCCGCGCGTGTGCGCCGGGCCGAAGTTCTTCACGAGTACCTGCCGGTCGCCCACGCTCAGCGTGATCTCGTCGTCGAAGACCATCGTCGGCGGCGTCAGTTCGATGCCGCGAAAATCGAACGGCTCGAAACAGTGGGTGATGAACTCGCCGAGTGTGCCCATCCCGGGTGCCTTGGCCATCAGATCGACGAGGGTTGCCGGCAGGAAGTGGTCGAATTCCTCGGCGATTCCGCGCGATCCTATGATCTCGGCGCCGAGAACGCGCTGGTTGCCCCAGACGTGGTCGGCGTTGGCGTGCGTGTTGACCAGCTTGTCGATACGCTGCGCCGCCGGCGTCGCCCGGCGCATCGCCGCCAGCATGTCGTCGGTCAGCTTCAGGTCGAACAGGGTATCGACCAGCAGTGACTGGTCGCCGTCGACGATGAGCCCGGCGTTGCTCCAGCCCCAGCTACCGTCGGGCAGCAGATAGGCCCAGAGCCCGTTGCCGATCTCGTGCAGGCCCTTCTCGTACTGCCAGCGCGCCATGCAAGCCCTCCCCGTGTGCCCCCGCCGCGCCTCAGCTCTTGCGCGGCGGATCCTTGCGGACAATGCGATTGCGCAGCACGCCGATGCCGGTGACTTCCAGCTCGATCAGGTCGTTCGGCTCGAGGAAGATGCCGTGCTCGAGACCGCAGCCGAGGCCAACCGTGCCGGACGCAAAGAACTCGCCGGGATGGACGCGCTCGGATCGCGAGGTATGGGCGATGCACTGTTCGAAGGACCAGTGCATGCCGCCCGACTTGCCGCGCGAGCGTTCCTTGCCGTTGATGCGGACGATCATTTCCTGCTTGTAGGGATCGAAAGCGTCGGCCGTGACGATGCAGGGGCCGATGATGTTGCCGGTCTCGAAGTCCTTGCCCTTGCCGGGTCCGAAGCCGGCCGGCATCTCGTAGGCCTGGGTGTCGCGCGCGCTCATGTCGTTGAAGATGGAGTAGCCGAAGATCAGTCCCTTCGCCTCCTCCGGGGTCACGTCCTTGCCCGACTTGCCGAGAAAGCAGCCGAACTCCATCTCGTAGTCCATGCGGTTCGAGAACCACGGCCACAGCGTGTCCTCGTCGGTACCGATGATGCCGAACCGCGACGGCTTGTAGTAGAGCGGCTGCTCGTACCAGATCTTCGGCGGCACGAAGAGGCCTTCGCGCTCATAGCGCGCCAGCGCCGCCGCCGGGTCCGGCTCGGCCGCCGCACGTGTCTTGCGCAGCATCGCGAACGAGTTGAGCAGGTGCTCCTCGAAGCAGAGGAAGTCACGCACCTGCGGCGGGTTGGGCACCGGCGTCAACAGCCTGACGTCCTTGAGCGCCACTTCATGGTCGCCGCCTGCCTTGGCGGCCAGTCCCTTCGCCTTGTCCCAGACGCGCTCGCCGCCCTCGATGAGGGCGAGCACGTTGGCGAAGGCCGCGTCACCGCCGCCTGCCGCCTGCAGGTCGAGCACGCGGTCGTCCGCCCGGCCGACCAGCGCGCCGGCCTTCTGCGTCCCGTTGTGGACGTAGGTTACGAGCTTCATGGCATTTCCCCGTGCGCTGCCTGCGCGATGGCACCGTTTACTCGGCCGCGACGCGCAAGGGCGAGGCGGCCGGCGGAGCCTTGTGGAAGACGCCGTCCTTCATGATGGCGTCGAAGCGGTTCCTGTCCTGCAGGATTCGGATGTCCTTCGACGGATCGCCGTCGACCAGCAGCAGGTCGGCGAGCGCGCCTTCCCGGACGACGCCCAGTTCGCCGGCATGGCCCATCAGCTCGCCGCCGTGCTGCGTCGCCGCGCGGATCGCCTCCAGCGGCGTGAAGCCGTAGAGCTCGACGAAGAACTGCAGGTCGAGCGCGTTGCGGCCGTGCGGCGTGACCTGAAAGCCGTAATCGCCGCCGGGCAGCACGCGGACGCCGCGCTTGTGCAGGTCGCGCATGACGGCGCTGACGATTTCCAGCTCGGCCTCGACGCGTCGGCGGGCGATGCCCTCGAAGCGCACGCCGTACTTCTCGGCCTCGTGCAGGCGCGCGTATTGCAGCCCCATGGCGGGCGCCACGAACACGCGGTCCTTCTTGGCCTCCAGCAGGTCCTTCGCCTCCTCGTCGGCGAGCGTGGCGTGGTAGATGACATCGACGCCGTTGCGCACGCAGATCTTCACCGCGTCGGCCGAACGCGCATGCGCGGCGACATGGCGATTGCGCTGTCGGGCCACCTCGCAGACCGCCGCGACCTCGGCGTCGCTCATCACCGTGTCCTCGGCGACGAGCGCGCGGCTGCCCATGGCGAAGGCCGATGGCACGATCTTGAAGGTGTCGACGCCGTCGCGCGCCGCCTTGCGGCAGGCCAGCCGGAACTCGTCCGGCCCGTTGAGGACGATGGCGTAGCCGTGCTCGCCGATCTCCCGCTCGCCCTGGCCCAGATCGCCGAACCCGCCGGTCACGGTCATCTGCTTGGTGCAGGCGAGCAGGCGCGGCCCCGGAATGTCGCCGGCATTGATGGCGTCGCGGATGGCGACGTCGATGCGCGGCCGCACCGAGGCCCCGCTGAACATGCTCGTGAAGCCGTGGTCGAGCAGGAGGCGGGCGTTCTTGGCCGTCTCGAGGACCTGGCGCTCGACGGTCATCGCCGTCAGCGCCTCGAGCGTCGGCGCGTTGAGGAAACTGAGATGGGCGTGGGCGTCGGTGAGGCCCGGCATCAGCGTCCGGCCGCCGCCGTCGATCACCGTGGCGCCCCGCGGATCGAGGCGCTTCTTGTGCCTCGCCACCTTGGCGATGCGGTTGCCCTCGACAAGCACGTCGGCGGCGAAGGGCTTCGCGCCCGTACCGTCGATGACCCGCACGTCCGCGAACAGCGTGGCGCCCATCGCACCCTCCCGTGATGCCTGCCGAAACGGCATATTTCGACGTATTGAACGGCCGTACAAAGCGCGCTGTCAATGTCGCCGCCCGACGCCTATTGAACGTTCGATCAAATCTTTACTCGGGTTGGGGCCGTGGCTACTGTGCCGCCCGGTAGTCGGCCGGCCAGACGCACCACCAACGAAGTTATGGTACGTCCCACGCCGGTCTGCGACGATGCATGCAAACGTGCGCGCGGGTGTCGCGTCCGGGGCTAGATCGGGCGTCCTGACTGCGGTGCGGCAACAGGCGACGGGGCGGCCGCTACAGGGCCGCCGTCGACCACAGTGAGTAAGGGGAGAAACATGGCCAAGCAGACGAAGGTGATCATTTCCTGCGCCATTACCGGCGCCATCCATACGCCGACGATGTCGCCGTACATTCCGATCACCCCCGACGAGATCGCCAAAGCCTCGATCGACGCAGCCGAGGCCGGCGCCTCGATCATCCACCTGCATGCGCGCGACCCGAAGACCGGCAAGCCGACGCCGTCGCCCGAAGTCTTCATGGAGTTCCTGCCGCGCATCAAGCAGAACACCAACGCCGTGGTGAACATCACCACCGGCGGCGGTCTCGGCATGAAGGTCGACGAGCGCATCGCCGCCGCCGTTCACGCCTCGCCGGAAGTGACGTCGCTCAACATGGGCTCGATGAACTTCGGCATCTTCGGCCTGGCCGACCGCTACAAGGACTGGAAGTACGACTGGGAGAAGCCGTACCTGGAGCAGACGAAGGACTTCATCTTCACCAACACCTTCGCCCAGATCGACTACGTCATCTCCCAGTTGGCCGACAAGCATGGCGTCAAGTTCGAGCACGAGTGCTACGACGTCAGCCACCTCTACAACACGCACTACTTCTATCGCATCGGCCGCCTCAAGGCGCCGATCTTCCTGCAGTTCATCTTCGGCATCATGGGTGGCATCGGGGCCGAGATCGACCACCTGATCCACATGAAGCAGACGGCCGATCGCCTGTTCGGCGACGACTACGTGTTCTCGGTACTCGCCGCCGGCCGCCACCAGATGAACTTCACCACCGCCTCGGCGATGCTCGGCGGCAGCGTCCGCGTCGGCCTCGAGGACTCGCTCTACATCGGCAAGGGCGCGCTCGCCAAGTCGAACGCCGAGCAGGTCTCGAAGATCCGCCGCATCTGCGAGGATCTCTCCCTCGAGATCGCCACGCCGGACGAGGCGCGCGACATCCTCAACCTCAAGGGCGGCGACCGGGTGAACTTCTAGCCCGTCACGAACAGGTCGACAGATCCGAGGACAGGAGAAGTGACGTGAGGGAAGCGGTCATCGTTTCGACGGCGCGCACGCCGATCGGCAAGGCCTACCGTGGCGCGTACAATGCCACGCACCCGGTCGAACTGATCGGCCACGCCATCCAGCACGCCGTCGGGCGTGCCGGCGTCGCGCCGGACGAAGTCGAGGACGTTCTCGTCGGCTGCGCCAACCCGGAAGGCCAGATGGGCATGAACATGGCCCGTCTCGCCGCCATCCGGGCCGGCCTGCCGGTGACGACCAGCGCCGCCACCGTCAACCGCTTCTGTTCCTCGGGTCTGCAGACCATCGCCATGGTGGCGCAACGCATCATGACCGATGGCCTGCCCGTCGGCGTCGCCGGCGGCATCGAGTCGATCAGCAGCCTCGACCCGACCCACCAGGTCGACACGTCGGCGGAAAATCCGTGGCTGCAACAGCACAAGCCCGAACTCTACATGAGCATGCTGCAGACGGCCGAAACCGTAAGCGAGCGCTACAAGATCGGCCGCGACAAGCAGGACCAGTACGCGCTGACCAGCCAGATGCGGACGGCCGCCGCGCAGCAGGCTGGCCGCTTCGATGACGAGATCGTGCCGTTCTCGGCCGTCCAGCGCGTCACCGACCGGAATACAGGCATCGTGTCCGAGAAGCCGGTCACGCTGACGAAGGATGAAGGCAACCGGCCCGATACCACGCCCGAGGGCCTCGCCGGGCTGAAGGCCGTGATCGAGGGCGGCGTCGTGACCGCCGGCAATGCCAGCCAGCTTTCCGATGGCGCTTCTGCCTGCGTCCTGATGGACGCCAGGCTGGCGGAAAAGCGCGGCATCGAGCCGCTCGGCATCTTCCGCGGCTTTACCGTCGCCGGCTGCGAGCCGGACGAGATGGGTATCGGCCCGGTATTCGCCGTGCCGCGCCTCCTGGAGCGCAACGGCCTCAAGATCGACGACGTCGATATCTGGGAGTTGAACGAGGCTTTCGCCGTGCAGGCGCTTTACTGCCGCGACCGTCTCGGCATCGATCCCGAGAAGTACAATGTCGACGGCGGCGCCATCTCGATCGGCCATCCCTACGGCATGAGCGGCGCGCGCATGACCGGGCACATCCTGCTCGAGGGCAAGCGACGCGGCGCAAAGTATGCAGTCGTCACCATGTGCATCGGCGGCGGCATGGGCGCGGCAGGTCTCTTCGAGATCGTCTAGCCCCCGCCTCCGCGCCCTTCACACTTCTCCGGGGATCGACCATGGCCGCCAATCCGATCGACGGCTTCCGCCTGTCCAAGGCCGACTTCAAGTATTTCGGCAAGGATCTGCAGCGGCCCGAATGCATCCTGGCCGAGCGCGACGGCACGCTTTGGTCCGCCGACGCGCGTGGCGGCGTCGTGCGCATCGGCGCCGACGGCAGCCAACAGGTCATCACGCAGTCTGCTCAGAAGGGCGCATTCAGCGCCGCTGGCAGCGACGCCGACCGCTTCGTCGAAGGTACCTTGCCCAACGGCATGTGCTTCGCCGACAACGGCGACTTCCTGATCGCCAATTTCGGCACCGACCGCCTAGAGCGCATGTCGCGGTCCGGCGAGACATCGGTCGTCTTCGACAAGGTCGACGGCAAGCCGATCGGCAAGGTCAATTTCGTCGCGCGCGACAGCAAGAACCGCGTCTGGATCACCGTCTCGACGATGCTGCATGATTGGCCGAAGGCCATCAGCCCGACGCTGAAGGACGGCCGCGTTCTGCTGTACGAGGAGGGCAAGGGCGTCCGCGTCGTCGCCGACGGCGTCCACTTCTCCAACGAGTGCAAGCTCGATGCGAAGGAGGAGTACCTCTACGTCGTCCAGACCTGCGGACGGAACATCGCCCGCTACCCGATCAAGCCGAACGGCGACCTCGGCCAAATGACGATCCACGGCCCCAAGGACCACGGCCGCTTCATCGACGGCATCGCCTTCGATGCCTATGGCAACCTGTGGGGCACGCACGTCATGAACGACGGGCTGTTTGCCATCACGCCGGAAGGCGAACTGCGCATCATCTTCGACGATTCCTCGCCCGAGGAAGTGAAAATGCTCGACGATGCCTTCCAGGCCGGCAAGGTCGACGCCGACCTGCTGCTGAAGTGCGGCGGCGCGGTCGCGAAATGGTGCGCGTCCGTCACGTTTGGCGGCCCGGATTTGCGGACGGTCTATGTCGGCAGCCTGCGCTCGACCAACCTTCCTTACTTCCGCTCGCCGGTCGCAGGCCTGCCGATGGTGCACTGGAACGAGCGGTAGCCGTCCATCCCGATCCCGAGGCGACGACGTAGCGTTACCGGCTGCCGGTCGTTTGCCGCGAAGCCACAAGGGCAGCATCGACGGCCGGCGCGAAGACAGGGCTCAGGATCGCAACGCCCCAGGACTCGTTGTTCTTCGCGATCGTGGCCACGTGCAAGGCCAGAATCGACGGACCATCGGGGCCGAGCAGCAGCAGGGGCGACCCGGAATCGCCCTTTATCGCGTCGCAATCGTGGATGGCGACAGCCCCGTCGTTGGCCTGGCCGAGAATGACGCAGCGATCGTCCAGAGTGAGAATGTGCTGCCTGTCCTGGCTGTAGCCGGCCTGGGCCAACCGGCCGGGCCGACCTGCCGACGCCAGCGCACCCGCCGCGCCGAGCCGGGCCAGCGGCAGATGGCCAAGTTCGCGCCCGATCGGTCGCGCGAGGCGTAGCAGCGCCCAATCCCCGGTCGCTGCGTCGAGACGGGTTTGCGGCGGCTTGCCACGGTCGGGGACGATAACCGCCTCGACCGCCGACTGGTCGACATAGTCGCCGCGGCGGTAGCCCGCCACGAAATGCAGGGTACCGGCCGGATGCCAGTCCTGGCGGCGGGCACTCCACACGCAATGCGCCGCCGTCAGTACCAGGCGTTCGCCGACCAAGGCGCCGGTGCAATAGCCTTCCCCGCCCCTGTTCACACGGCCAAGTGCACGCCAGGGAAACTCCGTCGAATCGAGAATCTGGCGGTCGTCCTGGCCGTGGATGCCGGGTATTCGCGGGGGCGCATCGCTACGTCCGCCGGCAGAAGGAAGCACCAGGCACACGGCGAACGCGGCCAGCCAAAGCACCCGCCCACCAAGGCGCCAACGCCCCATGGACCACCTCGGCGCCGTCAGAGTTCGGCGTCGTCGCCGATCTTCACCTGGCGCATGATCTCCGGCGAGCGGAAGCCAACCATGCCCGGGCGCCGCACGCCCGGCAGCAGGGCAATATCGTTGATCTCACGCACTGGTGCGTCGATCGTCAGCCTGTGCGCGATCTCGCCCTTGAACAGGTCGGCAACGACGATGCCGGCGACGGCTTCCCCCTCGCCGCCATCGGCCACGGTATCCCGCGTGGCCGACAGTCCGATCACCGCCCACTGGTCGACGATCGTCAGTCCGCGCGGATAACCAGGCAGGGTCAGCACCTGCTCCCAGTTGCCCCGGCGCAGGTCGAGAAAGCCCAGCTCGGTGCGTCCGGAATTCAGCAGCCACAGCCGGTCGCCGACCAGACGCGGCGAACGCGGCATGGTGAGCCCCCACGCGACGACCTCACCGCTGTCGATGTCGATGACGCAGCCCTCGCCCCGCATCTTGTCGCGCCACGCCCCTTCGCTGTCGGTACGGGCCGCGACGGTGGCAAACCTCGGCCGTCCGTCCGCCATTGCCACGCCGTTGAGGAAACAGCGATTCTCGGGCGCCAGTGCCGATACGAACGATGGCCGCCATAGCGGCGAAAAGCTGGCTTTCGATGCTGTCGTCGCCAGGCAACTGAACAAGGCCGAGGCAAAGACCGGCCGGCCGTGGCGATCGGTAGAAATGTCATGGATATCGATGTCGCCGGTCGTCCAGGCCATCTGGGGCAGGTAGATGGCATCGAACGGGCCGGAGGCTTGGCCGGCCTCCAGGGCATTCTCGAAACGCCAGAGCTGATAGAGCGTGCCGGCCCAGAAACCGCGGCCATCGGCACCGACGCCGGCCGCGCCCGGGACCGTGCGCTCGAACACGACAACGGCCTTCTCGTCGTTGTGGCCGCAAACAAAGATCTTGTGGACCTGCTTCGACGTAAACACCACGCCGACCCGCTGCCTCGCCAGCCACTCGCCGAAGCCTTCAGAAGCCTGAAAGCTCAGGCGCGCCGGGCCCTGCCGGTCGCCCTCGTCGCCGGCCGCGCCGGTCTGTGCATCGCGTAGGTTCGCCATATCGCCACTTTAGCGGGACCGCCCGCGCCGTGTCGACAACGGCGGGGGTCGGCGGGACCGCCCGGACAGATCCCTGGTCCCTGCCCCGGCTCCGGCTCCGGCTCCGGCTCCGGCTAGATGAAGCTGAAGTCGTCCTCGTGCAACTGGTTCTTGTTGACGTTCTGCAGGGTGATCGTCGAGCCGTCGCCGAGGTGCAGGATGGCATCCGGGCCGCTGTCCACCGCCGCCGCGATGAGCGAGGCGTAGTCGCCGTTCGGAATGCCGTCCAGCACCAGCACATCGTCGGACGCGGCCCCCGGCGTGAAGTCGGTGATCGTGTCGTTGCCGTCGCCAAGCCTGTAGACGAATACGTCGTGGCCGAAGCCGCCGGACAGCGTGTCGTTGCCCGCGCCGCCAGTGATCGTGTTGCCCAGGAAGTCACCCGACAGCGAGTCGTCGAACGCCGAACCAATGATGTTCTCGAACGAGCTTATGATGTCGCCCGTCGCATCCGCCCCGGTGAAGATCGACAACTCGAGATTCGCGGTAACCCCGCCGGACGAGCTGGCGTAGGACAGGGTATCGACACCCCCACCGCCAAACAGGATGTCGGCGCCAGCTCCGCCCTCGATCACGTTGTCGCCAGCGTCGCCGGTCAGCGTATCGGCGAACGACGAGCCGATGATGTTCTGGAAGTTGGTAATGACGTCGCCGGCCGCGTGGCCACCCAGCAGGGTACCCGTGGCAAGGTTCACCGTCACGGCCGTCGACCCGGCGTAGGAAACGGTATTGTTTCCACTGCCGCCGTCGAGCGTGTCCGCCCCTGCGCCGCCACGGATCACGTCATTGCCGGCCCCGCCGAAGATGACGTTGGCACCGGCGTCGCCGATCAGCACGTCGTTGTGCGAGGAGCCGATAATGTTCTCGAAATTGGAGAGCGTATCGTTGCCCGCGCCGCCGGCAGCGCTTCCCGCCGCAAGGTCGACTGTCACGCCCGCCGTCTCACTGACGTAAGAGACGGTGTCCGTACCTCCAGCGCCATCCAGCACATCGTTTCCAGCACCACCTTCGATGACGTTGTTCGCGGCGTTGCCGGTCAACGTGTCATTGAATGCGGAACCAAGGATGTTCTGGAAGGTCGCGAAAGCAACGACGTCACCGGTCGCATGACCGCCGGACACCGACGACGTCGTGAAGTTGACGATCACACCGGCGGTCGAACCGGCATACGACAGGGTATTGACGCCGCCGTCGCCATTCAGGGTATCCGCGCCGGCTCCGCCTTCGATCGTGTTGCTTCCGGCACCGCCCGTGAGCGTATCGTTGAACGCCGATCCGATCAGCTGCTCGATGCTGACCAGGATGTCGTCTTGCGCGTGTCCACCGGTCGCGGTGCCGGCGCCCAGGTTTACCTGGACCGCAGCATTCGATGCGGCATAAGTCGCCGTGTCGAAGCCCTGGCCGCCATCGAGCGTGTCGGCTCCCGCCAGCCCCGCCAGCGTGTCGTCACCGGCACCGCCTTCGAGGACGTTTGCATTGGCGTCACCTGTCAGCGTGTCGTTGTGCGCCGATCCGCGCACGTTCTCGAATGACGAGAAGGTGTCGCCGGTGGCGTCGCCGCCGGTTGCTGTCCCCGCGGTGAGGTTGACCGTCACCGCAGCGGCAGAGCCTGCGTAGGACAGTGTGTCGATGCCGGCCTGCCCCATCATCGAGTCGGCACCCATGCCGCCCTCGATGAGGTCGTTACCGTGGCCGCCGACAATCGTATCGTTGCCGCTGTCGCCGAACAGGATGTCGTCACCGGACTGCTCGACTGAGACGTAGTCGGTCAGCGGACCGTCCACAAGTTGAGCCCCCCAAGCCACAATCGTCTCGCCAGGCGCATTCGGGATAATCGTAATGACTATGCTGAAGCCTGTCCCATTTGACGTGTCGGAAATCCACGCCCGATACCAGCCGTTGCCGACATCTTCGATGCCATGGCCATCGGGAGCGCCACCAACAGCAGTTATCGACCCCAGCACAAAATCGGCAACGATGTACGTGTTCATGCCCCCACCGTCCAACCCTATAGCCACACCGGAAGCAGAGCCTGCCTTAAAGAACATCGACATCGTCTTCTGGCCGGAAGCAAGGGAAGCAAAGGAATGATACATGTACGAACTGAATGATGTTCCCGTCAGAATATCGGCGGTGGATGAACCGTCCGGTGCCACCTCAGCGTCACTATTCACGGAAATACCCGGACGCGTCCAGCTTGGGACATCGATGGATTCAGGATTTTGGAAGTAGTTTACGCCGTCGCCGAACAGGATATCGCTTCCGGCGCCGCCATGGATCTCGTCGTCGCCATACTCGCCCAAAAGCGTGTCGTTGCCGGCCCCACCATCGATCCAGTCATCGCCTTCGGCGCCCAGAACGATGTCATTGTCGGCACCGCCGTAAAGCCGGTCGTTGCCGCCACCGCCATCGATGATGTCGTTACCGTACCCGCCCACGATGGTGTTCGAGAACGCCGACCCTTCGATGTCGTCGTCGCCGGCAGTACCCACGATGCTGCCGGCTCCCAGCAATGATTTGCCATAGACGATGTATGCTTGACCGTTGAGGTTGGCACCGCCCTGCGGCGCACCGATGAGCAGGTCGTCGAAGCCGTCATGGTCGACGTCGCCCGCCGAGCTGACGGACAGGCCAGCAGCGGTTCCGACCGCGCTGTTGAGCAGGAAGCCGTTGGTCCCATCCAGCAGGCCAGGATCGAACGGAGACGGGAATCCGTTCGGCGTGCCGAACAGCACATACACCCGGTCATCGTCGGCAGGCGTGTCAATGCCAGGCGCACCGACGATGAGGTCGGCGTAGCCGTCGCCGTTGACGTCGCCGGCATCGCGGACAGAGACACCCAGGCGGCTGTCGACAACCGTGCCCTGGATGACGAAGCCTTCGTCCTCCGTCAGCGTGTCGACGTCGATCGAGAAGTCGCGCGCCGCCCACTCGGCCCGAGAGCGGCCATAGATGACGTAGGCACTGCCCGCGCCGCTGTTGCCATCCGGATCTGCGCCCGGCGCACCGATGACGATGTCGTCGAAACCGTCACCGTTGAAGTCGCCGATGCCCGACACCGACCAGCCGAAGTTGTCGCCCGGGTTGCTGCCGCGAATGACCAGCCCCATGCCGGCGGACTCGAGCAGATCGAGATCACCGGCGCCGCCATATCCGCCGTTCTGGCCGAAGACGACGTAGGCAAGACCTTCCTTGTTCCAGTTCGCGGCCCCCGGCAACTCGAATATCGAGTTCAGGCCGTAGGCACCGAGGATCATGTCACCAATGCCATCGCCGTCGAAATCGCCGGCGCTGCGCAGCGCCGACCCGAGATGGTCTTCGGCCCCGAACGCCAGTTGCTCGGCGTGGAACACGAGCCCCGAAGAGGCGTCGAGCGCCGATAGATCGAATGTCGCGCTGCCGAAACCGCCGCTGACACCATAAATGACGTAAGCCTCACCGGTCGCACCGCCGACGCCCGACGCACCGACGAGGAAGTCGTCGATGCCATCGCCACTGACGTCACCAAGGAGGCTGACCGCCGAGCCCAACTGCTCGCCAAACCCGAAGTTCGAGTTGACGATTTTCACGCCGGTAGTTGACGTCATCGAAGCAAGGTCGAGCACGCCGCCCGACGCTCCGAACTCTGTTTCACCACCGCCCGCGCCGCCATTCGGATTTGCGTCGGCATCGCGCCCGTAGACGATATAGGCGGCACCGGTGAAGGAGAATGGACCGTTCGCATCCTCACCGGGCGCGCCGATGATGAAGTCATCGATGTTGTCGCCGTTGATGTCACCAAGACCGGACACGGATGTTCCGAAGGCCGCATCAAAATTGAGGCCGGCATTGCGGATGATGAGGCCGTTCGATCCATCGAGCGTGTGAAGGTCGAACGGCTCGACAAAGCCGCCAGTCACGCCGAAGACGAGATAGACCTCTCCCGCCCCGAACGTCGTGCCGACCGTCGCGCCGGGGGCGCCGATCAGGACGTCATCGATACCATCGCCGTTGACGTCCCCGACGTTGGCAACCGACCAGCCGACGCGGTCGCCGCCGGAAATCCCATTGGCGTAACCATTGAAAATCCAGCCATCGCCGTTGGTACGGACATCGAGCATCTCGATGACGCCCGGCAGCCCGGCGGTCGTGACCGTCAGGTCGATCTGCGACTGCGCCGTCGCGGTGTCGCCGTTTTCAGTTTCGGCCCAGGTAACCTCGACATCGAATTGAATGGTCCCGGTAAAGCCGATCGGGGCAACGATCGCTGGCGGATCGCCGGCGTTGAACTCGGCGCCGGTCATCGTCCACGTACCGTTGGCTTCGTCGAGCGTACCCTTGTTGACTTCGAAGCCGGTCAGATCGATGCCCGCATCGAGAACGACGAGTTGCAGGAATTCGGAGCCGTCATTGGTGCCAAGCCCATCACCCTCTCCGGAGAACGTGCTGATCGACAGCTCGATCGGCTCGCCCTGCCCGCCGGACACATTGGAAACCTGAAGGGTTGGCGTATCGGCAACGGGGTTCACGACGACGTCGAGGTTGGTGAACGTCGTCTCCGTGTCGTTGTTCGACGGCTCGCGCGATGTAACCGCGACGGCAAGAGTAAAGTTGACGTCGCTATCGGCCGGTGGCGTGACCGTCAGACCGACGAGATCGGCCTCGGTCAAGGTCCAGATTCCGCCACCGCCGGTGCTGCCGTGATTGAGACTGGCGCCGACGGGAACACCGGATATCACGATACTGTCGATGACTTCGCTGTCATCCGTGACCGCGACAGAGATTGAAAGCGCGATGGCCGTGTCTTCATCGCCGACCGCGGCGACGAGATCGACATCCGGGGCATCAGCGACCGCAGCGACATTGAGATACATCGTCTGCGTCAGGATATCGGTCGCTCCATTTGCGATTTCGGTCGAAATCGCCGCGACGCTCAGGCGCAGGTCGACATTCGAATAGTCGACCGGCGGCTGGAAGTAGAAATTGCTCGGACGACTGTCGAACGTGCCGAGCGGCGGCACCAGCGGATCATTCGATTCGACGAACGCGATCGTGAAGTTGGTCGGCGACGCGTCCGTGACGATGTACTCGCCTGTCGTCGGCAACGGATAAAACTCCGGATCCTGCCCCGGGTTGACGCCTGCTCCCCACTGGGTCCGGCCGAACGACTGCGGCGCGTCGGGATCGAATGTCACCCGATAGACACCCGGCTGCGGCGCCCCGGTGATCGGATCGATCGCTTCGGGAATCTCGATCGGGCCGATGAAGATCGAGCTACCGACGGGAACGCCGCTGATCTGGATCGTCAGGGTCTCCGATCCATCCTGGTCGGTCAGGCTTGCGTCGAACGGCAAGGCCATTGGCAGAGGCTGATCCTCCGCACCGATCAATGGATCGACCTCCGCGCTGGCCACGGTGATGAACGGCGGGTCGGCGACCGGGTCGTTGACGATGGTCAGCTCACGCGTCACCCACGCGATGTTGTCCCGGCTGTCGATCTCGCGATCTCCCGCGACGTTGTCCGGCGTCGACGTTTCGATCGCATAGGCCGTGACGACGATCGTGAACGGCTCGTTGCTGTCGTCAGGCGGCAAGATGTGAAGCCCGACCAGCTCTGCCTGCGTGAACCGCCAGACGCCACCGCCCAGATCGGTACCAACGTCGACATAGTTGCCGGCAATATCGTGCACAAACCTCGCCGTCCCGGGAACATTGGAGATTTCGATCTCGACCGAAAGCCCCTCTGAACCGTCCAGATCGCCAAGGCCGGCGCTGATATTGAGCGGGACGGCCTCGTCCTCGCCAGGCGTGTCATAGCGCTTGATCCGAATATCGCCGGCATCGAAGTTGTCGGACTCCCAGGCTACTAGAAAATCACCGGCGGACAGTGCGGAAATGGTGGCGTTGCGCTGGTTGCCCGCGGACTGATCGTTGACCTGTACCTCCTGACCGATCTTTGCGATCAGGTTGAAGCCCGCGATGTCATCGGTCGGAGCATACCGCTGGATGAAGAGACCATCCTGCGAGCCATCCTGACCGAACGACTGCCATGTCACCGCGAAGCCGCCATCGGTCAGCCGCGCGACGGTCGGATTGGTCTGATCGCCACTGATCGTCGTGTTGACGAGCGTCTCGCCAGCCCCCTGGGCCCCGGTGATCTTGGTGCCGTCATAGGTGAAGCGCTGATAGTAAACCCCGTAGCCGGAACCGTCGTTACCCTGCGACGACCAGACGACGACGAAGTCGTTGTTGCCGAGATTGACGACTTCCGGCTGAACCTGTTGGCCCACCGTGAAGTCGTTTACGGCAATGGGGCCGCCCAGCGGGACGCCATCCTCGTCGTAAATCCGCACGAAGATATCGGCCCCGTCCACATCGCCGGGATCCGAAGTCCACGTTACAGCGAAGCCGCCATTGTCGAGGGCCGCGACATGGGCGTCGTAGTCCGCGCCGGCCTCCGTATCGATGCGAATTGGCGCACCGTTGAAGTTTCCGTCGTTGCTGATGCGCTGGGCCCAGATCTCCCCGGTACCACTGTCCTGCCACGTGACAACGAAACTGCCGTCGGCACGCGTGCTGACATCGACATTGGTCTGGTTCCCGGTCTGATTGCCCGCATTGACCAGCACCTCGCCGGCGATCGGCGCGTTGTTCGATGCAAAGCGCTGGAAGTAGACGCCTGTGCCGTTGGCATCAGGCCCCGACCACGCGACGACGAACTGTCCCAGCGGCAGGGACGCCACGACCGGCTGGGTCTGGTCGCCTGCCGTGGTCGTGTTGACGATGATGTCGCCGCCGACCTGGGCACCGCTGGCAGTGTAGTGGCGCGCGATGATGCCTGTGCCGTTCCCGTCGACGTTGTCGGACTGCCAGACGACGACGTACTCGCTGTTCGCCGTCAGACCGGCGACCGAAGGAACGCCCTGGAAACCCGAGGCGGCGCTGACGGACCCTTCCGGATCGGATGGCAGCGTCACCAGCGCCGTCAGCGTCGGCTCGTCGGCGACCGCGTCAACGACGATATCGACGATTTTCACATCCGTCGCGGTGTTGCCGTTCTCGGCCTCGACAGCTTTCGCCGTGATCGTCAGCCCCTGGATGTCGACGTCGCTGTTCGCCGGCGGGATCAGGGTCGGACCGCCCGCGAAGCCACTGCCACTGACCGTCACCGACCACGTGTATGTGCCCGCGAGAGCATTGTGGGTCAGGGTACCGGCACCCGGCAGGACGGTCCATGTATCGGGGATCGGACCGAGCGTGACGGTATGGGTTTCCGAACCATCGAGGAAGTCGCCGAACACGGCCGAAATATCGAGCGCGATCGAACTGTCTTCCTTCACGACAAAGAACGTGCCGGTAAACGGATCGGGATCGTCCTCGGCAATATTGCCCCAGCCGGTTCCCACCGAAACATCCAGTTCGACTTCGTCGATACCACCCGGAGACGCCAGTGCGTCGAACACGTTCAGACGGAAGGACCGGTCGAGTTCATGGACGGAGTCGTCGACGACGTTGACGGTGACCTGCCGAACCGTCTGGCCAGGCGCGAAGGTCAGGACACCGCTGATCGCCTGGTAGTGGGTGCCGGCAATCGCGCTGGCATCGATGGTCGTGTAGCTCACCTCCACCGGCACCGCGAGCGGACCGCCAACCAGGGTCACGTCGAATGTAATGACGGCTGGCACCCCCTCGAGCTGCGGGTTGGGCACGCCATCCGACACCATCACCGTATAAGCGTCGTCGTCGATGATCGTGCCGACCCCAGTACCGTCGGCAATGGTTACCGGCGTGTTGGCACCGGATGGGTCGAGGTGTGCCGCCGTGAGCTGAAGGTCGAATGTCTCCGGCAGTTCGATTCCGGCGTCGTCGAGGAGGGTGATCGTTACCGTGCGCTCGGTCTGACCTGGCGCGAAGGTGAGCGATCCAATCTGGTGGACGAAATCCGAGCCCGCCGTTGCCCCCGTTATGCCGAAGCCGCCAACGGTCTGATAGTCGACGACAACCGATTGCGCTGCCGCACGCGTCAGGGTCACCGTGAACGTGACGGTCGTTCCGTCGCCCTCAATTGCCGCGACAGGCACACTGTCGTCGACGCTGACTTCGAGCGGAATGGTCGCCCCGACCGTCACGGTCGGCTGGTCGGCCACGGCGTGGACCGGCACAACAAAGGGCACGACGAGCGTGGCCGTGTTGTGCGGCGCAGGCGGATTCGACAACTCGGTGGTCGTCACCGAGATCGTTAGGTTCATGTCGACATCGCTGTCGAATGGCGGCGTGATCGTCAGGCCGGCAAGGTCGGCCTGGGTCAGCACCCATACGCCACCGCCCATCGGTGTGCCGTGGTTCAGCGTCGCGCCGCTCGGAACACCCGAGAGCGTGACGTTGGACAGCACTTCCGAACCGTCGAAGTTGTCGACGCCCAGGGTCGCGATGATGTTCAGCGGGATTGCCGTGTCTTCGTTGCCCGCGCCGGCACCCGACAGGATCGGCATGTCGGCACGCGCCTCGACATTGATCGTCACCGTCGCCGTGTCGGTCTGCGTGCCGTCGGTCAGCGTGTAGGTAAACGTGTCCTGCAGATGCGTGCTGGTCGGGAACTGGGCCGGCGGCGTGTAGGTAAAGCTGCCGTTCGCGTTCCAGACAATCGTGCCGCCCTGGCTACCGACCGTCTGCGACGACCCGACGACAACCTGAAGGTTGGCCAGCGGCGTATCGGTATCGGAGTCCTGGCCGCTGCCGCCGCCGCCCTGGATCACGCCGTTGAAGGCGTTGACCACCAGACCGCCCGGAATGTCCTCGTAGGTCGCATAGAAGTCGTCGTTGGCGATCGGAGCCAGCAGAGCCGTAACGTTGATCGGCTTCACGGCAGTGGACTGGTCGCCGTCGCCGTCCAGCAACGTGTAGGTGAAATTGTCCGGCGCCGCACCACCAACGCCGGTGGTGGCATCGGAGGTATAGGTCCAGGTGCCATTGGCATTGACGGTCAACGTGCCGTGCTTGGTATCGACCGTCGAGCCAGCCGCAGCGGTGACGGAAACGTCGCTCTCATTCACATAACGGAACGAGACGAGCGATGCGCCGTCGGCGCCAAGGGCGTCGTTGACAAGCAGGTTGGCACTGGAGACGCCCGTGCCGATGGTATTGCCACCGGCGGCCACACCCTCCGTGCTGTCATTCACGGCGACAGGGACATCGTCGACGACATTCACCTGGAACGTCGTCGATTGCATATCGCCGTCGAAGTCCGTGACCCTGACCTGGAAACCGAGCGAATGGATGTTGTTCCCAAGCCCGGCCGGGTGGTCGAGGTTGTCCTTCAGCGTGAAGGTGTAACTGCCTGTCGTCGCGTTCATCGACACCGTGAACACGGTGCGCCCGCCCGCCGTCGCCCGCAGGAAGTTCGGGCCGACCAGCGTGTACGAGACCGTGGCCCCTTCCGACGTCAGCCCCCCTGGCGCCGAAACGCTCGTACCAAATCCGTAGGTCGCCGGATTGTCGATGACCCCAGTCGCCACACCGGCAACACCAACGATCGCTGTCCCGGTCGTGCCGACCAGCGCCTGCTCGTTGACCGATGTCGTCGCACCCGCCGCGATCGACGGCGTGTCGTCGGTCACGTTCACCTGGAACGTCGTCGATGCCGTGTCACCGTCGAAGTCGGTGACCCGCACCCCGAAGCCCAGCGAGTGGGTCGTCAGGTTCCCGCCCGTGTGGTCGAGATTGTCCTTCAGCGTGAAGGTGTAGCTGCCCGTCGTCGGGTTCAGCGACACCGTGAACACCGTCCGACCGCCCGCCGTCGCCGACATCGACGTGCCGCTGACGTTGTACGTCAGCTGCTGGCCTTCCGACAGCAGGCCCACCGGCGCCGTCTGGCCCGTCGTGAAGGCGAACGTGCCCGGGTTGTCGACCACGCCCGAGGCCGTCGCCGCGACACCGATTACCGTCGCGCCCGTCGGCACCGTCTCCAGCGTCGTCTCGCTCACCGACGTCGCCGCACCCGCCGCGATCGACGGCAGGTCGTCCGTCACATCGACGAGCGCGGTCACGTTGATCGGGTCGCCGTCGTAATCGAACGCCGAAACCCCGAAAGTGACCGTCAGGGCGTCACCGTTTGGCCCCGTATGATCGAGCTGATCGCGCAGGGTAAAGGTGTAGTTGCCCGTAGCGGCATTCAACGACACCGTGAACACCGTGCGGCCGCCCGCCGTCGCCGACATCGACGTGCCGCTGATGCTGTACGTCAGCTGCTGGCCTTCCGACAGCAGGCCCACAGGCGCCGTCTGGCCTGTCGTGAAGGCGAAGGATGCCGGCTGGTCGACGACCCCGCCGAGCACCGAAGCCCCCGTCACGCTCGTCGCGGTCACTCCTTCGAGACCGAACTCGTGCACCGTGACATGGTCGACGGCAATGGTCGTCGGGATGTCGTCGACGACCTGGACACCGAACGATGCCGTGGCCGCATCGCCGTCGAAATCCACAGCCGTGACGCCGAATGCCAGCGACAGGAGGTTCTGGTTGCCGCCTGCCGGGTGGTCGAGCTGGTCACGCAGCACGAAGGTGTACGTGCCGGTATTGCTGTCCAGGGCGACCGTGAAGACGGTGCGTCCGCCGGCTACCGCGATGATGCTGGAAGCAGAGACAAGGTAGGAAACGGCATCACCCTGCGAGGTCAGCCCCAGCGGCGCGGACTGGCCGGGCGTGAAGAAGCCGGTGACGTCGTCATCGGCGGAGTCGAGCACGTCCGCAGCGAATCCGGTCACCGATGTGGCCGTGGCACTCTCGAGGAAGACCTCATTGACGACGGTCGTATCGCCATCAAGTGCGACAGGAACATCGTCGACGACCTCGACCGAGATCGCCGCGGTCGCGACGTCGCCGTCGAAATCGATCGCATTCACGCCGAAGGCGAGCGACAGCAGATTCTCGCCCGCACCCGTCGGATGGTCGAGCTGGTCGTTCAAGGTGAAGACGTAGCTGCCAGACGCGGGATTCAGACTCACCCAGAACACCGTCCGGCCAGCGGCCAGCGCCGCAAGGCTCGTGCCGGAAACGGCATAGGTAATGGCGTCGCCCTGCGACGTCAGGCCCGCCGGAGCATTCCCGTTGAAGGAGAACGTGAGCGGCGCATCGACCACGCCCACAGGCGTTGCCGCAAAGCCGGTGACCGATGTGTTGCCGCCGCCGGCGATGTCTTCCTCGTCGACGGTAGCGGTGGCGCCGGGCGTGAGTTCGGGCAGGTCGTCCTGTATGCCAGCGGTGAAGCCGGCGGTGGCGCTGCTGCCGTCGCCGTCCGTGATGCGGACGAGGAACGGGATGCCGGTAATCAGGTTCTCGCCCAGACCCGGCGCGTGGTCCACCTGGTCGAGTAGCGTGAAGGTGTAGCTCCACGCCCCCACGCCGCCATCGTCCAGCGTCACCTCGAACACCGGGTTGCCGCCCGCCGTCGCCGACAGCGTCAGCCCGTCCGGCGAGACGCCATAGCTCAGCGGCGTGCCGCCAGAGGTCAGGCCCATCGCCGGCAGGCCCGCCGGGATCTCCAGCACCACCGGACCCGTGTCCGCCGGGCCGTCCGGGCCGAAGTCGATCGTCAGCGCACGGCTCTCGCCGGTCGGGCCCATCTCCAGGTCCGTCTCGTGCACCAGCACCGGCTGCACCGTCGAGCCGGGCTCGTCCGACGGGTCCTCCGGCGGGTACGGACCCTCGTCCGTGATCTCGATCGGCTGCGTCGCCGTCGACACGTCCCCGTCGTAGTCCTCCAGGACA
>JBFWVF010000004.1:0-404914 GCA_050246875.1 Alphaproteobacteria bacterium | reverse complement strand
GCGGCCTCGGCGCGGCGGCCTGAGGCTCAGGCCAGCGGCGCGGCGTATTCAGGTCGGGCCGGCACGAAGACGTCGAGGTTGAGGCAAGGCTCGTCGCCGATTACCGCGACGGCGCCGTGCTCGACGTGCGGCGGGACGTAGAGCACCGATCCGGGGCCAAGGCGATGGATCTCCGTGCCGACGCGCAGATCGAGCGTGCCGGCAATGATGTAGACCGTCTGCGCATGGGGGTGGCTGTGCGGGCCGGGGGCGAAGCCGGGCGAAAGGCGATTGAGCGCCAGCGTGCAGCCGCCGGCTGTGAAGGCCTTGCGCTCGATACCCGGCCGGATCGCCTGCCACGGCACCCGGCTCCAGTCGACGGAAGGAACGGTCATGTGCGGTCTTCCATCCTGCGCCACGATGCCTGGGCCGCTAGGACCACGGCCTCCCCTACGTCATTGCCCGGGCCAGCAGTTCGCAGGACCGCACCCGTGCCCGATGGTCCCAGATCGCGGCAACGACCATCAGTTCGTCGGCACCCGTGGCCTCGATCAGCGGCGCCAGCCTGCTCTTGATCGTCGTCGTCGCACCATAGAACGAGCAGGCCAGCATGGACGATGCCTGAGCCTTCTCCATCGGCGACCAGAAGCTCTCGATGTCGTCGATCGGCGGCGGCAGCCGGCCACGGGTGCCGCGCACCATGCGGGTGAACTGCTGCTGCGGCGTCGTGAACAGCCGCCGTGCCTCGTCCTCGGTATCGGCGACGATGACGTTGCAACCGATCATCACGTACGGCTCGGCAAGTTGCGCCGACGGTTTGAAGTGCTGGCGGTAGATGGACACCGCCTGCATCAGCGCCTGGGGCGCGAAGTGCGAGGCGAAGGCGAAGGGCAGGCCGAGCATGCCGGCAAGCTGGGCGCCGAAGAGGCTGGAGCCCAGTATCCACAGCGGCACGTTGGTATCCTCGCCCGGTATCGCGTGGATCGCCTGACCCTCCTGCGGCGGACCGAGCAGGTCGCGTAGCTCGACCACGTCGTGCGGAAAATATTCCGCCGCCTCCGGGCTTCGCCGCAGCGCGCGCAGCGTGCGCTGGTCGGTGCCCGGCGCGCGCCCCAGGCCGAGGTCGATGCGGCCGGGGAACAGCGTCGCCAGCGTGCCGAACTGCTCGGCGATCACCAGCGGCGAGTGGTTCGGCAGCATGATCCCGCCAGCACCGACGCGAATCGTCCTTGTGCCGGCGGCGACATGGCCGATGCACACCGCGGTCGCTGCGCTGGCGATGCCCGCGAGGTTGTGGTGTTCGGCCAGCCAGAAGCGCTTGAAGCCGGCAGCCTCGGCGTGCTGCGCCAGATCGAGCGCGTTGGCCAACGCGTCGGCGGGCGCGAAGCCTTCACCGATGTAGGCGAGGTCGAGCAGGGAAAGTTGCACCATGGCGTCACTCTAGCGGACGCACGCCGGCATGCCACCGGCCGACGAGACACATGGGACAGCCGGCGGCCGCGCCGATATGCCCCGCCCGGCAGGGCGGACACGGCACCCGACGGGTTCATGCGAACCCGGACGCCACTTTCCCTTTCCAGCCAAGTCCTTGCGGGAGGTGGTGGGCGCACCAGGGATTGAACCTGGGACCCCTGCCGTGTGAAAGCAGTGCTCTACCGCTGAGCTATACGCCCGACCGGCTCCCGCACCGGAAGGCGGGTTTCTTAGGGCCGCCGGCCGGACCCGTCAAGGCGCCCGGCGCGACGGCCGGGTTGGCTTTTGGCCCGCGAGTCGCCATGTACGGAGGCGGGCTTCCCGCGGAACGGGCCGATGCGGCGCAGGACACGACACAGCATCACGTTCGCCGCCGCGCTTGCGCTGGCTTTGGCCGGTGTGGCGGGGCCGGCGCGGGCCAGCGAGGTCGCCGCGGTGCCGCCGGGCGCGACGCAACTCGATCTGACCTACGAGATCTATGCTGGCGGCATCAACGGGGCGACTTTCGACATTCAGGTCGTGCTGCCGCCCCCGGGCCAGGACGGCGCCTACGCGACGCGCGTGCGCGCCGCCACGCAGGGCATCGTCGCGCTGTTCGCGCCGTGGCGGCTCGACACAGTGAGCGAGGGCCGGCGCGACGATGGCGCGCTGCGCTCCCGTCATTTCCGCAACGCCGATACCTGGCGGGACCGCACCAAGACGGTCGAGATCGATTTCGCGGGCGCAGGCCGTCCGGTCGTCACCATGGACCCGCCGAACACCGAGACAGACCGGCCGCCGATCAGCGACGCCCAGCTCGCCGGCGCGCTCGATCCCATATCGGCCCTGTCGCGGCTGGTGCTGGACACGGCGCGCGGATGCCCCGGACGCACCGCGATCTACGACGGCCGCCGGCGCTACGACATGCTGGTCGCGCCGCTCGGCGAGCGCGACTACAAGGCCAGTTCCCAGAACCCTTTCGCCGGCACTGCCACCGGCTGCCGCCTGACCTTCGAGCGCGTCGCCGGCTTCAAGGCCGGCGAGGGACGGCGCGGCCTGCAAGGCACGGCGGCCGAGGTCTGGCTCGGCCGGGCGCTGGACGGGCAGGCGCCGTTGCCGATACGCCTCGAACTCGACACCGGCTGGGGGACCATGCTCGGCCATCTGGTGCAGGTGCGCGCGGCCGACGGCGCCATCCTCTACGACCGCAAGTAGCGCTTCAGTCGCCTGGCTGAGGGTTGGCCAGCAGATCCTCGAAATAGCCGATCGTCCGCACCAGACCGTCGCGCAGGCCGACACGCGGCTGCCAGCCGAGCAGGGACGTTGCCCGGGCGATGTCGGGCTGCCTCTGCTTCGGATCGTCGGCGGGCAGGGGCTCGAACCGGATGTCGACACGGGCGCCGATCAACTCGCGTACGGTCTCGGCTATCTGCAGGATCGTGTACTCCCCGGGATTGCCGAGATTGACCGGCGCGGTGGCGCTGTCGGGAGCAGCCATCAGTCGGACGAGACCGTCGATGAGGTCGTCGACATAGCAGAAAGAGCGCGTCTGGCTGCCGTCGCCGAATACCGTCAGCGGCTTGCCCTGCAGGGCCTGGACGACGAAGGTCGAAACGACACGTCCGTCATTGGGGTGCATGCGGGGGCCATAGGTATTGAAGATGCGCGCAATGCGTATGTTCACCCTGTGCTGTCGGTTGTAATCGCAGAACAGGGTTTCCGCGCAGCGCTTGCCTTCGTCGTAGCAGGCGCGCGGGCCGATCGGGTTGACGTGGCCCCAGTAGCTCTCCGGCTGGGGATGCACAGTCGGGTCGCCATAGACCTCGCTGGTCGAGGCCTGCAGGATCTTGGCCCGCGTGCGCTTGGCGAGGCCGAGCATGTTGATCGCGCCGTGCACCGACGTCTTCGTCGTCTGCACCGGATCGAACTGGTAGTGGATGGGCGAGGCCGGGCAGGCGAGGTTGTAGATCTGATCGACCTCGACAAACAACGGGAAGGTCACGTCGTGGCGCATCAGTTCGAAGTTGGTGCGCTCCAGCAGGTGGGCGATGTTGCGCCGCCGGCCGGTGAAGTAGTTGTCGACGCAAAGCACCTCGTCGCCGCGTGCGACGAGGCGTTCGCACAGGAAGGAACCGAGGAATCCGGCGCCGCCGGTGACGAGAATCCGGCGCGGCTCGGTGGTCAGTTCGTGCGGGCGGCTGGCGGTGGTTTCAACCATCGGGCTTGTTCCTGCGTCAGGTACGCCAATGTCCGGCGGCGGCGGTTCGCCGGTCAACCGCCGTCGCGGTGCCGGAGCGCCGTGGCCATGCGCGCCAGGCCTTCGTCGAGGGCGACACGGGGCTGCCAGCCCGGCAGCCGCGGCCCGCGCCACGGCATCATCGGCTGGTGAGGCCGGTAGGGCAGCGCGCCCCAGTCGATCGCCGGGGTCGGGCCGCCGGCGCGGCGCCAGCGGTCGACGATGTCGCGCAAGGGCGGACGCTCTTCGCTGCCGACGGCAAAGCGCTCGCGACCGCGGGCCTCGCCGGATGCGGCGCGCGCCGCGGCGGCGACGAACGCGGCGGCGGCATCCTCGATCCAGACCAGGTCGAGACACTGGCCGCCGGGCGACATCGCCAGGGTGGTGTTCGCGACGGCGGCCTCGGCGAGCTGGTCGAACAGCTTGCGGCGCGGGTCTCCGGGTCCGTAGGTGTCGAACAGGACCAACGAGGTGAAGGTCATGCCGCGCGCGGCCGCGATGCCGGCCAGCGCATCCTCGCCAGCCTGCTTGGTTCCGGCGTAGAGGCCGTGCGGTGCCGGCACGGGATCGTCGGAATCGCCGCGCATCTGCAGGTGGGAGGCGGCGGCGACGATGCCGTGCGCCCCGGTGCCAGCGGTTGCCGCGCCGACGCGTCGGGCGAAGTGGATATTGGCAGCTTCGAGCGCCGGCCGGTCGCGCTCTTCCGGCGCGGCGATGTAGAGCGCGGCGAGGTGGACGAGGACACCGGGCCGGAAGTTGCGCGCGAACGCCGAGAGGGCGCCGTCGTCGCCGTCGTCGCGATGGACCGGCACAGGCGCATCCGCCGGGCCGAAGGCCGCCGTCGGGGAGGACGGCCGGGCGACGATCCCTACGGTCCAGCCTTCCGCCAGCAGGCGGCGCACGACATGGGTGCCGACATAGCCCGTGGCGCCGGTGACGAGCGCCCGCCGTCCGGCGGCATTCACCCGCCGGCCCCCCAGCGCCAGTCGGCGAAGGAGCGGTCGCGCTCGGCGATGACCACGGGCGCGAAGGGCCATTCGATGGCGAAGGCGGGGTCGTCCCAGCGCGCGCCGCGCTGCAATTCAGCGCGGTAGGCGGTGCCCATCAGGTAGAGCAGGTCGGAACCGTCCTCGAGCGTCAGGAAGCCGTGGGCGCAGCCGACCGGGATGTGGCAGGCGTTGCCGCGCCGCGCGTCGAGTTCGACCGCTGTCCAGCGCCCGCGCGTCGGCGAGTCCGGCCGCAGGTCGACGGCCACGTCCCAGACGCGGCCGGCGACCGCGCGGACGATCTTGGCCTCTTCCGCCGGCGCCGCCTGCCAGTGCAGGCCGCGCAGGGTACCGCGCACACGATTCGACGACACGTTGGCCTGCACGACGGCGAAGGGCAGACCGGCGGCGGCGAACTCCTCCGCGCAGAAGGCCCGCGAGAAGCCGCCGCGCGCGTCCTCGCGCAGCTCGGGCAGGATCTCGACGACGCCGGCAATGTTCGTCGGGCGGAACTTCACGTCACCTCCTCGACCACCGGCACGGCGACCACGAAACGGCCGCCCCAGTCGCGGATGTAGGCGTGATCGGCGGCGATCTCGCGCTTCAGGTTCCACGGCAGGATCAGCACCCGGTCCGGCCGGTCCTGCCGCAGCCGGTCCGGCGCGACGACGGGGATGCCGCTGCCCGGCAGCAGATGGCCCTGCTTGTGCGGGTTGGCGTCGGCGACCCACATGATGTCGCCGGGCCGGACGCCGCAGACATTGAGCAGGGTGTTGCCCTTCGCTGCCGCGCCGTAGGCGGCGACACTCTGGCCGGCCTCGCGGGCGCGGGCGAGGAAGGCACGCAGCCCGTCGCGGACGACGGCGACCCGCGCGGCAAATCCTTCGTAACCCTCGGGCCGGTCGAGCCGCGCCGCGCGCTCATCGGCGCGCACCTTCGCCAGCGACGGCGTATCGGCGAGCGCGGCCCGCGCATGGCACACCCACAGGCGCAGCGAACCGCCATGCGTCGGCAGTTCCTCGACGTCGAAGACGCGCAGGCCGTGGGCGGCGAATACACGCTCCACCGTCAGCAGCGAGAAGTAGGAGAAATGCTCATGGTAGATGGTGTCGAACTGCACGCCCTCGATCAGGCGCAGCAGGTGCGGAAACTCGAAGGTGGCGACGCCGGACGGTTTCAGCACGGCGGCGAAGCCGGCGACGAAATCGTTGAGGTCGGGCACGTGCGCCAGCACGTTGTTGGCCGCCGTCAGGTCGGCCTGCCGGCCTTCGTCCGCGAGTGCCGCGCCGAGTGCGCGGCCGAAGAAGGCGACACGGGTCGGCACGCCCGCCTGTTCGGCAACGGCGGCGACGTTGGCCGCCGGCTCGATGCCGAGCACCGGCACGCCCATCGCGACGAAATGCTGCAGCAGGTAGCCGTCGTTGCTGGCGACTTCGATGACGAGGCTGTCCGGCCCCAGGCCGAGCCTCTTGCGCGCTGCCACGGCATAGCGGCGGGCATGCTCGACCCAGGAGCGGGCATAGGAGGAGAAATAGGCGTAGTCGGAAAAGATCGCCTCGGCCGGCACCGCTGCATCGACCTGCACCAGGAAACAGCCATCGCAGACGCGCGCGTGCAGCGGGTAACGTGCCTCGGCGCGTGTGTCGGCGGGATCGCGGTAGCTGTTGGCCAGCGGCGTCTCGCCGAGATCGACGAAGGTGCGCGTCAGGGCCGCGCCACAGAACCGGCAGGTGGGCACGGTCATTGCGCGAGCAGCTCCGTATAGCGGTCGATCTGGGCCAGCGCGAGGTCGCGCGCGTCGCCGCCGCCCGTATGCCCCGCATACCACACCATCGTCCAGTCGATCGCCGCCTCGCTGTCGAGGCGCGGTCGCCAGCCGATCGCGCGCCGGGCCAGCCCGGCGTCGACCGCCAGCGTCGCGGCCTCCGGCGGACCGGGATCGGCGTCGATCTCGACCACGGGCGCGCGCGCGCCGGACGCCGCGAGCGCCGTCGCGGCGCGCTCGACGATCCAGCCGACGGTGCGTTCGGCCGCCGGGTCGGGGCCGAAGTTGAGGGCGGCCGGCGGCGAGGGCGCCGCCGTCGCCAGGTGCTCGGCGAGCATCAGGTAGCCCGCCAGCGGTTCCAGCACGAACTGCCATGGGCGCGTCGCCCGCGGCCGGCGCAGGCGCAGCGGCGCTCCCGCCGCCGCGGCGCGTACGAGGTCGGGCACCAGCCGGTCCGCCGCCATGTCGCCGCCGCCGATGACATTGCCTGCGCGCGCCGTGGCGAGGCGGACATCCATGGCCGCGTCGCGGGCGAAGGTGCCCGTGGCCCAGGCTCGGGCGACGATGTCCTGCGCGGCCTTCGACGCGCCATAGGGGTCGTCGCCGCCGAGCGGGTCGTCCTCGGCGAAGGCACGGCCGCCGCCATCGTTGCGATAGACCTTGTCGCTGGTGACGACGACGACGCCGCGCAGCGCCGCGCGGCCGGTCAGTGCCGCGAGCAGGTTCACGGTGCCCTGCACGTTGGTGGCGTAGGTCGCGGCTGGCTCGGCATAGCCGCGCCGCACCAGCGACTGCGCCGCCATGTGGATGACGACCTCGGGATCGGCGACGGCGACGGCGATCCTGACGGCGTCCGTGTCGCGCAGGTCGCCGGTGGTCGAGGTGACGCCGTGCCAGCGCCGTATGGCGCTGTAGAGGCCGCCGGTGTCGTCGGGCAGGGCAAAGCCGGTGACGGCGGCGCCCATGCGCTCCAGCCACAGGGCCAGCCAGGCGCCCTTGAAGCCGGTGTGACCGGTGAGCAGCACGCGCCGTCCGCGCCAGTAGTCGGGCGTCGGAGCGCCTGCGGCGAGCGGCGTGGCTGGCCTCATGCGGCGCGCGCCCGGTCCTGCGGGCCGAGCGCCGGTGCTCCGCCGCGGGTCGCCGGCAGGCCGGCGAGGAAGGCCAGCGATCCCGCGCAGCGGCCGGCGTGGTTGAAAGCCTTCGACACGTTGCCGACCAGCAGGTTGGTCAGCGCCTTGCCGGCCCAGCGGCCGGCATGGCGCAGGGCGAGCCGGCGGCCGGCCGCAGGGCTGCGCCACTTGGCCTCGCAATAGAGGCGCGACCAGGCGAGGTGCCAGTATTTCTCCCAGGTATGACCGAGGCTCGGTCGCACGGAGCCGCCGCCGGTGTGCACCACCTCGGCGCCCGGCACGAGCAGCAGCGACCAGCCGGCGCGGCGCAGGCGCAGGCAGAAATCGTCGTCCTCGAAGTAGAGGAAGATGCCCGGGTCGAATCCACCGACGGCACGCGCCGCGGACATCCGGACCAGCGCCACGGCGCAGGACAGGTAATGGGCGCAGACCTCGCCGTCGGGCCGCCCTTCCACGCCGGCCAGCGCGCTCGTCGCGCGGTCGAACAGCGCGAGGTGGTGGCTCGGCCCGAACCGTCCGGCACCGTCGAGCAGGACCGGACCGACCAGCGCCGCATCGGGGTGACGGTCGGCCGCGGCGACGAGCGCCGCGACGGCCTGCGGGGTGATGAGACTGTCGGGATTGACCAGCAGGGCGAATTCACGGTCGACGCGGGCGAGCCCCTGGTTCGCCGCATTGCCGTAGCCGAGGCCGACCGCATTGCGCACGATGGTCGCGCGCGGCGCCTCGGCCAGCACGATCGCCAGCGTGTCGTCGTCGCTGGCGTTGTCGACCACCACCACCTGGTCGGCGGCGGCGATCGCCCGCAGGCAGTCGCCGATCACCCTCCCGCTGTGATGGGTGACGACGACGGCGCCGACGCGCCGCCAAGCCGCTTCGGGCGGAAGGGCGGATTCGCTGCTCACGGGGCCTTTGTGCCCCCCCGGCAGGGCGGGGCGCAAGGCGCCACCCGGCCTATCGCCCGATCAGGCGGCGCAGGGCGTGGTGCAACGCCGAGTCGGCGGCGGCGACCTTCTCGACGATGGAGAAATGGTTCTCGCCGGACAGGCTCAGCACCTTCGCCTCGTGGCCGTAGCCGCGCCAGTGGGTGGCGAACTCCTCGGCCTGGCGGTGGAATTCCGGGCCCTCCGTGCCGCCGACGGCGATGGCGAGGCGGGCGCCGGTGCGCGCCGGCATGAACATCGGCGACCATGCCACCGCGAGGCCGGCGTCGAGGCCGAGCGGATCGCCGATGGGCGTGTGGCGGATCGGCTCGAGGTCGAAGATGCCCGAGACGGGAACAGCGCCGGCGACGAGATCGGAGGGCAGGTCGGCGCCGACGTCGGGCCAGTCGGTCGCCGCCATCGTCGCCGTCAGGTGGCCGCCGGCGGAGTGTCCCGACACGGTCATGGCGTCCCGGCGGTAGCCGTAACGCCCAGCCTCGCGCCAGAGGAAGGCCAGCGCGTTGCGCACGTCGCCGACGAGGCCGGCGAAATCCGTCTGCGGGCAGAGCGTGTACTCGATGTTGGCGAAGGCGATGCCGGCGGCGAGGAACGGTTCGGCGAGAAAGCCGAGAGGTTCCTTGTCGTTCCACTGCCAGTAGCCGCCATGAATCCACGCCAGCAGCGGTGCGTCCTTGCCGTCGGGCAGGTAGATGTCGAGCCGCTGGCGCGGCCCGCTGCCGTAGGCGACATCGAAATGGGCCTTCGGCTTGCGGGCGTGGAACGCCTCGGTCCGCTCTGTCCACGCCTTTCCGTAGACGGTGAAGTCCGGCACCTTGCCCCGGTTGTTGTACTGGGCGTGCAGCGCGTCGCGGTCGTAGTGCAGATAGACCGGGTGTGCCATGGTGCCGTCCTTCCTCGCGTCCTGTCCGGACTAGCCGCGCTTCACCGTCGACGGCAGTCCGCCGGCGATCTTGTAGACCTCGTAGAGCGATGCCGTATCCAGCTTGCCGAAGCCGGTGGCGACGCCCATCTCGTGCATCTGCAGCGCGGCGGCGAAGATGGGCACGTGCGCGTGGCAGTTGGCCGCCTCGGCGCCGATGATCTTGGCGTCCTTTTCGGCGAGACCGTAGAAGCCGCGCGACGAGGTGAAGTCGCCCTCGACCGCGAGCCTGCCGCGCTGGTCGAAGATCTTGCTGGTGGCGAAGCTGTCGGAGACGAGCTTGTAGGTGAGCTTCGGATCGAGGCCCATCTTCGTCGCGTAGGCCAGCGCCTCGCCGGTCGCCGCGTCGTTGATGCAGACCAGCAGGTTGATGACGTACTTGATCTTGGAGGCGTTGCCGAATTCACCGACATAGGTGTTGTTGCGCGTGAAGCCGCCGAAGACGGGGGCCATCTTCTTCGCCGCCGCCTCGTCGCCGCTGCAGAAAAGCACGAGATTGCCCTCGAGGACGGTCAGACGCGTACCCGACACCGTGCAGTCGAGCAGGGTGATGCCGAGGTCCTTGAGGCGCGCCGCCGCGGCCGACTTGTCGTCGATGAACAGCGTCGAGGTGTCGGCGACGACGAGGTCCTTGCGTCCGCATTCGCCGACGCCGCCCTGACCCGTGCAGACAGCATGGAACGCCTCGGCATTCGGCATGGACAGGATGACCACGTCGGCGCGCTCGGCGACGTCACGGGGCGACTTGCCGCGCGTCCCGCCCGCGGCCTCCAGCTCGGCTATGAGGGAGTCCTTGAGATCGAAGCCGATCACGGGGAAGCCGTTCTTGCGCAGCGTCAGCGCGATGCCGCCGCCCATCGCACCCAGTCCGACGATACCGACAGTCATGGCCATGGTGGGAACCTCCTGCTCCTGCGGGAACCGCTCAGTCGCGCTCGACGGACGAGGGCAGACCGGCCGCCAACTTGTAGACTTCGTACAGCGATGCCGTATCGAGGCCGCCGAAACCCTGCGCCTCGCCGGAATAGTGCATCTGCAGCGCGACGCTGAACAGCAGCGCCGGCGAGAGCGCGGCGGCGGCCTCGGCGCCGATGATCTTCGCGTCCTTGCGCGAGATGTTGTAGGTGCCGCGCGCCGAGACGTAGTCGCCCTCGACGGCCATGCGGGCGCGCTGCTCCCAGACCCGGCTGCTGCCGAAGCTCTGGGCGACGAGGTCGTAGACCTGCTTCGTGTCGAGCCCCATCCTGGTGGCGAAGGTCAGGGCCTCGGCGGTGGCGGCGTTGTTGATGCAGACCAGCATGTTGACGACATACTTCATGCGCGAGGCATTGCCGAATTCGCCGAGATACCAGTGCTTCTGCGTGAAGCCCTCGATGACATGGGCGATTTCGTCGTAGGCCGCGCGGTCGCCACTGGCGTAGAGCACCAGCCGCCCGCCGAGCACCGATTCGCGCGTCCCGGAGACCGTACAATCGAGCAGCGAGATGCCGAGATCGCGCAGGCGCGCGGCGGCGGCTTCCTTGTCGGCGACGGCGAGCGTCGAGGTATCGAAGACGACGAGGCCGTCGCGGCCGGACTCGGCGATGCCGCCCTGGCCGGTGGCGACGGCGTGAAACGCCTCGGCGGACGGCAGTGAGAGGATCACGGCATCGCACCGCTCGGCGACGTCGCGCGGGGACCGCGCGCGTTCGCCGCCGGCCTCCTCCAGCTCCGCCATCAGGTCGTCACGGAGATCGTGGCCGACGACGGCGAAGCCGGCCTTGCGCAGGGTCAGCGCGATGCCGCCGCCCATGGCGCCCAGACCGACGACGCCCACCCTTGTCGCCACCGTTCGCCTCCCGCCCGTTGGCCGGGCGGACTCTATCGCGCCATGCGGCGCCTGCCGAGCGCCAATGCATGGCATGCAGAACCGCCATGGCGGCGATTGCCCCGGGATACCGACCCGGGCCATCGTCGAACCTGACACAGCCCCCGCTATGGCCCTTCGGAGATTGCGCCATGTCCCTTGCGCGCGGATTCAGGACCGCGACCGTGGAGGAATTCCCGGTCATCGATGTTGGCCCCTATCTTGCCGGGGCGCCGGGGGCGCTGGAAGCGACGGCGGGCGAGATCGCCCGGGCGATGGAAAGCCTCGGCTTCATGATGTTCCGCAACACCGGCGTGCCGCAGCCGGTGGTCGAGGCAGCATTCGACGCCTCGCGCCGCTTCCATGCGCTGCCCGATGCCGAGCGGATGAAGGTCGCGGTCGACCGCAACCAGCGCGGCTATATCGCGATGGGCGGCACGCTCAACGAATACACGCCGGTGGGCAGCTCGTCCGGCCTGCGCAAGGATGCCTCGGAGGTGATGGTGGTCTGGCGCGAGCGCGCGCCGGACGATCCCAAGGTCCGGGCCGGTGCGCCGCTCTGCGCCGTCAACCGCTGGCCGGCGGAGAGCGTCGTGCCCGGATACCGTGCCGCGATCCTCGCCTTCCTCGATGTGACGATGGCGCTCGGCTACCGCATGCTGCCGGCCTTCGCCTGCGCCCTCGGCATGCCGGCGGACCACTTCGACGGCTTCTTCCGCGATCCCACCCTGGTCATGCGGCTGGTGCGCTACCCGGCCGTCGGCGAGATCAGGACCGACCAGTTCGGCTCCAACCCGCACACCGATTCGAGCTTCCTGACGTTCCTGCCGCAGGCCGATGTGCCGGGCCTGCAAATCCAGACGCCGGCCGGCGAGTGGGTCGATCAGCCCTTCGTTCCGGGCGCGTTCGTCGTCAACTCGGGCAACATGCTGAAGCGCTTCTCCAACGACCGCTTCAAGGCGACGCCGCATCGCGTCACCACCGCCGTCGAGCGCGACCGCCACTCGATCGCCTGCTTCTTCAGCCCCGATCTGGACGACGTGGTGGCGCCGGTCGCCTCCTGCGTCGGTCCGGACAATCCGGCCCGCTACGAGCCTGTCGTCTTCGGCGACTGGTTCACGACCTTCCTCGCCGGCAGCTACAGCCACATGCGCGACCGCACGGCGGCATGACACGCCGCGGCGGCGGGTGGGCAGGCCGCGGCTTGTTCCGGCGGCGCTTCCCGTTTATCTCGACGGCGGTATCCGTCGCCGCGCCGCAGCGCCCGGCATTCACAACATCGCGGGAGTGAGACCAGATGGCAAACGTGACCCTCGACCAGGCCAACACCATCTGCCGGGTCGGTTTCGAGTACGCGAAGGAGAAGAAGCTCGCCGGCCTGACCTTCGTCGTGCTCGACGCCGGCGGCCATGTCGTTTCCGCCCAGCGGTCCGACCACAGTGGCATCCTTCGCTACGAGATTGCCTTCGGCAAGGCCTGGGGCGCCCTCGGCATGGGCCGTTCGTCGCGCGTCATCGAAGGCATGGCGAAGGACCGGCCGCACTTCGTCGGCGCGGCCGTCACCGCCTCGGGCGGGCGCATGGTGCCGGTCGCCGGCGGCGTGCTGATCAAGGATTCCGCGGGGATCATCGTCGGCGCGGTCGGCGCCAGCGGTGACACCTCGGACAACGACGAGGCCGCCGCCGTCGCCGGCATCCAGGCCGCCGGCCTGACGGCGCAGGTTTAGCAACGTGGCCCTCTCCTCCCCACGGGAGGAGAGGGCCGGCGCCTACATGCCGTCGTTCATTTCGCCGGCGCCCTTGCGCTCGGCGCCGCCGATGATCTCGTAGACGCGGCACAGGGCGGCCGTGTCGATGTTGTACATGCCGAGCGACACGCCGACCTGGTGCATCTGCAGCGCCGCCTGGAACAGCACGGCGGGGAAGGACAGTTCGCGCGCGAATTCGCCGATGATCGGACCGTCCTTGTCGGCCATCAGGAAGTTGCCGCGCGAGGAGGTGTAGTCCTCCGTCACCGCCATCTTGGCGCGGATTTCCCACAGCTTCGAGTTGGCGGCACTGTCCTTCACCAGGTCGTACATCACGGCCGGGTCGATGCCGGCCTTGATGGCCAGCGCCATCGCCTCGCCGTTGGCGGCGGTGAGGATGCAGACGAGGTAGTTGATGACGAACTTCACCCGGCTCGCCATGCCGAATGCGCCGACGAAGGTGTGCTTGCGGTTGAAGGTGTCGAAGGCCGGCGCGATGCGGTGATAGGCCTGCTCGTCGCCCGCCACATAGGCCGTCAGCGTGCGGGCGAGGATCATGTCGCGGTTGCCGGAGACGGTGCAGTCGAGCAGCGTCATGCCGGCCTTCGTCATCGCCGCATGGCCGCGCTCCTTGTCGGCGATGGGCAGCGTCGAGGTGTCGGCGACGATCAGCCCGCGCTTGCCGGACGCGGCGATGCCGTCCTTGCCTTCCAGAACCTCGTGGAAGGCCTTCACGCTGGGCAGTGACAGCAGCACGTAGTCGGCCGCTTCGGCCACCGCGCGCGCCGTCGCCACGGCCTTGCCGCCGAGGCCGGCCAGTTCCTCGCGCGCGGCCGGGCGCGGGTCCGTGCCGACGACCGCGAAGCCGGCGTCGATCAGCCGGGTCGCCATCGCCGATCCCATGGCGCCGATGCCGATGATTCCTACCGTTGCCATTGCCAGTCTCTCCTCCTGTGACGACGCGGGCTTAACCCGGACGCGGCGGCGATGCCGGGTGCGGATCGGCTCGCGCTCAGGGCGCGAGACATTCGGCGGCCGTCCTTTGGTGCCGCGTCGCGTCCGGCGCCAGTGTCGCGGCGACAGGGCGCACCGTCGAGGCGTCCGCCGCACCCGGGGAGCGAGCCATGAACGCAGCGCGTCCGTTCCGCACCGCCACGACGGCGGAGTTTCCGCTCATCGATGTCGGGCCGTACCTGGCGGGCGAGCCGGCGGCGCTGGAGCGCACGGGCGCCGAGGTGCGCGACGCCCTCGCAAACCTCGGCTTCATGATGTTCCGCAACACCGGCATCCCGCGGCGCCTGATCGACGGCGCCTTCGCCGCCTCGCGCCGCTTCCACGCGCTGCCGCTCGACGAGAAGATGGCGCTGAAGGTCAACCGTCACCAGATCGGCTACGTGCCGATGGCCTACACCTTCAACGAGGCGGCCTCGGTCGACGGCACCAAGGGTCTGCGCCGCGACGCATCCGAGAACCTGACCTTCTATCAGGAGCGCTCGCCTGACGACCCCAAGGTGGTGGCTGGCGAGCGCTTCCGCGGCCTCAACCAGTGGCCGCCGGAGGAACGCCTGCCGGGCTTCCGCCGCGCCATGGTCGACTACCACATGGCCCTGATGACGCTGGGCTACCGGCTGCTGCCGCTCTTCGCCCGCGCGCTCGGCATGCCGGCCGGCTATTTCGATACATGGTTCAGGGATCCCACCTGCGTCATCCGCATGGTGCGCTATCCGGCCGTCGGCGAGCTAAGGACGGACCAGTTCGGCTCCGCCTCGCACACCGATGCCGGGTTCTTCACCATGCTGCCGCAGGCCGACGAGCCGGGCCTGCAGATCCAGACGCCCGACGGCGAATGGGTCGACCAGCCGATCGTCGACGACGCCTTCGTCGTCAATTCCGGCAACATGCTGAAGCAGCTTTCCAACGACCTCTTCAAGGCGACGCCGCACCGCGTCACCACGGCGGTCGACCGCGACCGCCATTCGCTCGCCTTCTTCTTCAATCCCGACCTCGACGACATCATCGCGCCGGTGTCGTCCTGCGTCAGTAGCGAGCGGCCGGCGAAGTACCAGCCGGTCGTCTACCGCGACTGGTACACGTGGTACCTTGAAAAGACCTACGCCCACTACCAGCGGCGCGACGCTGCCGAGTAGCCGTCAGCGCCGCCAGGGCTTCACCAGCAGCGCGAAGAAGGCGACGGTCGAGACGCCCGCCACCGTCATCACGGTCGCCGTCGGCAGCGACGATGTGTGGATGAAGGCGGACACGGTCAGCGTCGCGACGGTGCTGACCGCCATCTGGAAGAAGCCGGCGAGCGCCGAGGCCGAGGCGGCCATCGATGGCGCCACTGCCGTCATCGCGCCGGCCAGCGTCGTCGGCACGACAAGCCCGCTGCCGACCGAGAACACCCCGGCGACGACGATGAACACCCACGGCCGGTCGACGCCGGCGAGCGCGGCCAGCACGAGGGCCGCCGGGGCGCCCGCCAGCATGATGCCGCCGAGCCAGATCAGCCGGTCGATGCCGAGGCGGGCGACGATACGCGCGGTGAACAGGTTGGCGGCGATGAAGCAGATCGGCGCGGCGAGGATGTAGAAGCCGAACTGCTCGGGCGTTATGCCGCCGAGCGTGATCAGCACCGTCGGCGAGCCCGACAGGTAGGCCTGGAACACGGCCACGGCGAAGCCAGTGGCGAGGCAGTAGCCCATGAAGGCGCGCAGGCCGAACAGCCGCGCGCCGTTGCGCGCCAGCGTGGCGATGCGCGGCGGTTGGCGCAGGGCGGGCGGCAGCGTCTCGGGCAGTACGGCGAGGCCCGCCACGAGGACGACCGCGGCGATGGCGGCCGTGGCGAAGAACGTTGCCCGCCAGTCGGTGTGCTCTACCAGTATGCCGCCGAGGAACGGCCCGACCGCCGGCCCGACGCCCATGGCCATGCCGAGATAGGCCATGGCGCGGGCGGCCGCGGCGCCGTGTGACGTGTCGCGCACCATGGCGCGCGAGATCACCAGCAGGGTGCATGAGCCCGACGCCTGCACGAAGCGGGCGAGCATCAGGATTTCGATGTCCGGCGCCAGCGCGCAGGCGAAGCTGGCGACGCCGAACACGACGAGGCCGGCGAGGATGACGACGCGCCGTCCGTAGGCGTCCGAGAGCGGCCCGACCACGAGCTGCGCCAGCGCGAAGGCGCCGAGATAGGCGGGGATGATCAGCCGTGCGGCATCGACCGTCTGGCCGAGGTCGCTGGCCAGCGCCGGCAGGGCCGGCAGGAAGATGGTGATCGCCATCTGGCTGGTGAACATCATCGCTACCAGCACGACGAGCGCCGAGACGCCGAGCGGCGGCGCGGCGGTCTGGCTCCCGGGCGTCTGGTTCATCGCCGCCACGGGCGCACGAGTACGGCGAAGGCGATCACCGCACCGCAGGCGAAGACGGTCATCGGGATCGCGGTCTGCGCCATCGAGGTGTGATGCATCGACGAGACGGCGACCGATCCGATGGCCGACAGCGCCATCTGGAAGAAGCCGGCGAGCGCGGCGGCAGTGCCGGCCAGTGCTGGCGGCACGGCGTTCATCGCGCCGGCGAGGCCGGTGGAGACGGAAAAGCCGCTGCCGATCGAATGCAGGATCATGAACGGCACGATCGCCAGCGGCGCGTCGGCGCCCGCCAGCGCCAGCACGAGGATGCCGCCGGCACCGGCGACGAGGAAGCCGCCGCCGATCCAGATCAGCCGGTCGATGCCGAAGCGCGGCACCAGCCGGCTCACCACCAGCGTGGTGGCGATGAAGCCTATCGGAATGGTCATGAGATAGAGGCCGAATTGCTGCGGTGGCACCCCCTTGAGCGAGATGAGCACGGTGGGGGCGCCGGAAACGAAGCTGTGGAAGATGGCGTTGGTCAGCCCGATCGCCAAGGCGTAGCCCATATAGGCCCGATAGCCGAGAAGGTCGAGGTAGGCGTGCGCCAGAGGCCCGAAGCGTGCGGGCCGGCGTGCGCTCGCGGGCAGCGTTTCCGGCAGCAGCAGGGCGGCGCTGAGCATGACCAGCAGGCCGACGGCGCCCGTCGCATAGAAGATCGACCGCCATCCCGCGCTCTCGACCAATGTGCCGCCGAGCAATGGCGCGATGGCCGGCCCGACGCCCATCGCCATGGAGAGGTAGGCCAGCGCGCGGGCCGCCGAGGCGCCCTGCGCCGTGTCGCGCACGATCGCGCGCGACAGGACGATGAGGGTGCAGGCGCCCGCTCCCTGGGCGATGCGGGCGGCGACGAGGACCTCGATCGAGGGCGCCACGGCGCAGACGAAGCTGGCTGCCGCGAACAGCCCGACGCCCGACAGCAGGATGAGGCGGCGTCCCAGGGCATCGGCGAGCGGCCCGAGCACGAGCTGCGCGACGGCAAAGGCGCCGAGGAAGGCCGGGATGATGACCGCCACATGACCCGTATCCATCGCGAAGGCGACGGCGATGGCCGGCAGCGCGGGCAGGAAGGCGGTGATCGCCATCTGGCTGGCGAACAGCATCGCCACCAGCAGCGCCATGGCCGAGGGGCGCAGCGGCGGTGCCGCGACCGTGCCTGTACCGGCGAAGGGCGAGACCGGTTCGCTCAAGGATAGAGGCCGGCGATGCGGGCGCGGCCCTGGACGAGGGCGAGCACGAGGTCGAGGGCCGGTGTGGCAACGCCCGCGCGGCGACCGAGTTCGGCGACGACGGTGATCATCGCGTCGATCTCCATCGGTCGCCCGGCCTCGAGATCCTGCAGGATCGACGGGCGAAAACGGCCGAGCGCGGCACCGAGGTCGATGCGCGCATCGTTGGTCATGTCGAGGGTAAGGCCGAAGGTGCGGCCGACGGCGCGGCACTCGTCGAGCAGCGTCGCGGCGACGCGGCGAAGGCTCGCGTCGTCGCCGATGTCCTGCAGCGTCGCGGCGGTGAGCACCGACACGGCCCCCATCGACAGGTTGCCGAGCAGTTTGAGCCAGACTTCGCGGTGGATGTTGTCGCTGGCCGTGCCGCGCAGCCCGGCGGCGGTTGCCGCTTCGGCCAGCGCCTGGACGCGCGGGGTGGCGGCATGCGACGGCTCGCCGAAGATGAAATGGTCGCCGGCGGCATGGCGGATAACGCCGGGCTCCGACACCGAGGCGCCGGCGTGGACGACGCAGCCGATCACGCGGTCCGGCGCGACCGTCGCCGCGAGCCTGCCACCAGGATCGACGCTGTCCAGCCGCGCACCCTCGAGTGCGCCGCCGATGCCGTTGCAGAACCACCAAGGGATGCCATTCATCGCCGTGATCACCGACGTCCCGGCTCCGAGCAGCGGCCCGAGACGCGGCACGAGGCCGGGGAGGGCCGGCGCCTTGAGCGTCAGGACGACATGATCCTGCGGGCCGAGGTCGGCCGGATCGTCGCTCGCCGCGACCCTGACCACGGTCGTCGTGCCGCCCATGACGAGGCGGGCGCCATGCGCGCGGATGGCCGCGAGATGGGCGCCGCGCGCGATCATCGACACATCATGGCCGGCCGCGGCCAGCCGCACACCGAGGAAGCCGCCGATGGCACCGGCGCCGACGATGCAGATCTTCATCGGGCCGCACCCAGTCGTGCGTGTGGGTCGTCCGGCATCGCCCGTCCGCACTCAGTGTCCCAGACGGTCGCCGAGGATCTCGAACACCTGTTCCGGCGGCCGGCCCAGGGCGGCGCGTCCGCCGACGATCACGATGGGGCGCTCGATCAGCTCGGGATGCGCCGCCATGGCGTCGATCAGCCTGTCCTCGCCGAGCGACTCGTCGGCGAGGCCGAGAGCCTTGTAGGCCGCCTCGCCGCGCCGCAGCAGCTTGCGGGCCGGCACGCCGAGCTGCTTCAGCACGCGCCTGATCGCCGCCTTGTCGGGACGTTCGGCGAGATACTCGTAGAGGGCCGGTTCGTGTCCCTTCTCCTGCAGCAGGCCGAGCGTCTGCCGGCACTTGCTGCAGCGCGGGTTGTACCAGACGGTGATGTCGGATTTGGCCATGACGGGGTCCTAGGCGGCTGCGGGCTGGGCGGCGGCGCGCCGCATGACGGCGAGGACGAACAGGATGGCCGTGCCGAACATCAGCAGGCTGTAGATCGCTGCCGGGACGGCGTATCCGGAATCGAGACCGAGGGTGGCGATGACCGCCAGCGCCAGCGTGCCGTTCTGCAGGCCGCATTCGAGCGAGAGTGCGATGCGTTGCGGCCGCGCGCAGCCGACGAGGATGGCGCCCCAGAAGGCCACCGCCATCATCGCGATGTTGAGCGCCAGTGTGGCGAGGCCGGCCTGGGCGAAATAGGTTGCGATGTTGCTTCGCTCGACCCAGATCGCGCCGGCCAGCACGATCACGAACAGCACGCCGGACACGGCGCGCGCCGTCGGCTCGACGCGCGACGCGAAGCCGGGCGCGACGCCGCGCACGGCCATGCCGATCGCCACCGGCACGGCGACGATGGCGAACATCTTCACCGCCGTTCCCGTCATCGACAGTTGGGCCGTGCTGCCGGCACCGGCGAAGTGGTCGAGGGCGAAGAATACGATGAGCGGCACGGTGACGATGCTGGCGAGGCTGATCACCGCCGTCAGCGACACCGACAGCGCCGTGTCGCCTCCGGCGTAGCGGGTCAGCAGGTTGGATGTGACGCCACCGGGCGCGGCGGCGATGATCATGAGTCCGACCGCCAACGCCGGTTCCGGCGCCCAGACCGTGGCGATGACGAAGGCGACGAGCGGCAGCAGGACCATCTGCGAGATCGCGCCGGCGATGAAGTCGCGCGGTTGCACGGCGACGCGGCGGAAGTCCGCGACGCCGAGCCCCAGCCCGAGCGAAAACATGATGATGAACAGCGCGAGCGGCAGGAAGATTTCGGTCATCACGCCCATGGCGACGCCCCCTTGTGGCGCCCTGCAGCCGGGCGCTTCACGGCAAGATTACGCCATGCCGCGCGTTGGCGGCAGCCGGTTGCGTGCCGTCCTCGTCCCGAAACAGGCACGGGACAAGGACGTCCGCGCGGCCAGGCGGCCTACTTGATTGCCAGCGGGTTGACCGGTGAGCCGACGGCGCCCGTTACCGGCAGGGCCGGGGCGACGAACATGAACTCGTGCCTGCCGTCCTTGTTGCAGTCCTCGGCCAGGTCGCCGAGATAGAAGATCTCGCCCACCGTCAGGCCCATGATCGGGATGACGATCCAGTGCCAGGGCTGGTTGATGTTCTCGTCGGTCTCGTTCGGTCGCACCTCGGCGCCCCATGTGTCGGTGGCGATACCGGCGATGCGCTTCGACTGGATCCAGTCGATCGACTCGAAGGCGAGGCCCGGTGCGTCGCCGCCCGGATAGCCGTCCCACGACTTGTCGTGCAGGCAGCGTTCCATCATGCCGGTCCGCACGATGACGAAGTCGCCCTCGCGGACCTCCACCTTGTGCGCCTTGCAGGCCTTGTCGAGGTCTTCGCCGGTCACCGGGTAGCCATCCTCGAGCCACTGGACGCCCATCGTCTTCGGGATGTCGAGGAAGACGCCGCGGCCAACCATCTTGGTCTTGGTCTTCTCGATGCCGTTCTTGGCCGCGCCGGCGCTGGAGATGACGCGGCAGTCATAGCCGTTCCAGGTGTAGTTCTCGTAGAGGATGTGACCCAGGCCATCCCACTGCGTACCGCTCTGCAGAGGCATGATGAGGATGTCGTCGGTGCCGCGGATGCCGCGCGAGTCGAGGATGCCGGAATAGGCGTCCGTGCCGGTGCGGGTCATCAGGTGGACGGGATTGAAGCGTCCCATCGCCGGATACTTCGAGCGTGCGCCCTGCGGGCCATACTGGTCGTAGTTGAGGCCGAGCGAGATGACCTTGCCGCTTTTCACGAGTTGCGCCGCGGCGACGATGCTTTCAGGTGTGGTGTAGTTGAGCGTGCCGATCTCGTCGTCCGGCCCCCACTTGCCCCAGTTCTTGTACTTTTCGGAATACTCGGTCAGCAGTTGACGGGTGATGCGCAGTTTGCTGCGGGGATTGGCCATGGCTCGACGCTCCTCCTGATCGGGGCGGGCAGCGTCCGTCCCTCATCAGATCGAGTCAAGCATGCAGCGGCATTGCGGACTTGCCCGTGACGCTCCCGGTCGCGATGCTGACCGCCTCGCGTCCCGAGTCCGGAGTGTTCGCCGTGAGTCGCCTGACCGAACTGACCTACAACACCATGTCGGATGAGCAGAAGCGCCTGGCCGACACGATCTTCGCCAGCCGCACGGGTCGCATCATCGGCCCGATGAACGCCTGGCTGCGCAGCCCCAAGCTCGCCGAGCGGGCGTTACCGTTCGGGCAGTTCTGCCGCTGGGAAGCAACCGTCGACCAGCGTCTGCGCGAGCTGGCGATCATCGTCGTCGCGCGTCACTGGTCGTCGCAGATCGAATGGGGCGCGCACAAGCCGGAGGCGCTGCAGTACGGCATCGCGGCGGCCGTCGTCGACGCTATCGAGGAGCGCCGCCAGCCAGCCTTCGAGAAGCACGACGAGGCGGTGGTCTACGCCTACACGCGCGAACTGCTGGAGACGCGTGCGGTATCGGATGGCACCTACCGGGCGGTTCTCGACCTGCTCGGCGAACAGCAGCTCGTGGAGCTGATCGCGGTCATCGGCCACTACAACCACGTGGCCATGGTGGCCAACACATTCCACGTGCCGGTGCCCGAGGGCCTGCCGAGGCTCAAGGGCTGACGGAGCCTAAGCGGTGCGGCCGCCGAGCACGCCGGCCACCCAGTCGGCGATGTAGTCGGCGCCGAGGGTCGGATTGTCGACCTGGCAATGCTCGGCGCCGCCCTCGGCGAGGGAGAACAGCTTCAGTTCCGCGCGCGCGCTGCTTTTCGCCGCGGCGACGGTGTTCTCTGCCATGGCGACGGCGATCTGGCGGTCGTTCTCGCCGTGCACCACCAGCAACGGGCAGCGCAGGCGGTCCATCACCGGTGCCAGTGCCATGCGGTCGGTCGTGGCGAGGATGTCGTCCATCCGCTCCAGCCCGAAGACGAGCTGCATGTGGTGCGCCCAGTTCGACACCGACAGTGCCGATCCGCCGCCGGCAGCCCGTGCGCGCGTGATCGGTCCGTAGTCCCAGATGGCGCCCCAGGCGACACAGCAGGCAAAGCGCGGCTCGCACGCCGCGGCGCGCGGGGCGTAGTAGCCGCCGAGCGACAGCGCGGCGACGCCGATGCGCCTGGGATCGATCTCGGTGCGCTTCTCCAACCAGTCGACGGCGGCGCCGGCCGGCACCTCGACCTCGGGCGTCAGCCTGAGTTCGCGCAGGCGCAGCGCCTCGCCGATACCCGGATGGTCGAGCAGCAGCACGGCGACGCCGCGCCGCGCGTAACCCTCGGCGACGCCGGAGAGGAAGAGGAACTCCTTCATCACGTCCAGCCCGTCCATGTGGACGATGGCAGGGCCGCGCCCGCTCGCCGTGCCGGGCGCCGCTGGCACGTAGAGCGCCGGCAGGTCGCCGACGGGAGACGGCACCTCGACCCGTTCGACGCGGTCGCCAGCCAGCGCCGTTCCGCGCGCGAAGCAGGCGAGCATCTTGCGGTAGGATGCGACCTTGCGCGGGTCGCCGGCACGCGCCTGCCGCTCGGCCGTCATGTAGTAGATCGCCGCGCGCTTGTACTTGCGCGCGGCGGTGAAGGCATGCCCCGCCGCGGCATCGTCGTCGGCCTGCGCCTCGGCGCGCGCGCCGATCCGTGTCCACTGCTGGAACCACAGCTCGTTGGCGCTGGCGTCGTTGGCGGCCGCGTGCGGCTTCAGCGCCGCGCAGGCCTCGTCGATCTCCGACAGCACGCCACCCATGTTGGTCGCCAGCAGCACCGCCATCGACCACGGATAGTTCTCGGGAAAGTACATGAACATGCCGGCCTCCCCTGCGGCGCGTCTGGCCGCGCATGGCCCTTCTGGCGGGGCCGGCGGGAAGGCTAGCGCGACGCCGCGGCGGCGTCGACGCGTGCCGTGGTCAGCGCCCGCCGAGGCCCTTGCGCTCCGGCGTGTCGTATTGCGCCCGCAGTTCGCGGCGCAGCACCTTGCCGACCGAGCTGCGCGGGAGGTCGTCGACGAAGTGGACGATCTTCGGCGTCTTCACCGCGCCGAGGCGCTCGCGCACGAAGGCCTGCAGCTCGGCCGGCGTGGCGGTGCTGCCGGGACGCAGCTGCACGGCCGCCTCCACGCGCTCGCCCCAGAAATCGTCGCGACAGCCGAACACCGTGCTTTCGTAGACCGCCGGATGCAGGCCGAGCGCGCCCTCGACGTCGGTGGGGTAGACGTTGAAGCCGCCGGAGATGATGACGTCGCGCAGGCGGTCCTTGAGCCAGAGGTAGCCGCGTTCGTCGATCAGGCCGCCGTCGCCGGTGTGCAGCCAGCCGTCGCGGATGGTCTCGGCCGTGGCCTCGGGGTTGCCGAGATAGCCCTTCATGACGAGGCCGCCGCGCACCACCACCTCGCCTTCGGCGCCCGGCGGCAGCAGGTTGCCCTCGGCGTCCATGATCTCGACGCGCATCATCGGCGAGGCGCGGCCGACCGAGCCCTGGTTCTCCGGCCGGTTCATCTCGGCGACGGTCATGGCGGTGCAGATGGACGACGCCTCGGTCTGGCCGTAGAGCGTTTCCAGCGCATTGGGGAAGACGCGCTGCACCTCGGGGATCTTCTCCGCCGGCATCGGCGCGGCGCTGTAGTAGAGGTGGCGCAGGCCGGGGAAGCTGCCCGGCACCGCCTTCGGGTGCGCCATGACGCGGTAGACCATGGTCGGCGGCATGAACATCGTCGTGACGCCACGTGTGGCGAAGGCGTCGAGGATGCGGTCTGGGTCCGGGCCCGTCAGCACGATGTTGCGCCCGCCGACGGCGAACAGCGGCAGCATGAACACGAATGAGGCATGGCTGACCGGGGCAGCGGCGAGCTGGCAGTCGTCGCTGCGGAAGTGGAAGGTCGACAGAAAGCTGCCGATCAAGGTCACGCCGACGCGGTAGGGCTGCATCACGGCCTTGGGCCGGCCGGTCGAGCCACCGGTGAACTTGATCGCCTGCAGGTCCGTCTCGGGGTCGAGCAGGGGCCGCCCGGGCCGGCGGCCGGTATTGGCGGCGATCAGGCCGGCGACGGTATCCGTCCCGCCTTTGCCGTTGGCGGCGGTCAGGCGGATGGTCGGGATGCCATCGACCGGCAAGCGGTCGAACAGGTCCTCGTCGGCGACGATCAGGTCCGGCACGACGGCGCCGAGCAGGGCCTCGTTCTCGAGTTTGCCGGCCCGCGCGCTGACCGCCACCCACACATTGCCCGAGAGATGACAGGCGAGAATGGCGACGACATGGGCGAAACTGTTGGCGCCGCAGATGGCGATGCGCGCCTGCGGCGAGGGCAGGCGCTGCTGGTAGGCCGCCGCCAGGGCCTCGACGCGCGCAACGAGCGCCCGGTAGGTCAGGCTTTCGCCGTCGCCCTCTAGCGCGATGCCGTCCGGGTTGATTGCCAGGCCGCGATAGAGAGCGTCGATGGGCAGCATGGAGCGGTACCTTCGCCAGTTCGGTGCGGCACCTTACGGCCCGTGTTCGCCGGGGGCGAGAGTCCCGGCGGTGCGCGCTTGCCATCCGAGATGACGGGTTACCGTCCCGGGTGCAGGTGCTCCGTGCCGTCGATGCGTATCCGCCACCACTCGACGAGACATTCGCCCGGCTTCGGGTCGGTAATCCCGCGCAAAGCCAGATCCGTCCGGATCTTGAGGGCGGCCACGCCCTCCGGCACATTGAGCTGCTCGGCGAGGTCCGTCACCATCCAGTCACATGGCGACAGGCTGCCATAGCGCACCCAGGTGGCACCGGCCGCGAGCAGAAGAAGGACGACGACAACGGGCAGGTACTTCATGGACTGGACCTGACATGTACCTGAATATACTAGCACGTTGGGCCCCAACACGCATGCCCGACGGATTTCCGAGGCGATGGATGGTGTGACCGCGCGAAGTGGCTGACGACACCTCTGCTAAAGTGCTAGTTGGGCGCCGACGGACGCAAAGGAGGAGGCCCCCGATGGCGGGCCGGAAGAGTTCCCTTCACGAGGATCTCCATCGCGAAGACAAGATAACGGGCAGTTCCGACAGGTCGTTCGGCCTTGTCGTCGGCGGCATCCTGGCCGCCATCGGCCTGGTGCGCTGGCTGTTCTTCAGCGGAGATGGAACAGTTACCTGGCTGTTGCTCGGCGGCGGTGGCCTTCTGATTGTGACCGGGCTGGTCTGGCCGGCGGCCCTTGCGCCGCTCAACCGTTTGTGGACGAAGCTGGGGCTGCTGCTTTTCCACGTCGTAAACCCGATCGTGATGGGTGGCGTGTTCTATCTCGCCGTCATGCCGACCGGGCTCGTCATGCGCGCCCTGGGCAAGGACATGCTTCGCCTGCGGCGTGACCCGCATGCCGCAAGCTACTGGATCGTCCGCACGCCGCCCGGCCCCACGCCGGAATCGATCAAGCACCAGTTCTAGGGGACGCAGACGATGTCATTCCTGGCCGAGTTGTGGATGTTCCTGCGGGTGCGCAAGAAATTCTGGCTGCTGCCGATCCTGCTGGTGATGGTGTTGTTCGGCGGCCTGATCGTGCTGACGAAGGGTTCCGCCGTCGCGCCTTTCATTTATACGCTGTTCTAGCCGGCCAACCGGAATGCGCATTCTCGGAATTTCGGCATTCTATCACGATAGCGCGGCGGCTCTCGTCGAAGACGGCCGTATCGTTGCCGCGGCTCAGGAAGAACGCTTTACCCGCAAGAAACACGACGCCGGATTTCCGGCGAACGCCGTCTCCTACTGTCTCGACGCGGCCTCCACCACGCTCGACGCAGTCGACTACGTTGCCTTCTACGACAAGCCGTTCCTCAAGTTCGAGCGCCTGCTCGAAACCTATGTCGCCTTCGCGCCGCGCGGCTTCCGTTCTTTCCGCATGGCGATTCCCTTGTGGCTCAAGGAGAAGCTGTTCCAGAAGTCGATGCTGCGCGACGAACTCAGGCGCTGGGCGCCCGACTTCGACTGGACGCGCAAGCTGGTGTTCGCCGAGCATCACCAGAGCCACGCGGCAAGCGCGTTCTATCCGTCGCCGTTCGAGGACGCCCTCGTCCTGACGATGGACGGCGTCGGCGAATGGGCGACCACGAGCGTCGGCATCGGCCGTGGCAACAGCCTCGAGATGACGCGCGAGCTGCACTTTCCCCATTCGTTGGGCCTGCTCTACTCGGCGTTCACCTACTACACCGGCTTCAAGGTCAATTCCGGCGAATACAAGGTGATGGGGCTGGCGCCCTACGGCGAGCCGAAATACGCCCAGGCCATCCTCGACAACATCGTCGATCTGAAGCCAGACGGCACGTTCCGGCTCGACCAGTCGTACTTCGACTATTGCACCGGCCTCACCATGACGTCGGCCAAGTTCCACGATCTTTTCGGTGGGCCGCCGCGGCCGCAGGAAAGCTGGCTGACGCAGCGCGAGATGGATCTGGCGGCGTCGATCCAGGCGGTCACCGAGGAGGTGGTGCTGCGGCTGACGCGCTCCCTCGCGGCGGAGACCGGCACGAAGAACCTCTGTCTTGCCGGCGGTGTCGCCCTCAACTGCGTGGCCAACGGCAAGGTGCTGCGCGAGGGTCGCTTCGAGCGCATCTGGGTCCAGCCGGCGGCCGGCGATGCGGGCGGCGCGCTGGGTGCGGCTCTGGTCGCCTGTCACCATTTCCAGGGCCAGCCCCGTCACGTCAATGGTGCCATCGACGGCATGCAGGGCAGCTATCTTGGACCCGAGTACGGCCAAGACGACGTGGAGCGCCGCCTCGCCGCGGCGGGCGCGCGCTTCCGCACCGTCGGCGAGTCGGAGATGATCGCCGGCACGGCCGACGCGCTGGCTGCCGGAGAGGCTGTCGGCTGGTTTCAGGGACGCATGGAGTTCGGGCCGCGGGCCCTCGGCGGGCGTTCGATTCTCGGCGATCCGCGGTCGCCCTCGATGCAGAAGACACTCAACCTCAAGGTCAAGTATCGCGAAAGCTTCCGGCCCTTCGCGCCGTCGGTATTGCGCGAGGACGTGGCCGAATGGTTCGAGATGGACTGCGATAGTCCCTACATGCTGCTGGTGGCGCCGGTGGTCGAACGTCGCCGGCGCGCGATGACGCAGGACGAAGAGGCGCTGTTCGGCATCGAGAAGCTCAACGTGCCGCGCTCGGAAATCCCGGCCGTCACGCATGTCGACTATTCGGCGCGGGTGCAGACCGTGCATCGCGAAAGCAATCCGCGCTATCACGCGCTGATCGACGCCTTCAAGCAGCGCACCGGCTGTCCTGTTCTGGTCAATACGTCCTTCAATGTGCGCGGCGAGCCGATCGTCTGCACGCCGGAGGATGCGTTCCGCTGCTTCATGGGCTCCGAAATCGACCGCCTTGTCGTCGGCGATTGCGTGCTGCTGAAGGCCGATCAGGATCCGGCATTGAAGCGCGACTACAAGGACGCCTTCGAACTCGATTGACGGGCGAGATACTCGACGATCAGGCGGGCGTGGTTGCGCTCCGTGTCCTTTACCGAAAAGAGCAGGGTCGCCGGACCCTTCGCCAAGGCTGCACGCAATTCGCCCACCGCCCCGGGGTTGGCGTCCAGCTCGGCGCGGTAGCGGCGGCGAAATTCAACCCATTCGCCCGCCGCGCCATGGAACCACTGGCGCAGACCGGTGCTCGGCGCGATATCCCGGAGCCAGAGATCGAGGCGGGCCTCCACGCGACTCACGCCCCGCGGCCAGAGGCGGTCGACGAGAATGCGAAGCCCGTCGTCGGCGGCGGGCGGATCGTAGATGCGTCGCGTGCGGACGGCGTGGGGCATGATGTCGGAACGCCCGGGCGGTACCGGTACGATACCGCCCGGTTCCGTCCGGCTCAGCGCTTCGCCGGTACCTTGATGCCCATCAGGCGTGCAGCGTTGCCGCCGCAGACGAGCGCGCGGTCCGGTTCCGACAGTCCCTTCACCGATTCGACGTGGCCGACCGGGTCGGTCTCCGCCATGTCGTAGGGATAGTCGGTGCCGAGCAGGATGTGGTCGGCGCCCCACGCCTCGATGAGGTGGCGAAGCTGCATCTCGGTGAACACCACCGTGTCGAAGTGCAGCTTCTTCAGGTAGTGCGACGGCGGGTGCGGCAGCGTGCCATGCACGTCCTCGCGCGTCGGATAGGGGTGATCGAAGCGACCCCAGTAGGCCGGCGCATAGCCGCCGCCATGGGCAATGCAGACCTTCAGGCCGGGGAAGCGCTCGAGATAGCCGTCGAAGATGAGATGGCCGACGGCCAGCGCCGATTCGAGCGGATGGCCGATCAGGTTGGTGAAGTAGTGATCGCGCATGCGATTGCCTTCGGACGTGCCGGCCGGGTGGATGAAGACCATCATGTCGAGTTCCTCGACGCGGGCGAAAAACTTCTCCAGCCCGCAGCGCGTCAACTCCTTGCCGTTGACGTTGGTCGAGATCTCGACGCCGCGCATGCCATGCTGCTTGTGGCAGCGTTCCAGTTCGGCGATGGCCTCGTTGCAGTTCTGCAGCGGCGCGACGCACATCGGCGCGAAGCGGTCCGGATGCTGCGCTGCGATCTCGCCGATGCGGTCGTTGACGAGGCGCGTGATGTCGCGGGCGATGCCGGTGTCGACCCAGTAGTTGTAGTGGAACGGCGAGGGCGAGATGGCCTGGATGTCGATGCCCTGGGCATCCATGTCGGCGAGGCGGATGTCGACCTGCGAGAGCTGCGGCATGCGGTCTACGTTCTGCTGGACGTTGATGCGGTTGGTCAGGTCGTTGGAGAACATCCGGCCGACATCGCCACCGACGGCTCCCGACGCCTTCAGCATCGCGTCGGCGCTGGGAACGTGGACATGGCAGTGGATGTCGACGGTCAGGCGCTTGCCGCGGCAATTGACGGTGGCGCGGTGGCCGTGGTCGGCGGCCGGCGCATGCGGCGCGCAGGTATAGAACATGGCGTTACTCTCCCGTTGCTTTCAGGCGACGTGCCCGCGCGCACCGGCGGCGCGGCGAGGCAGCGGTCGATGGCATGGCGCCGGCGTGCGGCCGGTCGGCCGCGACGCGGCGACATCGGCGAAGGCGCTCACGGTGCTGGAGCCGGCCAGCCGGCGATGACCGTCACTGCCCCTGTCGGGATGCACGACAAGGTTAGCATGCTGTCGCAGGCATGACGACGCTGCGATGGCGCCATGCAACGCATCGATGGACCGCGGGTGGCGCGCGGCAGGCGATTGGGCAATGATGGGCCGCGACTGTCGCTGCACGAGGGTGCGATGGGCCGTATGGAAGCGTCTCAGGCCGTGTCGGGTGACGCGCCCGTCATCGACGTCGGGCCGCTGCTGGATGGGGCGCCGGGGGCCCTCGACGCGGTCGCGGCCAGATTGCTGCGCGCCTGTACCGAGGTCGGCTTCTTCTACGTCGTCAATCACGGGCTCGACGAGCGGTTGATTGCCGACTCCTTCGCCGCCTCGCGCGAACTGTTCGCCCTGCCGGCCGAGGCCAAGCAGCGCGTGCGGATGAACGTCCACCAGTGCGGCTGGCAGCCGGCCAACACGGCGGTGAACACGCAGGCGCTCGACGGCCCGTCGAAGCCGCAGGCCAACGAGGCCTTCAAGTTCACCTACGACCTGCCGCCCGACCATCCCGACCATCGCGGCAGCACCCGCTTCATCGGCCACAACCAGTGGCCGGCCGAACTGTCGGGCGCCTCGCGGCAGGCGCTGCAGCGCTACCTCGCCGCCTTCGACGCCTTCGGCAAGCGCCTGCTGCCGCCCATCGCGGTCGCCCTCGGCCTGCCGCCGGCCTGGTTCGATCCCTTCTTCGCCGGCAGCAGCTCGGTGGTGCGCTGTGCCTGGTACCCGGTCATGCCGGTCGAGCAGGGCCAGCTCGGCATCGGCGGCCATACCGACATGTCGTTCCTGACCATGATCCCGCAGGCGACGGCGCCGGGCCTGCAGATCCTCACCCGCGACGGCGACTGGGTCGACCAGCCCGAAGTGCCGGGCGGCATCATCGTCAACACCGGCATCGCGCTGCGCCGCTGGAGCAACGACCGGCTCATCGCCACGCCGCACCGCGTGCTGGCCTCGCGCACGGTCGAGCGCTACTCGAACATCTTCTTCTTCTATCCCGCCGTCGACGCGGCGATCGAAAGCCAGTGCGCGCCGGGTACCTCGCCGAAGTACCCGCCGATCAGCTTCAGCGACCACCACGCCTGGTACGCACGGGCCAACTTCGCCTATGCGGAGCGGCCGGCAGCGGAGTGACCGCCCGCCGGGACTAGACCTCGACCGGCTGGCCGCTGGCGGCCGAGCGGGCGATGGCCTCGTGGATGGCAGCGGTGTGGGCCATCTCCTCGGGCGTGAAGAGATACTTCTCCTTGCCCTCGCAGGCGGCGGCAAAATTCTCGTCGTTGGCCTTCACCTGCGCGAGCACGCTCACTTCGGGCAGCGTGATCGTCTCTGCCTTGCCGCCGCCGTCCTCGACGCGGCCGGCGCCGAAGCAGCGGGTCACCTGATTGGTGTCCATCCAGCCCTGGGCGCGGGCCCAGCCGGCGGAGCCCATCACCTGCAGGTGGAAATTGGCTGGCGTGGTCATCAGGTTGGCGAGATAGCCGGTGACGCCGGACTCGAAGGAGACCAGCACAGAGCCGCAGTCGGCCGGCAGCACGTGCGAGGTGGTCTGCCCGTAGAGCCGCTTCATCGGCCCGGCGAACCAGCACATGATGTCGATGATATGGGCGCCGAAATGGACGATGCCGCCGGTCGGGGCCTCCTCCGCGGCGCGCCGCCAGCCCTGGATGCCGATCTGGCCCTGGTGGCTGAGATTGCCCTCGATGTGGTGGATTTCGCCGAGCTCGCCGGCGTCGATCATGCGCTTGATCTCGCGCACGGCCGAGCTGTAGCGGTAATTGTGGCCGATGCCGAGCATCACCCCGGCCTTCTTCGTCGCGGCGATGGCGCGCAGGCCCTCGTCCTTGTGCAGGGCGAACGGCTTTTCGGTCAGCACATGCTTGCCGGCGGCGGCGGCGGCGGCGATCTGGTTGGCGTGCAGTGTGTGCGGCGTCACCAGCACGACGGCGTCGACGGCCTTGTCGGCGAGAACCGTCTCGAGGCTGTCTGTCAGCTTGAGACCGTGCTCGTCAGCGAAGCCGCGCACCTTGTCGGGCGCGATGTCGACGGCGTGGGTGAAGCGGATCTTGTCCGAACCCTTGGTGGCGCGGACATGGTTCTGGCCCCACCAGCCGAGACCGACGATGGCAGCACGGATCATCGCTCGCACTCCGGAGTAAATGAATCGGGGCCCAAAACGGATCGTGAAGGCTGGTGCCGCCGGAGTGAATTGAACACTCGACCCCACCCTTACCAAGGGTGTGCTCTACCACTGAGCTACGGCGGCTCCCGCTACGGGCGGCGCCTTATGCCATGCAGGACATGTGCGGGCAAGGCGAAGGGCATGCGTGGCCGGGGCCGCCGACCCCGGCAATCGGCGGTTGCCGGGGTCGGCGGCGGCTGGCATCGTGAGCGGGCCGGAAACTCGCGAGGGGGCGAGCCCGCGTGTTCGACAGTCTTCGTCTTGAACTCGAACGTCACCGCCAGCGGCCCTTTCTCGAGGCCGTGATGGCCGTCTGCGCCATCGTCGCCATGGCCGATGGCGATGTTTCCTTTTCCGAGCGCAGCCGCATGGACGCCGTGCTCGAAGGCGTCACCAGGCTTGCCCTGTTCGATCCGCATGACGGCGTCGACCTGTTCAACGGCCATGTCGAGGCGTTCAGGGCCGACCCGGCGGCCGCGCGGGCGGCCGCCCTGGCCCTGGCCCGGCGCGGCGCGGGCGACACGGCGACCCAGGAATTGCTGGTGCGCATCGCGGTCGCCATCGGTCATGCCGACGGAACCTACTCGCAGGAAGAGCGCGGGGCCGTGCGGATGCTGTGCAGCACGCTCGGCCTCGGCGTCGATGCCGCCGTGGCGGCGGAACGGGCGGCCTGAGCGCGACGCCGACGCCCCTCGCGGATCGTCGCCGGACGTGGCAGGCTCCGCCCGCGGTTCCGGCACCGGGACCGGCGATATCAGGGAGAGTGCGTCATGAACCGTGCCCACAATCCTGCCGGCATGCCGCCGGCGGCGAGCCGCTACAGCCAGGCGATCGAGGTCGAGACCGGTTCGCGCCTGATGGTCGTGTCCGGCCAGGTCGGCAACGATGTGTCCGGCGCCGTGGCACAGGGCATCGAGGCACAGTGCGAACTGGCGTTCCGCAACGTCGAGACGGCGCTCGCGGCTGGCGGCATGTCGCTGGCCGACGTCATCCGCTTCAACTCCTACGTCACCGATCCCCGGTATATCGCCACCTTCCGGCAGGTCCGCGACCGGGTGGTGAAGGCCGATCCGCCGGCGACCTCGACGCTGGTCGTGGTGGCCGCTCTCGCCGGTCCCGACATGCTGGTCGAGATCGAGGCCATAGCGGCGAAGAAATGAGCGATGAGCCACAGGAGGCGCCGCGCCGCGCCCGTCCGGCGCAGACGCGCGCCGAACGGGAGGCACGGACAGCGGCGGCACTGAGAGCGAACCTGCGCCGCCGCAAGTCCCAGGCCCGTGCGCGGGATGCCGGCGAGGCGTCGCCGCCATCGCCGGCGGAGATGCCCGAAGGCGACTAGACCGGGTGCGTGACGGTCGTGCGTCGGCCGGGCCCGTCGAGCCAGCCCCAGCGGCAGCGCGCGACGGCGTGGCGCACGATCAGCACGACGAGCAGGGAGATCAGCGCGGCGAACAGCACATCGCTCGGGAAGTGCTTGCCGACGCCCATGCGCATGATCGCGACGAACAGGCTCCAGATCGCCCACAGGACCAGCCAAGGCAGGCGGCGGCCCGCGGGCAGCAGCAGCACGAACACGATCAGCGAGACGGCGAAGGCGACGTCGCCCGAGTAGAACGAGCAGTTGTCCGTGCATGCGCCGGCCACGCGGAAGGGGCCGGTGACCGGCAGGTCGCCGCCGAAGGGCAGGGTCTCGAAGGGCCGCGCCCGTCCGAATACCGGCTTGAACAGCACGTCCGGCACGATGATGCAGGCCAGGACCAGCGCCGTCAGCACGAAGGCGAAGGCGCGCCGCCCGAAGCCGAGCACCGCCCGCCCGCGCAGTTCGCCGGCGAGCCAAAGCGGCACGGCGGCGAGGGCTGCCCATACAGTGGCGCCGCGCAGGACGCCGTCATAGAGCTTGTCGATCCAGGTGCCGGACAGCGCGAAGCCGGCGACGTCGTGAAACAGCGTGGCGCCGATGACGTCGATGGCCGGGAAGGCCGCGAACACGGCCGCTGCCGCCGCCGTCGCGGCGGCCAGCGCCGCGATCGCACGGCCATCCAGGTCGGCGAGCCATCGCATGCCGCCGGTTTCGCCGCCTCTTGCCATGATCCCCGCGCTTCCGACGACGACTGTCCCGGCGGTGCCCGATCGGCGCCCGCCAGCCCGGCGCCTTGTAGACGGCGGGCGCCGCACGAACAAGGCGGGCGCCGGGCGCCGCTTTTCAACGCCTTGTGGCCGGTTCGGAGCATCGACTACAACGGGCTGCGGCGGGCGGGACCGCCGCGATGGGGAGCGGCTGCACATGTCGGTCTTGCCCGACAGCTGGATACGCCGGATGGCGGTCGATCACGGCATGATCGAGCCGTTCGTCGACAGCCAGCGCCGCGAGGGGGTCATCTCCTACGGCCTGTCGTCCTACGGCTACGACGCCCGCGTGTCACGCGAGTTCAAGATCTTCACCAACGTCGACATGGCGACGGTCGATCCCAAGCACTTCACTGACAAAAGCTTCGTCGACCGCGAGACGGATGTCTGCATCATCCCGCCCAACTCCTTCGCGCTCGCGCGCACGGTCGAGTATTTCCGCATCCCGCGCGACGTGCTGGTGATCTGTCTCGGCAAGTCGACCTATGCGCGCTGCGGCATCATCGTCAACGTCACGCCGCTCGAACCCGAATGGGAAGGGCATGTGACGCTGGAGTTTTCCAACACCTCGCCCCTGCCGGCCAAGATCTATGCCGACGAGGGAGCGTGCCAGTTCCTCTTTCTCCGCGGCGAGGCGCCGCCCGACGTTTCGTACCGCGACCGCGGCGGTAAATACATGGGGCAGCGCGGCGTCACCGTGCCGAGGTTGTAGGCCGGCGCCACCGCCGCGCCACAATCCCGGGCGACAGTTCAACCGGCATTCAGGCCGACGGATCGGAACGACATGGACCGGATGCGCATTCGCGGCGGCAAGCCGCTCGAGGGGACCATCCGCATCGCGGGTGCCAAGAACGCCGCCCTGCCGGTGATGACGGCGGCGCTGCTGACGGACGAGACGCTGGCGCTCTCCAACGTGCCGCATCTCGATGACATCGCTACCCTCGTGCGGCTGCTGGTGCAGCACGGGGTCGAGGCGACGATGGACGGCGCGACCGCCGGCGGCCACGCCGGAAATGCACTTTCGCTGACAGCCCGCACGATCACGTCGACGGTTGCGCCCTACGAACTGGTGCGCAAGATGCGGGCCTCGGTGCTCGTGCTCGGGCCGCTGGTGGCGCGTGAGGGCGAGGCCACCGTTTCCCTGCCGGGCGGCTGCGCCATCGGTTCGCGCCCCGTTGACCTGCACCTCAAGGGCCTGCAGACGCTGGGCGCCGAGATCGAGGTCGAGGCCGGCTACATCCGCGCCCATGCGCGCCATGGTCTCACCGGCGCACGCATCGTCATGCCGATGGTGTCGGTCGGCGCGACCGAGAACCTGGTGATGGCGGCGACGCTGGCGCGCGGCGATACGGTGATCGAGAACGCCGCCCGCGAGCCGGAGATCGTCGACCTCGTCGAGTGCCTGCAGAAGATGGGCGCGCGCATCGAGGGCGGCGGCACTGACACGCTGCGTATCGCCGGCGTCGACCGCCTGCACGGCGCGGCGCACGCGGTGATGGCCGACCGTATCGAGACCGGCACCTATGCCATGGCCGCCGCGATCACCGGCGGCACGCTGATGCTGGAGGGCGCGCGCCTCGACCATGTCGAGGCGGCGGCGGAGACGCTGCGCGAGGCCGGCGTGACGGTCGAGCGCAAGAACGGCGGCATCTTCGTCTCCCGCGCCAATGCCGACCTCGTCGGCGTCGACGTGATGACGGAGCCGTTTCCCGGCTTTCCGACCGACCTGCAGGCGCAGTTCATGGCCCTGATGGCGACGGCGCGCGGCGCCTCGATGGTGACAGAGACGATCTTCGAGAACCGCTTCATGCACGTGCCCGAGCTGCGCCGCATGGGGGCCAATATCAACCTGCATGGCGGCTCCGCCATGGTGCGCGGCGTCGAACGGCTGTCGGGCGCGCCGGTGATGGCGAGCGACCTGCGCGCCTCGGCCTCGCTCGTGCTGGCGGCGCTGGCAGCGAGGGGCGAAACCGAGGTCAACCGCATTTATCACCTCGACCGCGGCTACGAGCGGATGGAAGAGAAGCTCGCCGCGGTCGGCGCCGACATCGAGCGGGTGAAGGAGGCGGGGTGACGGCGCAGATGGCATCGGGCGGCACGCCGCTGAAGCTGCGTATCGTCGACGCGGCCGACCTCGAGGTCGTCTCGACGCTGCTGCAGGATGCCCTCGTGCCCATCGGCGACATCGCCTGGTTGCGCGACGAGCGCCGCTTCGTCATGGCGGTCAACCGCTTCCGCTGGGAAAGCACCGGCGACGAGCGGGCAACCGCCGAACGCGTGCTCGCCGGCGTCAGCTTCGGCGGGGTGACGGCGGTGCGGCTGCGCGACATCGACCTTGGCAGGCGCGATGCCTTCCTGTCGCTGCTGGCGATCGCCGGCGGCGCCGAGGCCGGAGAGCCATTCGTGGACATCGCCTTTGCCGGTGTCGACGGGGGCCGGCCAACGATCCGGCTGACCGTCGCCGGCATCGACGGGCTGGTCGAGGATTTCGGGGAAGCCTGGCCGACCGCCTGGCGTCCCGCGCACGGCGAGGGATGAGGCGATGTCCTACGTCCACGGCAACCTGGCCGCCGGCGAGCGGGTGCTCTACGAGGGGCGCATGCATTGGATCGCCTTTGCGCGCCCCGTCGCCGGCCTCGTGCTGGCCTTCGTCCTCTTCGTCGCCGGCCATGTCTTCCGCGTCGGCGACGACTGGGTGGTGGTGATGCTGGCGCCTTGGGCGCCCTGGGCCGCGCTCGTGCTTGCCGTCCTGTCGCTGCTCGGGCTTGTGCGCGCGGCGATCCAGCGCTGGGCGACCGAGATCGCCATCACCAACCGGCGAGTCATCGCCAAGACGGGCTGGATCAGCCGCGATACCTCGGAGCTGCACATCGACCGCGTCGAGGGCGCCAACGTCGACCAGTCGGTGATCGGCCGGCTGCTCGGCTACGGCACCGTCACGGTCACGGGCACCGGCGCCGGTACGACGCCCATGCCGATGATCGCCGACCCGCTCGCGTTCCGGGCGGCGCTCAGCGAGGCGCTGACGAAGGCGGCGTAGCGCGTTCGCCGGTCAGGCGACGACGTTGCGCAGCGTGCCGACCCCGGCGATTTCCATTTCCACCACATCGCCCGATTTCAGCCAGACATTGGCCTGGCGGCGCGAGCGGATACCGCCCGGCGAACCGGTGGAAATGACGTCGCCGGGCAGCAGCGTGGTGAAGGTCGAGATGTAGGCGATCTGCTCGGGGATCGAATAGCACATGTCGGTCACCGGCCCGTCCTGCAGGACCGCGCCGTTGAGGCGGTGGACGAGGCGCAGCTTCGTCGGGTCGCCGACCTCGTCGGCGGTGACGAGGAACGGGCCGAAGGCGCCGCTGCCCTCGAAGTTCTTGCCGGCGGTGACGTTCTGCGTCGTGTGCCGCATCCAGTCGACCACCGAGGCCTCGTTGAACACCGACCAGCCGGCGACGTGCGCCAGCGCATCGGCGGCGGCGATGTTGCGCCCGGCCGTGCCGATGATCGCCGCCAGTTCGACCTCGCAGTCGTACTGCTCGGACACCGTCGGCTTCTGCAGCTTCTGGCCGTGGCCGACCTGGGCCGAGATGCGGCGGGTGAACAGGCTCGGCCGGCCGGGAAATTCGCGGCCGATCTCGGCGAAGGCGCTGTGGTAGTTCATGCCGACGCAGATGATCATGTCGGGGTCGGTGACCGGCGGCATGAGGACGACGTCCTCCAGCCGGTGATCGGGCCGGCGTGCCGCCGCCAGTCGCGCCACCTCCTCCAACGCCGCTGCGGCGAGGACAGCGCGCACCGTTGGCCAGCGCTCGCCGTGGTGCAGGTGCATGTCGACGATCGCCTCGCCGTCCGCCACGCCCCAGCCGGCCCTGGCGCCGGCCCTGAAGCTCGTCAGTTTCATGTCACGATCCTTCCGGCGCCGGAGTTCAGGCGAACCGCCCGTCGATGAGCACGAATGCGACGCGGCACGGCCTGCCCGAGCGGTTCGACCAAGCGTGGTTGGTGCCGCGCTGGATGAACACGTCGCCCTGGCGCAGCACGGTCTCGCCCTCGTCGAGGATCGCCGTGATCTCGCCCTCCAGCACGATGGCGTAGTCGACGGTCTCGGTCGTGTGCATGCCCGGATGGACGTCCTTGCCCTGCGGCCGGTGCGCGTCGGCGAACATGCCCGCGAACATGCCGCCGAGTTGCCGGGCGAGCTCGGCCGGGTCGGCCGGATCGGGCGGATACTCGATGATGCGCAGGACCGAGCCGCCCCTGGGCGGCGAGACGCCCTGGTGGCCGGCGATGGTGTCGGGCGCATCGACCGGGGACGGGGCGGCGCCCGTGGCCCAGATGTTGTTGACGACATATCCGGGCCGGGCCGCCACGGTGCGGATCGACGGCGTCGGGCCGTCCTGCTCGATAAACGACGTGCCGTCCGCCCGCCTGCCGGCCACCACGCGCCGCACCACCAGTCCTTCGGCCATCCGTCCTCCCCCGTGTCTTCCGGGCGATGCGTCCGGCCCGGTTCGGGGCCCAGTCTAGGGCATCCGGGCGGGCAGGCGAGAACCGGGTGTGGCCGCGAAGCGTTCCATCGCCTCTGGCCTCTTGCCGGAGCCTGTGCCATATCGTGCGGCCCGGCGGGCCCGAACGGGCCCGCGTGGACGATGGAGAGGCCGGAATGGCCGGCGAAGCCCCCCTGGTCATGGCCCTGCCGAAGGGGCGCATCCTCGACGAGGTGATGCCGCTGCTGCGCCGTGCCGGGATCGAGCCGGAGCCGGCCTTCGACGACCCGGACTCGCGCCTCCTGCGCTTCCGTACCTCCGATCCGCGCCTCGACGTAGTACGCGTGCGCTCCTTCGACGTCGCCACCTTCGTCGCCTTCGGCGCGGCCCATTTCGGCGTCGCCGGGTCCGACGTGGTGGCCGAGTTCGACTATCCCGAGCTCTACGCGCCGCTCGACCTCGGCCTCGGCCGATGCCGCATGTCGGTCGCCGCGCCGCGCGCGCTGGCCGAGGTCGACGACCCGACGCGCTGGAGCCACCTGCGCGTCGCCACCAAGTATCCCAACATCACGCGCCGCCATTTCGCCGCGCGCGGCGTGCAGGCCGAATGCGTGAAGCTGAACGGCGCCCTCGAACTGGCGCCGCAACTCGGTCTTTGCCGGCGCATCGTCGACCTCGTCTCGACTGGTTCGACCCTGCGCGCCAACGGCCTCGTCGAGATCGAGACGATCATGCAGGTCAGCGCCCGGCTGGTCGTCAACCGCGCGGCGATGAAGACCCGCGTGGCCGCGGTCGGCGGCTGGATGGAACGCATCCGCGCCGCGGTCGAGGGCGCGGCCGATGCCGCGTAGGCTCGACGCCCGCGATCCCGCCTTCGCCGCCGCCTTTGCCGATCTGGTCGACGACCGCCGCGAGGCGGCCGTCGACGTTTCCGCGGCCGTCACGGCGATCCTTGCCGACGTGCGCGCCCGCGGCGACGCGGCGCTGCTCGACTACACCGCGCGCTTCGATCGCGTGAACGTCGCGTCGGTGGACGCGCTGCGGGTGACAGCCGGGGAGATCGCCGCCGCGCGCGCCGCCTGCGAGCCGGACGCCGTGCGCGCACTCGAATTCGCCCATGCGCGCATTGCCGATTTCCATGCCCGCCAGCGTCCGGCGGACCACGCCGGCACGGACGCAGCCGGCGTGAGGCTGGGCTGGCGCTGGCGGCCGGTCGACGCCGCCGGCCTCTATGTGCCCGGCGGCACGGCCGCCTATCCGTCCTCCGTGATGATGAACGCGGTGCCGGCGAAGGTCGCCGGTGTGCCGCGCGTCGCCATGGTCGTGCCGGCGCCCGACGGCGTGCTGGCGCCACTCGTCCTCGCCGCCGCGTCGATCGCCGGCGTCGACGAGATCTGGCGCGTCGGCGGCGCCCAGGCGGTCGCGGCGCTGGCCTGGGGCACGGCCTCGATCGCGCCAGTCGACAAGATCGTCGGGCCGGGCAACGCCTACGTCGCGGAAGCCAAGCGGCAGGTTTTCGGCACGGTCGGCATCGACACCATCGCCGGGCCGTCGGAAATCCTCGTCGTCGCCGACGCCGCCAACGATCCGGCGTGGATCGCCGCCGACCTGCTGAGCCAGGCCGAGCACGACACGGCCGCGCAGGCGGTGCTGATCACCGACGATGCCGGCTTCGCGGACGCCGTCGACGTCGCCGTCGGGGCTCACCTCGCCCGCCTGCCGCGCACCGCGATCGCCGGCGAAAGCTGGGCACGCCATGGCGCCATCATCGTCGTCGCGCGGCTGGACGATGCGCCCGCCCTGGTCGACCGGCTGGCTCCCGAGCATCTCGAACTCGCCGTCGCCGAGCCGGCGCCGCTGGCAGCGGCGGTGCGCCACGCCGGCGCGATCTTCCTCGGCCGCCACACGCCCGAGGCCATCGGCGACTACGTCGCCGGGCCCAACCATGTGCTGCCGACGGCCCGGGCGGCGCGTTATGCCTCCGGCCTGTCGGTGCTCGACTTCATGAAGCGGACCTCGCTGGTCGAATGCACGCCGGGCGCGCTGGCGGCGATCGGGCCGGCGGCGGTGACGCTGGCGCGCGCCGAGGGCCTCGACGCGCACGCCCTGTCGGTGGCCATCCGGCTCGATGGCCGGCGCGGCTGATCGCGGCGCGGTGCCATGGCCGACGACAGCCAGCGCATCGCCAATGTCACGCTCGAAGGGCAGGGCGTCGTCCGCTACGCGCCGGACGTGGAACGCGAGCGCACGGTCGCGATCTACGACCTTGTCGAGGACAACAGCTTTCGCCCCCTGCCCGCCGATGGCGCCCCGCCGCCGTCGGGCCCGTTCGACGTCCATCTGGAGACGCGCGAGAACCGGCTGATCCTCAATATCCGCTGCGCCGACGGCGCGACGCTGGCGCCGGTGACGGTGCCGCTGGCGCCGTTCCGCCGCACGGTGCGCGACTACTTCACCATCTGCGAAAGCTACTACCAGGCGATCCGCAGCGCGTCCCCGTCGCAGATCGAGGCGCTCGACATGGGCCGGCGGGCGCTCCACGACGAGGCCTCTGACGAACTGCTCGGCGTGCTGGCGCCGCGCGTCGAGGTCGACCGGGCCACGGCACGGCGGCTGTTCACGCTGATCTGCGTGCTGCATATCCGCGGGCAGGGACGATGAGCGATCTGCCCGCCAGCGTTGTGTTCGCCTGCGACCGCAATACCGTGCGCTCGCCGATGGCGGCGGCCATCATGCGTCATCTGTTCGGCCATCGCGTCGCCGTCGGCAGCGTCGGCGTCCGCGCCGACGGTGAAGTGCCCGACGGATACGCGGTCGCGGTGATGGCCGAACTGGGCCTCGACATCGCCGGCCATGAGGCGACGCCGTTCGAGGCCGTCGATTTCGCGGCGGTCGACCTGATCGTCACCTTCACGCCGCGCGCCCACCACCGCGCGCTGGCACTGGCTGGCACCGCATGTGTCGTCGAATACTGGCCGATGGCCGATCCGCCCGACGACGGCGAGGCGACCCGCGAGGACCGGCTGGCGGCGTACAGGGCGCTACGCGAAGCCATCCTCGCCCGCATCGCCGTGCGCTTTCCGGCCGTCGACGCGCCGCAGATGGCGTGAGCGGATCGTCCTCACTTGCTTCCGCCGAGTCGGGGCGCCATATCCGCGAAGTGCCGGAAAACTTGCCATTGCCGGGAAAATCGGGGCTTATAGCGCCGCCGGTTGGCGGGGAACGGCGGCCGGATCAACAACCAACGGAGCAGCCATGGCGAAGGAAGATCCCATCGAGTTTTCGGGCACGGTCACCGAAGTACTGCCCAATGCGATGTTCCGCGTGAAGCTGGACAACGAGCACGAGATTCTCGCCCACACCGCCGGCAAGATGCGCAAGCACCGCATTCGCGTGCTGGCCGGCGACAAGGTCAATGTCGAGATGACGCCTTACGACATGACCAAGGGCCGCATCACCTTCCGCTTCAAGTAGCTGCCGCCGCACCCGATCGCGGCCCCGCCATGCCCGGCCGGCTGATCCTCGCCTCGGCGAGCCCGCGCCGGGCCGACCTGCTCGCCGCCATGGGCCTGCCGCCCGCCGCGGTCGTCCCCGCCGACATCGACGAGACGCCACGCCCGCGCGAATTGCCGGCCGCGCTCGCGCGCCGCCTCGCAGTCGCCAAGGCGGCCGCCGTTTCCCCCGGCCATCCAGAGGATTACGTGCTCGCTGCCGATACCGTCGTCGCCGTCGGCCGCCGCATCCTGCCCAAGGCCGAGACCGAGGCGCAGGCGCGCGCCTGCCTGACGCTGCTGTCCGGGCGCCGGCATCGCGTGCTCGGCGGCCTCTGCGTCGTCGCGCCGGGCGGGCGCCGCGTCGAGCGTCTCGTGACGACGCTGGTGCGCTTCAAGCGCCTCTCCGGCGCCGAGATCGATGCCTATCTCGGCGGCGGCGAATGGCAGGGCAAGGCCGGCGGCTACGCCATCCAGGGCCGGGCCGCCGCCTTCGTGCCCTGGCTCGCCGGCTCGTGGTCGAACGTCGTCGGGCTGGCGCAGGCGGAGACGGCGGCACTGCTCGCCGGCCTCGGCTACGGCCGCGCGGAGTGACCGACATGCATGCCGATACGCTGCTGCTTGAACGCAGCCCCGGCGAGCTGCGCGTCGCCGCGCTCGCCGACGGCGTGGTGCTGCAGGTCGATCACTGGCGCGACATCGGCGCCAGCCGCGTCGGCGCCATTTATCTCGCGCGCGTCCGGCGGCTGGAGATCGGCATCAACGCCGCCTTCATGGACCTCGGCGACGGTCCCGACGGCTTCCTGCGCGGCCGCGAGGTGGCGCGCTCGCCCGACGCCGCCCAAGGCAGCCATGTGCGTATCAACCGCCTGCTGCACGAAGGCGCGATCTTCCCGGTGCAGATCGTCGCCGACGGGCACGGCGACGGCGAGGCGGCGAAGGGGCCGGGGGTCACCTCGTTCCTGCGCCTGCGCGGCCGCACCGTCGATTTGCGTCCGGGCACCGAGGGGCTGGTGCTGCCCGACGGCTTCGGTGGCGCCGCGCGGCGGCGCGTCGAGGCGCTCGTCGCGCCGCTGCTGCGGGCCGGCGAGGGCGCCGTGCTGCGCGATGCAGAAGCCTTGCCGGAAGACGACGCGGCGCTGATCGCCGACATCACCGACGACCTCGCGCGCCTGCGCGCCGAATGGGCCGCCATCGCGCTGCGTGCCGAGGGCGCCAAGGCGCCGGTACGGCTCGATCCCGGCCCCGGCGCCGTCGCGCGGGCGCTCACCGACCTTGCCCATCCCGGGCTCGCCACGGTGATCTGCGGTGATGGCGAGACGGTGGCGGCGGCGCGGCGCTGGGCCGCCCGCTACCTGCCGGCGCTCGAAGCGCGCATCGCCGCCGCGCCGGCGCCGGCCAACCTGTTCGAGGCGCATGGCGTCGAGGCGGCCATCGAGGAGGCGCTGGCGCGTCGCGTCGGCCTGCCCGGCGGCGGCGAGATCGTGTTCGAGCCGGGCGAGACGCTGACCGCCATCGACGTCAACAGCGGCAGCCATGCCGGGTCGGGCATGAAGCTGGCGCGCGACGTGAACATCGAGGCGGCCGTGGCGCTCGGCCGGCAACTTCGCCTGCGCGCCATCGCCGGCGCCATCGTCGTCGACGCCCTCAAGATGACCGAGCGGCACGACCGCGCCGCCGTGCTGGACGCCCTGCGCGCCGCCGTCGCCGACGATCCGGCCGGGGTCGTCGTGCATGGCTGGACGGTGCTCGGCTTCATCGAGCTGACGCGGGCCCGCCGTGGCCCGTCGCTCGCCGCCCGCCTCCAGGAGCCGGTGGCGGCGACGCAGCCGTCGCCGGTGGCGCTCGGCTACGCGGCGCTGCGCCGCCTGCTTGCGGCGGCCCGGGCGCGTCCGGCCGGCGGCTACGCCATCCAGGTGGCGCCCGAGGTGGCGGCCGCCATCGCCGGCCCGCTCGCCGCGGCACTGGCCGAGGCGCGCGCCGCGGTCGGCGGCAATGTCATCGTCGCGGGCGAGCCGGCGCGGGCGCGCGAGTCGATCGAGGTGATGGTACGCTCGCCGCGATGACCGACCCGATCCCGCTGCGCGGGCCGCGCTGCCCGATGTGCCGCAAGCCGGCCAGGCGGCCGTACCTGCCCTTCTGCTCGGCGCGGTGCCGCACCCTCGACCTCGGCAACTGGCTGGGCGAGCGCTACCGCATTGCCGCCGCCGTGCCCGAGGAGGCGGAGCAGGAGAGCGATCTCGCCGCCGCCGATCCGGACGCCGACGAGCCGGACGGCCGCGCCTGACGGGGCCCGGGGGCCCGGCGGGCGCCTCGGCTGGACAGGCCGGGGCCATTTGTCTATATCCGCCGTCGCCTCGTTCGCCGAGGCCCGGTGCCCGGGTAGCTCAGTTGGTAGAGCAGCGGACTGAAAATCCGCGTGTCGGTGGTTCAAATCCGCCCCCGGGCACCATTTATTTCAATAAGTTATGGAAGAGTTTCGATCGTGCCGCGGTCAGATAGGTAGCATTGTAGGTAACAGAGGCCTTTCGATCCCGTGGCTGCATGAAGCCATCAGCCGCGAACCAGGCCGGCACGTCCCTTTCGCAACGGATCTCGAACAGCCATGCGTTGGGCTGGGGTACCGCCTCCAGATGCTGGCAGTCGTCGACGACTTCATTCGGGACGTGGGGGCCGGAGGTTCAAATCCCCTCTCCCCAACCAATGCTTCCAAGAAGTTAGTTGCACGTGGTGAGCCACAGGAAGTGCATTGGGTAACAATGGGGTAACAGAGCGCTCTTGAGCGGTAGTGGCTCAAGGTTCTGATGTCCTGTCGGATCACGCTGAGCGCCATGGTTGATCGCTTGGCAACGGACTACGGATCAGAAGGTTAGGGGTTCGTGTCCTTTCGGGCGCGCCATTCTCTCGGAAAAATCAATGGGATGGTCGTGGCTGCGCTATCCAGAATCTGGCGGGCCGAGTTTGGGTAGCAATAGGTAACAGAGAGGGGCAATCCGAGCCGGGCTCTGGAACCTTTCCAAATAGAGGGTCAGGAGGCGCGTTAGGGCCAGACGCGCGGCGGGGCGACATTCCGGGCCTGAACTCCGACTGCTGCGAGCATCGAACTACCGCCCCGCACCCCATCCATCCGGCGCGCGTGAGGGCCGGTCTCGGCTGCGGCGTCCCCTGGCCATGGCCCGCCAGCCGCGCACGAAGCGGTGGGATCAGCGCTCGTCGCGGCAGATCTCGATGAGGTCGGCCCATCGCTCGAGGGCCGGCACGTCGAGGTCGGTGATCTTGCCCGCCTCGTCCCAGCGGCGCAGCGCCACCGCGTCGCTGCTCCAGGCGCCGCCGGCGAAGGTCGCCGCCTCGGCGGCGTCCATGGGCCCGCCCTGCAGGGCGAGGCTGCGCACCGACGCCTCGGACAGGCGGCCGAAATAGTCCGGCTCGCTGGCGCAGAGGAAGCGCTTGGCGGCGACGTGCAGGCGCACCGGCTCGACGACGGCGCGGCCGAAGCGACGGCCGAGCCAGGCGGCGCCGATCGCCTCGTGGCGGTCGTCGATGCCGCGCTCGGCCGCGTTCTCGCCGTGGCGCTGCAGCAGGTGGCCGATGTCGTGCAGTAGCGCGGCGACGATCAGCTCCGGCCGCGCGCCGTCGCGGGCGGCAAGCGCGGCGCATTGCAGGGCATGCTCGCGCTGGGTGACGCCCTCGCCGTAGTGGCGGTCGCCGCCGCCGGCGAACAGTTCGAAGACTTCGGCGACCACGTCGCGGCCGGGCAGTACGCCGGTGTCCACTGTCCCGATCCCTTTTTCAGATGAAGCGGCGGCGCAGCACCTGCGAGAACAGGTCGAGCGCCGTCACGCTCACGGCGATGATGATCAGCACCGCGGCGGTCTCGGCGTAATAGAAGCCGCGGATGTTCTCGTAGAGCATGTAGCCGATGCCGCCGGCGCCGACGATGCCGAGGACCGTCGCCGACCGCACGTTCGACTCGAAGCGGTAGAGCGAGTAGCTGATCCACAGCGGCATGACCTGCGGGATGATGCCGAAGATGACTTCGTGCACGACCGAGGCGCCGGTGGCGCGGATGCCCTCGACGGGGCGCGGATCGATCGCCTCCACCGCCTCGGAAAACAGCTTGGCGAGCGTGCCCGTCGTGTGGATCCACAGCGCCAGCACGCCGGCGAAGGGGCCGAGGCCGACGGCCACGACGAACAGCATGGCGAAGACCATCTCGTTGATGGCGCGCAGCGCGTCCATGACGCGGCGGACCGGCTGGTAGATCCACCAGGGTGCCACGTTGGAAGCGCAGAGCACGCCGAGGGGAATGGCGCAGACGATGGCCAGCGCCGTGCCCCAGATGGCGATCTGCACGGTGACAAGCATCTCCTCGAGGTATTCCGGCCAGTAGTGGAAGTTCGGCGGGAAGAAGCCTTCGAGGAAGCGGCCCATGTTGCCGGAGTAGGCGACGAGGTCGCCGGGCCGCATGTCGGCGCCGTCCCAGGACAGCGCCAGCAGGAGGAGGATGACGGCCCAGGTGAGGTAGTACCCCGCCGACTGCCTGAGCGGCCGGCGGGGCACCTGGGGAAGCGTGCCGGGCAAGGAGGAGGTCGTCACCGCGGCACGCCGGTCTTACGGTGGATGGTCAGGGCCGTCACGACGCGAGGTCGGAGCCGGCCAGCACGCGCAGCTTGGCGAGCGCTTCGTCGATGGCCGCCAGCTTCGCCTTCTTCTCGTCGGCCGACATGCGCTCGTCGCCCTCGATCTTGAGACGGTCCTTGAACAGCGCCAGCTCGCGGATCGGCAGGAGCTGGGCGTTGCTCGAGGCGGAATAGGGCGCGAGGCCGTCGGTGAAGCTCGCCAGCACCTTGCGCTGGGCCTCGGCGTCGGGGCCGATCCGGCCGTAGGCGAGGAAGAAGGCGCGGATGCGGTTCTTCAGCTCGTCCGACAGGTCGCGGCGGAAGACGATCGGATCGGACGGGATCAGCGGCGAGGTCCAGATGACCTTCACCTTTTTCGCCGCGTCCGGCGCAACCTTCATCGAGCGCGCGATCTGCTCGCTGTTGTTGGCTGCGTACGGAACCTGGCCGTTGGCGACGGCGAGCAGGTTGGTCTCGTGGTTGGCGTTGCGCACCGTGCCGAAGCACTTCTTGGGATCGACATCGTTCTTGGCGAAGACGTAGAAGGAGGGCACGAGGAAGCCCGAGGTCGAGTTGGGGTCGCCGATGCCGAAGGCGAGACCCTTGCCGCACTCGGCGAACATGTCCTTGAGGCTGGCCGCCTTGCTGTCCGCATGCGCGATGATGTGGCTGTAGTAGCCTTGCGTCCCGTCGACCTTGGCCTGGCGCGCGAACACTTCGGCGCCGGCGCGGTCGACCGCCTGGATCGCCGAGGCGTTGCCGAACCAGCCGACGGTCACCTTGCCGAAGCGCATGGCCTCGATGACGGCGGCGTAGTCGGAGCCGTAGAAGCCCTCGACCGGCAGGCCGATCGACTTCGACATGTCCTTGAGGAAGGGTTCCCACTGCGACTTCAGGTTCTGCGACGACTCGGTCGAGATGATGCCGAAGTTGACGGTCGTCGGGTCGCCCTTGAGCGGCTCCCAGTCTGCGGCGGCGGCGGGCAACGCAGAGGCGACGACGGCGGCAGCCGCGACGCCCCTGAGGAACGATTTCAGCATGGAAACCTCCGGGTTTTCGGACGAAAGGAACGCGAAACGGATCAGGCGTAAGCGAGGGCCGACAGCGGCTGGCGCACCGGCTGAGGGCGACGGGCCGGCATGCCGGCGAGCAGCAGTTCCTCGCTCTCGGCGCCGTAGATCTCGGTCAGGAACCCGCGCGTGAGCGCACTGCTCGGCCCATCGTAGACGACGCGGCCGTCGCGCAGCGCGACGGTACGCGGGCAGCAGCGCAGTGCGTAGTCGACCTGGTGCAGCGACACCACCACGGTCATGCCGTCCTTGCGGTTGATGTCGGCGAGCGTGTCCATCACGCGCAAGGCCGAGGCCGGATCGAGCGAGGCGATGGGCTCGTCGGCGAGCAGAACCTCGGCGCGTTGCAACAGGGCGCGCGCGATGGCGCCACGCTGCTGCTGCCCGCCCGAAAGCGTCGAGGCGCGCTGCAGCGCGTAGTCTTCCATGCCGACGCGGGCGAGTGCCGCCATGGCCTGGCGCTTTTCCGCGTCAGTGAACAGACCGCAGCAGCCCCGGGTCGCGTCGATCTGGCCGAGCAGACCGACCAGCACGTTCGACAGCAGGGTGAAACGACCGACGAGATTAAACTGCTGGAAGATGACGCCAATACGGGCCCGCTTTTGGCGGACGCCGGGGGCGAGGCGTCCGCCCTGCTGCATGGCGCCGCCGAGGACGTGGATGGCACCGCAGTCGCGGTCCCCTACGGACAGGCCGGCGATGTGGCGGATGAGGGTGGACTTGCCGGAGCCCGAGGCGCCGATGAGGGCGACCATCTCCCCCGGCTGAACCGTCAGACTGATGCCATCGAGCGCACGCCGGCCGCGGCTGAAGGTCTTGCTGAAGTCGCTGACTTCCACCGCCGCCATCGGCTGCCGCCCTCCGCTGTTCGGACCAGACACTAGGGCGCGAGCTTTGCCGGACGGTGACGGCGTTGTGACAATTCGCTTTCGCTGTGCGCCCGGAGGGGCGCAGCCTCACAACTCGACGACGAACTGCACGCGGTCGGCAGCGAAGCGGGCAACACCGAACTCGACCGGCCGCCCGTCCGGGTCGACGTTCACGGACTCCGTGACCAGCACGGGCCGCCCCGGCGACTGCTCCAGCAGCCGGGACTCGTCGCCTTCGGCGGGGCGCGCATAGATGCGCGTCGCGAGACGCGTGTAGTCGGCGACGCCGCAGGCGGCGAGGGCGGCGGTGATCGACCGTCGCGCCTGCCATTCCTCGAACAGGTGCGGAAACCGCCGGGCCGGGAAATAGTGGGAGCCGATGCTGATCGGCATGTCGTCGCCGCGGCCCAGCGTCTCGATGAGCAGGACGGTCGTGCCGGGCCGGATCTTCAAGGGCTTGGCGACGGCCGCGGGGGCCGCCAGCGTCTCGTTGCGGATGAGGTCGCCCGAGGGGCGCAGCGACAGGCGGCGCAGATTCTCGCTGAACCGCGTGCGGCGGCCCAGCGCGTAGTCGATGGCGCCGGTCTGCACGAAAGTGCCGCGGCCGCGTTCGACGCGGACGAGGCCGGCCTCGACCATGGCGGCGATCGCCCGCCGCACCGTGTGCCGATTGACGCCGTAGCGCGCGGCGAGCGTCTGCTCCGTCGGCAGCCTGTCGCCGCCGGTGCCGCCGGCGATCTCGGCCGACAGCTCGTCGGCGATCCGCCGCCACATGGCGATGCCGCCGCCGGGCGCGTCATACATCTGTCACGTCACCGTAACGCATGCGCCGTTTCTTCCCGGCCCGAGGTGGCGTACCGTAGGCATCAATGATCCGGATGTCTAGACAAGTCGATGCCTGACGCCTCCACCGATCCGCATGCGCCGCGCCGCCGCTGGATGGCGGCCCTGGCGCGCGCGCGCCGCGACGAACTGGAGACGGCGGCGGCCCGCCTGGCGCCGCTGCCCGATTATGCCGTGCTGCGGCCGGCCGAGGTCGGGCTGGTGATGGTCGAGGGGCGTGCCGGCGGCAGCGGCGACCGTTTCCCCGTCGGCGAGATGACCGTCACCCGTTGCACGGTGCGGCTCGGCGACGGTACCGCCGGCCACGCTTGGATCGCCGGCCGCGACGGCCGCCACGCCGAACTCGCGGCAATGTTCGACGCCCTGCTGCAGCGCGCCGACTGGCACGACCGCGTGCGAGACGACGTCATCGAGCCGCTGCGCGACACCGCCGCAGCGCGTCGCGGGACGCGGGCCCGCGAAGCGGCAGCGACGCGCGTCGACTTCTTCACCGTGCTGCGCGGCGAGGATGCGCCATGAGCGCCGGCCTGCGCGTCCCCACCGCCGCCGGCCTCAGCGACCGGGTACACGACTCGCAGCGCGTCTTCCGCGCGCTGCTGTGGGCCATGGCGCACCCGGCGACGGCGATCGAACTGCCGGCCGTCACGGTACCGCCCTGGCCGCTGGGCATCGCCGCCGGCGCGGCCGCGCTCACGCTGGCCGATCGCGACACGCCGGTGTGGCTCGACGCGGCGCTCGCCGACAACAGCGCGGTCGGCGACTGGCTGCGCTTCCACAGCGGCTGTCCGCTGGTCGCCGCGCCGGGCGCCGCGACCTTCGCGCTGGTCGGCGAGGCGTCGAGCCTGCCGCAGTTCGAGCGCTTCGCGGCGGGCGACGAGCTCTATCCGGAGACGTCGACGACGGTCATCGTCGAGGTCGCCAGCCTGTGCCACGGCCTCCGACTCGCGGCGACCGGCCCCGGCATCCGTGACACCGCGCCGTTGAGTGTCGCTGGCCTGCCCGAGTGGTTCGTCGCCGCCTGGGCCGGAAACCGCGCCCGCTTCCCGCTCGGCATCGACATCTTCCTCACCAGCGGCCGCTGGCTCGCCGGCCTGCCGCGCAGCGTCAGCCTGGAGACCGTCTGATGTACGTGGCCGTGAAAGGCGGCGAGCGCGCCATCGCCAATGCGCACCGGCTGCTCGCCGCCAAGCGGCGCGGCGATCCGGCGCAGCCGGAGGTGACCGTCGAGCAGATCGACGGCCAGCTCGCCCGCGCCGTCGACCGCACCATGGCCGAGGGCTCGCTCTACGACCGCGGGCTCGCCGCGCTGGCGGTGAAGCAGGCCCAGGGAGACCTCGTCGAAGCGATCTTCCTGCTGCGCGCCGCGCGCACCTCGATCCCGCGTTTCGGCGTGAGCCTGCCGCTCGACACGGCGGCCATGCGTCCGCGCCGGCGCATCTCAGCCACCTACAAGGACCTGCCGGGCGGCCAGGTGCTCGGCCCGACGCCGGACTACTCGCACCGCCTGCTCGACTTCGCGCTGGCCGGCGCCGACAGCGCGCCACCGGCGCCGGTGTTGGCCGACGAGGGCGTCGCCGCGTGCATGCCGCGCGTCACCGACCTGCTCGGCCAGGAGGGGCTCGTCGAGCGGCCGGCGCCGCCCGACGGCGACCCCGCGCCGCGCGACCTCACCCGCCAGCCGCCGCGCCATCCGGCGAGCCGCGCCGAGCGGCTGCAGAACCTGGCCCGCGGCGACGAGGGCTTCCTGCTGGCGCTGGGCTATTCGGCGCAGCGCGGCTTCGGCGCCATCCATCCCTTCGCCGGCGAGATCCGGCTGGGCGAGGTGGCGGTGGAGTTCGTGCCCGAGGAGCTGGGCTTCGCCATCGAGATCGGCGACATCACGCTGACCGAGTGCCAGATGATCGGCCAGTTCCGCGGCAGCAAGGCGGAGCCGCCGCGCTTTACGCTCGGCTACGGCCTCGTCTTCGGCCACAACGAGCGCAAGGCGATGGCGATGGCCCTGGTCGACCGGGCGCTGCGCGCCGGGGAGCTGGGCGAGGTCGCCGTCCACCCGGCGCAGGACGAGGACTTCGTCCTCGAGCACAGCGACAACGTCGAGGCCTCCGGCTTCGTGCAGCACCTGAAGCTGCCGCACTACGTCGACTTCCAGGCCGAGCTCGAACTGATTCGCCGCCTGCGCGCCGACTGGCAGCGCGAGCGCCGGACGGTTTCGGCTGAGACCGCGGAGGCGGCACAGTGAACGCCCCCGGCGCGGCGGCGGAGCGCACCGGCGGCAACTTCGCCTGGCTCGACGAGGACACCAAGCGCATGGTGCGGCGCGGCCTGCTGAAGGCCGTCGCCCTGCCGGGCTACCAGGTGCCCTTCGCCAGCCGCGAGATGCCGCTGCCCTATGGCTGGGGTACCGGCGGCATGCAGGTGACGGCAGCGGTGATCGGTCGCGACGACGTCCTCAAGGTCATCGACCAGGGCGCCGACGACACCACCAACGCCGTTTCGATCCGCCGCTTTTTCGAACGCACGACCGGCGTGGCGACGACCGAGCGGACGGCCGAGGCGACGCTGATCCAGACCCGCCACCGCATCCCCGAGACGCCGCTCGCCGCGCACCAGATCGTCGTCTACCAGGTGCCGCAGCCCGAGCCGATGTTCGCGCTGGAGCCGCGCGAGAGCGAGACGCGGCGCATCCACGCCTGGTCCGAGTACGGCATCATGCACCTCAAACTGTACGAGGACATCGCGCGCCACGGCCGCGTCGCCACCAGCTACGCCTATCCGGTGATGGTCAACGGCCGCTACCTGATGTCGCCGTCGCCGATCCCCAAGTTCGACAATCCCAAGCTGGGCGGCTGTCCCGCGCTGCAGCTCTTCGGCGCTGGCCGCGAGAAGCGCCTCTATGCCGTGCCGCCCTGGACCGAGGTGCGCAGCCTCGACTTCGACGACCATCCCTTCCAGGTGCAGCGCTGGAGCAGCGGCTGCGCCCTGTGCGGCGCCGCCGACAGCTACCTCGACGAGGTCGTCCTCGACGACCGCGGCGGGCGCATGTTCGTCTGCTCCGACACCGACCATTGCGGGGCGCGCCGCGCCGACGGCCATCGCGGCGCCTTCGCCGACGATCCGGCCGCGGCGGCGCTGACCGGCGCGGGCGACGGCGATGGACGCTGAGCTGCCCTCGCCGTTGCTGACGGCGCGCGGCGTCGGCCGCCGCTTCGGCCCCGTCGTCGCCTGCCGCGACGTCGACCTCGACGTCTGGCCGGGCGAGGTCGTCGGCATCGTCGGCGAATCGGGCTCGGGCAAGACGACACTGTTGCGCTGCCTCGCCGGCGAGCTGGCGCCGACCAGCGGCACCGTCGCCTACCTGCCGGCCGGCGGCACGCCGGTCGACATCCACGCCCTGCCGGAGGCCGAGCGCCGCCGCCTCGCCCGCGAGGCCTGGGGCATCGTGCGGCAGAACCCGCGCGACGGCCTGCGCCTCGGCATCAGCGCCGGCGGCAACATCGCCGAGCGGCCGATGATGACCGGCGCCCGCCACTACGGGCGCGTGCGCGCCGAGGCGGCACAGTGGATGGCGCGCGTCGAGCTCGATCTCGCGCGCATCGACGACAGGCCGTCGACCTTCTCGGGCGGCATGCAGCAGCGCCTGCAGATCGCCCGCAACCTCGTCGGCGGCCCGCGCCTGCTGTTCATGGACGAGCCGACCGGCGGGCTCGACGTCTCGGTGCAGGCGCGGCTGCTCGATCTCCTGCGCCGGCTGGTGCGCGAGCTCGACCTCGCCGCCGTCGTCGTTACCCACGATCTCGGCGTCGTCCGCCTGCTCGCCGACCGCGTGATGGTGATGCATCGCGGCGCCGTGGTCGAAAGCGGCCTCGCCGACCAGGTGCTGGACGATCCCCACCACGCCCATACCCAGCTCCTCGTCTCCTCCGTGCTGCAGGTGTAGCCATGGCCGGCAAGCGTCAGGGCGAAACGATGATCGCCGTCGAGAGGCTGGCCAAGACCTTCGTGCTGCACAACCGCGGAGGCGTGCGCCTGCAGGTGCTCGCCGGCGTCGACTTCTGCGTACGCGCCGGCGAGTGCGTCGCCCTCGACGGCCCGTCGGGGGCCGGCAAGTCGACGCTGATGCGCCTGCTCTGCGCCAACTACCGCCCGACCGCCGGCGCCGTCCGCGTCCGCCACGGCGGCCGCATGGTTGACCTCGCCGTCGCCGACCCGCTGACGCTGCGCGCCGTGCGGCGCGAGACGATCGGCCATGTCAGCCAGTTCCTCCGCGCCATCCCGCGGGTGCCGGCGATCGACGTCGTGGCGGCGCCGCTGCTCGACCGCGGCGACAGCGCCGCCGCCGCGCGCCGCCGTGCCGCGACCCTGCTCCGGCGCCTGCACATTCCCGAGGCGCTGTGGGATCTCCCGCCGGCGACCTTCTCCGGCGGCGAGCAGCAGCGCGTGAACGTGGCGCGTGGCTTCGCCGCCGGCTGGCCGGTCCTGCTGCTCGACGAGCCGACGGCTTCGCTCGACGTCGCCAACCGCGACGAGGTCATGGCCCTGATCGTCGAGGCGCGGGCGTCCGGCGCCGCCATCGTCGGTATCTTTCACGACGAGACCGTGCGGACCACCGTGGCCGATCGTCTTTTTCCTGTGGGCGCGTCGGGCGCCAGTGGAGTTGCGGCATGAACGGACAGCTGGCCATCTCCAATGCGCGGCTCGTGCTGCGTGACGAGGTCGTCGAGGGCTCGGTGCTCATCGACGACGGGCACATCGTCGCGATCGACAGCGGCGGCGGCCGGCTTGCCAGCGCCGAGGACTGCGACGGAGATCTGCTGCTGCCGGGCCTGATCGAGATGCACACCGACCATCTCGAACGGCATATGATGCCGCGCCCCGGCGTGCTGTGGCCGGCGCCCGTCGCGGCCGTGCTGGCGCATGACGCGCAAATCGCCGCCGCCGGCATCACCACCGTCTATGATGCAATCTCCGTCGGCGAGTACCACGACAAGAGCGGGCGCCGGCAGCTGCTCGACGACGCCATCGCCGCTGTCGGCGCAGCGAGCGATGCCGGCCTCTGCCGCGCCGACCACCGCCTGCACCTGCGCTGCGAGGTTTCCGACCCGGACATGCAGGACATGCTGTCGAACTGGACTGGCAATCCACGGCTCGGCCTCATCTCGGTGATGGACCACACGCCGGGCCAGCGCCAGTGGAGCAACCTGACGAAGATGCTGCAGTACCACCGCAGCGAGTCATGGTCGGACGAGAAGCTCGCCGCCTACGTCGCCGAGCGGCAGGATCTGCAGGCGCGCCACGCGTTGCCCAACCGCCGCGCCGCGCTCGATCTCGCCCGCACCCGCTGCGTTCCGGTGGCCAGCCACGACGACACTACGACCGGCCATGTCGACGACGCGGTCGCCGACGGCATCACCATCTCGGAGTTTCCGACGACGCGGGAGGCGGCGCGCCATGCCCGCGCCAGCGGCATGGCGGTTATCGCCGGGGCGCCCAACGTCGTGCGCGGCGGCTCGCACTCCGGCAACATCGCGGCCGGCGAGCTTGCCGACGAGGGCCTTCTCGACGGCCTGTCCTCCGACTACGTGCCGGCGAGCCTGCTGCACGCCGCGCTGCTGCTTGGCGGGCGCGAAGCCATCGGCCTGCCGGCCGCAATCGCCATGGTGTCGGACAACGTCGCCCGCATGGTCGGTCTCGCGGAACGCGGTCGCATCGCCCCCGGGCTGCGCGCTGACCTCGTACGCGTGCGGGTGGTCGATGGCATTCCGGTGGTTCGTGCGGTGTGGCGCGAGGGCCGTCGCGTCGTTTGAAGCGGTGCTGGCACCATGCGCTACGCCATCTACTTCGCGCCGCCGGCCGGCTCGCCCCTGTGGCAGGCCGGCGCGCACTGGCTCGGCCGCGATGCCGCCACCGGCGCTTACGTCCCGCAACCCTTTATAGCCGGCGTGGCACCGGCACGCTTCGCGGCGCTCACCGACGCACCGCGCCGCTACGGCTTCCACGCCACGCTGAAGCCGCCCTTCATGCTTGCCGCGGGCGCCGGCGAGGCCGACCTTGAGTGCGCCATGGCGCGCGTCGCAGCAGGCCTCGCGCCGGTGCCGCTGGCGGGCCTCGCGGTTGGCACGTTGGATGGCTTCATCGCCCTGCGTCCCGTTCGGGACGCTCCGGCACTGCAGGCGCTCGCCGCCGTCTGCGTCACCGAACTCGACCATCTGCGCGCGCCGCCGGACTCGGCCGAACGCGCGCGCCGCGACGGTGGCCGGCTGAGCGCCCGCGAGCGTGCGCTGTTCGAGTGCTGGGGCTATCCTTGGGTAATGGAGTTGTGGCGCTTCCACATGACGCTGACCGACCGCGTCGAGGGCGACGAGCGGACGCTGCTCTTGCAGGCGGCGCGCGCCCATTTCTCCGCCGCCCTCGCAGCGCCCTGGCGCGTGGAGGCGATCGACCTTTTCGTCGAGGACGCGCCGGGCGCGCCCTTCCGGCGCACCGCCCGGTTCGAGCTGCCCGTCTAGCGGCTACGACTCCAGCAGCGTTTCTGACAGGGAGCCCCGCTGGCCTCGTCGGCTGTGCCTTCATCAGGGAGACTTCGCACGATGACATTCAACGCCCGTAATGAGTGCGTGAAGCGTGACCACGTTCGCTTCCTGAAGGAGGCAGACCGAATGCCGAGACGACGGTCCGCGGCATCGAGAAGGCCATCCACCGATTCGAGTCCTGGACCGGCTTCGCGGACTTCGGCACGTTCAATTCAGCCTGTGCCATCGGATTCAAGAAGCATCTCGCCGCGGAAGGGCTGAGCGCGGCCACGAGCCAGTCGACTTTGCATGCGCCGAAGCGTTTCTTCGGCTGGCTCGCGTGTCAGCCCGGCTACAAGTCGCGCATCCACCTACCGGACATCGAATACCTAAACCTGTCCGAGAAGGTTGTCGGCAGGGCATCCGCAAGACGCTGACTGGCGACGGTTCGCTCGCCCGTAGCGCGCTGGTGTGGAAACTGCCCGCCCTGATCCGCGCGGCGGTGCGCTGCGAGACGCACGCCGGTACGAGGGGGCGGCGCACCATCCCGGCAACGCATCGGTTCGTGGCAGCAGCCAACCTTGACGGCCGCCCCCGCCCGATCATCCTGACGATCCGCGAGCATGAGGACGGCCAGCTACGACAGTGCGCGCTCGATCACGTGGAGGTCGAAGTGGCGCCCGGAGAGGGCCTGAGGCAACGTGCGGGCGCTGATGAGGCGGCCGCCCTTCCAACGCCGGGCGCCACGGCCGATCCAGGCGCTTTGCTGGCCGGCGTCAACTGCGAGGACGGGACGCCGGTACGGATCGGCGGCACGCGCTTCTCCCTCCGTGAGCCGGGTGGCGCGCCCGGCCTGTTCGGCCCGTCCGAAGCAGCCCTGAGCCCAGCAGAGCTTCGCGCCTGTCGCCGCTGCCACGTGCAAAGTCTGTGTAATCGTGCCCGGAATGTTCCGTATTGGATCGGGTGCTGTGCGGAAAGCCATGTTACCGCTTCCGGTCTCTAATCGTCGATTCACGGCCATTTCGGTGCAGCACGGTTTTCACCGACAATGCAGCGGTGAAAACTGAAAATCCGCGTGTCGGTGGTTCAAATCCGCCCCCGGGCACCATTTATTTTCAATGGGTTAAGGTCTGACCCGATGGTCATGCTTTTCCGCCGCCCGCGCGCGTCGTAGGTGTACTCCGCCACCGTGCCGCCCCCGTCCGCGATCTCCGTGCGGCGGTTCTCGGCGTCGTAGCTGTAGGTGAAGGTACCGTCGCCGGCGAGGTTGCCGTTGTTGTCGTAGTCCGGCGTCGTGCCACCGACATCCGTGTATCGATCGAGCGCGTTGACGGTATAGGCCGTGGCGCCGGCGGAGCCCGGCGGCAGGTACCACCAGTCGGTGTCGGTGACGGTCTGCTCCGTGCGGCGGTTCAGCGCGTCGTAGGCGTGGCCGAAGGTGACGCTCGCCGCCGAGGGTGCCGCCGGCACGGGTGCCGGATCCCACACGATATCCAGCGGCCGGTTGACGGCATCGTAGGCCCAGGTGGTGCCGTATTCGGCGTTGGTGGCGCCCAATGGCGAGACGGCGGGCCTGTCAGGACGTAATGAGTGAAGCGACAAAATATGCAGCTACTCCAAGCAGGATAAAAAATCCGACAAGCGCCCATTTCATGACGGTGACGCCATCCGGCAGCCACTTGTTGCGCACTCGCTTCAGCTCTCGCGCGACCTGCTTTCGGCGCTCGATATCGTCGGGATGAATGTATTTCTCCGTCGGCGTTCGATATGTCCGTCGCATGTTGTCGATCACACGTGCGTCGAGTGCCCGGGCCAGTTCGATCATCCATACAATGGTCGCTTCATCGGGGTTCTTCGTCTGAAGCCGGCCATCGAAAAATAGCAGCGAGCCTCGAATTTTCCCGGTCGGATCGAATACGAATGTGCTGGAAGGAGTTCCTGATCGGTTCCCGACTAAACGCAGCGCCACATCGTCGCGCGACCTGGCGAGGTTCTCAATGTCTTCAAGCCGCAGCGGATGCTTGTGGGTCGGATGCGGACCGGCCACGATGAAGGCGAGCGTTTCTTCGGGCATCGACTATTTCCCCTCGCCGCCGGCCGATGTGCCGTCGCCCGATATCGAGCCGCCGAACGGATCGAGGACTGTCAGACCGAACCCGGCCCCGCTTCTCCAGCGTCCGCCGGAAAGGCCGCCGCCGCGCGTGTAAAAGAGTGGAATGCCTTTACCAAATTCAACGTTATACCGTCGCTCGTGCCTCGCCCATTGCCCTGATGTCGTGAGATCCATCCAAACTCCCGAACCTGGCCAGGGAATATCGGGACCACCTGCAGCCCGATTGGCACCGGAGAAGGCATTATGTGCACGGGCACTCAAGCCGCCGCCGGCATCGAGAAGCCTCCCGACTTCCGAGTGGTAGCGGGTACCCTGTGCACCGGCTTGTGCGAGCGTCGGTGCCGCGCTCGTGACCCGATGCGCGACGTTCGCGACGGTCACCGCGTCGGACGCGATGCTTACTGAGGTTGCGACCGTGTTGCCGGCCCGCAGCGCCGCGAGGCCGGTACTCGCCCCGGCCGGAAGGAAGGGTACCGCGGTCGCCACGACATCGTAGGTCAATCCTGCGACGTCGATCGCCGCCATCGTCCAATTGCCGGTGCGAACATTGTCGGCGAGCGATGCCGCGCCGAGGGCGATGTTCATGACGTCCCAGGCGGTTTCGATCCAGGTACCCGACGGATCGACCAGATTGACCGGATCGTTCCCGACATACGCATAGAGGTTCGGCCCTCCGGCGAGACCGATCGGGTCCGGCTGGAGGAAGCGGCCGAGCGTCGGGGAGTACATCCTTGCGCGGTAATAGTAGAGCCCGCTCGGTTGCGCGGCGCTGCCGGCGGTTTCGGCGTCGAGCAGGCGGCCGGTGTAGCGGGTGCCGCCGGCGGTCAGCGTCGGGTTCTCGCCAAAGGGCAGATAGCCGAGCTTTGTCAGCGCGCCGGTGGCAGAGGCCAGGGTGGCGACGGTCGAGCCCTGGATGTCGGGGACGAGGGTCTCGCGCGTGCCGGCGTCGAGGTCCGTCACCGCCAGCGTGTCGTCGAGGCCGGGCCCGTGCACCGTCCAGCGCTGCAGATCGCCGGTGGTGCCGTCGTACTCCAGCACCACGCGATCCTCGGCGTCGGTGACATAGATGACGATGTCTGACCCGACGGTCATGCTTTTCCGCCGCCCGCGCGCGTCGTAGGCGTATTCGGCCACCGTGCCGCCGCCGTCCGCGATCTCCGTCAGGCGGTTCTCGGCGTCGTAGGTGTAGGTGAAGGTGCCGTCGTCGGTGAGGTTGCCGTTGTCGTCGTAGTCGGGCGTCGCCGCGCCGATCTCTGTGTACTGGTCGAGTTCGTTCGCTTCGTAAGCCGTCGTGCTGGTCGAGGACGGCGGCAGGTACCACCAGTCGGTATCGGTGACGGTCTGTTCCATGCGGCGGTTCAGCGCATCGTAGCTGTGGCCGAAGGTGACGCTCGCCGCCGACGGCGCCGCCGGCACGGGTGCCGGGTCCCACACGGTCTCCAGCGGCCGGTTGATTGCATCGTAGGTCCAGGTGGTGCCGTATTCGGCATTGGTGGCGCCAAGCGGCGAGTCCGCCGGCTCGATGGCGGCACTGGTGTCGCTCGCGCCGATCATGCGTCCGGCGAGGTCGTAGGCGTAGGTGACGACGGGGGCAGGCGACGGCCGCGTCTTCGTCGTCAGCCGGTTGAGCGCGTCGTAGGCGTAGGCGATGGTGTCGCCGGCCCGGGTGACGCGGCTGGTGCGGTTGCCGGCGGCGTCGTAGGCGTAGGTCTCGCTGCTGGCGAGGCCGGTGCCGGCAGCCAGCGTCAGCTCGGCCAGCCGGTCGAGCCCGTTGTACTCGTACTCGGTCACGTGCCCGGCGGCGTCAGTGAAGGTCGCCGCGAGGCCGTTCTCGGTGTATGTGCTCGCCGCCAGCGGTTGGGCCTGCACTGCGTCGTTGTAGGTGGCACTCAGGCGGCCGAGCGGGTCGTAGGCGAAGCGCGTCACCTGCCCCAGCGCGTTGGTGACGGTGGCGAGACGGTCGTTGGCGTCATATGCGTTGCGGGTGACGTTGCCGTTGGGGTCCGTCACCGTCGCCACCTTGCCGGTCGCCGTATAGCTCGTCGCCGTCACCTGCGCCGAGGCTCCGTTCGCCCTGCGGACCTCGACCACCCGGCCGTCGGCATCGTAGTCGTAGGCCGTCTCGATGCGCGTCGCGCCTTTATCGAAGGGTGGCGGCGCCGTCTCGCGCAGCAGGCGACGCTCGGCATCCCAGCCCAGGGTGGAGGTGTTGCCGCGCGGATCGGTGCGGGCAGTGACATTGCTGAAAGCGTCGTAGGCGAACAGCGATTCGAGGTTGAGCCGGCCGGTGCCGTAGTCGGCCACCTGCGAGACCAGGTTGCCGAAGGTGTCATAGGTGTTGCGGGTGACAGTGCCATTGGGGTCGGTCGCCGACCGCACCAGACCCTGCGCCGTGTAGGTGAAGCGGCTCGTGGCGTTGAGCCGGCCCGATCCGTAATCGGCCACCGTGACCAGCAGATTGCCCGTCGCCGGGTCATAGGTGTTGCGGGTCACCGTGCCGCGCGGGTCGGTCGCCGTCGCCACCCGGTTCCAGCGCGGATCATACGTGAAGGACTGCACGATCGGCGACAGCGGCGAGCCCGGCTTCGGGTTGGCAGTGATGGAGGCGACGTTGCTGGCCCACGGATTGAGCGCCTCGTCATACGCATACTCGACGCTGTTGCCCTCCGGCGCCGTCACCGATTCCGTCCGGTCGAGCCCGTCGTACAGCGTCGCCGTGGTGCGGTCGAGGCCGCCGTAGTCGCGAATTTCGAACTGTGTGCGGCCGCGCGGATTGAAGTACAGCACGTGCCGCACTCCCAGCGCGTCCACCTCCTCACTGCGGTAGCCGGCGAAGAAATAGTCCCACGCCGCGCCCGTCGCATTGGCCTGCCGCGCCACCCGGCCCAGCGTGTCGTAGGTGTTGGTGACGAAGGCCGTCGACGGCGCGGCGGGATAGAAGATCTGGGTCAGCAGCCCTGGCGTCGCCGCGCCGCCCGACGTCGTGTAGGCGAAGGTCGTGGTTTCGCCGGCGGCGTTGGTAAAGCTTTTCAGATTGTCGTCGTCGTCATAGTCATAGCTCACCGAGCGCTGCGGTGAGCCGCAACTGCCGACCGCGACGCTGGCGAGCTTGCCGTTGCCGTCGTAGCAGAGCGCGAGCGAGCGGCCGAGATTGTTGGAGACCGAGGCCAGGCGCGGTGGCGTGGAGGTGTCGTAACCGTACGAGACCGTGACGCCGGCAGGGAAGGTCTGTCGCGCGATGTTGCCATTGCCGTCGAAGGCCAGTGTCGAGCCGTCCTTGCGCGTCATCGTGTACTGGCCGTTGTCGAGGCTCAGCCGGTCGGACGAGGCGAGAGGCGGGTTGTAACTGCCATCGGCGAGGCGGAGAAACTGTCTGGTCTCGCGCGCCAGATTGACGTTGACGGTGTTGTTGATGAGCCGGTCCATGAACCAGCGCTGGACCAGCGTCGCGATCATCATCCTGTCGAGCGGAAAGCTTGTATCGCTCAACAGATCCCTGGCGATGTAGATGGCGGCGATGGCCGCCGCCGCGTCGATGGGAGAGTCCTTGCCGAGGCCACGGAATCCGTCGCTGTTGATTCCGGCGCTCATGGCGAAGTCGTGCGTCCAGCCAAGCCCGAGTGGCCCATCCTGGTAACGGGCCGCCGAGGTGTAATGCCGGCCGAACGCCAGGCCGTAGGGAAAGCCGCCGCTGCCAACACTTATGTCGTCGTGGTCATAGAGGTAGGCACCCCCTAGAAGATCGACGGGCTCGGGGCTTTTCGGCAGGCTGGAGTAATCGATCGTCAGCTCTATTGGCGTCACGAGTAGAACGTCTGGAACGACCTGGCTGGGGTTGGTCTGTTTGGTGGCGTAGCCGCCTTTGAGATTGGACGAAATGCTGTGACCGATCGTCCAGATCGTATCAAAGCGCAGCGATATATAGCCGGCGCCCGTCCAGGCATCCTCGGTGACGTTGCCCTTCTCGGGAAGTATGACCCGGTAGCCGTTGCTGATGCGGCTGGCGATCCGATTGATGTCGGCCGTCTGATAGTTGCTCAGCAGCGACTGGATGGACGACCAGTTGGCCGAGGTGGCGTCGTAGAACTTGAGGTTGGTGCCCGGCGACTGGTTGTTGGCGATGTCGAGGAGCTTCACCGTGGAGATCGCCGAGACGCTGCTGCGGCTGAGGCTTTGATCGATCGTTCCCCATTCGAGGGCGGAGTTCTGTCCTGCCCCCGCCACGAACGCGCTTTTTGTTCTGTCGCCTGACGGGTCATAGGTGAGGACGGCCGACCCTTGGAACCCCCCGGGCATATCGATGAACGTGCCGTTAACCTGACCGACGATCCCGAGCCAACAGTGATAGAAGGAACTCGTGTCCGTAAACCGACCGACGATGCGTTCCTGCGTCGCCACCTGGGCCAGCCAGGAATAGCCGATCATGGCGAGGGTCTGGCCCAACACGGGTTCCGAACCGGAGCTTCCACCCGCGGCGATATTCTGCTGCAACTGCTTTCGGTGGAACTCGACCATGCCGCGGCCGGTGTCCCCCCACCCATTCACGATGAAATAGGTGTAGCCATTGACGGCTTGCACGGTGCTCGAACGCGGAAAGACATTCGTGTAACCGCTGGCGCAGCCGGCCACCGATCCGGAGCCGATGTACCAGCAATAGGGAAACGTTGCCGTGTAGCTGATGGTCGTGGCACCGACGGAACCCGTGCCCTGACTGACGCCGTCGAGATAGAGCACCGGCCGGGCGCTGCTGTCGTAGACGACGGTCAGGCGGTGACCGTAGATCTCGTCCGTGAACCAGGTCTGATCGACGCCACCGACCTGCACCCGGAGCGTCGTGCGATAGGTGTCGGGGATATCACCGGTCCAGGTCTCGGGTGAGTCTCCGGGCTTCTGGTAGGAAAGGCTCGTCGGGAAGGAATAGGGCTGCGTCAGAGGCTGAATGTATCTGCCGCCGATGACATCCTGCGTCGTGGCGGCCGGCATGTTCGACCGGATGTATTCGACCAGGCTGCTTGCGTGTGCTGTCAGATCGCCATGGATGTTGGCACGGTTGAGATTCTGGACGGAGTCGGAGGTGATCGTCGCGCCGCTGGTTGCGTTGCTGACGAAGGTCGCCCGGCTGTAATCCATCGCCGTCTCGAGATCGATGCCGGCAACGGACGTCGTGTAGGCCTTGTAACTCGGGTCGAGGACGTAGGTGGTGCCGCCAAGCGAGCCGCCCGTCGCCGTCACCCAGACATGCGAAATATCGATGTGCGTGAAGGTACCGGTGCAAGAGCCATCCGATGTCGTCAGAACACGCGGGATTCCTCCCGCACCCAGCATATCTCGCCCGAGGCAAGCGTTCGTGGAATCGGTGCCAAGCCACGCATTGGTTTGGCTCTGATTGAGCCGGATGTTTCCATAGACGAAGTTGGCCGTGTAGCCGGACTGGCGCAACAGGGCGACGAGCAGCGCCGCCTGGTCGAAGTCGTTGCCGTTGCCGTCGAGCAGCGTGCCGAGGGCGCCCTTCTTCACGCCGAAATACGGGCTGTACTCGATGTTCGTGTAGACATACTCGTAGATGAGGTAGGCGTCGTATTTGAGCGCGCGCGCCAGTTCGGCGATCGATGGCGGCGCCGCGATCGTCTGCTGCGGAACCAGCGTCGGACTTTGCGCGCAGGCCGGCATTGGCGTGGCAAGAAATGCCGTGACGCCGGAGGCTAACAAAAAGAGCAGACGCGCAAGCGGTCGAACCCTGGACCGTCGCGCCATGTTCAGTTCCTCCCGGCCCGCTCGCGCGGTGTCACCCGCTGTTCCGGTAACGGCGCCACACGGCGTGGAGGGTCGGTCCGTAACTGCTCTTCGCGCGCGCGCAGGAACCGGGCGCTCGCCTCCGGCGACATCGGCTGGACATCGAAGATATAGACGCCCGGCAGGTTCGGATCAGGATCATCCTGGAGACGCGGAGCGACCCTGTGCTCATCCGGCACCGCGACCTGCCCGAGCGCGGGCACGGAGCCCGAGGAAATCAGAAACAAGGCAATAGCCAGCCCCAGCCACAATCGGTGGCACACCAGAGCCTGCGAGGCTCGCGAGTAAAGCGGCCTCTGCGCTCGCCTGGCACTAGGTCGGACGTGCTGCCGCATGTCACTGCCAGTCCGCGTTGCCCCAGCGGAAGCAGCCCCAGACAGCGTCGGTATTGGTGCCGACGCTGACCGTCTGCGACAGCCGGTTGCCGTTGGCGTCGTAGGTGTATTTCAGGCAGACATTGGTGTCGTAGTTAACAGTCGTCAGCCGACCGAGCGCGTCGTAGGTGTAGGCGACGGAGCCGTTTGCGGCCCACACTTCGCCGTAACGCAATGCGGCAACCAGAGTACAAATAACGAACGCGACGACAAGAATCAGAACGGCAATGCTGCTTATTGGTCGGACAGGGCGCATGGCTGCCATTCTCTTGGAGTACGACGAGGCCGGTTCCCGGCGTAACACAAGGCTGCAGTCTATTCCGCCCATTGCAGGCTTACGCCGTAGACCCTCTGGTCCTTGCCATTGAAGGTTTTCAGCCGCCATTGCATGCTTGTGCCGGAGGGCTGGCCGGACAGGTCGGCGCTGCCGGCGAGGATTTGCCGCCCCGAACCGTTGTCGATCTCCTGTGCCAGCGTTGCCGCCGTCCAGTTCGTGCCGCCGTTGCGACTGACCTCTGCCGTGAAATCCGTGTTCAGTGTAACGCTGTCGAGCGCCTCGTGATCGATGACGATACGGGCGGAGTCGGGAGCAGTGCTGGCCGTATAGGTGTCGTTGAGGAGCGTCATGTCGGTCGAGACCATGACCTCGACCTTGAACAGCCCCATCCCGTTGCTGTCGGCCGAATAACCACTGACATTGGCCGTGTCCGTCTCGCCAGAACCGCCAGCCTTCACATAGGTTGCCCAGTCCGTAACGGTCACTTTGGTCCGCAGGTCGTCCGAGCTGCCGCCCGTGACTCCGAACGCGATAACAAGCGCCTTCGCCGGATCGAACCAGGAGCAGTCGATCTCGTCGCTGACAGCGGTTTGCCCGACGGAGATGTTCACGCTGCCGCTCCCACCATTGAACGTGATGTCCGCATTTTTGGTGCCGTCGCCGTCGTAAGCGTCACCCGACGATGCCTGTTCGTAAACGCGGGCAGAGGCGACATTGAAAGTATCGCCGCTCGTCGCCGCCGCGAAGGTGAAGCGAAGCTTAATTCCCGCAGTGGACAGTGCTGCGGCGGAGATGACATTGCGGAAGCCGTAGGTGTTGAAGGCAGTCCGGTTCGTGTCCGGCGCATAGGTTGTGTCGACGTTCCATCCCCCGTTCGCGTAGTAATGGTCAACCGCGTTATAGACCTCGTTCGAGGAAGACGCCGTGTCGACGTGATCTTCGTTCGAAAAAGCGTCGGCAAAGCCGTCGACCAGTGTGATCGCGTCGTCCTCCTGCGCCGCTACCTTTAATCCGAGGAGACCTATGTTGTCGCGCGCAGCCTGATCCGCTGCCTGCTGGACGCATGCCAGCAAGGTGTTGAAGTTGGCCATCACCTGGCTGGCGTCGGCGTTCTGGCCGTTCGTCAGGGTGTATGGCAGCGGACCGCATGGCGCCGCCAGGGCGCTGGCCATGCAAGCGAGCAGTATCGTGACAGCGCCTGTGAACGCCCTCATGGTTGCCTCCGACAGCCGCCCGTTCCCAATCACCGATTAGGCTAGAGCCGCACAATCCCAAGTGGCAACAGTATTCACTTGATCACGTGCGTCGGCTGCTCCGCTTTACTGGCATGGCTAGGCACGGTGTCGACGCGCTCCGATTCACTAGCATCCTGAGATTACGCTTCGGCGATGAATGGTCCGGAGCGCAAGTTTCTGGTCCTTTCTTCACCGAGCGGCGAGAACGACAATTGATCGCTTGCCGGTACGACACGGACACATCAGTCAGTTCATTACCGTGTACCGGCAGGAGTACGGAGAGACCATCACCGAATACCAGGCACGCGGGATGCTGCGGAACCTCTTCGCTCTGTATGAGGTCGTCCTCCGCCCGCCACCCAGACGATCACGGGACACGACTTAGGCAGCGTCATCGAGCGGGGCCGAGTTGCTTCACCATGTTTCCGTTCGAGATACCGAATCGTGTCGAGCATCATCAGGAATTCCGGGTCGCGTCTGTCCAGAAAAGTTCTGACTTCATTCATCTCGTCCAGCAGAACTGGACAGGTGCCTGAATTGCCCACGAACGAGAACGGTAATCTGGCGTCAACGCTGAGTATTTTGTCGATCAGCGTCGGGTTCGAACACGTCGCAGTGAAGATCAGCCGTTTCGACTCCCGGTCGCCGTCGCGGAACCAATCCACGGCCTTGTTCTTGAACGAAAGGAACATCGCCACGGGTTCGAATGTCGAACGGGCCTCGTTCAGGCGGCCAAGCCGCTCACGCAGTCCGGACGCCTCGGACGAGAGCTTCCCGCGCTCCGCCTTGAACTCCTCGTCGCCGATCAACTCCTGGACACGCAGGTGCGTCAGGTTGGCGAGCGCCTTCTCCGTCGCACGCAGGGCGGATTGAAGCGAGGCGCGCTCGGCCTTGGCGGCGGTGTCGGGGTTCCGGTCTTCCGACCGGAACGCATCGCGGACGAGGTTATGAATCATGTCGGGCAGGCGCAACCGGGCGAGGAACACCGCAATCTGCCGCTCGAGTTCCTCCGCCCGGACGGAGCCCTGCCGGCACGGTACCGCCGGCCGCTGGTGCGTGCAGTGATAGTAGGTGTAGTGGGCGCCGTACCTGTTCACCTTGTGCTCGGCGGTCACTTGGGCGCCGCAGCCACCGCACCGGATCAGGCCGGTGAAGTCGAATTCCTTGCGATAGGAACGCGGTCGGTCGGGGCGGCGCACGACCCGCTGGACATGCTGGAACTCGGCGAGGGTCACGATCGGGTCGTGGGCGCCGCTATAGGTCTCGCCGTTCCAGACGATGAGGCCGGCGTAGAACGGGTCCGTGAGAATACGATGGGCCGTGCTGTTCGTGATCGGGCGCCCGCCCGCGCGCCGGGTCTGTGGCGTCCGGAATCCCCATTCGCGGGCAAGGCGTGCGACCGTGTGCGCTGAAGTGCCATGCATCAGCACATGGTCGAACATGCGCCGAATCAGCGGCAGGCGGACGGGGTCCGGCAGGATCGTTCCGGTCGTACGGTCGTTGCGGTAGCCGAGCGGCGCGCGGTTGGGCCGCCAGCCGCGGTCGATCTTCGCCCGGATACCCCGCTTCACGTTCTCGCTGAGATTGTCCACATAGTACTTCGAGTAGCCGAAGATGATCGACAGCATGAACTTGCCCTGGGGGTTGTTCTCGAAGGTTAAGGAGGCGAAGCGGAGATTCTTGAGAATGCCCTGGTCGAGCAGGTAGATGACGCGGCCGCCGTCCATGGAATTGCGCGCCAGACGGTCCGGATGCCACGCGACGATGCCCTGCGCCTCGCCGCGCTCGATGCGGGCGAGCATGTCGTTGAAGACCGGCCGCCCTGGCGCCTTGGCGCTGCACGACTCCTCGAGGACGCCGGCGACCTCGATGTCCGGCTGGCCGCGGACCAGCCGCTCGATCTCCGCGCGCTGGGAATCGATGGACATGACCTGGCGGTCCTCCGCCTCGGTCGATTTGCGGCAGTAGATGAAGTAACGCATGAGGGAAAAGCGAGACGATTCTACCAGCGGCTTCCCGCGCGCGCGAATCTCCTCCCCGACAGGATACGCTGACGGGCGGTTCGCCGGAGGACACGGACAGTTGCGCCAAAGGCCAGTTTCCGGCCCTGAGGTGTCGGTCCGCGGTCGCGTACCTTTGCATCATGGAGAACCGCAAACCCGTATCAGGAAGCAGTGCCGGGCGTTCGGGCCGCCCGACCGTCTCGCGCGTGCTCCCCGACGGGTCGCTCGTCGAACTGGATCATGATCCGGCGGCGAAAAGCACGGCCCTCGTGCATGGCGGAAGCGCCGGCTTGAGCGTCGTACCGTCCATCGACGCCGGCACGCAGGGCCGACTCGTACCGTAGGCGTGCAGATACGAGGACGGCAGGGGACCGTGACGCTGCAGCTTGTCGAGCCAGATCAGGTCGCGCGCGGTCGGCCGCTTCACCTTGCCCGTCGGTACGCGCCGCTCGCGCAATCGTCGCCCGGTCGCATCGTGCGTTCGGCCTGGTCCCAGTCGCATGTTCCCGATTCCGTCATCGCACCATGCACATGAACTTGCCTGACAAGGCTGCACTGCGAACAGATGACGCTATGTGTCGGCTCGTGGTGCCATGTGCGACGATGGCCGAAATGCTCGGCGATCACTTTTCGCATTGATGGGGCCGGTCATCCGCCTCTCACGGACGGGAATGACACGCAGACGTTGCTTTTTGCCCCCGGCGGCGCCAGATTGCCCAACAAGAAATGTTTTTGTTGGGCAAGATCGAGATGGCTGCCGATGCACCCTACCGACGGCTACCGCTGACGGCGCAGACCGCCTACGCGGATCTGCTGGCGCGCCTCCAGGAGGAATCCATCCTGGACGCCGGCGGCACGCCTGTCCTCCGGGAGCGCGGCGGCCGCAAATACTGGTACGCCGTACAGCGCATGGGCGCGCGTGTGACCGAGCGGTATCTTGGGCCGGACACGGACGAGGTACGAGCCCGCGTCGAGCGCGCGCAGGCGATCAACCAGGACAAGCGGGCGCGTGACCTGCAACGCGGCCAACTCGCCCGGATGTGCCGGGCCGCTGGCCTGCCGGCCGTTGACGCCCAGACGGGCAAGGTGCTGTTCGCGTTGTCGAAGGCCGGCCTCTTCCGGCTCCGTGCGGTCGTGGTCGGTACGCACGCCTTCCGCTGCTACCCCGCCCTCCTTGGCGTCGACTTCCGGGAGGCGCACGCCGTCACCGAGGACATCGATCTCGCGGCATTCGCGTCCATTTCTGTCGCCCTCGATGACCGGCTCGATCCGGATCTTGGCGAGGCCTTGCGCAGGATCGGGCCGTTCATGGCGCGGCCGAACCTGTACGAGCACCCGACGGCCTGGCGGGACCGCGAGAGCGGCGTCCTGGTCGAGCTGCTGACGCCCAACGAGGGCCCGGACCGGGACGAGCCGGTCGAGTTGCCGGCGCTTGGCGCCTATGCGCAGCCGCTCCGCTTCCTCGACTACCTGATCCATCAGCCCGTGCAGGCCGCGGCTCTCTATCGCTCGGGTGTACTGCTCGCCGTGCCGCAACCGGCGCGTTATGCGATCCACAAGCTCATCGTGGCAGTCCGACGCGCCTCCGTAGCCACATCGAAAGCAGCCAAGGACATCGAACAGGCCGCCGCTTTGATCAGGGTGCTCGCCGACGACCGCCCGGATGAACTTGCGGAGGCCTTTGTCGAGGCGCGTGACCGCGGTCCGTCATGGCGAACCACAGTCGATCGCGGCATCAGGCGCCTTCCACAGGATGCCCGGCGCGCCCTTGACCATGCCGCGCGCGCATAGTGGCTCGCGCCGATGCCGATGCTGCCGCTGGCCTGCGTAACCAGGATACGGAGCGCAGCCTTTGATCGTTGTCCGGCTGCGTGCAGCGGTTCAATTTACGGCATCCGCCAAGGAAGCACGCTGCCGGATACCGACGTCCTGCCAGGCACGGCGACCGACGGCCATCATGGCGCGGCAGCCAGCCTTGGCGACGGCAGGATCGATGCCGTTCTGAACAAGATCACGCGCTGCGCGCCACGCGTCGTGCGCGTCGCCCACCTCCATCGCCGGGTATGTGCCTAGGGTGTGGCGGTGCTGTTTGCCATACAGTCGGTAGAAATAAACCCAGGTGCGCCGACCGCCGTAGGAAACGCGAAGGGCGAGACCAGGATAACCTTTGTCGAAGTGGTCGACCTGGCCCTTTGCCGGCGGCTTGATGCGTCTGGCGACAAGGTCGGTGAGGCTCGATCTCCGTGGTGCGGGATTGGCAGTCGGCACGACAATTTCCACCGCTTCCGTTTGTCCCTAGTGCATATCAGGTGCCCATCCGTAGGTAACCATGGGTAACGAAATCATTCTACTAAGCGGGGATCAACAGAGTTCCAGTATGAGCACCGAATTCTAAAATAATCAAGCTTTATCAATGTGTTCGTTGGCGTTGATGTCTATCTATGAGGAACCATGTTCAGAGCCGGAATGTTTCTGAAAATCCGCGTGTCGGTGGTTCGAATCCGCCCCCGGGCACCACTCTTCCCGACATTTCCGTCAGTCCGGCGATCCGGCCTCGTCCGCGCGCAGGTCGTAGCGGTCGACGACGCTTGCCTGGATCGTGCCGGAATGAAGCGTCAGCAGGACGAGGCGGGCATCGAGGCTGCCGCCGTCCGCGAGCGCGGCATTGATGCGGGTTTCCACCGCCTCGGTACGGGCGAGGCCGGCGCCTTCGTGGAAGCCTTGCGCGCCGAGCACGCAGTAGCCGACCAGTTCGGCCGCGTCGGTACAGGCCGCGGCGTCCGGCCCGTCGCCGCGCGTCCCGCCGAGCAGCTTGAGGATTGCCAGTTTGACCGCATCGGGCAGGGCACGCTGATGCACCCCGGCGTCACGCAGGGCGTCGTCGAGCCGGCGCATCGTCCGCGAACGCCCGAACAAGCCGAAGAGACCAAGCATGGGCGGCACCCTAACAGGGGCGGCGGCACGGCGCATGTGCCACGGCAGCGCCTTGGAACCACCGGCAGGCGCCGCGCATTGCCGAAGGGAGACGGCGGCGGGCGCGCCCCGCGACGCCGTGGCCGAAACCAGCGACGGGTGCGACATGAGTGGCAAGGACCGGCAGGACAAGGTGCAGGGCGAGGGCGACTACGCGGCCGCGCGCCGCTATCGCGGCGACCTCAAGGATTACCTGAAGAACAACGATCCAGCACCGGCGGCGGCCGAGGCCGAGGCAGCGGTGAAGGGCAAGGCGCGCAAGGCGCTCGACGAGGCCGAGCGCAAGGGCAAGGCGAAAGCGCGCCACTGAGGCGTCCGGCCGCTCCCGCGCCGCGCGTCGCGGGCCGCTACGGCTCGTAGTGCGAGAGGTTGTAGCCGGGCTTGTCCGTGCGCTCGACGAAGGCGGCGGCGCGCACGACGTCGGCCTCGCCGAGATGCGGACCGACGATCTGCAGGCCGACCGGCATGCCGTCGCCGGCGATGCCGGCGCAAACGGCGGCCGCCGGCTGGCCGGTCAGGTTGAACGGATAGGTGTAGCCGATCCACGTCACCGGGTTGGTGCCGGCGTAGCGGTCCGGCATGATCTTGCCGATGTCGAGCGACGACACCGGGATCACCGGCGACAGCAGCACATCGTACTTCGTGAAGAACGCCGTCACGCGCTCGCGCAGGGCGTAGCGCGCGAACACCTTGGTGTAGTAGTCGCGCATGTCCTGCGACAGCGCCGGTTCGAGGATGGCGGCGACCTGCGGGTCGAGCATGTCGCGCCGCTTCTCCATCACCTCGCGCAGCCGGATGCCGACGCCGGCATAGAACTCCGCGGCCCAGATCTCGGCAGGATCGGTCTCGAAGACGCGCTCGACCGTCTCCACCGTGGCGCCGGCCTGCTCGAAGCGGCGTGCGCAGGCCTCGGTCAGGCGCACGACCTCGGCGTCAGGCTTCGCGTAGCCGAGGGTGGGACTCCAGGCGACGCGCATACCCGCGACGGAGCGGTCGCAGGCGGCGAGCACGTCGGGTACCGGTCCGGCGATGCCGAAGGGGTCGCGCGCGTCGTAGCCGGCGATGGCGGAGAACAGCAGGGCCGCGTCACGCACCGTGCGCGCCATCGGCCCGACATGGGCGAGCGTCGGGGTTGCCGAGGTCGGCCACACCGGCACGCGGGCGAAGGTGCCCTTGATGCCGGCAAGCCCGGTGAAGGCGGCAGGTATGCGCACCGAGCCGCCGCCATCGGTGCCGAGGGCGAAGGGCGTGACCCCGGCGGCGACGGACGCCGCTGCCCCGGCGCTCGATCCGCCCGGGGTCTTGTCCGGGTTCCACGGGTTGCGCGTGATGCCGGTGAGCGGCGATTCGCCGACCGGCTTGCAGCCGAACTCGCTGGTTGTGGTCTTGCCGATGAGGATAGCGCCGGCCGCACGGGCGCGGGCGACCGAGGGTGCGTCGGCCGGCGCGATGTTGTCCTTCATCGTCAGCGAGCCCGAGGCGTAGCGCTCGCCGCCCACGGCGATGAGATCCTTCACCGAGAAGGGGATGCCATGCAGCGGCCCCAGCGCGCCGCCCGCCATCACGGCGCGCTCGGCCGCACGCGCCTCCTCCAGCGCCTTTTCCGGGCGCAGGAAGAAGAACGGGTTGAGCGTCTTCTGCACCGCCTCGGCGCGCTCCAGCGCCCGCCGCGTCACCTCGACCGGCGAGATCTCGCGCCGCGCGATGCGCAGCCGCATCTCGCCGGCCTCCATCCAGTCGAGGACATGCGCCATGTCCGTTCCTTTTCCCTCTCTGTCCCCTCGCCGCCGTTTCCCGACTTCAGGAGTCGAGGATGGCGAAGGCGCGGATCGGCGAGCCCGAGCCACCCTTGAACTTGATCGGCACGCCGAAGAACTCGAACTCGCCCTGGCCGAGCAGCTCCTCGAGGTTCACCAGCCACTCCATGTGCGTGATGCCGAGGTCGCGGCAGGTGCGGTGCTGGGCGAACAGCTTGTCCGACGGCTTGTCGGTCGACGGGCCCTCGACGCCGTGCAGGCGCGAGCCGCGCGCGTGCAGCCACTTCGTCGCCTCGGCCGTCAGCCCGGGATTGCTGACGCAGACCTCGGGGTTCGGGTAGTGGCGCTTGTGCAGGCCGGTGCACATCAGGACGATGTGCCCGTCGATCTTCACGCCCGCCTGCTTCTCGGCCTTCTCCAGATCGGGGACGTCGATGTCGCCGAGGTCGGGGATGTGGCGCAGGTCGAGGCACACCGCCTTGCCCATGAACAGGTCGAGCGGCATCTTGTCGATCGTCGCGCCGTTCGGGTTGAAGTGGCGGTAGGCGTCGACATGCGTGCCGACATGGTCGAGCGTGCTGATGAAGTTGGTCTGGAAGGTGATCGGGTCGTCGGGCGTGCCGAGCCCCATCGCCTTCGTCGACTCGTGCGTCATCGAGGTCAGGTAGACCGGGCTCTGGAAATACTTGTGCGACGGCATGTTGTCCTCGATCTCGAGGCTGAGATCGACGATGCGGCGGGCCATGTCGGTGTCCTCCCCTGGCAGGGCCGGCGCGGCGGGCTTCTCCGGCCCTGCCTGCATCCGGCGTGTCAGGCAGCCTAGGCCCCGCCGGACGACCGATCAATCGACGCTGAAGGCGACGGTGCTAGCGCAGCGCCCCCGCGAAGCGGGCGAGGCTGTCGGCCGGCCACATCTCGTCGGCGCGATAGTATTCCGGCACCGCCGGCACGCCGTCGGGCAGTGTCACCCAGGGCTGCTTCGTCGACGTGTAGATGTGGATGTCGGGCGGCGCGACGGACGGGTCCTCCAGCGTGCCGGCGCGCACGAAGGCGATGTGCTCGCCCATGCGTAGATAGTGGCTCCACAGCGTCACGCCGCAGCCCGGGCAGCGCAGGAAGGCCTGGCCGCGGCCGCTCGGGGAGGGCGCCGTCGTGCGGACGGTCGCGCCGCTCAGCACGGTCACCCGCGCCGTCTCGATCAGGATGTTGGTGGCGAAGGCCGAGCCGGAGGCGCGCTGGCACCAGGTGCAGTGGCAGCAGTGCACGAACAGGGGCGGTGCGGTCAGGCGGTAGCGCACGCCGCCGCAGGTGCAGCCGCCCTCCGCAGCAAAGCCGGTCTCATCGCCCATCATGCACTCCGTCCGTCCGCCGGGCACCCAGTCTCGGGGCCCGGGCCGGCCCGGGCAAGGCGGATGTCGTCGCCCGGTGGGCCAAGCGCGCGGTTGCGGCCGGCCGCCGGAGGGCCGAGGATGCCGGCCAAATTTGCCGTAGCGGAGGAGCGTCGGTCATGGCGGAGCGGATCGGTATCGTCGGCATGGGCCTGATGGGCCAGGCCTTCATCCACAATCTGCGCAAGTCGCAGTTCATCATCCAGGGCTTCGACGTCGACCCGCGCCGCATGGACCAGTTGAAGGAGAAGGGTGGGCACCCCGTGGCGACGCCGGCCGAGGCGGCGAAAGGGGTGAAGCACCTCGTCGTTTCGGTGCCGACCAGCGACATCGGCCGCGAGGTGATGCTCGGCGCGGGCGGCATCGCCGAGGGCGCAGCCGAAGGCCTCTATGTCTGCGACACCACGACGGCGCGGCCGGAGGACTCCGAACGCCTCGCCGTGGACATGGAGAAGCGCGGCATCCGTTTTCTCGACTCCTGCGTCAGCGGCACCAGCACGATGGCGCAGGCCGGCGATCTCGTGATCATCGCCGGCGGCCGCAAGGAGGATTTCGAGGCCTGCCGCCACGTCTTCGCCGGCTTCAGCCGCGCCGCCTATCACATGGGCCCGGTCGGCGCCGGTGCGCGGACAAAGCTGGTCATCAATCTCGTGCTTGCCGGCAACCGCCTGGCGATGGCCGAGGGACTCGTGCTCGGCGACAAGGCCGGGCTCGACCTGCCCAACCTGCTGGCCGTGCTGCAGGACGGCGCCTCGGGTTCCAAGACGATGTCGGACAAGGGCCCAAAGATGATCGCCGCCGACTATTCCAAGCAGGGGCAGGTGAAGATCTCGCTCAAGGACTCCCGCCTGATGCTCGAGCAGGGCCAGCGCCTCGGCGCGCCGATGCTGCTGACCAGCGTCTGGTCGCAGGTGCTGCAGATGGCCTACGAGAAGGGCTACGGCGAGAAGGACACGGTGGCGTTCTTCGAGATCCTGCGCGGCATGGCCGGCCTGGAGGAGCGCGAAGGCATAGACGACGTGCCCTTCGGCAAGCACTGAGGCGATGCGCGCCGGCCGGCATCTCGTCGGTCCGGTGTTGGCCGCGGCGCTGCTGGTCTTGGCCGGCGCCGCGGCGGCCGACGAAACCGTGTCGGTCACGCCCGTCGGCGGCCGCGCGGCGATTCCCGCGACGCTGCTGAAGCCGCCCGGCGACGGCCCGTTCGCGGCCGTGGTCATGCTGCACGACTGCAGCGGCCTCGGTCCGAAGTCGAGCGGCGCGCCGCGCCGCTGGGCCAGTGAATTGGTGGCGCAAGGTTACGCCGTCATCATTCCCGACAGCTTCGGGCCACGTGGCCATCCCGACGGCATCTGTACCGTGCCGGTGACGCGCCAGCAGGGCGTCGGCTTTGCCGACCGTGTCGCGGATGCCTATGGTGCGCTCGCCTATCTGCGGAGCCTGCCCTTCGTCGACGGTCGACGGATCGCGGTCATGGGCGGCTCGCACGGTGGCGCGACGACGCTGACTGCGCTGTTGCCGCCGGGATCCGCCGGCACGCCGCTCGACACGGCCCGCGCCGACGGTTTCGTCGCCGGCGTGGCGCTTTACCCGCGCTGCGGCATGCGGCTGGGCGGCTGGAACGTCGCGCGCCACAACGGCAATGTCGGTCCCGTCACCGGCTATTTCGGTGTCTACCGCCCCACCGGCGCGCTGCTGATTCTCGCCGGCGAGGCCGACGACTGGACGCCGGCCGAACACTGCCGCCGCATGGCCGAGGCGAGCGCCGCTGCCGGCCACGCCGTGGACATCCGCATCTACCCCGGCGCCCATCATTCCTTCGATAGCGAATCGCCCGTGCGCTACGTCGCGGAGCGCAACAGCCCGGAGCCCTACGACGGCAAGGGCGCCACGACCGGCGGCAACGCCGCCGCCTGGGCGGTGGCGCGCGAGGACGTGCGCGCCTTTCTCGCCCGCGTGCTGGCGCCTCAGTAAAGCTGCTTCGAGGCCAGGGCGGCGCCTTCGGCGAGCGACTGCAGCTTCATCCAGACGATCTTGCTGTCGACCTGCACGCGGCCGGCGAAAGTGCCGAAGCCGCAGTCGACGCCGGCCAGCATGTTCTCGCGGCCGACGGCGCCGGCGTACTGCACGATGCGGTCGGCGACCAGTTCCGGGTGCTCGACGAAGTTGGAGGTCGAGTCGATGACGCCGGGAACGATCACCTTGCCGGCCGGCAGCCTGACCTCGCGCCACACCTTCCATTCGTGGCCGTGGCGCGGGTTGGCGCCGGGGAAGGACACGGCCGCCGGGCGGCCCTTCAGCACGATGTCGACGATGTCCTTCAGCGGCACGTCGTCGTGGTGCGGGCCGAAGGTCGAGGCCCAGCAGATGTGCATGCGCATGCGCTCGGGCGCGATGTCGCGGGTGGCGTGGTTCAGCGTCTCGACGTGCACGGCGATGGTCTTGCGGAACTCCGCGAGGTCCATGTGCTTGAACACGGTCGAGCGGCTGAGCGCGAGGTCGGGGCAGTCGACCTGCAGGATCAGGCCGGCGGCGGCGATGGCGTCGTATTCGCGCTTCATCACGTCGGCGAGCGCGAACATGTACTCCTCGTTGGTCTTGTAGTGCTGGTTGCGCAGGTAGCGCGCGATCTGGCCGGGTGAGGGCGAGGTCATGAAGCCCTCCTCGCACTTCGCGCCGGCGACGGCCGCCTTGCAGCGGTCGATGTCGGCCTGCGCCGCATCCCAGTCCTTCCAGCCGACCGGGCCGTTGCAGGCCGGGCGGTTGGTGAAGGGCGAGGCGAAGCGGGCGAGCATCTCGTTGAGCTCGGGAAACTCGTTGTTCACCGTGCCGGCGATCTCCGCCGACGGGCCCTCGAAGCCGGTCAGGCGGTCCTTGACGTGGACGGTGTAGTCGGCCCGGCCCTGCTCGCCGTCGTTGACGATGTCGATGCCTGCCTTCACCTGGTTGGCGACGACCTCCTTCACCGCCGCGGCGACCGCCGTGTCGAGCGCCTTCGCCTGCGAGCCGGGCCTGTCGACCTCGGCCAGCATCAGGTCGACCACGGCCTTGGGCCGCGGCAGGCTGCCGGTATGGGTGGTGAGAATCCTGTCGGTGCTGCGCTTCATGGCGTTCGTCTCCGCGTGCCGGGGTGGCCGCCGCTTTTCGTTCGGCGGCGTTTATACGCCGTCACATCGGACGCTTCACCCACAGCGGGCGGGGGCCGGCGCCCATCGATGCACCGACCGATCCCACGTAGCGATGGGAAGGGCCGACCCTAGGTGTCGGGTGGCGCTGCCGGCTTGGTGCAGCGGGCGAGAATGGCGTCGTAGGTCGCGGGCAGCGTGTCGATCACCGGCATCCAGCGCGTGCGCGCCTCGACCTGCGTCTTGCCGTCGTCGCGCCCGGTCACGGTCACCAGCCACGATGTGCCGGCGGCGACGCCGCCGTCGAGCGTGCGGTTGCGCGCGGTGATGACCACCAGTCGCTCGGGCCGCGTCAGCACCCAGTCGATCTCGTACTCCTCGCCGTAGCCTTCCTTGAGGCGGCGGCGCAGGCAGGTGGCAACGGGCTCCCACGCGACGTCGAACACCTCGGTGGCGCGCGGCGGCTCGTCGGCGACCTGCGGCAGCGGAATGCAACCGGCGAGCAACAGCCCGAAAAGCGCCACGGCAAACAGTGGCAGTCGGACAGCACCCATGACCATCCTCCGACAGACCGGATGATCCTAGAGCAGTGCGCCGCGTCGCCGCCAGTATGCGCTACTCGCCGGCAAGGCCGGCAGCGGCTATGGTGCGGCCGGCACGGAAGGAGTGAACCGGCATGGCGAACGAGGACATCAAGGCGGTCGGCCGCAAGTTCTTCGAGGAGTTCGGCAAGGGCAACCTGCAGGCGGTCGCCGACCTGATGAGCGAGGACCACGTCTTCCACTACCCGCTGCTGCCGGGACCGGTCGACAAGGCCGCCCATGTGCGCGGCCAGGCGGCGGTGAAGCAGGCCTTCCCCGATTTCAACCCCGTGGTGGTCATGCAGATCGCCGAGGGGGACATGCTGTTCAACTGGCTGCGGATCACCGGCACCCAGGACGGCCCCTACATGGGCCGGCCGGCGAGCGGCAGGAAGTTCGACAGCGTCACCTACAACGTCATGCGCATCCGCGACGGACAGGTCGTCGAGGAATGGGACGAGTTCGATACGCTCGGTTATCTCGTCCAGCTCGGCATCGTCGAGAAGCCGAAGTAGCCTGCGCGCGGACGAAGCCGCGCCGCCGTTCGTGTTGCATCCCCGTCCTTCGACAGGCTCAGGACGAGGATAGTGGGAAGGCGCGGCCGGCATGGACTGCCGCCGGCGCACCGTCGCTACCGACCGTCCTCGTCCTGAGCCTGTCGAAGGACGAGGGCGCCTCGCGGCGCGCTCAGTCCTTCAGCGACTCGCGGTCGAGGTCGGCGAAGCTCTTCTTCTGTTGCACCAGCCGCTCGATCAACGGTGCCGGGCGCCAGGGCTCGCCGTAGCGCTCCTGCCAGTGGCGCATGCGGGCGAGAACCTGCCGCAGGCCGATCTGATCGGCATAGTGCATCGGGCCGCCGCGATGGCGGCCGAGGCCATAGCCGGTGGCGAAGATGACGTCGAGGTCGGACGGCCGCGCGGCGATGCCCTCGTCGAGAAGCTGCGCGCCGACATTGACGAGTTGCAGGACGGTGCGCTCGACGATCTCGTCATCGGTGATGTCGCTGCGCTGGCGCACCTGGCGTTCCTCGGCGACGCGGCGGATGATCGCCGCCGTCTCCGGGTCGGGGTGCGGCGTGCGGCCGTCCTCGCCGTAGCGGTAGACACCCTTGCCGGCCTTGATGCCGAGCCGTCCAGCCTTAGCCAGTTCGGGCGTGACGACCAGATACGGCTCCGGCCGGTGCTCGCGCGCCAGGAGCTGGGCGCGCACGTCGGCGAGGATGTCGGTGCCCGACAGGTCGTTGACGCCGTTGGGCCCCATGGCCATGCCCCAGTCGGTCAGCGCCCTGTCGATGCGCTCCGGCGCCGCGCCCTCCAGCAGCAGCACCTCGACCTCGCGCATGTAGCCGTCAATGAACATGCGGTTGCCGGCAAAACCGAAGCAGACGCCGACGACGACGCCGACCTTGCGCAGCTTCTTCGCCAGGTCGACGCCGGTGGCGAGCACCGCTGGATCGGTCTTCGCCGCGCGCACGATCTCGAGCAGGCGCATGACGTGGGCGGGTGCGAAGAAGTGCAGGCCGAGCACCGCCTCCGGCCGCTTCGTCACCGCCGCGATCTCGTCGATGTCGAGCGTCGAGGTGTTGGTGGCGAGGACGGCGCCGGCTCGGGCGTGCTTGTCGAGTTCGGCGAAGACCTTCTTCTTCACCTCCATGTTCTCGAACACCGCCTCGATCACGAGGTCGGCGGCGGCGAGGTCGGCGTAGCTGGTTGTGCCAGTGATCAGCGCGCCGCGCTTTGCCGCCTCGTCGGCCGTGATGAGGCCGCGCTTGACCGCCGCATCGAGGTTGCCGCGCACGAGGCCGAGGCTTCGCTCGACGCGCGCCGCGTCCGTCTCCAGCATCGTCACCGGCAGGCCGGCGTTGACGCAGGAGGTGGCGATGCCGGAGCCCATCGTGCCGCCGCCGATGATGGCGATGCGGCCCAGTGGCAGCGGTGCCACGTCGCGCGACAGGCCGGGAACGCGCGCGACCCGGCGCTCGGCGAGGAAGAGGTGACGCAGCGCCTTCGATTCGGCGCTGGCGAGGGAGACGTCGGAGATTTCCTTCTCGCGCACCATGCCGGTGGTGAAGGGCAGGGTTGCGGCGGCACGTACGGCCTCGGCATTGCCGTGCTGCGTGGTGCGGCCGGCGAGGCGGCGGCCGGCGGCCTTGAGTGACGCCGCGATGGCCTCCTCCAGCCCGGAAGCATCCAACGTGCTGTCGGCGGTGCGGCGCGGCGCCTTGCCGTCGCGGACCAGCGCCTCGGCGAAGGCAACGGCGCCGTCGACCGCCGGCGCCGGCACGATGGCGTCGACGAGACCGTCGGCCTGCGCCTCGGCCGCGCCCACCGGCGTGCCGGTGACCAGCATGTCCATCGCCTTGCGCACGCCGACGAGGCGCGGCAGGCGCTGCGTGCCGCCGGCGCCCGGCACGATGCCGAGATTGATCTCCGGCAGGCCCAGCCGCGCGTCCGCGGTGGCGACGCGCCAGTGGCAGGCGACGGCGAGTTCGAGGCCGGCGCCCAGCGTGGTGCCGAACAGCGCTGCCACGACCGGCTTCGAGGCCTGCTCGACGCGGTTGAAGACGTCGCGGTGGTGCGGCGCGGCGACGCCGCCGTCGAATTCGTTGATGTCGGCGCCGGCGGCGAAGGTGCGCCCGGCGCAGGCGATGACGATGGCCTTCACCGCCGGCTCGCCATCGAGCTTCGCTATGGCGTCGAAGAGGCCCTGCCGCAGCGCCTGGTCGAAGGCATTGACCGGCGGATTGTCGAGGGTGATGACGCCGACCGCGCCGCGCGTCTCCGTCCGTACCGCCATATCCGCCTCCCCGCTGGCAATGGGCCGGTCGGAGATACAGGCCTTCGCCGGCCGGCGCAATCGCCCGCCTGTGCGCCCCGCCGGGCAGTGGCTAGAGTGGCCGAACCAGCCGGAGGTGATGATGCCCGTCCACCCGCAGGCCCGCGCCCTGCTCGACCGCCTCGCCGCCGCGCCGTTGCCGCTGCGTGCCCTGCCGCCGGCCGAGGCGCGGGCGGCCTACGACCGCTTCATCGAGCCGCTCAACTTCGATCCGGCAGAGATCGGCAGGGTCGAGGATGTCGAGGTGCCGGGGCCGCGCGGCGCCATCCGCCTGCGCCTCTACCACCCCGGTAGCGGCCATGCGGGGGCGTTGCCGATGCTCTACTTCATCCATGGCGGCGGCTTCGTCATTGGCTCCATCGAGAGCCGCGACCCGCAATGTCGGCTACTCAGCCGCGACGTGCCCTGCATCGTCGCCTCGGTCGATTATCGCATGGCGCCCGAGCATCCCTTTCCCGCCGCGCCGGAGGATTGCTGGGCCGGCCTGCGCTGGCTCGCGGACAACGCAGCACGCCTCGGCGGCGATCCGGCGCGCATCGCCGTCGGCGGCGAGAGCGCCGGCGGCAACCTCGCCGCGGTGATGGCGCAGCAGGCACGTCGGGAGGGCGGGCCGAGGCTTGCCTACCAGATGCTGATCTACCCGTGGACGGACGTGTTCTTCGTTCAGGGCGAACCGTCCTACGCGCTGCTCGACGAGGAGTATTTCCTCACCCGCGCGCAGGTCGAGTGGTACCGCGCGCAATACGTGCCCGCCGGCACCGACCGGGCCGACCGGCGCCTGTCGCCGGCGCTGGAGCCGGACCTCGCCGGCCTGCCGCCGGCGCAGATCATCACCGCCGAGTTCGACCCGTTGCGCGACGACGGCCGCCGCTACGCCGACCGCCTCGCCGCCGCCGGCGTGCCGGTCGACTATGCCTGCATGGAGGGCATGGTCCATGGCTACTGGCACTACGGCAAGCTGATCGACGCCTCGGGTGCCGCCCTTGCGCGCTCGATCGCCGCCCTGAAGGCGGCTTTCGGGCGCTGATCGGGGAGCGTGCGTCAGATGCGGTAGAACTTCGCGCCGTTGTCGTGGAAGAACGCGCGCTGGTCGGCTTCCGACATATGGGCAAGCGCGTCCTTGTAGGTGGAGATGTAGGCGTCGTAGGTGACCCAGATCTTCTCCATCGGGAAATTGCTGCCGTAGAAGCAGCGGTCGAGCCCGAACATGTCGATCACCGTCGCCAGCGCGATGTAGATGCGCGCCGGGTCGAGGTTGCGGGCGAACATGTTGAGACCCGAACACTTGATGTGCAGGTTCGGCAGGTCGACCAGCCAGCGCAGGCCGTCGCGCCAGTAGGCGATGCCCTCGGCGCTGGTGTCCTCGATATGGCCGGCGTGGATCAGCGCGAACCTGGTCTTCGGGTTGGCGCGCACGAGGTCGGCGAAGCCGGAGAACTGCAGCGGGAAGCCCTGCAGGTCGAAGCTGAAGTCGTAGTCCTTCAGCATGGCGACGCCGCGGCGGAACTCGGGCGTCCAGCACAGGTCCGGCCGGTCGACGTAGCGGTTCTTCACCTTCACGTCCCAGCAGAGCTGGTGGCGCACGCCGCGCACGTTCGGCAGCTTGGCCAGCGCGTCGAGATGGCGGCCGAGATTCGGGTCGGTCATGTCGGCGTAGGGGACGATGGCGTGCGGATAGCCGGCGCGGTCGGCGGTCTGCTGCAGCCAGCGCGGCTCGTCCATCGGGTCTGCATAGCCGTTGGTCTGGACGTGCACCGACTTGACGACGTTGTGGCCGGCGAAATCCTCGATCAGTTCCTCGACCGGGTAGGGGCGGCGGATCGGCGCGGCATCCTCGGCATACATGCGGGCGCCCACGGGGGCGGTGATGAAGCCGTTGTCGGCGCGCCACAGGTGGTGGTGGGTGTCGATGACCGGACCGTTGTACCGCGGCATGGCACGTGTCCTCCCGGGACATTCTCTTGGCGAACAGGCCCCGGCAATGGAATAACGGCCGGGCGATGGCGGAGACTATTACACGGCAGCGGGCCCCGGCGAGGCCCGAGGAGGCGGCGCGTCACTTCGCGGCCGCCGTCGAGCATCATCAGGCGGGCCGGGTGCAGGCGGCACACGACGCCTATCAGGAGGCTCTGCGCGCCGATCCGCGCCACGGCGAGGCGCTGTCGATGTTCGGCCTGCTGGCCTTGCAGGTGTCGCGTCCGGCCGACGCGGTGCGGCTGTTCCGCCTGGCGGTGCGGGTCGAGCCGGAGCGGGCCGGCTGGTGGAACAATCTGGGCGTAGCGCTGATCCAGGCCGGCCATCCGAAGCAGGCCGAGGAGGCGTTCGCGCGCGCAACGACGCTCGACCCGGACGACGCGGAAGCGCAGTTCAACCTCGGCAGCCTCGCTCGCCAGCGCAACGATACGCCGGCCGCCATCGCCGCCTGGCGTCGTGCCGTGGCGCTCAAGCCGACGCATTTCGAGGCGGCCCTCGGCCTCGCCACCCTGCTGTTCGCGGCGGGCGACTGGTGGGGCGCGCTGGCTGCCGCCGATCTCGCCGTGGCGGCGAAGCCCGACCACCTCGCCGCCAACTACGGCCGGGCGCTGTCGCTGCAGCGCCTCGGCCGCGACGCGGAGGCCGAGGCGGCGTTCCGGCGCGTGACCGAGGCCGATCCCGAAGCGGCGGCGGCGATGGCCGATCTCGGCCGGCTGCTCGCCTCGCGCGGCCGGCCCGCCGAGGCCGAGGCGACCTATCGCAGGGGGCTTGAGGCGGCACCCGATGCGCCTTTGCTGTGGAACAACCTCGGGGCGCTGCTGCTCGGTCTGCCGGGACGGGCCGAGGACGCGCTGGTCGCCCTCGAGCGTGCCGTGGCCCTCAAGCCGGACATGGCCGACGCCCATTTCAACCGTGGCGCCGCACTGCAGACCCTCGAACGCCTCGAGCCCTCCATCGCCGCCTACCGCGACGCCGTCGCCGCCGATCCGGAGCACGCCCAGGCCTTGCCGATGCTCGGCTATCAGCTTCGGCACGCCTGCCTGTGGGACGAGGCGGCGGCGCTCGGGCCGCGCATCGACCGCATCGTCGACAAGGCGCTTGCCGCCGGCCGGCCGTCGCCCGAGCCGGCCTTCGTCAATGTTGTCCGCGCCGCCGACTGGGCACGCAACGCCGCCATCGCGCGCAGTTGCGCCGGCGACATCGCCCGCCGCTTCCCGCCGGCATGGACGCACGACCCGGCGGCGCGCGGCGACGGAGCGCGACCGCTCACCATCGGCTACCTGTCGAACGATTTCCGCAACCACGCCGTCGGCCATCAGGTGCATGGCCTGTTCGCATTGCACGACCGCGCGAGATTTCGCGTCCACGCCTACTCCTACGGCAAGGACGATGGTTCGCACGTACGGCGCGATTTCATGCGTGACGCGGACGCATTCGTCGACCTGCGCGACATGGACGACCGCGCGGCCGCCGCGCGTATCCACGACGACGGCGTCGACGTGCTAGTCGACCTGACCGGGTGGACGGCGCATACGCGCCTCGAGATCGCGGCGCAGCGGCCGGCGCCGGTGCAGATCTCGTGGCTCGGCTTTCCGGGCACGCTCGGGGGTGACTTCTTCGACTACATGGTGGTCGACCGCGCCGCCGTGCCGGAGGAGGCCGACCGGCATTTCAGCGAGACGCTCATCATCCTGCCGCATACCTACATGCCGACCGACACGGGCCAGAAGGTGTCGGCCTGGCGCTTCCGCCGTGCCGAGTTCGACCTGCCCGACGAGGCCGTCGTGTTCGCGTCCCACAACCAGGCCTTCAAGACCGACCCGGAAACCTTCGCGGCGTGGATGGAGATTCTCCGTCGGGCGCCCAGGTCGGTGCTGTGGCTGGGGCAGGTGGGCTCCGCCGCCTTCGCCAACCTGCAGCAGCGCGCCGAGGCCGCGGGCATTGCGCCGACGCGCCTGGTCCGTGCCCGGCGTCTGCGGACGCGCGCCCAGCACCTCGCCCGCCTGCGCCTCGCCGACCTTGCCCTCGACACCCGGCTCTATGGCGGCCACTCGACGACGGTGGATGCGCTGTGGGCCGGCCTGCCCGTACTGACGGTGCGCGGGCCGACCTTCGCCGGCCGGGCTTCGTCCGGCATCGTCGCCGCCGCGGGCCTGCCGGACATGGCCGTCGACACGCTGCCCGACTACGTCGACCGTGCCGTGGCGCTGGCGCACGATCGGGTCGCCCGCAGCCATCTGCGCAACCGTCTGCTTGTCGCCCGCCATGTCTGCCCGCTGTTCGACGCCCGGCGCTTCGTCGCCAATCTCGAAGCCGGCATCGCGCGTGCCTATGGCACCTGGCGGGAAGGACGCCGGCCCGCCGCCATCGTCGTCGCCGATGACGGTCCGGTCGGGCCCGTCGCCCGGGCCGTGGCCTGACCATGGCGCAGGGACCGCGCGTGGCGGCGGGGCCGCCGTCGGACGCCGCACGCGAACTGGCCGCCGGCAACCATCGCGCCGCCGTTGCGGCGGCCGAACAGGCCCTGAAGCGGCGGCCCGACGACCCGGCGATGCTGACGGTCCTCGGCCGGGCGCTGCAGGCCGGGCGGCGCTTCGGCGAGGCCGAACGCGCCTTCGCACGTGTGCTGGCCGTGGCGCCGGGCCATGCCGAGGCCGCCTTCAACCTGGCCGCTCTGGCCCATCAGCGGCGCGATCACGTCGCCGCCGCCGGCCACGCTGCGAGAGCGTTGAAGGGCCAGCCGAAGAATGCCATCGCTGCCCATATCCGTGCCGTCTCGCTGCACGACCTCGGCCGCTTCGCCGAGGCCGAGGCGGCCTACCGGCAGGCGCTGGCGATCGAGCCGGTGCGGCCCGAGACGCGCTCGCGCTGGGCCAATTTCCTGCGCGCCCTCGGCCGTTTCGAGGAGGCCGAGGCGGCGCACCGCGCGGCGCTGGCCGAGCGGCCGGACACGCCCGAGATCCTCAACAACCTCGCCACCGTGATCATGCAGTTGCCGGGGCGCCGCCGCGAGTCGATCGAGTTGCTCGATAAGGCCATCGCGCTGCGGCCGGAGTATTTCAGCGCCCACTACAACAAGGGTGTGGCGCTGTCGCTGCTGTCCGACCATGACGGCGCGCTCGACGCCTTCCGCCGCGCCCACGCCATCCGGCCGACCGACGGCAACGCCTCGAACAACCTGCTGTTCAACCTGATGCAGGCGTGCGCCTGGGACGAGGCCGACACCGTCGGGCCGCTGGTCGATCAGCAGACCGCCGCCGCCATCGCGCAGGGCCGCGCGCCGGCCGAGACGCCGTTCCTCAACATCGCGCGTTCCGACGACCCGGCCGAGAACCTGCGCGTCGCGCAGGCGTGGTCGGACGACATCGCCCGCCGTTTTCCGCCGCGCTTCGACCACGCGGCGCGGCGTCAGGCGAGCGGCGGCAACCGGCCGCTCGTCGTTGGCTATCTCTCGCACGATTTCCGCGACCATCCGGTCGGTCATCTCGTGCGCCGCATGTTCGCGCTGCACGATCGCCGACACGTTCGCGTCAACGTCTACTCCTACGGTCCGGGCGACCGACACGGCATCCAGAAGGCCATCGCGGAAGGGGCCGACAGCTTCGCGGAGATCCGCGACCTCGGCCATGCCGCGGCGGCCGACCGCATTCATGCCGACGGTGTCGATATCCTCGTCGAGCTGACCGGTTGGACGGCGCAGCATCGCCACGAGATCGTCGCCCAGAGGCCGGCGCCGGTGCAGATCGCCTTCCTCGGCTATCCCGGCACGTCGGGCGCAGCCTGCTACGACTATGTCGTCGTCGACCGTACCGTCGCACCGGACGGCGAGGCACGCTGGTTCCGCGAGAAGCGGCTGATCATGCCGCACACCTACATGCCGACCGATGACACGGCGCCATTGCCAGGCGTCGTGCCTGACCGCGCGGCACTGGGTCTGCCGCCGGCGGGCAAGGTTCTGGCCTCGTTCAACCAGCCGCTCAAGATCGACCGCACCGTGTTCGCCTGCTGGATGCGGCTGCTGGCCGCCGCGCCGGGGTCGGTGCTGTGGCTCGCCCAGGCCCAGCGCGCCGCGCAGGCCAGTCTCCGCGCGGCCGCGACGGCCCACGGGGTCGATCCGGCGCGCCTGGTGTTCGCCCGCCGTCTGCCGGACAAGGCGGCGCACATGGCGCGGTTCCATCATGTCGACCTTGCGCTCGATACCGCACGCTACAACGGCCATACGACGACCATCGATGCCCTGTGGGCCGGCGTGCCGGTGATCGTCGCCCAGGGTCGTCACTTCGCTTCGCGTGTCTCCGCCGGTCTCGTCGCCGCTGCCGGTGCGCCGGAGCTGGTGACGGGCGATCTCACCGCCTACGAGGCGCTCGCCCTGCGCCTGCTGCGCGACGATGGTGCGCGTCTGGCCCTGCGCGCGCGTCTGGCGGCCTCGCGCGCAACGTCGCCGCTGTTCGATTCGGCGGGCTTCGTCGGCGCGCTCGAGCGCGGCTATGCCGCCGCCTGGGGCGTGTGGCGGTCGGGGCTGCCGGCCGGCGACATCGACACCGGTCCGGCCTATGGCCGTCTCGCGTAGTACAATCGCCACGACGACTCGGGAGAGTGCCGTCGTGGCCACCGTCGAAACGCTGGAAGCGATCGTCGAACTGCAGCGCGCCGAGCTGACGCGCCTGCTGCGCGAACGCGACCGTCTTGAGGCGCGCGTCGAGCGCTTGTTCGAGCAGGCGGAGCGCGAGCAAGTTTTGCGCCAGCAGATGCAGGCGACGATCGACCGGCTGGTGGCGAACGCGGCGGCGCAGAAGCCCGTCGCCATCGCCGACGAGAGCGAGACGGCCCGCCGCCTTGCCGCGAGCGAGCGCCGCTACCGCGCGCTGGCCGGAGCGGTCGGCCAGCTCGTCGTCGTGCTCGGCCGGCGGCGGACAGGCAGGGGAACAGCATGAAGGCGGCGGTTCTGGGCGCGGTCGGCATCGACAACCTCGCCGTGGTCGATGTCCCCGACCCCGCCGCGCCGGGGCCGGGCGAGGTGCTGGTGCGCCTGCGCGCCGCCTCGCTCAACTACCGCGATCTGGTGACGGCGGAGGGCGGCTACGGCCGCCGCCAGCGCACGGCCAACCTGACCCTGCTGTCCGACGGTGCCGGTGAGGTGGTGTCGGTGGGCGTCGGCGTGACCCGGTTCCGGGCGGGCGACCGTGTCTTCGGCGTCCTCTTTCCCGACTGGCTCGATGGCGGCCTTACGGCGGAGGCCATGGCCGACACGCTCGGCGGCACGCTCGACGGCGTCGGGTGCGAACTGCGGCTGTTTCCCGAGCGCGGCCTCGTCGCCATGCCCGACGGGCTGTCCTTCGTCGAGGCGGCGACGCTGCCGGTGGCGGCGATCACCGCCTGGAGCGCCATCGTCACGCAGGGCCGGGTCGCGCCGGGCGATGTCGTGCTGACGCAGGGCACCGGCGGCGTCTCGCTGTTCGCGTTGCAGTTCGCCAAGCTCGCTGGCGCCGAGGTGATCGTCACCTCCTCGTCGGACGAGAAGCTGGCGAAGGCGCGCGCGCTCGGCGCTGACCATGCGATCAACTACGCGACGACGCCGGAATGGTCGCGCCCGGCCCGCGCCGTCACCGGCGGACGCGGCGTCGATCACATCGTCGAACTGGGCGGCGGCGGGACGCTGGAGCAGTCGCTGCGGGCGGTGCGTGTCGGCGGCACGCTGTCGCTGATCGGCGTGCTTGCCGGCGCCGCCGCCGAAGTACCGCTCGGCCGGGTGGTGACGCAGAACGTCCGCCTGCAGGGTGTGACCTGCGGCAGCCGCCGCGAGGTCGAGGCGATGGCGCGTGCCATTGCGCTGGCCGGACTCAGGCCTGCCGTCGATCGCGTCTTCCCGCTGACCGAGATCCGTGCCGCGCTGGAGTGGCTGCGCGCCGGCCGGCATTTCGGCAAGGTCTGCGTCGAGATCTGAGCGTCCCACGCGCGCCGGTTGTGCCCACGCTGGCGGCGTGCGCCGGCGGATGCAAAAATCCGCGCGCAAGGCCGGCGCGCGTCCGGCCATCGACGGGGGCGGGAATGCAGCGACGGAAACTCGGTACGCAGGGGCTGGAAACCTCGATCATCGGTCTCGGCTGCATGGGTCTGACCTGGGCCTATGGCGCGCCGGACGAGAAGCAGGCCATCGCCACCGTCCATCACGCCATCGATGTCGGCATCGACCACCTCGACACGGCCGAGGTCTATGGGCCGTGGACCAACGAGATCCTTGTCGGCAAGGCGGTGAGGGGCCGGCGCGACAAGGTGACGATCGCCACCAAGTTCGGCCGCGACATCTCGCCCGAGGGCAAGGTCGGCGCCGCCGACAGCAATCCCGCGCGCATCCGCGCCGTGTGCGACGCCTCGCTCAAGCGGCTCGGCATCGACCACATCGATCTGCTCTACCAGCACCGCGTCGACACGCGTGTACCGATCGAGGATGTCGTCGGCACGATGGCCGACCTCGTGAAGGCGGGGAAGGTGCGCTGGCTCGGCCTGTCGGAAGCGAGCCCGGCGACGCTGGCGCGTGCCCATGCCGTGCATCCGATCAGCGCGCTGCAGACCGAGTACTCGCTGTGGGAACGCGACTGCGAACCCGAGATACTGCCAGCCTGCCGCCGCCTCGGCATCGGCTTCGTCGCCTACAGCCCGCTCGGCCGCGGCTTCTTCACCGGCGGCGCGAAACGTGCCGACCAGCTCGGCGCCGACGACTTCCGCCGCACCGATCCACGCTTCCAGCCGGGCAACTTCGAGGCCAACCTCGCCGTCGTCGAGGCGGTCCGCAAGATCGCCGACCGCCTCGGCATGACGTTGCCGCAACTGGCGCTGGCCTGGGTGCTGGCGCAGGGCGACGACATCGTGCCCATCCCGGGCACCACGCGCATCGCCAACCTGGAGGCCAACATCGCTGCGACGGAAAAGACCCTGTCGGCGGCGACGCTGGCGCAGCTCGCCGAGGCGATGCCGCGCGGCGCCGCCGCCGGGCCGCGCTACAGCGACTTCATGATGGCCATGGTCGACCGCGCCGTCTGAGCGCGGGCATCAGCGCGCGCCCGACACGTGCAGCTTGGCGGCGGCGATGTAGGACGAATCCTCCGACAGCAGGAAGAGGATCGGCGCGGCGACCTCCTCGGGCTGGCCGGCGCGGCGCATCGGCAGCTTCGGACCCATCTCGGCGACGCGGCCCGGCGGCTGGATTTCGGTGTCGATGACGCCGGGGCTCACCGAGTTCACGCGGATGCCTTCGGCGGCGACTTCCTGGCCGAGCCCCCAGGTGATGGCGTCGACCGCGGCCTTGGAGGCGGCATAGGGCACCGAGACGCCCGGCGTGCCGATATGCGCGGCGGCGGATGACAGGTTGACGATGGCGCCGCCCTTGCCGCCGTGCCTGGTCGACATGCGGCGGATGGCCTCGCGCGAGCACAGCAGCGTCGAGGTGATATTCAGCGTCCAGAGCTCTTCCAGGCCGGCGACGTCGGTCAGTTCGTCGATGCGTCCGCGCGGGCCGACGATGCCGGCCGAGATGACCAGCCCGTCGAGGCGTCCGAGCTCGCGGTCGCAGGTCTCGAACAGGCGCACGATGTCGGCTTCCTTCGACACGTCGGCCTGCACCGCGAGGCCGCGCGCGCCGTGCTTCCTCACCAGGTCCACGGTCTGGTCGGCGCGCGCGCTGTTCGACAGGTAGTTGACGCAGACGTCCCAGCCGCGCTGCGCGGCGAGCACCGCCGTGCAGTGGCCGATGCCGCGCCCACCGCCGGTGATGAGCAGAATCTTGTTGGCCATGCCGTCCTCCGTGGATTGTCGCCGGCTCCGCCCCCCGGAGCCGGTCTGTCGTCACTTCGCGCCGTGCACCGCGAGGCGCGCGCCGGCAATGTAGGACGCAGCGTCGGAGAGAAGAAACAGTATGCCGGCGGCGATTTCCTCGGCCTTGCCCGCACGGCCCATCGGCAGGGTCGGGCCGATCTCGGCGATGCGGCCGGGCGGCTGCATTTCCGTGTCGATGATGCCGGGTACCAGCGCGTTGACGCGGATGCCGTCGGCGGCGACCTCGCGGCCCAGTCCGAGCGTGAAGGTGTCGATGGCGGCCTTCGAGGCGCCATAGCCGACGGCGACCTCCGAAGAGCCCCAGGCGACGGCCGACGACGAGACGTTGACGATGGCGCCGCCCCGGCCGCCGAAGCGCGTCGACATGCGCCGCACCGCCTCGCGGCAGCACATGAAGGTGCCGGCGACGTTGAGCTGCCACATGGCGAGCACGCCGGACATGTCGGTCAGGGCATCGAAGCGGCCGCGCGGGCCGATCACGGCGGCGCAGTTGACGAGGCCGTTGACCGTGCCGAGTTCGCTGTCGCAGGTCGCGAACAGGCGGGCTACGTCGGCCTCGCGGGAGACGTCGGCCTGCACCGCGACGGCGCGCGCGCCGGCCGCGCGGCATCGCTCGACGGTGGCATCGGCGCGGGCAGGGCTTGCGGCATAGTTGACGCAGACGTCCCAGCCTTCGGCCGCTGCGGCGACGGCGGTGGCGTGGCCGATGCCGCGCGAGGCGCCGGTGACGAGCAGGATTTTCCGCGCCATCGTTTCCTCCTCAGCGGCCGCCGCCGACTTCCAGCTTGGCGCCGGCAATGTAGGACGCATCGCCCGACAGCAGGAACAGGATCGCGGCGGCGACTTCGTCCGCCTCGCCGGCACGGCCCAGCGGCACGGTCGCGATGCCCGAGGTGAGCCGGTCGCGCGGCTGCATCTCGGTGTCGATGATGCCCGGACTGACGGCGTTGACGCGAATGCCGTCGGCGGCAACCTCCTGCGCCAGCCCCCAGGTGATGGTGTCGACCGCGCCCTTCGAACCGGCGTAGCCGATCCAGACGCCGGCCGCGCCCATGCGCGCGGCGGCCGAGGACAGGTTGACGATGGCACCGCCGTTGCCGCCGAAGCGCGTCGACATGCGGCGCACGGCGGCGCGGCAGCACAGCAGCGTGCCGATGACGTTGACGGCCAGCACACGCTCGACGCCGGCCACGTCGTCGAGATCCTCGAGGCGGCCACGCGGGCCGGTATCGGCGGCGGAATTGACGAGGCCGCCGAGCGGGCCCAGTTCGTCGGCCGCCGCGAACAGCCGCGCCACGTCCGTCTCACTGGCCACGTCGGCCTGCACGGCGACGGCGCGCGCGCCGGCGTCGCGGCAGCGCGCGACGGTTTCCTCGGCACGCGTTGCGTTGATCGCGTAGTTGACGCAGACGTCCCAGCCGCGCCGCGCCGCGAGGACGCATGTTTCGGCGCCAATACCGCGCCCGCCGCCAGTGACGACGAGAACCTTGCTGGCCATCCGCATTCTCTCCCGGAGCGGCGGGTCATTTGCCGCGCGACGCGGGCCTGCTTAGCCCGTGCCATCGGGCCGGGCAACGGCGGCGCGGGCGAGCCTTGACGGGGTTGCACAGGCATTATGCCCGGGACGGATGGTTGCACGTGCCGGCGCCGGCCCGTAGCGTCGCCCGCCGAAGCTCGAACACGGGGACTCACATGGCCGACGAAGTCATCAGGCGCCGCGTCGTTTTCGACGCCAGCGGCTCCATCACCGGCAAGATGCGCAACGAGATGGTCGTGCGCGTCACCGATCCCGAGGAACACTCCTGGGAAATGGCGTCCGACGAATACGGTTTCCACGGCGGCGACGGCACGGCCCCGCTGCCCATCGCCTATTTCGTCGCCGGTCTCGCAAGCTGCCTGATGACGCAGATCCGCGTCTTCGCCAAGCGGCTGCGCATCGACCTCAAGGACCTCGAAGTGTATTGCCGCTGCGAGTGGGAACTGACGCAGAAGGGACGCGATCCCTACGTCACTGCCCCGGTCGGATTCTCGTTCGACATCGAGATCGACAGCGACGCGCCGCGCGAGGACATCGTCAGGCTGATCGACGTATCGAAGCAGGCCTGCTTCATCGAGCAGACCCTGTCGCGCCCGAATACCATCGCCCACCGCCTGAAGACGGAAGAGGGCTGGCTCGACGTCTAGCCCCGGCTAGTCAGGCTCCCCGGCTGCCAGCCACGCGCGGTAGTCCGCCAGCGTCTCCTCGTTCGGCGGGTAGGTGCCAGGCAGAGGCCGGCCGGAGGCGATGCGGCGGTGGATGAAGCGCTCGAGCCGCTCCTGCTCGGCGCCGTCGCGCGCCACCTCCTCGGCCAGCGCCTGCGGAATGACGACGACACCGTCACCGTCGGCGACGACGATGTCGCCGGGCACCACGGCGACGCCGCCGCAGGCGATGACGCCGCCGGTATCGGCGGCGTAGTGGCCGCCGATCGAGGCCGGCGCGGCCGCCCCGGCGCACCAGCACGGCAGGTTGATCGCCGCCAGGCCCTCGGCGTCGCGCACGGCACCGTCGGTGACGACGCCGGCGACCCCGCGTACCTTGAGCCGGAGGGCGAGAATGTCGCCCATCACGCCGGAGGAGGTCACGCCGCGCGCGTCGATCACCAGCACCGCGCCGGGCGGCGTTTCCTCCATCGCCCGCCGGCCGGCGTTGTCGGCCCGGCCGAGCCTCTCCGGCGTCGACAGGTCCTCGCGCATCGGCACGTAGCGCAGCGTGAAGGCCGGCCCGACGAGGCGGATGCCGGGCCCGGCGACCAGCGGCATCGGCCCGTGCATGGCGACGGCCCGCAGGCCGCGCTTGAGCAGCTGCAGGGCGATAGTCGCGGTGGTGACGCCGCGCAACTGGTCGATCATGGACATCGGCACGCTTTCTCCCGGCCCGGTGGCCACGTATCCCGACCGGGACGACGCGGCGGCCGCAAGGCTACCATCGCCGCGTGACAAGGGGAGGGGAAGATGCCGCGCTTCGCCGCCAACGTGACGATGCTGTTTTCCGACCGGCCCTACCTCGACCGCCACGCGGCGGCGGCGCGCGCCGGCTTCCGCGCCGTCGAGGTGCAGTTTCCCTACGACACGCCGGCCGGCGCCATCGCCTCGGAGCTGAAGGAGCATGGCCTCCAGCAGGTGCTGATCAACATGCCGCCGGGCGACTGGGCGAAGGGCGACCGCGGCATGGCGGGCATTCCCGGCCGCGAGTCCGAGTTCCGCGAGACCGTCGAGCTGGGCCTGCACTACGCGAAGGTGCTCGGCTGCCCGCGCCTGCACGTCATGCACGGCCTGCTGCCGCCGCGCGCCGACCCGCTCGCCTGCCACGAGACGCTGGTGGCCAATCTGCGCCATGCCTGCGCCCGGGCGGCCGAGCAGGGCGCGACGCTGCTGATCGAGCCGCTCAACCCGCGCGACAACCCCGGATATCCGGTCAACACCCAGGCGCAGGGCCACGCCATCTGCGCCGCCGTCGGCGCGCCCAACCTCAAGGTGCAGATGGACTTCTATCACGTGCAGATCGTCGAGGGCGACGTTGCCAACCGCGTCCGGCGTTACCTGCCAGGTGTCGGTCACATTCAGATCGCCGGCGTGCCAAAGCGGCACGAGCCCGACGACGGCAACGAGGTCAACTATCCATACCTGTTCGCATTGCTTGATCGCCTCGGCTGGGATGGCTGGGTCGGCGCCGAGTACTGGCCGCGCGGCGACACCGCCGCCGGCCTCGGCTGGGCGAAGCCATGGGGGATCGGGGGTTGACGGCCGCCCGACCTGGTCACAGGCGACCCCCACCGTCCTCATCCTGAGCCTGTCGAAGGATGGGGACGGTCACCGTGTCCGGTCGACCCAGCGACGCCCTCGTCCTTCGACAGGCTCAGGATGAGGGCAACTGGTAATAGCAGCGCGATCTATCCCTTCTTCCTTTCCATGCGTGCGACGAACGCTTCGATGGCGGCGCCGTGCTCGGGCGTGTGGTGGGCCAGCGCCTGGAAGGCGCCGGACAGTTCCAGCAGCGTGTCGAGGCGCGTGTGCATGCCTTCGCGAAGCAGGCGCTTGGCGAGCCTGAGCGCCGGGATCGGGTTGACGACGATTCGCGCGGCGAGCGCGCGGGCGGCGTTCAACAGTTCGCCCGCTGGCACGACCTGCGAGACAAGGCCGCAGGCGAGCGCCTCGTCGGCCTTCACCGGGTCGCCGGTGAACGACATCTCTGCCGCCTTCGACAGGCCGACGACGCGCGGCAGCAGCCAGGCGCCGCCGTCGCCGGGGATGATGCCGAGCTTGACGAAGCTTTCCGCGAACACGGCGTTCTCGGAAGCAATTCGGATGTCGCACATGCAGGCGAGATCGTTGCCGGCGCCGATGGCCGGGCCGTTGACGGCGGCGATGGTCGGCACGTCGAGGTTCCACAGCGACAGCGGTATCCTGTGGATCGTGTTGCGGTAGTTGTCGCGGATCTCGGCCGGGGTGCCGCCAGACAGGCCGGTGCGGTCGCGCATGGCCTTGACGTTGCCGCCGGAGGAGAAGGCCGGGCCGGCGCCGGTGAGGATCACCGCGCCCACCATGCGGTCGGCGGCGATGCGCGCGCAGGCGTCGACGAAGGCGTCGTGCTGGTCGCCGCCCGACAGCGCGTTGCGCTCCTCGGGCCGGTTCATGGTCAGCGTGACGACGGCGCCGTCCTGCTCATAGCGCAAGAAATCGGACATGCTGGGCTCCCCGCGAAGTGGCCGGTCCTGTTAGCACGGCCGGGGCGGGGGCGCTAAGCTCGCCAGTCGGGCAGGGGAGGAACATGGCAGGGTTTTCGTTCGAGCCGGTCGCGTTGCCGCCCGAGGCCGAGGCGCTGCGCCAGCGTGTCCGGGCGCTGATCGCCGCCGAACTGGCGGCGCGCCCGCGCGCACTCAAGGCGTGGTCCTGGGCCGGCTTCGATGCCGGGTTCAGCCGCAAGCTCGGCGCCGCCGGCTTCCTCGGGTTGACCTGGCCGAAGAATTACGGCGGCCACGAACGCACGGCGCTCGATCGCTTCGTGGTCGTCGAGGAACTGCTGGCCGCCGGCGCACCGGTGCATGCGCACTGGATCGCCGAGCGCCAGTCCGGCCCGCTGATCCTGCGCTTCGGTACCGAGGCGCAGCGGCAGACCTACCTGCCGCCCATCGTGCGCGGCGAGAGCTACTTTTGCATCGGCATGAGCGAGCCGGACTCGGGCTCCGATCTCGCCTCGATCCGCACGCGCGCGAGGCGGGACGGCGACGGCTGGCGCCTCGACGGCCGCAAGGTGTGGACGTCGTTCGCGCACAAGGCGCATCACATGATCGCGCTGGTGCGGACCTCGCCCGCCAGCGAGGACCGCCACGCCGGCCTGTCGCAGCTTCTCGTCGACCTGTCGACGCCGGGCATCACCATCCGCCCGATCCGCAACATGGCCGGCGACAGCGATTTCAACGAAGTGACGTTCGACGACGTCCGCCTGCCGGCGGATGCGCTGCTCGGCACGGAGGGGCAGGGCTGGCAGCAGGTGCTGGCCGAACTGGCGTTCGAGCGCAGCGGGCCGGAGCGCATCCTGTCGGCGCACGCGGTGCTGGTCGAAATGATCCGCCGCCTCGGCGACGATCCCTCCGAGCGCGCCGCGGTGGCGCTGGGCCGCGCCGTCGCGCAGCTCGCCACGCTGCGCCAGATGTCGCTCGCCGTCGCCGGGCGGCTCGCCGCCGGCGAGGCGCCGGTACTCGAAGCGGCGTTGGTCAAGGATGCCGGCGTCGAGTTCGAGCAGCGCCTGCCGGAGATCGCGCACGAACTGACCGGCGAGAGCCCGTTGCTCGACGGCGACGATTTCGAGCGGTCGCTCGCCTATGTCTGGCAGGCGCAGATTTCCTTCTCCCTGCGCGGCGGCACACGCGAAATCCTGCGCGGCATCATCGCCCGCGGCCTCGGCCTGCGGTGAGGAGCGGACAATGAGCGAGCTTTCCAGCCTCCTCGCCGACACCGTCGAGCGTCTGTTCGGCGCGGCCGTCACCCGCGACGTGCTGCAGGCCGCCGAGGCCGGTACCTTCCAGGAGGACCTGTGGGATGCCGTCGAGGCGGCCGGCCTGCCTCTGGCTCTGGCGGAGGAGGCAACGGGCGGCGCGGGTGCGACCTGGGCCGACGCGCTGCCGATCCTGCTGGGCGCCGGCCGCCATGCCGTGCCGCTGCCGCTGGCCGAGGCCGTCGCCGCGTCGGCCCTGCTGTCGGCGGCCGGGGTCATGCCGCCGGCCGGTGTCGTCACGCTGGCGTCCGGCACGCTGGTCGTCGATGCCGCCGGCAGGGTTTCCGGCACCCTGGCCGAGGTACCGTGGGGCGCGGCGTCGGGCCATGTCGTCGCCACCATGGCCGATGGCGGCCTCGCGCTGGTCGCCGTGTCGGCGGCCGGCCGGACGGAGCGGCACCGCAATATCGGCCGCGATGCCCGCGACACGCTGGCGTTCTCGGGCGCGACACCGGCGGCGCTGGTGCCCGCCGGCAATCGCGACGGCGAGGGACGGGTGATGCGGGCGGGCGCGATGGTGCGCGCGGCTCAACTCGCCGGCGGGGTCGGTCGCGCGCTCGACATGGCCGTCGGCTACGCCGGCGAGCGCGTGCAGTTCGGCCGCCCCATAGGCCGCTTCCAGGCCGTGCAGCAACAGCTTGCCGAACTGGCGGTTCAGGCGGCGCAGGCCGGCATGGCCGTGCGCGTCGCCGCGCGCGCCCTCGATGCCGGCGGCGACGCCGACTTCGCGGTCGCAAGCGCCAAGATCGTCTGCAGCGACGCTGCCGGCCTCGCCCTGCGCGTCGCGCATGAAGTCCACGGCGCCATCGGCTTCACCGACGAGCACATGCTGCACTACGTGACGCGCCGCATCACGGCGTGGCGCGGTGAATTCGGCTCGGCCGCGTACTGGGCCGCGCGTCTCGGCCGTGAGGCGGCGAGGCGTGGCGGCGACGCCCTGTGGCCGGACCTCGTGGCGCGCCAGACTTTCGCCTGAACGGGGAGGAAGCCATGCGACTTGTCAGCTTCATCGACGCCAACGGCGCATCCTGGGGCGTCCTCACGACGGCCGGTATCGTCGACATCGGCCGGCGTGGCGGCTCGCCATGGCCGACGCTGAAGGCGGCCATCGCCGCCGACTCGCTGGGCGAGGTCGCGCGCATCGCGGCGGAAGCGCGGCCGGAGGTCGACCCTGTGCGTGTCGAACTCGACGTGCCGGTGCCCGATGCCGGCGCCATCCTCTGCGCCGGACGCAACTACAAGGACCACGTCGCGGAGATGGGCCACGCTGCCGTCGCGGCGCAGCCGACCTATTTCGTTCGCACCCATGTCTCGCTCTGCCGCCACGGCCAGGCGCTGGTACGGCCGAAGGTCTCGACGCATTTCGACTACGAGGGCGAGCTTGCGTGCGTCATCGGCAGGGGTGGACGCCACATCCGCAGGGAAGACGCGCTGACGCATATCGCCGGCTATTCCGTGTTCCTCGACGGCAGCGTGCGCGACTGGCAGAAACACTCGACCAGCGCCGGCAAGAACTTCTGGCGCACCGGTGGCTTCGGCCCGTGGCTGGTGACGGCCGACGAGATCGCCGACCCGGCACGGCTCACGCTGGAGACGCGCATCAACGGCGAGGTGCGCCAGCATGTGAAGACCGACATGCTGATCTACGACATTCCGGCGATCATCGCCTACCTGTCCGATATCGCGCCGCTGTTCCCCGGCGACGTCATCGCCACCGGCTCGCCCTCGGGCGTCGCCGCCGGCATGAAGGAGCCGAAATGGCTCCGCGAGGGCGATACGGTGGAGGTCGAGATCTCCGGGATCGGCACGCTCGTCCACCCGGTGCTCGACGAGGTGTGACGGCCGGCGCCTTCGCAGGCATCCGTCGGCTTGGCCCTGAATGACCCTCTCCGCCCCCCGGGGCGGAGAGAGCAGGGTGAGGTGGGGGTGGCGCCCTCATCCTCGTTGCCGAGAGACGGATATCGGTAACACCCACCTCACCCCGACCCTCTCCCCCCTGAAGGGCGGAGAGGGAGGAAGGGGCCGAGACGGGGAAGCCGGCTTACGCCGCCCGGTTGGTCAGCTGCCGTCCGTCGGCGAGGCGGCGGACGTTGTCGAGCGCCATGGCGAAGCAGCGGTCCATCGTTTCGGCCGTCATCCAGGCGGCGTGCGGCGCGACCACCACGTTGTCGAGGGCGAGCAGCGGGTTGTCGGCCTTCACCGGCTCGCTGGCGAAGACGTCGAGGCCGGCGGCGGCGAGGTGGCCCGATCGCAACGCCGCGAGCAGCGCGGCCTCGTCGACGAGCGCGCCGCGCGCGGTGTTGACGAGGATGGCGGCGGGCTTCATGCGGGCCAGCGCCTCGCGGCCGATCATGCCGTCGGTCTCCGGCGTCAGCGGCACGTGCAGCGAGACGATGTCGGCCTCGGCCAGCAGATCGGGCAGGGCGCGCCACTCGGCCTTCGCGTCGGCCTTCGGCGCACGCGCGGTGTAGAGCACGCGCGCGCCCATCGCCGCGAGCACGGGGGCGAGGCGCGAGGGGATCGAGCCGTAGCCGACCAGCCCCACGGTGCGGCCGGCGACCTCGCCCATGCCGCGCTGGATCACCGGGTCGATGGCCCAGCCGCCCATGCGGGTCGTGCGGTCGAGCAGCGACAGCCGGCGCAGCGCTGCGAGAATGAGGGTCAGGGCCATTTCCGCGACGGCCGGGGCATTGGCGCCGGGCGTGTTGGCGACGGCGATGCCGCGCGCGCGGGCGGCCGCGAGGTCGATCGAATCGAGGCCGACGCCGAGCCGCTGCACCAGCTTCAGGCGCGGCGCCGACGCCATCAGCGCTGCCGTCACCGGCTCGAACATGTGCCAAAGCACATCGGTTTCGGCCATCAGGGCGGCGAAACGGGTCTTGTCCTGCCCGTCCGTGACCGTCACCTCGATGCCCTCGCTGGCCAGTTCGGCAAGGCGCCTCGCGGTCTGCGCGCCGGCGTCGTTGTGCAGCACCACCTTCATCGTCCGCTCCCTCGCGTGTGCACCCGCTTGCGCCCGGTCCGGGCCCGTGCGATGGCACCGGGCGGTACCCTCGATGTCTCCGCCGCCTCGGGCGGATAGCGCAGTTTCGCGCCTCTGGATACGGGAGATCGACATGAGCGACGCGGCGACGCTGGTGGCGGCGGTTCCAATGTTCCGCGGCCTCGCCCCGGACCGCCTCGCGGCCCTTGCCGGCGCGATGCGGGGCGTGCCTTACCGCAAGGGCGACGCCGTCTTCCGCATCGGCGATCCCGGCGACCACCTCTACATCGTGCGCGCGGGCGAGATCGAAATCTCGTTCCGCGACCATCTCGGCCAGCGCATCCTGCTTGACCGCTGCGGGCCGGGCCACCTGTTCGGCGAGCTGGCCCTGCTCGACGGCCGGGCGCGCAGCGCCACCGCCGAGGCCGTCGCCGACAGCGAGTTGCTGAGCCTCGACCGCGCGGCGTTTCATCGCGTCGTCCGCGACAACCCCGACGTGGCGCTCGACCTGCTGGCGGCGGTGACGGCGCGGGTGCGCCTGTCCGACGAGCGCCTGCGCGGCGCCACGGCGCGCAACGCCAACGAGGAGACCGAGGTCCGCCGCGGCCTCCGCGACCGCATCGCCAACGCCATCGCCGACTTCGCCGGCAGCCTGACCTTCCTGTTCCTGCACGCGGCGCTGTTTGCGGTGTGGATCGGGCTCAACCTCGGCGGCCTGTTCGGCCACCCGTTCGACCCGTTCCCGTTCGGCCTGCTGACCATGGCGGTGTCGCTCGAATCGATCTTCCTCACCGTCTTCATCCTGCTGTCGCAGAACCTCCAGGCGGCGCGCGACCGCGTGCGCAACGACATCGAGTACGACGTCAACATCAAGGCCGAGCAGCAGATCGGCCACCTGCACAGGAAGGTCGACCGGCTGCACGAGGACGTGCTGGCCCGCCTGCATGCGCTGGAAGCGGGGCCGCGCGGGGCGGCCTAGGACGGCGGCCTCAGCGTCCCTCGCGCCACCACGCCATCACGACGGCGCCGAGGGCCAGCAGGAACAGCAGCATCGCCGCGGCGAGCGGCTGCTCGGCGGCGCCGCGCACGGCGTAGGCACCGTTGTCCTGCAGGCCGAGCCAGTCGCGGCCGCCGCCGGTGCTGCCGCTCATGGTGCGGCCGTGGGCCGGGCGGCGCAGTTCAGGGAGGCCGTAGTCGCGGTCGGCGAGCCACACCGTACCACCGCCGGTCGCCTCGGTCGCCGGCGCCAGCGCGCGCTCGGTCGCGACCACGTCGGCGAATTCGCGCGGGTTGAGCGTGCCGACGGCGGCGAAGGCGTTGCGCGTGCCGTCGGCGAGGCGGTAGAGGCCGGCCTCGTCGATGACCAGAGAGCCCCTTGCGCGGCCGTCCTCCTGTTCCTCCAGCGCCACCGTCGCGGTGCGCCCGGAGGGGAAGGTGACCTCGACCGGCGCCGGGTCCGGCTCCAGGCTGCGGCGCTCGATCACCAGCCGGTCGCCCTGGCCGTGGCCACCGAGCGAGTCCTCCTCGAGTTCCGGCTCCTTCATCAGCCAGTGGGCGAGGCGGCGCAGCAGTTCGGCGTGCGGGCCGCCGCCCTCAAAGTTGCGCGCCCACAGCCAGATGTTGTCCGAGCCGAGTTGCGCCACACGCCCCTCGCCGACGCGGTCGAGCACCAGCAGCGGCCGCTCGCCGGCGCCCGACAGTGTGACCACGCCCTTGCGCGGCGCGATCTCGGCCTGGCGGAACCAGCGCCCCCAGTCGGGCTCGGCGTCGCCGCGTCCGGCGCCGGGCAGGGCGGCCGTGACCGGGTGGCGGCGCCCGGTCGCCGTCGGCCGGGCGCGGTACGGTTCGGCGATGACGCTGCCGGTTGGTTCGGCCGGCAGCACGCGCGCGAGCGGCGTGCGCCACAGCGACTGCGGCCCGGCGAAGGGGGCGCCGGCGGCCTCCAGCAGCGCGCCGCCCTTCTGCACGTAGTCGGCGATGTTGGACAGGTAGAGCTGGGGCAGCACGCCGCGCCGCTGGTAGCGGTCGAAGACGATGAGATCGAATTCGTTGAGCTTGACCTCGAACAGCTCGCGGATCGGAAAGGCGATCAGCGACAGTTCGCGCACCGGCGTGCCGTCCTGCTTCTCCGGCGGGCGCAGGATGGTGAAGTGGACGAGGTCGACGGAAGGGTCGGCCTTCAGCAGGTTGCGCCAGGTGCGCTCGCCCGGATGCGGCTCGCCCGACACCAGCAGCACGCGCAGCCGGTCGCGCACGCCGTTGACCACGACGACGGCGGTGTTGTTGACCAGCGTCAGCTCGTTCGCACCCGGCTCGGCCACGAGTTCGAAGGTGTTGGCGCCGCCGCGGTCGATCGGCACCTCGATCGCGTGATCGCTGCCGACCGGCACGACGAGACCGCTGCCGCGGGCCTCGCCGTCGCGCCGCAGGGTGACGCGCGCTTGCCGCGCGCCATCGCCCGAGGTCTCGTCGACGCGCAGCACGATGCGGGCGGTCTGGCCGACGATGGTGTAGCCCGGCGCCTCGACGACGGAGAGGCGACGGTCGGCCTCGCCGCGACGCCCGGTGAGGATGGCGTGCAGCGGGCCGTCGAGGGCGGGCGCGCCCTCGGGTACATCGTGGACCTGACCGTCGGTCAGCAGGATCGCCCCGGCGAAACGGCCGCGCGGCACGTCGGCCAGCGCCCGTTCGAGGGCGCCGAAGAGATGCGTGCCGTCGCTCGGCGCCCGTCCGGATTCGCTACCCGCGGCTTCGCCCGAGCCGCTGCGCACCACGCGCACGTCGAGCGCCGGCAGGGCGGCGAGGCGTTCCTGCAGATCGGCGAGGGCGCGCTCGGTCCGCGCGGCGCGGTCGCCGATGCGCTGGCTGGGCGACTGGTCGACCACGACCACGGCGACGTCGTTCAGCCGCTCGCGGTTCTCGGCGACGAGGCTGGGATTGGCCAGGGCGGTCAGCAGCCCGGCGGCGGCGAGGGCGCGCCAGCCGAGGCCGGGCGCCCGCCGCGGCACGCCCAGCGCCAGCACGGCCAGCGCGGCAAGGGCGAGCCCGCCGAGCCAGAGCGTCGGCAGCAGCGGCGACCAGACGAGGACGAGGTCGCCCATGCTACTGCCCCAGCCGTTCGAGGATGGCGGGGACATGCACCTGGTCGGCCTTGTAGTTGCCGGTCAGCGCGTACATGACGAGGTTGATGCCGAAGCGCAGCGCCATCTCGCGCTGGCGGTCGCCGCCGGGCACCACCGGGAACATCGGCCGCCCCGCCCCGTCGATCGCCCAGGCGGCGGCGAAATCGTTGCCGCTGACCACGACCGGCGAGACGCCGTCGTTCACGCGCATGTCGGGCTGCTGCACCCACAGCGCGCCGCCGGTGTAGCGGCCCGGGAATTCCTGCAGCAGGTAGAACGCCTTGGTCAGCACGTGGTCGGGCGGCACCGGCACCAGCGGCGGCACGTCGAGGCCGGCGACCAGCCGGCGCAGCGCCTGCGTGCCGGCGCCGCTGCCGCTCGTGGCGCCGGCCTGGTCGCGGGTGTCGAACAGGATCGTGCCGCCATGGCGCAGGAACTCGTTGAGGCGCGCGCGGGCGGCGTCGCCGGGCACCGTTTGCGACGGCGTCATCGGCCAGTAGAGTAGCGGAAAGAAGGCCAGTTCGTCGCGCCGCAGGTCGATGGCGATCGGCTCGCCCGGCTCGACCGAGGTGCGCGTGGCGAGCGCCACGCTGAGGCCAATCAGCCCGGCCCGGCTTGCCTCGTCGATGGCGAGGTCGCCGGTCAGCACATAGGCGAGGCGCGTCGTCTCCGTCACCTCGACGGCGAAGGCGTCGCTCGACTGCGCCTGTGCGGGCTGCGGCGGCAGGGCGAGGCCGCCGGCGACCGCCAGCGCGACGGCACCGGCCCGCGCCAGCACACGCGCCGGCGCGAGGCCGCGCAGCGCCAGCGCGATCACGAAGTCGGCCAGCAGCAGCAGCAGTGCCGCGACGAACAGCCAGGCCCGCAGGTCGCTCTGCGGCGCCGGTCCGTAGTTCACGCGTGAGACGCCGGCCGGCAGCGGCCCCAGCGCGGCCGGGGCAGCGACGCGGGCGCCGAGGTTGACCGCCTGGCGCGCCTCCTCGCTGCCGTACCAGCCCGGCGGGTGGCGCGGCCCGGGCATGACGGTGGCGAAGTCGGCCGTGGCGACCGGCCGCGCCTGCGGTGGCGGGGTGCCGACGCGGCCCCAGCCGTCGAGCGTGGCGAGTGGCGGCAGCGTCGCCGCTGCGGCCTCGCCGGCGACTCCCTGCGAGAGCGCCATCAGCCGCTTCAGCATGTCGACGTAGAGGCCGGAGATGGCGAGCGACGACCACGCCGCATTGGCCGAGGTATGGAACAGCACCAGCCGGCCCTTGCCGCGCGTCTCGGCCGTGACCAGCGGCGTGCCGTCGGTCAGGCGCGCCCAGGTGCGTGCGCCGAGTTCGGGCGAGGGTTCCGCCAGCACCTGCTCGGTCACCGTCACGTCGCCGGGCACGGCGAGGCCGGCGAAGGGCGACGCCGGGTCGAACGGTGCGAGGCGGGCCGGCTGCTGCCAGCTCATGGCGCCGCCGAAGACCCGGCCACCGCGGCGCAGGCGCACCGGCAAAAGATCGTCGCCGCCTTCGGCGAGGCGCGGTCCGGCGAAGCGGACGAGCACGCCGCCGGCCTCGATCCAGACCCCGATGCGCTCGACCTGCGCCTCGGTTAGCGTGCCTATGTCGGCGATCATCAGCACCGCCAGCTCGCGCTGGGTCAGAGCCTCGACGGTGCCGCTGCGGACATCGGCGAAAGGCGCCAGCGCGCGTTCGAGGTAGTAGGCGTCGCCGAGCAGCGGCTGCGCCTGCTCGGCCGTGTCGCCGGCGGCGATGCCGACGGGGCGGCGACGGAAGTGTTCGTCGAGCAGGAACACGCCGCCGGCGGTGGTGCCATCCACCAGCGCGAGGCTGGTGACGCGGTTGCGCAGCTCGATCGGGAGGTCGAGGGCGATCTGCGCGTCGGCGCCGCCGGCGGCGAAATCCAGCGTGGCGCGCGCCAGCAGGCGGCCGTCCTCGCCGCGCGCATCGACATCGGCGCTCGCCGTGCTGTCGCTGGCGGCGCGCTGGGCGCGCACCACGAGGCCGGTGGCGTCCGCCGTCGGCGGTGCCAGCAGGATCGCCCGCGCCGTCGCCGGCGGCTCGACCACGGTGAGCGCGCCGAGCCGCTGCAGGCGTCCGGCCAGCCAGCGATCGACGTCGTTGCCGTCCGACGCGGCGAGGCCGTCCGACAGCCACACCACGTCGGCGGCGCGATCGAGGCCGAGCGCCTCGACGGCAGCGAGCGTGGCCGCGCGGTCGACCGGCCAGGGCAGCGGCGCGAGCGTCCGTAGAGCCTGGCGCGCTTCGGCGGCGGCGGCGGGCGGGGCGGCAGCGACGCGGCCCTGCACGTCGGGCGCGGTCGGCAGCAGGATGACTGGCCGCCCGTCACGCTCGGCCTCGGCCAGCAGGCCGTCGAGCGCGGCCTCGCGCGCCGCCCAGTCGCGCGCCGCGCTCCAGCCGTTATCGATGACGACGACCAGCGGCCCGCTGGTTCGCAGCAGGGTCGGCGGCCCGAAGATCGGCCGCGCGAGGGCGAGGATGACGAAGGCCGCGAGCAGCAGGCGCAGCGCCACCAGCCACCACGGCGTGCGGTGCGGCTGCTCCTCTGTACGCGGCAGCCCGAGCAGCAGGCGGATCGCCGGGAACGGTATCAGCCGCGGCGCCGGCGGCACGGCGCGCAGCAGCCACCACAGCAGAGGCAGCGCGACGAGCGCCGCCAGCATCCACGGCACGGCGAAGGCGAGGGGACCGAGCGACAGCATGGTTCAGGCCGCCAGAGGGCCGCGCGGGGCCGCCATCGCCATGTAGAGGGCAAGGAGGGCCGGCTGCGGCGTGGTGTCGGTGGTCGTCGCGGCGTAGGTCCAGCCCGCCGCGCGGGCCAGTTCCGTAAGCTGGTGCTGGCGCTCCGCAAGCTTGCCGATATAGCCGTGGCGCAGGCTCTCGGCGCGGCCGACCAGCAGGTCGCCCTCGGCCTCGAGGCCGAGGAAACGGCTGCGGCCGTGCCACGGCAGCGTCGCCTCGGCGGGGTCGAGCAGTTGCAGCATGTGGCCGGCGACGCCGCGCGCGGCGAGCGCCTTCAGCGACGCCGACAGCTCCTCCCACGGCGCGAGGAAGTCGCCGACGAGCACCAGCGTCGCGTGGCGCGGCAGGGGCACCGATGGCGGCACGCTCGCGGCCGCGTCGCTGCGCTCCGTGGCGCGGATGACCGTTTCGGCGAGGCGCAGCAAGGCGGCCCGCCCGCTCGCCGGCACACCGGGTTCGCCAAGCAGGGCGATGCGCTCGCCGCCGCGCACCAGCAGCGCCATCAGCGCCAGCGTCAGCAGGTCGGCGCGCTGCGCCTTGGTCGGCAGCGACTTCGACGAGGCCCAGCGCATCGAGGCCGAGGCGTCGCGCCACAGCCACACGCTCTGCGCCGCCTCCCACTCGGTCTGGCGCACGAACAGGTCGTCGCCGCGCGCCGAGCGGCGCCAGTCGACCGCCTGTGCGGCGTCACCGAACTCGTGGCGGCGATACTGCCAGAAGGCTTCGCCGGTGCCGACCCGGCGGCGCCCGTGCACGCCCTGCGCGACGGTCGACGCGACGCGCGTGGCCTCGACCAGCAGCGGCGGCAGGACGGCGGCGATCGCCTCCGCGCGTTGACGCAGGGCCTCGCCGTTGGGCGTGTCGGGCACGGGCGGCGGCTCAGCGCAGCGGGTCGCAGAGCAGGTCGATGACCTGCGCCATGGTGATGCCGTCGGCACGCGCGGCGAAGGTCAGTGCCATGCGATGGCGCAGCACCGCCGGCGCCAGCGCCAGGACGTCGTCGACAGATGGCGACGGCCGGCCCTGCAGCAGCGCGCGGGCGCGCGTCGCCAGCATCAACGCCTGGCTGGCGCGCGGTCCCGGGCCCCAGGCGATGTGGCGAACGACGTCGGCGCGGGTCGACAGGCCGGGACGGCCGGCGCGCACCAGCCCGAGGATGGCGTCGAGCACGCTTTCGCCGACCGGCAGCTCGCGCACCAGCCGCTGGGCGCGCTGCAGGGCCGGGCCGTCCATCACCCGCGCCGGCTTCTCGTCGGCGAGGAAGGTGGTGGCGAGCAGCATCTGCCGCTCGGCGGCGGCGTCCGGGTAGCCGACATCGATCTGCAGCAGGAAGCGGTCGAGCTGCGCCTCGGGCAGGGGATAGGTGCCCTCCTGCTCCAGCGGGTTCTGCGTCGCCAGCACGTGGAACGGCGCCGGCAACGGCCAGGCGCGGCCAGCGACGGAGACCTCGTGCTCCTGCATCGCCTGCAGCAGCGCCGACTGGGTGCGCGGGCTGGCGCGGTTGATTTCGTCGGCCATCAGAAGCTGGGTGAACACCGGGCCCTTGATGAAGCGGAAGCCGCGGCGGCCGCCCTCGCCTTCCTCCAGCACCTCGGAGCCGAGGATGTCGGCCGGCATCAGGTCGGGCGTGCACTGGATGCGCCGCGAGTCGAGGCCGAGCACGGTGCCAAGCGTCTCGACGAGGCGCGTCTTGGCGAGGCCGGGCACGCCGACCAGCAGCACATGGCCGCCGGCGAGCAGCGTCACCAGCGTCTGTTCGACGACGTCATCCTGGCCGAAGATGACGCGGCCGACAGCGTCGCGCACGTGCGCGAGGTCGGAGGTGACGGCGTCGATGGCGGCCGGCAGCGGCGCGGCCGAACCGTGGGTCATTTCACTGGTTGTCACGAATACCCTCCGGTGAAACCATGCGGGCAGACCGCCATGAAGACCGGCTCCGCCAACAGAGGCACCGCCGACCGAAGTGCCTCCGACCCGGGTGCGCTGGCCACCCGGCTCGCGCCTGGCCGGTCTTCTGCCGGTGGGCGGCGCGAGCCCGTCGATTGCGGGCATTTCGACATCCGCATCGGGCGCGACGGTACCTGGTATTATCGCGGTTCGCCGATAGGGCGTAAACCGCTGGTCACGCTCTTTTCATCGGTGCTGCATTGCGACGAGAGCGGACAGCACTGGCTGGTCACTCCGGTCGAGCGCGGCCGCATCGACGTCGACGACGCGCCGTTCGTCGCCGTCGCCGTCGCGGCCTCGGGCACGGGGCGCGACCAGGTGCTCATCTTCACCACCAATATCGACGAGGCCGTGACGGCCGGCCCGGAGCATCCGCTGCGCGTCGAGACCGATCCCGAGTCGGGCGAGCCGCGCCCCTATTTGCGCGTGCGCGACCGCCTCGACGCGCTGGTGTCGCGGCCGGTGTTCTACGAGCTGGTCGGGCTGGGGGTGGACGGCGAGGGCGCCGATGCCCATCTTTTCGGCGTCTGGAGCGGCGGTGCCTTCTTCGCTCTGGGACCGCGTCCCGATGCCGAATGATCTCAGCCCCTCACGGGTTCCGCCCATGACACGCGACCAGCTCGTTGCCCGCATCGCCGCGGCGCAGGCCGAACGCGGCCGGCGCGGCAGCGGCCGGCTCGGCCGCCGCGGCGACCACACGCTGGCGGGCGACGAGTTCCGCCCGGCCGGGCCGCTGGTGCCCGCCGCCGTGCTGGTGCCGCTGGTCGCCCGCGACGACGGCTACACCGTGCTGCTGACGCAGCGCTCGCCGAGCCTGCGCGACCACGCCGGCCAGATCAGCTTTCCCGGCGGCCGCATCGAGCCGGCCGACCGTTCGCCCGAGCACGCGGCGCTGCGCGAGGCGCGCGAGGAGATCGGCCTGCCGCCCGAGACGGTTGAGGTCGTCGGCCGCCTCGACACCTACGAGGTGCGGACCGGCTACGAGGTGACGCCGATCGTCGGCGTCGTCTCGCCACCTTTCGAACTGGCGATCGACATGACCGAGGTGGCGGAAGCCTTCGAGGTGCCGCTGGCCTTCGTGCTCGACGCCGCCAACCATGAGCGCCACAGCCGCGAGATCGCCGGCAAGCCGCGCCAGTTCTGGGTACTGCCCTGGCAGGACCGCTACATCTGGGGCGCCACCGCCGGCATGCTGGTCAACCTCTATGAGGTGCTGACCGGTTCCGCGCAGCACGCATGATCGGCGTTGTGCGATGACGCCCGTCCTGCGCATCCCGGTGCAGCCGTGGATGACGCAGCCGGTCTTGCGAGCGGTGATGGCGGCGCTCGCCGCCGACCGCTCCGGCGGGCGAGAGGCCCCCATTGCCCTCTTCGTCGGCGGCTGCGTGCGTGACGCGCTGCTCGGCCGCCCGGTCGGCGAGGTCGACATCGCCACGGCGCTGCTGCCCGAGGACGTGACGGCAAGGCTCGCCGCCGCCGGCATCCGCGCCATTCCCACCGGCATCGAACACGGCACGGTCACGGCGGTCGCCGAAGGTACGCCGTTCGAGATCACCACGCTGCGCGTCGACGTCAATCCCAAGGGCCGCCACGCCGATGTCGCGTTCACCGACGACTGGCGGGCCGACGCCGAGCGCCGCGACCTGACGATGAACGCGCTGTTCCTGTCGCCGGAAGGCGATGTCTACGACCCGGTCGGCGGCCTCGCCGACCTGCGCGCCGGCCACGTGCGCTTTGTCGGCGAGGCCGAGCGGCGCATCCGCGAGGACGTGCTGCGGCTGCTGCGCTTCTTCCGCTTCCACGCCCATTACGGCCGCGTTCCGCCCGACCCGGAGGGCCTCGCCGCCTGTGGCCGCCTCGCCCATCTGCTGCCAACCCTGTCGGCCGAGCGCGTGGCGAAGGAGACGCTGCGCCTGCTCGCCGCGCCCGACCCGCTGCCGGCACTGCGGCTGATGCGCGAAGCCGGCGTCCTCGCCGTGCTGCTGCCCGAGGCGGCATCGCTCGACCTCGTCGCCGCGCTGGTGACGGTCGAGGGCGTCAGCGACGGTGGCGACGCGGTGCGGCGCCTCGCGGCGCTGCTCGGCGCAGACGCCGACACCGCCGATAGCGTGGCCATCCGCCTGCGCCTGTCGACACGCGAGCGCGAGCGCCTTGCCGACATGCTGCAGCCGGCCGGCCGGCCGTCGCCCGAGGCCGGCGAACGGGCCGCGCGGGCGACGCTCTACCGCTGTGGCCCGGCGACATGGCGCGATCGCGTGTTGCTCGCCTGGGCGGCATCGGTGGCAGCGGGCGCGGCACAGCACCGGCGCGCCGCCGAGGGCTGGCGCGCGCTGCTCGACCTGCCGGAACGCTGGGCCGTACCGTCGCCGCCGGTGCGCGGCGCCGATGTGCTCGCCCTCGGCGTCGCACCCGGCCCCGAGGTCGGCCGCCTCGTCGCCGCCGTCGAGCGCTGGTGGATCGAGGGCGATTTCGCTGCCGGCCGCGAGGATTGCCTCGCGAAGCTGCGGGAATTGGCGGGAACGGGGTAGGCGTAACGACTTTCCTCTCCGTTTGGGAGAGGTACGAAATCGCAGGGAGCCGCTGCCCGCTACGTTCCTGTCTTTGCCGTCTTGCCGTCGACGAGGTTGCCCTTGTCGGTGGTGCACTGGCAGATCAGCCCCTCGATCTGCGGCGAGGCCAGCGGGCACTGGCCGATCTCGGTCGTGCAGACGGTGGCAACGCGGTTCTGCGGCGCGTCGCGCTGCACCATGCGCTGGCGGTTGAAGGCGTTCGAGAAATCGATGAGCGCCGAGACGGTGCTGAGGATCTGGCCGACGGCCGAGACGGCCGGCACGCAGGCGGCGCCGGCAAGGACCGCGGCGAGGGCCGCGGCGGCAAGGACGGTTCTGGCGTTGCGCCGCATGGACGGTCTCCCCCCGTGGCGCGGCCGGCGGGCGGTCGGTCCGCGCGAACGCCCGCGAGTCTAGACCAGCCTCCTGCCGTCCGCCACGGCGCCTAGGGCTGTGTCCGCGTCAGTTCGCCGGCCAGCCGCAGCATCACGGTCTCGTTTTCCAGGCGCAGGAACTGCACCGTCATGCCCTTGGCCGTCAGCGTGCGGTGGTAGATCTGCAGTTCGGCGTCGCCCTCGGGCGTCAGCGCCATCGACGAGACGGTCAGCGTGTCGCCGCTGATGGCGGCCCAGCGCATCGGCTCGCCCTTCATCGGGTTCGGCAGCTCGCTCTTCTGGAACAGCCCGCCGCGCGGCGCCAGCACATAGACGCCCGGCCGGCCGTCCTCGTACGGCAGGAAGTCCTCCTCGACGGCGCGCCGCCGCACGTCGTCGCCGCCTCGCTCGCCGTCGGCGCCGCGCATCACGGTGATCCAGGCAATGGTGAAGCCGTCCTTCTTGAACGGCTTGATAGTGACGTCGAGGTCGCGCTTCTCGGTCGACTTGTCGTCCATGCGGGTCGCCGTGCCGCTGCCGACGAAGGCACCGAAGAAGCGCGACAGCTTGGCGTCTTCCGCCGTTGCTGGGGCGGGCATGGCAAGAAGGGCGAGCGCAAGGACGGCGAAGGAAAGGAGGGCGGGGGCGGCGCGGCGTGTGGGGCGGGGCATGGGGCGGTCCTGCGGGCCTTGCGGTTGCGGTTCAGCCGGCGACCTTGACCAGCCGGCCCTTGACGTGGCGCTGCGCCTCGCCGTCATGCACGACAAAGAAATCCAGCTCCATGCCGGTTCCCGTCAGCGTGCGCGCATAGCTCTGCACGGTCCAGCCGCCGTCCTCGGTGACGCGCATGACGGTGACGGTCAGCGTCTGCTTGTCCAGCTTCGCCCAGGCGATGCCATCGCCCCACGGATTGCCCGGCGGCGTCGCGTGCCAGACATTGGCGTTGCCGGCGGGCGCGAAGACCATGCGGTCGGTGCGTCGGCGGATCTCGGGCTTCGCCGGGTCGCCGCCGCCGCGGATCACCGTCGTCCATTCGACGTAGAAGCCGGCCCCGTCGGCGCCGATGGCGACGTCGAAGTCGCGCACGGTGACGCCGAAATAGAGCGAATCGGCGTTCTCGGCGACGCCCGAGCCCTGGAAGCGGCCATAGAACGCGGCGATGCCCAGTTGCTGCGCCGAAACCGGCGCCGGCGCCGCCACCAGCAGCATCAGCAGGGCGCCCGACAGGGCCGACAGGACTGCACGCATGGCCCGAAACCTCCCCCGGCGCGCCCCCCGGGCCGCCCGATACGGCGAGTGTAGCGCCCGCCGCGCGGCCGGGCCAACCGGGCCGCGCCGTGGCCGGCCCCCGGCAAGTAGTTGACAAGGAAACTTTCCTGGTATAGTTTCCATGTCAATCAATGGAGATGGCCATGCCGCCCGCCGAAGCCGTCAGCCCACTCGAAGCTCATCTCGGCTACTGGCTGCGTTTCGTGTCCAACCACGTCTCGCACGGCTTCGCCCGCAGGCTCGCGGGGCGCGACGCGACGGCGGCGGAGTGGGTGGTGCTGCGCGAGTTGTGGGACGGCGCCCTGATCCCGAGCGACGTCGCCGGGCGCCTCGGCATGACGCGCGGGGCCATCTCGAAGCTGGCCGACCGGCTTGCCGCGAAGGGGCTGCTGGTGCGCGCGCCGGATGCGGCCGACGGCCGCCGCCGGAGCCTCGCGCTGACGGCCGCCGGGCGCCGCCTCGTGCCCGAGCTGGCGGCGCTGGCAGACGGCAACGACGCCGAGTTCTTCGCCCATCTGGGGGCCGCCGAGCGCGCCGCGCTGGAAGCGACCCTCAAGTCCCTCGTCCGTCACCACGGCCTCAAGGCCGTGCCCGTCGACTGACGCCGTACCCCGTTCGGCCACATTCGGAAACGAAGGAGACCACCATGGACACGATGACGATGGGTGCCGACGCCGCGGCTGCGGCGCGCGAATGCACCGCCGGCTCCGACGAGGGCCGGCTGACCTTTCCGCAGGTGCTGGGCCTGCTGGCGCAGGCCGGCGTCGAGCGCTACCACGCGGATCTCAGCCGCGCCGAAAAGACCTACTACCTGCCCGACGGCCGCTCGCTCGTCACCGCGGGGGCGCTGCTCGAGGCGGCGCCGCAAACCGCGTTCTCGGCCGCCGGCGTCGACCGCGCCCTGCGCGAGATTCAGGCCGGCGGGCTCGACTACAGGCAGTTCTGCGCCCGCATCGCGCAGGCGGGCTGTGTCGGCTACCACGTCTCGCTGGCCGGCCGCCGCGCCGTCTACTACGGCCGCACCGGCGAGACGCATGTGGAGATGTTCCCCGGCGCCGGATGACGCACCGTGCACGGCGTCACGCCCACGTTGCCACCGGCGGCAGCGACATGAGGATCGCCTCGACGTTGCCGCCGGTGCGCAGACCGAACTGGGTGCCGCGGTCGTAGAGCAGGTTGAACTCGGCGTAGCGGCCGCGATAGGCGAGCTGGGTGGCACGCTCCGCCTCGCTCCATGCCTCGTCCATGCGGCGGGCGACCAGGCGCGGATAGACGTCGAGAAAGGCTTCGCCCACGGCCTGCGTGAAGGCGAAGTCGCGGGCCCAGTCGCCGGTGTCGTGCCAGTCGTAGAAGATGCCGCCCTCGCCGCGCGCCACGCCACGATGGGGGATGAAGAAGTATTCGTCGCACCACGCCTTGAAGCGCGCGTACCAGCCCGGATCGAAGCCGTCGCAGGCGGTGCGGAAGGCGGCATGGAAGTCGGCCGTGTCGCGCGCGTCGGGCAGCGGCGCGTTGAGGTCGGCGCCGCCGCCGAACCAGGCCCGCCCGGTGACGATGTGGCGCGTGTTCATGTGCACCGCCGGCACGCGCGGCGACTGCATATGGGCGACCAGCGAGATGCCGGCGGCCCAGAAGCGGCCGTCGTGCTGCGCGCCCGGGATCTGCCGGCGGAACGCCTCGGAGAAGGTGCCGTCGACGACCGAGATATTGACCCCGACCTTCTCGAACACGCGGCCGCCGCGCAGCAGCGCCATGGTGCCGCCGCCGCCCTCGGGGCGCTGCCAGTCGGTTCGGGCGAAGCGGCCGGGCGCGCGGTCCTTCATCGCCCCGGCATGGGCATCCTCCAGCGACTCGAAGGCGGCGCAGATGCGGTCGCGCAACGCGGCGAACCACGCGGCGGCAGCGTCCTTGCGGCGGGCCAGTTCCGCCGCCTCGGGCAGCGGCGTGGCGGTGGCCGGCGGGCGGCGGGCGGCGTCGGTGGCAGTCTCGGTCATTTCGATCCGTTCGTCTGGAGTCGCGTGGCGCGCACGTTGAATCCGTACACTGGCACGGATCGCGCCACGCGCCGTGATGCAGCGCAACCGCAGCCCCTCTGGCAAAGCCGGGTGCAATCGATTATAGGCGGGCGGCCGGACAGGCCGGCGGGCGCGGCGAAAGTTGCGCCGGGCGGCCTTTCGGACGATTTGTGCGTCACGGTGTCACATTGCTGGCCGGGGTCCCCCGGCTAGTGTGCCGCGGGGGCCAGCGCCCCGTCGGCAGGGGAAGGGACGGGTCGGTTATGACGGACCAGGCGGCGAACGCCGGCCACGGTGCGGCCGGGCATGACGAAGGCCGGCGCGATTTCATCTTTCTGGCCGCGGGCGCCTTCGGCGCCATCGGCGCGGCGACGGCCATCTGGCCATTCATCTCCTCGATGAGCCCGTCGGCCGACGTGCTGGCGCTGGCCTCGACCGAGGTCGATATCTCCGGCGTCGCCGAGGGCCAGTCGATCACCGTCAAGTGGCGCGGCAAGCCGGTCTTCATCCGCCATCGTACAGCGGCCGAGATCGCCGCCGCCGAGGCGGTGCCGGCCGGCGACCTGCGCGACCCGCAGACCGACGCCGTCCGCGTCCACGAGGACAAGAAGCAGTGGCTGGTGGTGGTGGGCGTCTGCACCCATCTCGGCTGCGTACCGCTGGGCCAGAAGGCGACCGAAAACAAGGGTGACTTCGGCGGCTGGTTCTGCCCCTGCCACGGCTCGCACTACGACACCTCCGGACGCATCCGGCAGGGCCCGGCGCCGAAGAACCTGCCCGTGCCCGAGTACACTTTCCTCGACGACACCCACCTTCGCATCGGCTGAGGGGCGAGCCAATGAGCGCAGCAAGCCATGGCGCGGGCACGGCCACGCGCGGGCCGTCCGGCGGCATCGTCAAGTGGATCGACGACCGCCTGCCGATCTTCTCGTACATGCAGAAGGAATACGGCGAGTATCCGGCGCCGCGTAACTTCAATTACTGGTGGAATTTCGGCGCCATCCTGACGTTCATGCTGGTGCTGATGATCGCCACCGGCATCTTTCTGGCGATGCAGTACACGCCGCATGTCGACCACGCCTTCGATTCCGTCGAGCGCATCATGCGCGACGTGAACTACGGCTGGCTGCTGCGTTACATGCACGCCAACGGCGCCTCGTTCTTCTTCATCGCCGTCTACATCCACATCTTCCGCGGCATGTATTACGGCTCATACAAGAAGCCGCGCGAACTGCTGTGGATGCTCGGCGTCGTCATCCTGCTGATCATGATGGCCACCGCCTTCATGGGCTATGTGCTGCCGTGGGGCCAGATGAGCTTCTGGGGCGCCACGGTCATCACCAACCTGTTCTCGGCCATCCCGCTGGTCGGAGACCCGATCGTTACCTGGTTGTGGGGCGGCTTCGCGGTCGACAATCCGACGCTCAATCGCTTCTACTCGCTGCACTACCTGCTGCCGTTCGTGCTGTTCGGCGTGGTCATCCTGCATGTCATCGCGCTGCACGTGACCGGCTCGAACAACCCGCTCGGCATCGACATCAAGGGGCCGCAGGACACCGTGCCCTTCCACCCGTACTACACGGTGAAGGACAGCTTCGGCCTCGGCATGTTCCTGATCGCCTTCGCGATCGTGGTGTTCTTCTTCCCCAACCTGCTGGGCGAGCCGGAGAACTACCTCGAGGCCAACCCGCTGGCGACGCCGGCCGAGATCGTGCCCGAGTGGTACTTCCTGCCGTATTACGCCATCCTGCGCGCCTTCAACTTCGACATCTGGTTCCTCGAGGCGAAGCTGCTCGGCGTGCTCGGCATGTTCGGCTCCATCGCCCTGCTGTTCGTGTTGCCATGGCTCGACACCTCGCGCGTGCGCAGCGCCCGCTTCCGGCCGATCTTCAAGTGGCTGTTCTGGGTGCTGCTGCTCGATTGTGTCGTGCTCGGCGTTGTCGGCGGCCACCCGCCGGACAATCTCGCCTACGGGCTGCCGATCCAGTGGGTGGTCATCGGCCAGATCGCGACCTTCTGGTACTTCTTCCACTTCATCATCCTGCTGCCGCTGATCGGACTGATCGAACGGCCAAAGCCGATGCCGTCCTCGATCGCCGACGCCGTGCTGGGCAAGGAGAAGGCGTGATGGTCCGCGCTACCCGCCTCGCTGCTGCCGCCGCGGCCATCGTCGCCGCTCTCCTCGGTGGCAATGCCTTGGCCGCCGGCGAGCATGTGACGCCACCGAAGCAGGACTGGCCGTTCTCCGACGTGCTGTTCGGCAAGTTCGACGACGCGGCGCTGCAGCGCGGCCTGCAGGTCTATCTCGAGGTCTGCGCCTCATGCCACGGCCTGCGGCTGGTCGCCTACCGCAACCTGATGGACCTCGGCTACAGCGAGGAGCAGGTCAAGGTCATCGCCGCCCGCTTCCAGGTCGAGGACGGGCCGAACGACGCCGGCGATATGTTCGAGCGTCCGGGCCGGCCGTCCGACCGCTTCGTCTCGCCCTTCCCCAACGAGCAGGCGGCGCGCGCGGCCAATGGCGGCGCCCTGCCGCCGGACCTGTCGCTGATCGCCAAGGCCAAGCTCGGCGGACCGGACTACATCCACGCCGTGCTCGCCGGCTACACGGAGCCGCCGGCCGGCTTCGAACTCGGCGAGGGGATGCACTACAACGCCTACTTCCACGGCCACCAGATCGCCATGCCGGCGCCGCTGACGCCCGACCGCGTGACCTACGCCGACGGCACCGCGGCGACCGTCGAGCAGATGGCCTGGGACGTCTCCAACTTCCTGATGTGGGCGGCCGAGCCGAAGCTTGAGGAGCGCCGCAAAGTCGGCCTCAAGGTGCTGCTGTTCCTCATCGGCCTCACCGCCGTGCTCTACATCGCCAAGCGGCGCATGTGGGCCGGCGTCGCGCACTAGGCGCCGCCCGAACCGACCTCGTCCCGCAACGATTTCGGGACGCGGGACACTAGGGGAGCCTGTCGGGCCGCGCGGCAGGCACAGCGGCGCGCTCGGCGCCGCTGTTGGCTGTGGCGGACATGGCGGGGGAGCGGAGCATGGCGGCCGACACGCGCGCCCCGGTGCTGGGCATCATCGGTGGCAGCGGTCTCTACGACATCGAGGGGCTGACGGACGTCGCCTGGCGGCGCGTCGAGTCACCGTGGGGCGAGGCGTCGGACGAGCTGATGTTCGGCCGCCTCGGCGCGCTCCCGGTCGTCTTCCTGCCGCGCCATGGCCGCGGCCATCGCTTTGCGCCCTCCGACATCAACTACCGCGCCAACATCGACGCCATGAAGCGCGCCGGCGTGACGGAGCTGATCTCGTTGTCGGCCGTCGGCTCGCTACGCGAGGATCTGGCGCCCGGCACCTTCGTCGTCGTCGACCAGTTCATCGACCGCACCTTCGCCCGCGCCAAGTCGTTCTTCGGCAAGGGCATGGTCGCGCACGTCTCGATGGCCGAACCCGTCGACCACTGGCTTGGCGACCGGCTCATGGCCGCTGGCGAGGGGCTCGGCCTGCCGATGGTGCGCGGCGGCACCTACATGGTGATGGAGGGGCCCCAGTTCTCCACCCGCGCCGAATCCGAGCTTTATCGTTCATGGGGCTGCGCCGTCATCGGCATGACCAACATGCCCGAGGCCAAGCTCGCCCGCGAGGCGGAGATGGCCTACGCCACCGTCGCCATGGTCACCGACTACGACTGCTGGCACCCGCACCACGACGCGGTAACGGTCGACCAGGTCGTCGCCGTGCTGCTGGCCAACGCCGACAAGGCGCGCGCGCTGGTGCGCGCTGTAGCGCCGCTGGTGGGTGCCCGCCCGGCCGATCGCCTGCTGCCGGCCCACACCGCCCTCGACGCCGCGCTGATCACCGCGCCGGCGGCGCGCGAGCCCGCCATCCTCGCCCGTCTCGACGCCGTTGCCGGCCGCCTGCTGGCGCCGGGCGCGGGGCGCTAGCACGGCGGCCCGGGTTTGCCCGCCGGGGGTGTGGCGGACTACACTGGACACGGCGGCCGGAAGAGCCGCGCGAGGGTGTAACAGTAAGGCAATGCGGACCCGGACCGGGCTCGACGGCGGGATGGCCGGCGGGCGAAGGGCACCGCACGGCCATGTGTCATTCCGGTACGGGGTAGCGTTTGGTGATGGACGGTGACGACAGCACGGCGCAGACGGCGGGGCCGGTGCCGCTTAGTGGCATCGATCACGTCTCGGTCGGCGTCAATGACCTCGAGGGCGCGCGCGCGGCCTGGACCCGGCTGGGCTTTGCGCTGAGCCCGCGCGGCCGGCATGTCGGCTGGGGTACGGCCAACTACACGGTGATGTTCGAGGCCGACTACATCGCCCTGCTCGGCATCGTCGACCCCAGCCAGTTCGTCAACTACGTGGACGAGGCGCTGGCCTGGGGCGAGGGCATCGCCAACCTCGCCTTCCGCACCGGCGATGCCGACGCTCTCCGGTCGGTGCTGGTCGAACGCGGCATCCCCGCCGCGGCGCCCCACGCGCTGCACCGCCTGGTCGAGTTTCCCGAGGGCGAGCAGAGCCTCGACTTTCGCCTTGTCGAGCTGCCGCGCCGTTGGACGCCGGGGCTGCACAGCTTCGCCTTCCACCACATGACGCCCAACCTGTTGCGCCGGCCCGAGTGGCTGGCTCATCCCAACGGCGCGCGCGGCATCGCCGAGGTGACGGTGGTGATGGAGGATCTGGACGGCGTGGTCGCCGCCTATCGCAACCTGTTCGGCGAGGATGCGGTCAGCGGCGAGGAACGGCGCGGCAGCGTCACGGTCCGCACCGGCAACGGCGAACTGTGGTTCGTCACGCCGAAGGCCTTCCCGACCCGCCACTATGACCGCGAGATCGCCGACGCCACGCCCCTGCCGCGCTTCGCCGCGCTGACTTTGCGCGTCGCCGATCCGCGCGCCACCTCGCTCTATCTCTCGGGCCAGGAAGTGTCCTACGAGGTCGAGGCCAACGGCACCGTCGTCGTCGCCCCGGAATGCGCCTCGGGCGTGCTGCTGGAGTTCGCCGCCGACGGCGCCTGAGTGGGCTCAATCGGTTTCGGGGCTGGTGCTGGCCCACCTCACCTGGCTCGCTGCGCTCGCCACCCCTTCCCCCCACGGGCGGAGAGGGCAGGGTGAGGTGGGGCGATACCCCGCGTTCTCCGCTACCCGACCGTCGCCGTGAAGAAGCCCAGCGTGCGCGTGCGCGACAGCTTGGTGGCCTCGGCCTGATAGCTCGAACGGTGGTCGCAGACGAAGCCGTGATCGGCGCCGGGATAGACGTGCACCGGCACATAGCGGTGCAGCGCCGCCACCTGGCTTACCGTGTCGAGCGGGATGCCGGCATCCTTCTCGCCAAAGTGCAGCATGGTCGGGCATTTCGGCGTCTCGCCGCGGAACTCGTGGATGCCGCCGCCGTAGTAGCCGACCGCCGCGTCGAACTTGAGGCGGGTCGAGGCCAGCCACGACACCGTGCCGCCCATGCAGTAGCCGACGATGGCCGTCTTGCCGGCATCGGCGATCGACTTCGCCGAGGCGTCGACATCCTTCAGCATGTCGTTCCAGTCGATCTTGCCGCGCATGGCGCGGCCGCGCGCGATGGTCTCGGCGGTGTAGCCGACGTCGAAGTTGCGCTCGGCGCGGTCGAACACGGCCGGGGCGACGGCGAGGTAACCGTCGGCGGCGAAGCCGTCGCACACTTCCTTGATGTGCGCGTTGACGCCGAAAATCTCCTGGATGACGACGAGGCCGGCGCGCGGCTTGCCGACCGGCTCGGCGCGGTAGGCGGCGAACGAGTGGCCGTCGGAGGCCTTCAGCGTGATCATCTTGCCCATGGTCTTCCCCCTGGCTGACGCGCACGCCGTTGGCCGGCCGGCGCGCCGACAGTAGAGCGCGGCCGGACGGTCGCGGGCAAGCGCGTGCGGATGGCGCCTAGACGTTGAAGCGGAACAGCATGATGTCACCGTCCTGGACGATGTAGTCGCGTCCTTCCGAGCGCTGCTTGCCGGCCTCGCGGGCGCCCTGCTCGCCGCCGCAGGCAATGTAGTCGGCATAGCCGATAGTCTCGGCGCGGATGAAGCCGCGCTCGAAGTCGGTGTGGATACGCCCGGCCGCCTGCGGGGCCTTGTCGCCGCGCGACACCGTCCAGGCCCGCGCTTCCTTGGGGCCGGCGGTGAAGAAGGTGACGAGGTGCAGCAGGTCGTAGCCGGCCCGGATGACGCGGGCGAGGCCGGTCTCCTCCAGCCCCATCTCGGCGAGGAAGGCGGCGCGTTCCCCGGCGTCCTCCAGCATCGCGACCTCGGCCTCGATGCTGGCCGAGACGACGACACAGGCCGCTCCTTCCGCCGCCGCGTGGGCCGCGACGCGCGCCGACAGTTCGTTGCCGTTCGCCGCCGCCGTCTCCTCGACGTTGCAGACGTAAAGCACCGGCTTGGCGGTCAGGAGCTGGAGCTGGTCGAAGGCTTCGCGCCGCTCCGCCGGTACCGCAACCGTGCGCGCCGCCTTGCCCTCGCGCAGCGCGGCCACCGCCGGTTCGGCCACGGCGAGGAAGTCACGCGCCTCCTTGTCGCCGCCGCGCGCACGCTTGGTCGCCTGTTCGACGCGGCGCTCCAGGCTGTCGAGGTCGGCCAGCATCAGCTCGGTGTCGACCGTGGCGGCGTCGCGCAGCGGATCGACCGAGCCTTCGACATGCACGATGTCGCCGCCGGTGAAGCAGCGCAGCACATGGCAGATCGCGTCCACCTCGCGAATATGGCCGAGGAACTGGTTGCCCAGCCCCTCGCCGCGGCTGGCGCCGCGCACCAGGCCGGCGATGTCGACGAATTCGAGGAAGGTCGGCACGATGCGCGCCGACTTGGCCAGCGCGGCGATGCGGTCCAGCCGCTCGTCGGGCACGGCGACGCGGCCGACATTGGGCTCGATGGTGCAGAACGGATAGTTCTGCGCCTCGGCCTGCGCCGTGGCGGTGAGCGCATTGAAGAGGGTCGACTTGCCGACGTTCGGCAGGCCGACGATGCCGCAACGAAATCCCATCAGTCGCTCCGGCCCCGTGCCTTGTCCATGGCGCGGCGCAACGCCGCGCCGATCGTTCCGCGCGGCTCGCCGGCCGGGTCGCTGTCCGCCTGCGCCGTGGCCGGCGTCGCCGCCGGCGCGGCATCCTCGGCTTTCGTCCGGGCCGGCTTCGGCGGCCGGGCCGGCGCGGTCGCCGTGGCGATGCGGCTCATGAAATCCGAGTCGCGGCCGGCCGCGAGCAGCGGGAAATCAGCCGCGATCGCCTCGATCAGCGGGTCGAGCCAGGCCTGATCGGCCTTGGCAAAGTCCGACAGCACATGGCCGTGGACCCGCTCGCGCGTTCCCGGGTGCCCGACGCCGATGCGGACCCGGCGGAAGTCGGGGGTGCCGAGATGGGCGGCGATCGAGCGCAGGCCGTTATGCCCGGCGGTGCCGCCGCCGGTCTTCACCCGCAGCTTCGCCGGCGCGAGGTCGATCTCGTCGTGCAGCACCAGGACGTCGGACGGCGCAAGGCGGAAGAACCGCATGGCCTCGCCGACGGCCTGGCCGGATTCGTTCATGTAGGTCATCGGCTTGAGGGCCAGCACCTTGCCGCCGTCGACGATGCCGTCGGCGGCCATGCCGCGAAAGCGCGACCGCCACGGCCCGAAACCGTGGCGGCGCGCGATCGCATCGACGGCGAGAAAGCCGACGTTGTGGCGGTTGGCGGCATACTCGCGCCCGGGATTGCCGAGCCCGACGAGCAGCAGCACCCGATCCTCCCCTCCGTCGGTTTCCAGCGCCTACTTCTTGGCGCCGGCGGCCGCACCGGCACCCGCGGCCGGCTTGGCGGCAGCGCCCGCGGCGCCGGCAGCGGCACCCGGCGCGGCGGCGGCGCCTTCTGCGGCGGCGGCCGCAGCTGGCGTCTCCTCGGCCATCACCGTCGGCGGCTGGATCGACGCGATGGTGAAGTCGCGCGTCGTGATCGTCGGCCGCGTCTCCGCCGGCAGCGAGATCGACGAGATGTGGATGCTGTCGCCGATTTCGAGGCCCGTCAGGTCGACCGTGAGGAACTCGGGAATGGCGCCGGCGAGGCACGACAGTTCGACCGTGCGGCGCACGATCGACAGCACGCCGCCGTCCTTGATGCCCTGCGAGGCCTCGTGGTTGACGAAGTGCACGGGCACCTCGACGGCGATGCGCGTGCGGTCGGTCACGCGCAGAAAGTCGACATGCGTCGGCCGGTCGCTCACCGGATCCTTCTGCACCGCGCGCGGCAGCACGTGCTGGCTCTTCCCGTCGAGGTCGATGTCGTACAGGGTCGAGAAGAAGCTGCCCGTGGCGAGGCCCGTGGCGACGTCCTTGGGGTCGACGGTGATGGGCGCGACATCGCTGTCGCCGCCGTAGATGACGCCCGGCAGGCGTCCGGCGCGCCTGTCGGCCCGCGCGGCCCCCTTACCGCTGCGAGCGCGCGCTGCGGCGCGAATGGTGGTGATCGTGCTGGCCATCTGGCCCTCCTGGTGTTCGGGGCCGGACCGTCCGGTCCCCGTCGCGGCGGGATCGACCTCCAAGGGTGTCGTTCGTCCCCGCCGATTCTGTCGGTCGGCCTAGTCGAACAGGCTCGAGACCGAGGATTCGGTACTGATGCGCTGGATCGCTTCGCCGAGCAGCGTGGCGATGGTGAGCTGGCGGATGTTCTTGGCGACGCGCACGGCCTGGGTCGCCTCGATCGAATCGGTCATCACCAGCGTCTCCAGCGGCGAGGCGGTGACGCGGCCGACTGCGCCACCCGAAAGCACGCCGTGCGTGACGTAGGCATGGACGGCCTTGGCGCCGGCCTCGCGCAGCGCCGTCGCGGCGTTCACCAGCGTGCCGGCGCTGTCGCAGATGTCGTCGACGAGGATGCAGCGGCGGCCGTCGACCGAGCCGATGATGTTCATCACCTCCGACACGCCGGCGCGCTCGCGCCGCTTGTCGATGATGGCGAGGTCGGCGTCGAGCCGGCGCGCGATGGCGCGGGCGCGCACGACGCCGCCGACATCGGGCGAGACGATGACGAGATCCTCGCCGTCGAAGTGCTCGGCGATGTCGCGGGTGAACACCGGCGCCGAATAGAGGTTGTCGACGGGAATGTCGAAGAAGCCCTGGATCTGGCCGGCGTGGAGATCGATCGTCAGCACGCGGTCGGCGCCGGCACGGGTGATCAGGTTGGCCACCAGCTTGGCCGAGATCGGCGTGCGCGGCGCCGTCTTGCGGTCCTGCCGGGCGTAGCCGAAATAGGGCACCACGGCGGTGACGCGGTCGGCCGAGCTGCGCCGCAGCGCGTCGAGGCAGACCAGCAGTTCCATCAGGTTGTCGTTGGCCGGGTAGGACGTCGACTGGATGACGAAGACGTCCTCGCCGCGCACGTTCTCGAGAATCTCGACGAACACTTCCATGTCGGCGAACCGCCGGATATGGGCGCGCGTCAGTTCGATGTTGAGATAGGCAGAAATGGCCTCGGCCAGCGGCCGGTTGGCATTGCCCGCAAGCAGCTTCATGCCCGCGTCCCCACGGTCCGGAAACCGGCCGGGCGCGGCGCCCGCCCCGATGCGCCTGTCATGCTGGCCACTCGCTCGTGCTGCCGGTCGTGCCGTCGCCACCCCCTGGGCGTCCGGCGCGGCGGGAACCTATCAACAGGTCATGCACCTGTAAACGGCGAAACCCGCCGGAATCCGCCCTCAGCGGTCGAGTTCCTCGCGCAATCGGTCTTCGACGTCGCTCGGCGCGCTGGCCCGACCGGGCCTGTTGAGGCCGCCAAAGGCGGGGGAGCCCGGCCGCACCGGCTCGGCCTGCCGCTCGCGGCTCTGCTCGGCGGCGCCGGCGAAGCCCGCCCGCCAGTCGATGCCGCGCAGCATGCGGGCGATGCCGATGGAGGCGTCGCGCGCCACCTCGGCGGCGATGACGCTCCACCCGGCCTCCAGCGCCGCCGCCGCGATCTCGTTCTGCTGCTCGATCTTGCCGACCTCGATGCCGTAGGGGTCGAACACCGTCCACACCAGCCGCAGGCGGCGCTGTGGCGGGGTGCCGGCGGCCGGACCGACCTCGACCCGGCCGGCGAGGACCAGGGTCGAGTTGTCGGGCGCCTCGGCCGTCTGCACCAGCCGCGTGGCGAGCGCCGTGCGCATGGCCGCGCGCAGCCGCGGGCTGGCGTCGCCGGGCGCGCCCTCGACGGGCTGCACATAGACGGCCGGGACGCGGACCTCGCCCGGCGCCTGCTCCTGCACCAGCGCGGCGATGGCCGGCGCGGCGTTGCCGGCGATGGCGGCCATCAGGCGCGGTTCGCCGGCGGCCCAGTCGGCGACAGGCGTGCCCTCGATCGACCGGCTCACCGTGCCGAGGCTCCGGCCGTCGGCCGTGGCCAGTTCCCACTCGACGCGCGCGTTGCGCCCGTCGTCGACGACACGGCCGTGCAGCCAGGCGCTGGCCCGGTTGCCGCCGCGCGTATTGGCCGGCACGTTGGCCTTCTGCAGGGCGTTGGCCAGCGCGGCCGTGAGTGCCGCCGAGGTGACCGGCGGCGCGTCCTCGATCGGCAGCACGACGATGCCCCCGGAATCGGGCAGCCCGAGCAGCCGCGTGTCGGGCGCGCCGTCGTGGGCGAAGGGTTGCGGCACCGGCTGGCAGGCGGCGAGCGCCAGCAGCACGGCGGCGGCGAGGGCCCTACAGCGCACAGCTCGCCACCAATGCGACGAAACACATGGCGAAGAGCATGATGAGGTACGGCATCGCGCCGTCCTCAGCCAGGCGCGGCGAGCGCGATGGCGGCGAGGTTGCGGCCGTAGTCGGGTTCGCCGCGATGGGTCGCCCGGCGGAAGCTGAAACAGCGCGCCTCGTCGGCGTAGCTGTCGATGCCGAGGCGCTCGATGCGGCCGACGCCGACGATCGCGAGGCGGTCGGCGACATAGGCCGGCAGGTCGAAGCGGCTGTGCCCGTCGCGCTCGGCGGCGACGAAGTAGCGGCGGTTGCGCGGCAGGGCGGCAGCGAAACGGGCGGCGAACTCCGGGCCGACCTCGTAGGAGGCCTGGGCGATGCACGGGCCGATGGCCGCGGTGATGCGGCCGGGCAGGGCGCCGAGCTGCACCATGCGCGCGACGGTCGCGTCGAGCACGCCGTCGAAGGCGCCGCGCCAGCCGGCATGGGCGGCGCCGACAACGCCGGCCTTCGGATCGGCGAGCAGCACCGGCGCGCAGTCGGCCGTCAGGACGCCGAGCGCCACGCCGGCCGCCTTCGTCACCAGCGCGTCGGCCTCGATCTTCCGGCCGGCCACTTCGCCGGCCTCCGCCTCGACCGTCACCACGCGCGGCGAGTGGACCTGATAGAGCGTCGCCAGCGCCGTCGGCGGCAGGCCGAGCGCGGCCATGGCGCGGGCGCGGTTCTCCTGCACGGCGGCGGGGTCGTCGTGCGAGCCGAGGCCGCAGTTGAGCCCGGCATAGATGCCGGTGCTGGCACCGCCTTCGCGGCTGAAGAAGGCATGGCTCACGCCCGGCAGGGCGGCGAGCGACGGGGCGTTGATCTGCATGGCATCGGTCACGCTGCAAAGCCCGCGGAAATGTCGAGGCCGGGCGCGGCCAGCGCGAGCACGCGGAACAAACTGCCCATTCCCGTGGCATCGATCAAGCGCGCCATCGCGGCGTCGATGGCCGCGCGCTGTGCGGGTGTCGCGGCGGCCTTCAGGCGGGCGGCGCGCGCCTCGATGCCGAGCCGGCGCAGGAACGCGCCCTGCGCCACCGGGCCGGCGACAGTGGCGCCGGCGCCCCGCGCCGCCATGGCGAGGGCGGTGAAGTCGACATGCGCCGTGATGTCGGCCTCGCCGGGCTCGTCGAGGACCGGGACGAAGCGGTGCGCCCGCACCGCCTGCAACGTGTCGCCGACGGCCGGGCCGTCGTAGCCGTAGTCGATCGCCAGCGCCGCGCCGCCCTCGCGCACGAGGCGCCGTGCCAGAGCGGCGGCGAGAGTACGGCCGGCCGGGCAGTCCTCCACCGTCGCGCCCTCGGCCGCCAGCCCGGCAGCAGCCGGCGGCAGTTCGTACGGTTGCGGCCGGCGCACGGCGGTGGCGAAGGCGAGGCCATCGCCCTCCGTCACGACGACGCGCTCGTGCCAGCCGTCTGCCAGCCGCACGAACTGGCGCACCGGCAGGGCATCGAAGAATTCGTTGGCGATGGCCAGCGTCGGTCCCTCCGGCACGCCGGCCAGCGTCGCGTGCCAGGTCGCGCCGGCGCCGCGCAGTGTGCGCCGCTGGCGGGCGCGCAGCGCCGGGCTGGTCTCGACCAGATGCGGCCGGGCCGCCGCCCGGCAGCCGGGCACGACGGCGAGCGCGCGCAGGACATCGGCCATCAGCGTGCCGCGTCCCGGCCCCAGCTCCAGCAGCACGAAGGGGTCGGGCCGGCCCATGCGGAGCCACAGGTCGGCGCACCACAGGCCGACGAGCTCGCCGAACATCTGGGAGATTTCCGGCGCCGTCGTGAAGTCGCCCGCGGCACCCAGCGGATCGCGCGTGGCGTAGTAGCCGTGGCGGGGATGGCCGAGCGCCTCGGCCATGAACACGTCGACGGGCATGGCGCCGTCGCGCGCGATGCGGCGCGCCAGCCGCCGGGCGAGCGGCGTCACCGCGCGGCGGCCCCGGGCAGGGGATGGCGCAGGCCCCAGACGATGAAGCCGGCGCCGATGGCGATCAGCGGCAGCGACAGCAACTGGCCCATGGTCGCGCCGAAGGCGAGGAAGCCGAGGAAGGCGTCCGGCTGGCGGAAGAATTCGACGATGAAGCGGGCGATGCCGTAGCCGGCGACGAAGCCGCCGGCGACGATGCCCGGCCGCGCGCGCACCCATGGCCGGTACATCAGCACGGCGAGGACAGCGAACAGCACGACGCCTTCGAGCGCCGCCTCGTAGAGCTGGCTCGGATGCCGGCCCTCGGGACCGCCGTTGGGGAACACGATCGCCCATGGCACATCGGTCGGCCGGCCGAACAGCTCGCCGTTGACGAAGTTGGCAAGCCGGCCGAGGAACAGGCCGATCGGTCCCGCGGCGGCGACGAGGTCGCCGAGCGCCAGCACCGGGATGGAGTTGGCGCGCGCGAACAGGATGATCGCGGCGATGATGCCGGCGAGGCCGCCATGGAACGACATGCCGCCCTGCCACAGGTAGACGATCTCGACCGGATGGGCGAGGAAGTGGCTCGGTTGGTAGAACAGCACGTAGCCGAGGCGGCCGCCGGCGATGATGCCGACGATGGCCCATGTGAGGAAGTCGCCGAGCTTCGCCGGCGGCACTGCCGAGCCCGGCAGGCGCGCCAGCCGCGCCGCCCACCACCAGCCGGCGAGCAGCCCGGCGATGTAGGCCAGCGCGTACCAGCGGATGGCGAAGGGGCCGATGGCGATGGCCACCGGATCGAACGCGGGGAAGGGCAGGGGGCCGGACACGTTCGCCTCAGCGCCAGGGATCGGCGGATTCGAGCCGGGCGACGTAGTCGCGCACGCCGTCCTCCAGCGCCGTGAAGGGACGTGCGTAGCCGGCCCGGCGCAGGCGCTCCATGCGCGCCTCGGTGAAGTACTGGTACTGCGCGCGCAGCGCCTCGGGCGTGTCGACGTAGTCGATCGCCGGCGGCGTGCCGAGGGCGGCGAACACGGCGTTGGCCAGATCGGCGAAGCTGCGCGCCTTGCCCGTGCCGAGATTGAACAGGCCCGAGACGCTCGGGTTGTCGTGCAGCCACAGCAGCACGTCGACGCAGTCGTCGACGCTGACGAAGTCGCGGAGCTGGCCGCCGTCGGTGTAGTCGGGATGGTGCGAGCGGAACAGCCGGCAGCGCCCCGTCGCCTTCACCTGGCCCCAGACCTGGTGGACGACGCTGCGCTGGCCGTCCTTGTGCGCCTCGTGCGGGCCGTAGACGTTGAAGAAGCGCAGCCCCGCCCACTGGCCCGGCTTGCGCGCGCCGCGCGCGGCGGCGCGCACGGCGAAGCGGTCGAACAGCAGCTTCGACCAGCCGTAGGGGTTGAGCGGCCGCAGCGCGGCGAGGCCGGCCGGGTCGTCGTCGAAGCCCTGCGCGCCGTCGCCATAGACGGCGGCGGAGGAGGCGTAGATGAGGCGGATGTCGCGCCGCCCGCACCAGTCCCACAAGGCGCGGCTCAGGCGGAAATTGTTGGCGACGATGGCATCGGCGTCGCGCTCGGTGGTCGTCGAGATGGCGCCGAGATGAAAGATCATGTGGATCTGCGGCGCATGCGCCTCCAGCCAGCCGAGCAGATCCTCCGGCGGCACGAGATCGAACAGTTCGCGACGCGCGATGTTGCGCCACTTGTCGCCGCTGCCCAGCCGGTCGCAGATCACCAGCGGCTCGCCGCCGCGCGCATCCAGCGCGGCCGCGAGGTTCGAGCCGATGAAACCGGCGCCGCCCGTGATCACGATCATCGCAGCCGCTCCCGTAGCGCCGCCCTTATAGGCGGGCCGCCGCCGCCGCCGCAACGCGCCGGCCCCGTATTGCGGTGGCCGGGCCGCCAAACCTATATGAGGAGTCGGGCGACCTGCGCCGGGAGGCCAGCATGCAGACCAAGGGCCGGGTATTCGACGACATGGCACGGGTGGCCGGCGGTGCCGCCGGCGTGGTCACGGGCCTGCGGGCCGAGATCGAGGCCCTGGTCCGCGGCCGGGTCGAGCGGCTGATGGGCCAGTTCGACCTCGTGCCGCGCGAGGAGTTCGAGGCGGTGAAGGAACTTGCCGCGACCGCCCGCCGCGAGCAGGAGACGCTGGCCAAGCGCGTCGCCGCGCTTGAGGCGCAGCTTGGCCTCGCCGCTCCGAAAGCCGCACGGCGCACGCCGGCGAAGAAGGCTGCGGCCGGCAAGGCGCCGCGCAAGGCCGCGCGGGCGGCGCGGAAATAGGTTCTCAGCCCCGGCGCAGCACGGCGGGGATGAAGCAGCACGAATCGAAGCCCAGCCACAGCGCCATCCAGCCCCAGCGGTCGCCGAGCCAGCACAGGTAGCGGACGCTCAGCCGGCCGCCCACGTTGCGGTAGGTGGTACCGGCGAAGAACACGTACAGGCCGCGGCCGGTCGCCGCCGCCTTCCAGTCGGCCGGGATGTGCTGCGGGTGGGCGAGCAGGAAGTCGAGGATGTTGGCGTTCGGCGCCGGCGTGCCGTCGCCCGCCTCGGTCCGGCCGGCCGCCAGCACCCGTGCCGCCGCCGCCGGGGACCATTCGAGTTGGCCCGACCGGCGATGGGCCGCGACCGTCCAGCCGCGCGGCACATAGGGATCGCCGTCGCAGTCGATGAGCGGCGGCACGCCCGCCGTTAGCGGCGCCTGCGGCGGCGCGGCGGGGACGGGGGGCGGTGGGGTCGGCCGGAGCGGGCGCCGGAACATGGCCGCATCATAATCGCCGGCGGGCGCGAAGCTGTGCACAGTTTTCGCCGCCAGACCTGTTGCGGCGCAGCACAAGCCTCTGACAATCTACAGGGGATGGTGTGCCGGGGGTGCCAGTTCCACAAGCCATAGCGCCAACGCCCAGATCTTGTAGATCCGGGCGGGCGTTGCCCCATGCCTCGGCCCCAGCCCTTTACGGAGGCGCTCAAGCCATGGCCCTGCACAGTCTCGAAGCCGAGCAGACGCTGTCGCATCCTCTCGACCTGGTCGAGCACTCGATGGGTGTGCGCGACTTCATGGCCGAGCGGACGGGGCGCGACGAACTGGTGGCCGAGATCACCGGGCGCTGGTGCGACTACCACCTCGTCTTCGCCTGGTCGGACGAGATCGGCGCCCTCCACATGACCTGCGCCTTCGACGTGCGGGTGCAGCGCGAGCGTCGCGCGGCCGTGCACGAGTTGCTGGCGCTGGCCAACGACAAGCTGTGGATCGGCCATTTCGACATCGGCTCGGACGACGGCCTGCCGGCATTTCGGCACGCGCTGCTGCTGCGCGGCGGCACGCTGTCGGTCGAGCAGATCGAGGATCTGGTCGACATCGCGGTGTCGGAGATCGACCGCTTCTACCCGGCTTTCCAGTATGTCGTCTGGGGCAACCGCCGCGCCCCCGAGGCGCTCGAACTGGCGATCCTGGAGACGATCGCCGAGGCCTAGGCCCGGCCGCGCTCGCCGCCCGCCGGCAATCCGTCTACAACCCGTCGCGATTGCAGGCTGAGCAGCGGGAGCGGAAGCATGACCACCAGCGGACCGGTCGTCCTTGTCGGCCGTGGCAAGATGGGCAGCGCCCTGCTGGCCGGCTGGCTCGCCCGCGGCCTCGCGCCGTCCGAGGTCCACAGCGTCGAGCCGCAGCCCTATGCGCCGCCGCCCGCCGGCGTCGTCGAGGTGGCGGAGGCGGGGGCGCTGCCGGCGGGGCTGGCTCCGAAGGTCGTGGTGCTGGCGGTGAAGCCGCAGGGCATGGACGCGGTGCTGCCGGCCTATCGCCGCTTCGCCGGCCCGGGCACCGTGTTCCTGTCAATCGCGGCGGGCCGGCCGCTGGCCTTCTTCGCCCGCCACCTCGGCGACGGCGCGGCCGTGGTGCGGGCGATGCCGAACACGCCGGCTGCCGTAGGGCGCGGCATTACCGTGCTGTGCGCCAATGCGCGGGTCGCCCCGGGCCAGCTCGATGTCTGCCGGAACCTGATGTCGGCCGTCGGCGCGGTCGAGACGGTCGCCGACGAGGCCCTGATGGACCCGGTGACGGCGGTTTCGGGCAGCGGGCCGGCCTATGTCTTCCTGCTGGTCGAAGCGATGGCGGCCGCCGGCGTCGCCGCCGGCCTGCCGGCCGATCTGGCCATGAAGCTCGCGCGCGAGACGGTCGCCGGCTCGGGCGCGCTGCTCGCCGGCGCCGCCGAGGACGCGGCGACGCTACGCAAGAACGTCACCAGTCCCGGCGGCACCACCGCCGCCGCCCTCGCCGTGCTGATGGACGAAGGCGGCGGCCTCGGCGCGCTGATGACGCGCGCCATCGACGCGGCGACGAAGCGATCGCGCGAGCTGGCGGGCTAGGCCGCCGTCGCCTTCGCCGCCACCGTATGCACCACGCGCTGCGGGAACGGGATGGAGATGCCGGCGCGGTCCAGCGCTTCCTTGGAGGCCCGCAGCAGGTCGGCGCGCAGGGCGACGAAGTCGCCGCGGGCGCACCACACGCGCACGACGATGTCGACCGAGCTTTCGCCGAGGCCGTTGACCATTATGGCCGGCTCCGGGTCGGCGAGGCAGCGCGCATCGGCCGCGATCACCGCGCGCACCGTGTCGATCGCGGTGGCGATGCTGTCGGCGTAATCGATGCCGACGGTGAACTCGATGCGCCGCGTGGCGTGGACGCTGTAGTTGGTGATCGCCGCACCCCAGATCTGGCCGTTCGGCACGATCACCTGCACGTTGTCCAGCGTCGCCAGTTCGGTGACGAACAGGTCGATCGCCTTGACCGTGCCGGTATTGCCGCCGACGGCCACGTAGTCGCCGACCCGCAGCGGCCGGAACAGCAGCAGCATTACCCCGGCGGCGAGATTCGACAGCGTGCCCTGGAGCGCGAGGCCGACGGCGAGGCTGGCGGCGCCGAAGACGGCGATCAGGCTCGCTGTCTGCACACCGAACTGGGCGAGCGCGGCGAGGACGGTGATGACGATGATCAGGTAGCGCGTCGCGCTGGAAAAGAAGCGGCGCAACGTCTCGTCGACGCCGCGCACGCGCCCGAGGACGCGATCGACCAGGCGGCGGGCCCAGCCGGCGAGCGTCCAGCCGACGACGAGGACGAGCACACCGCCCAGCACGCCCAGCGCATAGGTGGCGACGAAGGCGTTGACGAGTTCGAACCATTCGACGGCGTTGGCCTGGAGTGCATCGACCTGCTGCATGCCGGTTTCCTTCACTGGGGTTGCGGGGCGCGCACCGGTTAACATGGCGGCGGCGTGGGCGTAACATCGAAGCGGCGCGGGCGGCGCGGGATATGGCTCATGGCGGTGCGGAAAAAAGCGGCTGACACGACTGATCGCATCGTTGATGCGGCGCTGGACCTGGCCGCGAAAGGCGGCTGGCGCGGTGTCTCGCTCGAAGCGATCGCCGATGCCGCGAAGCTCGACCCGCTGGTCGTCTATCGCGCCACGCCGACCCGCGTCGCGGTGCTCGAGGCCCTGATGCGCCGCATCGATGCCGCCGTGCTGGCCGGGGCCGCGGCAGACGGGGATGCCGGCAGCGTGCACGACCGGCTGCTCGACCTGCTGCTGCGTCGCCTCGAAGCGCTTGCGCCGCATCGCGCGGCCATCGCCGCCATCGTCCGCGACTTGCCGGCCGACCCGCTGGAGGCGGTGGCCGTGTTGCCCCAGGCCGGCCGCTCGCTGGCACGAATGGTCGCCGCCGCCGGCCTCGGTACCGCCGGACCCGCCGGGGCCCTCCGCGTCAAGCTGCTGGGCCTGGTATGGGCCCAGACGGTGCGGAGTTGGCTTGGCGCCGACGATCCGGACCTGTCTCGGGCCATGGCGACACTAGATCGGGCGCTCGGCCGGGCCGAACGGCTGGGCGGGCCGCTATCCCTCTTCGCCTCACGGGGAGATGCATCGCCGATTTGATTGTGCACTGCAAAAAGAACTTGCATTGAACGTGAGGAACGCCATATGGGCAGGCAATTGTGCACTGCACAATGACCCCAAGGAGGAACTCCGATGGCCGACCCCCGCAATCCCTTCGAATTCGACCTCGCCAAGATGATGGGCGATCTGCGCGTTCCGGGCCTCGACATGCAGGCCCTGGTCGAATCCCAGCGCCGCAACTTCGAGGCGCTGACGCGCGCCAGCCAGCAGGCCGCCGAGGGCGCCCGTGCCGTCGCCGAGCGTCAGACGGCAATCGTGCGCGAGGCGCTGGAGGAGTCGACCCGCGCCCTGAGCGCCCTGAGCGCCGCCGGCGACCCCGCCGACAAGGCCGGCGTGCAGGCCGACCTCGTCAAGCAGGCCTTCGAACGCAACATGGCCAATCTGCGCGAACTGTCCGAGATGGTCGCCAAGACGCAGAGCGAGTCGCTCGAAACCCTCAATGCGCGCTTCGCTGCCGGGCTCGACGAGTTCAAGCAGGTCGTCGCCAAGGCGAAGAAGTAATCCACGCTTGCCCTGGCCGCCCGGGCGCCTGTATGCGGCGCGCGGGCTGGCCGGGAGTGCGTGACATGACCATTTCCTTCGACGATTTCCTCAAGGTCGACATCCGCGTCGGCACGATCGTCGCCGCCGACGAGTTTCCCCAGGCGCGCAAACCGGCCTACCGGCTGACGGTCGATTTCGGGTCCGAGATCGGCACAAAGCGCAGTTCGGCCCAGATCACCAAGCACTATGAGCGCGAAACGCTGGTCGGCCGGCAGGTCGCCGCGGTGGTGAATTTCCCGCCGCGCCAGATCGGCCCCTTCATGTCCGAGGTGCTGGTGCTGGGCTTCCCCGATCCCGAGGGCGGCGTGGTGCTGATTGCGCCCGACCTCGCCGTGCCCAACGGCGGGCGGCTGTTCTAGGCTGCTGCCCGCCCGGCAGCGCGAAACGTCACCATGCGCTGCAGGCCCTCGTCCCACAGCGCGTAGCGCATCGCCGCGAGGCCGCCGCGCAGGCTCAGCGAGGGCGCTTGCCGAAGGGCCGGGATGGCCTCGCAGCATCGTTGCAGCCGGTAGTTGGGGATGCGCGGATTGAGGTGATGCAGGTGGTGCAGGCCGATGCTGCCGGTGAACCATTGCAGCACGCGGGGCAGGCGCAGCCAGGTCGAGCCCAGGAGCGCTGCCGTTTCGCGAGTCCAAGCCGCTTCGCGCGCCCACAGCGTGCGCTCGGCCTTGTGCTGCACCGAGAACAGCCAGACGCCGATGATGGCGGCGAGCGCGATCACCGGTAGCTGCACCGCCAGAACCTCGCCGAAGCCGAGCGCGAGGCCGAGGCCACCGAACAGTGCGATGAGCGCCAGGTTGGTGACGAACACCGAGCGGCGTTCGCGGCGCTGTGCCTTCGGCGTATCGAAGGGCAGGCGATAGAGCAGCGTGAAGATCAGCGGCGGCAGCAGCAGGTTGGTGACGATCGGGTTGCGGCTGACGCGGTAGCCCAGCCGGCGCCAGCGCGGCAGGGCATGGTACTCGGCGACCGTGAGGCACGTGGAATAGATGTCGACCCCGGTGTCGCGGCGGTCGAGGTTGTTCCACATGGTGTGATGGCCGGCGTGCTGGCGCCGCCATGACGCGTAGGGCGTCATGGTGGCGAGGCTGCAGGCGAAGCCCATGATGTCGTTGGCCCGACGCGTGGCGAAGAATGAGCGATGGCCGCAATCGTGCTGGATGATGAACAGGCGCACGAGAAAGCCGGCGGCCAGCGGCGCCAGCGGCAGGGCGAGCCACCAAGCGTGCGCCGCGACGACGTACATCGCGGCGAGCGTGGCGATCAGGCCGCCGAAAGTCGTCGCAGCCTGGACGATGGCCGTGCCGGCGAGCGGCTTCTGGAATGCCGCGGTGTCGAGGCCAGTTGCACCTCGCCCGTCGGTGTCGGGGCGGGCGTCTTTTGCAGGCGACATGGGATGCCGATCAGGTCTGGCCCGGCGGCGCTTCCCGTCGGGGGCACGGCGCGGACATGGATGCCGGCGCGAGCGATCGTCCGGAATGACAGTCTAGCTTATTTGGTGCGGCGCGGGGCGCTTTCCATCGGGCCGTCGCGCGCCCGGTCAATAGGGACAGCGCGTATTGAGCGCGCCCGAGACGTTGCTGGCCATGGAGTACTGCTCGAGTGAGCGGTCCGACGCCATGTAGGTGTCGACGAAGTCGCGCAACTGGTCGCCGTTCATGTGCCCGGTGCAGCGTACGACCCTGTTCAGGAAGTCGGCGACCGTGTGGTTGGCGCGCCCCATTTCCTCCAGCATGTCGATGAGCCCCATGACGTAGGTGGTGCGGTCGTAGTCCTCCATGTCGAGGTATTCCGCGCCATTGATGAACCCGGCGCGGGCTTCGCTGGCGCCTCCGGCGATGCCGGCGACGAGCAGGAAGGCGGCGACACAACGACGGAACATGACATTTCCCCCGCAGCGTGATCGCGGCACTCTGCGCCTAAACCGGCAGGCGCACCAGCGCGCGCAATCCGCCCAGCCGCGCCGTGCCGAGGCTGATCTCGCCGCCATGGGCGAGCACGATCTCGCGCGCGATGGCGAGGCCGAGGCCGGTACCGCCCGTCGCCGGGTTGCGCGACGGGTCGAGGCGGTGGAACGGCCGGAACGCGGCTTCGCGCTGTTCGGGGGGAATGCCCGGGCCGTCATCCTCCACGGAAATCTCCACCGCCGTGCCGTTGCGCCGCGCCGAGACGACCACGTGCCTGCCCCACGTGGTCGCATTGTCGACGAGATTGGCGATGCAGCGGCGCATGGCGCCCTCGCGCAACGGCAGCACCAGCGGTTCGCTCGCGTCGGCATCTACGGACACGCCTTGCCGGCGCGCGGCGCGGGCGACATCGACGACCAGCGCCGCGACGTCGGTCGGCCGCGGTGCCTCGGTGCCTTCGCCACGGGCGAAGGCGAGATAGCCCTCGATCATGCGCTCCATCTCGGCGACGTCGCGCTTCAGTTCGCCGAGTTCCGCCTCCTCGCCGAGCAGCGCGAGTTCGAGCTTCATGCGGGTCAGCGGCGTGCGCAGATCGTGCGACACGCCGGCCAGCATCTCGGTGCGTTGCTGGATCTGGCGGGCGATGCGGTCGCGCATGGCAAGGAAGGCGGTGGCGGCCTGGCGCACTTCGGTCGCGCCGGACGGCTTGAAGTCGGGCGCGTCCCGCCCCTTGCCGATGGCGTCGGCGGCGGCGGCGAGACGGCGAATGGGCGTCACCTGGTTGGCCATGAACAGCGTCGCCACCGCGACCAGGATGACGGACGTGGCGATCATCCAGACGATGAAGATGGTCGTCGTCGAGCTGATGATGCGCTCTTCGTTGGCAGAGACGTGCAGCACACCGTCCTGATACTGAACGGAGATGATGACTCGCTTGGGCACGCTGTCGGCGTCGATGACGAAAGGCCGGCGCACCATCTCGTCGAGCGACCGCCCGAGCGTGCGCTCCAGCGTCGTGCGTGGCCGCCAGGTCTCGTTCGGCAGGATCTCGCCGGGCGCGAAGCGAATTTCGAGGTCGAGGGCGGTATGGGCGAGATCGAGGACGCGTTGGGCGTTGGCCTCGTTGCCCGGCGTCCGCAGCATGTCGGTCACGAGCGCGATGTCGCCGACGACGGCGTTGGCGCGGTGGCGCGACACGTTGGCCCAGTGGCGGTCGTAGAAGATGATGCCGCTGACCACCTGCAGCAGGATCAGCGGCACGACGATGATCAGCAGCGTGCGCGGCAGCAGGCCGTGCGGCAGCACGTCGCGCAGGCGCACCCTCAGTCCGGCCACAGCACGTATCCTTCGCCGCGCACCGTCTGCAGGTAGCGCGGCAGCTTCGGGTCCGGCTCGATCTTGCGGCGCAGGCGTGTGACCTGCACATCGACCGCGCGTTCGTTGCCGGCGAGGCGGCCGGCGTCACGCAGCGCCTCGCGGCTGACGGGCCGGCCGGGTGTTTCGGCCAGCGCCGCGAGCAGGCGCGCCTCCGCGCCGGTCAGGCGAATCTGGCCCGCCGGTCCGGCGAGCGTGCCGCGCGCGCGATCGAACAGGCAGCTGCCGAGACGCAGGGTGGGCGGCGGTGCGGTGTCGACGGGCGCCTGTGCGCCGCCGCCCGAGCGCCGCAGGATCGCCCGCATGCGGAGCACCAGTTCGCGCGGCTCGAAGGGCTTGCCGAGGTAGTCGTCGGCGCCGCTGGCGAGCCCGGCGATGCGGTCCTCGGGTTCGCCGCGCGCCGTCAGCAGCAGGATCGGCACATCGCTGTCCCGACGGAGGTCAGCCGTCAGCGACAGGCCGTCCTCGCCGGGCATCATGACGTCGAGCACGATGAGATCGAAGGCCAGGGAGCGCAGATGGGTCCGCGCCTCCCCGGCGTCCGCCGCCGTCGTCACGCGGAACTGCTGCTCGGCAAGGAAGCGGCGCAGCAAATCGCGAAGGCGGGCGTCGTCATCGACGACGAGAACGTGCGGCTGGCCGTCTTGCATGGCTAGACTATAGCGGCATTCGCGCCGGGGCGTCCCCCGGCGCGCCGAAGCGCACCGGAGCGAGAGCCATGGACGACGCCGCGAAGAAGACCAGCCTGCGCATGATCCCCTACGGCATCTACGTGCTGACGGCGGAGGACGGACAGGGTGTGGCCGCCGCCACCGTCAACTGGGTGACGCAGACGTCCTTCAGCCCGCCGCTCGTCGCCGTGGCCGTGAAGGCCGATTCCGGAGCCTGCGCGGTGATCGGCCGTACCGGCGCATTTGCACTCAACATGCTCGCGAAGGGCCAGCAGGGGGCGGCCTTCGGCTTCTTCAAGCCGGCCGCGCGCGAGGGCGACAAGCTCGGCGGCGAGCCAGTGCGGAACGGTACGACCGGCGCACCGCTTCTGGTCAACGCGCTGGGTGCCGTCGAGTGCAAGGTGGTCGAGACGGTGGCGCGCGGCGACCACCACATCATCGTCGGCGAAGTCGTCGAGGCGCATCTCAACAGGCCGGTCGAGGGGCGCCCCGACGCCGCCATTCTCGAAATGAAGGACCTCGGCGAGAAGGTGTTCTACGGCGGGTAAAGACGTACCATCGATCCGCGAATAAATATCTGTCGTTCTACTGTATCCGGTGGAATAATGACCCCCATATTCGCGGCAGGCGTGCCATCGGGGGATGGTGCCGGACGCGCGAAATGGGGGGCCATGCCGATGCCGCGCAAGATCGCGTTGCTTGCCGTGTTGTTGTTACCGTTGGCGCTCGCGAACTGCGCCTCGGTCCTCGAGGGGACATCGCAGAACATCGCCGTCGATACCAACCCGCCCGGCGCGCACTGCAACCTCAAGCGGGCGGGCGAGATCATCGGCGCCGTCAATCCGACGCCCGGCGCCGTGCTGATCAAGAAGACCAAGGACGACATCAACGTCGAGTGCGCCAAGGCCGGCTACCAGGACGCGACCTACTACATCAAGTCGGAGATTCAGGGCGCGACCTGGGGCAACATCCTTGCCGGCGGCGGCATCGGTTGGGCGATCGATTCGGCCTCCGGCGCCGACAACAAGTACGCCGACCACATCACCGTTTCGATGGTGCCCGTGGGGAGCATCGCTCCCGCGCCGGCGATGCCGCTGGCCGGAGCCTCCAGCGGCAACTGGCGTACGAAGGACGCCGCCCCGGCGTACGCGGAAGCCAGCATGGGCTCCGCCGCGACGACGTTTCCCAAGGGCACGTCGCTCTCCCTGGTCCACCAGCAGGGGAGTTGGGGCCTGTTCGAGTATGTCGTCGATGGTGAAAAGAAGGCGCGCGCCTGGCTGCCGATGGACGCCGTCGCCTCGGGCTGAAACAGTGCGCAGCACCGATCCTGTCAACGGGTGGGCATGTCCGCCATGCTGCACATCGGTCCACAAGGCATCGGTCGGCTCGCTGGCATTGCTGCCGTCCTGTTGGCGGTCGGCTGCGCTTCGTCGTCAACGCAGACGATCACCATCAGCACGAGCACGCTGTGGTCGACCTGCGTTCTGGAGCAGGCGGGCAAACTGATTGCCGTCGTCGGTCCTACGCCCGAATCGATAGAGGTGCCGCGTCAGGATCAATTCATCTATGTCGAGTGCAACAAGCCCGGATACGAGCTTTCCAGGGCATCACTGTTCTCTTCTTCACCGTGGGCGTCACTTCCGTCTGTCAGAGCACGTGATCCGCTCGGCCTCGGTCGTACCGGCCCGAATTATCCATCCGCCGTCGAACTCAAGATGAGCTTGCTGGCTGAGGAGAGCGCCGCGGAATCAGACAAAGGGCTAGAGTCCCTCCCGCCTCCACGATCTTATTATGGCCGGATTGAAGACTTGTCTGCGAACGGCATACGCTTGCCGCTGACCCCGTTCTCCCTATCGACTTTTGACCTGTCGCGCGAGCGGCGCGTGTTCATTTTGGGCAGCGGGACCGAGCAGACCGGTGAGGAGGCATGGCGGGGCACTGTGCACGCCGAGCGGCTGCCGAATGGCGGCGTACAACTTGCCAGCTTGGCGTCGCACCGCCCCTCCGCGGCAACGGCTTCGGGACAGGTGGCAGCCGCCTTTGACGCTGTTGGGCGCCTGCAGGCAGTAGAGGTCGACGGGCAGGTTTTGACGAGCACATCCAGCTCGGGCAGCGGAGTGCCGCAGTCATTGCCGGGCGCGCCAATCGGGCTCCTGCAACTGAACATGCCCCGGGCTGCCGTGCTGAAGGTGGGTGACCGGTTCGTGCTACAGAACGACACGCCTGCGGTCCGTGGCGGCGAAAGAGGCCACCACGTCAGTCAGGCGAAAGTCTTGGGCCGGAGCATGTGGCGCGGACGGCGGGTTGTGGTCGTCGATCTCGACGCGTCAATTGCAAATCCCAGGGACGAGAAGGTCCGGTCATTCCAGCTAAACGGTTTCGGGCTGATCGACATCGAGACGGGCTGGGTCATTCACGAGGACTGGTGGTCCGTCATACGCAGCGGTCCTATTAGCGGTCAGGTGGGCTATGCCATCGAGCGCCTGACTTACTCGGTCGCCCTTGCGCCGTAATCCGAGTTCAGCCCCGCCGCGCCCGCGCCCGCCCCGGCGGCTGCTCGTCGGCGCGGGCGATGCGGCCGCGGTTCTCGGCGTTGACGATACCCGTGAGGACACGGCGGAAGCCGTCGACGGCCTCGGCACCGGCCTCGCGATAGGCGCGGGCGAAGCGCGCCATCTGCGGCGTCGACAGGTCGCGTTCAAGCGCGCGGCCCTTCTCGGTCAGCGTCAGCAGCTTGCGCCGCCGGTCGGCCGGGTCGGCGCGCTGGTCGATGTAGCCCTGCTCGATCAGCGCACCGAGCACACGCGACAGCGACTGCTTGGTGATCTTGAGGATGTCGAGCAGTTCCGACACCGCGATGCGCGGATGGCGGCCGACGAAGTAGATGGCACGATGATGCGCGCGGCCGAAGCTGTGACGCTCGAGGATGGCATCGGGCTCGGAGGTGAAATCGCGGTAGGCGTAGAACAGCATCTCGATGCCCTGGCGCAGATCGTCCTCGCGCAGGAACAGCGGATTGATCAAGGGCTTTTGGTCAGCCATGTTGACTTAATAGCCGAGGAATGTTACCCACCGCAAGCCCGCCGTGAAACGAAATGTCCCGAAACGGGATGCGGGCAGAGGAAAGTGACCACCGGGCCGGGGTACCGCCATGATCGAGCAGCGCTACGACGACCGCGACGGCGTCATCTGGATGAACGGGACCTTCGTGCCGTGGCGCGAAGCCAACCTGCATGTGCTGAACCACGGCCTGCACTACGCCTCGTGCGTCTTCGAGGGCATGCGTGCCTACAACGGCACCGTCTTCAAGATGACCGAGCACAACGAGCGCCTGCACTCGTCGGCCAATATCCTCGGCATGAAGGTGCCCTACAGCGTGGCCGAGCTGGACGCGGCGAGCCGCGAGGCGCTGAAGCGCTCGGGCTTCGCCGACGCCTATCTCCGTCCCATCGCCTGGCGCGGGCCGGAGCAGATGGGCGTGTCGGCGCAGAAGACCTCGACCCAGGTCGCCATCGCCGTCTGGCAGTGGCCGTCCTACTTCACGCCGGAAGCGCGCATGAAGGGCATCCGCATCGACTGGGCGCCGTGGCGCCGGCCTGATCCGGCGACCGCGCCGGTGAAGGCGAAGGCCGCCGGCCTCTACATGATCGCCACCATGTCGAAGCATGCCGCCGAGGCGCGCGGCTATTCCGACGCGCTGATGCTCGACTGGCGCGGCCGCGTCGCCGAGACGACGGGCGCCAACATCTTCCTGATCAAGGACGGCGTCATCAACACGCCGGTTCCCGACTGCTTCCTCGACGGCATCACGCGGCGCACGGTCATCGGTCTCGCCCGCGCCGCCGGCTACGAGGTGGTCGAGCGGGCGATCCTGCCGTCCGAGCTGCCGGGCTTCAGCGAGGTCTTCGTCACCGGCACGGCCGCGGAGGTGACTCCGATCGCCGAAATCGCCGGCGAGCACTTCTTCCAGGTCGGCGAAATCACCCGTCGCCTGATGACCGACTACGACGCGCTGGTGCGCGGCGAAACCGGCATGGCGGCGCGCGCCGCGGAGTAGTCCGGCAATGCGTGCGGGGCGCGTCCTGGCGGGCGCGCTCGCCGCGCTCTGCCTTGTCCTTTCGGCCACGAGCGCGGCGGCGCAGACGCGCGAACGCGTCGACCTGATCGTTGGCGGTGCCTTCGTCGTCACGATGGAAGCGGGCCGTCAGCCGGTCGCGGACGGTGCCGTCGCCGTGCGCGACGGCACGATCGTCGCCGTGGGCCCGCGCGCCGACATCGTCGCGCGCTTCGACGCGGCGACGGCCATCGACGGCCGCGACCGCGTCGTCCTGCCGGGACTGGTCAACGGGCATACCCATGCCGCCATGACCCTGTTCCGCGGTCTCGCCGACGACCGTGCCCTGATGGACTGGTTGCAGAACTGGATATTCCCGGCGGAGGAGAAGTTCGTCGACGCGGATTTCGTGCGCGCCGGCACGCGTCTCGCCTGCCTCGAGATGATCCGCGGCGGCACGACGACCTTCGTCGACATGTACTTCTTCAACGATACCGTGGCCGAAGTGGCGGACGAATGTGGCCTGCGTGCCGTCGTCGCGGCGGCAATGATCGATTTTCCCAGTCCCGGCCACAAGGGCTGGGATGACTCCTTCGCCAGCGGTGCCGCGTTCGTGCGCCGCTGGCAGGGGCGAAATGGCCGCATCACGCCGGCGTTCGGGCCGCACGCGCCGTACACCGTCTCGCCCGAGCACCTGAAGCAGGTCGCCGCTGCGGCCCGCGAACTGGGCGCGCCGCTTACCATCCACCTCGCCGAGTCACCCGGCGAGAGCGAGGACATCCGCAAGCGCTACGGCAGCACGCCGGTCGCCTGGCTGGACGCCAACGCTGCGCTCGGCCGCAACGTGATCGCCGCGCATGTCGTCTGGGCCGACGCGCCGGACATCGCCCGGCTGGCGGCGACTGGCACGGCGGTCATCCACAATCCGACGTCGAACCTCAAGCTCGCCTCGGGCATCGCCCCCATCCCGGAGATGCTGGCGGCAGGCGTGCGCGTCGGCCTCGGCACCGACGGTGCCGCCTCGAACAACGATCTCGACATGTGGGAGGAAATGCGGCTGGCGGCACTGCTGCACAAGGGCCGCACGCTCGACCCGACGGTGATGCCGGCGGCGACGGTGCTGCGGCTGGCGACGGCGGGCGGCGCCGAGGCGGTGGGCCTGGGCGATCATGTCGGTTCGCTCGTGCCCGGCAAGCGGGCCGACTTGCTGCAGGTACGGCTCGATGCAGCGCACCTGACGCCGCTCTACGACGTCGTCTCGCACCTCGTCTATGCCGCCCGGGCGGCCGATGTCGTCACTACCGTCGTCGACGGCAAGGTGCTGATGCGAGACGGCGTCGTGCGGACGCTCGACGAGGCCGGCGTGCGTGCCGCCGCCGAATGGGCCGCCCGCATCAGCGGTGGGCTCGCGGCCGGGAAGTAGTCCCGCGGGTGCTGCGGGCGAGGGGCGGACATGAACAACGGTACGGTCGTCTCCGTCGCGCGCAGCGCTACCCACAGCATGAGCAAGGCGACGGTTGGTTCGATCCGTCTCGTCGCCGGGCTCGGCGTCGAGGGCGATGCGCATGCCGGCGTGTGCGTTCAGCATCTGTCACGCATGCGGCGCGATCCCGCGGCGCCGAACCTGCGACAGGTGCACCTTGTCCATGCCGAGCTGTTCGACGAACTGGCGGGGGACGGCTTCGTGATCGCGCCAGGCGTGATGGGCGAAAATGTCACGACCCGCGGCATCGACTTGCTCGGCCTGCCGGCCGCCACACGGCTTCGGCTCGGCGCGAGTGCGGTGATCGAGCTCACCGGGCTGCGCAATCCCTGTCACCAGCTCGACGGCCTGCGGCCGGGGCTGATGGCCGCGACCCTCGGCCGCGACGCGGCCGGCAATCTCGTGCGCAAGGCCGGCGTCGTGGCCATCATCATCGTCGGCGGAGAGGTGCATCCCGGCGACGCGATCGTGGCGGTGCTGCCGCCGGCGCCACGGCGTCCGCTCGCGCCGGTCTGAGGCGGCAGCCCGAAGGGCCCCCGCGGCCCCTCGTGGCCGCTTCGCCACACCGGTCACCGGATTCCGCTTCAGATCGGGCCCGGATGGCTTCCGGGCCACAGAATTGTCACAACCTTGCCACTGTGTCCCCACCGCCGTCCCGCCACGTTTGAGGCGACGGATCAACGACGAGTGGGCGCTTACCATGAAGTGGCAAGCGATGATCGCAACGGCGGCTACGGCCGCCCTCCTGACCGCCTGCGGCGACATTTCCGGGGAACGGCCGGGGCAGACCGCATTCGAGGCCGAGGGCGTCTGCGACGGCGCCGGGCGGGAGGACAGGATTGTCCCGGCCGCCCTGCCGGCGGGGCTCGACGCGCTCGATGTCGACGCCCGCAAGGCGACATTCTTCCATACGGTCCTGCCGGCCGTGCGCGCCGCCAACGCCGAGGTGACCTGCGAGCGCCGGCTTCTGCTGGCGGCGCTGCGGGCCGGCGACAATGCCGACGCGAAGGCGGTTCTTGCCGCGTTCGCCGAGCGCTACGGCAGTGACGACGCCGACACCCTGCTGCGGCGGGTCGATGCCGTGCCGACGGCCCTGGCGCTCGCCCAGGCGGCGGTCGAGAGCGGCTGGGGCACGTCGCGCTTCGCGCGCCACGGCAATGCGCTGTTCGGCATGCAGTCGCGCGGCGGCGACGGCCTGAAGGCCCGCGAAAGCGACGCCACGGTCTTCGTCTTCGACGATCTTCGCGGTGCCGTGCGCGCCTATATCCGCACGCTGAACACCCATGCGGCGTACCGCGAGTTCCGTCTGCTTCGCGCCGCGGCGCGCGACGACGAAGTCGACGCCTGTGGGCTCGCCCGCACGCTGACGCGCTACTCGGCGCGCGGCGAGGCCTACGGCGAGGACCTGTGCCTGCTCATCCGCGCCAACGACCTGGACGACATCCACCCGGTGGCCGACGAGGTCGCCACGACCCTCCCGGCCACCTGAACAGCCTGATCGACCAAAGTCTCCCATCAACGACGACGGAGAAGAACCATGCAACGCTCGATCGCCCGCCCGGTAGTCTGCGGCCTCGCGGCTCTGGCCCTGCTCGGCACGACCGCATGCAGCAACATGTCCAATCGCGAGGAGAGAACCCTGTCGGGCGCCGGCCTCGGCGCGGCCGGTGGCGCGGTCATCGGCTTCCTCGCCGGCAGCACGCTGACCGGCCTGCTGGTGGGCGGTGCCGCCGGCGCGGCGATCGGTGCGCTGACCACCGACGAGCAGGTGCGCGTCGGCAACTGACGCTGGTCTCGTACCGCGTTGCGGCCTTTATCCCCCCGATCGGGCCGCGAACTCGGTACGCAGGGCGGGCCCGTGCTGGTCGAGCGCCGGCACGGGCCCGATCCGTGTCCGGGCCCCGTCGACCGTCGCCGCCGGCGCCGGCATGCTGACCGGCCCGGCCGGCGTGTCGAACGCGAGCAGTTGAAGCTGCGGATGGCTGGCGAAGCCGGCGACATCGTTGAGTGCGCCCCAGGCGATGCCAGCGGCATCGAGAAGGCGCCCGGCCTGCTGCCGCGTCAGGCCGCCGAGGACGCGGTCGATCTCCCCGTTCAGCGCCGGCCGGTTGGCGACCCGCGAAGGGTTGTCGGCGAAGCGCGGATCTGTCGCGAGCCCGGGATTGCCGAGGGCCACGTCGCACAGGCGATGCCACTCGCGTTCGTTCTGCACGGCCAGCAACAGTTCGCCGTCGGCCGTCGGATAGAGGCCATAGGGCGCGATGGATGGGTGGTTGAGGCCGACCCGCTTCGGTGCCTTGCCGCCATAGGCATGCTGGAAATACGGAACGGTCATCCACTCGGCCATGGCGGAGAACAGCGAGAGGGCGATGGCCCTGCCCTCGCCCGTGCGGCCGCGCGCCACCAGCGCCTCGAGAATGGCGGCGTAGGCGGAGAGACCGCAGCCGATGTCGACCGCCGACACGCCCATGCGGCCCGGCCCGTCCGGCGTACCGGTGATGGCGGCAAGCCCGGCCTCGGCTTGGATGACGAGGTCGTAGGCCTTGCGGCCGGCGGCCGGACCCTCGGCGCCGAAGCCGGTGATGTCGCAGGTGACCAGCGCGGGATGACGCGCTCGCAGCGTCGCGCTGTCGAGGCCGAGGCGTTCGAGCGACCCCGGCAGCAGGTTCTGCACCACGACGTCGGCACGCGCGATCATGCGGGCGACCAGGGCGGCGTCGTCTGGGTTCTTGAGGTCGACGGCGATCGACTCCTTGCCGCGGTTGAGCCAGACGAAATAGGCGCTCTGCCCCAGCACGTCGCGGTCGAGGCCACGCGTGTAGTCACCGCCGCCGGGCCGCTCGATCTTGATCACGCGCGCGCCGGCATCGGCCATGCGCGCGGTACAGAACGGCGCCGCGACCGCCTGTTCCAGCGCCACCACGAGGATGCCGTCGAGTGCGCCGGCCATGACATTTCTCCCCCTGCGTCGGTGGCTGGTATACATCGCGCCGATGCCGGCCGCGAGCCGACCGCCCCGGACGAGGACAATCGCGCGTGACCGATCGACCCGCCCATGTCGTCGCCGACCAGAGTGAAGTCGCGGCGTTTCTCTCCGACGCCGCGAGCCATGGCGACGGCATTGCCGAGGTCGGGCGCATCGATACGCATGGTGCGATGGTCTTTCTTGCCGGCGATCGCGTCTACAAGGTCAAGCGCGCGGTCAGTTTCCCGTTCATGGATTTCTCCAGCCTCGAACGCCGGCGCGCCTGCTGCGAGCGCGAGGTGGCGCTCAACCGCCGCACGGCGCCGGACCTCTATCTCGATGCCGTCGCCATCCGCCGTCAGCCGGGCGGCGGGCTCGGCTTCACCGGCGACGGCGAAGCGGTCGAATGGGCGGTCGTCATGCATCGCTTCGGCCAGGCCGACCTGCTCGATGCGCGCTGCGATGCGGGCACGCTGACGGTGGAGGAGGTACGCGCCGCGGCGGCCGCCGCGGCGGCGCTGCATGCGACGGCCGAAAAATGCCGGCCGGATGCCGCGCCACATGCGGGTGCCGAGGGGCTGCGCTGGGTGGCCGAGGAGAACCGCGTCGAGTTCGCCGAGCACGCTGCGCTGTTTGCGCCCGGTGCCGTGGCCGACTACGACACACGCGTGCGCGCGGCGCTCGACCGCCATGCCGCGCTGATCGACCGGCGCCACGCCGATGGGCTGGTGCGCCAGTGCCACGGCGACCTGCACCTTGCCAACATCGTCCTGCTCGATGGCAAGCCGGTGCCGTTCGACTGCATCGAGTTCAACGACGCGCTGGCGCAGATCGACGTGCTTTACGATCTCGCCTTCCTGCTGATGGATCTCGACCGGCGCGGCCGGCGCGATCTTGCCTGGGCCGCGCTCGACGCCTGGCTCGCGTCCGGCGCCATCGATCGCGACGCCAATCTCGCAGGCGTTGGCCTGCTGTCCCTGTTCCTCTCGCTGCGCGCCGCGATCCGCGCCAAGGTGCGTGCCGCCGCCGCGGCGATGGCGACGGACATGGCGAAGGCGTCGGCGATGCGCGCGGAGGCCAAGGCCTATTTCGCCGCCGCGGTCGCCTACATCGACCCGCCGCCGGCGCGACTGCTGGCGGTGGCGGGGCTGTCGGGCACGGGCAAGACGACGCTCGCCCGCGCGCTGGCGCCTCTGGTCGGTCCGGCGCCGGGTGCCGTGCTTGTCCGCAGCGACACGGTTCGCAAGGACATGGCCGGCGTTGGCGAAGACGTGCGCCTACCAGCCTCCTTCTACACGGCACTGGCCTCGCGGCAGGTCTATGGCGAGATGTTGCGGCGAGCGCGCGTGGCGCTCTCGGCCGGCCACGCCGTCATCCTGGATGCCGTCGCCGCGCGGCCGCTGGAGCGGGAGGCCTACGCGAGGCTGGCGGCCGAATGCGGCGTTGGATTCGACGGGCTGTGGCTGGAGGCGCCGAAGGATTTGCTGGTCGAACGCGTGGTCGGCCGGGTCGACGATGCCTCCGACGCCACGCCCGTCGTCGTTTCACGCCAACTCATGCTGGAGACCGGCGAGATCGCCTGGCCGAAGGTGGATGCCACCGGGTCGCCCGCCGCGGTGGCCGAGCGCGCGCGAAAGGCGCTCGGGCTGTAAGCGTCAGCGAACGGCCTCGACGCTCCACAGGGAGTCGCGCGGCGGCGGGAACGAGGTGCGATACTGGACCTCGACCCGGACGGTGCCATCGAGGCGGCGCGGCACGCCGGCGCGGATCGTCCCGCCGGGCGCCGACCATTCCGACAGCCGGGCGACCGTTTCCGCGCGGATGTCGGCGGCCGGGTCGCCGCCGAAGACACCGCGGTCGAAGGTGCGGGCGGGCGAGCCCAGCCGGCGCGAGAGTTCCGCCCGCACGCGCTCGTAGATGTCGTCGATCGTATCGGGCCCGCCACGGGCGCCGGAATCGATCACGAATGCGGCGATAGCGAGCCGGCCGTCCTCGTTCTTCAGCACGACGCGCTGGCGCTGCGGCAGTTCCGGGAAGGGTGTCGCCTCGAAGATGGTGTAGTCGCCGGCGCTCGCGGAAACGCGCAGGCCGATCCGTTCCGCCGTGGCGAAGGCTTCGCCGGCCGGCTCGCCGGGCCGCCAGTCGAGAATGCGCGGGGGCCCTTCGCCCCGGGCGAGTTCCGCCGTGGCGATCCCGCTCGGGACGGACGGACGGCGCCCGTCGTAACCGAAGGCGCGGCGCCAGAACACGCCGAGCTTGTAGGCCGTGGTGCCGCCGAGCGTTGCCGGATCGCGGTCGGACCAGGCGACTTCCAGCCCCAGCGTATCGGCCTCCATCGCGTACTCGTAGCTGGCACCGAACCGCGCAACCCGCAGGTCGTTGCCTTCATCGACGCGCTGCACCAGCAAGGCCGCCTGTCCGCGCAGGCTGTGCGGCCCGCCGGCGAGTTGCAGGGCGAGGTCGGGCCCGGCCTCGACGTAGTCGGTGGTGCCATTCGCCCAGCGGAGAGCGAACCCGGGGGAAACGAGACCCGAGAGATCGCCCAGGCTGATGGCGCGGTCGCCGCCGCCGGTCAGCTCGCGCGTCGACGTGTCGGCGAAGGTGATGTTGTCGGTCGTGCTGCCGAGACCCGCGCCCATCCGCAGGTTCCAGGCCGAATCGACCAGGCCGGCCGAGAGGTCAGTACGAATCTGGCGGGTTTCGAGATCGGTCGTCCGGGCCCGATCGAGAACGCCCTGCTGGAACGCGTCGACGACGATGTAAGGGTCGCGCAACGCGGTGGGGAACGGATTGAGATCGAGGGAACCGCTGTAGGTCACGCCGCCGACGGAAGTGCGCCGTGAGGTCGCCGCCTCGTAATTGTCGGTGAAGCGCTGGGCCCGGGTGCTGACTGTGCCGCCATTGGCGAACCGGTAGCCGGAGCGGCCATCGATGGTACGCCGGTTGGGCGTGATCGTCGCGCCGGTAGGCCGGAAGTCGTCGCCGTAGCTTTCGAGCCGCAGGCTGTAGCTGAAGGGGTCGGCGCCGCGGCTGGCGATGCGGGTAAATGCGCCGCGGTCGTGGCGATCCTTGCGGCTACCGCCGGCGACGTCGGTGTCACCGAAGAAATGCGCCAGTTCGCCTTCCAGCGCATGGGCTCGGCCGAGCACGGGAAGGTTCTGCTCCGACGCAGCGCTGAGAATCGTCTGGCGGATGTCGTTGCCGTCGCGGGCGACGCGCGACTCGCGATGACCGCGAACGAGGTTGAGCGCGATCGGCGCGGCACCTGCCGGCTCGATGAGGGCTGACGTGCCGACGAAGGTGTCGCGACCGGGATCGAAGTTGCGATAGTCGGGCGCCGACACGCCGCCGAGAAATTGCAGCGATCCGAGCCCGCCACCGGGTTGCAGGTCGATCTGACCGCCCTTGAGCGGACGTTGCAGTGTGCGCGGGCTGAAGAACCCATAGAAGTCGCCGACCTCCGCGCGATAGGGCATGCGCCCCTCGCCGTTTAGGTAGGTCATGTTGAATCGCTCGGCGAGAATGCCCTGTTCGCTGCTGCGATATGGCGAGTCGTTCCAGAGCAGGGAGATGTCGCCGTACCAACGGCGGAACGGCGAGACATCGCGATGGAACGTCGCCTGCAGGTCGTCATAGGGCTGGATGCCGAGGCGGGTGTAGGGCGAGCCCGCGCTGTTGCCTGCCGAGTGGTAAGCCTCGACGGTCAGCGTATTGGTGCCTTCGACGACCCAGCCGTCGATCAGTCCGGACACGTCCTGCCCTGCCGCGGGCGCAGCCAGCATGCCGGCTGCCATCACACCGGTCAGGAGTCGAAACGAGAGCGCGGAGCAAGGTTTCATGCGCGACGCCTCACATCCCCTGCTCGATGCGGAAGATGTAGTCGGCGACGCCTTCGAGGCGGCGGAATCCCGTGGTCGGGTCGTTGTATTCGAGCTGGCTGCGGACGGTTGCCACGACGCGGCTGATGCGGACCGGCCGGCCGTCGGCCCGCGTTGCCTCGACCTGCTCCATGGTGCGTACCGACTGAACGGCGATCACGCGCAGACGAGCATCGCGCGGCACGCGCACGCCGATGTCGTCGATGAAACGCTGGCGGTTGGCGAAGTCGTCCGCGAGCAGCCGGTCAATTCCCCGGCCGCCATCGGAGAAGGCGGCGAAGATCTGCTCGACGCTGGCCGCAATGATTTTACGATCGACGGGCTGGGGCGTGGCGACCGGGCGGGCGCCGGGTGCCAGTTCGGTCGGCGCGGGGATCGCCAGGCGGCGGCGGAACTCGGCCGTGGTGCCGGGCGTGGGCAGAAAAGTTGCGACCGTGGTGGCAGTCAGTGCCGCGGCGAGGACGATGGCGCGCGATGGCGATGGACGCGTCATGGCCCGCTCCGGTCGAAGGGCTCGCTGCACGTCCCGCCGCCGGTATTCGTGCAGTCCAGCACGAAGCGGTTGTCGTTCGTGCGGCGCAGCGTGCAGGAGTGGTTGGCGCCGCCGAGGATGATGATCGTGCCGGAGAAGGACGGTGCGGGCGAACTGGCACAGTTGAAGCGGGTCGGCCCGTTGGCGCCGAACGGATCGAGGGTGCACTGGTTGGTGAACAGGGCGAGCGACGTCGCGTTGATGCCGCAACTCCCGTCGCCCGAATAGCTGCCGATGCTGTTGCCCCAGACACCGCCTGTCGTCGAAGTGCCGCCCGGCGCGAATTGCGATTCCAGCGAGGGCTGGTCGAAGGGCTGAAAGCCCGACACCGGCACGATCTGTTCGAGGACGACGGTCGCGCCGCCCGGTGGGCCGGGCTGGGCGCAGGGCGTGCCCGGCGCCACGATGCTGCCGTCGGGACAGGGCGGAGGCCCGTCCGTCGCGGGCGGCGGCGTGCAGGGCTGGGTGTCGCAGGCAAGAAGTCGGGCGTCGAGTCGTTCGAGGTCGGGACGCAGTGCTTCCAGTTCCGCCAGCGTTGCCCGCGCCTTGTCGAACAGCGCGTTGGCCTGCGTCAGCAAGGCGATATGGTCACGGTCGCGGATGAGGTCCGCCTGGTCGCGGGCGTCGGCATTGGCCTCGCCCCCGCGCGTGACAAGTTGGTCCTGCCGTGCGATCTCGCCCGCGCGGCTGACATAGAGACGCATCAGGCGATCAGCTTCGGCGTAGTCCGCTGCGTAACTGTCGCGCAGATCGTTGTAGCGGTCGGCCAGGGTGTTTCGCTCCGCCGCCAGCGCCCGGCAATGCGGACAGAGCGGCTGGGCGGTCCGCACGGCGGGCGGCAGGTTCGGCGCGGGGCGGGCGACGATTTCACCGTCGAGTGCTGAAGCGGTCAGGGACGGGTCGAGTTCGTAGAGGTCCGCCGGGTCTTCGCCCAGGCCGGAGGCGGAATTGGCCCCGCTGGCGACGTCCGCGTTGAACATCTGGGGCGACTGGCCATAGATCTGCCGGTCGAAGCCGCCTGCCCGTTGCCACGCCTCGGCGCGGTCCCGCCCTTCCGGGCAACAGATGCAGGGGCCCGACAGCAGGGTGACGAAGAACGCCTTGATGCGGCCGGAGCGCAGACCCCGGCGGGCGATCGCCTCGTTGGTCGGCGACCATTCGACCGATTCGAAGACATTGTCGCCCACAGCGTTCGTCGAGCCGCCGGCAACCTGCGCCCCGAAGGCCCGGTTGATCGATTGGCGGCGTTCCTCGCCGGCTTCGTAGCTGGCGCGATCGTGCACCGAGACGACCTGTAGGCGCGCCCGCTCGATGCAGGCAGGACAGTCGGGCAGCTTGTCGACCAGTTCCTGCAGGCGCGGCGGGACGCCTTCGCGGGCCAGGGTCTGCTTGAGACGGGCCTTGAGGACGCCGGCCGCGGCGGTATCGACACGCGTGCCGGGCGGGCACGCCTCACCCTGGGCGCAAGCCGGCTCGGGCCCTTGCCCGAACAGCATCGCCAGCAGCGCAAGCGCCAGAATGCCACGTAAAGCGCGCCAGACCGACATCACCCGGGCCGCGCGCCCGCAACCCGGCCAAGCCTGGCCCGATCCCCCGCCATGATCCCCCCGACGCCCGCCACCTGTCCCGGTATCGCGCCTGAAGCAGGTGAATTTTTCGCATTTTCTCCCTATGCAAGCTTTGCGGGTACGCCCGCGCTCCGTCAAGCTCGACGCGCTCTGGCGAGGCGCGGGCCGGCCGCGCCCGAGCCCGCCGCGGCGGCTCTGTGCTAGTATCCGTGAATGGGCGCCGCGGCCGATGAGCCGGCGCGGCCACAGGGAGCGGACAATGGCGGTCGAGGCGTTGAAGCGGACGGACGAAGGCGCGGTCGAGGAACTGCGGGCACTGCTCGGCGACCGCGTGACGACGGCGCAGGCGGTACGCCAGCACCACGGCCGCGGGGAGGACTACTTCGCGCCGGTCCCGCCCGACGCCGTCTGCTTCCCGCATTCGACCGAGGAAGTGGCCGAGATCGTGAAGATCTGCGCGCGCCACTCCACCCCGGTCATCCCCTTCGGCACCGGCACCTCGCTGGAGGGCCATGTCACGGCACCCTATGGCGGCGTGTGCATCGACATGAAGGAGATGAACCACGTCCTCGAGGTCAATGCCGAGGACCTCGACGTGCGCGTCGAGGCCGGCGTGACGCGCAAGCAGCTCAACGAGTACCTGCGCGACACCGGCCTTTTCTTCCCCATCGACCCGGGCGCCGACGCCTCGCTCGGCGGCATGGCGGCGACGCGCGCCTCGGGCACGAATGCCGTGCGCTACGGTACCATGCGCGAGAACGTACTGGGCCTGACGGTCGTGCTCGCCGACGGGCGTATCATCCGGACCGGCGGGCGGGCCAGGAAGTCGGCCGCCGGATACGACCTCACGCGTCTTTTCGTCGGTTCCGAGGGCACGCTTGGTGTCATTACCGAGGTTCGGCTCAAGGTCTACGGCATTCCCGAGAAGATCGGCTCGGCTGTGTGTCAGTACCCGACGCTGGCCGACGCCGTGAACAGCGTCATCACCACCATCCAGTCCGGCATCCCCGTCGCGCGCATCGAGCTGCTCGACGAGGTGATGATGGACCTCACCATCAAATACGCGAAGCTCGAGGGCTACGAGGCCAAGCCGATGCTGTTCTACGAGTTCCACGGCACCGAGGCCGGCGTCGAGGAGCAGACGCAGCTCGTGCGTGCCATCGCCGACGACTTCGGCGGCAGCGCCTTCCGCTGGACGACCTCGACCGAGGAGCGCTCGAAGCTGTGGCAGGCCCGCCACGATTCCTACTACGCCGCGCTGGCGCCGTATCCGGGCAAGCAGGGCATCTCCACCGACGTCTGCGTGCCGATATCGCGCCTTGCTGAATGCATTCTCGCCACACACCAGGACACGCGCGCCTCGGGCTTCGAGGTGCCGATCGTCGGCCATGTCGGCGACGGCAACTTCCACTGCATCTTCGTCGTCGACATCGACGACAAGGACGAGATGGCGCGCGCCAAGGCCTGCAACAAGCGCCTCGTCGAGCGTGCCCAGGCGCTGGGCGGCACCTGCACTGGAGAGCACGGCGTCGGCGCCGGCAAGATCGACTTCCTCGTCGCCGAGCACGGCGAAGCCGTCGCCGTGATGCGGCAGCTCAAGAACGCCCTCGATCCCGAGGGCATCATGAATCCGGGCAAGGTGCTGCGGCCCTGAGGGCGACCGCGGCGGAATGGAGAAAGGGAAACGCGATGGCCACCGCACCCGCCACCAATGTCGTCGACCTGCGCGATCGTCCCTCGCTCAAGGGCAAGGTGTCGCCGGAGGAGTGGCAGGCGCGCGTCGACCTCGCCGCCTGCTACCGCCTCGCCGACCTCTACGGCTGGGCCGACGCCATCTACAACCACGTGTCGCTGCGCGTGCCGGGCGAGCCCGACTTCTTCCTCATCAAGGCGCACGAGCTGCTCTACGAGGAAGTGACGGCCTCCAACCTCGTCAAGTGCGATATGCGCAACGACGATGTCGACGAGCGCCTGCACGTCAACCGGCCGGGGTTCACCCTGCACGGCGGCATCCTGCGCGTGCGGCCGGAGATCAACTGCGTCTACCACACGCACATTGAGGCCTGCATCACGGTGTCGAACCAGAAGGACGGCCTGCTGCCGATCTCGCAGTCGGCGCTGCAGTTCATGGGCGACATCGGCTACCACGAGTACGAGGGGATCACCGAGAATCTCGGCGAGCGCGAGCGCATCGCCGTCGCCATGGCGGGCAAGCGCCATCTGCTGATGCGCAACCACGGCGCCGTCACCACCGGCAAGTCGGCGCGCGACGCCTTCATGGCCATGCGCGAGCTGGAGACGGCGTGCAAGCTGCAGCTCGCCCAGCAGGCGGCCGGAGCGCCGCATGTCATGGTAAGCGAGGGCATCGTCGCCAGCTACATCGAGCAGCGCAGGAACCACGACAGCGGCCGCGGCAGCGCCGATTGGCCGGCCTGGCAGCGCCGCCTAGACCGCATCGACCCGACCTGGCGGACTTAGAGCGCCACGCCGCGAAAGGACGTCGCGGAGGATCAGCCGTCCGTCCCTCGCGCGTTCCGCATGACGTGCCGGCCTCTCAGGCGGCGGGCGCGGTCACTGCGGCCACGGCCGGTTCTGCCGAGCTCAGGTCCAATTGTGCGATGAGGTCTGCGTATGGCATCGGCCGGGCGAACAGCCAACCCTGGCCGTACTGCACGCCGTGGTCACGCAGGTACGTGGCCTGAGCCTCGGTCTCTATGCCCTCGGCGATCATCATCAGGTCCAGCGACTTCGCCATCTCGATGATGTGCGGTACGACTTGGCCGGCCGCCGCGCCGGTGCCGATCGTGTCGACGAACGACTTGTCGATCTTGAGGTAATCGAGTTCGAGCGACTGGAGGTGCGAGAGGCTCGAGTAGCCAGTGCCGAAGTCGTCGATGGCGACCTGCACGCCCTCGACTCTGATCGCGGCGATGACGCCGCGCGCCACGCTGGCATTCACGAAGCCGCGTTCGGTTGCCTCGACGAGCAGGTTGTTCGGTCGGGCCCGCGCTGCCCGCTTGAGGCCACGCAGCCACTCGACGACATCCATCGTGTGGAGGTCGACGGACGACAGGTTGATGCCGATGTGGAAATTCGGATGGCGGACGAAAATGCCGGCGCAATCCCTGCCGATCAGTTCGATCACCCGCTCGGTGATGCGGTGGATCAGGCCCGAATCCTCCGCCACGGGAATGAACAGGTCGGGCCGCACCAGCTCGCCGTTGGGCCGGCGCCAGCGTATGAGCGCCTCGGCGCCGATCCAGCTTCCGGTGCGCAGGTCGACGATGGGCTGGTAGACGACGAAAAACTCGTCGCGACGCAACGCCGTGCGGATGACCGTCGGCATCGCCATCTGCGAGCGCGCGAGGTAGAGAACTGCGAGAGCGAGTGCGATGCCGGCGGCGAGTCCGATCGGTACCAGCCACATGGCCAGCGCACGCGTGCTTTGCGCGACATAGGCATAAGGCACCGCTGCCATCGCGCCGATGTAATACTTCGACGACGACCGCAACGCGACGATGTAGCCGTCGTCGATAACGATCCTGTCGCTGCCATCGCGCAGGGCGTCGATCCAGGTCGGCTTGACTGGTCCCCGCGACGTCGCGACGAGCCAGCGTTCACGCATGACCGTTGCCAGCGACACATCGTCCGATCCGGTCGTCGCGTCGATGGGCAGGTGCTTGTGGATGATCGCGACGTAGCCGTGCAGGCCGCTGACGATGAATGTGTGTCCGGGGGCGAAAGGGAAAGTCACATTCAGCCGGGTCGTCACGCTGGCGGGCGAAATGACGTCGATCGGCCCGAGCGCAAGGTCACTGTCTGTGCGTCCCAGGGAAGAGCACTGCATGACGCCGTCGCGCTCGAAGCCGATCGCCTGGATGTAGCTTGAGGCAAGATCGATCTCGCGCATGAGGGCGACGTTGGCGTCGGAGCATGGATTGCCGCGATCGGCCTCGCGAAGGCGACCAAATGCGGTACTGATCTGGTCGACGGTCTCGTTCGAGCGCCGCAGCACGTCGTCGGCATAGTTGCTCGCCCGCCGCATCTGGGCATCGAGTGCCTGCTCGTAAGACTGGTAGAGGGCGAAGGCGATGGGGGCGGCGACCGCCACGAGGGCGGCGAGCAATGCGATGGCCGTTGCCGTCGTCTTGTTCATGGGTGCCCTTCGCAGGTACCGCGAAAGCTATCCCACCTTTGGCTCCGGTCGCGACGGGAAAGCACCGGCTGGCTGACTGGCCAGACCTCGGGGCTTCAGCCGCGTCCCAGGATCGTGACCACCGTCGCCGCTTCCTCGATGCCCCAGAAGCCGCCGCCGTTCTCGGCTGCGGCGATGCGCGCGCCCTCGACCTGGCGACGGCCGGCCTCACCGCGCAACTGGGTCGTCAGTTCGATGAGCTGCATGGCGCCGGTGGCACCGATCGGGTGGCCCTTGGACAGCAGGCCGCCCGAGGTGTTGACCGGGATACGGCCTCCGAGCCGCGTCTCGCCGCGCTCGGCGATGGCCCCGCCGTCGCCACGCGGGCAGAGGCCCATGTTCTCGACCTGCAGCACCTCGGCGAAGGAGGTGGCATCGTGCACCTCGCAGAGATCGACATCGTCCGGGCCGACACCGGCCTGGGCATAGGCGCGCTGCGCGGCGACGCGGCCGATGTGGTGGTCGAGATCGTCGGGCCGGCGGTCCGAGCCCGAGACCAGCGCGCTCGCCAGCACCTTCACGGCGCGTCCGGAATCGAAACGCGATAGGGCGCGGTCCGAGCACAGCACCAGCGCCGCCGCGCCGTCGCTGATCGGCGCGCACATCGGGCGCGTCAGCGGCCATGAGACCAGCTTGTCGGACAGCACTTCATCGATGCTGAAGTCCTTCTGGTACTGGGCCTGCGGGTTCATGGTCGAGTGCCAGTGGCTCTTCGACGCCACGGCGGCGAGCTGGCGCTGCGTCGTGCCGTAGAGGCGCATGTGCTGGCGCGCGATCGCTGCGTAGATGTCCATGAACACGCTGCGGTCGCCGCTGTCGATCTTGCCCTCGGGCGGAATCTTCACGCCGTCGCCGAGTGCCATCAGGCGCTTCTCGGCCGCCGCCGCGTCATGCACGTCCCAGCCGCCGCGGAAGGCCTGGAACATCTCGGCGCGCTTCTCGGGGTAGAACATCTTCTCGCCGCCAGCGACCAGCGCCACGTCGCACATGCCGGCGCGGATGTAGGCGACTGCCATATTCACACCGGTCGATGAACTGCAGCAGGCGTTCTCGACGTTGGTGATGGGGATCGAGGCGAAGCCCATCGAGCGCAGCGCGCACTGGCCGCGAATGGTGTTCTGCCCCTCCATCTGGCCCTGGCGGGTATTGGAGAACCACGCTGCCTCGATGTCGCCCATCGTTGCGCCGGCGTCCTCCAGCGCGCCGTTCACCGCCTCGCGCGTGAGGTTCTTGACCGAGCGGTCGGGAAACTTGCCCAGCGCCGTCATGCCGGCGCCGACGATCCACACATCGGCCATGGCGTCCTCCTCGCGTTCGCTTCGGGCCATTATGGCCGAGAGGGCCGGCCGGCACAGCCTGCCTGGGGCGGTGTCTCGCCGGTCGAGCGCCGCCGGCCTTCGCCTTGCCGCCCGGACGGCGGCGACGCTAGGGTGCGCCACCGCTGACGCTGGAGGCTAGGCCGTGGCCCACCGCATGACCGTCGTATCGCCGATGGCCCTCGTCGTGCCGCCGGTAGACGCCGCCGTGGCGCGGCACTGGCCCGAGGTGCAGAAGGTCTACCTCATCGACGAATCCCTCTATGCCGATCTCGGCGCCGACCGGCAGATCACGGCGGTGCAGGAGCGTCGCCTGGACACGCTGCTGCACTACGCAGCCGACTGCGGCGCCGACGGCATCGTCTTCGCCGGCTCGGTGTTCGGCGCCCCGGTGGCGCAGGCGCGTCGCACCATCGGCGTGCCGGTGTTCACCGCCTACGAGGCGATGATCGAGGCCGCCTTCGCCGCCGGTCGTCGCATTGGCGTGCTGACCACCTCGCCATGGACAATGCAGAACATCACCGCCGACATCGCCGCCTACGCGAGCGAGCACGGCATCACCGGCTACGAGCTGGTGAAGACCGTCGACGAGGCGGCGCGTCCGATGATCCTCGACGGCGACCTCGTCGGCCACGACCGCAAGGTGGCGGCGACGGCGCGCGGCATGGCCGATGTCGACGTGCTGATCCTCGGCCAGTTTTCCATGGGCACCGCCGCCGCGGAGATCCGCAAGGATGGGGGGCGTCCCGTTCTCACCGCGCCGGAAACGGCCGTGCAGGCCATGCGCCGCCGCCTCGAAGGAACTCCGTCATGAGCAAGCGTCCTCGCCTCGTCATCGTCTCGCCGCTCGACCTGGCGCTTGCCGCCATCGGCAAGGCTTTCAAGGAGGAGTGGCCGGAGGGCGAGTGCGTCAACCTGCTCGACGAGTCGCTCTATGCCGACAACGACTTCCATGGCGAGACGCCTCAGGTGGTGCGCGACCGCATCGTCTGGCTGTTCAACTACGGCATCGACTGCGGCGCCGACGCCCTGGCCTTCACCGGCTCGGTGTTCAATCCGCTGATCCGCGAATTGCGCAAGAAGGTGTCGAAGCCCGTCGTCACCTCATTCGAAGGCATGATCGAGGAAGGCTTCGCGGCGGGAAAGCGCATCGGCGTGCTGTCCTCCGCACCGCAGGCCCGCGACGTGCTGGCCGCCGACGTGAAGACCTATGCCGCCGAGCACGGAATCGCCCTCGAGCTCGACGCGCGCTGCGCCGATGGCGCCTTCGAGGCGCTGCAGGGGCGCGACGATCGGGCGGAGCACGACCGCCTCATCGTCGCCGAAGCGGGCAAGATGCAGGACTGCGACGCCATCCTGTTCGCCCAGTTTTCGATGGGCCTCGCCGCCGCGCAGGTGTCGGCGCGGCCGGGCCAGGTGGTGCTGACCGCTCCCGTGACCACCGTCCGCAAACTGCGCCGCGTCGTCGAGGGCGCCGGCGCCAAGGCCGCGGCAGAGTAGGCAAACAATTCATCTTCGAGGAGCTTGCGCTGGCATCCATATTTCTATAGATATAGAAATATGGAAATGGAGCAGGCATTGCGGGCGCTCGCAGCTCTCGGCCAGGAGACGCGGCTCGCCGCCTACCGGTTGCTGGTGCAGGCCGGACCGGACGGCATTCCTGCCGGGGCCCTGGCGGAGCGGCTGGAGGTTCCCGGACCGACGCTTTCGGTTCATCTGGGAAAGCTGGAGCAGGCCGGTCTCGCGTCGGCGCGGCGCGCCGGGCGGCAGATCTTCTACAGCGCGGACTACGCCGCCATGCGCGGCCTGCTCGCCTACCTCGCCGAGGACTGCTGCGCCGGCCTGCCGGAAATCTGCGGGCCGGTCGCCGCGCGCCTCGCCTCCGCCACCGACCAGACGAAGGGTTGCAGGCCATGAAGCGCTTCCACGTCCACGTTTCCGTGACCGACCTCGCCGACTCGATCCGCTTCTACTCGACGCTGTTCGGCACGCAGCCGGCCGTGACCGAGGCCGACTACGCCAAGTGGATGCTCGACGATCCGGCGGTGAACTTCGCGATTTCGGCACGCGGTGCGCCAGCCGGCGTCGACCATCTCGGCCTGCAGGTCGACAGCGACGAAGATCTCGCCGGTATCACCGCGCGTCTGGCCGCCGCCGAACGCCGGATCGCTGAGCAGGACGATGCCGCGTGCTGCTACGCAAAGAGCAACAAGACCTGGGCCGCCGATCCGCAGGGCGTTGCCTGGGAGACCTTCCACACCACCGGCCGCATCGACCTCTACGGCGCCGACAGCGTCGACCCGTCCGCTTTCGCGCCGCTGCCGGCCGACGCGGCGGCGAGCGCCTGCTGCAGCGGTTCGTCCTGTGGCGGCAACACGGCCTGCGGCTGACCCTCGGACGGCGGTGGCGCAATCACGCTGCCGCTGGTTCGTCCCTGACCGGCACCAGAACGCCGCGCGACACCGCCGTGTCGAGCGCCTCGCCGCCGTAGTGGCCCATGGCATTGGTCTGCCGCAGGAAGCCCATCCGCGCATAGAAGCCGGCCTTGCCGGCGGTATGGGTAAGGAACACGCGCTCGACCGGCAGGACCGCGAGCAGGTGTTCGACCAGCATGCGGCCAATGCCCTCGCCCTGCCGTTCCGGCGTCACGGCGACGTCGAAGATCGTGGCGTAGAACACGCCATCCGAGGTCGCCCGCGCGGCGCCGACGAGATGCGGGCCGTCCCAGGCAAAGACGCAAGTGTAGCTGGCGCGGAAGGCAGCCTCCCACAGCGCGGCCGGCCGGTCGAACAGCGGCGCGTCGCGCATGATGGCGGCGAGCCGGGTCCAGTCGACGTCATCGCAGGCGGAGGTGAGGGTGATCGAGGCGGTCATGGCGGCGGCCCTTCGGCGAAGGTCGGGAGGAAGGGCGCGCGGGGCCTTGCGGCGTCGCGCGCGGGCCCGCGCGGCTCCGCCGGGGTGCCGGACGTCGGATCGACCTGATCGGGAAAGCCGCGCGCGCTCGGGCGCGGGGCGGATGCTCAGGCGGACGACGCCTCAGGCACCCGGCCGGAAGGCCGGGCGGGCGGGGCCGCGTCGTCGTCGCTGGTCGTGAAGCATCCGCATGGCGGCGGGCGTGTACGCCGGTGCCGGGAGGCTGTCAAGCGACGGCGGCGTCATGTCCGTTCGGCCCGCACCAGCTCAAGCGCGACCACGCGGGCGTCGATGGTCTGCTTGCCGGCATGGACGAAGTTGACGGTGATGCGCTCGCCGATGGCGGACTGCACCTGGCCGTCGCCCCAGTCGGGCCGGCCGGGGTGGCGCACGATGGCGCCGGGCGCGAGATCCGCGGCCATTGCCGGCCTCCGGTTAACGAATATCAGCAAAATTGCACTAAATTGGCCCGGTTGACAGCAACGGAGAGCCTGGTGGCCGCGACCGACACTCTGCGCATCGCCGAACTGATGGCCTCGCGGCTGTGTCATGACCTGGTCAGCCCGGTCGGCGCGGTCGGCAGCGGCCTCGAGTTGTTCCGCGAATTCGGCGAGGATCCCGACGGCGACGCGCTGGCGCTGGTCGAACAGAGCGCGCGGCTGGCGACCGAGCGCCTGCAGTTCTTTCGTATCGCCTTCGGTCAGGCCGGCGCAGGGCGGCTAGACGTGTCGATGAACGATCTGGCGCGCTTTTCCGCCGGCGCCGTGGCGAGCCAGCGTCTGCGGCTGGTTTGGCCCGATGGCTTGCCGGTACCCGGCGCGGGTGGCGCCAAGCTGCTGCTCAACATGGTCCTGCTCGGCGCCGACTGCCTGCCGCGCGGCGGCGAACTCAGAGTCGCGCTGCGGCCCGCCGAGGGTCGCCTGGCGGCGGAAGTCGCGGCGCTGGCCCTCGAGGCGCGATTGCCCGAGGAACTCGCGGTTGCACTGGCTGGCAGCGTGCCGGTGGCAGACCTCACGGCGCGCACCGTGCAGGCGCGCTGGACCAGCCTCGTCGCCGAGCGTCTCGGCACCGCCGTCGCGGTCGATGCCGTGCCGGGCACGGGGGTGCGCGTCGCGGCCACCCTGCCGGCGGCGGACTGACTGGTCCGGCTCCGGCGTTCTCGAGAAAAAAACGCCGGTGCCCGAGGGCACCGGCGTACCAAAGGCTGACCGCGCGGGTCGCAATCGCACGGACCTGCGGAAACCCGTAACCTCCGCCACGCGCCCGCAGGCATCGCGCGCGGCGAAATGGCGTCAGGCGGCGCGGGCGCCGCCGTCGAGCGTGCCGGCCTCGCGCAAAACGTAGCCGCGACCCCACACGGTCTCGATGTAGTTCTCGCCGCCCGTCGCCTGCGCCAGCTTCTTCCTCAGCTTGCAGACGAAGACGTCGATGATCTTGAGTTCCGGCTCGTCCATGCCGCCGTAGAGATGGTTGAGAAACATCTCCTTGGTCAGCGTCGTGCCCTTGCGCAGCGAGAGCAGTTCGAGGATGCCGTATTCCTTGCCCGTGAGGTGCACCGGCTTGCCTTCGGCCTCCACGGTGCGGGCGTCGAGATTGACCGCCAGCTTGCCGGTGCGGATGACCGATTCCGAATGGCCCTTGGAGCGTCGCACGATGGCCTGGATGCGGGCGATCAGCTCGCGCCGGTCGAACGGCTTGGTCAGGTAGTCGTCGGCGCCGAAGCCGAGGCCCTTGATCTTGTCGTCGGGGTCGGCGAGGCCGGACAGGATCAGCACCGGCGTTTCGATGCGCGCGGCGCGGAAGCGGCGCAGCACCTCGTAGCCGTCGATGTCGGGCAGCATCACGTCGAGCACGATGATGTCGTAGTCGTACAGCTTGCCGATCTCGAGCCCGTCCTCGCCGAGGTCCGTGCTGTCGCAGACATAGCCTTCCGACTTGAGCATCATCTGGACGGCCTTGGCCGTCGCACTGTCGTCTTCCACCAGAAGAACGCGCATCGCACTTGCTCCCCCCGGGGCCGCAGACTTGCCAGGTGCGGTGGACCCGTTTGCCAATTCGTTAACAGGCTAGACCGAAATGGTTAACGAAAACTTGCAATTTTAAGGAAATGCCGGCCGTCGTCGGAAAGGCCGGCGGCCCGGCGTTTACCCTGCCTTAAGCGCCGCCGCCGCAGGATCGCGCCAATCGCCGGCCCGATTGCCGGCGGAGGGTTAACGCTGGCACTGGCCGGCGGGCAAGCGGCAGGGACGGACTTGGTTAATTTCAATCACTTGCGCGGCGAAATCGACCGCCTGCCATCGCGTTGGCTGTACGGTCGCGTGACGGCGGTGCAGGGCCTGATGGTCGAGATCGGCGGCCTGTCCCGTGCGCTGCCGGTCGGCGGCCGGGTGCGGATCGAGCGTCGCCATGGCGGCACTGTGACGTGCGAGGTTGTCGGCTTCCGCAACGGGCGGGCCCTGTTGCTGCCGTACGGGGCGCTGGAGGGCATCGGGGTCGGCTCGAAGGCGGAAATCGCCGATGCGCTGCCGGTCGTCCATCCCGACCGGGCATGGCTCGGTCGCGTCGTCAACGCGCTCGGCGAGGCAATCGACGGCGGGCCGCCGCTGGCGCTCGGTCCCGCGGCATGGCCGCTGCGCGCTTCGCCGCCGCCGGCGCACCGCCGCCAGCGGGTCGGCGGCAAGCTCGACCTCGGGGTGCGCGCGCTCAATACCTTCCTGACCTGCTGCCGCGGCCAGCGCATGGGCATCTTCGCCGGCTCCGGCGTCGGCAAGTCGGTGCTGCTGTCGATGCTCGCCCGCTACACCGCCTCCGACGTCGCCGTGATCGGCCTGATCGGCGAGCGCGGCCGAGAGGTGCAGGAGTTCATCGCCGACAATCTCGGCCCCGAGGGCCTCGCCCGCTCGGTCGTCGTCGTCGCCACCTCCGACGAGCCGGCCCTGATGCGCCGTCAGGCCGCCTTCCTCACGCTCACCATCGCCGAGTACTTCCGCGACCAGGGCGCCGAGGTGCTGTGCCTGATGGACAGCGTCACGCGCTTCGCCCAGGCGCAGCGCGAGATCGGCCTCGCCGCCGGCGAGCCGCCGGCCGCCAAGGGCTACACGCCGACGGTGTTCGCCGAACTGCCCAAGCTGCTGGAGCGCGCCGGGCCGGGCGTCGCCGGCAGCGGCAACATCACCGGCCTGTTCACAGTGCTGGTCGAGGGCGACGACCACAACGAGCCGGTCGCCGACGCGGTGCGCGGCACGCTCGACGGCCACATCGTGCTCGAACGCGCCATCGCCGAGCGCGGCCGTTATCCTGCGGTCAACATCGTGCGCTCGATCTCGCGCACCATGCCCGACTGCAACGTGCCGGCGGAGACGGCGCTGGTCGAACGCGCCCGCCGTCTCATCGCGCGCTACGAAGACATGGCAGAGATGATCCGTCTCGGCGCCTACCGCGAGGGCACCGATCCCGCCGTCGACGAGGCCATCCGCCACAACGCCGGCCTCGAGGCGTTCCTCGCCCAGCGCAAGGAGGAATGCGTCTCCATCGCCGACGGCTACGCCGCGCTCGCCGCCACCGTCGGCATGCCCTGGCCGCCCGCCGCCGCTTCATGAGCGGCCTCGCCACCCTGGCACGGCTGCGCAAGGAGGGGCTCGATGCCCAGCGCCGCTCGCTGGCCGATCTGGAGCGCCGTCACGCCCAGCTCGTCGCCGAGCGGGCGGCCATCGACATCGACGAGGCGCGCGAAGCGGCGTTGGCGCGGGCCGATCCGAGCTGGGCGCTGACCCTGCCCGCCTGGGCCAGCGCGCTGCGCGGCCGCCGTTCCCGCCTCGACGCGGCGCTGGCTGCCGCCAGCGGCGAGATCGCCGCCGCGCGCGACCGCGTCAGCGAGGCGTGGCGCGAACTCAAGCGCATCGAGCAGGCGATCCACCTCCGCGCCGAGCGCGCCGCCACCGCGGCGCGCCGTGCCGAGCAGATGGCGCTCGACGAAATCGCCCTCACCCTGCATCGGCGGAAGTGATCAGGCCGCCAGCACCGCCGCGATGGCGTCGAGCGCGGCGGCGCCCAGGCGCATGGAGCGAGCCGGCGACCAGCCGGCGACGGGATCGGGCGCGTTGCTGTTGTCCTTGAACGGCATCTCCAGCGTGCCGGCGGGGCAACCGAAGGTTTCGGCGATCCAGTTGCAGCCGATGCGCAGGTCGGCCTTGCCGGGTGCGGCCGAAGGGTAGCCGTGCTCGGCCTGCAGGTCGGGGCAGGCGGCGATCCACGATGTGCGCAGCAGGCTTGTCAGCGCGGCCTGGCGCTCGGTGCGCGACGGCACGCCATCCGGCCCGGCGAGGAACACCCAGGGCAGGCCTTCCTCGCCATGCACGTCGAGCGCCAGCGCGACGCCCGTCTCGCGCATGCGGGCTGCGACATGGAACACCTCCGGCGCCGTCGCCGGATCGGGCGTTGCCCAGGCGCGGTTGAGGTCGACGCCGTGGGCGTTGGTGCGCAGGTGGCCGCGCTTGGTGCCGTCCGGGTTCATGTTGGGAACGACGTGGAAGGTTGCCTTGCCGCGCAGAGCGCGCGCCAGCGCGTCGGCCGGGTCGGCGAGGCGGGCAAGGAAGCCCTCCATCCACCACTCGGCCATCGCTTCGCCGGGGTGCTGACGCGCGATGGTCCATACCGGCGCCGGCCCCTCTCCGATCGTCAGCAGGTCGAGATCGTGGCCGTCGGCCGTCGTCGCCAGCACGGCATGGCGCACACCCGGTGCCGCGGCGACACGGGCGACGAGGTCGTGGTGGCGTTCCAGCGGGTAGGGCGCGAAGGCGGCGAACCAGACCAGCGATCCTGTCGCACGGTAACGGATGGTCAGGACGCCGCCCTCGTAAGCCGTCTCGGCGCGCCGCCATGCAAGGCGATCTTCCGAGACGACCGCGCTGTAGCCTTCCCAGCCACGCGGGTAGGACGATGAGCCGGCATTCTCCAGCCGCAGCACGAGATCCGTGCCGGGCGCGCAGGAGACGCGGAAGTGGAACCACTGATGGTAGGCTGCCTTGCTGTCGGGGCGGATGGCGAGGCGGATGCCGGCGGGATCGCCGGCGTCGAGCACTTCGATGTTGCCGCTGTCGAAGGCGGCCGTGACGACGGGATGGGTGTGCATGGTGCCACCTTCGCCGCCACAGGCGGTGAAATCCAGCGCCAAGCGCGAGGAGACGGCATGATCCGGGTAACGCCGACGATTTCCCTGGGCGAGGACGAACTGAGATTCCGTTTCGTCCGCGCCTCGGGACCCGGCGGGCAGAACGTCAACAAGGTCGCGACGGCGGTGGAACTCCGCTTCGATCTCGCGGCCTCGCCATCCCTGAGTGACGCGGTAAAGGCCCGGCTCGTCCGTCTGGCCGGCCGGCGCCTGTCGGCCGATGGCGTCCTGCAGATCGACGCCCGCCGTCACCGTACGCAGGAAGCCAATCGCCGTGATGCGGTGGATCGCCTGATCGACCTGATCCGCACGGCCGCCGTTCCGCCCCGTCCGCGACGGCCGACGAAGCCGACCCTGGGCTCGAAGATGCGCCGGCTCGAATCGAAGCGCCGCCGGTCGACCGTCAAACGGACGCGGGGGACGGCCGGCCACGATGACTGAATGCTCCGTCCGGGCGCAGGAATCTCGCCTGTGGCCCGTTCGAGGATGATGGAACGCGCGATGCGATGGGCGGGACGGACGATCGGGGTGGTGCTGATGCTGGCGGTGGCCGGCGGCGGCGTCTGGTGGCTGTGGGGGGCGCGGGCCGAGGCGCCGGCCGCATTGCGCACGCACACCGTTGCCCTCGGCACGCTCGAGGACAGCGTGGCGGCCGTCGGCACGTTGCAGCCGCGCGACTACGTCGATGTCGGCACGCAGGTGTCGGGCCAGTTGCGTGAGGTCGCCGTCAAGGTTGGCGACAAGGTCGAGAAGGGTCAGCTTCTCGCCCGCCTCGACCCCACCGTCTACCAGGCCCGGGTCGCCGCCGACGAGGCGGCGCTGCGCGTGCTGGAGGCGCAATTGTCCGAGCGCCGGGTGCAGCAAGCGCTCGCCGAGCGGCAGTTCCGCCGCCAGCAGGGCCTGCTGGCCGAGAAGGCGACCAGTGAGGAGGCGCACGACAGCGCCGATGCCCAGCGCAAGGTGTTGGCGGCGCAGATCGCCGCCCTCGAAGCTCAGTCGCAGCAGGCCCGTTCGCAGCTCGAAGCCGACCGCGCCAACCTTGGCTACACGAGGATCGAGGCGCCGATGGCCGGCACGGTGGTCGACATCCTCGCCCGCCTCGGCCAGACGCTGAACGCCAACCAGCAGGCGCCGATCATCCTGCGCATCGCCGACCTCGACACCATGACGGTATGGGCGCAGGTGGCTGAAGCCGACGTGGCGAAGCTCGTGCCTGGCATGGCCGCCTGGTTCACCACGCTCGGCCGGCCCGATAGGCGGCGTGCCGGCACGTTGCGCCAGATCCTGCCGACGCCCACCGTGGTCAACAACGTCGTGCTCTACAACGCCCTGTTCGACGTCGCCAATCCGGAGCACGACCTGCTGCCGCAGATGAGCGCGCAGGTGTTCTTCGTCGTAGCCCACGTCGAGAACGCGCCACTTGTGCCGATGGCGGCGCTGCGCCTGGCGGGTCGCGGCGGGCGGCCGACGGGCAAGGCGAGCGTGCAAGTGATGGTCGACGGCAAGCCGGTCGAGCGTATGGTGGAAATCGCGGCTACCAATCGCGTCACGGCGGCACTGAAGTCCGGCCTTGGCGCCGGCGACGTCGTGGTCCTCGACAACGCACCCGCCGGTGCGGCTCGCGTGCCATCCTTCGCCCGGACGCCGCGCCTGTGAACGCGCTGGCCGAGTCCCTGGATTTTGCGGCGCGGGCCGATGTCGGAACCCCGCTGGTTTCCTTGCGCGGCGTGACCAAGACGTACCGGCGCGGCAGCATGGCCGTGGACGTACTGCATGGTGTCTCGCTCGATATCCGGCCGGGCGAGTTCGTCGCGCTGATGGGCGTCTCGGGCTCGGGCAAGTCGACGCTGATGAACCTCATCGGCCTGCTCGACCGGCCGAGCGGCGGTTCCTACCGTTTCGCCGGCAAGGAAACGACCGGCCTCGACGCCGACGGGCGGGCGTGCCTGCGCCGCGACGCCTTCGGCTTCGTCTTCCAGCAGTTCAACCTGCTGGGCACCGCGACCGCGGCGGCCAACGTCGAGATGCCGGCGATCTATGCCGGCCTGCCGCATCGCCGCCGCGTCGTGCGGGCGCGCGAGTTGCTGGCGCGGCTCGGCCTCGCCGACCGCGCCGATCATCGCCCCGGCCAGCTTTCCGGCGGCCAGCAGCAGCGCGTGGCCATCGCCCGCGCGCTGATGAACGGCGGCGCGATGATCCTTGCCGACGAGCCGACCGGGGCGCTGGACAGCCGCAGCGGTGCCGAGGTGATGGCGCTGCTCGGCGAACTCAACGCCGAGGGCCACACGATCCTGCTTGTCACGCACGATCCGGCCGTCGCGGCGCAGGCCGGGCGCGTGATCGAGCTGCGCGATGGCAGGATCATTTCGGACACCGTACGGCGACCTGTCACTGCCCCGGCCACATCCGCCGCCCGGCAGCCCGGCGGCGGCAGCCTCGCCGTCGACCTCGCCGAAGCGGCGTGGGCGGCGCTCGCGGCGCTGCGCAACAATCTCATGCGGACGTTGCTGACTCTCCTCGGCATCATCATCGGCGTCGGCTCGGTCGTCGCCATGCTGGCGATCGGCGACGGTGCCAAGCAGGAGGTGCTCGACCGCATTGCCAGCATGGGCACCGACCTGCTGCTGGTGCGGCCGGGCGCCCCGAACGTGCGTGGTTCCGGTGGCGTGGCGACACTCGTGGTGTCCGATGCCGAGGCCATCGCGGCGCTGCCCAACGTGGCGGCCTCGGTGCCGGCGCATTCGGGCGGGGTTACCGTCCGCTATCGCGGCGTCGACCTGACGACTTCGGCCGAGGCGACGAGCGGCGACTTCGCCCGCGCCCGGAGCTGGCCGCTGGCCGAGGGCACGTTCTTCTCGGCTGCGGATGTCGACACCTACGCGCCGGTCGCTGTCCTCGGGCAGACCGTGGCGAAGGCCCTGTTCGCGCCGGGCGAGAGTCCGCTCGGCGCCTGGGTGATGGTCAACAACGCCCCGTTCCAGGTGATCGGCACGCTCGCCGCCAAGGGCGCGACGCCATTCGGCGGCGACTATGACGACATGCTGTGGGTACCGGTGACGACAGGCATGCAGCGCCTGTTCGGCCAACGCCACATGCGCACCATCGTCGTGCAGGTCGACGACGTGGCGGGGATCGACGCCACCGAACGCGACATCCACGCCCTGCTGATGGCGCGCCACCAGACCGAGGACTTCCAGATCCGCAACATGGCGTCGATCCTCGAAACCGCGACGGCGACACAGAACACGCTGACCCTGCTGCTAGGATCGATCGCCGTCATCTCGCTGATCGTCGGTGGCATCGGCGTCATGAACATCATGCTGGTCAGCGTCACCGAGCGGACGCGCGAGATCGGCGTCCGCATGGCGGTCGGCGCGCGGCGGCGCAACATCATGCTGCAGTTCAACGGCGAAGCTCTGGCCATCTGCACCGTCGGTGGCCTGCTCGGCGTCGGCGTCGGCCTCGGGGCGGTTGCGGCCTTCGCCGCCTTCGGGCGCCCGGTGCTGGTGACGCCGGGGCCGGTGATCCTTGCCTTCGCCTGCGCCTTCCTTACCGGGCTGGTGTTCGGCTGGTTGCCCGCGCGCAAGGCCGCGCGTCTCGACCCTGTCGTCGCGCTGGCTTCGGAGTAGCGCCATGCGCCGCCGTGCCTCCGTGCTGTTGCTCGCGGCCGTGTCGCTCGCCGGCTGCCTCGCGACGCAGCCGGTCGAGAAACCGGCCGTCGCCGTGCCGGCGGCCTGGGAAGCGCGGCCGGACGGCGCCGGCGTCTGGCCGGACACGGCGTGGTGGCAGGGCTTCGGCAGTACCGAACTTGATGGCCTCGTCGCCGCGGCGGCGGCGGGCAACGACGACCTCGCGACGGCGGTGCTGCGCATCCGCGAGGCCGAGTTGCAGGCGCGCATCGCCGGGGCGGCGCTGCAGCCGACGCTGTCCGGCAATGCCGGCGTCGACCGGACCTGGACCAAGCGCACGACGACCGTCGCCGGCCGCACGACCACCGCGAGCGATCTCAGCGGCGAAACCTCGTGGTCGGGCGGTCTTGCCGCCGGCTATCAGGTCGATCTCTTCGGTGCCAACCGCGCCGCCGTCGACGCCGCGCTCGCCCGTGTCACGGTCAGCGAGTACGACCGGGCCACCGTGGCGATCACACTCACCGCCGACGTGGCCCGTACCTACTTCGCGCTGCGGGCGGCGCGGGCGCGCATCGCGCTGGCCGAGCAGAGCCTGCTGGCATCGACGAGCGTGCTCGATCTGCTGGAAGGGCAGCAACGCTTCGGCGTCGTGACCGAACTCGAACTGTCGCGCCAGCGCAGCGCCGTGGCGAGCCAGCGCGCGGCCCTGGCGGCGCTACAGCTTACCGAGCGTCAGACGCGGACGGCGCTGGCGGTGCTGCTCGGCCGCAACCCGCAGGGGTTCGACGTCGCCGGCCGGTCTCTGGACGGCATCGTCGTGCCGTCGATCGCCGCCGGACTGCCGTCGGAGTTGCTGCGCCGCCGCCCCGACCTGCGCAGCGCCGAGGCAGCGCTGGAAGCTGCCAGCCACGATCTCGCTGCCGCCCACGCGGCGCGCTTCCCGCAGTTCGACCTCAGCCTGCGCGCCTCGGCCTCGGGTGACACGCTTGGCAGCGTGCTGACGCTGGAATCGCCGGTGCTGGCGCTGGCCGGCGCGCTGACGGCGCCGATCTTCCAGGGCGGCCGACTGGAGGCCAGCGAGGATCTCGCCGCCAACCGCGGCGCCCAGGCCGGCCTCGCCTGGCGCAGCGCGGTGCTCGACGCCTTCCGCGATGTCGAGGATGCGTTGGCCGGCACGGACGCCGCCGCACGGCGGCTCGATTTCGCCATCACGGCGCAGCGCGAGGCGCAGACCGCCTGGCGGTTGGTCGAGGCGCGCTGGCGTGCCGGTACGGTATCGTTCCTCGACGTTCTTGCAGCGCAGAGCACGGCCATCGCCGCCGACGATACGCTGGCCGACGCCGCGCTCGCCCGCCTGACTGCGCTGGTCGACCTCTACGTCGCGCTGGGCGGCGGCTGGGAATTCGCTAGGGAATAACCCGGTCTTCGCGCAGGCGCTGCAACTGGTCGGTAATGGTCGCCTCGGTGTCGCGGAAGCCGGGGAAGCCGGTCAGGCGCAGGCGGTTGGTGTCGAGCACCTGATCGAAGTCGTTCCACCACGCATAGTCGGGAAAGGCCCAGTTCGACAGGCGCGCGATGGTGTAGGGCCGCAGGCCGTGCCGCTTCACCAGTTCGGCCCACAGCGGCTCCTTGTCGGCCATCACCGTCGACAGCTTGAGCGGGCGGGGCGGGCCGGCCTCCATGCCGAAGAAGCCGCAGACCTTCGGCCATAGCCGGCGCCAGCGGGTGACGTCGCCGTTGGTGACGTTGAAGGCCATGTCGGCGGCCTTCGGCTCGGTCGCGGTCCATGCCATGGCGTGGCCGAGCGTCGCCGTGTCGCAGATCTGCACCATGCGGTCAAAGGTACCGGGATGGCCCGGCCACTGCAGCGGCAGGCCGAGCGCCTTCGATACGCTGGCGAAGATGGCGAACGAGTTGACCATGTTCATGTAGCTGTCGACCGACGGGCCCCAGATGCCGAGCGGCCGGATGGTCGACCAGCTCCATGCCTTGCCCTTGCGCCGTTCGACCAGCCAGTCCTGCTGGTCGAAGTAGAAGTTCGGCGGGATGTGGCGCGGATCGTCCTCGCGCGCCGGCGTCGGGAACAGCGTGCCGAGCTGCATGCCGTACCACTTGGCGCCGTGCATGAGTTGCACATGGGCGAGGCCCTTCGCCACCGGCTCCAACGCGTCGAGCAGGTTGGCCAGCATCGCCATGTTGGGCGCGATTTCCTCGGCGAAATTCCGGCCTTGCAGGAAGGCGCAGTAGAAGACGTGCGTGACCTCGGGGAGCGCGCCGAGCTTGGCGCGCGTGTCGGCGGCGTCGGTCAGGTCGACCGGCAGCAGGCGCGCGCGCGTCGGGAAGTCGGGCTTGCGCCGCGTCATGGCGACGATGTCCCACGACGGATCGCGCTCGAGATGTTCGAGCACCGCCCGCCCGGTGATGCCGAGCGCGCCGGCGACGAGTGCCGTGCGTAGCGCCATGTCCGTCTCCTGCCCCTGATCGTGCCACTTGCCTGCGGCCGGTCGCGGAGGATGGCGGCGCGCGTGGCCCCGCGCAAGCGCCGCCGGCCGGATTCCATGGGGCTGAGGTGCCGCTTGTATTGACAGGCCGGGGCGGGCGCGGGACATGTGTGACAGCACTTCCGGCAAGGTGTCGCTGTCATGTGGCGGTGGGGGGCGGGCGTCGGCGCGCTGGTGGTCGCGGTGGCGATCGCCGTGCTGCTGTTTGCCGGCGATGGCGGTGCCGACAGGCCGGCATTCCGCCTTGCCGCGGCCGACCGCGGGCCGGTGACGGCCGAGGTGTCGGCCACCGGCACCCTGGGCGCCGTGGTGACCGTTCAGGTCGGCAGCCAGGTATCCGGTCAGATCGCCGAACTGCTGGCCGACTACAACACCGAGGTGAAGGCAGGCCAGATCGTCGCGCGTATCGATCCGGCGACCTTCGTGGCACGGGTGCGCCAGGCGACGGCCGAGCTTGCCGTGGCGCGCGCCGGCATCGTCACCGCCACGGCGGCGGTCGCCCGCGCGCGGGCCGAGCTGCAGGATGTCCGCACCGGCCTCGCCGACGCCGCCCGCGACCTCGAGCGCAAGCGCGATCTGTTGCGCAACGGCAATGTTGCCCGCGCCGTCGTCGATACCGCCGAGGCGGTACACGCCCAGTCGCTTTCGCGCGTGGCCGCGCGCGAGGCCGCGCTGCAGAGCGCCGAGGCCGAACTGGTGACCGCGCGCGCGCAGGTCGAGCGTGCCGAGGCGTCGCTGCACGCCAATCAGGTCGATCTCGACCGCGCCGTCATCCGCTCGCCCATCGACGGCGTCGTCGTCGCCCGCAATGTCGATCTCGGCCAGACGGTGGCGGCGAGCCTGCAGGCGCCGGTGCTGTTCTCGATCGCCCAGGACCTGCGCAAGATGCAGGTCGAGGTCAGCGTCGACGAGGCCGACATCGGCCGTATTGCCGCAGGCCAGCGCGCCGTCTTCACGGTCGACGCTTTCACCGGCCGCGAGTTCGCCGGCACGGTCGAGCAGGTCCGGCTGCAGCCGCGCATCGTGCAGAACGTCGTCACCTATACGGTCGTCGTTACGGCGGCGAACGACGACCTGCGCCTGCTGCCGGGCATGACCGCCAACGCGCGCGTGATCCACGACGAACGCGCCGCCGTGCTGCGCGTGCCGAACGCCGCGCTGCGCTGGCGTCCGGCCGGCGCGGCAGCGGGAACCCCGGGCCCGGCCGCGTCTTCGCCCGCCGCTCCCGGCGGCCAGACACCGCCCGACCCGGAGGTCATCATCGCGCGCCTGACGCAGAGCCTCGCGCTCGATGCCGGGCAGGTCGAGCAGGTGCGGGCCGCCTTCGCCGCCATGCGTCAGCAGGTCGGCGCGCTGCGCCAGCAGGGCCTGCCGTCAGCCGAGATGGGACCGCGCGTGCAGGAACTGCGCGCCGGCGTGCAGGCGCAGGTCGCTGCGGTGCTGCGGCCGGACCAGCGGCAGAAGTACCAGGCCTTCCTCGCCGGCCGCGCGACGGCGGCGACGCGGCCGGCGACGGTGTTCGTGGTCGGCGACGACGGCGAGCCGCGCGAGGTTGCCGTCACCGCCGGCCTCGCCGACGGCAGCTATACGGAAATCGTCGCCGGTCCGGTGGCCGCGGGCGACCGGGTCGTCGTCGGCGAGCAGGCATCTGCCGCCGTGTCCTCGTCGCGGCTCCGCCTGGGCTTCTGAGATGGCCGGCACGATGCCGCTGGTCGCGGTCGACGGGTTGGTCAAGGAATACCGGCTCGGCGGCGAGACGGTGCGGGCGCTGGCCGGCATCAACGTGGCGATCGAGGCGGGCGAGTTCGTCGCCGTCATGGGGCCGTCGGGCTGCGGCAAGTCGACGTTCATGAACCTGCTCGGCTGCCTCGACCGGCCAACCGCCGGCAGCTATCGCTTCGAGGGCCGCGACGTGGCGGCGACGACGCCCGCCGAACTGGCGCAAGTCCGCAACACGCGCATCGGCTTCGTCTTTCAGTCCTTCAACCTGCTGCCGCGTCTCACGGCCGCCGCCAATGTCGAGTTGCCACTGGCTTATGGCCGCCGGCCGCGCGGCGAGCGCCGCACCGCGGCCCTGCGTGCGCTGGACGCGGTCGGCCTCGCCCAGCGCACCGGCCACCTGCCGACGCAGCTTTCCGGGGGCCAGCAGCAGCGGGTGGCGATCGCCCGCGCCGTCGTCGCGCGTCCGGCCTTGTTGCTCGCCGACGAGCCGACAGGCGCGCTCGACACGCGCACCGGCATCGAGATCATGGCCTTGTTCCAGGCGCTCAATCGCGATGGCATCACCGTCGTCGTCGTCACCCACGAGCCGGAGGTAGCGGCCTTCGCGCGCCGCCTGCTGCGCTTTCGAGACGGCCGGTTGGTCTCCGACGAGGTCGTGTCGCAACCGGCAGATGCGGCCGCCGCGCTGGCCGCGCTCGATGCGCGGGAACGCGCGGCATGACGCTCGCCGACTGCCTTCTGGCGGCGGTCCAGTCGCTGCGTCTCAACCTGCTGCGCAGCGTGCTGACGACGCTCGGCATCGTCATCGGCGTCGCCGCGGTCATCTCGATGGTCTCGGTCGGCGCCGGCGCGCAGGCGCAGGTCGACAAGGTGATCCAGTCGATCGGTTCCAACCTGCTGCTGCTGCTGCCGGGGTCCTCGACCCAGGGCGGCGTGCAGTTCGGCTTCGGCTCGCAGCCGACGCTGACGGAGGACGATGCCGAGGCCATCGAGGCGGAAATCGCCGATGTCGTGGTGGCTGCACCGGCGGTGCGCGGCAACAGCCAGGTTATCTCCGGCAATGCCAACTGGTTCACCGCCGTGATCGGTGTCACCGGCGACTATTTCGTAGCCCGCGACTGGGAGGTGGCGACCGGACGGCCCTTCACCGAGGACGAGATTTCTGCGGGTAGCAAGGTCGTGCTGCTCGGCACGACGGTAGTGGCGAAGCTGTTTCCCGACCGTGCGCCGGTCGGCGAGACGGTGCGCATCAACCGCGTGCCGTTCGAGGTGGTCGGCGTGCTCGACGTCAAGGGCCAGACGCCGCTCGGCCAGGATCAGGACGATGCCGTGCTGGTGCCGCTGAAGACGGCCAAGCAGCGCGTCCTCGGTGGGCGCTGGCTCGGCGGCCGCACCGTCGGCACCATTTCGGTCAAGGTGGCGACCCCCGAGGCGGTCGGTCCGACTGAAAAGCGCGTGACCGAGCTGCTGCGCGACCGTCACCGCATCCGTCCCGGCACGCCCGACGACTTCCAGATCCGCAACATCGCCGACCTGCTGGCGGCACGGGCGCAGTCGTCTCGCGTGATGACCATCCTGCTGGCGGCCGTCGCCTCGGTGTCGCTCATCGTCGGCGGCATCGGCATCATGAACATCATGCTGGTGAGCGTGACCGAGCGGACGCGCGAGATCGGCCTGCGGATGGCGGTGGGCGCGGCGCCGCGCGACATCCTCGCCCAGTTCCTCGTCGAGGCCGTCACCCTGTCGCTGGTCGGCGGCGCCATCGGCGCCGTGCTCGGCATCGCCGGCTCGCAGGCCGCGGCGGCGGCCGGGGATTGGCCATTGCGGCTAGAGCCGGGCGCGGTGCTGCTGGCCTTCGGCTTTGCCGCGGCGGTCGGCATCTTCTTCGGCTGGTATCCGGCCCGCAAGGCGGCACGGCTCGACCCGATCGAGGCGCTGCGAAGGGAATAGGCCGCTGCGCGACCTTGTTCTTGTCCCGTGCGGGGCCAATATTCCTTGCCATAGCGCCGGCGGGGCAGGGGCATCCGGCGCTGGACCATGTGACGGAGGGTTCATCCATGCGCCGACGCCTGCTGCCCATTCTTGCCGCCGCCCTGCTGGTCGCTGCCCCGGCCGCCGCACATCACGGCTGGAGCACCTACGACGCCGCCACCCTGGTCAAGCTGACGGCGCCCATCGTCGAAAGTTCCTACGAGTTTCCCCATGGCGGGCTGGTCATGGAGGTCGAAGGCAAGCGCTGGGAGATCGTGCTGGCGCCGCCCTCGCGCATGACCGCGCGCGGCCTGCCGGCCGAGGATATCGCGAAGGGCAAGACCGTGACCGTCGAGGGCTACGCCTCGCGCGTGCATGACGGCGAGATGCGCGCCGAGCGCATCCACGTCGACGGCCGCACCGTCGAGCTGCGCTGATGGAGGCAGCAGCGGCGCCGGCCTGGGCGTCGGCGCTGGAGGCGTCCGCGCTGGGCGCCTTCGTGAGGGAGTCGTGGTGGCTCTATCCGGCTGCGAACCTCGTCCACATCCTCGGCATCGCCATCCTGCTCGGCGCCATCCTGGCGCTCGACCTGCGGTTGCTCGGCGCCGGGCGGGGGACGATCGCCTTGCCTGGCGCCGCCCGCTACCTGTCGCCACTCGCGGCGGCGGGGCTGGCGCTGGCCATTCCCGGCGGCTTCCTGCTGTTCGCCGCCGATGCGGGGCCGATGGCGGGGCATCCCGTGATGCAGGCGAAGGCCGCGCTGATCGCGCTCGGCCTCGTCAATGTCGGCCTGTTCCACGCGCTGTGGCGGCGGCGGCTCGACACGTGGGACGCCGCCCCGCCGGTGGCGGGGCGGGCGATGGCGCTGCTGTCGATCGCGCTGTGGCTCGGCGCCGCGGCCTGCGGGCGCCTCGCGGCGTATTTCTGATTTCTACGAGTAAGCTCTGTCGTCATAAAATTTCTTGTGATCCGCGCCAAGCAGGTGCTCAACCGGAAGATTATTGAGAAGAGAGTATTCTTCTACTAGAGGTTTAAATCTCTTAATACCGTGTACGTATAGGCAGTTATAAAATAGTAACTGAAGCTCATTGTCGGAGATTTGAGCTCTAACTATATTTGTATATGATTTCTTATTTTCTACAGCACTTTCGTGAATAAATCTAAATATACTGTATAGATACCTAAAATAATGCCCAAGTTCGTGTTCGTTATTTATCCAGAATTCTTGGTAGGCAGAGCGTATTCTTTCCTGCGAATTTTCGCTAATATCAGTTTGCATTTCATAAATTTTGCGAAGTCGACTATAGAAAATCCGAAAACAATCGCGCCCCTTTGTCGTCGTTCCGCTCGCATGACTATACATGTCGATCGAATTTACGATGCTGTTATGAAGGTGAAGCATTTGGAAAAACGTACTCTCAAATAACTGACGTCGCGCGGTGTCGTTTTGAGACGCCAATTCCGCGCGTGTTAGGGATAATTCTTCGCGTGTAAGTTGGAGTTCGTTTCTTTGTAGTTCCAACTCATTCCTTTGGAGGAGAATTGTAATTATGATTCCAGCAAATGCGAGGCCAGAGAAAAGAGATGTGAGAACGCCAAATGAGTCACCGAATGCGCCTGCTATCTCAATGTTTGAGAAGGTTATGGGCCATGCCGAGCAGACAATAAAAATACCATAGAGAATAATAGACAAAGCGACTGTAATTAGTAGGCCGACTTGTGATCGACTCACATCAGAAGCCTTTCATTAGGAATAATTTTTTAGCCATCAAGTAATTCACCAAAATTCTCTAGGGCGGGCAATTTCCTTTGAGCTAATCATGAGCTAGAGGCCCGACGGCTTGTCGCAGGGCACGGTGCCCATGTTGGACGGCACGCACACCTCGATCAGCTCGAATGCCTCCGAAGTGGCGATCTCGTTGTGCGGCAGGCCGCCGGGAATGAACATCGTCTGCCCGGCCTTGACGCGGTGGCGCGTGCCGTCGGCCATTTCGAGGTCGACCCAGCCCTTGATCATGTAGAGGAACTGCGACTCGCAGACGTGATAGTGCCAGCCGGTTTCCTTCGACATGCCCTTGGTCGCGGAAGTGACGATGGCACGCATGGCGCCGCCGCTCGCTGCCTCGACACCGAGGTCCTGATACTTGAAGAAGGCGCGGCGGCCCTTGATCTGCGGCGCCGTCTTGCGCGTCTCGATGGCGTAGGTCGGCGCCTTCGCCTTGCCCTTCGCGGCCGGCTTCGCCTTCGCCGGCGCCCTGGTCTGCATCTTCGTCATGGCGTCACTCCCCTTCCTCGGGTGCGTCGGCGCCATCATACGCGCGCGCGGAATGGGCGAACAGGGGCGGCGTGGCCCGTCCCTCCGCCTTCCCCAGCGACGTCATTGCGAGTGAAGCGAAGCAATCCAGTCTCGTGAACGGCAGGCTGGATTGCCGCGCCGGCTTCGCCTCCTCGCAAAGACGGTTTTCACCAGACGCCCTTGTCCGCTACCCCGCCGCCTTGGCCTCCCGCCGGCGCGAGTGGAGGATCCACTCGGTGTAGCCGTTGGGCTGGGCGCGGCCCTCGAAGACGAGGTCGCAGGCGGCCCTGAAGGCGACCGACTTGTCGAAGTCCGGCGCCATCGGGCGGTACAGCGGATCGTCGGCGTTCTGCTTGTCGACGATCGCCGCCATGCGCTTGAGCGTCGCCATTACCTGATCCTTGCTGCAGACGCCGTGGTGCAGCCAGTTGGCGATGTGCTGGGAGGAGATGCGCAGCGTCGCGCGGTCCTCCATCAGGCCGACATTGTTGATGTCGGGCACCTTGGAGCAGCCGACGCCCTGGTCGATCCAGCGCACGACGTAGCCGAGGATGCCTTGCGCGTTGTTGTCCAGTTCCTGCTGGATGGCATCGACCGGCCAGTTCGGCCGATCGGCCACCGGCACCGAGAGGATGTCGGCGAGGCTGGCGCGCTTGCGGCCCTTGATCTCGGCCTGCCGCGCGGCGACGTCGACCTCGTGATAGTGCAGCGCGTGCAGCGCGGCGGCGGTCGGCGACGGCACCCAGGCGGTGTTGGCGCCGGCCTTCGGGTGGCCGATCTTGGTCTTGATCATCTCGGCCATGCGGTCGGGCGCCGCCCACATGCCCTTGCCGATCTGCGCCTTTCCCTGCAGGCCGCAGGCGAGGCCGATGTCGACGTTCCAGTCCTCGTAGGCCTGGATCCACGGCGCGCCGCGCATGTCACCCTTGCGGATCATCGGGCCGGCTTCCATCGAGGTGTGGATCTCGTCGCCAGTGCGGTCGAGGAAGCCGGTGTTGATGAACACCACGCGGTCGGCGGCGGCCGCGATGCAGGCCTTGAGGTTGACGGTGGTGCGCCGCTCCTCGTCCATGATGCCCATCTTCAGCGTGTTGCGCGCCATGCCGAGGACATCCTCGACGCGGGCGAACAGCGCGTCGGTCAGCGCCACCTCGTCCGGCCCGTGCATCTTCGGCTTGACGATGTAAACCGAGCCGGCGCGGCTGTTCTTCACCTTGCCGTTACCCTTGATGTCGTGCAGCGCGATCATCGACGTGGTGATGGCGTCGAGGAAGCCTTCGGGCGTCTCCTTGCCGTCGAGCTTCACCACGTCGGTCATCATGTGATGGCCGACATTGCGCACCAGCATCAGCGAGCGGCCGGGCAGCGTCACCGTGCCGGTACCGGCGACGAACCAGGTGCGGTCCGGCTCCAGCTTGCGCTGCAGCGTCTGGCCGCCCTTCTCGAAGTTCGCCGCCAGCGTGCCATTCATCAGGCCGAGCCAGTTGCGGTAGGCCAGCACCTTGTCGTCGGCATCGACGCAGGCGACCGAGTCCTCGCAGTCCTGGATGGTGGTGACGGCCGCCTCGACGACGACGTCGGCGACGAAGGCCGGGTCGGTCTTGCCGATCGGATGCGTGGTGTCGATCCGGATCTCGACATGCAGGCCGTTGTGGCGCAGCAGCACCGAGGAGGGCCCGAGCAGCGAGCCGTTGAAGCCGACGAACTGCTTCGGGTCCTTGAGGCCGGTGGCGCTGCCGTCCTTCAGTTCGACCAGCAGTTCGTTGCCCTTGGTCGTGTAGCGCGTCGAATCGCGGTGCGAGCCCTTGGCCAGCGGTGCCGCCTTGTCGAGGAAGTCGCGGGCGAAAGCGATGACCTTCTCGCCGCGCTTCGGGTTGTAGCCCTTGCCGCGTTCGGCCCCGCCGTCCTCGGCGATGGCGTCGGTGCCGTACAGCGCGTCGTAGAGGCTGCCCCAGCGGGCGTTGGCGGCGTTCAGCGCGTAGCGCGCGTTGGTGACGGGCACGACGAGCTGCGGCCCGGCGATCTGCGCGATCTCGGCGTCGACATTGGCCGTGCGCACCTGCACGTTGGCGGGCTCGGGCACGAGGTAGCCGATCTCCTCGAGGAACTTGCGGTAAGCGGCGGGGTCGGACGGCTTGCCGCGATGGTCCTTGTGCCAGGCGTCGAGCTTGGCCTGCAGCTCGTCGCGGCGGGCGAGCGCCGCGGCGACGCGCGGGCCGAGTTCCTTCAGCAGGGCGGCATAGCCCGACCAGAACTTGTCCGCCGACACGCCCGTGCCGGGAAGGGCTTCCTTCTCGATGAAGTCCTTGTACGTGCGCGCGACCGCCAGACCCGCGACATCGACCCACTGCGCCATGGCAGTTTCCCCCGCCATTCCGGTTGAACCTTTGGCCCCGTGATCCGACTTTCCGGCGCCGGAGTCAAATTTCACCTTACCTGTGCCGGCACGCCTTGCCACGCCCGCGTGACCCGGTGGGCCGGACCGCACTAGTATGGTCGCGAACCGGGCCGGGCCCGCACCAGAACGAGCCGAGACGGAGGAGACGATGCTGCCTCTCAAGGATTCCGACCTGCTGCGCCAGCAGTGCTATGTGGCCGGCAAATGGTGCGACGCCGACGGCGGTGGCTCGATCCCCGTCACCAACCCGGCCACCGGCGAGCAGATCGCCACGGTGCCGAAGATGGGCACCAACGAGACGCGACGGGCGATCGAGGCGGCCAATGCCGCGTGGCCCGAGTGGCGCAGCCGCACCGGCAAGGAGCGCGCCGCCATCCTGCGCAAATGGTTCGACCTGATGATGGCGAACCAGGAGGATCTGGCCGTCATCATGACCGCCGAGCAGGGCAAGCCGCTGGCGGAGTCGCGCGGCGAGGTCGCCTACTCGGCCGGCTTCATCGAGTGGTTCTCCGAGGAAGCGAAACGCGTCTACGGCGACACCATTCCCGGCCACCAGCGCGACAAGCGCATCGTCGTGCTCAAGGAGCCGATCGGCGTCTGCGCCTCGATCACGCCGTGGAACTTTCCCTCGGCCATGATCGGCCGCAAGGTCGGCCCGGCCCTCGCCGCCGGCTGCACCATGGTGGCCAAGCCCGCCACCTCGACGCCGCTGTCGGCGCTGGCCATGGCCGTGCTCGCCGAGCGCGCCGGCGTGCCGGCCGGCGTGTTCTCCGTCATCACCGGCTCGTCGCGCGAGATCGGCGCCGAACTCACCGGCAACCCCATCGTGCGCAAGGTCACCTTCACCGGCTCGACGGAGGTGGGCAAGGAGCTGATGGCGGCCTGTGCCGGCACCATCAAGAAGGTGTCGCTGGAACTCGGCGGCAACGCGCCGTTCATCGTTTTCGACGACGCCGACCTCGACGCCGCGGTCGAGGGGGCGATGGCGTCGAAGTACCGCAACACCGGCCAGACCTGCGTCTGCGCCAACCGCATCCTGGTGCAGGACGGCGTGTACGACGCCTTCACGCAGAAGCTCGCCGCCGCCGTCGCCAAGCTCAAGGTCGGCGACGGGCTCAAGGTGCGCGACTCGACGCAGGGCCCGCTGATCGACATGGCCGCCGTCGCCAAGGTCGAGGAGCACATCGCCGACGCCGTGGCGCAGGGGGCCCGCGTCGTCGTCGGCGGCAAGCGCCACGCGCTGGGCGGTACCTTCTTCGAGCCGACCATCCTCGCCGACGTGACACCGTCGATGAAGGTCAGCCGCGAGGAGACCTTCGGCCCGCTCGCCCCGGTCTACCGCTTCAAGACCGACGAGGAGGGCGTGAAGATGGCCAACGACACCGAGTTCGGCCTCGCCGCCTACTTCTACGCCGGCAACGTCAACCGCGTGTGGAAGGTGGCCGAGGGGCTGGAAAGCGGCATCGTCGGCATCAACACCGGCCTCATCTCGACCGAGGTCGCGCCCTTCGGCGGCTTCAAGGAATCCGGCATCGGCCGCGAGGGCTCAAAGTACGGCATCGAGGAGTACCTGGAGATCAAGTACCTCTGCTACGGCGGGGTCGGGTAGGGCGCGCGCTGTTCGTCCTGCCGTGCGGCAGTCCTCGTCCTTCGACAGGCTCAGGATGAGGACTGCGTGGTAACCGAGGACTACACGCCGCCTCACCCTGAGCCTGTCGAAGGGCGAGGCGGCCAGCGCTGAATTTCCCGACTTTATTTCCTGTAGCTCACCGCCATTCCCGCCTTCACGTCCTGGCCCACGCCGTATGGCGGGATGGGGTAGCGCAGGCCGTTGGCGGCCAGTGCGTCGAGGCCGGCGATGGCCTTGGGCAGGAAGGAGGGCGGCAGCGCCATCAGCAGTTCGTCCTCCATCACGCCACCGTAGCGGCGTTCGGCGAAACAGGGGATCGACAGCGACGGCTCGCCCGAGGCCAGCGCGCGGCCCCAGGAATCGGCGCACGAGGTTTCGCCGACGCAGGACCAGTCGAACTTGCGGTAGCCGGTGTACTGCAGGCCGTTGATGAACAGGATCATCTGCGCCGGCGTGGCGTAGACGAGGCAGATGTCGGGCGGGTCGAGGCGGCCGGAGGTCAGCGGGCTCACCGCCATCGCCGCGTAGCGGCCGTGCGGCACCACCGTCAGCGCCTGCTGGCGCGCCGCGGCGTCCTCGGCCGTGCCGTGCCAGACGCCGACATAGGCGGCGCCGGCGCGCCATGTGTCGTCCTGCGGCGCGAGGCCGATGACGGCGCCGCATTGCTGGCCGACGAGGTCGTCCATGGTGATGCCGACGGTCCAGCCGAGCCGTGCCGCCTGGCCGACGATCTGGTCGGTGGTGTGCGTCGCCGCCGGCCGGCGGATGCGCGGGATCGCCGCCATCGCGTCGACCGTGGCGAACAGCTTCATGCCGATCGGCGTCGTGCGCAGCCGCAGCAGGCGGTTGAGATCCGCCACGAGCTGCGCCCAGTCGTAGGCCGCCGCGTCGCCGAACTTGTTGGCGACGCGGCCGGCCTGCGCCGATTCCGTTGCAGGCATTGCCGGCGTGGCCTTGCGTGCCACCCCCGGCGTCCCGGCGCTCAGGCGGCCTTGAGGCCGAGGATCTCGCGCGCCTCGGCTACCGTCGCCGGCCGCTCGCCGACCGAATGGACGATTTCGGCGGCGCGCTCGACCAGCTGGGCGTTGCCCTTCGCCAGTTCGCCGCGGGCGATGTAGAGGTTGTCCTCCAGCCCGACACGGACATGGCCGCCGAGCACCGTCGCCGCCGCGACCATCGGGAACTCGGTGCGCGAGATGCCGAACGAGGCCCACACGCCGTGGCTCGGCACGAGGCTCTTCATCAGCGACATCGCCTCGGGCGAGGCCGGCGCGCCCCACGGGATGCCGAGGCAGAGCTGGAACAGCGGCTTCTTGTCCTTGATCACGCCCTTCTCGATCATGTGGGCGGCAAGCCGCACATGGCCGGTGTCGAACACCTCGAGTTCCGGCTTCACGCCGGCTTCCTCGATCAGCGTCGCCATGCGGTTGAGGATCTCGGGCGAGTTGACCATCGGGCGGTCGCCGAAGTTCATCGTCGCCACGTCGAGCGAGCAGATGTCGGGCTTGCAGAGCTGTACGTGCTCGACGCGCTGCTCGGGCGTCTTCATCGAGCTGCCCGGCCCGGCCTGGCTGGGATCGTTGGCCGACGGCACGAAGCGGCCGCCCGGGCCGGTCGTCAGGTTGATGATGATCTTGGTGCCGGAATCGCGAACGCGGTCGACCACTTCCTTGTAGAGCCCGACCTCCATGCTGGCCTTGCCGGTCTTGGGGTCGCGGACATGGATGTGGCCGATGGCGGCGCCGACCTTGGCGGCGGCGATCACCTCGTCGGCGATTTCCTTCGGCGTCACGGGGACGGCGGGATTGATGCCCTTTGTGTCGGCCGAGCCGGTGACCGCGCAGGCAATGATGACAGGACGCGACATGGGGCAACTCCTTCCCTGGGTGGCTCGCATTGTCCTGCGAGCCTGCCCAACCTTATGCTGGCGTGGGCCCGCGGGACAAGCCGACGGGCCGGCGACCAGGGAGGTTCGTATGCATGGCAGACCGGCGCGCCGCGCCGCCCCCGTGATCACCCGCGAGGAAATGGAGAAGACGCGCACGGCGCGCTTCGCCGACCTCAAGCGCTTCAACCTGGCGTTTGTCGATTCCCTGCTGCCGGAGCACAAGAAGCAGAACATCAAGGTCATCGGCAAGGGCGTGGTCGAGGATCCGCGCATGGCGCCGCCGATCACCGCCGACCACGGTTTCACCGTCGCCTACATCCGCTGCCAGCCGGGCACCGGCGCGGCGCTGCACAGCCACGAGACGCCCGAGGTGTTCATTCCGCTCAACGGCAAGCTGATCGTCACCTGGGGCGAGAACGGCGAGGAGGAGTCGCTGCTCGAGCCGTGGGACACCATCTCGGTACCCGAGGGCGTGATGCGCGGCTTCCGCAACCCGAACGACCACGAGGTCGTCATCCTCGCGCTGGTCGGCATGGCCGACGGCGGCGGGCCGGTGACATGGCACCCCGAGGTGCTGGAACGGGCGAAGGAGACCGGACTGTCGGTCGAAGGCGGCAAGCTTGTCCGCCTCGACAATTTCCGGATGCCCGACGACATGGAAGAGATCGAGGTCGGCCGCTGAGGCACGGCTGTATTGCCGGTCGGCGCGGGTTGCCGCCGGCCGGCGTTCGCTCATAGTGCGCGCGACGGTCGCCGGCGGCGGCCGCGGCGAGGGAGTACCGGGTATGGTCAAGGCGATCCGCATGCACAGCTTCGGCGGGCCCGAAGTGCTGAAATGGGAAGATGTCGAAGTCGGCGAGCCCGGCCCTGGGCAGGTGCGCGTGCGCCATACCGCCGTCGGCTTCAACTTCCTCGACGTGATGACCCGCGAAGGCAAATACCCGGTGCTGCCGCAGCTTCCCGCCGTGCCCGGCCTCGAGGCCGCCGGCGTGATCGAGGCGGTCGGTGCCGGGGTGACGGGCTTCAAGGTCGGCGATCGCGTCGCCTATGCCGGCGGCGCGCACGGCGCCTGCGCCGAAGCCCGGGTGATGGCGCCCGACCAGATCGTCAAGGTGCCGGCCGGCGTTACCGACGAGCAAGCCGCCGCGGTCCTGCTCAAGGGCATGACGGTCGAGTACCTCATCCACCGCACCTATCCGGCGAAGGCCGGCGAGTATGCGCTGGTGCACGCGGCGGCCGGCGGCGTCGGCCTGCTGCTGTGCCAGTGGCTCGCCGCGAAGGGTGCGGTCGTCATCGCCGCCACCAGCTCCGCCGCCAAGGGCGACGAGGCGAAGGCCAACGGCGCGAAGCATGCTGTGAACTACCGCGAGGCCGGATGGGGCAAGACGGTGCGCGACATGACCGGCGGCGCCGGGCTGCATGTCGTGTACGACTCCGTCGGACCGGACGTCTGGCAGGAGTCGATCGACGCACTGCGGCCACGCGGCTACTACGTGAACTACGGCAACGCCTCCGGGCCGCTGAAGCCGATCGATGCCGGCGAACTCAACGTCAAGGGCTCGCTGTTCTTCACCAAGGCCTCGATGCGCTTCTACAACGGCACGCGGCCGGAGCTGGAAGCGAGCGCCGCCGCCACCTTCGACATGGTGGCCAAGGGCAAGCTCAAGCCGCATATTGGCCAGCGCTTCGCGCTCAAGGACGTGGCAAAGGCGCAGATCGCCGTCGCCGAACGCAAGACGACCGGGGCGACGGTGTTCACGGTGTAGGGGACGGCGCATTGGAGCGCGCGAGCGACGCCCTCGTCCTTCGACAGGCTCAGGATGAGGGTTACTGGTAAGAATATCCGTGGAGGGTGGCGCCTGGGTGGGCCGCGCCACCGCTACCCGCCATCCTCACCCTGAGCCTGTCGAAGGGCGAGGATGGCCGGCGGGCTGACACCGAGAGACCGACGCTCCCGCTACCCCGCCCTGGCCGGCGCCTGCCAGGTGTTCGGACTGTCGAGATAGGCCTCGACGGCGGCCAGCGCGGCCGGCGGGTAGCGCTTCTCGGCGCGCGCCACGTCGAGCACGTCCCAGAACGTCGCCAGCGCGTGCAGCTTCACGTCGAGCTTCGCGATGTTCTGCGTGCTTTCGGCGAAGATGCCGTAGTGGAACACCACCCAGGTATGCGCCACGACGGCGTCGGCCTTGCGCAGCGCGTCGATGAAACGGACCTTCGAGCCACCGTCCGTTGCGAGATCCTCGACCAGCAGCACGCGCGCGCCTGCCCTGAATTCGCCCTCGATCTGGGCCATGCGGCCGAAGCCCTTGGCCTGCTTGCGTACGTACAGCATGGGCAGGCCCATGGCCTCGGCGATCCACGCCGCGAACGGAATGCCCGCGGTCTCGCCGCCGGCCACGGCGTCGAAGGCCTCGACGCCGCACTCGCGATCGAGCTGGGCGACGGCGAGGCGCATGATCTCGGCACGCGCACGCGGAAACGAGATGATCCGCCGGCAGTCGACATAGGTCGGTGCCACGCGGCCAGAAGTGAAGGTGAACGGCTCGTCGGGGCGGAATGTCACCGCGCCGATGTCGAGCAGCGCGCGGGCGGTGGCGCGCGCGGCCTCGCGCGCCGCATCGCTGGCGGGGACGGTGTCGGCGGGGCGCGGCATGACTCTCCTCAGTGACGGTAGCGCGACGGGCTTTCGGCGGTGATGTCGATGGACAGCTCGCGCGTGGCCTCGGCCGTGGCCGCCTGCTCCCACTCGAAATCGAGCTTGAGGTCCCAGTCGGCACGCTGGATGACCTGCTTGAGGCCATCGGCGAAGGCAAGGATCTGGTGCGGGCTGAAGGGCAGACGCAGCGTCGTCTTGCCGTCGGACAGCACCATGATCTTCATGCGCTCGTCCTTGTCGACCACCTGCAGCTTGCGCGTGAGGTAGATGCGGCGCACCCGCGCCGCCTTCACGGACGGGCCCTCCTGCGTCAGCGGCGGCGGCGTCTCGCCGGGCTTCGCCGCCTTCGACGGATCGCCGTCCGCGAGTTCCTCCTTGACCTTCTCCTTGGCGCGGGCGACGGCGACGCGATGGTCGACGCGCGCCGCGGCCGGCGCCGGATTCGCGGCGACCTGCGCCTTGGCCTCCTGCTGCACGAGGTCGCTCGCCTGCTTGACGATGCGGCCGAGCCCCGGCCAGAGCTGCTTTACCAGCCGTCGGGTCATGGCGAAGGCCAGTTCGGTGTCGTCTTCCTGCACCATGAGGACCATGACGCGGTCCTCGACCGGCGAGTAGGTGACCTGGAATTTCTGGGTGGCCATGCGCGCCATACTTACCCGCCGGCCGGCGCCGTGCCAACGGGCGCGTCGGCCCTTCCGGCGACGCGGCGGTGCGGTGGTATCATCGCCGCCATGGGTGTGGGACGGCCTGCCCGCCTCGTTGGCGGAGCTTCGGGGATCGCGCTGATGGCGCTGGCGCTCGCCGGCGCCACGCTGCGCCCTGCCGTCGCCGACGACCGGTCCTGGCAGGCCACCGTGACCGCGCGGACGCTCAACGTGCGTGGCGGGCCGGGCGACGGCTTTCCGGTGGTCGGGACGCTGGCCCAGGGCGACACGGTCGAGGCGGTGGACGAGAAGGGCGGCTGGATCCGCCTCAAGGACGAGCAGCCGGCCTGGGTCGCGCGCGCTTTCCTGCGCCTGCCGAAGAACTTTCTCGCTCCCGAGTTCGGCGACCAGGAGAACGAGTTTCTCGACTGGGCGGCCGAGCGCGGCGACCTCGCCGAGGTTTCGGTCGACGCCGCCGACCGGCTCTCGCTGGTGCCCAACGACCCGCGCACCGGCGGACTCGAGGCGCTGGCGCGCGAGATCGGCTGCGAGTGGCGCAGGCGCACCGGGCACAAGGGCAGCGTCACCGTCACCGTCTGGCCGCCGGAGGGGCCGGGCGGAGGATTTCTCGCCCAGGCGGTGTGCAGCTAGGGCGCGAGGCGCTCCGAGCCCTCGGCCCTCAGGTGCCACATGAGGGCGAGGATCAGGCCTTTCATGCGCGGCAGCAGCGCCAGGGTCAGCAACAGCACCGCCGGCAGGTAGGTGGCCGCCTTGAGCCACAGCGGCAGCGGCTCGCCGCGCTCCAGCATCAGGATGATCGGCGCCACGAGGTGGCCGACGACCAGCACCGTCAGCCACGGCGGCGCGTCATCGGCGCGGAAATGGCCATACGCCTCGCCGCAGGCCGGGCAGGCATCGACGACCTTGAGGTAGCGATGCAGCAGGCGGCCGTGCCCGCAGTTGGGGCAGCGCCCGCGCAGACCACGCAGCAGCGCCGCCGGCAGTGACGGCGCCGGCCGTGTGGTGGCGATGACTGTCGCGCCGGCTTCGTCCATGCCGCACTTATAGCAGCCCGGGGCCGACCGCCGTCCGCGTCACGCCGCCGCAAGCCGGCCGTCGACGAGGGCGACGGCGCGGTCGGCGACGCGGCGCGCCCGGGCGCGATCCTGCTCGGCGAGCAGGATCGCCGTGCCGTCCCGCGCGACGCCGGGCAGGGCCTCGAACACGGCGTCGGCCAACGCCGGGGCGAGGCCAAGCGAGGGTTCGTCGGCGAGCAGGATGCGGGGCTGCGACGCCAGCGCGCGCGCCAGCGCCAACATCTGCTGCTGTCCGCCGGACAGGCGCCAGGCGCGTTCGCGGGCGCGTGGGGCGAGCGCCGGGAACAGTGCGAAGCCGCGCTCCAGGGCCCGCGCGCGGGCCGTGCGTCCGCCGTTGACGGCGACCTCGATGTTCTCGCGCACGGTGAGGCCGGGGAAGACGCGGCGGCCTTCCGGCAGCCAGCCGATGCCGCGGCGCGCGCGTGCTTCGGCGGGCAGCGCCGTCACGTCGGTGCCGGCGACGGCGATGCGACCGGCAGCGACCGGCACGAGGCCCATGCAGGCGGCAATCAGTGTCGATTTCCCGGCGCCGTTTGCTCCGAACAGCGCGACGATTTCGCCGGCGGCGATCGTCAGGTCGATCCCCTCGACCACGAGTGCGCCGGCACGTGCGACGCCGACGCCGGCGAGGGCGAGGGCCGGTGCGGTCATCGGCTCTTGCCCAGCCATGCCGCGATGACCGCCGGGTCGGCGAGGACGTCCGCCGTGCGACCGGCGGCGACGACATGGCCCTCGACGAGACAGACCAGCCGGTCGGCGAGGCTGGCGAGGAAGCCCGCGTCGTGTTCGACAACCAGAATGGCGAGACCGGCATCGGCCTCGGCGCGGAGCAGGCGGGCCAGCGCGGCGCGTCCCTCGGCCGTCAGTCCCGCGGCCGGTTCGTCGAGCAGCAGGACGGCGGGCCCGGTGACGAGGGCGCGGGCGATGTCGACGCGGCGGCGCACGCCGTGCGGCTGGGCTCCGCAGGGCTGGCCGGCGCGGTCCGCGAGATCGAGCCGCGCGAGGACGGCGGCGGCGTGGCCGCGTGCACGGGCAAGCGCGGCATCGTCGCCAGTCGCCGCCAGCGCCTGCGCGAGGCCCGCTCCCTCGGCCGCCGCCCGCGCGGCGGCGACGGCGTCGAGCACGCTCAGTTCCGGCGGCAGGTCGGGGGTCTGGAAGCTGCGCGCGAGGCCGGCCCGGGCGATGCGATGCGGTGGTGCCCCGGCGATGGCGCGGCCGTCGACCCGCACGCTACCCGCATCCGGCCGGTCGAGTCCGCTCGCGAGGTTGACCAGCGTCGTCTTGCCGGAGCCGTTGGGGCCGACGAGGCCGACGATCTCGCCTGCGGTCACCGACAGGGAAACGCCGGCGAGCGCCGCGACGCCGCCGTAGCGCTTCGCCAGCCCGTCCACGGCGAGCGCCGGTGCCCCGGCATCCGGCTTGCGGGCGATCCCTTGCGCGGTTTCGGCTGCCGCAGGCGGGGCCGGCGGCGGCATTGCGGCCGCGGTGTTCCGCCGGGATACCCACAGGCGCCGCGCGGCGGCCGGCAGTCCGTCGGGCGCGACGGCGACGATCGCCAGCAGCAGGGCGCCGACGGCCAGCAGATAGGCTTCGGACAACGGCCGCAGCCATTCCGGCAGATGTACCAGCACGACAGCCGCCAGCACGGCGCCGCCGAGGCTGCTGCGGCCGCCGACGACGACGATGGCGAGCGTCAGCACCATGACCGAAAAGCCGAGCACGTCAGGTGACACCACGCCGATCGCGTGCGCCTGCAGCGCGCCCGCCGCGGCGCCGAACGCGGCACTGAGCACGAAGGCGGTGGCGCGCAGCCGGCCGACGTCGATCCCGCATGCGGCCGCTGCCAGCGGGTTGTGACGGGCCAGTGCGAAGGCGTGGCCCCACAGGCCGCGCAGGGCGCGCCAGGCGATCAACGCGCCGAGGCCGGCGATGGCCCAGACGAACACGGCCAAGGGCAGTCCGGCAGGTAGCGCGGCACCGGCGATGGTCACGGGCGGTACGCCGGGAAGGCCGTTCGCGCCGCCGGTCAGCGCCTCCCAGTTGGTTGCCGTCAGCAGCAGGACCTGGGCGATCGCCAGCGTCGCCAGCGCGAAATAGTGCGAGGCGAGGCGCAGCACCGGCGCCGCGACGAGCGCTGCCAGCGCGGTGGCGGCGGCGACCGCGGCGGGGAAGGTGAGGGCGAAACCCCAGCCGTAGCGCGTGCCGAGGATCGCCGTGACGTAGGCGCCGAGGCCGAAGAAGGCGCCCTGCGCCAGGCTCAGCGCGCCGGCGTGGCCGAAGATGAACTGGTAGCCGATGGCGTTGAGGGCATAGAGGCCGGCAAGCGCCAGCACCCGGTGGTCGTAGCCCGAGCCGAAGACGACGACGGCCAGCGCCCAGAGCGCCGCGCCGCCGCCGAGCAGCAGCGCCGGCATCGCCAGCCGGCCGGGGCGTTGCGTGAGCGCGGCGATCATGCGCGGCGGCCTGCCGGCTCGCCGAACAGGCCGCGCGGCCGCACCGCCAGCACGGCAAACAGGGTCGCATAGAGCAGCCCTTCGGCGAGGGCGTGCGAGGCGACGGCGGCGACCCCGACCTCGAAGGCGGCGATCAGGAAAGCGCCGGCAACTGCGCCCGACAGGCGGCCCCAACCGCCGATGACGACGGCGATGTAGGCCTTGAGCATGAAGGCCCCGCCGTCGCTTGGCGCGACGAAGAACTGGTTGCCGAGCAGCAGGCCCGCCGCACCGGCCAGCGCCGCGGCGAGCGCGAAGGCGGCGAGCGTCGTCTGCCGCACCGGGATGCCGAGGGCCCGCGCCATCTCCGGATCCTCGGCGGCGGCGCGCAGGCGGCGGCCGAGCTGAGTCGCCCCGAGCAGCCAGGCCAGCAGCGCGACCAGGCAGCCGGCAACGGTGAGGATGGCCAGCGACTGCCGGGGCAGGGTCAGGCCGTCGAGCGTCACCGGCGCGCCGGCGACCAGCGGCGGCGAGCCTTGATGCGCGGCCCCCATGGCGAGATCGAGGCCGTTGGCGATGACGATGCCGGCGGCGATGGTCGAGACGAACACGGCGACACGCGGCGCGTCAGCCAGCGGCAGCCACGCGGCGAGGCCGAGCAGCGCGCCGAGGGCCGCCGTCGCCAGCAGCACGGCGGGCAGCAGTACCAGCCCCGGAACGACGATATCCGCTGGCAGCAGGCCGGCCAGCGCGACGGCGAGCAGGCCGCCGGCGACGACTGTGTCGCCATGGGCGAAGTTCACGGCCGTCGTTGCGTTGAGCACCAGCACGAAGCCGAGCGCCATCAGCGCATACGCGGCACCCAGCGACGCGGCGTTGACGGCGAGCTGGAGGGCCAGTGACGCCATCGTCGGCTACGGCGTACCGTCGACGTTCTCGTATCGCTTGACGATGCGCGGCGTGCGGCTCTTGCCATCATAGCAGACGATGACCGCGTCGTGCGCCATGTTGCCCTTGCCATCGGAGCGGTAGGTCATGGCGAGGCCGCGATGGCTCGCCGTGGCGAGGGCCATGCGCATCGCCTCCGCCGTCCTGGCGCCTCCCTTGACCGCGGCAATCGCCATCTGGACGCCGTCGTACTGGGCCAGCGCGAAGGCATCGGGCTCGACGCCGAAACGCTCGCGGTACCGCTTCGCGAAGTCCTCGATCGCCGGGCTGCCGCCGGAGATCGGCGACGAGCCGGTCTCGGCGCAGGCGCCGGCGAGTTCCATGGGTTCGAGCAGCGCCGCTGTCTGCGGCTGATGCAGGGCCGAGCCGGCGATGATCGGCACGGTCAGGCCCATGGCGCGGGCCTGTCGCAGCACCAGCGCCGTCGAACCCGCGTGCAGATGGAGCAGGATGCCGTCGGCGCCGGCCTCGCGCGCCTTGGCGAGCACCGGCAGCATGTCCTTCACCGCGACGTCGATGCCATCCTCGAACACAGGCGCCGCGCCGAGGCGGGCAAGCTCGGCAGCGAGCACGGCCCGGCCACCCTGGCCATAGGCGGTGGTCTGATAGATCACGGCGGGCTTGCGAATTTTCTTTTCCTCGACGGCAAAGCGGGCATGTGCCCGCTTCACGACCGCGTCGCCCGGGAAAAAGCGAAAGACGTTGGGGCTGCCCATCTCGGTGATCTTCGCCGTCCCCGAGATCGTGATCAGCGGCACCCCGGCGCGGTCGGCGAGCGGCACGAGCGCCAGCATCTGCGTACCGAGCATCGGCGCCACGGCGGCCACCACGCCGGACTGGCCGGCGGCGCGCTCGAAGGCGTTCACGGCCGTCTCGGGCGCGGTGGCGGTATCGCTCACTTCCCAGGCGAGACCGGCGGACCTGCCGGCTTCCTCCAGCGCCAGGACTGCGCCGTTGCGCTGGCTGGTTCCCTCCAGGGCGAGGAAGCCGGTGACCGGCGCCAGGACGGGCAGGCGCAGATCAGCGGCCGCGCCGATGGACGGTGCCAGGACGGCGATCGCCAGAACGGCGGCGGAAACGGGAAAACGTGCCATCTCGATCCTCCCCGCCAGCGGGGGAGTCGGACGGACGGCACGGGAAAGCCGCCCGTGACGTCTCCCTACGCCGGCATGACCCGGTTCAGGTTCGTGGGTGTACTCTCAGCCGGCAGGCGGGTGACCCCGTCCGCGGCACCCCAGCATCACGGAACACCGGAACGATGGGCCGGGCGGACGGCCGAGTCAAGGCAAGCACCGCTTCCGGCCGGCACCTGGACCGCACGACGGGTTGGACGCGCGGAGGCGCATCCGATTGCTTCAAGGGCGGGAAATACCTGTTTTACGGGTGGCCCGCCGCCCGCGATTTGCTGAGAATCCGGTCCAATTATTGTTTGGTTTGTTCCGGCATCGTGGCGTATATTACTCGCGGGTGGTTATCTGTCCGCCGGGTGGTACGCGAGTCCGTCGCACCCGTCGGGATAGAGGTTCAGGCAGTCGCAAGGGCGTCGCGCGCCGTTGCGGCAATTGGTGTCGGGGTCAGGACGCATGGCGATCGGGGACAGCATCAGCTTCCTCAATGCCGATTGGGATCCGAGCTTCGCCCTCTCGCTGGGCGGGGAGGACGATCTCGTTCGCCGCCTGCGTGCCGCCGAGGATCTGGCGAGTTCCCACAGTTCAGGACTGTCGGCGGCTTATGCTGCCATCGTCGCCAGTGGCGAGACCTGGATCGCGCCGCCGGTCGGCCGCACCGTGCTGGCCGGCGACGGCGACGACGTGGTGGTGGGCTCGTCCGGGGACGACCACATCGAAGGCGGTTCCGGGCAGGATGTTGTCGTTGGCGGCCCGGGCAGCGACACCCTGATTGGCGGTGACGGCAACGACGTGATGATCGGCGCGACCATGGGCATCATCGCTGCCGGCAGCGCCTTGTTCGATGCCTTCAACAAGCCGAACGTGATGTACGGCGGCAACGACGACGACATGATGATCGGCGGGCCGTCCGACGATGCGATGTACGGCGAGACCGGCAACGACATCGTCATGGGCATGCAGGGCTCCGACGCAATCAGCGGCGGCAGTGGCGACAACACCATCTACGGCGACTACGGCTCGTCGACCACGAACGACCCTTATTCCCTGCTCCTGAACAATCCGGCCGGCCTGACCTTCGACGACTACATCGAGGCGGGCGATGGCGCGGATCTGGTGTACGGCGGCGTCGGCAACGATCGCATCCTTGGCGAGACGGGCAACGACAAGCTGTTCGGCGGCGTGGGCAAGGATGAAATTCACGGCGGTGCCGGCGACGACGTGATCTACGGCGACTACAACACCGTCAACGGCGCGCCCGCGGGTGGTTGGGACAAGCTGGTGCCGAGTTGGATGTTCGACGATCACCTCTACGGTGACGACGGCAACGACTCCCTCTTCGGCGGCATTGGCAACGACGTCCTGGCCGGCGGAGCGGGGCGCGACCTGCTTGTCGGTGGCGCCGGAGACGATACCTATGTGTTTGCGCGCGGTGACGGCGTGGACCAGATCCGCGATATGGGTCTCGCCAGTGACCACAACTCGCTTCAGGTCTACGGCAGCAATCCCAACGATGGTGTCGAGGCAAACGAGGTCTCGTTCGTCAATCAGGGTGGCGGCAAGTGGATGCTGGCCTTCAACGACGGCAGCGGTGCCATCAGCTTCTCCGCTGCGGACATTGATACGATCTCGCTGCACGGCGCGGGCTCCACGAACGTGGTGAACTACGGCTGGGATGACGCCCAGCACGCCTACGCGCTGGTGGCCTGATACCGGCAATTGCCGGGTTTTCCCCTCTAGGCGGGTCAGTTCGGCGCACGGAAGCGCGGTGGTTTCGCGCGCGTCCTGTCGCTTTGCCGCGACGGCCTAGGCGCCGGCCGGCACCGCTAGGACAGGCGCATCGACATGGCGGACGACCTGCTCGGTCGTCGAGCCGAACAACCCCTCGAACAGTCCGTGACGTCCGGCCGTCGGCATGACGACGATGCGCGCGCCGAGCCTGTGCGCCTGCGAGACGATCGTGTCGGCGACCGGGCCCTGCGCCCGCGTCGGCAGGAATGTAACCTTTGTGGTCTCAGGTGGCACGACGTGGGGCGCGTCGCCGTGTCCATCCGCGACGTGCAGCATGTCGACGGTGGCGGCCGGCAGGCCAAGCGCCTCGACCAGGCGCACGGCGACGGCCAGCGCGGGCTCCGGTCGTGGCCGATGGTCGACGGGCACCAGCACCCTGTCGAGGGTCACGGACCCCGAGACGGCGTCGACGAAGCCATGTGCCTGCCTTGGCACGAACAGCGTGCAGGCCGAGACCGCGCGGGCCACGCGCCCGGCGAGCGACGGACGCAGCCAGCCGGGCACGCCGTCGCGCCCGGCGGTGGCCAGCACCACCCAGCCGGCGGCGTGATCGTCGACATAGCGGGCGATGGCGGCGGCGGTGTCGGCGGCGGCGATCTGGGTCTTGCGCACGCGGATGCCGAGACGCGGGGCGATATCCTCCGGCTGCGTGTCGGCCGCGACGAGTCTCCAGTCGACGAGCGTCGCGCGCACGCCGGGAAAGCCGTGCCAGACGGTCTCGTCGGGTTCATCGCGCGAGGCATAGACGTGCAGGATGTCGAGACGGGCGCCAAGGGCGATGGAGAGGCGCAGCGCGTGATGGAATGCGGCGAGGCTCGCTTCGCCGAAGTCGGTCGGGTGGACGATCAGCGGCGCGGTCATTGGCAGTCGTCCCCGCACGCGGGCCCGCTGGTGCCGGCTGAGGGGCTCGAACCCCCGACATCCAGTTTACAAAACTGGCGCTCTACCAACTGAGCTAAGCCGGCGGCAGCGGGCGTCGCGTCCGCCGGCGTTATCGCAGAAGGCAGCGCGGCCGGCAAACGCCTCGGCCCCGCGCGGGATCAGAAGGCGCCGGCCGGCGCGCCGCCGAGGACGCGCGCGGCCCAGTCAGCCATCATGTCGCCGGCGACGGTGCGGTTGTTGGTCTGGCAGTGTTCCGCGCCGCCCTCCTCGAGACGGACAATGCGCAGCGTGCGGTCGGGACTGGCGGTAGCGGCCGCGTGGAGGGCCTCGGCGTCGCTCACGGGCACCTGCCTGTCGTTCTCGCCATGCAGGATCAGAAAAGGGCAGGTGATGTGCCCGGCATGCGCGGCCGCCTTCATACGGCCGGTCACGTCGAGCACGCCCTCGGGGGTGGTCTGGCCGAAGACCCACATGGCCTGGCGCACCATGTCGGGGATCGAATCGAAGGTCTTGCGCTGGGCCACCATGCGGTCGTGGAAGGACTTGCCGAAGTCCCAGATGGCGCCCCAGGCGATGCAGGCGGCGATGCGCTTCTCGAAGGCGGCGGCGCGCGGCGCGTAGAAACCGCCGAGGCTGACCCCCATCACGCCGATGCGGGCGGCATCGATATCCTTGCGGCCCTCCAGCCAGTCGATGCAGGCGCCGACCGGCTTCTCGGTCTCGAGGTCGGCGGCCATGCCGTCGAGGCGCAACGCGCCCCCGGCTCCCGGCTGGTCGACGACCAGCAGCGCCACGCCACGCTCGCGGAACTGTTCGCCGACAACGGGGAAGAACCACTCCTTCAGCGAGTCGAAGCCCTGCACGAAGACGAAGCACGGCCACGGCGGCGTGCCCTGCGGGCGGACGAACATCGCCGGCAGTGTCTTCCCCGCATAGGGGATGTCGACGTAGTCGACCGGATCGCGGCGTAACTCGCGGGCATGGCGGTAGTTGGCGATGCCGCGCCGGTAGGCCATCAGCTTGCGCGGGTCGTCCTGATCGAGAAACCGCTCGGCGCGCAGGTGGTAGAGGCCGGAACGGTGGAACTTGCGGCCGGCCGTCAGGGGGTGGTCGGCGGCCTCGTCCGCGCCGCCGAGCCGTTCGAGCTTCTCGCCCAGCACGGTGAAGGCTTCGTACCAGGCTTCGTTGGCAATCTTCCGGTCGCCGCCCGCTAATGCCCGTAGCGGCTTGAGCGCCTCTTCCGGCTCCGCCGCGGTGCCGACCTCGTCGAACAGCATCGACGTGGTCAGGCTCCAGGGATAGTTGTCCGGGAAATACTCGAACATCGGCGGCCTCCCTGACGGCGGCGCGGTCGGGCCGCTGTCCGCTCCTACCCTTATGTATTAGGCATCGATGTTCACGATATCGCGCGCCCGCGGGCAAGCTCGTAAAGCGCGGCCGCGGCTGCCGCCGAGACATTGAGGCTGGCCACCGGCGGCCGTGTCGGCAGGCGCGCCAGGATGTCGCAGCCTTCGCGGACGAGGCGGCGCAGGCCGGAACCCTCGGCGCCGAGCACGAGGGCAACGCGCCCGCCGGCCGGCGCGGCGGCAAGCGTCTGCGGCGCGTCCGAATCGAGCCCTATCGTGCGGAAGCCGGCGGTCCGCAGGTCGTCGAGGGCGCGGGCGATATTGACGGCGTCGGCCAGCATCAACGCCTCGAGACCGCCTGACGCGGCCTTGGCCAGCGTGCCCGTGACCGGCGGCGCATGGCGGGCCTGCTGGATGACGGCGATGGCGCCGAAGGCGGCTGCGGAGCGCAGGATGGCGCCGACATTCTGCGGATCGGTGACCTGATCGAGGACGACGACGATGGCGTCCGGCCTGTCGGCGGCGGCGATGCAGACGTCCTCGACGCCCAGTTCCGGCAACGGGGCGACCAGTGCCGCGAGGCCCTGGTGGACCGCACCCGGCGGCAGCAGGGCTTCGATGCCGGCCCGGTCGCGGATTTCCGGGGCGGGACGCCCGTCTGGCACTGCCACGGCATCCGGGTCGAGCATGACCAGCCGGCGCACGTCGCGCCGCGGGTTGGCGAGTGCCGCAGCCACGGCGTGGCGGCCATATATCCACAGTCCGCCGGCGGCACCCCGCTCGCGGCGGGGGCGTTCCTGCGCCCCGCCCGAAAGGAGACGGTCGCTGCGTCGTGCCTTGCGCCTAGCCATCGGTCGAGCCTAGTATGCCGCCAACGTCGGGCATGCAAGGGCCCCCGTCCATCCGTCGAGGTCGCGGCGGATTCGGGGGCGCTTGACCTTTTTGCATGCCCGACTTGGTGTTGACTTGTTGTGGCTTTCCGCCATAGTGCGCGGCCTTCCGCCGCTGGCGGGCAGCCGGCAGAATGGCGGTCGGCTTGCGGCGGAACGCGTCGATGGAGGGGTGCCTGAGCGGTTAAAAGGGGCGGACTGTAAATCCGTTGGCCATGCCTACGCAGGTTCGAATCCTGCCCCCTCCACCATCGCCGCTCGCGCCACGATATCGTTTGCGGCAATGCCATGAAGGCAAAGGATTTTGCGGGCCGTCCGGTGCGGCGGCCCGGAACGGGAATCGGAACGGCGGCGGGCGGGGGGCCCGCCAGACGGCAGCGGCGCGAAGCGGGTGTAGCTCAATGGTAGAGCTCCAGCCTTCCAAGCTGGTGACGTGGGTTCGATTCCCATCACCCGCTCCAGCCGCGGAGCGGGATCGCGCAGCGACCGGCGGCGCCGGCAGCGACTGAGGAATGACGAGCGATGTCCAAGGAGAAGTTCGAGCGTTCGAAGCCGCACTGCAACGTGGGGACGATCGGGCACGTTGACCACGGCAAGACGACGCTGACGGCGGCGATCACGAAGGTTCTGGCGGAGACTGGCGGGGCGACGTTTACGGCGTACGACCAGATCGACAAGGCGCCGGAGGAGAAGGCGCGCGGCATCACGATCAACACGGCGCACGTCGAGTACCAGACGCAGAACCGCCACTACGCGCATGTGGACTGCCCGGGGCACGCCGACTACGTGAAGAACATGATCACGGGCGCGGCGCAGATGGACGGCGCGATCCTGGTGGTGTCGGCGGCGGACGGCCCGATGCCGCAGACGCGCGAGCACATTCTGCTGGCGCGCCAGGTTGGCGTTCCGGCGATCGTGGTGTTCATGAACAAGGTCGACCAGGTGGACGATCCGGAGTTGCTGGAGCTGGTGGAGCTGGAGGTTCGCGAGCTTCTGACGAGCTACAACTTCCCGGGGGACGAGATCCCGATCGTGAAGGGCTCGGCGCTGGCGGCGCTTGAGGGTCGCGACCCGGAGATCGGCGGCCAGCGGATCCTGGAGCTGATGGCGGCGGTGGACAGCTATATCCCGCAGCCCGAGCGTCCGAAGGACCAGGCGTTCCTGATGCCGATCGAGGACGTGTTCTCGATTTCGGGGCGCGGGACGGTGGTGACGGGCCGCATCGAGCGGGGCATCGTGAAGGTGGGCGACGAAGTCGAGATCGTCGGCCTTCGCGACACGACGAAGACGACGTGCACGGGCGTCGAGATGTTCCGCAAGCTGCTCGACCAGGGCGAGGCGGGGGACAATGTGGGCGTGCTGCTGCGCGGCACGAAGCGCGAGGAAGTGGAGCGCGGTCAGGTTCTGGCGAAGCCGGGGACGATCACGCCGCACACGAAGTTCGACTGCGAGGCGTACGTGCTGACGAAGGAGGAGGGCGGCCGCCACACGCCGTTCTTCGGCAACTACCGCCCGCAGTTCTACTTCCGCACGACGGACGTGACGGGGACGGTGGAGCTGCCGGAAGGCACGGAGATGGTGATGCCGGGCGACAACATCCGCATGCGGGTGGCGCTGATCGCGCCGATCGCCATGGACGAGGGCCTGCGCTTCGCCATCCGCGAGGGCGGTCGCACCGTCGGCGCCGGCGTCGTCACCGCCATCGTCGAGTAGGAGTTCGGGAGACAGGCGCCGGCCGCTCGCGGCCGGTTCCGCAGGAGTGTAGCTCAACTGGTAGAGCACCGGTCTCCAAAACCGGGGGCTGGGGGTTCGAGCCCCTCCACTCCTGCCAGAGATAGGGAGCGGCCGCCGGGCCCACGGGACACGGCGACAGCGGACTGAGAGACGATGGCAAAGACCAGCCCCGGCGAGTTCGTGCGGCAGGTGCGTCAGGAGACCGCGAAGGTCACCTGGCCGTCGCGCAAGGAGACGTTGCAGGCGACGACCATGGTCTTTGTCATGGTCATCGTGGCGGCGTTGTTCTTCTTCGTGGTTGACATCGCGATCGCGGAAATCGTCCGTCTCGTGCTGACGGTCGGGAGCTGAGGACGATGACGGCGCACTGGTACGTGGTCCACGCATACTCGGGCTTCGAGAAGAAGGTCGCGCAGTCGATCCGCGAGCAGGCCGATCTCAAGGGCCTCGGCGACGAGGTCGACGAGGTGCTGGTGCCGACCGAAGAGGTGGTCGAGATGCGGCGCGGGGCCAAGATCAGCGCCGAGCGCAAGTTTTTCCCCGGCTATGTGCTGGTGAAGATGGAATTGAACGAGGACACGTACCATCTCATCAAGAACACGCCGAAAGTGACGGGCTTCCTCGGCACCGGCAACAAGCCGTCGCCGATCACGGAAGCCGAAGCGCAGCGCATCCTCCACCAGGTCAAGGAGGGGGTCGAGCGGCCCAAGCCGTCGGTCACCTTCGAGATCGGCGAGGAGGTTCGCGTCACCGACGGGCCGTTCCAGTCGTTCAACGGGACGGTCGAGGATGTCGACGAGGAACGCGCGCGGGTGAAGGTGTCGGTATCAATCTTCGGCCGGGCGACGCCGGTCGAACTGGAATATTCGCAGGTCGAGAAGGTCTAGGGCCGGGACGAAGACGATGGCGAAGAAAATCAACGGATACGTGAAGCTGCAGATCCCGGCGGGCAAGGCCAACCCCTCGCCGCCTGTCGGCCCGGCCCTCGGTCAGGCCGGCGTCAACATCATGGAGTTCTGCAAGGCGTTCAACGCCTCGACGCAGAACCTCGAGGAAGGCATGCCGGTGCCGGTGGTGATCACGGTCTTCTCCGACCGTTCCTTCACCTTTGTCACCAAGACGCCGCCGGCCTCGTTCCTGCTGCGCAAGGCGGCCCAGTTGCCGAAGGGCTCCCCGACGCCAGGCCGTGGTGTCGTCGGTCGCGTCACGCGCGAGCAGTGCCGCGAGATCGCCGGCGTGAAGATGCAGGATCTCAATGCCAACGACCTCGACGCGGCGACGGAGATGATTGCCGGCTCCGCCCGCTCGATGGGTCTGGAAGTGGTGGGCTAGACCATGCCGAAGCCAAGCAAGCGCATGCAGCAGGCCCTCACGGTCGCCGACCGCGAGGAACGCTACCCGGTCGACGAGGCGATCCGTCGCCTCAAGGCCGCCAAGCGCGCCAAGTTCGACGAGACTGTCGAACTGGCCGTCAACCTCAACGTCGATCCGCGCCAGGCCGACCAGAACATCCGCGGCGTCGTTGCCCTGCCGAGCGGCACGGGCAAGTCGATGCGCGTGGCCGTGTTCGCCAAGGACGCCAAGGCCGAGGAAGCCCGCAAGGCCGGTGCCGACCTGGTCGGCGCCGAGGACCTGGCGGAGAAAATCCAGGGCGGCGAGATCAACTTCGACCGCGTCATCGCGACGCCGGACATGATGGCCGTGGTCGGCCGTCTCGGCCGCGTGCTCGGTCCGCGCGGCCTGATGCCGAACCCCAAGCTCGGCACGGTCACGCCCGATGTCGTCGGCGCCGTCACGGCGGCGAAGGCCGGCCAGGTGCAGTTCCGCGTCGAGAAGCAGGGCATCATTCACGCCGGCGTCGGCAAGACGAGCTTCTCCGAGGAGGCGCTCAAGGCCAACATCGACGCCTTCATCGACGCGATCATGAAAGCCAAGCCGCAGGGCATCAAGGGCAACTACGTCAAGAAGGCGACGCTGTCCTCGACCATGGGCCCCGGCGTGAAGATCGATGTGACCGGCCTCGGCGGGGTCGGTCAGGCGACCGCCAGCTAGGCGGTCGGTAAAGAAGTTCCGGCGGCCGGCCCCTCGGGGCGCGGCCGGCGGATGGCGGGCCGGCGGTGTGCGCCGCCACCTTCGCGGGTGGCGGCGGCGGCGTCCGGCCCGACCCTGTCCGAGACTGCGGGTGCCCGAGGGGGTTCGCCCCTGAAGGCTTAATCGCACCCTCCGGTGCGGCCTGTACGAGACAGGAGACGCAAATCGCCGCCGGTGCCGCGAGGCACCGGGGGCCGAGGAACGCTCCTGGGACAGGAACCGGTTGGCACGGCCGACGGGTTCCCGGTTCACCGGGGCTCGCGGCGGTGCCGGAGCACCAACCGGCGCAGCGATCCAGTGGGTCCTGCGCCACCTAGCGGAGACGGCAACAGTGGACCGTGCACGCAAAGGTGAAGTGGTCGCCGAGCTCAAGGAGGTGTTCAGTTCGACCGAGATCGTCGTCGTGGCGACTCAGTCCGGACTGACCGTCGCCGAGAGCACCAGTCTGCGCCGTCAGGCGCGGGCTGCCGGTGCCGGCTTCAAGGTGACCAAGAACCGGCTCGCCCGTCTCGCCCTTGAGGGTACCCGTTTCGCCAAGATGGCGGACATGTTCAAGGGTCCGACCGCGATCGCCTACTCCACCGATCCGGTGGCGGCAGCGAAAGTCGCGGTCGCGTTTGCCAAGACCAACCCGAAGCTCGTCGTCATCGGCGGCGGCATGGCCGAGAACCTGCTCGCACCTGCGCAGGTCGAGGCCCTGACCACGCTGCCGTCGCTCGACGAACTGCGGGCCCGGCTGGTGGGCATGATCCAGACCCCGGCGACGCGTATCGCCGGTGTGCTGGCGGCCCCCGCAGGCCAGCTCGCGCGGGTGACCAAGGCATTCGCCGACAAGGGTGCGGCTGCGGCGTAGCCGCGAGCCAGACATCGCAACCGATTATCCCGGGAGTACACAGGAAATGGCTGATCTGCAGAAGCTGGTCGACGATCTGAGCGCCCTGACGGTGCTCGAGGCGGCCGAACTTTCGAAGCTACTCGAGGAGAAGTGGGGCGTCAGCGCCGCCGCGCCGGTGGCCGTCGCCGCCGCTGCGCCGGCCGCGGCCGCCGCCGCGCCGGCCGAGGAGCAGACAGAGTTCAACGTCATCCTCGCGGTCGCCGGCGAGAAGAAGATCAACGTGATCAAGGAGGTCCGTGCCGTTACCGGGCTCGGCCTCAAGGAAGCCAAGGATCTCGTCGAGGCCGCGCCGAAGGCCGTCAAGGAAGGCGTGTCCAAGGACGAGGCCGCCAAGATCAAGAAGTTGCTCGAGGACGCCGGAGCCACCGTGGAGATCAAGTAGGGCTTGTCGGTTCTCGCTTACCAGGTCCGGGCCGCGGGCCGCTCCCCCACGGGGCGCGGTCCGCTGGCCCATGCCCGCATGTCGGGCCGTTTCGTACGAATAGCTGACGCGAAGGGATCCCTCGCATGACGATGTCCTTCACCGGTCGCAAGCGCGTTCGCCGCAGCTACGGTCGCATCCGTGAGGTTGCGCCGATGCCGAACCTGATCGAGGTGCAGAAGAAGTCCTACGACCAGTTTCTGCGCAGCGCCGGCGACGACGGGAAGACCAAGGCCGACATCGGGCTGCGCGAGGTCTTCAAGTCGGTGTTTCCGATCCGCGACTTCTCAGAGAAGGCGCAGCTCGAGTTCGTCGACTACGAACTCGAGGAACCGAAGTACGACGTCGAGGAGTGCCTGCAGCGCGGCATGACCTTCGCCGCGCCGTTGAAGGTGACGCTGCGCCTGGTCGTCTGGGACGTCGACGAGGATTCCGGCGCGCGCTCCGTGCGCGACATCAAGGAACAGGACGTCTACATGGGCGACATGCCCCTGATGACGGACAAGGGGACCTTCGTCGTCAACGGCACCGAGCGCGTCATCGTCTCGCAGATGCACCGTTCGCCGGGCGTGTTCTTCGACCACGATCGCGGCAAGACGCACTCGTCGGGCAAGTACCTGTTCGCCGCGCGCGTCATTCCCTATCGCGGCTCGTGGCTCGACTTCGAATTCGACGCCAAGGACATCGTCCACGTCCGCATCGATCGCCGCCGCAAGCTGCCGGTGACCTCGTTCCTGCTCGCGCTCGACGGCGCGATGACGGAGAAGCTGCGCGCCGAGCGCGCCGAGCGCGGCCAGAAGCTGGAGCCGCAGGAGCCGGCCGGAATGTCGGCCGAGGAGATCCTCGACTATTTCTACGACAAGGTCGTCTTCACCCGCGGCAAGGAGGGCTGGCGCACGCCGTTCGACGCCGAGCGCCTGCGCGGCGCCAAGCTGACGCACGACCTGGTCGACGCCAAGGGCGGCAAGGTGCTGCTCGAGGCCGGTACCAAGGTGACGCCGCGCGCGGCGCGCCGCCTCGCCGAGGAAGGCGTCAAGGACATCCTCGTCAGCGACGAGGAGCTGGTCGGCCGCTATCTCGCCGAAGACGTCGTCGACGAAAAGACGGGCGAGGTGCTGATCGGCGCCGGTGCCGAGATCACGGCGCAGACGATGGAGCAGCTTGCCGGGCTCAATACCAAGCGCCTGGCGACGCTGGCCATCGATCACATCAACGTCGGCTCGTACATCCGCAATACCTTGGCCGTCGACAAGAACACCTGCCGCGAGGAAGCGCTCATCGACATCTACCGGGTCATGCGCCCGGGCGAGCCGCCGACCCTCGACACGGCCGAGGCGCTGTTCAACGGCCTGTTCTTCGATGCCGAGCGCTACGACCTGTCCTCGGTCGGCCGCGTCAAGATGAACGCGCGTCTCGGCCTCGACACGCCGGACAATGTGCGCGTGCTGCGCAAGGACGACATCCTCGCCATCATCAAGCTGCTGGTCGAACTGAAGGACGGCCGCGGCGAGATCGACGACATCGACCATCTCGGCAACCGCCGGGTGCGCTCGGTCGGCGAGTTGATGGAGAACCAGTACCGCGTCGGTCTGCTGCGCATGGAGCGGGCGATCCGCGAGCGCATGTCGACGGTCGAGATCGACAGCGTCATGCCGCACGATCTGATCAACGCCAAGCCGGCGGCGGCGGCGGTGCGCGAGTTCTTCGGCTCGTCGCAGCTCTCGCAGTTCATGGACCAGACCAACCCGCTGTCGGAGATCACCCACAAGCGGCGCCTGTCGGCGCTGGGACCGGGCGGCCTGACGCGCGAGCGCGCCGGCTTCGAGGTGCGCGACGTGCACCCGACGCACTACGGCCGCATCTGCCCGATCGAGACGCCCGAAGGCCCGAACATCGGCCTGATCAATTCGCTCGCCACCTTCGCCCGCGTCAACAAGTACGGCTTCATCGAGAGCCCGTACCGCAAGGTCGCGAACGGCAAGGTCACGGACGACGTGGTCTACCTGTCGGCCATGGAGGAGGGGCGCTACACCATCGCCCAGGCGAATGCGATCCTCGACCGGCATGGCCGCTTCACCGACGAACTGGTGAGCTGTCGCCACGGCTCGGACTACATGATGGCCCTGCCGGCCGACATCGACTACATGGACGTGTCGCCCAAGCAGCTCGTCTCCGTCGCCGCGGCGCTGATCCCGTTCCTCGAGAACGACGACGCCAACCGCGCGCTGATGGGCTCCAACATGCAGCGCCAGGCGGTGCCGCTGATCCGCGCCGAGGCGCCGATCGTCGGCACCGGCATGGAGGAGACGGTGGCGCGCGATTCCGGCGTCGCTATCGTGGCGCGCCGTTCGGGCGTGGTCGATCAGGTCGACGCCACGCGCATCGTCGTGCGCGCCGGCGAGGACGTGGGCGCCGGCGATACCGGCGTCGACATCTACAACCTGCTCAAGTTCCAGCGTTCCAACCAGAACACCTGCATCACGCAGCGCCCGCTGGTCCGCGTCGGCGACCAGGTGGCCAAGGGCGACATCGTCGCCGACGGCCCCTCGACCGACCTCGGCGAGCTGGCGCTGGGCAAGAACGTGCTTGTCGCGTTCATGCCGTGGCAGGGCTACAACTTCGAGGATTCGATCCTCATCTCCGAGCGCATCGTGCGCGACGACGTGTTCACCTCGATCCACATCGAGGAATACGAAGTCATGGCGCGCGACACCAAGCTGGGCCAGGAGGAAATCACCCGCGACATCCCGAACGTCGGCGAGGAGGCGCTGAAGAACCTCGACGAGGCGGGCATTGTCTACATCGGCGCCGAGGTGCTGCCCGGCGACATCCTCGTCGGCAAGGTGACGCCGAAGGGCGAGTCGCCGATGACGCCGGAAGAGAAGCTGTTGCGCGCCATCTTCGGCGAGAAGGCGTCCGACGTGCGCGACACGTCGCTGCGCGTGCCGCCGGGCGACAGCGGCACGGTCGTCGAGGTGCGCGTGTTCTCGCGCCGCGGCATCGACAAGGACGAACGCGCCCTGTCGATCGAGCGCGCCGAGATCGAGCGCCTGGCGAAGGACCGCGACGACGAGCGTGCCATTCTCGAGCGCTCGTTCTTCGGCCGCCTCAAGGAACTGCTGGTCAACCAGACCGCCGTCAAGGGGCCCAAGGGCCTCGAGGACGGCACGCGCATCACCGAGCGCGTGCTGGGCGACTACACGCCGGGCCAGTGGCGTCAGATCGTCGTGCGCAACGACAAGCGCATGTCGGAGATCGAGGCGCTGCAGAAGGCCTTCGATGCCGCCGTCAACGCGCTGTCGCGCCGCTTCGACAACAAGGTCGACAAGCTGCAGCGCGGTGACGAGCTGCCGCCGGGCGTGATGAAGCTCGTCAAGGTGTTCGTCGCGGTGAAGCGCAAGCTGCAGCCGGGCGACAAGATGGCCGGCCGTCACGGTAACAAGGGCGTCATCTCGAAGATCGTGCCGATGGAGGACATGCCGTACCTCGAGGACGGCACGCCGGTCGACATCGTGCTCAACCCGCTGGGCGTGCCCTCGCGCATGAACGTCGGGCAGATTCTCGAGACGCATCTCGGCTGGGCGGCGGCCGGTCTCGGCCGCCAGGTCGGCGAGGTGGTCGACCGCATGCGCGGCAACTCCTCGGTCGAGCCGCTGCGCCGCAAGCTGCGCGACGTCTATGGCAAGGACACCTACGACGCCGGCATCGGCGAGCTGTCCGAGGGCGATCTGATCGAACTTGCCGGCAACCTGCGCGCCGGCGTGCCGGTGGCGACGCCGGTGTTCGACGGCGCCACGGAGGCCGACATCCGCGAGGCGCTGGAACGCGCCGGCATGGATCTGTCCGGCCAGGTCCGTCTCGTCGACGGCCGCACCGGCGAGGTCTTCGAGCGCCCGGTCACGGTCGGCTACATCTACATGCTGAAGCTGCACCATCTGGTGGACGACAAGATCCACGCGCGCTCGATCGGGCCTTACAGCCTGGTCACGCAGCAGCCGCTGGGCGGCAAGGCCCAGTTCGGCGGCCAGCGCTTCGGCGAAATGGAGGTGTGGGCCCTCGAAGCCTACGGCGCCGCCTACACGCTGCAGGAAATGCTGACCGTCAAGTCGGACGACAAGGCGGGCCGCACGAAGGTCTACGAAGCCATCGTGCGCGGCGACGACAACTTCGAGGCCGGCATTCCGGAGTCCTTCAACGTGCTGGTGAAGGAGCTGCGCTCGCTCGGTCTCGACGTGCAGCTTCGCCAGCCGACGCAGTGACGACGGTGCCCCGGTCCCTTTTCAACACGTACCTTCGTAGCGGGAGTTCCACATTATGAACGAACTCATCAACGTCTTCGGGCAGCAGCCCACGACGCCGCAGAGCTTCGACGAGATCCGCATCTCCATCGCCAGCCCCGAGCGCATCCGCTCGTGGTCGTTCGGCGAGATCAAGAAGCCCGAGACGATCAACTACCGCACTTTCAAGCCCGAGCGCGACGGCCTGTTCTGCGCCCGCATCTTCGGGCCGATCAAGGATTACGAGTGCCTGTGCGGCAAGTACAAGCGCATGAAGTATCGTGGCATCGTCTGCGAGAAGTGCGGCGTCGAGGTGACGCTGCAGAGCGTGCGCCGCGAACGGATGGGCCATATCGAACTGGCCTCGCCGGTCGCCCACATCTGGTTCCTCAAGTCGCTGCCGAGCCGTATCGGCATGCTGCTCGACATGACCCTGCGCGATCTCGAGCGCATCCTCTATTTTGAGAACTACACGGTCATCGAGCCGGGCCTGACCGACCTCAAGCAGTACCAGCTTCTCAACGAGGAGCAGTACCACGCCAAGCAGGACGAGTTCGGCGACGAGGCCTTCACGGCGATGATCGGCGCCGAGGCCCTGAAGGAAATCCTCAAGGCCATCGACCTTGAGACGCTGAAGACCGAGTTGCGCGTCGACCTCAAGGAGACGACGTCGGAGACCCGGCGCAAGAAGCTGGTCAAGCGCCTGAAGATCGTCGAGGCGTTCATCGATTCCGGCGCCCGTCCGGAATGGATGGTGCTGGACGTGGTGCCGGTGATCCCGCCCGAGCTGCGCCCGCTGGTGCCGCTCGATGGCGGCCGCTTCGCCACCTCGGACCTGAACGATCTCTATCGCCGCGTCATCAACCGCAACAACCGCCTGAAGCGGCTGATCGAGCTGCGCGCGCCGGACATCATCGTGCGCAACGAGAAGCGCATGCTGCAGGAGTCGGTCGACGCGCTGTTCGACAACGGCCGTCGTGGCCGCGTCATTACCGGCGCCAACAAGCGGCCGCTGAAGTCGCTGTCCGACATGCTGAAGGGCAAGCAGGGCCGCTTCCGCCAGAACCTGCTCGGCAAGCGCGTCGACTACTCGGGCCGTTCGGTCATCGTCGTCGGCCCGGAGCTGCTGCTGCACCAGTGCGGCCTGCCGAAGAAGATGGCGCTCGAGCTGTTCAAGCCGTTCATCTACCACAAGCTTGAACTCTACGGTTACGCCACCACCATCAAGGCGGCCAAGCGCATGGTGGAGAAGGAGAGGCCGGAGGTCTGGGACATCCTCGAGGAGGTGATCCGCGAGCATCCGGTGCTGCTCAACCGCGCGCCGACGCTGCACAGGCTGGGCATCCAGGCGTTCGAGCCGGTGCTGATCGAGGGCAAGGCGATCCAGCTTCACCCGCTGGTCTGCGCCGCCTTCAACGCCGACTTCGACGGCGACCAGATGGCCGTGCACGTGCCGCTGTCGCTGGAGGCGCAGCTCGAGGCGCGCGTCCTCATGATGTCGACCAACAACATCCTGTCGCCGGCCAACGGCAAGCCGATCATCGTGCCATCGCAGGACATCGTGCTCGGCCTCTACTACATCACTTACGAATCCAACCGTACCAGCGGCGAGGTCGTGTCGATCGACTCGGCGACGGCGCTGGAATCGGCGCTGGCGGCCAACGACGTCATGCTTGTCGACCCGGCGCAGCCGGGCAAGCCGGTCGACCGCAGCGACATCGCGGCGACCTTCAAGGCGCTGACGCAGAAGAAGATCGTGGCGCACCGCGTGCCGCGCTTCACGTCCATCGGCGAGGTCGAGCACGCGCTCGACACCAAGTCGGTTTCGCTTCATCAGCGCATCAAGGCGCGTCTCGATACCGTCGACGGCGATGGCAACGCCGTGGTGCGCCGTGTCGTCACCACCCCGGGCCGCCTGCTGCTCGGCCGCTTGCTGCCGAAGCATCCGCGCGTCGGCTTCGAGGTGCTCAACCGCCTGCTGACCAAGCGCGAGATCAGCTCGGTCATCGATCTCGTCTACCGCCATTGCGGCCAGAAGGAGACGGTGATCTTCGCCGACCGCATGATGGCGCTCGGCTTCACCTACGCCTGCCGCGCCGGCATATCGTTCGGCAAGGACGACCTCGTGGTTCCGGCGGTCAAGGTCAAGCTGGTCGCCGATACGACCGAGCGCGTGAAGGAGTTCGAGCAGCAGTACCAGGACGGCCTGATCACCAAGGGCGAGAAGTACAACAAGGTGGTCGACGCCTGGACGCGCTGCACCGACGACGTCGCCGACGCCATGATGCGCGACATGCAGGCGATGGACGCCGAGGGCCAGCCGAACGCCGTCTATATGATGGCGCACTCGGGCGCCCGCGGTTCGGCGGCGCAGATCCGCCAGCTCGCCGGCATGCGCGGCCTGATGGCCAAGCCGTCGGGCGAGATCATCGAGACGCCGATCATCGCCAACTTCAAGGAAGGCCTGTCGGTCCTCGAGTACTTCAACTCGACCCACGGCGCCCGCAAGGGCCTCGCTGACACGGCGCTCAAGACGGCCAACTCCGGCTATCTGACGCGGCGCCTCGTCGACGTGGCGCAGGACGCCATCATCATCGAGGACGACTGCGGCACCAACGACGGCCTGCGCATGGAAGCCGTCATCGAGGGCGGCACCGTCATCGTCGCCCTCGCCGACCGCATCCTTGGCCGTACCGCGGCCGACGATGTGCTCGATCCGCTATCCGGCAATGTCATCGTCGGCGCTGGCGAGCTGATCGACGAGCGGCTGGTCGAGGTCGTCGAGACGGCCGGCATCGAGATGGTTAAGATCCGCTCGGTGCTGACCTGTCAGAGCAAGGGCGGCGTCTGCGGCCGCTGCTACGGGCGCGATCTCGCCCGTGGCACGCCGGTCAACGTCGGCGAGGCGGTGGGCGTCATCGCCGCACAGTCGATCGGCGAGCCGGGCACGCAGCTCACCATGCGGACGTTCCACATCGGCGGCGCGGCGCAGGGCGCGACCGAGGCGTCGAGTGTCGAGGCGGCGTTCCCGGCGACCATCCGAATCCAGCACAAGAACGTCGTCACCAACTCGCAGGGTGTGGCGATCGTGATGAGCCGCAATACCGAGGTGGTGCTGGTCGACGCCGCGGGCCGCGAGCGGGCGCACCATCGCCTGCCTTATGGCGCACGCCTGCTGGTCGACGAGGGCCAGAAGGTCGAGCGTGGCCAGACGCTGGCGACATGGGATCCGTATACCCTGCCGATCATCACGGAGAAGGAAGGCTACGTCGATTACGTCGACCTGACCGAGGGCGTCTCGATGCGCGAGGTCACCGACGAGGCGACGGGCATTTCCTCGAAGGTGGTGATCGACTGGAAGCAGCAGCCGCGTGGCACCGACCTGCGTCCGCGCGTGTCACTGCGTCCGCGGGCCGATTCGAAGCAGGGCGAGGTGGTCAAACTCGCCAACGGCCTCGACGCGCGCTACTTCATGTCGGTCGACGCCATCCTCAACGTCGAGCCCGGCCAGCACGTGCAGGCCGGCGACATCCTCGCGCGCATCCCGCGCGAAAGCTCGAAGACGCGCGACATCACCGGCGGTCTGCCGCGCGTGGCCGAGCTGTTCGAGGCGCGCCGTCCGAAGGATCACGCGATCCTCGCGGAAATCAGCGGCCGCATCGAGTTCGGCAAGGACTACAAGACCAAGCGGCGCATCGTGCTGATGCCGAACGAAGAGGCGCAGGCCAATGGCCAGGAGCCGGTCGAGTACCTGATCCCCAAGGGCAAGCACATCGCGGTGCACGAGGGCGACTGGATCGAGAAGGGCGACCTTCTCATGGACGGCAACCCGGTGCCGCACGACATCCTGCGTGTGCTCGGCGTCGAGGCGCTCGCCACCTATCTCGTCAAGGAGATCCAGGACGTCTACCGGTTGCAGGGCGTGACCATTAACGACAAGCACATCGAGGTCATCGTCCGGCAGATGCTGCAGAAGGTGGAAATCACCGACGGCGGCGACACAACGCTTCTGGTCGGCGAGCAGGTCGACAAGGAGGAGTTCGAGCAGATCAACGCCAAGGCGGCGCTGGAGAACCTCCGGCCGGCGCATTCCGTGCCGGTGCTCCAGGGCATCACCAAGGCGTCGCTGCAGACCAACTCCTTCATCTCGGCGGCCTCCTTCCAGGAGACGACGCGCGTGCTGACCGAGGCGGCCGTGAACGGCAAGGTCGACCGCCTCGCCGGCCTCAAGGAGAATGTCATCGTCGGCCGCCTCATCCCGGCCGGCACAGGCAACATCATGGCCCGCATGAAGGCGATCGCCGCCGACCGCGACGCGCGTCTGGCCGCCGAGGCCCGTCGCCGTCAGGAGGAGGCGGAGACCGCCGCGGGCCTGATCGAGCAGCAGCAGGGCGCCGCCGAGTAGCGGCGCCCTAGTCCGCCCGCAGCAGGTCGCGGACCACCAGCGGCAGGCCGTCGAGCGCGTGCAGCGCCTCGGTGAGCCGCCGCCGCGTGGCCCGTGACAGCGGCGCCAGCGCGACGCGGTTCGACGCCGGCGTGCCGGCGGCGATGTCGGTAATCTGCTGGTCGAGGATCGCGCCGAGCAGCAATTCGTGGGCCTCGGCCAGCGCCTCGCGCGTCTCGGCGTTGACCCGCGGCGCCGTCGCCTGGAGGCGGTCGCGCGTCGCCGTCGCCAGTTCCCCCTGTGCGAGCGCAGCGACCCGCGCGGCGGCGACCAGCGGCAGCAGACCGCTGCGCTTGAGGTCGATGCGGCCGCCCTCGGTGCGCAGGCTGCCGAACAGGCCGAAGGGCGTGCCGCGCTCGCCCGCCCGTTCGCCCAGCAGCTTCAGGAACACGGGCTGGCTTTGCGCCGCTGCCACGGCAGCGCCTTGCAGCGTCGTGCCAAGTTCGTGGTCGCCGGCGACGACTGCCATGTCGAAGAAGATGTCGACGTCGAGCAGGTCTTCGGGACGATGCCGCGCAAGCCAGCCATCGACGCGCGCCCGCCATGTCGCCAGGGAGCCGCGCCAGTGCGGGTTGGAGGCCATGACACCGCCCTTGCACAGCGGAATCCCCGCCGCGTCGAGCATCGCCGTCATGCGGTCACCCAAAGCTGCGAACCACGCATCGGCGCTGTCCGCCGCGCCATCCCGCCAGATCAGCGCATTGTCCTGATCCGGTACCAGCAGGGTTTCGCCGCGTCCGGCCGAGCCGAGCACGAGGCAGGCCCATGGCGCCGGTGCGGGTCCGTGTCCCTGCGCCTCCATCGCGTTTGCTGCAAGGTCAGCCGCGCGGCCGGTGACGTCGCGGATGGTGGCGGCGATGACGGCGGCGATCACGTGCGCCGCCATGCCGTCGTCGCGCAGGGCACGCGCCGTGGCCGGCAACAGAGCCACCGCCTCGGCGAGGCCGGCCGCATCCGTCGCCGCGGCGACCTGATCGCCAAGCACGAGCGCCTCGCCGACCCGGCGGCGCAGCAGGCCGCGCGCCGTCACCACGCCGACGATGCGACCGTCCGGGCCGGTCACCACCAGATGCGCGCGGCCGGTGCGCGCCATGCGGGCCAGCGCCACGTGGAGGAAGGCGTCCGCGGCGACGGTCTCGACCGGCGCCGACATGTACGCGGCGACCGGTGCCGCGAGCGCGTCGCCGCCGCCGGTCGCGACAGCGCGCAGCACGTCCCGTTCGGTCAGGATGCCGCGCGGCAGCCCGTCGCCGTCGTCGATGACGACGGAGCTGATGCCCAGATCGGCCAGTGTCGTGGCCAGCTGGCCGAGCGTGGCCGAGGCCGCGAGGGTCACCGCGGGGGTGGAGGCGACGTCGCCGACGCGGTGGCGGTAGGGCAAACTCGCGAGCGGCGCGGCCGTTCCCATCGCCGTTACCAGCCGGCGGCGCGCTGGCGGCGGACCACCGCCGTGGCGGTCGCCGCGAAGCGCTGGGCATCGTCGAGCGTGACGACGCCCGCCTCGCCGAGCAGCGCGATCTGGCGGGCGAAGACTTCGGCCGTGATCAGACAGTCGCCCAGCGCGGTGTGGCGGCCACGGATCTCGACACCGAGGCGCGTGGCGACGGCCTCGAGGTCGAGATCGCGTTCGCGTGGGGCCAGGGCGGAGGCGAGCTGGGCGGTGTCGAGCGCCAGCGGCGCAGTCCATGCGATGCCGGCGCGATGCGCCTCGGCCGCCAGCACGGCCAGATCGAAGCCGATGTTGTGCCCGACCACGACCGTGCCCGCGAGGCGGCGGGCGATGTCCGGCGCAAGGACGCCGAAACGCGGCGCGCCGCGCACGGTCTCGTCGCCAATGCCGTGGATGGCGCGCGCCCTGTCGGGGATCGGCACGGTCGGGTCGACCAGCAGGTCGACGGCATCGCCCGGGTAGGCGCGGGCGCCGCGCAGGGGCAGGCCGGCCAGCGACACGATGCGGTCATGCGCCGGGTCGAGGCCTGTGGTCTCGACATCGAGCACCAGTGACGGCAGTTCGGATAGCGAAGTCGAGGGCATCACCGGCGGCGCCGGCGGCACGCGGTCGAGCAGGGCAAGGTCGTGCTCGACGGCCGCGCCGTAGTCGATGTCGTCGGCGGGCAGCGCCAGGAGGACGGCGCCCTGCTCGGGCAGGTCGACGAGGCGTGCCGCGACCGCGGCGCCATCGACGGTCCGCAGTGTCGCCGATGCGCCGCCGTCGGCACGTGCCGCGGCCATCGCGGCGGCGAGCGCGTCGCGTCGCAGGGCCGCGAAGACGCTGTGCCCGAGCGCCGGAACGGGCAGCCCGAGGGTCCGGCGGGCTGGCGCGTTGACCAGCGCGATGCGCCCGGCATCGTCGATCACCACGAGGCCTTCGCCGACGGCGCCGAGGATCGCCGCAAGACGCGCTTCCGACGTGCCGGCACCGAGGTCGCGGGCCGTCGCGAGCGCGCCGATGGCATCGCGCAGGCGGTCGATCTCCGCTCCGCTCGGTAGCGCCGGTGGCGCCAGAGCGTCGCCGCTGCTGGTCCGCGCGATCACGGCATGGGCGCGCAACCGCTCGAGCGCGTCGAAATGGGAGTCGATCAGCCCCTGGGCGACCCACAGGGCGGCGGCGCCGATACCGGCAAGCGCCGCCACGGCGATGACGCGCCAGCCGATATCGCCAGTCAGCCAGGTTTCGGATGGCACCGCGATCAGGGCGACACTCGTGATCGCCACGGCAGCCACCGCCTTGGCGGCGACCAGCGCGCGCCGTGTGCCGCCGCCGCGCGGGCGGGACTTGCCGACAGGTCGCTGTGGGCGCCCCGCGGTCATCGGCGGCGTCTAGGCGTGGCCGCCGACAGCCACGAAATCTGCCGCTACCGGGACCGGATCGACCTCGGCCTCCATGTCCTCGAAGGCACGGCAGAGGTTGAAGCGGATGTTGTTGGTGATCAGCTCACGGTCGTGGGTCCGCAGGCTGGGGTGGATCGGCAGGGTATCGAAGATGCGCCCGCCGGCGGTCTTGCCCACCTCATGCACGGGCTTCGGCGCCGCCATCCGGACGGCCGCCAGACGCTGGCGTAGCGCCTCGATCTCGCCGCCCCAGCCTTCCGGCCGATGCGCCGGCACGGGGTGGGCGGCGAGCGTCGCGGCGACGTCGGCGACCAGCCGGTCGGCGAGGATCGCGTCGTCGGTGGCCGCGGCGGCGGCGTGCGGGCGCAGCCAGCCCTCGGCGATGACCGCCAGATCGGCCAGGACGAAGGCGAGGGCGTCCCAGCGGCAGATTTCGAGAGCATCGAGGAAAGGTCGCTCCCGCATCAGCAGATCCCAATTGTATCCGGCCCGGACGCGGCAATATTCGATCGTGCATTTCTGCGACACGAAGGCGGCGTTGCGGCCAAGGAAGTCCCGGTAGCCGGCCCGGTCTGTGATGTGTTTGTTGCGCCGCAACATAGGCACTGCCGCAATCCTCCGCCACGACGGTGGGCACTGAACCTGCTTCGCAGTCACAGTGTATCGTGTTAGCGTTTTGGCCGCATCGTTCTCGAACGAGTCGTCCGCAAGAGGCGAACACGTGAGCGCTTGTGGGGTTACGGGGGACAACGCAAATGCCAGCAGCGGTTGCAGACCGCAGGTTGGACCTGAGCACATCCCCGATTCCATGTGAACCGGCCCCGGCGCTGCGCCGGATGGCCGGCACTGCTGTTTGACGCTACAGCAAGGGAGTCGACCGGCATGTCGGACCAGTCGCAATTGTCGCCAGAGAAGGCGGAGGCTCACTGGAGCCGCAGCAAGTCGCTCATGATCACGACACTGGTGATCTGGGCGATCTTCTCGTTCGGGGTGCATTTCTTCGTCGGCGCGCTCAACGAGATCGTCATCATCGGTTTTCCGCTCGGCTTCTACATGGCCGCGCAAGGCTCGCTGATTGTCTTCGTCGTGCTGATCTTCTGGTTCGCCTCGCGCCAGAACCGCATCGACGAGGAATTCGGCATGGCCGAAGACGAGTAGGGGGGACGCGCACATGGCTACTCGCAACGGCGGCGACCTCGTCAGCAATCTGAACAAGGTCTACGGCATCTACACCGGCGGCTTCGTCGGCTTCGTCGTCCTGCTCGCGATCCTCGAGCAGGTCGGGGTGCCCAACAAGATCATCGGCTACCTGTTCGTGGCGATGACGATCGGCGTCTATGCCGCCATCGGCTTCATCACCCGCACCATGCAGGTGTCGGAATACTACGTGGCCGGCCGGCGTGTTCCGGCCATGTACAACGGCATGGCGACGGCGGCCGACTGGATGAGCGCGGCCTCGTTCATCGCCATGGCCGGTGGCCTCTACGCCAATGGCTACGACGCCCTCGCGTTCGTACTCGGATGGACCGGCGGCTACGTGCTGGTGGCGACGCTGATCGCGCCCTACCTGCGCAAGTTCGGCGCCTACACGGTGCCTGACTTCCTCGGCGCCCGCTTCGGCGGCGATGCGGCCCGCACCATCGGCATCATCGTGCTGTTCTGCTGCTCCTTCACCTACATCGTCGGTCAGGTGACGGGCGTCGGCACCATCGCCTCGCGCTTCCTCGGCATCTCGTACGAGGTGGCGGTGTTCGTCGGCCTCATCGGCATCCTCGTGTGCTCGATGCTCGGCGGCATGCGGGCGGTGACGTGGACGCAGGTCGCCCAGTACATCGTGCTGATCGTCGCCTACCTGGTGCCGGTGGTCATTCTCTCGGCGCAGGTTACCGGCATTCCGATCCCCCAGCTGATGTACGGCGAGGTTCTGCAGCGCATCACCGAGCTCGAGGCGACCAAGCCGGCGCTGGCCGGCGTGAAGGCGCACGTCGTTCCGTTCACCAACATGTCGAACTGGAACTTCTTCGCCCTCATCATATGCCTGATGATCGGTACGGCCTCGTTGCCGCACGTGCTGATGCGCTACTTCACCACGCCCAGCGTGCGTGAGGCGCGCAAGTCGGTCGGCTGGAGCCTGCTGTTCATCTTCCTGCTGTACTTCACCGCGCCGGCCTACGCCGCCTTCGCCAAGTTCGAGATCTACAACAACGTCCTCGGCACGGCGATCGCGGACCTGCCCAACTGGGTGAAGATCTACTCCGACCTCGGCCTGATGGCGATCAAGGACGCCAATGCCGACGGCATCCTTCAGTTGAAGGAGCTGACGATCAACCCGGACGTCATCGTCATCGCGACGCCGGAAATCGCCGGACTGCCGTACGTCATTGCCGGCCTCGTCGCGGCCGGCGGTCTGGCGGCCGCTCTCTCGACCGCCGACGGCCTGCTGCTGGCCATCGCCAACGCCCTGTCGCACGACATCTACTACCGGATGGTCGACCCCAAGGCGTCGACCCAGCGCCGGCTGGTGGTGGCGCGCGTCCTGCTCATCGTCGTGGCGATCCTCGCCGCCGTGGTCGCCTCGACCCGGCCGGGAGGCATCCTCGCGCTGGTGGCATGGGCGTTCTCGCTCGCGGCAGCGGGACTGTTCCCGGCACTCGTGCTGGGCGTCTGGTGGTCGCGGACGACGAGCGCGGGCGCGGTCGTCGGCATGGCGGCCGGCTTCCTGGTGACGCTGTTCTACCTGGCGGCCACCAAGTACTTCGGCATGCCGGTGTGGTTCGGCACCTCCAACATCTCGGCCGGTATCTTCGGCATCCCGGTCGGCTTCATCGTGACGATCGTCGTCAGCCTGATGACGCCGGAGCCGTCGGCCCAGATGCAGGCCTTCGTGCGGTCGCTGCGTATTCCGCGCGGCGGCACGCTGATGGAGGAAAAAGACGCCGCCGCCTGACCGGGCGCCGGATAGAAGCTAGTCTCGGGGCCCGGGGAAACCCGGGCCCTTTTTCTGTCCTGACGCGGGGGAGGCGCGGGTGAGCGGACCGTTCTGGGATTACTGGTACTTCCACGTGCCGAACTACGTCGTCGGCGCGGTGATGTGGACGCTGCTCGGCCGGTTCCTGCTGGGGCTGATTGTGCCGCACGACTGGCACAACTACATCTGGCGCTTCTTCGTCACGGTCACCGATCCCATTCTGGCGGTCACCGACCGGCTGACCCTGCGCTTCATCCACCCGGCGCTGCTGCCGCTGGTCGCAGCCTTCTTCCTGTTCGTGCTGCGCTACCTGTTCTGGCTGGTGCTGTTCCGCTTCGGCATCGCGCCGCCGGTCAATGCCGGCGCGGCGGGATGACGCGCCTCTTTCACCACCGGAACCGCCGGACTATCCTGCCTTGCGAGGGGGTGCGTTGCCGTCCTGGAGCGCGCCGGTGCACAGAGTCGATCGCATCCGTGTCTGTGCCGAGCTGTCGATCCGACGGGCTCTCGGTTTCACGCTGCTGGGCATCCTCGTCGCGCAGTTCGGGCTGAGCTGGGACGCCGGGCTCGCCCTCAAGACCGGCGCCGTACTGATGGCCCTGGTCTTCGCCGTCCTGCTCTGGAAGGCGTACGGCGCGCCGACCTATCCCTACCGGCGGACAGAGACGTGGCTGCTGCTCGACCGCCAGCACGACCTGCCGGAGGACGTGGCGCAACGCACGATCGGCGGCGTCCTGCGCGACATCTACCTGCGCTATGCCACCTGGGCGGCGGCGCTGGCGGGCGCCCAGTGGCTCGTCGCGCTTGCCGTTGCCACTGCCTGACCGCTGGCAGAAGAGAAATATTATTATACCCAGAGACGATTTCGCGACAGAAACGGACTAGAAATCGCCCGGAATCGCGGTTGACCGGGTAGGGGGCCGTAAGTAGTATCCGCGCGCTGATTCGGGGGCCGGTCGTAGGCATTCGCAGCCTATACGCGGGCCCCGACGGTACGGTTTGACAACCGATTTGACGCCGGACGGACGGGCGAAGACGGTCCGATGGTGACGGGACGAGGGTCCTGGGCGGCCCTGTCGCGTCGCCTCGTATGATTTGGTGGTCGGCCTTCCGCCGGCCGGTCGAGGGAATGGCTGAATGCCGACGATCAACCAGCTGATCCGCAAGCCGCGGCAAGAGCCTGCCGCGCGCAACAAGGTGCCGGCGCTCGAGGCGTGTCCGCAGAAGCGCGGCGTCTGCACGCGCGTCTACACGACGACGCCGAAGAAGCCGAACTCGGCGCTGCGCAAGGTCGCGCGCGTGCGGCTGACCAACGGCTTCGAGGTGACCAGCTACATCCCGGGCGAGGGCCACAACCTCCAGGAACACTCGGTGGTGATGATCCGCGGCGGTCGCGTGAAGGACCTCCCGGGCGTCCGCTACCACATCATTCGCGGCACCCTCGACACGCAGGGCGTCAACGACCGCCGGCAGCGGCGGTCGAAGTACGGCGCCAAGCGGCCGAAGTAGGAGGGCAGGACGATGTCGCGACGCAGGCGTGCAGAGAAGCGCGAGATCATGCCGGACCCCAAGTTCGGCGACCGCGTGGTCAGCAAGTTCACCAGCAATCTGATGTACGACGGCATGAAGTCGGTCGCCGAGCGCATCGTCTATGGCGCCTTCGACGAGATTTCAAAGCGCGCCGGCGGCGATCCGATCCGCGTCTTCCATGACGCCATCGACAATGTGCGTCCGCAGCTCGAGGTGCGCTCGCGCCGCGTCGGTGGCGCCACCTACCAGGTGCCGGTGGAAGTGCGTTCCGAGCGTGCCCAGGCGCTGGCCTTCCGCTGGATCATCCAGGCCGCGCGCGCCCGCGGCGAGAACACGATGGTGCAGCGCCTGTCGCGCGAGCTGATGGATGCGGCGGAGAACCGCGGATCGGCAGTCAAGAAGCGGGAGGATACCCACCGCATGGCCGAGGCCAACCGGGCCTTTTCGCATTATCGCTGGTAGCGATCCGGCCAGACCAGAGATTGAGGGACCTCCGTCCATGACCGAAGGCCGCACGACCCCGATCGAGCGTTATCGCAACATCGGCATCATGGCGCACATCGACGCCGGCAAGACGACGACGACCGAGCGGATTCTCTATTACACCGGTCGTTCGTACAAGATCGGCGAAGTCCATGAAGGCACGGCCACCATGGACTGGATGGAGCAGGAGCAGGAGCGCGGCATCACCATCACGTCGGCCGCGACGACGTGCTTCTGGCGCGACCATCGCATCCAGATCATCGACACGCCGGGTCACGTCGACTTCACCATCGAGGTCGAGCGCTCGCTGCGCGTGCTCGACGGCGCCTGCGCGGTGTTCGACAGCGTCGCCGGTGTCGAGCCGCAGTCCGAGACGGTGTGGCGCCAGGCCGACAAGTACCGCGTGCCGCGCATGTGCTTCGTCAACAAGATGGATCGTATCGGCGCCGACTTCTATCGCTGCGTCGACATGATCGTCAGCCGCCTCGGCGCGGTGCCGCTGGTCACTCAGCTGCCGATCGGCGTCGAGTCCGAGTTCAAGGGCGTGGTCGATCTCGTGCACATGCGCGCGATCATCTGGAAGGACGAGAGCCTCGGCGCCGAGTTTGAGTACGTCGACATTCCGGCCGACATGGCTGCCGACGCCGCGAAGTGGCGCGAGAAGCTGGTCGAGACCGCCGTCGAGCACGACGACGCCGCGATGGAGGCCTACCTCGAGGGCAACGAGCCGTCGGTCGAGACGCTGATCGCCTGCATCCGCAAGGGCACGCTGGCGCTGGCCTTCGTGCCGGTCGTCTGTGGCTCGGCCTTCAAGAACAAGGGCGTGCAGCCGCTGCTCGACGCCGTCGTCGACTATCTGCCGGCGCCGACCGAGGTGCCGGACGTCAAGGGCGTCAAGGTCGGCAGCGACGAGCCGATGTCGCGCCGTTCGTCCGACGACGAGCCGTTCTCGGCGCTGGCCTTCAAGATCATGACCGACCCGTTCGTCGGCTCATTGACCTTCATCCGCGTCTACTCGGGCGTGCTGTCGGCCGGCAGCCAGTTGCTCAATACGGTGAAGAGCCAGCGCGAGCGCGTCGGCCGCATGCTCGAGATGCACGCCAACGACCGCCAGGATCGCAAGATCGCGGTCGCCGGCGACATCGTGGCGCTGGCCGGGCTGAAGAACACCACCACCGGCGACACGCTGTGCGATCCGCAGCACCCGATCGTGCTGGAGCGCATGGAGTTCCCCGACCCGGTCATCGAGATCGCCGTCGAGCCGAAGACCAAGAGCGACCAGGAAAAGATGGGTCAGGCGCTGTCGCGTCTGGCGCAGGAAGACCCGTCGTTCCGCGTGTCGTCGGACGCCGAGAGCGGCCAGACCATCATCAAGGGGATGGGCGAGCTGCACCTCGAGATCATCGTCGACCGCATGCGTCGCGAGTTCAAGGTCGAGGCCAATGTCGGCGCGCCGCAGGTCGCCTACCGCGAGACCATCACGCGGACGATCGAGCACGACTACACGCACAAGAAGCAGACCGGAGGCGCCGGCCAGTTCGCCCGCATCAAGGTGCGCTTCGAGCCGCAGCCGCCGGGCGCCGGCTATTCGTTCGAGAACGAGGTCGTCGGCGGTTCGGTGCCGCGCGAGTTCGTGCCGGGCGTGCAGAAGGGCCTTGCCGAGGCGCGCGAGTCGGGCGCCATCGCCGGCTTCCCGCTGATCGACTTCAAGGCCTCGCTCATCGACGGCGCCTCGCACGACGTCGACTCCTCGGTCATGGCGTTCGAAATCGCCGCCCGCGCCTGTCTGCGGGAAGCCATTCCGAAAGCCGAACCGCGTCTGCTCGAGCCGATCATGAAGGTCGAGGTCGTGACGCCCGAGGACTACATGGGCGACATCATCGGCGACCTGAACAGCCGCCGCGGCCAGATCGGCCACATGGACACGCGCGGCAACGCGCGCGTCATCGAGGCGATGGTGCCTCTCGCCAACATGTTCGGTTACGTCAATACCCTGCGCTCGATGAGCCAGGGCCGTGCCACCTATACGATGCATTTCGATCACTACGCGCAGGTGCCGCGCGCAGTGGCGGATGAAGTCGTGGCCAAGCTGGCCTAGCCACCGCAAGACCTGGCAGTCCGGGCGCCCCGCCGCCCTCTGGATCGATCGACGGAGCACGCAAGATGTCCAAGGAGAAGTTCGAGCGTTCGAAGCCGCACTGCAACGTGGGGACGATCGGGCACGTTGACCATGGCAAGACGACGCTGACGGCGGCGATCACGAAGGTTCTGGCGGAGACTGGCGGGGCGACGTTTACGGCGTACGACCAGATCGACAAGGCGCCGGAGGAGAAGGCGCGCGGCATCACGATCAACACGGCGCACGTCGAGTACCAGACGCAGAACCGCCACTACGCGCATGTGGACTGCCCGGGGCACGCCGACTACGTGAAGAACATGATCACGGGCGCGGCGCAGATGGACGGCGCGATCCTGGTGGTGTCGGCGGCGGACGGCCCGATGCCGCAGACGCGCGAGCACATTCTGCTGGCGCGCCAGGTTGGCGTTCCGGCGATCGTGGTGTTCATGAACAAGGTCGACCAGGTGGACGATCCGGAGTTGCTGGAGCTGGTGGAGCTGGAGGTTCGCGAGCTTCTGACGAGCTACAACTTCCCGGGGGACGAGATCCCGATCGTGAAGGGCTCGGCGCTGGCGGCGCTTGAGGGTCGCGACCCGGAGATCGGCGGCCAGCGGATCCTGGAGCTGATGGCGGCGGTGGACAGCTATATCCCGCAGCCCGAGCGTCCGAAGGACCAGGCGTTCCTGATGCCGATCGAGGACGTGTTCTCGATTTCGGGGCGCGGGACGGTGGTGACGGGCCGCATCGAGCGGGGCATCGTGAAGGTGGGCGACGAAGTCGAGATCGTCGGCCTTCGCGACACGACGAAGACGACGTGCACGGGCGTCGAGATGTTCCGCAAGCTGCTCGACCAGGGCGAGGCGGGGGACAATGTGGGCGTGCTGCTGCGCGGCACGAAGCGCGAGGAAGTGGAGCGCGGTCAGGTTCTGGCGAAGCCGGGGACGATCACGCCGCACACGAAGTTCGACTGCGAGGCGTACGTGCTGACGAAGGAGGAGGGCGGCCGCCACACGCCGTTCTTCGGCAACTACCGCCCGCAGTTCTACTTCCGCACGACGGACGTGACGGGGACGGTGGAGCTGCCGGAAGGCACGGAGATGGTGATGCCGGGCGACAACATCCGCATGCGGGTGGCGCTGATCGCGCCGATCGCCATGGACGAGGGCCTGCGCTTCGCCATCCGCGAGGGCGGTCGCACCGTCGGCGCCGGCGTCGTCACCGCCATCGTCGAGTAGGAAAGGATCAGCGGCAGAGCGGTCGTCCACCCGGACGGCTGCGACCCCGCGGGACAGGCGCCATGGACAGCCAGAACATCCGCATCCGCCTCAAGGCGTTCGATCATCGCGTGCTCGACCAGTCGGCGCGCGAGATCGTCTCCACCGCCAAGCGCACCGGCGCCGAGGTTCGCGGGCCGATACCGCTGCCGACCCGCATCGAGCGGTTCACCGTGCTGCGCTCGCCGCACATCGACAAGAAGTCGCGCGAGCAGTTCGAAATCCGTACCCACAAGCGCCTGCTCGACATCGTCGACCCGACGCCCCAGACGGTCGACGCGCTGATGAAGCTCGACCTCGCTGCCGGCGTCGACGTCGAGATCAAGCTCTAGGACGCCGCCATGCGTACCGGACTCATCGCCCGCAAGGTCGGCATGTCCCGCGTCTTCGACGAGGCGGGCAACCACGTCCCCGTGACGGTTCTTGCCGTCGGCGACTGCCGTGTCGTCTCCGTACGTACCGAGGAGAAGGACGGCTACGTCGCCCTTCAACTCGGCTCGGGCACGCGGCGGCCGAAGCGCGTGACGGCGGCCCAGCGCGGCCACTTCGCCAAGAACAAGGTCGAGCCGGCCGAGCGGCTGGTCGAGTTCCGTGTTGCCGCCGACGCGGTGCTGGAGCCCGGCCAGAAGCTGGCGGCGACGCACTTCGTGCCCGGCCAGTTCGTCGACGTCACCGGGACGTCGGTCGGCAAGGGCTTCGCCGGCGTCATGAAGCGCTACAACTTCGCCGGCCTTGAAGCCACCCACGGCGTCTCGATCTCGCACCGCAGCCACGGTTCGACCGGCCAGCGCCAGGATCCGGGCAAGGTCTTCAAAGGTAAGAAGATGGCCGGTCACATGGGCGACCGGCGCGTCACCAAGCAGAACCTCAAGGTCGTCGCCGTCGACGCCGAGGCCGGGCTGGTCCTGGTCGAGGGCGCCATTCCCGGTGCCAAGAGCGGCTGGGTCGAGGTGCGCGACGCCGTCAAGCGTCCGCGCCACGCCGACGCGCCCTTTCCGGCGGGTCTCGCCGCGGCCGACGCAGGGAAGGCCTGAGCCATGAAGCTGAAGGTCCTCGACCTCGACAGCAAGGATGCCGGCGAGATCGAACTCGCCGACGCGGTGTTCGGCGTGCCGGTGCGGCGCGACCTGCTCGCGCGCATGGTCAACTGGCAGCTCGCCAAGCGCCGGGCCGGCACCCACAAGGTGAAGGAAGTCGGCGAGATTTCCGGCACCGGCAAGCGCCCGTGGCGGCAGAAGGGCACCGGCCGTGCCCGCCAGGGCTCGACCCGGGCGGCGCAGTGGCGCGGCGGCCAGACGACGTTCGGCCCGCATCCGCGCAGCTACGAGCACGACCTGACCAAGAAGGTCCGCAAGGCGGCGCTCCGTGCGGCCCTGTCGGCCAAGGCCGCGGACGGCAAGCTGGTCGTGCTCGAGGCGGCGTCGGCGAGCGAGCCGCGCACCAAGGCGATGGCCGAGCGCCTCGGCCGTTTCGGCTTCGCCTCGGCGCTGATCATCGACGGGGCGGAACTCGACCGCAACTTCACGCTCGCCGTGCGCAACATCCCCGGCGTCGACCTGCTGCCGCAGCAGGGCGCCAACGTCTACGACATCCTGCGCCGCGACACGCTGGTGCTCACCCGCGCCGCCGTCGCCAGCCTCGAGGAGCGCCTGAAGTGACTGCGAACGCCAAGCCGCGCGGCCGCATCACGCTGTCGCGCGACCGCATGTACGACATCCTGCGGGCGCCGGTGATCACCGAGAAGTCGACGCGCGTGTCGGAATTCAACCAGGTCGTCTTCCGCGTGCCGCTGACCGCGACCAAGCCGGAGATCCGCGCCGCGGTCGAGGGCCTGTTCGGCGTCAAGGTCATCGGCATCAACACCCTGCGCCAGCAGGGCAAGACCAAGATGTGGCGCGGCCGTCGCGGCAAGCGCCCGGACACGAAGAAGGCGATCGTTCGCCTGGCCGAGGGCCAGTCGATCGACGTCACCACGGGCCTCTAGGCGGAGCGCGGCGCAATGGCACTGCGACAGTTCAAGCCGACGACGCCGGGCCAGCGCGGCCTCGTTCTCGTCGACCGCAGCGAGCTGCACAAGGGCAAGCCGGTCAAGACGCTGACCGAGGGCCTGAGCGAGAAGGGCGGCCGGAACAACAACGGCCGCATCACCCAGCGCCGGCGCGGCGGCGGCCACAAGCGGCTGTACCGCGTGGTCGACTTCAAGCGCCGCAAGATGGATATGCCGGCGACGGTCGAACGGCTGGAATACGACCCCAACCGCACCGCCTTCATCGCCCTCATCCGCTACGAGGACGGCGAGGAGAGCTATATCCTCGCGCCGCAGCGCCTGAAGGCGGGCGACACGGTGGTTGCCGGCGAGCGCGTCGATGTGAAGCCGGGCAACGCCATGCCGCTGCGCTCGGTGCCGATCGGCACCATCGTCCACAACGTCGAGCTGAAGGCCGGCGCAGGCGGCAAGCTTGCCCGCTCGGCCGGCACCTACGTGCAGCTCGTCGGCCGCGATCAGGGCTATGCCCTGCTGCGGCTGGCTTCGAGCGAGGTGCGCATGGTGCGGGCGGAGTGCATGGCGACGATCGGCGCCGTGTCGAATCCCGACCAGGCCAACATCAAGATCGGCAAGGCCGGCCGCAACCGCTGGCTGGGCAACCGCCCGGCGGTGCGCGGCGTGGCCATGAATCCGGTCGACCATCCGCACGGCGGCGGCGAGGGCCGCACCTCGGGCGGCCGCCACCCGGTCACGCCGTGGGGCAAGCCGACCAAGGGCAAGCGTACGCGTCACAACAAGCGCACGGACGGTCTCCGCGTGCGCCGGCGCACGAAGTAGGGGAACTGAGCCGTGGCACGCTCCGTCTGGAAAGGCCCGTTCATCGATGGCTACCTGCTCGAGAAGGCAGAGGCCACGCGGAAGTCAGGGCGCAACGACATCATCAGGACGTGGTCGCGCCGGTCGACCATCCTGCCGCAGTTCGTCGGCCTCACCTTCGGCGTCCATAACGGGCACAAGTTCCTGCCGGTGCTGGTGACCGAGAACATGGTCGGTCACAAGTTCGGCGAGTTCTCGCCGACCCGCACCTTCCACGGCCACGCCGCCGACAAGAAGGCGAAGAGGGCCTGACCATGGGCAAAGAAGCGGCTCCCCGCAAACTCGCCGACAACGAGGCGCGCGCCTACATCCGGGCGCTGCGCGTCAGTCCGCGCAAGCTCGACCTCGTCGCCGGCATGATCCGCGGCAAGCGCGTCCAGACGGCGCTGAACGAACTGGAATTCTCGCGCCGGCGCATCGCCGGTGCGGTCAAGGCGGCGCTGCAGAGCGCCGTGGCCAATGCCGAGAACAACCATCAGCTCGATGTCGACCGCCTGGTCGTCGCCGAGGCGTCGGTCGGCAAGGGCCTGGTGATGAAGCGCTGGCGGCCGAAGGCGCGCGGGCGTGTCGGGCGGGTGCGCAAGGCCTACAGCAACCTGTCCATCGTCGTGCGCGAGCAGGAGGACGCCTGACCCATGGGCCAGAAAGTCAATCCCGTCGGGCTGCGGCTCGGCATCAACCGGACCTGGGACTCGCGCTGGTACGCGGGCGGGCGCAACTACGCCGGCCTGCTGCACGACGACCTCAAACTGCGCGGCTTCCTCGAGGAGCGGCTGTCGGGCGCGGGCATCAGCCGTATCGTCATCGAGCGGCCGGCCAAGAAGGCGCGCGTCACCATCCACACCGCGCGCCCCGGCGTCGTCATCGGCAAGAAGGGTGCCGACATCGAGAAGCTGCGCGGCGAACTGACCAAGATGACGGGCGCCGAGGTCAGCCTCAACATCGTCGAGGTGCGCAAGCCCGAGATCGACGCCCGGCTGGTGGCCGAGAACATCGCCCAGCAGCTCGAGCGCCGCGTCGGTTTCCGCCGTGCCATGAAGCGCGCGGTGCAGAACGCGATGCGCCTCGGCGCGCTCGGCGTGCGCGTGATGTGCGGCGGCCGTCTCGGCGGCGCCGAGATTGCGCGGACCGAGCAGTACCACGAAGGCAAGGTGCCCCTGCACACGCTGCGCGCGGACGTGCAGTACGGCACTGCCACGGCGCGGACGACCTACGGCACCTGCGGCGTCAAGGTGTGGGTCTACCGCGGCGACATCATGGAGCACGACCCGATGGCCCAGGACCGGCGGCTCGACGAGCTGCAGTCCGGACCGACTTCGGGCCGTCCCGAGTCCCGGGCATAGCGAGCGGCACGAGCCATGTTGAGCCCCAAGCGAACGAAGTTCCGCAAGCAGCACAAGGGTCGCCTGCACGGTCAGGCCACCTCGGGCACGGAACTGAATTTCGGGTCCTTCGGCCTCAAGGCGGTGACGCCGGGCCGCCTGACCGCGCGCCAGATCGAGGCCGCGCGCCGTGCCATGACGCGGCGCATGCGCCGCGCCGGCCGCGTGTGGATCCGCATCTTCCCGGACGTCCCGGTCAGCCGCAAGCCGGCCGAGGTGCGCATGGGCAAGGGCAAGGGTACGCCCGAATACTGGATGGTCCGGGTGAAGCCGGGCCGCGTGATGTTCGAGATCGACGGTGTCGGCCTCGATGTGGCCCGCGAGGCGTTCGAGCTGGCGGCGGCGAAGCTGCCGCTGCAGACGCGTCTCGTCGAGCGCATCTGAGCGCGCCGGAGGATTGGGCGATGAAGATCGACGAAGTCCGGGGCAAGTCGGACGACGAGTTGCGCGAGCAGCTTGGCGAGCTGCGCAAGGAGGCGTTCAACCTGCGCTTCCAGCGCGCGAGCGGGCAGCTCGAGAACACGGCGCGGGTCCGCGAGGTGCGCCGCACCATCGCGCGCGTCGAGACGGTGCTCGGCCAGCGCGCCGGCCAGGCGCAGTAGACGGGCGAGGAGCAGGGATCATGCCGCGACGGGTACTCACCGGCACGGTGGTGAGCGACAAGATGACGAAGACGGTCGTGGTGCGTGTCGACCGCCGCGTCATGCATCCGCTCTACAAGAAGTTCGTCACGCGTTCGCAGAAGGTGAGCGCGCACGACGAGAGCGACGCGCTGGCCATCGGCGACGTTGTCCGCATCCGCGAGTGTCGCCCGCTGTCGGCGAGCAAGCGGTTCGAGGTGATCGAGAAGATCGGTCATGCCGGCTCGGTCGTTGCCGGCGTCGAGGCCGCCCTCGCGGGACAGGACCAGCCATGATCCAGGTCGAGAGCAACCTCGAGGTCGCCGACAATTCCGGCGCGCGGCGCGTCCAGTGCATCAAGGTGCTGGGCGGCTCCAAGCGCAAGACGGCGACCGTCGGCGACGTCATCGTCGTCTCCGTCAAGGAGGCGATTCCGCGCGGTCGCGTGAAGAAGGGCGAGGTGCACCGCGCCGTCATCGTGCGCACCAGTTACGACGTGCAGCGCCCCGACGGCAGCGTCATCCGCTTCGACCGCAATGCGGCGGTCCTGATCACGAAGCAGGGCGAGCCGATCGGCACGCGCATCTTCGGACCGGTGACGCGCGAACTGCGCGCGCGCAACTACATGAAGATCATCTCGCTGGCGCCGGAGGTGCTGTAGCGATGGCCGGGACACCCACCAAGATGAAGGTCAAGAAGGGCGACAAGGTCGTCGTGGTGACCGGGCGCGAGAAGGGCAAGACCGGCGAGGTCCTGCGCGTCATGCCCAAGGAAGCCCGCGTCCTCGTGCAGGGCGTCAACATGGTCAAGCGGCACACGCGCCCTTCGCAGCGTACACCTGGCGGCATCAACGAACTCGAAGCGCCGCTGCACGTCTCCAACGTGGCCCTGGCCGATCCCCAGGACGGCAAGCCGACGCGCGTCGGCTACCGCACCCTCGAGGACGGCCGCAAGGTCCGCTTCGCCCGTCGTTCGGGCGAGATCATCGACTCGTAGGCCCGACATGAGCACGCGACTGCAGGAACAGTACGAGAAGGTCGTCCGCCCGCGGATGATCGAGCAGTTCGGCTACAAGAGCGGCATGCAGGTGCCGCGGCTGGACAAGATCGTCGTCAATATGGGCGTCGGCAAGGCGACCCAGGACTCGAAGAAGCTCGACAATGCCGTCGCCGAGATGGCGGCGATCACCGGGCAGAAGCCGCAGGTCTGCCGGGCCCGCAAGGCGATCGCCAACTTCAAGCTGCGCGAAGGCGTCGCCATCGGCTGCAAGGTGACGCTGCGGCGCGAGCGCATGTACGAGTTCGTCGACCGGCTGGTGACGATCGCCCTGCCGCGCGTGCGCGACTTCCGCGGTCTCAACCCGAAGAGCTTCGATGGTCGGGGCAACTTCGCCCTCGGCCTGCGCGAGCAGATCATCTTTCCTGAGATTGAGTACGACAAGATCGACGAGATTCGCGGCATGGACATCATTGTCTGCACGACCGCGCAGTCCGATGACGAGGCGCGCGCGTTGCTGCGTGCCTTCGATTTCCCGTTCCTCAACTAGGCGCGGGACGAGGAGAGCCTGATGGCAAAGACGAGTTCCATCGAGAAGAACGCCCGCCGGGCCCGGCTGGTGAAGCGCTATGCCAGGAAGCGGGCCGAGTTGCTCGCCGCGGCGAGCGACGACAGCCTGAAGCCGGAGGAGCGCTTCGCCGCCCGCATGAAGCTGGCGAAGCTGCCGCGCAACTCCTCGAAGACGCGGCTGCATAACCGCTGCGAACTGACGGGCCGCCCGCGCGCGTACTATCGCAAGTTCCGCCTGTCGCGCATCGCGATGCGCGATCTGGCGTCGCAGGGGCTCATCCCCGGCATGGTCAAGGCGAGCTGGTAGACGGGAATCCGACGATGGCGATGACCGATCCCCTTGGCGATCTGCTGACACGCATCCGCAACGGACAGCAGGCACGGCTGGCCAGCATCGTGACGCCGGCCTCCAAGATCCGTGCCCGCGTCCTCGACGTGCTGGCCAAGGAAGGCTATATCCGCGGTTACTCGACGGCCGAACTCGGGCAGGGCATCGCCGAGTACACCATCGAGCTGAAATACGCCGACGGCGAGCCGGCAATCCGCGAGATCCGCAGGGTCTCCCGGCCGGGTCGCCGCGTGTATTCGAAGATCAACGACCTGAGGTCCGTCTACGGCGGCCTTGGTGTCGCCATCCTGTCGACGCCGAAGGGCGTGCTCGCCGACCACGAGGCGCGCGCGGCCAATGTCGGCGGCGAAGTGCTTTGCCACGTTTTCTAGCGCTGGCGAGCGAGGAGCAAGCGAGATGTCGCGCGTAGGACAGGCGCCGGTCACGGTGCCGGGCAACGTCCAGGTCGAGATCGCCGGTCGCCGGATCAAGGCGAAGGGCAAGCTCGGCGAACTGACGTTCGAAATGCATCCGGACGTCGAGGCGGCGCGCGACGGCGACGTCGTGCGCATCACGCCGCGCAACAACAGCAAGCGTGCGCGCCAGCTCTGGGGCACGACGCGCAATCAGGTGGCGAACCTGGTGGCCGGGGTTTCCCAGGGCTTCACGCGGCGGCTCGACATCACCGGTGTGGGCTATCGCGCAGCGATGCAGGGCAAGAACCTGAACCTGCAGCTCGGCTACAGCCACGATGTCGCATACCCGGTGCCCGAGGGCATCACCGTGACCTGCGAGACGCCGACGGCGATCATCATCACCGGCGCCGACAAGCAGCGGGTCGGCCAGGTGGCCGCCGAGATTCGCAGCTACCGTCCGCCGGAGCCTTACAAGGGCAAGGGCGTGCGCTATTCGGACGAAGTGATCCTGCGCAAGGAAGGCAAGAAGAAATGAGCGCCGTTACCCAGAAGGGGCATGCCCTGGCGGCACGCCGCCGCATGCGGGTGCGGGCGAAGCTGGCCAAGGTGGGCGGGCTGCGCCCGCGCCTCAGCGTCTTCCGCTCGAGCAAGCACATCTACGCGCAGGTCATCGACGACGCGCAGGGGCGTACCGTCGCCGCCGCGTCGTCGAAGGATCCGTCGCTGTCGGGCGCCCTCAAGACCGGCGCCAATGTCGCCGCGGCGGTGGCCGTCGGCAAGCTGGTCGCCGAGCGGGCGGCCGCGGCCGGCGTGCGCGACGTCGTGTTCGATCGCGGCGGCTATCTTTACCACGGCCGCGTGAAGGCGCTCGCTGACGCCGCACGCGAAGCCGGCCTGAATTTCTAGGAGAGACGGATGGCACAGGCACCCGCACGCGGCAGGAGCGGCCCGGGCGGCCCAGGCGGTGGCCGGGGTCGCGGCGGCAGTGGCGAAGGCGGCGGCCGCGGACGCGGCGGCGAGGGTGGTGGCCGCGGGCGCCGTGGCGGCGACGAGCCGCGCGGCCGTCGCGAGCGTGGCGAAGAGTCCGAGCTCGTAGAGAAGCTGGTTTCGATCAATCGCGTCGCCAAGGTGGTGAAGGGTGGCCGCCGCTTCGGCTTTGCCGCCATCGTCGTCGTCGGCGACGGCCGCGGCCGCGTCGGCCACGGTTCGGGCAAGGCGCGCGAGGTGCCGGAGGCGATCCGCAAGGCTACCGATCAGGCCAAGCGCGACATGCGCCGCGTGCCGCTGCGCGAGGGCCGCACCCTGCATCACGATGTGAACGGCCATTTCGGTGCCGGCCGCGTGATGCTGCGGGCCGCACCGTCGGGCACCGGCATCATCGCCGGCGGTCCGCTGCGCGCCATCTTCGAGTGTCTCGGCGTGCAGGACGTCGTCGCCAAGTCGGTCGGCACGTCCAATCCGCACAACATGATCAAGGCAGCTTTCGACGGGCTCGGCCATCTGACGTCGCCCCGCGCGGTCGCCGCGCGCCGCGGCCGCAAGGTGTCCGACATCATCGGCCGGCGCGAGACGCGCGGCGGCGACGATGCCGCCGAGGCGGCGGAGGCGGCCAATGGCTGAGGCGAAGAAGGTACGGGTGACCCAGACCGGCAGCCCGATCGGGCGCGAGGACTACCAGCGCCAGACGCTGATCGGCCTCGGCCTCAACCGCCGGCATCGTTCGCGCGAACTCGAGGACACGCCGTCCGTGCGCGGCATGATCGAGCGCGTCAAGCATCTCGTGACCGTCGAGGAGATCGGCTGAGGGCGTCGCCCTGCGGCCGGGAGAGGACATCATGCGGCTCAACCAGCTCGCCGACAATGACGGTGCCCGCCAGGCGCGCAAGCGCGTCGGCCGTGGCATCGGCTCGGGCCTCGGCAAGACAGCCGGGCGCGGCCACAAGGGTCAGAAGGCGCGTAGCGGCGTCGCCATCAAGGGCTTCGAGGGCGGCCAGATGCCGCTCTACCGCCGTCTGCCGAAGCGTGGCTTCAACAATCCGTCGGCGCTCGACTTCCAGACCGTGAATCTCGGCCGCATCCAGCAGGCCGTCGATGCCGGCAAGCTGGACGCGGGCAAGCCGGTCGACGGCGCGGCGCTCGTTGCGGCCGGCGTGATCCGGCGCGTGCGCGACGGCGTGCGGCTGCTGGGCAAGGGCGAGATCAAGGCGAAGCTCGCCATCACCGTGACCGGCGCTTCCAAGGGCGCCGTGGCCGCGGTCGAGGCGGCCGGCGGCAGCGTCACGGTGACCGCGCCGGCAAAGCCGGCGTCCGCGGAGTAGGCGGCCGGGGCGGCGTCGCCGTCCCGAACCGAAGTCGAGCGCGCCGGAGCAGGCAATGGCCAGGGCAGCCGAGCAGTTTGCAGCGTCTTTGAACCTCGGCGCCTTCGGCAAGGCGACCGAGCTCAAGAACCGTCTGTGGTTCACGCTCGGCGCGCTGATCGTCTACCGCATCGGCACCTACATCCCGATTCCGGGCATCGACCCGGTGGTGCTGGACGACATCTTCCGCCAGCAAGCCGGCGGCATCCTCGGCATGTTCGATGCCTTCGCCGGCGGTGCGCTGTCGCGCATGTCGATCTTCGCGCTCAACGTCATTCCGTACATCTCGGCCTCGATCATCATGCAGCTCATGACGGCCATCTCGCCGTCGATGGAGCGCCTGAAGAAGGAGGGCGAGGCCGGCCGCAAGAAGATCAACCAGTACACCCGTTACCTGACGGTGCTTCTGGCGGTGATACAGGGCTACGGCATGGCGACCGGCCTCGAGAGCTTGGCGTCGTCGCAGGGGCCGGCGGTGCATGACCCGGGCATGTTCTTCCGGGCCACGGTGGTCATCACCATCCTCGGCGGCACGATGTTCCTGATGTGGCTCGGCGAGCAGATCACCGCGCGCGGCGTCGGCAACGGCATTTCGCTGATCATCTTCGCCGGCATCGTCTCGGCGATTCCGACCGCCATCGCCTCGACGCTGGAACTCGGTCGCACGGGCGCCCTGTCGGCGCTGTTCATCATCGTCTTCCTCGCCTTCGCGGCCGCGGTCGTCACCTTCATCGTCTTCGTCGAACGGGCCCACCGGCGCATCGTGGTGCAGTATCCCAAGCGTCAGGTCGGCAACCGCATGTTCGGCGGCGAGGCCTCGCACATTCCGCTGAAACTCAACACCTCGGGCGTCATCCCGGTGATCTTCGCCTCGTCGCTGCTGCTGGCGCCGGTGTCGGTCGCCGGTTTCGCGGGTCCCGACAGCGGTGGCGTGCTCGGCACGGTATCGGCCTATCTCGGCCAGGGTCAGCCGCTGTTCCTGATCCTGTATGCGGCGCTGATCGTGTTCTTCGCCTTCTTCTACACGGCGGTGGTCTTCAACCCCGAGGAAACGGCGGACAACCTCAAGAAGCACGGCGGCTTCGTGCCGGGCATCCGGCCGGGTCGCAACACGGCCGAGTATTTCGACTACGTGCTGACACGGCTGACGGTGGTCGGCGCGATCTACCTGACGGTCGTGGCCCTGCTGCCGGAGGTTTTGCGGGTCCGGTTCGCCCTGCCGTTCTACTTCGGCGGCACCAGCCTGCTGATCGTGGTGGTCGTGTCGATGGACTTCGTCTCGCAGGTCCAGAGCCACCTGCTGGCGCACCAGTACGAGGGCCTGATCCGCAAGTCGCGGCTCAAGGGCAAGCGCTGAGGTCGACGGTGGCAGCGAAGCACCTCATCCTGCTTGGCCCTCCGGGGGCCGGGAAGGGCACCCAGGCCAAGCGGCTGGAGACCAGCCGCGGCTATGTCCAGTTGTCGACCGGCGACATGCTGCGCTCGGCCGTCGCGTCGGGTTCGACCCTTGGCCGCCAGGCCAAGGCGGTGATGGATGCCGGCAAGCTGATGCCCGACGACGTGATGATCGCCATCATTGCCGAGCGGATCGGCAAGCCGGACTGCCGCAACGGCTTCATTCTTGACGGCTTTCCCCGCACCGTGGCCCAGGCCCAGGCGCTCGACCGGCTGCTCGCCGAGCGTGGCCTGGCGCTGGATCACGTGATCGAGGTGAAGGTCGACGACGACATCCTGGTCGACCGCATCAACACGCGGAATGCCCAGGCTGGCGCGGCCGGCGGCCGCAGCGACGACACGGTCGAGACGCTGCGCCGGAGGCTGCAAGTTTATCACGAACAGACGGCCCCCATTCTCCCCTATTACGAGAAGACGGGCCGGCTGGTGACGGTGGATGGCATGGCCTCGATCGACGAGGTCGGCCGCCAGATCGACAAGGTACTGGAGGGTGCGCCGAAGGCTGGTTGACGGGGTCGGGAAAACCCATATATTGCGCTGCTTCACTCGATCCCGAGCGGCCCTCGCGCGACGACCAAAGAAGGAGTCCGGGCGTGGCACGTATTGCCGGCGTCAACATTCCGACCCAGAAGCGAGTTCTGGTCGGCCTGACATACATTCACGGCATCGGGCCGGCGAAGGCGCGTTTGCTGTGCGAGCGTTGCGACATCGCCGAGTCCCGCCGCGTCAGCGAACTGACGGATGACGAGGTCATCCGCATCCGCGAGGCCATCGACCGCGAGTTCCGCGTCGAGGGCGACCTGCGCCGCGAGGTGGCGATGAACGTCAAGCGGCTGATGGACCTCGGCTGCTATCGCGGGCTGCGCCACCGCAAGGGCCTGCCAGTGCACGGCCAGCGCACCCACACCAACGCTCGCACGCGCAAGGGCAAGGCTCGGCCGATTGCCGGCAAGAAGAAGGTCTGACGATATGGCGAAGGCCGCCGCAGCAGGCGCACGCGTCCGTCGCCGCGAACGGAAGAACATCACTTCCGGCGTGGCGCACGTGAATGCGACATTCAACAACACGCTGATCACGATCACCGACGCGCAGGGCAACACCATCGCCTGGTCGAGTTCGGGTTCGCAGGGCTTCAAGGGGTCGCGCAAGTCGACCCCCTATGCGGCGCAGATGGCGGCCGAAAATGCCGGCCGCAAGGCACAGGAACACGGCATGCGGACCCTCGCCGTCGAGGTGAAGGGCCCCGGTTCGGGCCGCGAGTCGGCGCTGCGCGCGCTGCAGTCGGTCGGCTTCGACATCACGGCGATCCGCGACGTCACGCCGGTGCCGCACAACGGCTGTCGTCCGCGCAAGCGCCGGCGCGTGTAGGCGTGTGACCCGCCACGAAGGCGGGACGGTTTTCAGGCGCGGCGCGCGGACCCGGGTCCGCGCGTCGGCGCGATGGCGATAGCGATCCGAGGTTAATCGATGGCGATCCTGCAGAAGAACTGGACCGAGCTGATCAAGCCGAACAAGCTTGAGATCATCCCCGGTCACAATCCGGCGCGCGAGGCGACCCTGGTCGCCGAGCCGCTGGAGCGCGGCTTCGGCCTGACACTCGGCAATGCGCTGCGGCGTATCCTGCTGTCGTCGCTGCAGGGCGCTGCCGTCACGTCGATCCAGATCGAGGGCGTCCTGCACGAATTCTCGTCGATCCCCGGCGTGCGCGAGGACGTCACCGACATCGTGCTCAACGTCAAGGCCATGGCGCTGCGCATGCACGCCGAGGGGCCGCGGCGCATGACGCTGACGGCGACCGGCCCGGGCGAGGTGCGCGCCGGCCAGATCCAGACCGGTCCGGACATCGAGATCATGGACCCCGACCACGTGCTGATGACGCTTGATCACGGCGCCCGCGTGGTGATGGAGATGATGGTCGAGACGGGCAAGGGCTACGTGCCCGGCTCGCAGAACCGCTCGCCCGACGCGCCGATCGGGCTGATCCCGGTCGACGCGCTGTTCTCGCCGGTCAAGCGCGTGTCCTACCAGGTGGGCAACGCGCGCGTCGGCGAGCGCACCGACCTCGACAAGCTGACCATCCAGATCGAGACCAACGGCGCCATCACGCCGGAGGACTCGGTGGCGCTGGCGGCGCGCATCGTGCAGGACCAGCTCCAGCTCTTCGTCAATTTCGAGGAGCCGCAGACGGCGCAGCCGATCGTCGAGCACGAGGAGGAGTTCCAGTTCAACCGGAACCTCCTGCGCAAGGTCGACGAACTCGAGCTGTCGGTGCGTTCGGCCAACTGTCTCAAGAACGACAACATCATCTACATCGGCGACCTCGTGCAGAAGACCGAGGCGGAGATGCTGCGGACGCCCAACTTCGGCCGCAAGTCGCTCAACGAGATCAAGGAAGTGCTGGCCCAGATGGGCCTGCACCTCGGCATGGAAATCCCGACCTGGCCGCCCGAGAACATCGAGGACCTGGCCAAGAAGCTCGAAGAGCCCTACTGAGGCCGCGAGCAGGAGACCCGTCATGCGCCACCGCAATCGCGGCCGCCACTTCAGCCGTACCGCCAGCCACCGCAAGGCCATGTTCGACAACCTGGCCGCGGCCCTGCTCAAGCACGAGCAGATCACGACGACGCTGCCCAAGGCGAAGGATCTGCGGCCGATCTTCGAGCGGCTCATTACGCTGGGCAAGCGTGGCGGCCTGCATGCCCGCCGGCAGGCGCTCGCCACCCTCGGCGACGCCAAGCTGGTCGACAAGCTGTTCACCACCATCGCCGAGCGCTACGCCGACCGCAGCGGCGGCTACACGCGCGTGCTCAAGGCCGGCTTCCGCTACGGCGACTCCGCGCCGCTCGCCGTGATCGAGCTGGTCGACCGCGACGAGGACGCCAAGGGCCTCGACTCCGGGCCGGTGTTCACGGCCGAGGACGAGGCCGCCGCCGCCGCCGCGTGACCGGCTCATGATACCGGCATGATACGACGCATCATCTTCGGAGGGGCTGTCCGGCAGGGCGGCCCCTTCGCGTTTGTGCTGGCCGCCGCGACGGCGATCCTGCTCGCTTGGGTACCGGCCTTTGCCCAGCAGGCGGCCGACCAGCAGGTGCCGGCCAGCCGCGATCAGGTGAAGCTCACCTTCGCGCCGCTGGTCCGCCAGGCCGGCCCGACGGTGGTCAACATCTACGCCAGCAAGGCGGTGATCGATCGCGGTCCCGGCGCTGCGCTGCTCAACGACCCGTTCTTCCGTCAGTTCTTCGGCGGCCGGCTGCCGTTCGGCGAGCCGCGCGAGCGCATCGAGAATTCCCTCGGCTCGGGCGTCGTCGTGCGCTCCGACGGGCTCGTGGTGACCAATCATCACGTCATCGAGGGCGCCGACACGATCACGGTCGTGCTCGCCGACCGTCGCGAGTTCCCGGCGACGATCGTGCGCGACGACCAGCGCACCGACCTCGCCGTGCTGCGTATCGACACCGGCGGCGAAAAGCTGCCGGCCATCGGATTCTCGGACCCCGACGAACTGCAGGTCGGCGACCTCGTGCTGGCCATCGGCAATCCGTTCGGCGTCGGCCAGACGGTGACCAGCGGCATCGTCTCCGCGCTCGCCCGCACCAATGTCGGCATCACCGACTTCAGCTTCTTCATTCAGACCGACGCGGCGATCAATCCCGGCAATTCGGGCGGTGCGCTGATCGACATGAACGGGCGGCTCGTCGGCATCAACACGGCCATCTTCAGTCGCACCGGCGGCAGCCAGGGCATCGGCTTCGCCGTGCCGGTGTCGATGGTGCGCACCGTGCTCGCCGCCGTCGATGCGGGTGGCGCGGTGCGCCGGCCGTGGCTCGGCGCCGCCGGCCAGGATGTCAGCGCCGACATCGCCCAGGCGATGCGGCTGGAGACGCCGCGTGGCGCCTTGCTGACCAGGGTGCACGCGGACGGGCCGGCGGCGCGGGCCGGTCTCAGGGCCGGCGATGTGGTCGTGCAGTTCGACGGCCATATGGTCGACGATTTCCAGTCGCTGCTGTTCCGTGTCGCCACCGCGCCGCTCGGCGGCACCGCCGCCGTCGTGGTGCGCCGCGCCGGCGGACGCGCCACGCTGGCCCTGTCGCTCGAACCGGCGCCCGAGACGCCGCCGCGCGACGAGACTCTGCTGCGCGGCCGGCATCCCTTCGCCGGTGCCACGGTGGTCAACCTGTCGCCGGCGGTCGGCGAGGAACTCGGGCTCGATCCGGCGCGGCAGGGTGTCGTCGTCGTCGATATCGCCGGCGACAGCCCGGCGGCCCGCTTCGGCGTCCAGCGGCTCGACCAGGTGGTCGCCGTCAACGGCCGGGAGATCGCCACGGTCGAGGACCTGAGGGCGGCGACGGCCCAGCCGCAAACGCTCTGGAAGCTCGCGGTGCGGCGCGGCGACCGCGTCCTCGCCGTGAACATCCAGGGCTGAGCGCAGGGCGCCGGGCCATGGCCCGCAAGCCAGGCCGCGACGCCGCCCCGGGCCTGTTCGAGGCGCAGGCGCCGCGCCCGCTGGCCGATCGGCTGCGGCCGGCCCGGCTGGAAGACGTCATCGGCCAGGACCACCTGCTGGCGCCCGATGCGCCGCTCGGCCGCATGATCGCGCGGCGGCGTCTCGCCAGCATGGTGCTGTGGGGCCCACCCGGCTGCGGCAAGACGACGATCGCGCGCCTCCTCGCCGATTCGACCGACATGGAGTTCGTCGCGCTTTCGGCGATCTTTTCCGGCGTTGCAGATCTGCGTCGCATCTTCGAGGAGGCGCGCGGCCGCAGGGCCGGCGGCCGCGGCACCCTGCTGTTCGTCGACGAGATCCACCGCTTCAACCGCGCCCAGCAGGACGGCTTCCTGCCCTATGTCGAGGACGGCACGATCACCCTGGTGGGTGCCACGACGGAGAATCCGTCCTTCGAGATCAACCCGCCGCTGCTGTCGCGCTGCCAGGTGATGGTGCTGCGTCGCCTCGACGACGCGGCGCTGGAGAAGCTGCTGGCACGGGCCGAGGCCGCCGAGGCGCGGCCGCTGCCGCTCGATGCCGCCGCCCGCGAGACGCTGAAGGCGATGGCCGACGGCGACGGCCGCTTCCTGCTCAATCTTGTCGAGGAGTTGATGGCGCTGCCGTCCGGCACGCAACTCGACGCCGCCGCTCTCGCCGAGACCGTGCAGCGGCGCGCGCCGCTCTACGACAAGGCGCAGGAAGGCCATTACAACCTGATCAGCGCGCTCCACAAGTCGATCCGCGGCTCCGACGCCGATGCCGCCCTCTACTGGCTCGCCCGCATGTTCGCCGGTGGCGAGGACCCGCGCTTCGTGGCGCGACGGCTGACGCGCGCGGCGGTCGAGGACATCGGCCTCGCCGACCCACAGGCCCTGTCGCTGGCGCTGGCGGCCTGGGAGACTTACGAGCGGCTCGGCTCGCCCGAGGGCGAACTGGCGCTCGCCCAGCTCGTCGTCTATCTCGCCACGGCGCCCAAGTCGAACCGCGTCTACGCCGCCTTCGGGGCCGCCGGGCGCGCCGCGCGCGACAGTGGCTCGCTGATGCCGCCGCCACACATCCTCAACGCGCCGACCCGGCTGATGAAGGAACTCGGCTACGGCGCGGGCTACGAGTACGACCACGACGCGGACGAGGCCTTCTCGGGGCAGGACTACTTTCCAGCCGAACTCGGCCGTCAGCGTTTCTATTCGCCGACCGAGCGTGGCTTCGAGCGCGAGATCGCGAAGCGGCTCGATTACTGGGCGAAGCTGCGCGAACGGCGCGGCGATGGAGACTGATCGCATGGCGCGTGCGTGGCCGCGGCGCGCGCCAGCCGCTATCCTGACGCCCGCATGAAGCTTGTCCTCGCCATCGCCGTCGGCGGCGCCTTCGGGGCCGTGGCCCGGCACTTCGTCGGCCAGCAGGTCTCGCACCTGTTGGGCCAGGGCTTTCCGTGGAGCACGCTCGCCGTGAACGTCGCCGGCTCGCTGGTCATGGGCGTGCTGGTCGAGGCCATGGCCCTCAACTGGAACGTTTCGCCGGAAATCCGCGCGCTGCTGACCGTCGGCGTGCTCGGGGCGTTCACCACCTTCTCGACCTTCGCGCTCGATGCCGTGTCGCTGCACGCGCGCGGCGAGGATCTGCTCGCGCTGACCTATTGCGTGGCTTCGGTGGTGCTGTGCGTCGGCGGCGTCTTCGCCGGCATGCGCGCGGTGCGTCTGGTGCTGGCATGAGCGCGGCGGGCGAGACCGGCGGCGTGCGCCACTTCCCGGTCGCGCCCGACGAAGCGGGGCTGCGCCTCGACCGCTGGTTCGCGCGGCACTTCCCGGACGTGCCGTTCGGCCGGGTCGCGCGAATGGCACGGACCGGGCAGTTGCGCGTCGATGGCCATCGCGCCAAGCCCGGACAGCGTCTCGAGGCCGGGCAGAGCATCCGCGTGCCGCCCTTCGGCCCGGCGCCCGAGGCGCCGGCCCGCCCGGCGGCTCCGCGGCCGGCCAGCGCGTCCGACGCCCGCCTGATCGCCGAGTGGACGATCTACGAGGACCAGCACATCCTCGTGCTCAACAAGCCTGCCGGCCTCGCCGTGCAGGGTGGCAGCGGCACGCATCGCCACCTCGACGGCATGCTCGCCGCGCTGGCCGGCGACGGCGAGCGGCCGCGCCTCGTCCATCGCCTCGACCGCGACACCAGCGGCGTGCTGCTGCTGGCGCGCAACGCCGGCATGGCGGCCCGCCTCGGCGCGGCCTTCCAGGGGCGCGACATCGCCAAGCTCTACTGGGCCCTGACGGTCGGCGTGCCGACGCCGCGCAGCGGCCGGATCGACAAGCCGCTGGCCAAGCACGGCGGCAAGCAGGGCGAGCGCGTCGGTCATGACGAGGAAGACGGCAAGCGTGCCATCACGGAGTATGCCGTCGTCGAGGCCGTCGGCCGCCGCGCGGCCTGGCTCGACCTGCGGCCGCACACCGGCCGCACGCACCAGTTGCGCGTTCACAGCGCCATGCTCGGCACGCCGATCGTCGGCGACGGCAAGTACGGCGGCAAGGCGGCCTTTCTCGACGGGATCGCCGGCAAGCTGCACCTGCATGCGAGGGCGATCTCGCTGCGCCATCCGGCAACCGGGCGCGCCCTGGTGGTGACGGCGCCACTGGCGGGACACATGGCGGAAAGCTGGGCCTTTTTCGGCTTCGACCAGTCGGCCGCACCGCCCTTGCCGATGGTGCCGTGACCCGGTCCTTGCTTGCGCGTTAGTATGCCGGGGTCAGCGGGGGCGCCGGCGGCGTGGCGGCGTCAGCCACAATTGCAAGGAATCGGCCATGCGCGTCTGGACCATCGTCAAGATTCTCGTCGTTCTGGTGGTGGCGGTCATCGTCGCCGGGGTGGTGGCGATCCTCAGCATCGACCCCAACGACTACAAGGGCGAGATCGTCGCGGCGGTCGAGAAGGAGACGGGGCGGAAGCTGACGATCGGCAGCGACATCGAACTGTCGCTCGGCTTGACCACGTCGTTCGGCGTGAAGAACGTCACGCTGTCGAACGCCGCATGGGGCTCGCGGCCGGAAATGCTGAAGGTCGGCGAGCTTGAGGCGGTGGTCGCGGTCCTGCCGCTGATCACCGGGGCGATCAACATCGACCGCTTCGTTCTCAAGAATGCCGACATCCTCATCGAGACGGATCGCGAGGGCCGCAGCAATCTCGATTTCCAGCCGGCCGGCGCCACCGCAGGGGCACCGGCGCCCGCACAGGCACCGGCGGCCTCCGGCGGCGGCGCGGGTTCGCTGCCCTCCGTCAACAACGTGCTGATCGAGAATGCGACGCTGACGCTGATCGACGGCAAGGCGGGCAAGACGACGACCGTGGCACTGGCGCGCGCCGCGCTGCAGGCCGACGGTCTGAACGATCCGTTGGAACTCAACATTGCCGGCCGGGCGAACCTCGACGGCAAGGATATCGATTTCGCGCTCGACGGCACCGCCGGCACGCTGGCCGCCTTCGCCGCAGGCAATCAGCCGGTTCCCCTCGATCTCGTCGCCAAGGCGCTGGGCTTCGAGGTGTCGGTCGACGGCACCATCGCCGATCCGGCGGGCGGCAAGGGCATCGACCTCAAGCTGGCGGCCACGGCGCCAGGCCTCGGCGGGCTGGCCCTGGTCGGGGGCGACGGCCTGCCGAAGGCCGGTCCGCTCGATCTCAAGGTCGCGCTACGCGGCGATTCGCAGGCGATGGCGTTCTCCGACCTCGTGCTGACCCTCGGCAAGACCGACCTGCGCGGTGCCGGCCGGGTGGCGCTCGGCGGCGCCCGGCCGCGGCTCGAGGCGGATCTCAAGTCCGATCGTATCGACCTGGTCGAACTCATGCCAGCCGACGCCAAGGGCACGGGCGCGCCGGCCCCGGCCGCCGCGCCGCCGGCGGGTACGGCGGGCAAGCCCGCGCGCGTCTTCCCGACCGATCCGCTGCCGCTCGACGGGCTCAAGTCGGCCGACCTCAAGGTCAGCCTGGCCGCGGCGCAGATCGTCACGCCGAGCGCTACGTTGACCGACGTGAATACGACGCTCGGGCTCGACAACGGGGCGCTCGCCGTCAAGCCGCTCGCCTTCAAGCTGGCGGGCAGCGCGTTCGATGGCGAGGTCGGCCTCAACGGGCGGTCCGCGCCGGCCGTGCTCAATGTTCGTCTTGCCGCTCCGGCCGTCGATGTCGAGGCCCTGCTCAAGGAGATGGCTCAGGTCGAGCTGATCCGCGGCAGCGCAAAGGTCGACATCGCAGTCAACGGCCGCGGACGGTCGGTGGCCGAGATCATGGGCACGCTCGCCGGGCATTCGCGGGTGCTGGTGGGCAAGGGCGAGATGAAGAACGAGAGTCTCGGCGCGGTCGCCGGTCTCGCCGGCGCCCTCGGCGATGTGCTCGGCAAGAAGGAATGGATCGTCATGGAATGCCTCGCCAGCGATTTCGAGATCGCTGGCGGCGTCGCCAAGAGCCGCATCAACCTGATCGACACCGAACTGCTGACGGTGGCGGGCGACGGCTCGGTCAACCTCGGCCAGGAAACGCTGGCGATGAAGGTGACACCGAAGACCAAGACACCCGACCTCAGCCTCGCCGTGCCGGTGAACATCGGCGGCACCTTCCTCGCGCCGACGATCACGCCGGATCCGCTGGCGACGGTCGGCAAGATCGGCGGCATCCTCGGCGGGCTCGCGTTCCCCCCGGCGGCGCTGCTCAGTCTCGGCGAGATGGGCGGCAGCGACAGTTCCTGCGTCAAGGCCGCAAGCGCGCCGCAGCAGCAACAGCAGCAGGCGCCGGCCCAGCAGGCGCCGGCGAACCCGGTGCAGGGCATCGGCGAGGGTCTGAAGAACCTCTTCGGGCGGTAGTCCGGGCGGGCTTTCGCGGGGCAGTGGCGGAATGCGCCGGTTCTGGCAGGCGGTCGCCGTGGCGCCGGCCGAGGGCGGCTTTACCGTCACCCTCGATGGCAAGCCCGTGCGCACGCCGGCGCGCCGGGCGCTGGTGCTGCGTTCGGCGGCGCTCGCGGACGCCATTGCCGGGGAATGGCGGGCACAGGACAAGACGGTCGACCTGAAAGCCATGCCGCTGACCCGCCTGTCGGCAACCGCGCTCGACCGGGTCGCCGTGGCGCGGGCCGACAGCGAGCGGCAGCTCCTCGCCTTCGCGGGGACCGATCTCGTCTGCTACCGGGCCGAGGAACCGGCGGCCCTCGTTGCGCGCCAGCAGGAGGCCTGGCAAGGCCTGCTCGACTGGCTCGATGCAGCCCATGGCGCCCGTCTCGCCGTCACCGCCGGTGTCGTCCCGGTAGCCCAGCCGGACGCCGCGCTTGCTGCCATCGGTCGAGCGCTCGCCCGCCTCGACGCCTTCGAACTGACGGCGCTCCACATCGCCGCGGCGGCCGCCGGTTCGCTGGTTATCGCGCTGGCGCTGGCCGCCGGCGCGGTCGATGTCGAGACCGCCATCGCCGCCGCTGAGCTGGACGAGGCCTTCCAGGCCGAGGAATGGGGCCTCGACGAGGAGGCAGACGCCCGGCGCCGTGCCGTCGCCGACGATCTGCGACTCGCCGCCCGTTTTCTCGTCCTGCATCGCGCCGGGTGATCCCGGCTGCCGGGGCCGCTGGCCTCCCACCCGGCGCTCTGCTATCTCCGGGCCGGTTTCGACCGTGGGCCGAAAGGGGCGACAGGGACATGCGGGATATCCTCGATCAGCTCGAGGCGCGGCGGGCCCGCGCCCGCCTGGGCGGCGGCCAGCGCCGCATCGATGCCCAGCACGCCAAGGGCAAGCTGACCGCGCGCGAGCGTCTCGACATCCTGCTCGACGAGGGCTCGTTCGAGGAATGGGACATGTTCGTCGAGCAGAAGGGCGACGATTTCGGCCCGGCCGCCGAGCCCATTCCGGGCGATGGCGTCGTCACCGGCTGGGGCACCATCGACGGCCGCCTGGTGTTCGTCTTCTCGCAGGACTTCACGGTGTTCGGCGGTTCCCTGTCGCAGGCCCACGCCAGCAAGATCTGCAAGGTCATGGACCAGGCGATGAAGGTCGGCGCGCCGGTCATCGGTCTCAACGATTCGGGCGGCGCGCGCATCCAGGAGGGCGTCTCGGCGCTCGCCGGCTACGCCGACGTGTTCGAGCGCAACGTGCTGGCCTCGGGCGTGGTGCCGCAGGTCTCCGCGATCATGGGGCCGTGCGCCGGCGGCGCCGTCTACTCGCCGGCCATGACCGACTTCATCTTCATGGTCGAGGACACCTCTTACATGTTCGTCACCGGGCCGGAGGTGGTAAAGACGGTGACGCACGAGGAGGTGACGCACGAGGACCTCGGCGGGGCGCGCACGCACACGACGAAGTCGGGCGTGGCCGACGATAGCTTCGCCAACGACGTCGAGATGTTGCTGGCGCTGCGCCGCTTCATGGGCTTCATGCCATCGTCGAATCGCGCGCCGGCGCCGGTGCACGCCACCGACGACCCGGTCGACCGGCCCGAACCGTCGCTCGACACGCTGGTCCCGCCCGACCCGACGCGGCCGTACGACATCAAGGAACTGATCACGAAGGTCTGCGACGAAGGAGACTTCTTCGAACTGCAGCCCAAATACGCCGCCAACATCGTTATCGGCTTCGGCCGCATGGCCGGGCGCACGGTCGGCTTCGTTGCCAACCAGCCGATGGTGCTGGCCGGCTGCCTCGACATCGATTCGGCCAAGAAGGGCGCACGCTTCGTGCGCTTCTGCGACTGCTTCAACATTCCCATCGTCACCTTCGTCGACGTGCCCGGCTTCCTGCCCGGCACGGCGCAGGAGTTCGGCGGCATTATCAAGCACGGCGCCAAGCTGCTGTTCGCCTACGCCGAGGCGACCGTGCCGAAGGTCACGGTGATCACGCGCAAGGCCTATGGCGGCGCCTACGACGTGATGAGTTCCAAGCACCTGCGCGGCGACGTCAACTATGCTTGGCCGTCGGCGGAGATCGCGGTCATGGGCCCCAAGGGTGCGGTCGAGATCATCTACCGCGAGGACCGCGACGACCCGGCCAAGATCGAGGCGCGCACCGAGGAATACCGCGCCCGCTTCGCCAATCCCTTCGTTGCCGCCCAGAAGGGCTACATCGACGACGTCATCATGCCGCACAACACGCGCCGGCGAATCTGCCGGGCGCTGGCCATGCTCGAGAACAAGCAGCTCGAGAACCCGTGGAAGAAGCACGACAACATTCCGTTGTGAGGCGGCGCGAGGACGCATGACCGACGCTCCGATCAGGCTGCACATCGGCGGGCAGGAGCGGCGCGAGGGCTGGACCATCCTCGACGCGCTGGAACGGCCGGAGGTCGACATCGTCGGCGTCTGCACCGACATGTCGATGCTGGGCGAAGGATCGGTGTCGGAGATCTATGCCAGCCACGTCTTCGAGCATCTCGGCTACCAGGACGAACTGCTGCGGGCGCTGCGCGAATGCCACCGCGTCCTCGTGCCGGGCGGCATGCTGCGCGTCTCGGTGCCGGACCTCGAAGTGCTCTGCGACTTCTTCCTGCAGGCGCGCGGCAACGGGGAGGCGCGGCTGAAGATCATGCAGATGATGTTCGGCGCCCAGGGCGACGCCTACGACTTCCACAAGGTCGGCCTGTTCTGGGAGCTGCTCGGCGGTTACCTGCAGGGCGCGGGATTTCGCGATATCCGGCGCGTCGAGGAGCATGGCCTGTTCCGCGACACCTCGGCAATGCGCGCCAACGGTCGTCTCATCAGCCTCAACGTCACGGCCGTCAGGTAGCGGTATCGACGCGCCAGACGCGCAGCGTGCCGGCGCGGCCGCGCAAGGCGTGCGCGCCGCAGTCGACCAGGGGCGGCGCCGGTCGGCAGGCGTCGCGCACGGCGTCGCTCAGCAGCACGACGCAGTCGTCCGTGGCCGCGAGCTCCTTGCCGAGCTGTTCGAGGCGGGCGGCAACGTTCACCGTGTCGCCGACGATGGTGTAGTTGAGGCGCGAGCGGCTGCCGATATTGCCGACGACGACGGTGCCGCTGTGCAGGCCGATGCGGACGGCGATGGCCGGGTGGCCGTCCGCGCGCCGGCGTGCATTGTCGGCGGCGATGGCCCCGGCGATGGCCGTCGCCGCGGTCAGTGCTGCCTCGGCGTGGTCCGGACGCGGTTCCGGGGCGCCCCAGAATGCCATCAGGCCGTCGCCGATATACTTGTCGACGGTGCCGCCGGTGGCCTCGATTTCGGCCGCGAGCAATTCGAAGTGATTGTTGAGCAGACTCGCCGTCGCGCCGGCCGGGAGGTCCTGCGACAGCGTGCTGAAGCCACGGATATCGGTGAACATCACCGTCACTTCGACGGCCTGAGCCGCTGTCGCCGAGTCGCCGCGCTGCATGAGGCGCTGGACCAGCGTACGCGGCACATAGGTGACGAACCAGGCGAGCGCGCCCGCCATGGCATTGAATGCTTCCGCGGCGTTGTCCAGTTCTCGTACGCGCGAAGGCGGCACGGGTGCCGCCGCTGTGTTCAGGTTTCGCAGACGGTCGGCCGCCGCGGTGAGGGCGGCGATGCGTCCGGCCAGGGCGCGACTCGCGAGCCAGGCAAGAATGATGGCGGCGACTAGCAGGCCCGCACCTGCAATTGCCGTCATGGCGAGTTGATGCAATTCCGCGCCGACTTGCTCCCGGGCAAAAACCAGACCGAGTGTCCATTGCCGCGGGCCACGGCCGGCGATATCGCGCAACAGCACGACATGGCGGTCGCCGAGACGCGCATCGACAATTGCCGGCGGGTCGAGCAGCTCGTCGATCCGTTCGCTGCCGCCGTCGATCAAATCGAGCGCCCGGTCCTGCAGGTCCGTGATGGCAGGCAAGGGTACGTCCGTCGAACCCTCGCCGGGATCGACACGGATGCCCCGGCTGTTGGGATGGCCGAGCACGTATTGCCTGTCGTACAGGACGAAGGCACGCAACGCGCCGACGGCCTGCTGGCGATCGAGAAAGGTATCGAAGGCGCCGAGCGTCACCGAGGCGACTACGGCGCCAATCTTCGTTCCGTTGTGCGATACGGGGGCAACGACGGAGACGATGGGCTGGTTCAGCACCGGCAGCCATATGGGCTCGACCCAGGCCGGGGCGCCGAGCGTGGTGGCGCGCTCCAGCGCCAGTGCAATACGGCGGGCGGAAGTCGGGATCATCTCGACTTCGCGAATGCTCCCGTCGGGCAGGCGCGCGACGATGACGGCAGTCCCATCGTAGCGTGCGAAGGCGAAGGCGGCTGCCTGCGGCAGGGCGACGAGGGCGCCGGAGAACGAATCGACGGTCCTGGTGCGGTTGTCCGCAAGGTCGAGCGCGCCGGCGGCGAACAGGCGTGCCATCTCGCCGGTCGTCCGCTCGACCGGGTCGAGCAGGCCGGCGATGCTCGATTCCATCTGCGTCAGGGCCAGGGATGCTTTGTCGCGGACCAGGGCGAAGGTGCTGTCGCGGGCATTGATCAGCGTAAACGCCAGGACACTGCCGACGGTCAGGGCCACGAAGAGCGTGGCTCCGCCGACCAGCAACCAGGCGAGCGGCACGCGCCGGGCATAGGCGGCCCGGGCGGCAGGGGCGGAGCGGGTGGGGCTGACGGCGGACATGCTGGCGCGATGATGCGCGCAAGGCTGGCGTCTCGCCAAGCGGGCCGCCTGCCCACGCGGCAATTGCGGTACTCCGCGCCCTCGCCTACCTTCCGCCGCCATGTTCAAGAAGCTCCTCATCGCCAATCGCGGCGAAATCGCCTGCCGGATCATCCGCACCGCGCGCCGGATGGGCATCGCCACCGTCGCCGTCCATTCGGACGCCGACGCCGACGCCCCCTTCGTCCGCCTGGCGGACGAGGCCGTGGCCATCGGCCCCGCCCCGGCTGCGCAAAGCTATCTGGTCATGGACCGGATCGTTGCCGCGGCGAAGCAGACCGGCGCCGACGCCGTCCATCCCGGCTACGGCTTCCTGTCGGAGAACCGTGCCTTCGCCGCCGCGCTGAAGGAGGCGGGCATCGTCTTCGTCGGCCCGCCGCCGGCGGCGATCGCGGCGATGGGCGACAAGATCGAATCGAAGAAGCTGGCGGCGAAAGCCGGCGTCTCGACCGTGCCCGGCCACCCGGACGCCGTCTCCGACGACGCCGAGGCGGTCCGCATTGCCGACGCCATCGGCTATCCGGTGATGATCAAGGCGTCGGCCGGCGGCGGCGGCAAGGGCATGCGCATCGCCCATTCGGCGAAGGAAGTCGCCGACGGCTTGCGCTCGGCGCGCAACGAGGCGCGCGCCAGCTTCGGCGACGAGCGCGTGTTCATCGAGAAGTTCATCGTCGAGCCGCGCCACGTCGAGATCCAGGTACTGGCCGATGGGCACGGCAACTGCCTCTACCTCGGCGAGCGCGAGTGCTCGATCCAGCGCCGCCACCAGAAGGTGCTGGAGGAGGCGCCGTCGCCCGCCCTCGATGCCGCCACGCGCAAGGCGATGGGCGAACAGGCCGTGGCCCTCGCCCGGGCGGTCGGCTACGAGTCCGCCGGGACGGTCGAGTTCATCGTCGATCGCGAGCGCAATTTCTATTTCCTCGAGATGAACACCCGCCTGCAGGTCGAGCATCCCGTGACGGAGATGATCACGGGGCTCGATCTCGTCGAGCAGATGCTGCGCGTCGCCGACGGCGAAAAGCTGCCGCTGACGCAGGACCAGGTGAGGCTCGACGGCTGGGCGATCGAGACGCGCGTCTATGCCGAGGATCCCGAGCGCGGCTTCCTGCCGTCGATCGGCCGTCTGGACCGCTACCGCCCGCCGGTCGAGGTCGACGGCCGCGTGCGCGTCGACGCCGGCGTCGAGGAAGGCAGCCGGATCACCATGTTCTACGATCCGATGATCGCCAAGCTGGTGACCCACGGGCCGACGCGCGAGGCGGCGATCGACCGCATGGCGGACGCGCTCGACGCCTATGTCGTTCGTGGCGTGCGTCACAACACCGGTTTCCTCGCCGCCGTGATGGCGCATCCGCGCTTCCGCGAAGGCCGTCTGTCGACGGCGTTCATCGACGAGGAATTTCCCGACGGTTACTCGCCCCCGGCGCCGTCCGGCGCGGTGCGCGGCCGGCTCGTCGCGGTCGCCGCGGTGATCGACGCTCTCGCCGGCGGTCGCGATGCTGCGTCGACGGCCCTGCGGCCGAGCGTCCCCGGCAGCGAACGGGTGGTGACGGTCGCCGGCGAGGCGGTGTCGGTGGTGCTGGATGCGGACGGTGCGGACTGGACCGTATCGTTCGAGGGACGCGACGTCGTCGTGTCCGACATCGCGTGGCGCCCCGGCGAGCCGGTGTTTTTCGCCGCGGTGGACGGAACCGGCGTCGCGGTGCAGGTCGATCGCGCGCGTGTCGGCTGGCGCCTCGCCCATCGCGGCGTCGAGGCCGTGGCCGTCGTGCTCACGCCGCGCGCCGCGGAACTGGCGCGGCTGATGCCCGAGAAGGTGCCGCCGGACCTCGGCCGCTTCCTGCTGTCGCCGATGCCGGGCCTGCTGGTCTCCGTCGCTGTCAAGCCGGGGCAGGCGGTCAAGGCCGGCGACGAGCTGGCCGTGGTCGAGGCGATGAAGATGGAGAACATCCTGCGCGCGGCCTCCGACGGCGTGGTGAAGACCCTGCACGCCGAGCCCGGCTCCAGCCTCGCTGTCGACCAGTCGATCCTGGAGTTCGAGTAACGCGGACCGGGTGCTTGCCGGCCGCGACGACGATCCGCAGGATGGCCCCATGAGCCGTGCGGGCGACCAGAGCGAGGCCCGCCGCGTCTTCGTGCGCGGCAAGGTGCAGGGGGTCTTTTTCCGCGCCTGGACGCAGCGCCAGGCGCGCGCCGCCGGTCTGCGCGGCTGGGTGCGCAACCTGTCCGACGGTGAGACGGTCGAAGCCCTGCTGATCGGGCAGGCCGAGTCCGTCGCGGCGGTCGAGGCGATGCTGGCGAAAGGTCCGCCGCAGGCGCGGGTGCGGGAGGTCGAAGGCATCGATGCCACCGACGACGGCTCCGTCGAGTTCGAACAGGTGGCGACGGTCTGAGGGGTGGAGCGGCCCTTCGTCAAAAATATTTTGCGAGTGAGAACGATTTTCGTTTGCACAAGGGTCGGGCTCGTGTATGAACGGTCCCGGGACCGCGTACTTGGTCCCCCCTTCCTTGGTGACGCCGGGAGCGTCCCGGGCCCCGCTGGCCCGGGCGCTCTCGCGGCGCCAACCCCCGAAAATCAGGCGATCGGTGCGGGTCAGGCCGTGGCGGCCGGCGTTCCGGCGAAAGCTGCGACGAAGGTCGCCCGCAGGGCGTCGTCTAGGGCCATCATGCCGGCGTTCACTCCGAGATCGGCGAGGCTGGTGACGCCATAGCGCGCGTCGGCGATGCCGCAAGGCACGATGCCGGCGTAGTGGCGCAGGTCCGGCGCCACGTTGATGGCGATGCCGTGGTAGCTGACCCAGTGGCGCACGCGCACGCCGATGGCGGCGATCTTGTCCTCGCGCCCGCCGCCGCGCGCCACCCAGATGCCGACGCGCCCGTCGCGTCGCTCGCCGGCGACGCCGAGGTGGGCGAGGGCGGCGATCGTCCAGCCTTCCAGTCCACGCACGTAGCGGCGCAGGTCGGGGCCGCGCCGGGCGAGGTCGAGCATGACGTAGACGACGCGCTGGCCCGGGCCGTGCCAGGTGAGCTGGCCGCCGCGGCCCGTGCGATGGACCGGCAGTCCACCGGCATCGAGCAGGTCGGCATCGCGCGCGCTGGTGCCGGCGGTGTAGAGGGCCGGGTGTTCGAGCAGCCAGACGAGCTCGCGCGCCGTGCCGGCTCGTATCGCCGCGACGCGCGCTTCCATCGCCGACACGGCCTCGGCGTAGTCGACCGGCGCCGTCTCGATGCGCCATTCGGGCCCGTCGCTGTTGCCCATCGGCATCTCTCCGCTGCCGGCAGCCATCCCGGTGTCGCCGTCTTGCCGCGACGGTTGCCCCGGACGCGCTTCTGGCGCACATAACGCGCGGCGGCCCGGGCGGCAAGGTCGCCGGCGTCTGACGCGGTCTGGGAGAGCGGACATGGCGAGGGAACTGCGCGCCGCAGCGCCGGGTCATGGCCGCGCGAGCCGTCCCGCGAACCGCACGGGAGGGCGCCGATGAGCGAGACCGCGCCCGAAACCGAACGCCCCGCGCCGCCGCCGGAGGATCTGCTGCCGGCGCCCGGCATCGATCCCGTCGCCGCCCGCACCGTCGAGGAGGAACTGGCGGCGGGCAACGACGAGGGCGTGCGCGCCATCATCGCGCCGTTGCACGCCTCGGACATCGCCGACCTGATCGAACTGCTGACGCCGGACGCGCGGCGGCGCTTCATCGAATTGATCCGCGACCGCTTCGACCCCGAGACGCTGGCCTACCTCGACGAGGGCGTGCGCGAAACCGTCATCGGGCTGCTGGCGCCGAAGGAAGTGGCGGCGGCTCTCTCCGAACTGGATTCGGACGACGCACTGGATGTCATCGTCGACCTCGACGAGGACGACCGTGCGCGCATTCTCGCCGAGCTGTCGCCATCCGATCGCGCCATTCTCGAGCAGGCGCTGACCTATCCGGAGGAAAGCGCCGGCCGCCTGATGCAGCGCGAGGTCGTCACCGTGCCGATCGACTGGCGCGTCGGCGACACCATCGACTACATGCGCGCGCGCGCCCAGCACCTGCCGGGCGACTTCTATTCGATCTTCGTCGTCGACGCCCAGCGCCGTCCGGTCGGCGTCGTGCCGCTGTCGCGCCTGATGCGCAGCCGGCGCCCGGTTGCCATCGCCGACATCGTCGATGGCGACGTGCGGGCCGTGCATGTCGACGCCGACCAGGAGGAGGTGGCGCTGCTGTTCCGCCAGTACGGCCTCGTCTCGGCGCCGGTGATCGATGCCGAAGGGCGACTGGTCGGCGTCATCACCGTCGACGACGTGGTCGACGTCATCCACGAGGAGGCCGAAGAGGACATCATGCGCCTCGGCGGCGTGCAGGAGGACGACTTCTACGAAGCGATCTTCGACACGACGCGCGCGCGCTTCACCTGGCTGTTTGTCAACCTCGGCACTGCCATCCTCGCCTCGGCGGTGATCGCGCTCTTCGACACGGCGATCGAGAAGCTGGTGGCGCTGGCCATCCTGATGCCCATCGTCGCCTCGATGGGCGGCAACGCGGGCACGCAGACCCTCACGGTCGCGGTCCGCGCGCTGGCCATGCGCGAGCTGACGCCGGCCAACGCGCTGCGCATCGTCGGCAAGGAAGTTCTCGTCGGCGGCATCAACGGCATCCTGTTCGCGTTCATCATGGGCGGCGTGGCGTGGGCATGGTTCGGCGAGCCGCACATCGGCGGCGTCATCGCGGCGGCGATGATCGCCAACCTGCTCGCCGCCGGCCTTGCCGGCGTGGCCATTCCGCTGGCGCTGGACCGCATGGGCATAGACCCCGCCGTGGCGTCGCCGGTGCTGCTGACGACGGTCACCGACGTGGTCGGATTCTTCGCCTTCCTCGGCCTCGCCTCGCTGTTACTGTTGTAGGCCCGCCTGAGCGCGGGGCCGGGAGGACAGGCCGTGAAGCTATACGACTACTTCCGTTCGTCGGCGGCGTTCCGCGTCCGCATGGCGCTGTCGCTCAAGGGCCTCGCCGCCGAGCGCGCGTACATCCACCTCCGTCGCAAGGATCAGCTCGGCGAGGCCTACCGGGCGGTCAACCCGATGGGCCTCGTGCCGGCTCTGGCCGACGACGACGGCACCGTCGTCACGCAGTCCCTCGCCATCATCGAGTATCTCGACGAGACGCGGCCGAGCCCGCCGCGCCTGCTGCCGGCCGACCCGGCCGGGCGCGCGCGCGTGCGCGCCATCGCGCTGGCCATCGCCTGCGATATCCACCCGCTCAACAATCTGCGCGTCCTGCGCCACCTCGACGTCAGCTTCGGCACCGACGAGGCAACGCGGACGCGCGTGTGGTACCGCCACTGGATCGACGAGGGCCTCGACGGCGTCGAGGCGATGCTGGCCGGCCATCCGGCGACCGGCCGCTTCGCCCACGGCGACGCGCCGACGCTGGCCGATTGCTGCATCGTGCCGCAACTCTACAACGCGCGGCGCTTCGGTGCCGACATGGCGCGCTGGCCGGTGCTCGCGGCGGTCGAGGCGGCGTGTCTTGACCTGCCGGCGGTGCAGGCCGCGATGCCGGAAAAGCAGGCCGACGCCGAATAGCCGGGCCGCTACTTCGCCGCGCGCTTCTCGCGCAGCTCGCCGACGAGGCGGTCGAGGCCCTCGGCGCTGATCGTGCCGGGCACCAGCGTGTCGCCAATGATGATGGCGGGCGTGCCGGTGATGCCGAGCCGGCGCGCCAGCGCGTGGTTGGCGGCAATCGCCTCGTCGATAGCGGGAAGCTTGAGGTCGGTTTCGAGCCTCTTCATGTCGGCGCCGGCGTCGCGCGCCGCGCGCTTGATGACGGTCTCGTTCAGGGCCTTGGCGCGCAGCAGCGCGATGTGGAAGTCGCGATACTTGTCGATGCCCTGCCGGGCGATGGCGAGGGCGGTGCGCGCCGCCGCCTCGGAGTCCGGATTGAGAATGGGAAATTCCTTGAGGACGACGCGGACATCCTTGTGCCGTTCGACCAGCCCCGTCAGGACGTCGACCATGGTCTTGCAGTACGGGCAGGCGTAGTCGAAGAACTCGACGATCACCAGCGGTGCCCCGGGCGCGCCGAGGGACGGGTCGCCGGGCTGGCGCAGCAGTTCCGTCTCGGCGGCGGAGATCGCGACGCGCTGCCGGCGTTCGGCATCGTCGCGTTGCCGTGCCTGCAGTCCCTGGATGGCCTCGACGATGACTTCGGGGTTTTCCAGGAGGTAGCGGCGGACGATGTCGCGGATCTCGCCGGCGGCACGGTCGTCGAAGACGGTCGCGGGCTTCGCGGCGTCGTCCTGCGCGGTGGCCGGGAATGTCCCGAGCGCGACGGTCGTGGCCAGCAGGCTGCCGGCCAGCGCGGGTAGCAGGCGGTCGATCATGGAACAGGATCCGGCGTCAAAGGCGGCGCCATCCGGCGCCCGGCGCGATGATGGGCCCCGGCACGTCGGCCGGCAAGCCGCCGGCCGGCGGATCACGAAGCCTTGAAAGGTGTCAGCGTTCGAGCTGGCGAGACAGGTCCTGGGCCCGCAAAGCACCTGGCGAGCCGACCGGCAGCAGTTCCTCGGCGCGCTTGGCATGGTTGCGCGCCAGCGACCGTTCGCCGCGCCGCATCGCGTACTCGGCCTGCGCCAGCGCCGTCAGACCGGTCTCGCCGAGGCGGCCATGCACCACGGCCAGCAGGCGCCACAGTTCCGGGACGTCACCCTCGGTGGTCTGCGCCGTCAGCAGGTTGCGCTTGGCCGATTCGAGCAGGCTTTCGTCGCCGGTCTCGATCTGCGCCTTGGCCAGACCGATTCGCAGCAGCGCCTCGTCGGGCGCGAGGTCGACGGCGCGCTGCGACGACGGCAGGGACTCCGCGACGCGGCCGTTCTCGAACAGCATCTGGCCGCGCAGCTCGTGGAACCACGGATTGTCGGGCTCCTCGGCGATCAGGCCGTCGACGAGCGGCAAGGCACGCTTGAGGTCGGGCAGCCGGTACCAGGCGATGGCCTGGGCGTAGCGGGCCGGCAGGGACTTGTTGGTCTCGGGGAACAGCCGCATGGCATCGTCGAAACTGGCGAGGAAGCCGGCGATCTTCGCCCGCATGCGGTCGTGCCGCGCCTGCAATCCGGGGGTGGGCGGCGCATCGGACCAGCGCGACAGGGCGACGTGATTGGTGACGGTGGTGATGCGGTCGCTGGTGAGCGGATGGGTCATCAGGTACGGGTTGCCGCCGCGCCCGGACAGCGCCTCGTTGGTCTGCAGGATGCGGAAGAACTCGAGCAGGCCGCGCGACGACTGGCCGCTACGGTCGAGGAAGCGCATGCCGGCCTGATCGGCCGCCGATTCCTGCTGGCGGGTGTAGCGCAGCAGATCCTTGATTGCGATGTCCTGGCCGCCGACGACGACGGCACCGGCGGCACGCGAATCGCCGGTCGCCACGGCCGCCGCCGTTCCCAGCACGAAGGCGATGATCGACTTGGCTTCGGCGTTGCGCAGTTCGTCCTGCAGGCGCGCGAGATGCCCGCCGGCGATGTGGCCGGCTTCGTGGGCGATGACGCCGATGACCTGGTTGGGCGTCTCGGCGCGCAGCAACAGCCCCGTATGAACGAAAAGCCGCTGCCCACCGGCGACGAACGCATTGAGCGCTGGATCGTTGACAAGGTGGATGCGGACGGCGTCGGGCTCCAGCCCCGCGGACGCGAAAATTGGCGTCGCGTAGTCGCGGATGATACGTTCGATCTCCGCATCGCGGACCAGCGATGGGGCTCGACCCTGTCCTGCCGCCGGACCGGACAGAGATGCGAGGATCAGACCGGTGAAGCTCAGGCCGACGATGAGTGAACGCACGCCGCGAACTCCCGCTCCGTGGCAATTCGAACGTAGGTATCGGCCGGGGGAGCGTCAACCGGGCCGCCGCCGCCGGTTTCTGCGCGCGCTGGCTGCGGGCGCCGCGTTGTGCGGGCTTGCGGCCTGTGGCGGCGCGTCCGGCCCGCAGGTCGGCGACCTCGGATATGTGACCGGATTTTATGGCGGAGTCGTGGCGGACGAGCCGCGCGCCGCGGTCGTCGCGCGCGACGTCCTGACGGCGGGCGGCCGGGCGGCGGACGCCGCCATCGCCGCCTATTTCACCATGGCCGTGACCATGCCATCGGCCGCCAGCCTCGGCGGCGGCGGCGCCTGCGTCATGCACGACTTCTTCGAGAAGCGCGACGAGGCCGTCGTCTTCCTGCCGACGCTGGCGCGCGGCGACGCGACGCTCGGCGTCGTGCCCGGCAACGTGCGCGGCCTGTTCGCGCTGCACGCGCGCTACGGCCGCCTGCCATGGGCCGATCTGCTGCTGCCCGGCGAACTGCTGGCGCGCGACGGTCATGCGATCTCGCGGGCCTTCGCCCGCGATCTGGCACGCGATGCCGCGCGGCTGGCCGCCGACCCTGCCGCCGCCGCCATATTCTCGATCGCGGGCGGCCGCGCGCCGGCCGAGGGCACGGTGGTCCGCCAGGTCGAACTGGCAGCCGTGCTGTCGGCCCTGCGGACGCGCGGGCCCGGCGATCTTTATGTCGGTCAGCTCGCGACCCGCTATGCGGAGGCGGCGACGACCGTCGGCTGGCGCCTGACGCCGGAGGACATGCGCGATTACGTGCCGGTGCTGGGGCCGCCCGCGCAACAGGCCGACGACAACGACATGCTGATCGCGGCACCGGCGCCGACCGGCGGACCGGCGGCTCTGGCGGCCTGGCGGTCGGGCGGCGGCACCGTCGCGGCGTCCGCCGGCCCGGCGGCCGGGGCCAGCGTCGTCGCCCTCGATCGCGACGGCCAGATGGTCGCCTGCTCATTCACCCTCGGCCGGGCGTTCGGCCAGGCCCGCATGGCGCGCGGCCTCGGCATCCTCCTGCCGGGCACGGACGTCGTGAACGCTGCGGACACGCTGGTGGTGGCCATGCGGGTCAACGTGCCGACCCAGCGCGGATACGTCGCCGTCGCCGGCTCGCGCAACGGCTCCGTCGCCGCCGTCGGGCGCCTGCTGCGCGACGCCGAGCGCGACGACATCAACCTCGCGCCGACGGTTGCCGCCATCACCTCGGGAACGGCCGAAGGCGGCGGGCCGCATCTGCAGGCGATCCAGTGCGCCATGGGCGTGCCGCGCGTGCAGCCGCGCTGTGCGTTCGAGACCGATCCCACGGGGTTTGGGCTCGCCGTCATGGCGGATCGCTAGGGCGGGCGCGGCGATGGTCCTCAAGGTCGCGGGTCGCGGGCGGATCGACCCGTTCATCGTCATGGACGTGCTGCGCGACGCCAATGCGCGTGCGGCGACCGGGGCCGAGGTGATGCACCTCGAGGTGGGCCAGCCGGGCACCGGCGCGCCGGCGGGCGTCGTCGCGGCCGCCCGCGCAGCGCTGGGGACCGAGCGCCTCGGCTATACCGACGCCCTCGGCATGCCGGCGCTGCGCGAGGCCCTGGCGCGGCATTACCGCGATTTCTACGGGGTGTCGGTGCCGGCGTCGCGCATCGTCGTGACGACGGGATCGTCGGGCGGCTTCATCCTCGCCTTCCTCGCCGCCTTCGAGGCCGGCGACCGCGTCGCCGTCGCGGCGCCCGGCTATCCCGCCTATCGCAACATCCTCACGGCGCTGGGCGTCGAGACGGTGCCGATCGAAACGGGGCCGGAGGACCGCTTCCAGCCGACCCCGGCGCTGCTCGATCGTCTCGACGGAGCGCTCGACGGGCTGATCGTCGCCAGCCCCTCGAACCCCACCGGCACGATGGTCGACGCGGCGGGCCTCGCGGCGCTCAGCGCATGGTGCCGCGCGCGCGGCGTGCGTTTCGTCTCCGACGAGATCTATCACGGCATCGTCTATGGCGAGCCGGCACCGACGGCGCTGTCGTTCGGCGACGAGGCGATCGTCGTCAACAGCTTCTCGAAGTATTTCGCGATGACCGGCTGGCGCCTCGGCTGGCTGGTGCTGCCCGAGGACCTCGTGCGGCCGGTCGATTGCCTGGCGCAGAACTTCGCGGTGTCGCCGCCGACCCTGTCGCAGCACGGCGCGCTTGCCGTGTTCGACTGCCACGACGAGCTGCGCGAGAACGTGCGGCGCTACGCGCGCAACCGCGCGCTGCTGCTCGAAAGGCTGCCCGAGGCCGGCTTCGGCGATCTCGCGGCGGCGGACGGCGCCTTCTACATCTATGCCGATGTCGGCCGGCTGACCAACGACAGCCCGGCATTCTGCCGTCGCGTCCTGGCGGAGACCGGCGTGGCGATCACGCCGGGGGTCGATTTCGATCCCCGGCGCGGCCACCGTTACGTGCGCTTTTCCTTCGCCGGCGGCGAGGCGGAAATCGCTGCCGCCGCCGATCGGCTGGTCGACTGGAAGGGCGGCGCCCTCAGTTCGTGAGCCGGTTCCACCAGCCGCGACGCGGCGGGCCGGCCGGAACGGGTTCCGGCGCGGGCTCCGGCTCGGCGGGCGGCGGGGTCATTTCGACCTCGGCCGTCGCGGCGGGCACGGGCTCGGCTTCCGGTTCCGGGGCGGCCTCGGCCGGCGCGTCGTCCTGGGCGTCCTCGACGATCACGGGCGTTTCCTCGACCGGCTCGTCGCCCGTGGCCTCCTCGACGATCACGGGTTCTGCCGCGGCGGTCGCGGCGACGTCGTGCGTCTCCGTCTCTTCGTCGCCTTCCGGTTCCACATCGAGGTCCGGGCCCGGTAGCGAACTCGCGTAGCCCGGGAAGTCCTCGCCGGCGTCGTTGGCGGCGGCGGACTGCCCGTCGCGCGCCGTGCCGTTGCCCCGCTCGCCGTCGCGGCGCCTGCGCCTGCCGCCGCGGCGGCCACGGCGGCGTCGCGCCGGCGTGCCGTCATCGCCCTCGTCGCGGCTGGCGGAACGCTGTGCGGCCTCCTCGCCGCCATCGTCGTCGGCGGCGTCCGTTCCCTCCGGCAGGGCGTCGTCGTCCTCGGCCTCGGCCGGCGCGGCGGCGTTGTCGCGTGGCGTCCGCGCGCCGTCGTCGTCGCGACGCCGGCGGCGCCGGCGGCGGCGGCGACCGCCATCCTCGCGGCTGCCCTCGCGCCCACCTTCGCCCTCGTCGCCACTGCGCGCCTCGCGGCGCTCGTCGGCGCGTTCGTCGCGGTGACGCTCGCCGCGCTCCTCGTCGCGGCTGTCGCGCCGGCCATCGCGGCGTCCGTCGCGTCCGCCGTCGCGGCGTCCTTCGCGACGGCTGTCGCTGCGCTCCGCGGCGCGCGGCGCCTCGTCCTCCTCCTCGTCGTCGACTTCAGGCGCCGCACCGGTCTCTCCGGCTGGCCGCGCCTCGCCGCGCACGGTCTCCATGCGGTAGGCGGGTGGCACCAGCTCGTCGTCGGCACCCACCGTGATGCTGCATCCGTATCGCTGCTCGATGGTACCGAGCGCGAGCCGCTTGTGGTTCAGCACGTAGATCGCCACGGCCGGCGGCACCATCACGTTGATGGATGCGGCGCGGCCCCGGATGCCCTCCTCCTCGATCGCGCGCAGCACGCGCAGCGCCGTCGACTCCGTCGAGCGGACGTGACCCGAGCCGCGACAGGTCGGGCAGACCTCGCTCGACGCCTCGACCACGCTGGGACGCAGGCGCTGGCGCGACAGCTCGAGCAGGCCGAAGGGCGAGATGCGGCCGACCTGCAGGCGCGCCCGGTCCTGCTTCATCGCCTCCTTCAGCCGGCGCTCGACGGCGGCGTCGTTGCGGCTGTCGTCCATGTCGATGAAGTCGATGACGACGAGGCCGGCGAGATCGCGCAGGCGCAGTTGCCGGGCGACTTCATCGGCGGCTTCGAGGTTCGTCTTCAGCGCCGTCTGCTCGATGTTGCGCTCGCGCGTGGCGCGGCCCGAGTTGACGTCGATGGCGACCAGCGCCTCGGTCTGGTTGAACACGACGTAGCCGCCCGAGCGCAGCGTCACCACCTGCTCGTGGATGGCATCGAGCTGGCTCTCGATCTTGTAGCGGTGGAACAGCGGAATTTCCGTGTCGGCGTACTTCTTCACCCGCTTGGCGTGCGACGGCATCATCGTCCGCATCAGGCCGCGGGCCGTCTTGTAGGCTTCGTCGCCGTCGACCAGCACTTCCTCGATGTCGCGGCTGTAGATGTCGCGCAGCGCGCGCTTGACGACGTCGCCCTCCTCGTAGATCAGCGCCGGCGCCGTGGCCTTCATCGTCGCCTCGCGGATCTCGTCCCACAGGCGGCGCAGGTACTCGTAGTCGCGCTTGACCTCGGCCTTCGACCGCTCGACCCCGGCGGTGCGCATGATCACCGCCATGCCGTCGGGCACGTCGAGATCGGAGAGGATCTCGCGCAGCTTCTTGCGGTGTGCCGGATTGGCGATCTTGCGGCTGATGCCGCCGCCGCGCGAGGTGTTGGGCATCAGCACGCAGTAGCGGCCGGGCAGGGAGAGGAAGGTGGTGAGGGCCGCGCCCTTGTTGCCGCGCTCCTCCTTGACCACCTGCACCAGCATGATCTGCCGGCGCTTGACCACTTCCTGGATCTTGTAGTGCCGCGAGAAGCTGCGCAGGCGCTGCCGCTGGGCGTCGCCGATCTGCTCCAGCTCGTCGCCCTCGCCGGCGATGTGCTCGCCCGCCTCGGCGCTGCGCGGGGCGTCCTCCTCGCCGTCGTCGGCCTCACCGTTGCGCCGCGTCTCGGCGATCAGCTTCTCGCGGTCCTCGACGGGGATGCGGTAGTAGTCGGGATGGATTTCGTTGAAGGCAAGGAAGCCGTGGCGGTTGCCGCCGAACTCGACGAAGGCCGCCTGCAGCGACGGTTCGACCCTGGTGATCTTGGCCAGGTAGATGTTGCCCTTGATCTGCTTCTTGGTGGTGGTCTCGTAGTCGAAATCGGCAAGATGATTGCCATCGATGACGACGACCCGCGTTTCCTCGGCGTGGGCCGCGTCGATCAGCATGCGCTTTGTCATTTTTCGTCTGTGTCCCGCGGTACCGTCCGCCACGCCCGCGCGAACAACGGACCCGGCGGCGGCCGCCTGTCTCGACGCAGAGCGATCGCGGGTCCGACGTCGAACGGCAGGAAAAAATCCATGCCAGGACGGCGGGCTCCGAGCGACCGCACCCGGAGCACTGGCCGCGGGGCTGCGTCGACGTTGCACTCTTTGCCGGCCGGGTCGTCACCAGCGGCACAGGGTCCGGGTCGGCGGCAGTCGTTACGCGCTTGCGCAGCGTGCCGCGCTCATCGGCCTGCCCTGCTGGGCCGCCGCCCGACCATCCGGTTGGCGACGGAAACCCGTGGCAGTTCGCGAATTCAACATAGCGTTGCGCCTGTGCGCCGACAACCGTGATCGCGGCATCGCCGGAGAGCCGGTTGCGGCGGCGCGGCGCCTGCCGCTATACGGCGGAAATGCAGCGTGGCGACCGTGCCCGGCACGCCCGCCTGCGGGCGCTCTCGATCGCCACCTTGGGCGGGCTGGCGATGGCGCTTCTGCTCGCTCTGGTGGTCACGACACCGGCGCGCGCCGCCGAAGTCCGCGACATTCGCCTCGGGCTGCAGGGCGCCGAGACACGCCTCGTCCTCGAGACCACGACGGAAACGGCCATTTCGCTGTTCGGCCTGGCCGATCCCTACCGCATCGTCGTCGATCTCTCCGGCGTGGATTTCGCCCTCGCCACCGACCGGACGGGGGCCGCGCTCGGCCTTGTCGACAAGCTGCGCTATGGCCTGTTCCGGCCTGGCACGAGCCGCCTGGTGCTCGACCTCAAGGAACCGGCGAAGCTCGTCCGCAAGCTGGTGCTGCGCCCCGAGGGCGGGCACGACTGGCGCTACGTCTTCGATTTCGCCGGCGCCCCCCGCGACGAGTTCCTTACTTCTCTCCGTCCGGCCCGGCCGTCGCGGCCCGAACCCCTGCCGGCCGTCGCCGTGCCGGCGCCGCGGCCGTCGCACGACACGCGGCCGGTAATCGTCGTCGATGCCGGGCATGGCGGCGTCGACCCCGGGGCCATCGGCCCGTCGGGCGCCTACGAAAAGACGATCGTGCTCGATTTCGCGCAGGAACTGCGCCGCCAGCTCGAGGACAGCGGTCGTTACAAGGTCGTCATGACGCGCGACCGCGACATCTTCCTGCCGCTGCGCGAGCGGGTCGGCATCGCGCACCGGGCCGGCGGGGCGCTGTTCGTGTCGCTCCACGTCAACACAAACCCGAGCCGGAACCTGCGTGGCCTGTCGGTCTACACCCTGTCGCGCGACGCGTCGGACGACGAGGCGGCGGCGCTGGCGGCGCTGGAGAACAAGTCCGATGTGATCGGCGGCGTCGACCTCGACGGCTATCCCGAGGACGTCCAGAACATCCTCATCGACTTCGCCCAGGCCAAGACCAACGAGCAGTCCGTGCGCTTTGCCCGCGACTACGTCATCGGCGAGGCCGGCCGCGATCATCCCCTGCTGGTGCGGCCGTGGCGCTCGGCGGGTTTCGCCGTCCTCAAGTCGCCGGAAGTGCCCTCGGTGCTGATCGAACTGGGCTACCTGTCGAACCGCGAGGACGAGCGGCAGCTTCAGTCGGCGCCCTACCGGCGGAGGCTCACCGGGGCGCTGGTCCGCGCCATCGACCGCTTCTTCGGCATCGGCGACAAGGCGAGCTGACCGGGCGCGCCACGCTGTCGCCATACTCGGCCGGCAGAAGGCCCCGGGTTGAACCAAGGGTCGGACCCGGGGTCGGGTCTCGTGTTGGGGATATACCTGCGGGCCGACCTGCTATAAACCCGCCGGCCGGCCCAAGCCTCCGATCGGACCCGATGCGCAAGGCGTTGTTCATTCTCGGCGGACTGTCCGTTCTCGCGATCCTCGTCGCGGGCGGCGGCCTGCTGTGGGTGTTCTGGCACTACGGGCGCGGCCTGCCGGATACCCAGCAGCTCGCCGTCTACGAGCCGCCGGTAGCCTCGCGCATCTATGCCGGCGACGGCAGCCTGCTGGCCGAGTTCGCCACCGAGCGGCGGGTCTTCGTGCCGTTTTCGGCGGTGCCGCGGCGCGTGATCGACGCCTTCATCTCGGCCGAGGACAAGACCTTCTTCACGCATTCGGGCATCGACCTGCCCGGCATCGCCAGCGCCGCCTTCACCAACCTGCGCAACATCGGCACGGGCAAGCGCCCGGTCGGGGCGTCGACCATCACGCAGCAGGTGGCACAGAATTTCCTGCTGTCGAAGGAAGTGTCGCTGCGGCGCAAGATCCGCGAGGCGATCGTCGCCCTGCGTCTGGAACGCGCCTACACCAAGGAACACATCCTCGAACTGTACCTCAACGAGATCTATCTCGGCTTCGGCAGCTACGGCGTCGCGGCGGCGGCCATCAACTATTTCGGCAAGTCGCTCGACGAGCTGACGGTGGCCGAGGCGGCCTATCTCGCCGCGCTGCCGAAGGCGCCGAACAATTACCACCCCGTGCGTCGCCGCGAAGCGGCAATCGAGCGCCGCAACTACGTCATCGGCCGCATGCTCGAGGACGGCGCCATCAGTGCCGATGTGGCCGAGGCGGCGCTTCGCGCGCCGCTGGAGGTGGCCCAGCGCGGCGCCGACGCCTTCGAGGAGGCGGCCTACTTCGTCGAGGATGTACGCCGCGAGCTGGCCGCGCGGCAGGGCGAGAACGCGCTCTACGCCGGTGGCCTGTCGGTGCGCACGACGGTCGACCCGCGCCTGCAGGACATCGCCAACCGCGCCCTGCGCGATGGGCTCATCGCCTACGACCGCCGCCACGGCTGGCGCGGCCCGGTGACGAAGCTGGCCAGTGCCGACGACTGGCGCGGCGCGCTCGCCCAGGTGCAGCGGCCGGCCGGCGCCGGCGACTGGAATCTCGCCGTCGTGCTCGAGGTTGCCGACGCCGAGGCGAAGATCGGTCTCGTCGACGGTACGCGCGGCCGCATTCCGCTCGCCGCCGTCAAGTGGGCGCGCGAGACCCTGCCGGACCAGCGCGTCGGCGGCGCCGTCGGCAAGGTCGGCGACGTGCTGGCGGTGCTCGACGTCGTGCTGGTCGAGCCGGCCGCAACCGGCGACGACGAGGGCGACGGCGGCAAGGACCGCTTCGCGCTGCGCCAGGTGCCGAACGTCGAGGGTGCGCTCGTCGCGCTCGACCCGCACACCGGCCGCGTGCTGGCGATGGCCGGCGGGCTCGATTACGCCCGCAGCGAGTTCAATCGGGCGACGCAGGCGATGCGGCAGCCCGGCTCGTCGTTCAAGCCGTTCGTCTACATGGCCGCGCTCGATGCCGGCTTCACCCCGGCGACGATCGTGCTCGACGCCCCGTTCGTGCTCGACCTCGGGCCGGTGATCGGCAAGTGGAAGCCGGCCAACTACACCGGCGAGTATCTCGGCCCGACGCCGATGCGCCAGGGCATCGAGCACTCGCAGAACCTGATGACCGTGCGCATCGCCCAGACCATCGGCATGGAGCGCGTGGCCGACTATGCCGAGCGCTTCGGCGTCGTCGACAACATGCCCGAGATGCTGAGCATGGCAATCGGCGCGGCGGAAACCACGGCGATGCGCATGACGACGGCCTACGCCATGATCGTCAACGGCGGCCGGCGCATCGTGCCGACCATGATCGACCGCATCCAGGACCGCCATGGCCGCACCGTGTACCGCCACGACACGCGCGAGTGTCCGGGCTGCCGCACGGAGATTTTCGACAACGATCCGCCGCCGCGCCTGCCGGACGACCGGCCGCAGATCGTCGATGCGACGACCGCCTACCAGATGGTCTCGATGCTGCAAGGCGTGGTCGACCGCGGCACGGGGCGCGCCATCTCGGTCATCGGCAAGCCGCTCGGCGGCAAGACCGGCACGACCAACGACGATGTCGACGCCTGGTTCGTCGGCTTCGCGCCCGATCTTGCGGTCGGCGTCTTCGTCGGCTTCGACCAGCCGCGCACGCTCGGCCGGCGCGAGACCGGGTCCGCCGTCGCGGTGCCGATATTCCGCGACTTCATGGCCGCCGCGCTGAAGGACAAGCCGGGCGTGCCGTTCCGCATCCCGCCGGGCATCCGGCTGGTGCGCGTCGATCCGGACACGGGCGAGGTGGCCGAGCCGGGTCAGCGCAATGCCATCGTCGAGGCCTTCAAGACCGGGACGGAACCGGTGGCCGGCGCGCCGGCCAGGATTGCCACCCCGCCGGGCGTCGATGCCCCGGCGGTCGGCGCGACCGGCGGCCAGGGCATCTACTAGGGTCGGGGGACAGTCATGCGTGCCGAAATCGCCGCCGCCGCCGAGCGCATCCGCGAGTCCATCGACCTGCTGCGGAGGCACCTTTGACTGGGACCGCAGCCTCGCCCGTCTCGCCGAACTCGACGCCGCTTCCGCCGATCCGGCGCTGTGGAACGACCAGGCGCGCGCCCAGGCGCTGATGCGCGAGCGCGGTGGCATCGCCCGCGCCGTCGAGGCCGTGCGTACCGCGGAACGTGATCTCGACGACGCTCTCACGCTGATCGAGCTGGCCGAGGACGAAGGCGACAAAGCGACCCTTGCCGAGGCCGAGGCCCAGCTCGCCGCGCTGGAGGCCCGGGCCGACAAGCTGCAGCTCGAGAGCCTGCTGTCCGGCGAGGCCGACGGCAACGACTGCTACGTCGAGGTCCATGCCGGCGCCGGCGGTACCGACAGCCAGGACTGGGCCGAGATGCTGGCCCGCATGTACGCGCGCTGGGCCGAGGATCACGACTTCAAGGTCGAGTGGCTCGAGGAGAGCCCGGGCGAGGAGGCCGGTGTCAAGTCCGCCACCTTCATGGTCACGGGCCCCAACGCCTATGGCTGGCTCAAGACCGAGTCCGGCGTCCACCGCCTCGTCCGCATCTCGCCCTTCGACGCGGCGGCGCGCCGCCACACCGCCTTCGCCTCGGTCTGGGTCTATCCGGTGGTCGACGACTCCATCAACATCGTCATCGATGACAAGGACCTGCGCGTCGACGTCTATCGCGCCTCGGGCGCCGGCGGCCAGCACGTCAACCGGACGGAAAGCGCTGTCCGCATCACCCATCTGCCGACCAACATCGTCGTGCAGTGCCAGAACGACCGCTCGCAGCACCGCAACCGCGACACCGCGATGAACATGCTGAAGGCGCGCCTCTACGAGCACGAACTGCAGAGGCGCGAGGAGATCGCCGCGGCCGAGCAGGCGCAGAAGACGGACATCGGCTGGGGCCACCAGATCCGCAGCTACGTCCTGCAGCCCTACCAGATGGTCAAGGACCTGCGGACCGGCGTCGAGACGGGCAACGCCCAGGCCGTGCTCGACGGCGACATCGACCGCTTCCTTGAAGCCTCGCTGGCCGCTCGGCTGGAGCGGGGGAAGGGAGCGGCCGCGTCAGGGTAATCGCTCCGGCCCGCTTGCTGCCAAATGGCCACACGGCGAGCGTGAGATAAATGATGCGATTTTCGCACGGAAATGTCAAGTGGCGATTGCGCCATCCCTGACGCAAATCCGGTCGAGTCAGGAATTCGTGCGATATCGCGTTGCCATGAATACACCGACCAGCACGAGCACCGCGCCGGCGACATGGTAGGCTGCGAGGTGCTCGTCGAGCAGCAGCCAGGCCAGCGCCGTCGCCCATAGCGGCGACAGGTAGAGCACGAGGCTGGTGAGGCCGACGCCGAGCGCGCGCTGGATGCGGGCATAGCCGGTATAGGCGCCCCAGCCCGGCACCACGGCGACCAGCACGACGGCCCCGATCGTCGCGGCGTCGAGATGCGGAACGTCGCCGGAAAGCGCCTCGCCGAGGTGAAAGGGCGCCAGCACGGCGAGGCCGGCGAGCGTGATGGCGGCGAGGCGGACCGGCGGCGCCAGCGCCGTCGGGCGATAGCGCAGCAGCACCGAGTAGAGGCCCCACGACGCCGCGGCGACGGCGACCCACAGGTCGCCGGGCACGAAGGCGAGGTGCAGCAGGACGTCCGGGTCGCCGCGTAGCACCAGCACCAGCACGCCGACGAGCGACAGCATTGTGCCGGCGAGCTGGCGGCGGCCCAGCCGCTCGCCCCCGAGCCGCGCCGCGAGCACGACGATGAGCACCGGCGCGGCGGCGTAGATCAGTCCGATATTGGTCGCCGTGGTGGTCCGCGCGCCGATGTAGACGAAGGCGCCGCAGATGCCCATGCCGAGGGTGCCGAGAACGAGGAGATCGCGCCATTCGCGCAGCGCCTGCGTGCGCGCCCGCCACAGCGGCCCCAGCGTCACCGGCGCCAGTAGCACGAACACGCCGGCCCAGCGCCAGAAGGCCAGCGCGACCGGCGGTACGTGGCCCTCGACGGCGCGGGCGACGACGATGTTGGTGGCGAACATGCCCGGCACGAGGAACAGCAGCGCCAGGGCGATCTCGCGCTCGCCGAATCCGCGCGCCGCCGGCCGGTCGTTCACGGCGGCTTGCCGTGCGCCGTCCTACAGGGCCTTCGCCGCCGCCAGCACCTCGGCGACGTGGCCGGGCACCTTCACCTTGCGCCACGCCTTGCGGACCTTGCCGTCGGCGTCGATCAGGAAGGTGGCGCGGTCGATGCCCATGTACTTGCGGCCGTACATGGATTTCTCGATCCACGTGCCATAGGCCTCGCACACCTTGCCGTCCTCGTCGCTGGCGAGCGTGAAGGGCAGGTCGTACTTGGCCTTGAACTTGTCGTGGCGGGCGACGCTGTCCTTGGAGATGCCGATGATCTCGGCCTTCGCCTTGCGGAAGTCGGGCAGGGAGTCCCGGAAGCCGCAGGCCTCGGCGGTGCAGCCGCTGGTGTCGTCCTTCGGGTAGAAGTAGACGATCACCGGCTTGCCGCGCAGCTTCGACAGCGTCACCTTGCCGCCGCCGTCCGTCGGCAGGGTGAAGTCGGGCGCCTTCTTGCCTTCCTCGACGCTCATTGTCCGTTCTCCCTCGTTGCCGGCGCCGCCGCGCGCAGGGCCGCGGCCGGCGTCTCGATGATGCGTTCCCAGTGCGCCGTGACGCGCGCCGCGGTCGCCGCAACCTTCGCTTCGAGCCCGGCGAAGTCAACGGCCTCTCCGGCGCGCGCCAGCAACTGGCGCAGCGGCGCCGGATAGCCGGCGGGATCGCGGCCTTCCTCGGCGGCAAGGCGGAGCAGGCCCTGCAGATGGCGCCAGAACAGCGTCGCCTCGGCCAGTTCGTCCGCCGTTGCCGCGTCGAGCAGACCGGCGCGGCCGAGCGCCCGGAAGGCGTCCGCGGTGGCCGGGTCGAGGACCTCGGGGTGATCGTGGGCGTGGCGCAGTTCGAGATACTGGGCAAGGAACTCGCAGTCGACGAGGCCGCCACGGGCGTGCTTGATCTGCCATTGCGTCGTCGCCCGGTTGGCCGCCTCCATGCGCGCCCGCATGTCGGCGACGGCGAGCAGCAGCGCGTCGCCTGAGCGTTCGCGCGTCAGGGCCGTCCGGACGGCGTCCTCGATGCGCGCGGCAAAGGCTGGCGATGCCGCGACGACGCGCGTGCGCGTCAGCGCCAGATGCTCCCACGTCCACGCGGTGTCGGCCTGGTAGCGGGCGAAGGCGTCGAGGCTGACGGCCAGCGGTCCGGCATTGCCCGACGGGCGCAGGCGCATGTCGACGGCGAACAGGCGGCCGTCGCCGGTCTGCGCCGTCAGCGCGTTGACGAGGCGCTGGCCGAGACGCTGCCAGTAGTGCGACGGCGACAGCGGCTGCGGCCCGTCCGAGCGCGGATCGTCGCCCTCCGGCACGTCGTAGAGGAAGACGAGGTCGAGGTCCGACCCGGCCGTCAATTCGCGGCCGCCGTACTTGCCCAGCGCCAGCACGGCGAAGCCGTCGCCCGCGATGTGGCCGTGGCGGGCGGCGAATTCGTCCTCGATGCGCGGCAGCAGGGCGCCGAGGATGGCGTCGGCCATGTCGGCCATGGCCACCCCGGCGGTGTCGATGTCGATGGCGCCGCGCAGGATCTGCACGCCGATGCGGAACTGCACGTCGCCCGCCCAGCGCCGCGACAGGTCCATCACGTCCTGCATGTCGCGCGCCTCGGCGAGGCGTTCCTCCAGGCTCGCGCGCTGGGTCGCAGCGTCGCCGGGCGCGGCGAGGAAGCCGGGATCGAGCACGGCATCGAGCAGCAGCGGGTTGCGCGACAGGATCTCGGCGAGGCGCGGCGAGGTGCCCATGATCTCCGCAACGAGATCGAGCAGCGGCGGGTTGGAGTGGAACAGCGAGAAGAGCTGCACCCCGGCCGGCAGGCCGGCGAGGAAGGCGTCGAAGCGGCGCAACGCCTGGTCGGGACTGGCGGTGCGGGCGAAGGCGCCGAGCAGGGCCGGCATCAGTTCGGTCAGGATCTCGCGCGCCCGCGTCGAGCGCATGGCGCGGTAGCGGCCGTGATGCCAGCCGCGCACCTGGGCGGCGACGACGCTCGGCTCGGCATAGCCCATGCCGGTCAGGGTGGCGATCGTGTCGGGATGGTCCTCGGCGCCGGTGAACACCAGCGAGCCCTCGGCGCCGAGCGGCGCCGAGTCCTCGAACAGCTCGGCGTAGTGGTTTTCGACCAGACGTAGCGTCGTCACCAGTTCGGCGCGGAAGGCATCCGCCGAGTCGTGGCCGAGAAAGGCGGCCAGCCGCGCGATGCCCTCGGCGTCGGCGGGCAGGCGCTGGGTCTGCTGGTCGGCGACCATCTGCAGGCGGTGTTCCAGCCGCCGCAGGTACCAGTAGGCGCCGGTCATGTCGTCGGCGACGGCGGGTTCGACGCGGCCGGCGGCGACGAGCGCGCGGATCGCCGGCACGGTGCGCGGACTGCGGACGGTGGGGTCGCGTCCGCCCCAGATGAGCTGCTGCGTCTGTGCGAAGAACTCGACCTCGCGGATGCCGCCGCGCCCGACCTTGATGTCGTGGCCCTCGACGGCGACGGTCGAGCCGCCCTTGTGGGCATGGATCTGGCGCTTGATCGAGTGGATGTCCTGGATCGCCGCGAAGTCGAGGTGGCGGCGCCACAGGAAGGGCCGGAGCTGGTCGAGGAAGGCCTTTCCCGCCGCGATGTCGCCGGCCACGGGGCGCGCCTTGATCAGCGCCGCCCGCTCCCAGTTCTGGCCCAGCGATTCGTAGTACGTCAGCGCCGCCTCGGTGGAGATGGCGACAGGCGTCGCCCCCGGGTCCGGCCGCAGCCGCAGGTCGGTGCGGAAGACGTAGCCGTCGCCCGTGCGTTCCTCCAGCAGGCGCACCAGTTCGCGCGTCAGGCGCACGAAAGCCGGCTGCAGCTCGTCGCGCGCCTGTGTCTCGATGCGTTCGTCGTCGAACACGACGATGAGGTCGATGTCGCTGGAATAGTTGAGTTCGCGCGCGCCGAGCTTGCCGACCGCGAGGACGACGTAGCCCGCACCGACAGCGGGGTCGGCCGGATCGGGCAGGGACAGGACGTTGCGCCGGGCGGCGTCGGCGAGCAGGTGGCGGACCGCCGTTGCCACGGCCGTGTCGCAGAAGTCCGACAGGCGCTCGACGACGGTCTCGACCGGCCAGGCGCCGCCGAGGTCGGCGAGCGCGGTTATCAGGGCCGCCCGCCAGCGCGCCTGCCGCAGCGCGACCATGACCGCCTTGCGATCGGGCGTGGCGGGGTCGAAGGCGGCCAGTTCCGCCTCGACGAGGCGCCAGGCCCCGTCGAGGCCGGCCTCGAAGGCCGTGCGCGTCCATGCCACGTCGCGAAGCAGCAGGGTGGTAAGGTATGGACTGCCGGAGAAGATCCCGGCGAGCAGGCGGCCGGAGTCCGGCGCCGTCGCCAGTTCGCGGGCGAAGGCGACCAGCGTCTCGTCGCCGCTGCGCTGGGCCGCCTCGTGCCAGCGCGCCAGCCCCGTCTCGACGCGGGCCGGATCGGCGGCGCGCGGCAGTCGCTCGGGCTCGGCGATGAATGACAGGATCATGGGCACCGGTGGGAATTTCACGCAGACTGGGGGAGGACGGGAATCCGGTCAAGCCGACCCGCCGCCCCGGCCGGGAACGGGCACAGGTTTGCTGATCGCGCGGACATCGAAGATCGCTCTCCAGTTCGTCGCGGCCGTCGTGGTCGGCATCGGTCTGCTGGCTGGCGTTGTTGCGTGGCAGCTCGGTCGCGGGCCGATGTCGCTCGACTTCCTCACGCCCTACATCGAGGACGAGCTGACCGATCCTGACGCGCCGGCGCGCGTGCGCCTGGGCCGCACCGTGCTGTTGTGGGCCGGGCTCGAACGGGCGCTCGACGTGCGGGTGCTCGACCTGCGGCTGGTCGGCGAGGATGGCCGCGTTTTCGCATCGGTGCCCGAGGCATCGGTCCGCTTCAGCCTGCGTGCCCTCCTGGCGGGCGTCGTCGCGCCGACATCGATCGAACTGCTCGGTCCTCGTCTCAAGCTTGTGCGCCGCGAGGACGGCGTCGTCGACCTCGGCATCGACGGCTCCGAAGGCCGTGACGAGGCGGCCGACGCAGAAGCCGCGGCGGCGATCGCGCGCCTCCTCGAAGGTTTCTACCTCCCGCCGGCCGAGGATCGTTCGGTCGGCTGGCTCACCCGCATCGCCGTCGATTCCGGATTCCTGACGGTCGACGACCGGCGCAACGGCGTCGTCTGGATGGCGCCGCGCGTCACGTTCGGCGTCGATCGCGATGCGCGCGGCCTCGTGGGCGAGGGAACCTTCGTCGTCGAGCAGGGCGACCTGCGCGGCCGCTTCGAGGTGTCGGCGCGCTGGGCGCACGGGCGCGGCCTCGAACTCGGCCTCGGCTTCGCCGACATGCCGCCGGCCATGCTGGCGGCCATCGAGCCGCTGTTCGCGCCGCTCGGCCGCATCGACCTGCCGCTGACCGGGACACTGGCAGCGACGCTCGGTCCCGACCTGGCGCCCGAGGGGCTGACGTTCGATCTCGCCGGCGGTGCCGGCACGCTGTCGCTGCCGGAATTCTACAAGGACCGGCTGGCGGTGACGGCGCTGGCCCTGCGCGGGCGTATCGAGGTGGCCGCGGGGCGTCTCGTCGTCGACGAGGCGATGGCCGACCTCGGCGGTCCGGCCGTTTCGCTCAAGGCGGAGGTCGTTCACCGCGGCGACGAACTCGACCTGCGGCTCGACGGCGAGGCGCGCGCGGTGCGGCTCGACGAGCTTGCCCGATACTGGCCGGAAGATCTTGGCGCCGTGCCGCGCGAATGGGTCACCGGCAACCTGAAGCAGGGCACGGTCGACGTTGCGCGCCTGCATCTTGCCGGCACCGCGCCCGCTGCCGACCCGACGGCGCTCGCCATCCGCGAACTGGGCGGCGACATGGCGGGCGCCGGCATCACCGTGCACTTCCTGCGTCCGATGGAACCGGTGCGCGACGTTCGCGCGCGCGCCGTCTTCGACGCCGACAGTCTGACCGTCACGGCCGACGCGGGCGAAATGCGCGGCATGCGGCTGCAGAAGGCGACGATCGACATACGCGGGCTGGCCTCGCCGCCCGGCACGCTGGAGACGATCGACATCGCCGTCGACGTTGCCGGCGGCATCCGGCCGGCCCTCGAGGTGATCGACCAGAAACCGCTGGGATACGCCAGCGCGCTGGGCTTCGCCCCGTCGGGAATATCCGGTCGCCAGCGCACCCAGGTGACGGTGAAGTTTCCGCTGATCGCCCGGTTGCGCTTTGCCGACATCGACGTCAGGGCCGAGGCGAAGCTCGAAGACGTGGCGATCGAGCATGGGCCGCTCGGCCAGCCCGTGGCCGGCGGGTCGATCGCTCTCTCCGTCGATCCGAAGTCGCTCGTCGCCGCGGGGGCGCTTCAGCTCGGACCGGTGCCGATGGTCGCGAAATGGTCCGAGCGCCTCGGCTCCGGCGGCGGTCCGCGGCGGCAGTACGAAGCCAGCTTCGCCCTCGACGCGGCGCAGCGACGGGCACTCGGGATCAATGTCGCGCCGTGGCTCGACGGCAAGGTGTTCGTTCGCCTTCAGCACGCGGTCGCGGATGACGCACGTGCGTCGGGAAGCGCCGACATCGACCTGTCCGAGGCACGTCTCGCGCTGGCTCCATTCGACTGGTCGAAGCCGCCCGGCACGCCCGGGCGGGCACGCGCCCGCTGGGACGTGGCCGGCGAGAGGCTTTCCGCCCTGCCGGAAATCTCGATCGACGCGGGCGGGCTGGTGGCGGCGGGCGCCGCGACGTTCGCTGCCGACGCAACAGCGGCGTGGCCGTCACTGAAGCGCCTGACGGTCAGCCGCTTCAGCCTGCCGGGTACGGATGTCGCGGGCGGCGTCGTGTTCGGCGGCGACAGGGGGCCGGAGATCGAGCTGTCGGGCCGCGAACTCGACCTGCGCGGGCTGGTCGAGCGCTTCGAGCACACCGACGACGGCGACGGCGAGCCGCTGGTCGTGCGCATCGCGCCGGCCGCGCCGATCGGCCGGGTACGCCTCGGCGAGGAGACCGTGATGGCCAACGTCTCCGGGACGCTCGAGCTCGGTGCGGAGGCCGCGCATGCCGCGCATGTCCGGGCGACACTGCCCGGGGGTGGCGACTTCACCCTCGACCTCGACCGTGCCGGCGCCGACCGTCGCGCCCTGACGATCAACTCCAACGATGCCGGCGTGGTCCTGCACGCGCTCGACTGGTCCGACAACGTCAAGGGCGGCCGGCTGAAGGTCGTCGGCCATTTCGATGACAAGCTGCCGGGCCGGCCCCTCGACGCCGTGGCCTCGATCGAGGACTTCGTCCTGCTCGACGGGCCGGCGCTGGCGCGCCTGATCACGCTGGTCTCGCCCATCGGCATCGTCGATGCGCTGTCGGGGCCGGGAATCGGCTTCAGCCGCCTCGAAGTGCCGTTGCAGATGACGCCGGAGAAAATCACGCTGCGCGATGCGCGCGCGCGCGGCGCCGACCTCGGCATCCTCGCCAACGGTACGATCACGCGGGGCAGCGGGACGCTCGACATGCGGGGCGAGATTGCGCCCGTCCGGACGCTGAACGCGCTGCTCGGCAACATCCCCATCATCGGCACGCTGCTGACCGGCGGCGGTGAGGGAATTTTCGCCTGGACGTGGAGCGCGAAGGGAACCGTCGACGACCCCGACTTCAGCGTCAATCCGCTGTCGGTGCTGACGCCCGGCTTCACCCGCCGCATCATCGAAGGGCTCGGCGACGTCAGCGACACGGAAATCAAGGACCAACACCCGCAGGAGCAACAGCAGCAGTAGTCTGCCGGTCAGGCCGGCACGATCAGGGCATGCCGCTTGCGTCCCGCCGAGAGCTTGACCACGCCGTCCTCGGAGAGATCGGCGAGCGTGATGCGGGCATTCTCGTCGGCAGCCACGGCATCGTTCACGCGCGCGCCGCCGCCGCGGATCAGGCGCCGCGCCTCGCTGCCTGACGCCGCCAGGCTGGCGCGGGCAAGCAGGGCGAACAGCGGCAGGCCCTGCGCCAGCTCGTCGCGTGTCACCTCGATCCGTGGCAGGGCTTCGCCCAGCGCGCCCTCCTCGAAGGTGCGGCGCGCCGTCTCGGCCGCGCCGTCGGCGGCGGCGCGGCCATGCGCCAGCGCCGTCGCCTCGGTCGCCAGTATCTTCTTCGCCTCGTTGATCTCGGCGCCGCCGAGCGCCTCCAGGCGTGCGATCTCGGCCAGCTTCAGGTCGGTGAAGAGGCGCAGGAAGCGGCCGACGTCGCCGTCCTCGGTGTTGCGCCAGAACTGCCAGTACTCGTAGGGCGACACGCGCTCCGGCGCGAGCCAGACGGCGCCCGCCGCCGTCTTGCCCATCTTGGCGCCGGAGGCGGTGGTGATGAGCGGCGTCGTCATGCCGTGCAGGGCCTTGTCGGCGAGCCGCCGCCCGAGTTCGACGCCGTTGACGATGTTGCCCCACTGGTCCGAGCCGCCCATCTGCAGGGCGCAGCCGTTGCGCCGCGCCAGTTCGACGAAGTCGTAGGCCTGCAGGATCATGTAGTTGAATTCGAGGAAGGTCAGCGGCTGCTCGCGCTCGAGCCGCAGCTTCACCGATTCGAAGGTCAGCATGCGGTTGATGGTGAAGTGCCGGCCGACCTCGCGCAGGAACGGGATGTAGGCCAGCCCGTCGAGCCAGTCGGCGTTGTTCACCAGCAACGCGTCCGTCGTCCCGTCGCCGAAGGTGACGAACGCATCGAAGGCCCGCCGGATGCCGGCGATGTTGGCGGCGATCTGCTCGTCCGACAGCAGGCGCCGGCTCTCGTCCTTGCCCGAGGGATCGCCGACCTTGGTGGTGCCGCCGCCCATCAGCACGATGGGGCGGTGCCCCGTCTGCTGCAGGCGGCGCAGCAGCATGATCTGCACCAGCGAGCCGACATGCAGGCTGTCCGCGGTCGCGTCGAAGCCGATATATCCGGCGATGGGGCCGGCCGCGGCGAGCGCGTCGAGACCGTCGAGGTCGGTCGCCTGATGCAGGTAGCCGCGCTCGACGATGGTATTGACGAACTCGGACTTGTAGCGCGCCATGCTGTCCTGCCGTTTGCCGGCCATTCCCGTGGGTCCGGCCTCTTAGCACGGTCCGGCCGGCCCATGCCATGCCGCCCGGCGCGGGGAACGAGATGAGCGATCTGCGGCTGGCCGCCGGCCTGATGAGCGGCACCTCCATGGACGGCATCGACGCGGCGCTGATCGAGACCGACGGCGCGAGCCGCGTCCGTCCGGTGGCGGCTGTGACCGTGCCCTACGACCCTGCCTTCCGGTCCCGCCTGCGCGGCGTGCTTGGCGAGCGCGGCCCGCTGGCCGAGGTCGAGCGCGAGCTGACGGACCTGCATGCCGGGGCGATCCGCCACCTCCTCGCCGGGGCGGGCGTAGCCGCCGCCGACGTGTATGTCGCGGGCTTCCACGGCCATACCGTGCTGCACGATCCCGCGCGCCTGCGGACCCGCCAGATCGGCGACGGCGCCCGCCTCGCGGCCGCCGTCGGTATCGACGTCGTCGGCGATTTCCGTTCGGCCGACGTCGCCGCGGGCGGCCAGGGCGCGCCGCTGGCGCCGGGTTACCACGCCGCGCTCGCCGTCGGGCTGGAGCGGCCGCTGGCCGTGCTCAATCTCGGCGGCGTCGGCAACGTCACGTGGATCGGCGAGGGCGAGGATCGCCTTCTCGCCTTCGACACCGGGCCGGGCAACGCCCTCATCGACGACTGGGTGGCGGCGCACGGCGACCTTGCCTACGACGCGGGCGGCGCGCTGGCCGCGCGTGGCCGCGTGGACGAGGATGTGCTCGCGCGCCTGATGGCCAACCCGTACTTCGCGCGCCGGCCGCCCAAATCGCTCGACCGCGACGATTTCTCGGCCGCGCCCTGCGCCGGGCTGTCGCACGAGGACGGCGCGGCGACGCTGGCCGCCTTCACGGTCGCCGCCGTCGCCGCGGGGCTCGCGCATCTGCCGGAGCGACCGCGGCGCTGGCTGGTGACCGGCGGCGGCCGCCACAACGGAACCCTGCTCGCCGGTCTCGCACGGGCGCTCGGCGTGCCGGTCGAGCCGGTCGAGGCCGTGGGCTGGGATGGCGACGCGCTGGAGGCGCAGGCCTTCGCCTGGCTCGCCGTACGCGCCGTCGACGGCCGGCCGCTGTCGTGGCCCGGCACCACCGGGGTGCCGGCGCCGGTGACGGGCGGTCGCCTTTTTCGCGCACCCGGCTAGGCGTAGACGCCCGGCGCAACCCCGGCCTGGGCTTCGAGGGGCGCCACGGGGAAGGCCGTCACGACCTGGAAGCGCAGGGCGCCGCCGCTGCCGGCAGCCAGGGAAATGCGCTCGAAGATTTCGCCGATGTCGGCGCGCATCGCCGCGCCGAGCGGCGTCAGTGTGCGGATCAGCAGGTCGAAGCGCTGGCCCGCGACGAGGCCATCGAACTGCATCCGTCCCAGGCGTGACAGCGAGGCTTCGACGACGAAGCGCAGGTCGGCGTCGCCGTCGCCCTGCGTATCCCGCCCGCCGCGCAGGTAGACGCGAAGCTGGTCGAGCCGGCCGTCGTCGAGCAGCGGCACGAGGGCGACGCGCCAGCCGTCGCCCGCCGGTTCGCCGGCCAGCCGGGCGAGGCGCCCGAAATCCTGTTCGATGCGCTCGCCGAGCGGCCGGCGTCCGGCGCGCGCCAGCGCGTCGAGCGCGTCCGTACCGGGCCACCCGCCGGTGCCGCCGCGCAGCGCCTGCAGGAACAGCGCGAGGCCGGCGGCGAGCGCCGGGCCGCTCTGCGGGATGGCCGCGACAAGGGGGGCCGGCGCGGCGCCGGGCGCGGCGGCGACCGCCTCGGCGAGCGCAGGCCAGCCGCCGGTCAGGTCGGCGACGGCGCCCGCTGCCGACGCGCCGGCAGAAGGCGCGACGGTGCCGGGCGTCGCCACGGCCTGCATGGCGAGGCGCGTGCCCGCCGGCGCCCCGCCGATGTCCGGCAGGGTGATCGTGCCGGTCGCAGTGCGGATGGTCGTCGGGCCGCCGGCCGGCGACGCGGTGACGACACCGGCCAGAGTGCTCGTCGGCAGGGGACGGCCGCTGTCGCCGAGGGCGACGATACGCAGGACGATGCGCCCGTCGCCCGCGGCCGCGACGTCGGCGGCGGCGAAGCGCCCGGACAGGGTGGCGCCCACGGCGAGACCCTGTGGCGCCGGCGCGGCCGGGCGGCCGGCGGCGGCCTCGACGGGCGCGCCCGCGCGCAGTTCCATCGGCGTGCCGGGGCGCGTGACTTCGAGGCGCAGGGTGGCGCCGCGCGCCGGCGGTTCCGCGAGGTCGAGCGACAGACGGCCGAAGCGGGTCTCGACCAGCGTCCGTCCCTCGGCGGTGCGCCCGACGCTGACGCCGCGGAAGACCTGGCCGGCGGCGAGAGCCGCGAGCGCCGGGGGCGGCGCGGGGATCGTCACGCGGGCGGGCGCGCCGGCCGCGGCGCCCGGCGCGAAGGCCGGTCCGGGGTGCTGGGGCAGCCCGACGAGCACGGCGGCGAGTTCGCTCATGGCCGCGCCTCCGTCGCCAGCACGGCGGCGAGGCGTTCGAGGTCGCGCGCGGCCTCGGTGTTCGGGTGGCGGACGAGCAGGGGCGCCTGGGCGCGGATCGCGTCCGCGACGTGCCGGTCGGTGCGGACGATCGCCGCGAGCGGCGGCGACAGCTTGAGGAAGTTCTGCGCCGCGCGCAGCAGCGTATCGTAGACGCGCTGGCCCTCGTCGCGGCCGACGACGTGGTTGACGACGATGCGCGCGTCGATCCCGGGGTCGCGCAGCGCCAGCACCTTGAGGCAGGCATAGGCGTCGGTCAGGGCGGTCGGGTCGCCCGTGGTCACGATCAGCACCGTGTCGGCGCGCGCGGCGATGGCGCGCATGCTGCGCTCCAGTCCGGCGGCGAGGTCGAGCACGGCGACGCGATAGCCACCGGCCAGCGTCACGAGGTCGTCGAGCAGGGCTTCGAGGCGGGCCGGCGCCAGGGCCGCGAGATTGCCCGAGCCCGAGGCGCCGGCAACGATGTCGAGCAGCGGCGCGTCGGCGACCGGCGCGCGCATCAGGGCGTCGGCGAGCGCGACCCGGCCGCCGAGGACATCCGACAGGTCGCGCGCCGGAGCGAGGCCGAGCTGGATGTCGACGTTGGCGAGGCCAAGGTCGCCGTCGAACAGCAACGTCTTCTGTCCGCCGCGCGCGAAGGCATGGGCCAGCGTCGTGGCCAGCAGGGTCTTGCCGACCCCGCCCTTGCCCGATGCGATCGCCAGCAGGCGGCCATCGCGGCCGGGGCGCTGGGCCGGCTGGAACCGGCGCCGGAGGGCGACTTCGTTCATGGCTGCAGCACCATCTGTCGGGTGGCGGGCGGGGCGGCGGGGGCGGCGATGCTGGCGTCGATGCCGGCGAGCAGCAGGCGCGCGAGGGCAACCGGATTGAGCGGCTCGAGGCCGCCGCCATCCGCCGGGGCGATGACCGGGGTGACCGAGACGGCGGCGACGGCGAGTGGTCCGGCCGCGAGGGCGGCCAGCACGCCGGCCATGCGGCGCGTCAGGTCGAGCCGCGTAACGATCGCGCGCTTGCAGCCGAACGCCGCGAAGGCGGCGCCGGCCTCGCTGGCGTCGTCGGCATCCATGCCGGCGGCCAGCACGAGCAGCGGTTCGGCCCCGACGCAGCGCAGCAGCGCTGCGAGCCGCGACCGCTCCAGCGGGTCGGCCGGATCGACGGACGTGGTGTCGACAATACGCAGGGTATCGGCCGGAACATCGGCGAGCGCGTGCGCGAGGGCTGCGGGGTCCGCGGCGACGCGGCAGTCGACGCCGATGGCGTCGGCCAGCTCGCGCGCCTGGGCGACGGCGCCGGCCTTGATCGTGTCCGTCACGGCGAGGATTGCCGGACGATCGGCGAGCCGCGCCGCGGCGACGAGCTTGGCCGCGGTCACGGTCTTGCCGCAGCCGGGCAGGCCGACGAGGGCCAGCGGACGGTCCGTCGCCGTATCGACCGATGCGAAACGGAATTCCAGGTCGAGCGCGGCCGCCAGGGCGAGCGCCGGCGGCAGCGGCGCGCCGTGCTGGCGCGCGGCGGCCTCGGCGCCGGTCAGCAGCCGCAGCGTCAGGTCGGCGTCGAGGGCGTGGCTGGCGAAGGCCCGCCGTAGCAACGGCAACGGATCGTCGGCGGGCTTGCCGTTGCGGCCGTCGTCCGGTGTCCCGGCCGGCGCCGTTGCCGGCGGCGCGCCGTCTAGCGCGGCCGTCAGGCGCACGGAGCCGTCGGCCAGCGTGTCCCGCGCCACGATCAGCGCGTCGGCGCCGAGTTCATGGCGGACCGCCGACATCGCGGCGGCAAGGGAGGGGGCGTGGAAGGTTCTCAGGCGCATGGCTGGCTCCGCGGCGCGGCGCTATCAGACGGTTCCGAGAGTGCGGATCCGCGCCTTGGCGTGGATCTCGTTCTGCGACATCACCGGCGTCTGCGGCCGGAAGCGCTCGACGATCGAGCGGACATAGGGGCGGATCGCCGGGCTGGTCAGCAGCACCGCCTGCTCGCCGCCCATCGCGTGGCGGTCGAAGGTCTGGCGGACTGCCGTGATGAATTCCTGCAGGCGCGACGGCGCCATGGCGATCTGCGCCTCCTCACCCTGGCCCGACAGCGATTCGGCGAAGGATTTCTCCCATTCGGGCGACAGCGGCACGATCGGCACCACGCCGTCGCCGTTGACGTGGGCCTCCGAGAGCTGGCGGGCGAGGCGGGCGCGCACGTGCTCGGTGATCAGCGTCACGCTGCGCGTCGCCGCGCAGGCCTCGTTGACGGCTTCGAGGATGGTCGGCAGGTCGCGGATGGAGACACGCTCGGCGAGCAGGTTCTGCAGCACGCGCTGAACCCCGCCGACGGTGATCTGGCTCGGCACGAGATCGGCGACCAGCTTCTGGTGCGGCTTGTCCATCTCGTCGAGCAGGCGCTGCGTCTCGACGTAGGACAGCAGTTCGGCCATGCCGTCCTTCACCGCCTCGGTCAGGTGCGTGGTGATGACGGTCGGCGCGTCGACCACGGTGTAGCCGCGGAACAGAGCCTCCTCCTTGTGCGACTCCGCCACCCACATCGCCGGCAGGCCGAAGGTCGGTTCGGTCGTCGCCTCGCCGCTGAGCTGGATGGTGTCGCCGCGCGGATCCATCACCAGCAGCATCGCCGGCCGCACGTCGCCGCGCCCGGCCTCGATCTCCTTCACCCGCACGATGTATTCGTTGGGCGCGAGCTGCATGTTGTCCTGGATGCGGACGGCCGGGAGGATGAAGCCCATCTCGGCGGCAAGCTGGCGGCGCAGCGACTTGATCTGGTCGGTCAGGCGCTGGCCGCGCTCGGCATGGATCAGGGTGAGCAGCCCGTAGCCCAGTTCGAGGCGGATCTGGTCGATCGCCAGCGCGGCGCCGATCGGCTCCTCCGCCACCGGCGCGGCCTGCGCGGCCTCGACCTCGCGCGCGGCGACCACGGCGGCCTCGGCGCGGCGCTTGCGCATCATCATCCACGCGCTGCCGCCGGTCACGCCGGCCAGCGCGAGGAAGGGCAGCATCGGGATGCCCGGCAGCAGGGCCAGCAGCACCATCAGCAGGCTGGCAAGGCCGAGGGCGCTCGGGTAGCCCGACAACTGGCCGAACACCGCCTTCTGCGCGCTGCCCGGCACGCCGGCCTTGGTGACGACGAGGCCGGCGGCGGTCGACACGATGAGGGCGGGGATCTGGCTGACGAGGCCGTCGCCCACCGTCAGCAGCGTATAGGTCTCGGCGGCGGCGCCGAGCGTCAGGCCCTGCTGGCCGACGCCGATGATGATGCCGGCGGCGATATTGATGAAGGTGATGAGCAGGCCGGCGATGGCATCGCCGCGAACGAACTTGGCGGCACCGTCCATGGCGCCGAAGAATCCCGATTCCTCTTCAAGCTGCTTGCGCCGCGTGCGGGCGTCGTCCTCGCTGATCAGGCCGGCGGACAGGTCGGCGTCGATCGCCATCTGCTTGCCCGGCAGCGCGTCGAGGCTGAAGCGCGCGGCGACCTCGGCGATGCGGCCGGAGCCCTTCGTGATGACCACGAAGTTGACGATGATGAGGATGCCGAAAACGATCAGCCCGATGACGAAGTTGCCGCCCATGACGAAGTTGCCGAACGCCTCGATCACGGCGCCGGCGGCGCTGCTGCCCTCGTGACCCTGCGACAGGATCAGGCGGGTCGAGGCGAGGTTGAGCGACAGGCGCAGCATCGTCGCGATCAGCAGGATCGTCGGGAACGAGCTGAACTCCAGCGGCGTGCGGATCGACAGGGCCGTCATCAGGATGAGGACGGAAAAGGCCAGCGAGATGGCGAGGCTGACGTCCAGCAGCCAGGTCGGCATCGGCAGGATGAGGACGACGAGAATCGCCACGACGCCCAGCGCGAGGCCGATCTCGGCGCGGCGCAGGACGCGGAACATGGCGCCGAGATCGAGGCCGGGCGCGGCGCCGGTGGCAGGGGCGGTCTGGGCGGCGTCGCTCATGGCGGCGCGTTCCTGGCGGGCGGGATGCTACGCGGGCTCAGGCGGCCGCGCCTTCGCGCGGCAGCGGCACGGGCACGCCTTCCTCGCTGTACTGCTTGAGCTTGTTGCGCAGCGTGCGGATCGAGATGCCGAGGATGTTGGCGGCATGCGTGCGGTTGCCGAGGCAGTGCGAGAGCGTGTCGATGATCAGGTCGCGCTCGACGTCCGCGACGGTGCGGCCGACCAGCGCCGTGGTGCCGCCGGCCGCGGCGCGCACGCCGGCCGCGAGGGCCGCCGGGGTCGCCGGCGCGGCGGCGACCGGCGCCGGATCGCCGAAGCCGCTCATGTCGGTCATGACGATGGCGTCGCCGGCGATGGCCGGGCCGCTCGCCAGCAGCACGGCGCGGTGCATGGTGTTCTCGAGTTCGCGCACGTTGCCGCGCCAGGGGTGGGCGGCGAGGCGCGCCGTGGCGTCGGGGGCCAGCGGCAGCGCGGGGACGCCATTGGCCTCGCTGTACTTGGCGATGAAGTGCTCGGCCAGAACCTGGATGTCGGCGGGGCGCTCGCGCAGCGGCGGCAGGGTGAGGGTGACGACGTTGAGGCGGAACAGCAGGTCCTCGCGGAACGTGCCGCGCGCGACCTCGCGGGCGAGGTCGCGGTTCGTGGTGGCGATCAGGCGGATGTCGACGCGCACCGGGTCGTTGCTGCCGACGCGCGTGATCTCGCGCTCCTGAATGGCGCGCAGCAGCTTGGCCTGGAGGCGCGGGTCCATCTCCGAGATTTCGTCGAGCAGCAGGGTGCCGCCGTTGGCCTCCTCGAAGCGGCCGATGCGGCGCGCGACGGCCCCGGTGAAGGCGCCCTTCTCGTGTCCGAACAGTTCCGATTCCAGCAGGTTGTCCGGGATCGCCGCGCAGTTGACCGAGACGAAGATCGCCTCGGCGCGCTTCGAGCGACGGTGGATGTGCCGGGCCATCAGCTCCTTGCCCGTGCCCGACTCGCCGCAAACCAGCACCGAGGCCTCGGACGGCGCCACGCGGTCGGCGAGCTTCAGTACCTGCGCCATCGAAGGGTCGCGGAAGATCAGCTCGTGACGTTCCTCGGCGACGGCCTCCAGCACGGCGGCGATAAGCGCCGGGTCGGGCGGCAGCGGCACGTACTCCTTGGCGCCGGCCTTGATCGCCGCCACCGCCGCCTCGGCGTTGGTGTGCAGGCCACAGGCGACGACCGGGATCGCGATGCGCTCGGCGGCGAGGCTCTGCACAAGGCGGGCGATGTCGAGTTCGATGTCGACCATCACCAGCTCGGCGCTGTGGCCGCCGCGCAGCGACGCCAGACCGGCCTCGATCGTTTCGGCGAGCTGCACCTTGGCGCCGCGCGCCATCGCGATGCGGGTTGCTGCCGTGATGTGGCCCTTGAGGCCGCCGATGATCAACAGACGCATGGATTGCTCTCCAGACCCGGTCGGTTACGCGGACGCCGACCTAGCTCGTGCGGTCGGACTTGATGATCTCGGTCATGGTGACGCCGAGATGCTCGTTGACGACGACGACCTCGCCGCGCGCGACGAGGCGGTTGTTGACGTAGATGTCGATGGCCTCGCCGACCTTGCGGTCGAGTTCGACGACGGCGCCGCGGCCGAGCTTGAGGAGCTGGTTGACCTGCATCGTCGAGCGGCCGAGCACGGCCGAGACCTGCACGGGGATGTCGTAGACGGCCTCGAGGTCGGCCGCCGTCCGCGTGATCTCCTCCTCGTCCTCGCCGGGAATTTCGGCGGCGGGGAGGGGGCGCCCGGGTTCGAGTTCGCTGAGCTGCATGTTGTCGCTGTCGGACATGGTCTTGTTGCTCCTGCCTTCAGTCGGCTGCGGGCGCGACGGGGGTCGCGGACCCGTTGGTCTCGGCCGCGGCGGTCACCCGCTCGACGGCCCGGTCGATGTCCCGCCACAGGCGGTCGAGATCGCGTTCGGCGCCGCCATCGGCCCACATGACGCTGCAATCGCTCGGCGCCATGGCATCGTCGCCGAGCAGCACGAGGCGGCCGTCGAAGCCGTCGCCCAGTGCCTCGATGCGGTCCTGCAGGACGTCGAGCAGGGCGTCGGGAACGCGGACCACGACGCGCGGCTCGTCGTCGAGGTCCATGAGGCAGTCGCGCACCAGCGCCTCGATCTCTCCCAGGGCATGCGTACGCGCGAGGGCCGGCATCAGCTTGCGGCAGATCGCCAGTACCAGGCTCGTCGCCTCGGCGGCATGGCCGGCGAAGGCCGCTTCGCGGTCGGCGGCGAGGGCGGTGACGGCGTCGGCGATGGTCGAGACGGCGGTGCCGATGGCCTCGGCGTGGGCGTCGCGCGCGGCGGCTTCCCCCGCCGCATGACCGTCGGCGAAGCCTTCCTCGCGCGCCCGCGCCAGGTCGGCGTCGTCGAAGCGCCGGGCCTCGGCGACGCGCTGGACGCGTTCGTCGAAGGAGCGCTCGAAGAGGAATTTGCGGGCGGCGGTCATGTCAGTAGACCAGCTCGTCTTCGCCCTTCATGTCGGCGATCATGATCTCGCCCTTGCCGGCGAGATCCTTGGCCGTCGACACGATGTAGACCTGCGCCTCGTCGACGTCGCGCAGGCGGACCGGCCCCAGGGCCTCCATGTCCTCGCGCAGGATCTTCGCCGCGCGCTCCGACATGTTGGAGAGGAACAGGTCGCGCACGGCGTCGGAGGCACCCTTGAGGGCGACGCCCAGCTTCTCCTTCTCGATGTGCCGCAGCAGCGTCTGGATCGCCGTCGGATCGAGCTTCTGCAGGTCGTCGAAGGTGAACATCAGCGCCTTGATCTTCTCCGCCGCCTCGCGGTTGCGCTCCTCGAGGGTGTTGAGGAAGCGGCTCTCGGAGTTGCGGTCGAGGTTGTTGAAGATCTCGGCCATCATCTCGTGCGCGTCGCGCCGGTTGGTGCGCGCGAGGTTGGACATGAACTCGTTGCGCAGCGTGCGCTCGACGTCGTCGAGCACGTCCTTCTGCACCGCCTCCATGCGCAGCATGCGCATGACGCATTCCATGGCGAAGGATTCGGGCAGGACCGACAGCACCTTGGCCGCGTGCTCGGGGCGGATCTTGGTCAGCACCACGGCGACGGTCTGCGGGTACTCGTTCTTCAGGTAGTTGGCGAGCACCTGCTCGTTCACGTTGGCGAGCTTGTCCCACATGGTGCGACCGGCCGGGCCGCGGATTTCCTCCATGATGGTGTCGACCTGTTCCTCGGTCAGCACCTTGGCGAGGAGACGTTCGGTCGATTCCATCGAGCCGGTGAACGAACCGGTCGACGACATCTGCTGGATGAAGTCCTTGAAGAGACGCTCGACGGTTTCCGGTGTGACCGTGCCGAGATTGGCCATGGTCTGGGAAATCTCGCGGATTTCCTCGTCCTCCATCGTGCCGATCAGGCGCGCCGCGGCGTCGTCGCCGACGGCGAGCAGCAGCAGCGCCGCCTTCTCGGCGCCGGTCATGCTGCGATAGTCGTCACGTGCGCGAACGGCCATGGCGGGCTACCCTCAGGAGTCCTGGTACATCCAGTTGCGCATGATCGAGAGCGTCTCGTCGGGATGCTTCTCGACGATCTCGGCGATGCGGCGCACCGAGGAGGCGCGCACGTTGCCGTCGACGCTGGTCAGGTTGATCATTTCCTCGAGTTCCGACGGGCGCGAGCTGAGCAGGTTGAGCGAGCTGCTGTCGTCGGCCACCTGGCCGGCGGCATCGCGCGGCGGCGCGAGCTGGGCCTGCTGGCCGTCGCCCGGGCGCGGCAGGGCGGCGGGGCCGCCGCCGGCGGGCGCGGGGAGAGCCATCGTGCCGCCGATCGCGCCGACGCCGGCCGCGGCGCCGGCGGGGGCGAACTCGAAGGCGCGCGAGATCAGCGGCCGCACCACGAGCAGGATCACCAGAACCGCGACGACGCCGAGCACCACGACCTCGGCGACGCGCATCAGTTCGGCGCGGCTGAAGCCCATCAGTCCGGCTTCGGCCGCCTGCATCGCTTCCTCCGGCGCGCGGGCGAATTCGAGGTTGGCGACCTCGACGGTGTCGCCGCGCCCGGCGTCGAAGCCGACGGCCGACTTCACCAGCGCCTCGATGCGCTTCATGTCCTCCGGTGCGCGCGGCTGCCAGTTGCCCTGGGCGTCGGTCGTGCCGTCGACGACGACGGCGACGGACAGGCGGCGGACGAGGCCGGTCTCGCGGATCTGGGTGCGGATGGTCTTCGAAATCTCGAAGTTGACAGTCTCCTCGCTACGACTCGTCGAGCTGCTCGCGGCGGGGTTCTGCTGGCCCTGGGCGTCCGGCAGGTTGGTCGTGACCGACACGACGTTCTCGCCGCGCTGCTCGGTCGAGCCCTCGCTTTCCTGCACCGACTGGGTCGAGCGGACGACCTGGCCGTCGGGATCCCAGCGCTCGTCCTTCGTGGTGACGCGGTCGAAGTCCATGTCGGCGGCGACCTCGGCGCGCACCTTGCCGACGCCGAGCGTGCGCTCGAGCAGGTCCTCGACCGTGCGCGACAGGCGCGCCTCGTGGCGCCGCCGCATTTCCTCGGCGTTCTGCGCCCCGGCGGCGACGGCATCGTTGTCGCCGCCGCGGGCGAGCAGGGTGCCGTGGGAGTCGACGATGGAGATGTGGGCGGGATCGAGGCCGGGCACGGCCGCGGCGACGAGATGGCGGATCGCCAGCACCTGGCCCTGCTGCAGGCCGCTGCCGCCGAGCTTGAGCACGATCGACGCGCTCGCCGGCTGGCTGTCACGGCTGAAGGCCTCGCGCTTCGGCAGGACGAGGTGGACGCGGGCGGCGTGGACCTGGTCGAGCGCGCCGATGGTGCGGGCCAGCTCGCCCTCGAGGGCGCGGACGTGATTGAGCTGCTGGACGAAGCTGGTGGTGCCGAAGGGACTCGCCTGGTCGAACAGCTCGTAGCCGACCGAGCCGCCGTTGGGCAGGCCCTCGGCGGCCATGGCCATGCGCAGCTTCAGGGCCTGCGGCTGCGGCACGTAGATCTGCGTGCCGTCGCCGCGCAGCTCGTAGGGCACGTTCATCGTCTCGAGCTTGCGCGTGATGCGCGCGGCGTCCTCGGCCGGCAGCTCGGCGTAAAGCAGCGCGAGGTCCGGGGCGCCGAGGCGCGAGGCGAAGAACAGGAAAAAGGCGATGAGGCCGGCGCCCACGAGGGCCATGGTCGCGAGCCGCACGGGGCCGAGCTGACGCAGGAAGGGGAGGAAGCCGTTCACGTTGGCGAACCCGTGGATACCGTCCGCTGGACGGCCGGTCGGCGACCGGCACGGGTTGAACGCTAGGGCTTCATGCTGAACGAGCGGTTAACACGCGGCAATTCTTGCCGGGTCGCCCGGCAAATTCTGCCGCGCCCGCCTCAGACCCCGTTCGCGGCCTCCCCGCCGCGGTAGTCCTTGAGCCGCGTGACGCGCAGCCCGCGCACGCCGTGGCGGTCGATGGTGCGCTGCCAGGCGATGAATTCCTCGACCGACAGGTTGTAGCGGCGGCAGGCCTCGTCGAGCGAGATGATCCCCTCGCGCACGCCGGCGACGACGGCGGCCTTGCGCCGGATGACCCAGCGCTTGGTGTCGGGAGGGGGCAGTTCGGCGGAAGCGAGTGTGCGGACGGCGGGGCGATGCTCGTCCCGCACGACGCCCGCGTCCTCCCGCGATGAGCTTCGGAAATCCATTGGTTGCGACCCGAATTATGTCTTGTCCGTGCGCCCCGGATGGTCGTTTCGGCGACTTAATGAGAGGCTAAACAAGGCATTTTAGATGTTCGGATTTTAGCGATTCCCCTGGCGGGCTACCGGCCGTCGCTAACGCTTGATGCGGACCAGTTCCTCGAGCATCTCGTCGGCCGTCGTGATGGTGCGCGACGACGCCGAGAAGGCGCGCTGCACGACGATCATCGAGGTGAACTCCTCGCCCAGGTCGACGGTCGAGGCCTCGAGCGTCGCCGGCGCGATGGTGCCGGCCGTGCCGTTGCCCGGCGGATTGAGGAAGACGGCGCCGCCCTGCTCGGTCTCGGCCCAGGCGTTGCCCGACTTCGACTGCATCGCCGAGGGGTTGGAGAACACGGCCACCGGCAGGCGATAGATCATGCTGCGGTTGCCGTTGTCGAACAGCGCCAGCACGCTGCCGTCGGCGTTCATCTCGATCGACTGGAAGCGGCCGAAGGTCACGCCGTCCTGGGCGATCGAGTTGATCGAGTAGGTCGAGGCGAACTGCGTGATGCCGTTGGCCTGGTTGGCCGTGCCGAGGTCGAAGGCGATCGTGCTTGTCGCCGCCCCGGTCGTCCAGTTGGCGCCGGGCACCGACAGTGGCGCCGGCGTGAAGCTGGCAGGCGTGCCGTCGCCGTTGAACACCACCTGGTCGACGTTGATGGGGAAGCCGAGCGTCGTCGAGGCGGCGCCGGTCTCGGCGTTGGTGATCGCCGTGACGTTGAGGTCCCACGTCGCCGGAGCCGCTGCGGCCTTCGCCCATTCGAGCGCCATGTTGTGGCCGACGCCGAGCGAGTCGTAGATGCGGACGGTCAGCGTCTCGACGTCGCCGACGGCCGCCGAGGCCGGCAGGTTGAGGCCGAGGTCGACCTGCGTCGTCGCCGTCGCCGTGCCCGACTGGGCGGTGACGCGCACCGGGCTGAGGCTGGCGAGCGAGGTCGGGTCGGGGTTGCCGGCGTCGGCGACGCCGTCCTGGTCGACGTCGTAGGCCCCGCCGCCGAGCGTCGGCCAGCCCTGCAGGTAGTAGCCGGCGGTATTGACGAGGTAGCCGTTGGAATCGACCGAGAACTGGCCGGCGCGGGTGTAGAGGTAGGAGCCGCCGACCGCCGGGTCGAAATTCTCGTGCACGACGAAGAAGCCGCGGCCGGAAATGGCGATGTCGGTGCCGCTGTCGGAGGCCTGCAGCACGCCCTGGCGGTCGACGCGCTGGACCGCCGACGACAGCACGCCGCCCGGCGAGTAGGCGCCCTTGAGGCCGCCGGCGCTGGCGACGAGCGTCGAGAAGCGCGTCTCGGTCTCCTTGTAGCCGACGGTGTTCAGGTTCGAGATGTTGTCCGAGATGATGCCCAGCGACTGGCTGTTGGCCTTCAGGCCGGACACCCCGGAAATCATCGCGCCGTAGATGCTCATGGTCTTGTCTCCCAGCGGCCCTTCCGGCCGCGCCGGACCGCGCCCGCGGGCGCGGAGGGTGGAATCGGGTTGGCGTTACTGCGGGTCGGCCGACGCCCGGATGGCGACGACGTTGTCGAGCAGGACCTGACGGTCGCCGACGGTGAGGTAGGTCAGGCCGTTCTCGGACACGACCTCGCGCGCGACGCCGCGCATGAACACCGTGACCGGCGCCGCGACGCGCTCGTCGTTGCTGTCGAGGGCGTTGACGACGACCGAGTAGGTGCCGTCGGCCTGGGCGATGCCGTTCTCGTTCTTGCCGTCCCAGGTGATCTCGCCGCGGCCGGGCGTCGCCGGCAGCGCCAGGGCGCGTACCGGCATGCCGCGCTCGTTGACGATGATCATGGCGGCGTTGGCGACGCCGGGCGGCATGTCGTAGGCGATTGTCGCCTCGCCGTCGGCCAGCACCGCGGCGTCGACCTGCGCCTCGACCTCTTCGCCGATGAGGCCCAGCGCGGCAGTCGTCTGGCCGGTCTGCAGCACGCCCACGAGCTGCTCCAGCTTCTTCGACTGGTTGATCTGCTGTTCGAGCTGGCTGAACAGGACGAGCTGGTTGGTGAACTCGGTCGAGTCCATCGGCGACAGCGGATCCTGGTTCTGCAACTGCGTCGTCAGCAACTGCAGGAAGGTGTCGAAGTTGTTGGCTAGCGACTTGAGGGCGACGTCGCCGGATCCGGACGACGTGGCGCTGGCGGCGCCGAGTGCGTTGATGCTCATGTCTACCGTCCGTCAGGCATCGAGATCGACAAGGCCGTCATGGTGCGGGCGTGCGCTGGCCGTCGAGGGCGGTGGCCCGCCGGCGTCCGTTGCGTCGCTTTCATCGGCCGCGGCGTGTGTCATGGCGGCGGGTTCGTGCCGTCCGCCGTTGCCGGTGCCGTCGCCGCTGTGGCGGAAGGTCAGGCTGCCGGTGTCGGCGCGCAGGCCGGCCTCTTCCAGCGCGCGTTGCAGGATGCGGGCGTCGCGCGCCAGCAGGTCGGCGGCCTCGGCCCGCTCGGTGGTGACGATCGCCGTCACCGCGCGGTCGTGGCCGATGTCGAGCTTGACCTCGACGCGGCCCAGCTCGGCCGGGTGCAGGCGCACATGGATGCGGTCGGCGCCGCTGCGCACGGCGTTCTGGATGTGGATGCTGACCTGCTCGCCCGGCACCTGCGGCGGCGGCGCCGGTGCGCGTGCGGTGGCAACCTGCGCGCCGATCCGCGTCGCCGCGTCGGCGCGCTCGCCCGCCAGCCCGGCGGCGAGGATGCCGTCGTCCGGCGTGGCGCCCCCGGCCAGCGCGAGGGTCCCGTCGGCCGCGGCGCCGACCAGCGGTGCCGCCGTCGCGGCAGACGCGGGCTGCGGTGGCGTCGGGTCCGTCCGAAGCGTCGCCATGCCGTTGGATGTCCCGGTGGATGGCCCATAGCCGCTGCCGGCCTGCCCGCGGCCCTGGAGCGCGCCGGCCTGTCCGCCGCGCGTCTCGCCGGCGGCCTGCGGCGCCGTCTGCGCCGTCTTGGCCGACGGGCGCGTCGCGGCGATCGGCGGTTCGGCGGTCTGGAGCGACGGCTCGGAGGGCAGGACAGGCGCAAGCGCCGCGCCAGCCAGCGCGACCTGCACCGGGGTCGTCGCCTGCGTCAGGGTGCCCGGCAGCGCGGGGCGCGCGGTCGCCGTCGTTCCGGCGCCGGCCGCGTCCGCGGGCGGCGTCGGCATTCCCGCTACAGTGCCGGGCGCGACATCGGCGGCCGGAGGCATTGCTTTCGCGCCGGGCGCCATCGTGGCCGCTGGCAGCGCGACGGACGGGCGCGACGGTGCCATCGCGGACGGCTCGCCGTCAGGCGCGACGGCGTTACCCGCTTCGGTCGCGGGCATTGCGCGCTGGCGAACCGGCTGGGCCGGATCGGTGTAGGGCGTGGTCGCGACCGATGCTGTGAGCGTGTCGTCGTCGCCGGGTCGGCGTTGCGCGCGCGACAATGCGCGGTCGAAGCCGTCGGCCGGCCGTTCGGCCGCCTCGGCGCCGCCGCGCCGGACGGCCGGCTGTGGCGCGAACAGTTCGATGGACTGGGCCTGCATGGACGCGGCGTACCTCGCTGAACCGCCCTGTTGGGCGTGGGGCCTGTACCCCGCGGATTCGTCAGCAAGTCCCGGGCCAGAGTATATATCCAAGTAATATCAATGGTTTGATACTTATGTGCCAGGCTATCGCCGAGGATGTGCGGCAGTTCCTGCAGGCTTCTGAGGCAAGCCTTGCCGGTGCCTGAAAAGGTAACGGCGCGACCCGTGGGGTCGCGCCGTTCCGTCGTGCGTCGGAAGGAAGGGGGAGGGGCGCAGTCTCAGGCCGAGATGGCCGTCGCCAGGCGCAGCGGCGCTTCGCGCGGTGCTGTCGTGTGCGCGTCGTCGGCGTCGGGATTGGTCAGCAGGCCGGCCGCGATGTTGCGGTTGATGTTGATGAGGATCGACAGCAGCTCGGCACGCGGATCGGCGAGGATCTCGACCGTCCGCTTGTCGACGTAGTTGCACAGCGTCAGCATGTTCTGCCGGATTTCGTGCGGGAGCTGGCAGGCCGGCGCACTGATCTCCGACTGGAAGATCGTCCACAGACGCCAGTTCAGGCGCACGATGTCCAGCAGGCCGTCGCGGTCGGCCGGTTCGGCCTGTGCCAGCGAGAGGCGTCGTGCCGCCTCGAGCAGGGCGCGGCCCTCGGTCTCGCGCGGCGACCCGCCGCGCAGGGTTGGTTCCTTGTAGGTGGCGGCGGCGGACGACTTACTGGACATGGCTCAATATCTCCGCTTCGTACTCGACCAGGTTGCGGCATTCCTTGATCGCGCCGTAGAGCTTGTCCTCGGCGACAAGCGTGACGATGCGATCGGCGATGGCGGTGGCGCTGGGGGCAGCCGCGACGAAGTCGGCGATCAGCCGGCCGAAGTCGGCGATGTGCCGGGCACGGCGATCCGGGAACATGTAGGCACACTGCAGGGCCAGATAGACCCGCGAGCCGGGCGTGCAGGCCTCGGCGCTGGTCAGGATGTCCTTCTGGCGCAGGATGTGTGCCTGGTTCTCGAAGACGAAGCTGGCATCGGCGCCGTCGTTTCGCATGACGGCCCCGTTAACGACGAATCTCTCGCCGTGGGCGAGGGACAGTTTGAGCGGCATGACCCCAGTACCTTTATCGTCTTGTGCCGGCAGTCTTGCCCGAACGCGCTTAAGGATAGGTAAACGCGGCGGAACTGCGCGATGCGGCGCATTCGTCTCGAATTCGGCGAAAACTTAAACCGGCCGTTAACCACTGCGGCGGAGACTGCGCGGACGCAATCGTCGTGGTTAACGCCCGCTCGCGCGCGGCGGGACCACGGATCGAGGAGAATCCGATGCAGCTTCCCGCCGACCGCTGCTACGTCATCGCCGAGATCGGGGCCAACCACAACGGCGACATGGCGCTGGCGCGGCGCCTCATCGATGCCGCCGCCGCCGCCGGTGCCGACGCCGCCAAGTTCCAGTCCTGGGATACCGGCCTGTTCGCCGAGTCCTTCTATCGCGAGCATCCCGGCGTCAAGATGGAGGTGGCGCGGCACGCCGTGGCGCCGCGCGATCTCGGCGAACTTGCCGCGTACTGCCGCGACCGCGGCATCGCCTTCGCCTCGACGCCGTTCAGTGCCGGTGAAGTCGAGGTGCTCGACGCGCTCGACGTGCCCTTCGTCAAGGTCGCGTCGATGGACCTCAACAACGACCGCCTGCTGCGCCGCGTTGCCGCGACCGGCCGGACGGTCGTGCTGTCGACCGGCTTCGCGACGATGGCCGAGATCGGCCACGCGCTGGCGACGCTCGAGGCCGAAGGCAACCGCGATATCGTGCTGCTGCACTGCGTCTCGCTCTATCCGCCGCCGTCGGACGACCTCGTCAACCTGCTCAACATCGACATGCTGGCCGAGACCTTCGGCTACCCGGTCGGCTTCTCCGACCACACGCTCGGCGTCGAACTGACCTTCGCGGCGATCGCGCGCGGCGCGCGCATCGTCGAGAAGCATTTCACGCTCGACCACGCCATGCCCGGATGGGATCACGCGGTTTCCGCCGAGCCGGACGAGCTGGCGCGCATCGTGGCGGCGGCGCGCCGCATTCCCGCCGCCCTCGGCTCGCGCCGGCGTGTCGTCAGCGAGACGGAAAAGGCCCAGGCGCGCACGATGCGGCGCAGCGTCGTCGCCGCGCGGCCGATCCGCGCCGGGGAGGTGCTTGTCGCGGCCGATTTCTCGCTGCGCCGGCCCGGCACCGGCATCGCGCCGAACGAGGTCGACCGGCTGGTCGGCTGCGTCGCCCTGCGCGACCTGGCGACCGACGAACTGCTGGCGTGGACCGACGTGGTGCCGTCGGGCGCTCCCGTTCCGGCGCCCGAAATCCGCCCGCTTGCCCGTTCGCGCGAGGCCGCGTGATCGCACTCGTTCCCGCGCGCGGCGGTTCGAAGGGCTTGCCGGGCAAGAACCTGCGGCCGCTCGCCGGCAGGCCGCTGATCGTCCACACGCTGGAAGCGGCGCTGGCCGCCGGCACGATCGAGCGCGTCGTCGTCAGTACCGACGACGACGAGATCATCCGGGTCGCGCGCGGCGTCCCGGGCGTCGAGGTTCCCTTCCGCCGGCCGCCGCAGCTTGCCGGCGACGATGCCTCGGCGATCGACGCCTATCTCCACGCCGTCGACTGCCTCGAACTGCTGGACGGCGCGGCGCCGTCCGCCCTCTGCGTGCTGCTGCCGACGGCGCCGCTGCGCGGCGCCGCCGACATCGACGCGGCGGTGACGCTGTTCCGGCATCGCCGCGCCGAGGTCGTGCTGTCGGTCGCGCCGGCCAAGCCGCTGGCCTGGCACCAGCACATGGCGGCCGACGGGCGCCTCGCGCCGGCGACCGGCCGGGCGAGCGTCGCCAACCGGCAGGACTGCCCGCAGAGCTGGCTGCCGAACGGCGCCATCTACGTCCTCGACATGGCGGCGCTTCGGCGTACGCGCACCTATTTCGGCCCGGCCACCTGGGGCCTTCCGATGCCGGCCGAGCGTTCGGTCGACATCGATACCGAGACCGATTTCCTGCTGGCCGAGACGTTGCTGGCGAGAAGGGTGGAGCACGATGCGGATAGCCTTCTGCGCATCGCTGTATGAGGCCGGCCGGCCCTGCCTGCCGGCCTTCTGCGCGGCCCTGTCGCGCGCGGCCGCCGGCCACGACGCCCGCCTGATCGCCGCGGTCGACGGCCTCGCGGAGCCGGCGCGCGCCCTCTGGCCGATCGTGCGTCACATGCCGGTCGAGCTGCATCCGGTGCCGGCGGGCGCCACCGTGGCGCAGGTCCGCTGCGTCCTGCTCGCGGCGGCGGCGGCAAGCGACTGCGACGTTCTGGTGTTCGCCGACATGGACGACGAGATCGCGCCGGACGCGGTCGGCGAGCACCTCGAGGCGCTGGCTGGCGCGGACTTCTCGTATGGCGACATGGATCTGATGGATGCCGGCGGCGCGTTGCTTGACCGGCGCCTGTTCACCGGTGCCGCCGTGCCCTGGCGGGTCGAGACGTCCGAGGCGATCGGCGCGCGCAACTTCCTCGGCCTGTCGAACACGGCCGTCCGGCGGGCGTCGCTGCCGGGCGCCATCTTCGCCATGCCGGCCGATATCGGCGCCGCCGACTGGTGGCTGTTCACGACCCTGCTTGGCTGCCGCCGCAAGGGCGCGCGCACGGGAGGGGCCGTCGGACGTTACCGCCTGCACGCATCGAGCCTGCTGGGTGCCGGCGCGCCGGCGACGCCCGCCGCGGCGCGGTTCCAGCTCGGCCTGATGGCCCGCCACTACCGTGCCTTCCGCGCGGCGCCGGCCATGGCTGCCCGCCTCGCCGCGACGCAGGACGCCATCGAGGCGCTGGCCGCCACGCCGGCGTCGGCGGTGGCCGCCGCGCTCGCATCGATGGCGGGCACGCCCGGCGTCTGGTTCGAACATGCCGGCCGGCTCGCCGACCGTCTCGTCGCGCCGGCGCCGCCCGCGCGCCTCGCCGTCTGACCGTAACGGGTGCCGCGATCATGAACAGTGCCCTCGCCGTCGCCCTTGCCGACGACGTCGCCGATACCGCCGCTCCCGAGGCGGCCGCATCCGCCGGCACGCTGGCCGAGGCCGGTCTCGCGGCGTTCGCGCGCCACGCGCCACAGCTCCATGCGCGCCTCGCCGGCCTCGACACCCTGCATTCGCGCCTGGTCGTCGCTCCGGACGGCAAGATCGACATGGCGTTTCGCGGCCAGCTCTTTCACGGCGGCGATGCCGTGGGTGCGACGAGCGAGGCCTTCGCGCGCTGGTGCCGCCAGCCGGAGCGGCGCTTCCTCGGCCGGCCCCAGCCGGACAGGATTCGCGGGCAGGCGGCGGACTACGCCGTCGCGCTCGAGCGCATCCAGCAGGATCTGGGCGTCGCGGCCGATCCGTCGCACGCCGATCCGCACGCGCATTTCTGCATCGTCTTCGGTCTCGGTCTCGGCCTGCACCTCGCGCCGCTGATCGAACGTACCGCCGCGCGCGTCCTCGTCGTCGTCGAGCCGACGCTGGAGCATTTCGCGCATTCGCTGCACGTCGTCGACTGGGCCAGCCTGTTCGCCGACGCCGAAGCGGCCGGCCGCACGATCCATTTCATCACCGACCGCGACCAGGACACCATCGCCTCCCGGCTGCGCCGCTTCGTCCGCATCGGCAATCCCGCCCTGCTCGATGGTGTCGCCGTCTACCGCCACATGCCGTCGAGCCTGCTGTCGGCCGCCGCCGACGCCTTCCAGCGCGACCTGCACCTGCACCTGCGCGGCCTCGGCTACTTCGAGGACGAGCTGGTGATGACGGCCAACGCCGCGCGCAATCTCGCGCGCGACGGCGCCCGGGTCATCGCCCAGCCGCTGCCGGCGCGCGCCGAGCCGGTGTTCATCTGCGGCTCGGGTCCCTCGCTCGACCGCGAGATCGACTTCATCAAGGCCAATGCCGGCCGCGCGGTGATCGTCTCGATCGGCTCGGCCCTGCGCGTGCTGCGCGAGGCGGGCCTCGTACCGGACTTCCACGTCGAACTGGAAAACGAGGACATCAACGCCGACAACATCGCGCGCACCGCGGCGGAATTCGGTCTTGCCGGCACGACGCTGCTCGGTTCGGCGACGGTGATGCCGCACGCCGCGGCCTGCTTCGAGCGCCACATCTTCTACTTCCGCGACCGCGTCAGCTCGACGGCGCTGTTCGGGCGGGGCGCGCACGCGCTTGGCGCCTGCGGCCCCACCGTCGCCAATGCCGCGCTGGTCACGCTGCTCTATCTCGGCTTCCGCGACCTTTGCCTGTTCGGCATCGACATGGGCGCGCGCGACCCGGACCACTACCATTCCAGCCGTACCTTCGTCGGCCTCGGCATCAAGTCGGAATGGGCCAAGGGCGAACGGCATCCCGTGCCGGGAAACTTTGGCGGCGTGGCGTGGTCGGAGGGCATCCTGCAATGGTCGCGGGCCGCGGCCGAGGCCGTGCTCCGCCTGCATCCGGACGTGCGCTGCCGCAACTGCAGCGACGGCGCGCGCATCGCCGGCGCCGTTCCGCAGGTCTCGCGGAGCCTGAGTCTCCCCGACGGTGCCGTGGACCGCGCACGCATGATGGCGGAGCTGCTGGCCGAACTGCCGGTCTGGAGCGGCGCGCGCCTGACGGCGCTGTGGGATCGCGACGCCCTCGGCGCCGACGTCGCCGCGCTGGTCGGCGAGATCGACGAAGTGCTCGCCGCCGCCCAGTACGAACGCGACCCCGGCCTCGACTGGCTGGCACAGTTGTACGACGCCATTACCTACGAGACGGCGCATGCGCGCCCGGCCAAGGCGTGGTTCTTCGGCAGCGTCGTGCTGATGACCGGTTGCCTGTGGTGGTACGACCGCCGTATCGCCGAGCCGGCGGAGCGGGCGAAATTCCGCCGCCAGGCGCTGGCCGCGCTGCGCGCGCGGCTGCGTGCGATGTCGGGGCGGCTCGATCTGCTGTTCGACGAAGTCGCCGCCGAACTGAACGCCGGCTGAGCCCTCGTCAGGCGCGGGAAGCGCCGGCGAGGCGGTCGATCGTTCGCCGCAGCGTCGGCAGCAGGGCCGCTCCGGCCGCGGCGGCGCCGGGACCGGCGTTCAGCACGGCCCGGATCGCCGCGACCTGGCTGCGCAGCAGTTCGACATGGCGCCGGTCGGCGTTGCCGAGGCGGCCGTCGGCGCTGGTCGCGAGGGCAACGACCTCGCCCATCATCCGCGCGACATCGCCGACGACGGGATGGCCGAAGGTCGCGGCGGAATCGGCAAGCTCGGCAATATCCTCGCGCAGCATCGCCACGTCACCGGCTTCGATCGGAGAGGAAGGCCGCGTGTCGTCGATGGCCGTGGCGACGACCGCGAGCCGCGCGACGACCCAGGCGACGAACTCCGCCTGGACGTCGGCCAGCGCCGTGTCGGCCACGGCCCGCAGTTCGGCGAGCGTGCGCCCGCCCGGGCGCGCCGCGCGCAGCTTCAGGTCGTTCGGACGGCGAATGAGCCGGGCGGGTGCGCGGTACATGCCGATTGCCCGCTAGGCGATGCCGTGAGGCGGGGCGGCCGCCTCGACGCGGCCGGCGACGCCGACGGGCGCGGACACGATCACCGGCGCGTTGAGGCGGCGTTCCGGGCCGTTGTAGGGCGCGTCGGCTGGCCGACGACGGCGATCGGGCCCGAAATAGTCGGGCGCCTGCACGAATGGGCGCGGGTGGTCGACGACGTAGACGATGCGGTCGAGCAGCGCCGCGGCAGAGATGGGCTTGGCCAGCACCTCGGTGACGCCGGCGTCGCGCGCCAGCTCGACCACGTGCTTCACCGAATGCGACGTCATCATGACGATGGGGACGAAGCGGCAGGGCAAGGCGTCGTCGCCGCGTATGGCCGTGCACAGCGCGAGGCCGTCGCGGCCGTCGGCGCCGCAGGTTGTGATGACGAAGTCGGGCATCGTGTCGCGCAGCAGCGCCAGGGCCTCGCCGGCGCTGGTGGCCTCGTGCACGGGGCGGATCCCAACGCTGCGGCAGATCAGCGACACCGCCGACAGCAGGAACGAGCTGTGCTCCATGACCAGCGCCGACATGCCGGCGAAGTTGTAGGTCGCGTTCCGGCTCATCGGCGCCCCGCGATCGCCTGCGCGCACGGGCGGCGCGCGCCGGCCGCGTCGGTCGGCGCGGGCCGCGGCGGGCAGGGCAGGGGACGGACGGTCGGCGAAGCTGTCGACATGGACACCAGCACTGGCACCGGCGCGGTGCCTTGAACCTGTCATCAATACATGCAGGAGGCGAGTAAACGACTGACTAATTCCGCGCCATATCGGGACTTTCTTCGAATTCCGGCAGCAAAGATTGATGAAGCGATGACGTATTCAAGTATTCGTCTGCATACAATGGTACATCAGGCGGCGCACCATTCCCGCCAGGCCCGCCGCAGGGCGTCCGCCAGCAGTCGCGCGAAGCCGTCGACATCCGCCAGCGCGCTGGCGCGCGTTGCGCCCGGCAGGTCTTCCCTCAGTCGGGCGAAGCGTCCGGCATCGGCGGCGAAGCCGGCGGCGATCGCGCCGGCGTCGTCCGCCGTCGCGGCGATCCAGTCGGAACGGCCGGCGGCGGCCAGCACGGCGGCGCCGCGGCGGCCAGTCGGCCGGTCGCCGGCAAGGGCGATGGCGGGTACGCCGGCCCACAGCGCCTCGGCGACGAGGAACGGCGCGCTGGCCGGCGCGGGGTCGACCAGCACGTCGATGTGGGCGAGGACGGCCCGCGGGTCTATGTCGGCGTCGTCACCGGCAACGAAGTCGAGGCGCGCGCCGAAGCCGGCATGGCTCAGCAGCTCGACCACGCGGGCCGCCGCGGCGGCGTCGGCGCGTTCGCGGTCGGCCAGCAGCAGGCGCGAACCCGGCACGGCGCCCAGCAGGCCGGCGAGGGCGGGCAGCGATTCCGCCGTGAGGGCCGCCAGCGGCGCCGTCATGCCGAACACCATCGGACCGCCGGCGGCGAAGGAACCCGAGCCTGCCGTTTCCGTGCCGCCCGGCGGCGCCAGCGACAGCGAGCGCGACAGGCGCATCGTTTGCGTGCCCGCTGCCGGTTCGCCCCGGCCGTCTGGCCAGAGGGTCGGACAAGCGAGAAGGTGCGAGGCGCCGCATCCCGCCGGCTGGCCCGCGCCGAACCAGTGGACGACGAGGGGCGCGGGCCGCCTCGCCAGCAGCAGGGGACGCCCGCCGGCTCCGTGCCCGGCCATGTCGACGACGATGTCGATGGCGTCGCCGCGCAGGATTTCCCAGGCTGTCTCGTCGTCGGTACCGGCGAGGTCGACGCGACGTTCGGCGGCGCGCGCCAGACGTTCGGCGGCGAACGCGGCCGTGCCGCCGCCTTCGTCGTAGACGATGCCGGTCATGCCGTGACGGGCCAGCGCGTCGAGGATCGGGGCCAGCATGTCCGCCGTGCGGTCGATCTGGTCGGCGCCCGGCAGGAAACCGACGCGCAGCGGGCGATCGGGGTCGCGGCGATTGGCGAAGGCGACGTCGCGCGACAGCAGGGGCGCGGCGAAGCGCTGGCGCCAGTCGTCGACGAGCCGCGCGACGGCGTGACGGTCGGCGGGACCGTGGCGATCACGGTGGGCGATGCGCGCCGAGGTGACCGCCGGATCGTCGGGGGCCGAGGCGATGGCGAGATCGTGCGCGGCCGCCGCCTCGTGATGGCGTCCGGCGGCGGCCAGTGCGGCGGCGAGACCGGCCCGGTCGGCGGCGCGCTCGTCGCCGGATGCGACGTCGCCGTGCAGAACGGCATGCCAGGCGGCGACGGCGCGCTCGCCGCGCGCGGCCGCCGTCGCCGCGCGGGCGAGGACGCGCAGGCCGGCGGCATCGCCCGGATGCAGGGTGAGATGCTTTTCGGCCAGCGAGAGCGCCGCCGCGGCGTTGCCGGCGGCGAGCTGCCGCGCGGCACGGCGGCGGAACAGGTCGGGATCGCCGCGCTCGAGGCTGGCGAAGAAGTCGGCATAGCGCGGCGGCAGCAGGAGATCGCCGGCGGGGTGGGGCGTCAGCGCCGTCGCGTACTTGGCCCAGAACAGCCCCTCGGCGCGGTTGCCGAGGCGGGCCTGCACGCAGGCGAGCGCGTCCGCCATCTCGCGCGTGCCGGGTGCCAGCGCCTGCGCGCGGGCGAGCAGGTCGAGCGCCTGCATCGGTTCGTCCAGTTCGAACGAGACGAGGCCGAGCAGCAGCAGCGCCTCGGCGCTGTCGGGGTTCGCGGCGAGCGCCGCCTCGCAGGCAGCCAGCGCGTCGTCGAGACGGCCGCCGGCGAGATCGGCGGCGGCGGCGGCGACGGGCGGCGGCAATGCGGCCGCCGGCGTCGGTGCGACGGCAAGGTGGGGCGCGTTCATGGCGTTGCGAGTGTCGGCCGGCATGGTTAAGCGCGGGTAAACGTCGCGGTGCGTGGCGGGGCGCGGAAAAGCAGAAGGGGGGGCGGAGCCCCCCCTGTAAGTTCCGGGCGTTCCGGCGTTGCCGACTAGCGGAACAGCGCCAGGACGCTCTGCTCGGACTGGCCGGCGAAGGCCAGCGAGCTGATGCCGAGCTGCTGGCGCGTCTGCAGCGCCACCAGGTTGGCCCCTTCCTCGGAGACGTCGGCGAGGATCAGCTTGCCCGCGCCGCTCTCGAGTTCGTTGACGTAGCTCGCCGTGAAGTCGAGCCGGGTCTGCAGCAGCGCCACGTTGGCGCCGAGCTTCTGCGCCTCGCTGCGGATGGTCGCGAGGGACGCATCGAGCTCGCCGATGGCGCAGGTGACCAGCGATGCGACCGACAGCGTGACCCCGGTGTAGATACCGAGACCACCCGCCGAACCGCCGCGCAGGTCGATCGACGCCACGTCGAGCGTGCTGGCGCTGTCGGTGCTCCACTCGACCGACAGCTGGGAACCGGTGCCGTTGATCAGGTTGAGGCCCTGATACGAGGCGTCGCCCGTGAGCTTGTTGATCTGGTTAATCAGCTCGTCGTACTGCGCGTTGAGCGAAGCGAACTCCGTGGCGGTCGTTGCCGACTTGGCGCTGTTCGCGACGCCCTTGAGCTGGTTAACGATCGTCTCGATCGCGTCGACGGCCGAAAGGGCCACCTTCACCGAGCTGATCGCCTGGTCGATGCCTTCCTTCTTGCCGGAAAGATCGCGGGCCCGGTCGTTCAGCGCCTTGGCCTCGAAGAAGGCGCGGGCGTTGTCCACCGGGCTGCTGACCTTGAGACCGGTGGAAAGCCGGCTCTGGGTCTGGTTGATCAGCTTGTTGGTTCCCTGCAGCGACAGCAGGCTCGCGCGTACTGCAGAGCTAAGTGCGATGTCAGCCATTGATGTTGTCCTCGTTCTGAAGGGTGCTTTGGGGAGCGGTTCTGCTCCGGCAACCCGTCAGCAAGCGCGAGGCCAACTCGAAAATGTAACCGGATCAGCGAGTTAGGGCAGAGGCGCCGGCGGCGGCCGGCAGTACGTGCCGGGGCCGCCCGGCAGTTTCGGCCGGTTGCCCGGCAAGCTCTGCCGGCCGGGCAAAGAAATGGGGCGGGACCATGCGGTCCCGCCCCGTCAAGTTCCGGGGTCAATCGAGATGAAGAACTAACGGAACAGGGCCAGCACCGACTGCTCCGACTGGCCGGCGAAGGCCAGCGAGCTGATACCGAGCTGCTGGCGGGTCTGCAGGGCCACCAGGTTGGCGCCCTCTTCGGTGATGTCGGCCAGCGTCAGCTTGCCGGCGCCACTGACCAGCTCGTTGACGTAGTTCGACGTGAAGTCGAGACGGTTCTGCAGCAGGGCCACGTTGGAACCCAGCTTCTGCGCCTCCGACCGCAGCGAGGCCAGCGCACCATCCAGTTCGCCGACGGCGCAGGTGACGAGCGAGGCGACCGACAGGGTAGCCCCGGTGTAGATCCCGAGGCCGCCGGCCGATCCGCCGCGCAGGTCGACCGACGCGATGTCGAGCTTGCTGGCGGTGTCGGTGCTGAACGCCACCGACTGCGTGGTACCGGTACCGTTGATGAGGTTCACGCCCTGGTAGGACGCGTCGCTCGCGAGATGGTTGATCTGCGAGACCAGCTCGTCGTACTGCGCGTTCAGCGAGGTGAACTCGGTCGCCGTCGTGGCCGACTTCGCGCTGTTCGCAATACCCTTGAGCTGGTTGACGATCGACTCGATGCCGTCGACGGCCCGCAGGGCCACCTGCACCGAACTGATCGCCTGGTCGATACCTTCCTTCTTGGAGGCGAGGTCACCGGCACGGTCGTTCAACGCCTTTGCCTCGAAGTAGGCGCGGGCGTCGTCCACCGGGCTGTTGACCTTGAGACCCGTCGACAGACGGGCCTGGGTGCCTTCGATGGCCTTGTTGGAGACCTGCAGGGAGAGCAGGTTCGCCCTCACTGCTGAACTAAGAGCAATTTCAGCCATTGGTACGTCCTCGTTCTGACTTGTTGCGACCACGGGGCACTTCTGGCCCCGCTGGGCTGCAGCAATTGCAGTGCCAGAGGAATTTTCCGCAGATTTTCAGGCATTTGTTGCCGCCCGGCAGTTTCATGCCCGGCAGAATTTGCCGGCTTCGGCGGGCAGCTTTTGCCGGGTGCCGGCAATTTCTGCCGGCACCGGGGCGAAGCGGTCAGGCGATCAGGTCGAAGACCGAGCCGGCCTTGCTGACCGGACGCATGACCGTGTTCGCGGCGATGAAATCGGTCAGGCCGCGCGATGCCTCGAAGGCGAGCGAGAACACCGTGAGGATCTGCGACAGCTCGTCCTTCTTCTTCTTCACCCGCTCGGTCACGTCGGCGGTGGCGTCGATCTTGGCGGCGGTGATGCTGCCGCGGACCTCGTTGCGCTGCCGGTCGAGCGACACGACCAGGGCGTCGCCGAGGTCGTCGTTGATGGTTATCGCCGTCTTGACGCTGGCGAAGCGTTCGCCGATCGAGGCGATCTCGGCCTTCACCGTGTCGATGTCGGCCTGCGTGGCGAAGTCGTTGTGCACGATGGCGTCGAGACGGGCGAGCGCCTCGGTCTTGAGCTTGTAGGTGCCGTCGGGCATGCCGATGGTCTGCACCAGTGGCGTGTCCATCTTCTGGATGACGTCGCGGATCTGCGCCTTCAGGGCATCGAACGCCGCGACCGTGCCCGGCCCGGACAGCGTCGACAGTTCGAGCAGTTGCAGCTCGACCTGCTTGACCTTCGACAGCTTCGCCGCCGTCGCGTCGCGGAACGTCGTGGCCGCGGCGTGGCGGCGGTCGAGGCCCTCCAGCTCGATCTCGAACAGTGTGTTCTTGCTGGCGGCATCGGCCTCGGCGTTGATCTTCTCGATCTCGCCGTTGAGGCGGTTGATCGCGGCGTTCTGCGTGGCGAAGAACTGCACCTCGAAGGCCGGGCCCTGGGCGAGCTGGTTCATGCGCACCAGCGTCGCCGCGATGCCCTCCTGCGGGCGCGCCGCCTGGACGCCGCCGAACTTGCCCAGCAGCGCGCTGATACCGGAATTGATTGCCGACAGGTCCGCCATGGTCGCCAAGATGGAGGTTGCGTCTTAACCGATCGTCTACACCCGCCGTCAGCGCAGGAAATTGACGAGCGACAGTCCCTGCAGGCGCACGAGCGTCGAGTACGACGCCTCCAGCGCGGTCTGGTCGCTTTGCAGCCGCGTCACGATCGCCGCCGGATCGATGCCCTCGATGCTGTCGATCACGCCGGCGGCGTAGCTGGTGTATTGCTGGTGGCGCTCGCGGGTGCTGTCCAGCAGCGGGCGCGGCGCGTTGAGGCGGACGCGCAGTTCCGACAGGCTTTCGAAGCCGTCGCCGCTGTCCTGCGCCGTCACCGCGCCGAGCAGCGAGCGGGCCTCGGCCATCAGGGCGCGGCCGTACTTTTCGTCCGGCGCGATGTCCGGCAGGTTCGACAGCAGGTCCAGCGCGTGCAGGAGCTGGCGGAAGGGTTGCTCGTTGGCGCGGGCGCCGTAGGTGACCGTCGACTCGTCGCTGACCCGGGCCTGCTGCGTGGTGTCGTCGCCCTGGTAGTAGCCGGTCAGCGGGTTCGCCTGCATGTCGGCCGAGCCGAGGCGGCCGACATACCAGGTCCACAGGTCGGAATCCTCGGCCGTCAGCTCGTCGAGGGTGGGGTTGGCCGGATCGGCCGGCAGCGGCGCCGTGGGGAGGGCGCCGTTCTTGTCGAAGAAAAGCTGGGCGTAGAAGCTGCCCTGCGGATAGCCGGCGCTGCCCAGCACCTCGTCGCGGTACTTGGCATAGAAGGCGTCGTCGACGGTGACGCCGTCGGCCTCGACCAGCGATATCGGCGTCCAGGCGGCATCGTTGAGATCGACCGGAGCGCGGTCGATGCGCGCGCCGCCGAACAGGTAGCGCGTGCCGTCGCGGGCGTTGAGCAGGTCGACCGCCATGGCGCGCGCGTTGCGCGCCATCTCGCGCACCGTCGACTGCTGTTCGGCCGGGGCGTTGACGGCGGTGTCGAGCAGCGAGCGCATCTGGCTGGCCAGGGAATCGAGGCCGGCGACGGCCGAGTCGGTCATGTCGAGGCGCCGCTCGATGGTGCCGATGTTGGCGACGAGCTGCATCGCCCGGCCGCTGGCCTGCTCGACCGTCAGCAGGCGCTGGCTGTGCTCGGCGATGCCGGAGTAGGTCTGCGCCGCCTTGCCGGTGGCGAGCTGGATCTGCGCGTCGAACATGCGCTGCTGCTGGTTGAGCAACTGGAACAGCACGAGCTGCTGCTGGGCGAACGGCGCGATGCGCGTCATCGGTGGCCCCCGGGCTAGTTGGCGATCGACAGGAGGGCGTCCATCATGTCGCTCACCGTCTGTGTGACGCGCGCAGCCGCCTGGTAGGCGTTCTGCAGGATCATCAGGTTGGCCATTTCCTCGTCGATGTTGACCTGCGACACGGAGGCGTGGCGGGCCTCGAGCGCGGCGCGGTAGCTGGCCGCCACATCGGCCTCGCGTCGCGCCGTGGCGCTCAGGTTGGCCTCCTGGCCGACGATCGAGGCGGCGTAGTCGCCGAGGCGCATCAGCCCCGACGGCAGGCCGCCGCCGGCCGGCATGGATTGCGTGGCCGAGAAGGCCGCCGACAGCGCATCGAGCGTGCGGGTGTCGCCGGCCGACAGCGCAACGTCGCCGACGGCGAGCGCCGGGTCGGCAGACGACTGCGCCGTCGCCAGGCGCACCGGGTCGGCCAGGATGTCGGAGCGCACGGCGAGGCGTCCGGCCGTGCCGGGCTGGCCGGCGACGAGCGCCAGGCTCGTCGCGAGGGCGCCGGAATCGCTGATGAAGAGATTGTCGCCGTCGTCGTCGATGATCGACAGCCGCGACCCGGCGCCGGCCGTCGCCACCGTCGCGGTGATGTTCTCGGCCGCCAGCGCCGCCGTCAGCGAGGCGGCGATATCGTCGAGGCTGTCGCCGGCGGCGTAGGCGATGGCGGTGGTGCCGCCGGCATGCGCGACGGTCAGCGTGCCTGCGAGGCCGAGCGGCGCGGCGGGGTCGGCGACGCGCTGGGAGGTGTACTGGGCGTAATTGGTGTCGGCGGTGAACAGATCGTTGAGGCCGAGGAACTGCGCCAGGCCGACGGTCTTGCTGCCGACGGCGACGGCGCTGTCGAGGCCGGCGACGGAAATGCGGTTGCCGCCGGTCGCGGCGATCCGGAGCTGGCCCTTGGCGGTCAGGGCGGCACCGGCGTTGGCCATCGCGTCGATCGCCGCGACGAGGTCGCCGATGTCGGCCAGCAGGGCGGTGTCGATATCGAGTGTCTCGACGACGACGCCGTCCGTATCGGTGATGGTGACGCGGAAGTCGCCGCTCATCGCCGGCGCGTCGCCGGCGGCGAAGGAGCGCGTGCCGATCAGCGCGACCGGCGGTGGCCATGAGGTGCCGGCGTTGTGGACGGCGTTGATGGTGTCGTCGATGGCCGTGGCGAGGACGTCGAGCTGGGCCTGCAGGTCGGCCAGGTCGCGGTCGCGGACCTGGATGAGGGCGGCGACCGAGCCGCCGGTGATCTCGGCCGTGATGTCCGTCCCGGCGGCGCCGTAGCCGATTCCGTCGATCTGCTGCGGCCAGGTCATGCCGGCGCTCACCGTGCCGGCGCCGTCGTGCGACAGGGCCACCCAGGTCGCATCGACCAGCGGGCGGCCGGTGCGCGTCATCACCGCCACCTGGCCGTCGTTCCGCGCGAAGGTCTGGATGTCCATGATGCCGGCCAGTTCGGTCAGCGCCTGGTCGCGGTAGTCCTCGATCTCGGCGCTCGAATTGCCCAGCGCCCGCGCGTTCGATATCTCGGCGTTGTAGCGGGCGATCCGTTCCATGAGCGAGTTGGCGCGCCCGATGTCGGCGGCGATCTGCTGGTCGGCCTCACGCCGCATCGTCTGCAGTTGCGCGGTCAGGAACTGCAGTTGCCCGGTCAGCTCGCTGGCCTTGCTGACGACGCTGGTGCGGCCGGCGACGCTCTCGGGCGTCGCCGCGAGCTGCTCGATGGCGGCGGCAAGGCTGCCGATGGAATTGGCGATGGTGGCGTTGGAATCGAGCGTGCCGAAGATGTCCTGCGTGCGGTCGAGGTAGGACTGGCGCAGCTCCAGCGCGCCCGTGCGCGACACCTGCTCGCGCACCTGCCGGGCGAGGTTCTCGTCGACGACGCGGCTGATCGTCGACAGGCGCACGCCCGTGCCGACGCCGCCGACGGCGAGGCTCTGCGTCGTGACCGTCTTGCGCGAGTAACCGTCGCTGTTGACGTTGGCGATGTTGTTGGACGAGACCTGCACGGCCGCCTGGGCGGCCTGCATCGCCTGCAACGCGTTCTGGAGCGACAGCGACAGCGACATGGGCGGGCCTCGGCTGCGCCTTACAGCGTCTGGTTGACGGCGACGGCGCCGCCGCCGCGCCGGCTCGCGCGGCCGCCATAGCCGGCGAGGACGCCGCGGCGCGTGTAGGGCAGCTTCGCCTTCTTCTCGTCCTCGACGGCGTCGGCGATGGCCCGCATCATGCGGTGATTGGCCTCGATCGCCGTGCGCAGCGCGACGGCGTTGTCGGCGGCGGCGGCTTCCAGCCGGCGGCCCGCCGCCGTGAGCGTGCGGCGACGCGCCGGGTCGATGCGTCCGAGCGCCGACGGGTCCTTGCCGACATCGCCCATCAGCCGCTCGTAGACGGCGGCGAGGGCGGCCTTGTCGGCCTGCAAGGCCTGGATGTCGCGGGCGCGCGCGCCGCGCAGCATCGCCACCTCGGCCTCCATCAGCTCCGACAGACGGGTGGTGACGCGGATCAGATTGTCGGCGCCGTCGCCGGTGGTGTCGCGGGCGGGCTTCATGTCTGCTGCGCCTCCTGCATGCGCAGGATTTCGGCCATCACCGTGTCGGCGATGCCGAGGCCGCCCTGGCGGGCGAGCATCCTGCCGTACTCCTGCCCCATCAGCGACCGGAACACCGACTCGCCGGGGCCACCGCCCCAGGGCGGATCGATCTCGGTGCCGGCCATCATCTGGTCGACGAACTGGGCGATGAAGAAGGCCTCGAAGTCCTCGGCCACCTTGCGCGCCGCGGTCTCGCCGCCGCGCACCGCGAGGCCGGGCCGCGCCGCGTCGGCCAGCGCGCCGCGCGCCTGGTCGACGATCTGGCCGGTGATCGAGAGCGCGTCCATCACATCACCTCGATGTCGGCCTGCAGGGCGCCGGCCGCCTTAATCGCCTGCAGGATGGAGATCATGTCGCGCGGGCCGACGCCCAGCGCGTTCAGCCCGTTGACCAGTTCGCGCAGGGTGACGCCGGTATCGAGTTCGGCCAGCCGCTTGTCGTTGGCCTCGTCGATGTCGATCGCGGTGCGGTCGACGGTCTGGGTGTTGCCCTGGGTGGCGAAGGCGTTGGGCTGGCTGACCTGCTGTGCCTCGGTGATGCGGATGGTCAGGTTGCCCTGGGCGATGGCCAGCTTGCTGATGCGGACGTTCTCGCCCATCACGATGACGCCGGTGTGCTCGGCGATGATGACGCGCGCCTGCTGGTCGGGCTGTACGTCGAGCTGCTCGATGTCGGTCAGCACGCCGACGACATCGCTGCGCCGCGCCACCGGGATGCGCACGCGCACTGTGGCCGGGTCGATGGCCTCGGCGCTGTCGGCGCCGATGCGCCCGACGATGGCCTGGGCGACGCGCCGCGCCGTGGTGAAGTCGGGGTTGCGCAGGTTGAGGTGGACGACGCCCAGTTCGTTGAGGTCGAAGCCGAGCTCGCGTTCGACGATGGCGCCGTTGGGCAGGCGCGCCGTCGTCGGCACGCCCTTGGTGACCGACTGGGCGTTGCCTTGCGCGGTGAAGCCGGCGACGACCAGCGAGCCCTGGGAGACGGCATAGACTTCGCCGTCGGCGCCGAGCATCGGTGTCACCAGCAGCGTGCCGCCGAGCAGGCTGGTGGCGTTGCCGAGCGCCGACACCGTCACGTCGATGCGCGAACCCTGGCGGGTGAACGGCGGCAGCGTCGCCGTCACCAGCACGGCGGCGACGTTGGCGGTGTTGAGGTTGCCGAGCGAGTCGCGGGTGTTGACGCCGAGCCGCTCCAGCATGCCGATCAGGCTCTGCTGGGTGAAGGGCGCGTTGTTCAGCGTATCGCCGGTGCCGTTGAGGCCGACGACGAGGCCGTAGCCGACCAGCAGGTTGTCGCGCACGCCCTCGACATTGACGATGTCCTTGATGCGCGTCTGCGCGCCGGCGCCGCCGGGGGCGAGCGCGGCGATGGCGCAGGCCGTCGCGGCGAGGACGAGGCCGGCGAGGCGTCGGACGCGGGCGGGCAGGGGAAGGGACATGCGGGGACCGCGGGCTGGAGGCATCTGCGGCGGGCCCGTAGCGAACCCCGTGCCAGTTCGGTTAACGCCCCACAACCCGTTGAAAATGCGGAATATCCCCTGATGGCACGGGATGCCCGCTCGGCTGCTCGGGGCAAAGCATGCCGGTGGCGGGGGGCAGTTTCTGCCGCCGCGGCGGCCTGTGATCCAGGTCACAGGCCGGCGCGCGAGGACTACCCATATCGCTTGTGACGACGAAAAAGCCGTCGTCATGGAGACCAACATGACCCGCTCACTCGTTCGCGTCGCGCTGCTGCTGGGCTTCGTGCTGGCGCCGGGCGCCGCCGCCCTTGCGGTCGACGGTGGTGGCGCCGCGAGCGGCCCGACCGCGCCGCAGGCCCGCGCCGCCGCCCCCGGCCACGAGCGCGCCGCCATCGCCAGCAAGCTCGACGAGGGCTGGGCCGAGGCGCCGGCGGCGGTCGGCCTGCTGGAGAGCGGCGGCACGCTCGAACTGTTCACCAGCAAGGATGGCGAGACCTGGACGCTGGTGATGACGACGCCGAACGGCGCCAGCCGCATCGTCGCCTCGGGCGAGGCCTGGATTCCGCTGACGAAGCTGCCCGGCCAGGGGATCTGACGTTAACGCCGCCTTAACCGTAATCGCGGCACGCTGGCCTCGTTCCGGCGCGACCGGCGGCGATGGGGCCGTCGGGGTGCCGGCGAGGACGGCGGCACGGATGAAGATCGACGGTCCCGGCTCGATACGTCCCGGCACGATCCGGCGCAACGAGCGTGCGCGCGACGGCGAGGGCGCCAGCTTCGCCCGTCACCTGTCCGGCGACTCCGCGTCCTCCGCGGCGACGATCGCCGGCGGCGCGCCGGTCGTCTCGCTGGCGGCTTTGCTCGCCGCGCAGGGTACCGACGATGCCATCGACGGCCGTGCCCGCCAGGCCGGCATCCGTCGCGGCGAGGACCTGCTCGAACGCCTCGACGAGGTACGGGTGGGCTTGCTGACCGGCCGCCTGCCGAAGGCCACGCTCGAACGGCTGGTGACGCAGCTCGCGCAGCGGCGCAGCACGGGCGGCGATCCGCGTCTCGGCCAGTTGCTCGACGAGATCGAGCTGCGGGCCAGGGTCGAACTGGCGAAACTGGCCTACGCCTGAGCGCGGCGACCTGCCGCGCCAACACCGTTTCGTCACCACTTCCCGCTTGACTCGCAACCGGCCGGAAGGCCAATAGGCGCGCGCATCGCAGGCCCGCCGGAGACGGCACGGGCCGCGTGTCCGGGCAAGCGGCGCAGCGCGGCATCCGGGCAGCGGGCAACGTCGTCGGCTACGGCGACACGGGCCGGTGATGCTGGCGTCGGTCTTTCGGAGACAATGCATGTCTGCGACGTTGTTGCCCCCGGACTACGTGCCCGCCGACGGGGAAGACTTCATGAACCCGATGATGCGGGAGTTCTTCCGGCAGCGCCTGCTCGACTGGCGGCAGGATCTGCTCCGCGAGTCGACCGAGACGCTCGTCAACATGCAGGAGACGAGCCTCGCCGAGCCCGACCTTGCCGACCGCGCCTCGCTGGAGACCGAGCGGTCGCTCGAACTGCGCACCCGCGACCGCGAGCGCAAGCTGATCTCCAAGATCGACTCGGCCCTGCGGCGCATCGAGGACGGCTCCTACGGCTATTGCGAGGAAACCGGCGAGCCGATCAGCCTGCGCCGCCTGATGGCACGGCCGATCGCCACGCTCTCGATCGAGGCGCAGGAGCGCCACGAGCGCATGGAGCGCACCCACCGCGACGACTGAGGCGCGGACGCTGTGACTAGACTGGCCGCATGACCGCGTTCCTCGCCGGTATCGTCCAGTCCTTGGTCGAATTCCTCGACGGCGGCCAGTCGGGCGAACCGCACAACGACGCCCTCCTCATCATCGTCGTCTTCCTGGCTTCGGTGGCGTTCTGGCACGCGCTGTTCTGGCGGCGCATGACCGGCCACCGCCGCTTCTGGCGGTCGATCGACTACGTCTGGTACTCGGGCGCCTTCCTGTCGGTGGTGCTCGGCACCTTCGCCGCCGAGCGCGCGGCCGAGGCATCGCGCGTGCGCGGGCTCGGCCAGCTCATCGAGGTCGAGATGCAGCGCCAGGACCTGATGGTGCTGGCGATGCTGACCGAATGCGGCGGCGCGTCGGCGGGCGGGACGCCCGGCACCGGCATGTTCGACGCCGCCATGTGTGCGGCGGCGCGGCCGGTCCTGCGCGACGCCCGGCTCTACGTCTTCGAGCACATGAGCGGCGTCGACACGCTGTTCTTCATCGAGGCCAAGATGGCCCGCCTGGCCGCCATGTGCGCCGGCCTCGGCGAGGAGGTCGAGAAGGGGCGCGCGGCCGCCGACGAGGCCGACGCCGAGAACGTCGCCGAGCGCCTCTATTTCCAGATCTACTGCGACGACGCCCAGGTCATGGGCCGCCGGGTGGAGGAGTTCCGCCAGGGCTCCGCTGCCCAGGGCGCCCGCGGCCCGTTCGGCGACGTCGCCCATCTCTGGCCGCTGCTGCTCTGCCTCGTCGTCGGCCTGCGCATCACCAAGACCACCGCCGAGGTTCGCCAGGCCGGCCGGCCGGAGTGACGCGGCGCCGGCCATTTTTCATATCCATGAAATTCCCGTCGCCATCGTGAACAAAATGGCGCGGCGGGCGATTGACAAGTACCGTGGCGCGCGGTTTTCTTCGCCGCAAGATTGAACAAGCGTTCAATAACGGGGAGGACGGCGATGCGCGCAATGGTCGTGCCCAAGTGGGGCGAGGCCTTTCGGCTGGAAGAACGGCCGGTGCCGAAGCCGGGGCCGGGCGAGGCGCTGATGAAGGTGCGCGCCGCCGGCGTCGGGCTGACGCTGGTGACCATGCGTACCGGCATCTTCGGCGGCACCGCGCCGCGCGTCATGGGCCACGAGCTGGGCGGCGACATCGTCGAGGTCGGCGAGGGCGTCACCAACGTCAAGGCCGGGCAGCGCTGCGCCGTCTATTTCTACCTCAATTGCGGCTGGTGCCGCTGGTGCAAGGGCGGCCGCGAGACCCTGTGCGAGAACTGGAAGGGCTATGTCGGCGTCCACCGTGACGGTGGCTATGCCGATTACGTCTGCCTGCCGGCCGACAACTTCCTGCCCATCCCCGACGGCCTCGCCTACGAGGCGGCGGCCGTCGCCGCCGACGCCGTCAACACCAACTGGCACTGCATGCGCGAGCGGGCGAAGGTCAACCCGCACGACGACGTGCTGATCATCGGCGCCGGCGGCGGCGTCGGCATCCACGGCGTGCAGGTCGCCAAGCTGTTCGGTGCCCGCGTCATCGCCGCCGACGTGTCGGAGGAGAAGCTGGCGCTGGCGAAGCAGTGGGGCGCAGACGAGACGATCAACGTGCGCGCCGTCGACGACCTCGCCGCCGCGGCGAAGAAGCTGACCGACGGCCGCGGCGTGCAGGCGGCGGTCGACTATGTCGGCAGCTCCGCCTCCTTCACCTCGGCGGTGCAGTCGCTCGCCGTCTCCGGCCGCGCCGTCATCATCGGCGCGACGCCGCCGGCCGAGGTCAAGATCGACGCCATCAACCTCATCCTCACCGAGAAGACCATCACCGGTTCGCGCCATTCCTCGCGCGCCGAGCTGATCGAGACGATGGAAGTCATGGCGCGCGGCGCCATCAAGCCGGTCGTCGGCACGCGCCGCCACTTCACCGAGGTCGAGAGCCTGTTCGACGACCTCAAGGCCCAGCGCATGCTCGGCCGCGGCGCGCTCACCTACGACTGAGCCGCCGCGCCCGCCGCCGCACAAAATCCGTTCGCCACCAAGCCAAGCCATCCGGAGGGAAGCCCATGGTCGATTTCAGCCTGACGCCACGCCAGAAGGAGCTGCGCGAGATCGCGCTCGACTTCGCCATTCGCAAGATGATCCCGTCGGCCGAGAAGGCCGACCGCATCGCCGATCCGGCGGCGGCCTTCGACTGGGACATCGTGCGCGAGGCGTCGCGCCTCGGCCTGCGCACCATGACGGTGCCGAAGGAGTGGGGCGGCGAGGGCGCGGACGTGCTGACCTGCGCCATGGTCGGCGAGTGCCTCGCCTATGGCGACCTCGGCATGGGCGTGGCCTTCGACCAGACGTGGAAGATCATGACCATGATCGCCCACCTCACCACCGAGGAGCAGCGCAAGCGCTGGATGCCGCTGGTGGTCAACGACCCGACCTGCGTGCTGGCGGCGGCGGCGACGGAGCCGATGTCGGGTTCGGACTCGATCCTGCCCTACAACCACCCCGACGGCGGCGTCCGCATGACGGCGGTCAAGAAGGGCGACCGCTGGGTGCTCAACGGCACCAAGCGCTACATCTCCAATGGTGGCCTCGCCAAGGTCATCTATGTGATGGCCCGCACCGACCTGACGAAGCCGCCGCTGGAAAGCATGTCGGGCTTCATGCTCACCGACAAGACGCCGGGCTACAAGTGCACCGAGGTATGGGACAAGCTCGGCCAGCGTTGCGTGCAGAACGGCACGCTGGAGTTCACCAATTGCGAGATCCCGGAAGAGGACCGCATCGGCAAGCCGGGCCAGGCGCTGATCGAGCTGGGCCAGCTTCTCACCCGCTTCGGCTCCAACATCCAGGCCGGCGCGACCGTGCTCGGCGTCGCCCAGCGCTGCTACGACATCTCGCTGCAGTACGCCCGCGAGCGCGTGCAGAGCGGCGTGCCGATCTTCGAGCACCAGATCCAGAAGACGCGCCTCGCGCGCATGACGATGCTGCTCGACGCGGCGCGCAACTACCTCTGGTACTCGGCCTGGGGGGCGGGCATCAATCCGGATGTCCGCGTCGGCTCGATGTCGAAGGTGTTTGCCGCCGAGGCCTCGGCCAAGGTCGCGCTGGATGCTTTCGAGCTGTGGGCCGCCACCGGTTACATGAAGAAGAACCCGATCGAGAAGCTGCTGCGCGATGCGCTGTCGTTCATCCACTCCGACGGCACCAACGACGTGCTGACGCTCAAGGCCGGCAACTTCCTCGGCACCATCGAGCGCAACGACCCGCGCTGGAGCGCGCGCGTCAATGAGGCCGCGATGGGCCGCTAGGCGTCGCCGACGCTTGCGTCCACTCGTGTGAATCGAACGGGGCCGGTCCTGCGACCGGCCCCGTTTCTTTTTGCGACCCGCTGCGGTGGAGGGGATCAGAACGGGAAGATGATGTCGAATACCTGCTGGCCGTAGCGCGGCTGCTGCACGTCGGTGATCTGGCCGCGGCCGCCGTAGGCGACGCGGGCCTCGGCGACGCGGTCGTAGTCGATGGTGTTGGTCGAGGTGATGTCCTCCGGGCGGATGACGCCGGCGACCTGCAGTTCGCGCTTCTCGAAGTTGACCCGCACTTCCTGGCGGCCGTGGATGACGTAGTTGCCGTTGGGCAGGACCTGCGTGACCACCGCGGCGACGCGCAGCGTCACCTGTTCCTCGCGCTCGATCGAGCCGGTACCGGTGTGGTTGCCGTTGCTCGTGGCGTCGACGAGGGTGGCGGGGTTGATGGCGTCCGGGAGCACGGCGTCGAGTTCGGTCTCGAAGCCGAGGAAGCGCGGCAGGCCGGCGGTTTCGCCCGCCGTGCGGCTGCGCGACGTCTCGTTGCTGATCGAGGCGCTGTCGTTGAGGTTGATCAGCACCGTCAGGATGTCGCCGACGTCGTTGGCGCGCTGGTCCTTGAAGAAGGCGCGCGAGCCGGTGCGCCACAGCGAGTTGGCGTTGCGCTCGACCGGCCGCGGCGCCGGCATCGGCATCGACACCGAGCGGTAGCCCGGCGCCTGCGTCGGGTTCTCGATCTGCGTCAGCGGCGGCTCCTCGCCGACATTGGCCAGCCTGTTGAGGGCGTTGCAGCCGCCGAGCGCGAGCATGGAGACGGCGAGCGTGGCGGCGGTGGCGACGGCGCGGGGGGTGGGTGTGCGGCGCATCAGCGTGTGGCTCCGGCGGCGTTCTGGGCAAGCTGGTCGGGCGTGATGGCGGCGACCCGGTCGGGGCCGAGGATCCGCGCATCGACGACCGTGTTGGTCTGCACGTTGGCGACCTGGATGACTTCGTCCTGGCCGCCGGCGGACAGCGCCCGGCCGACGACGCTCAGCGTCATGTTGGCCGTGCGGTAGAGCATCGTCACCGTGGCGCCACGGGCGACCATCACCGGTGCGCGGACATCCTCGCGCCGCACCGGCGCGCCGGCGCGCAACGGCCGGCGGACTTCCATGCCGACGAGGTCGGCCATTTCCGCCACGGTGTTGTTGCGGACCCAGTCGGCCCGCACCCTGGCCCAGGCGATGTCCTTGGCGGCGACGGTCTCGCCGGGCCGCAGCGCGACGACCGGCACCGGCACCTCGACGACCGAGAACAGGCGGCCCTGCACCGACTGGCGCACCGCCTGCGGATCGCCGGCGGGAACCGCGATGATCGCCGTGAAGCGCTCGCCGTCGGGGTCGAGGCGCAGGTCGGTGACCTCGACCGTCCCCGGCTTGTCGGCGGGAATGTTCACCACCAGCGTGCGGTTGCCGATCTGCAGCTCGCGGTCGCGGCCTTCGCCGCGGCGGTCGAGTTCGGCGCGCAGCGCGCTTTCGATCTCGCCGGCGCCGACCGCCGTCGAGCTGCGTTCGACGACGGCGCGGTCCATCCGCGTCGCCGGACGCCATGGCAGGCGCAGGCGGTAGGCCAGCCGGCCGAGCCACTCGGCGTCGAGGATGGCGCGGCGCCCGGGCGGCGGCGCGTAGGCCACCGGCATGTCGGGGTCGAGGCCGGTCGCGCCGACGTCGCCGTCGAACAGGTCGGCGAGGCGCACGACGTCGCCGTCGATCATCACCGCCGGCCGCAGCACGAGTTGCGTCGGCAGCGCCAGTGGCGCCACCGCCGGCTGTGCCGCCGTGGCGGCGGGTGGGGCATGCGGCGCGAGGACGGCCAGCGCGCAGGCGATGGCGGCGAGGGTGGCGAGGCGGGGCATGGGGGTCTCCGTCCGCTACGGTCAGCGCAACTGGTCGAGGGTGCTCATCATCTCGTCGGAGGTCTGGATGACCTTCGAGTTCATCTCGTAGGCGCGCTGGGCGGTGATCAGGTTGGTGATCTCGGTCACGGTGTTGACGTTCGAGGTTTCGAGGAAGCCCTGCATGATCTGGCCGAAGCCGCCCTGGCCGGGGATGCCCGACGAGGGCTGGCCCGATGCCGCGGTCTCGAGGAACAGGCTGTCGCCGCGCGCCTCGAGGCCGGCCGGGTTGGCGAAGCTGGCAAGCTGGAGCTGGCCGACGTTCGACGGCGTCGTCTGGCCGGGCAGCTTGGCCAGAACCTCGCCGTTGGCGTTGATGCTGATGTCGGTCGCGGTCGGCGGCACGGTAATCCCGGGCTGCACGACGTAGCCGTCGGCGGTGACGACCTGGCCGGTCGGCGAGAGCTGGAAGGAGCCCGAGCGCGTGTAGGCCGTCTCGCCGCCGGGCATCTCGATCTGGAAGAAGCCGTTGCCGCTGATGGCGACGTCGAGCGTGTTCTCGGTCGACTGCAGGTTGCCCTGGGCGGCGATCATGTAGACGGCGCCGGTCTTGACGCCGAGGCCGATCTGCACGCCCGACGGCACGACCGTGCCGGTATCGGACGAGGTGGCGCCGACCCGCCGCTGGCTCTGGTAGAGCAGGTCCTGGAATTCGGCGCGCATGCGCTTGAATCCCGTCGTGTTCATGTTGGCGATGTTGTTCGAGATGACCTCGACATTGAGCTGCTGGGCCAGCATGCCGGTGGCGGCGATGGAAAGCGAACGCATGGGCTGCGGTTCCCCGGGGCTAGACGATTTCGGTAAGGGTCTTGATCGCGCGCGAGCCGAGCTCGCTGTCGGAATCGATCATCTTGGCGGCCTTCTGGAAGCTGCGCAGGACGTCGATCATGCGCGTCATCTCGATGACCGACTGCACGTTGGAGCCTTCCAGCATGCCTTGCGCGATCTCCGCGTTGGCCGCCTCGATGGGCGCCTCGTCGGTCTTCAGCAGGGTGTCGCCGGCCTTCTGCAGCTTCTGCTGGTCGGCGAAGGTGACGAGGCGGATGCGGCCGACGGCGCCGTTCTCGGTCGACACCGTGCCGTCACGGCCGATCTGGATGTCGACCTCGTCGGGCGCAAAGACGATCGGCTGGTTGCTGTCGCTCATGACGAGGTCGCCGGTCGCTGTCGTCAGGCGCCCGGAACCGTCGAGGCGGAACGAGCCGTTGCGCGTGTAGAGCCGTTCGCCTTCGGATTCGACGACGAAGTAGCCCTCGCCATTGATGCCGAGGTCGAGGTTATTGCCGGTGTGGGCAAGCGGCCCTGGCCGCGTGTCGCGCAGGATGCCGCCGTCCTGCACGAACGACACGCTGGCACCGCCGCTGCGCGCGAGATACTGCGAGAACAGCGGTCGCTCGCCCTGGAAGCCGGGCGTCGACATGTTGGCGATGTTGTTGGCGATGACGTCCATCTGGTTCTTCAGCGCCATCTGGTGCGACAGCGAAACGAGCGTCGACATACTCATCGCGTGGACCCTCTCGGCGGCGCGCCGTTCTGGCGGCCGGTGCCGGTCCGGCTGCAGAGCGCGTGCCAGAAGGGTTAATTCGTTGAATTCCAGAGGCTTGGTCCGGACCGGCCGGGTCCGGGCCGGCCGGCGGGGCAGCCTCTGCCCGGCAGAAATTGCCGTCCGCAAGGAAAAATTAACCAGGATTGGCCCAGCATCGCCGGCGTGAACGAGGTGTGCCGGCGCCGTGCCGGCCCGCCCGCCGGAGCCGGGGTGCGGTATGAGCGACGAGGCGATCGCCAGCGACGACATGGTGCCGGCCGAAGGCGGCGGCAGGTCGAAGAAGAAGCTCATCCTCTTCGCCGCCGTGCCGGCGCTGCTCATCGCCGTCGGCGCCGGCGCGATGTTTACCGGCGCCGCCGACCCGCTGCTCGCGGCGGTCGGCATGGGCGGTGGCGGCGAGCATGCCGCGCCGGGCGAGGAGGTGCCCAGCGGCCCGGCCACCTACTACGAACTGCCGCAGATGCTGGTGAACCTCAACGCCGGCGCCAATGCCAAGAAGAGCAACTTCCTCAAGATCGTCGTCGCGCTGGAACTGCCGCACAAGGACGACACGCCGAAGATCGACGCCGCCATGCCGCGCGTCATCGACAATTTCCAGGTCTATCTCCGCGAGCTGCGTATCGAGGATCTGCGCGGCTCGGCCGGAATCTACCGGCTGCGCGAGGAGCTGCTGCTGCGCGTCAACGCGGCGGTCGCTCCGGCGCGCATCACCGACGTGCTGTTCAAGGAAATGCTGGTGCAGTAGCCCATGAGCGACATCGACACCCCCGAAGCCCCCGCTGCCGGCGATCCTGCCGGCGAGGGGCGCGTCCTCGACCAGAAGGAAATCGACAGCCTTCTCGGCTTCGACGGCTTCGACAAGGAAGGCGGCGACGACGGCGTCGCCGCGATCATCAACTCCGCGCTGGTCAACTACGAGCGCCTGCCGATGCTCGAGGTGGTCTTCGACCGCCTCGTCCGCATGCTCACTACCAGTCTGCGCAACTTCACCTCCGACAACGTCGAGGTGTCGATCGACTCGATCCAGTCGATCCGTTTCGGCGACTACCTCAACTCGATCCCGCTACCGGCCATGCTCGGCGTCTTCAAGGCCGAGGAATGGGACAATTTCGGCCTGCTCACCGTCGACAGCTCGCTGATCTACTCGATCGTCGACGTTTTGCTCGGCGGGCGCCGCGGCACGGCGGCCATGCGTATCGAGGGCCGGCCCTACACGACGATCGAGCGCAATCTCGTCGAACGCATGATCAACGTCGTCCTGCACGATCTCTCGGCCGCCTTCGATCCGCTGTCGCCCGTCACCTTCCGGCTCGACCGGCTGGAGACCAATCCCCGCTTCGCGACCATCGGCCGCCCGGCCAATGCCGGCATCGTCACGCGGCTGCGCATCGACATGGAGGATCGCGGCGGCAAGCTCGAGCTGATGCTGCCCTACGCCACGCTGGAGCCGGTGCGCGACCTGCTGCTGCAGATGTTCATGGGCGAGAAGTTCGGCCGTGACTCCATCTGGGAAAGCCATCTGGCGACCGAGCTCTGGTACACCGACGTGCAGATCGAGGCGGTGCTCGACGAGTTCACCCTGTCGCTGCGCGACGTGATGAACTTCCGCGTCGGCACGCAGCTTTCCCTCAGCGCCGGGCCGGACGACGACGTGCGGCTGACCTGCGGCGATGTGCCGATGTTCGTCGGCCGCATCGGCCGGCACGGCCAGCAGATCGCCGTCCGCATCGACCGCCGCCTGTCGGCGCTGGCCAAGCAGAATCCGGAGCGTTGATCATGACAACCGGCCTCGTCCTCGACGTCGTCGTGGCGCTGCTGCTGGCGGCCACGCTGGTCTACGCCTGGCGGCTGGAGCGCCGCCTCGCCGAGATGCGCGCCGGGCGGGCGAAGCTGGAGCGCACCATCGCCGAGTTCACCGGCGCGACGGCGCGGGCCGAGGCCTCGGTCGCCTCGCTGGCCAGGGTCGGCGGCCTGAAGGGGCTCGACCTCGGTGCCGGCATCGACAAGGCGCGCGCCATGCGCGACGAGCTGTCCTTCCTCGTCGAGCGCGCCGATGGCCAGTCGCGCCAGCTCGAGACGCTCATCCGCGCCGGCCGCGCCGCGGCGCCGGCCGGGTCGGACAACGACAATGGCGGGGCCGCCCGCGCCACCGCTCCCGCGCGCCAGCGCCTCGCGGCGCTGCGCTGAGGGCCGCCGCGATGCTTCGCCTGCGCCGTCCGCGTCTGCCACGGCCCCGCCTGCTGCCGGTGACGATCGCCGTCGGTGCCGTCGTCCTCGTGTTCCGCGTCGCCGACCTGTGGTTCGACGCCGGGGTCGCCATCGCTCCGCCGGCCATCGCCGCCTCGGCAACGACGCAGGCGGCACCGCCCGCGCCGGCGGCGGAAAAGCGGCGTGCGGCCGAGCCGTTCACGCCCGAGGAAGTGCAGGTCCTGAGCGAACTCGCCCGCCGGCGCGAGCTGCTCGAGGCGCGCGAACGCGAACTGGCGGTGCGCGAGAGCCTGCTGAAGGCGACGGAGGAGCGGCTCGGCCAGCGCGTCGGCGAGCTGGAGCGCCTCAAGGTCGAGGTCGGCACCCTGGTCCGCCAGTACGGCGAACAGGAGGAGGCCGAGCTCAAGAGCGTGGTCAAGATCTACGAATCGATGAAGCCGCGCGAGGCCGCGCGCATCCTCGGCGAGCTGGAAACCCGGACGCTGCTCGCCATCATGGAGCGCATGAAGGAGCGCGGCGCGGCGCCGATCCTCGCCGCCATGGACCCGCAGCGGGCGCGCGAGCTGACGACCGAACTGGCGCGCAAGCGCGAGGTCGACCTTGCCACGGGCGCGACGCCGGGCGGTGGCTGACATGCGGCGGTGCGGAGAGGCTTTTCGTCTTCTGGTCGGCGCCGCGCTGGTCGCGGCGTCGCTGTGCCTGACGGGCGGGGCGGCGGTCGCCCAGTCCGCGACGGCGCCGGCGACGACCGCGCGCACGGCACCGGACGCGCCGGTCCGCATGCGCGCCGGCGAGCACGCCACCTTCGTCCGCCTGGTCTTCGACTGGGAGGTGCCGGTCGAGTACACGCTGGGCGAGGCCGGCGGCCGCGTGACCCTGCGCTTCAACCGGCCGGCGGCGATCGACCTCGGCCGTTTCGCCGGCGACCGGCTGCGCGATATCGGCGGCCTCGCCGCGAAGCGGCTCGACGACGCCAGCGAGGTGACCTTCGCCGCCAGCGGGCGCCTGCGCCATTTCCGCGACGGCTTTCATGTCGTCGTCGACGTCCTCGCGGAAAAGACCGCATCGCCCGAGCGTCCGGCCGCGCCGCCGGCCCCCGCGCGCACCGCGGCGGCGGCACCCCCGCCACCGCCGCCCGCCGCCGTGGCGCCGCCGCGCGCCCTCGTGCCGGCCGCCGCGACCACGCCGGCCGCATCGCCGCAGACACCGGCGCCGCAGACACCGGCCACACAGACACCGTCGCCGCAGGCCGCCCCCGTCGCCCCCGCGGCACCGGCTCCGGCTCCCGTCGCCGCGCCGCCCGTCGCGCGGCCGAGCATGATGGCGATGCCGTTCCCCGGCGAAAGCGCGGCGCAGGCGGCCGCGCCCGGCGCCGACATGGCGGCGCTGCCGCCCGACACGCCGCGCCTCGACGTCGCCGTGCAGAAGGTGTCCGACGGCGCCGTGCTGACCTTTCCCTTCCCGGCCGGCACCGCCTCGGCGTGGTTCCGCCGCGGCGGCCGGCTGTGGCTCGTCTTCGACCGTCTGGCGCGCATCGATACCGAGGCGCTGGCGGCGTCGGCCGGCGACATCGTCACCACCATCGAGCAGTTGCCGCACGGCGAGGCCACGGTGCTGCGTCTGGTCACGCTGCCGGGCTTCAACCCCGGGCCGGGGCGCGACGGCGACGGCTGGACCGTCGTGCTCGCCGCGCGCGGCCTCCATCCCGAGCGCGCGGTCGACAGCGATCTGGTGCAGGACACGAACGGCCGTCCGCAGCTCGCCCTGCGCCCGGTGATCCCGGGCAAGCCGCTGGTCCTGCGCGATCCCGAGGTCGGCGACGCGCTGCACGTCGTTCCCGTCGCGCGCCGCGGCGTTGGCGTCGAGAAGCGCGTCGAGGCCGTCGATTTCGAGGTGCTGACGACGGCGCAGGGCATCGCCGTGGTGCCGCGCACGGACGGGCTGCAGGTCCGCACCGGCAGCGACGGCGTCATCGTCGCCGGTCCCGGCGGGCTCAACCTGACGCCGGGTGAGGACCGCCGCCGCGTGCTCGCGGCCGCCGCCGGCGAGACGCGGCGCGGCATGTTCGACTTCATCCCGTGGCGCCATGCCGAACTGGGCGACTACAACCAGGCCTATCGTCGCATGCTGGCGCGCGTCATCGAGGCGACGCCCGCCGAGCGCAACGCCGCGCGCCTCGAACTGGCGCGGTTCCTGTTCGCCCACGGCATGCACGAGCGCGCCGCCGGCGTCCTCGCCGCCATCGCCCACGATTCGCCGGAACTGGCGCGCGCGCCGGCGATCCGCGCGCTGGTCGGCGCCAATGCCTGGCTCGGCGCCGACAGCGAGACGGCGCGCGAGGCCTTCGGCGACCACGCCCTCGACGGCGAGGCCGACATCGAGCTGTGGCGCGCCGCGCTGGCGGCCGAGGCGGGCGACTGGCCCGGCGCCGCGCTGGCCTTCCGCCAGTCGACCGGCCAGCTCACCATCTATCCGCCGCGCCTCGTCGCCCGCTTCACCATGCTCGCCGCCGAGAGCTTCCTCGCCGTCCACGATTCCGGCTCGGCCGTCGCCTGGCTCGACGCGCTCGGCAATGCCGGCCTCACGCGCGCCGACCGCGTCCGCCGCGACATCCTGCGCGGCCGCGTCGCCGCCGTGCGCGGCGATGTCGAGGAGGCGCTGACGCTCTACCAGCGGGCGATCGACAGCGGCGACCGCTGGGCCCGCGCGCGCGCCACCTTCGACCGTGTCGAGCTGCTGGTCGGCGCTGGCCGCATGGAGGCGAAGGAGGCGATCGACGTGCTCGACGGGCTGCGCCATGTCTGGCGCGGCGACGACCTCGAATTCGCCATCCTGCGCCGCGAGGGCGAGCTGCAGCTCGATACCGGCGCGCTGCGCGACGGGCTGCGGACGCTCAAGCGCGCCGTCGCCAACTTCCCCGACCATCCGCAGGTGGCGGCGCTCACCGACACCATGCGCGAGGCCTTCCGTCGCATCTTCCTCGACGGCGAGGCCGACACGCTGACGCCGGTGGCGGGGATCGCCCTGTTCAACGAGTTCCGCGATCTCGCGCCGGCCGGCCCCGAGGGCGACCGGCTGATCGGCACGCTGGTCGACCGCCTCGTCGCCGTCGACCTGCTGACCCAGGCCGACGAACTGTTGACGCACCAGGTCACGACGCGCCTGCGCGGCGTGCCGAAGGCGGGCGCCGGCGCGCGCCTTGCCACTGTGCGCCTGCTCGACCGCAACGCGGCGGGCGCGCTGGAAGCCCTCGACCAGACCGCGACGGCGGGCCTGCCGGCCGACCTCGCGGCCGAGCGCAACCGCCTGACGGCGCGGGCACGGCTCGAGACCGGCGAGGGTGCGAAGGCGCTGGCCCTGATCGAGGGCGACGGCAGCCCGGCCGGCGAGCGCCTGCGCGCCGAGATCCACTGGCGTGCCGCCGACTGGCGCGCCGCCGCCGCCGCCTACGCTCGCCTGACCGGCGCGCCGCCGGTCGAGGGCGCGAAGATCGACCCGAAGCTCGCGCGCTGGGTGCTCAATCGCGCCGTCGCCCTGGCGCTGGCCGGCGACCGCTACGCCCTGTCGCGGCTGCGCGACGGCTGGGCGAAGGCGATGGACGCGACGCCGCTCGGCCCCGACTTCCGCGTCGCCACCCTCACCGACAGCGCCGCCCGCGACTTTGCCGACGTCATGGCGCGGCTGGCCGAGGTCGACGAGTTCCGCGCCTTCCTCGACGCCAGCCGGCAACGCGCCGCGACGCCGCCGCAGGCCGCCAACCTGGTGAACTAGTCAGCCCGCGAACGCATCCGGCGTGCCGATGTGCTCCGGCCTTATGCCCATGCCGACGAGGCGGGCGGGCAGGCGGCGCAGCGGCGGCACGGCGTCGAGCAGGCGCAGGAAGAATGGCGGCGTCAGCGCCGCGTCCGCCCGTAGCACGCGCGAGATCACCCGCTTCTGCACCGCCACCTGCATCGCCTGGGTGACGCGTACAGGGAAGGTGCGCCGCGCCTGCACGGCGGCGAGATGCCCCCGCGTCGCCCGGCCGTCGCGCAGCGGCGCGGCGAGGATGTTGGCCGCCGCCACCGCGTCCTGGATGGCGAGGTTGATGCCGACGCCGCCGACCGGCGACATGGCGTGCGCCGCGTCGCCGATGCACAGCAGGCCGGGACGGTGCCACGACGTCAGGCGGTCGACCGTCACGGTGAGCAGGCTGAGGGCCCGCCAGTCGGCCAGTTCGTCGAGGCGGCCGGCGAGGAACGGCACCAGCCGTGCCAGCCGCTCGCGGAAGGCCGGCAGGCCCTGCGCGCGGATGGCGTCGATCGCGCCCTTGGGGATGACGAAGCCGCACTGCCAGTAGTCGCCGCGGTCGATCAGCACGCAGATGCTGCCGGCGTCGAAGCGACCCATCGTCTCGTCGGGGTCGTCCGGCCGGCGCGACAGGCGGAACCACAGCACGTCCATCGGCGCGCCCACGGCCTGCACGGCCAGACCCGCGGCCGCGCGCACCGCGGAGTGCCGGCCGTCGGCGCCGATGACGAGGTCGGCGCGCACCGCGAGGTCGCCGTCCGGCGTCGCCGCGCGCAAGCCGGCGACGCGGCCGTCCGCCTCGATCAGCCCCGTCACCTCGGCGCGGCGATGCAGCGCGAAGGTCGGGTAGCGCGCCGCGATGCCGGCGAGGAAGTCGAGGAAGTCCCATTGCGGCATGAAGGCGATGTAGGGACAGCGCACCGGCAGATGCGAGAAGTCGGCGATGCGGAAATGGCGGGCGCCGACCTGCGCGGCGAGGCCGTGCGCCTTCTGGTGCGGCAGCGCGAGGAAGGCGTCGAGTTCGCCCAGCTCGGCCATCAGTTCCAGCGTCGAGGGGTGGATGGTGTCGCCGCGGAAGTCGCGCAGGAAGTCGGAGTGCTTTTCCAGCACGGCGACGCGCACCCCGGCGCGGGCCAGCAGCAGCCCGGCCATCATGCCGGCCGGCCCGCCGCCGGCGATGGCGCATTGCACGTCGAGCGTCGTCATGCCTTCGCTGTCCGAGACGTGCCGGTGTGGCCCGATGGCGTCGATCGCCGCCCCTTGGACCCCAACGTCCGCAACGGCCCAGGCTGCATCATCGTAATACGATCCGGTTCACGCCATGGCTCGCCCCGGTTCCGGAAGACGCGCCGGCGGCCTAGAGTAGCCCACCCGGCACGCCGCGACAGCGGCGGAAACGCCGGGATACTGGAGGAACGTCATGGCGACGGCCGATCCCAACCGGGTGATTCTGACCGGGGAAAACCCGTTCATCCGCCTCAGCGGCAAGGACGGGGACGCGAATTCGACGGACGCCAGCTACTGGCGCATCCTGTTCTGCCCGGCCGGTCCCGGCCATGTGCTCTATCTCAAGAGCGAGCTGACCGGGAACCGCTGGCACATCTATGCCGACAACATCGCCATGGCCCGCTGGCTGCAGGCGACGGTGCAGGGGATGCTCAACGGCGAGACCCGCGATCCTGCCATTCCGGTGACGGAGGCGACCTTCGAGAAGGCCGGCGATCCGCGCGACTACTGGACGGAGCGGGTGATGGCGCGCGGCACTGATATCGCGCTCACCTGGCACGACTTCGGCGACCCGTTGCTCCTCCATACGCAACCCAACGAGGTTCCCGGCCGGCAGTATGGCGTCTGTACCCTTCTGGTGCCCGCCGCCGCCGCGCGCCTCACGGTAAACGGCGTGGAGGCGGCCGGCCGGCCGTGGCCGCGCGACCGCGAGGGGCGGCCCTTCAGCACCTGCGCGCTGGCCTTCTCTGAAAGCTGGACGGAGGCGCGGTAGCGACCGCGGCGACTGCGGCCGGGCCGCGCGCCCCGGAGAGAAGGATGTACAACCCGCCCGCCTTCGCCGAGACGCGCGTGCCGGTGCTGCACGCGGCGATGCGCGACATCGGCCTCGCCACGCTGGTGACGCTCGACGGCGACGGTCTCGTGGCGAGCCATGTGCCGATGCTGGTCGAGCCGGCGCCGGCGCCATACGGCACGCTGCTCTGCCACGTCGCGCGCGCCAACCCGCAATGGCGGGCGCCGTCGCGCGCGGTCGAGGCACTGGCCGTCTTCCTCGGGCCCGAGCGCTACATCTCGCCGTCGCTCTACCCGTCGAAGGCCGAGACCGGCCGCGTCGTGCCGACGTGGAACTATGTCGCCGTCCACGCCTGGGGCCGGCTGGAGACCTTCGACGACCCGGCCCGCCTGCTCGACCTCGTTACCCGCCTGACGGATCGCCACGAGGCCACGCGCGCCGCGCCCTGGGCGGTGAGCGACGCGCCGGACGACTTCGTCGCGGGGCAACTCAAGGGCATCGTCGGCCTGGCGCTGACCGTGACGCGCCTCGATGGCAAGTGGAAGACGAGCCAGAACCGCCCGGCCGCCGACCGCGCCGGCGTGGTCGATGGTCTCGCCGCGACCGGCGATGCCGACGACGCCCGCATGGCCGCGCTGGTACGGGAGCGTGATCCGGAGCGGAGCCGGTAGGACCGCTTCGCAGCCGGTCCATTCCCTCGGTTTCGGTTGTCGCCCCGGCCGAAGCCCGCAGGGCGAAGAGCCGGGGTCCATGGACACGGACCAGGCAAGGAGACTGCGGTCCGGTGATCATGGCTCCCGGCGCGGCGCGGCTTCGCCGCTTGGCCGGGACGACGGTCGGGGTTGCCGGGAAAGTGTCGCCGCCAGGTCGCGGAGGCGCCCCGTTACCCGAAGCTCTGCACCAGCGAGCCGGCGACGAGGTACCAGCCGTCGACCAGCACGAAGAAGATCAGCTTGAAAGGCAGGGAGATCATCACCGGCGGCAGCATCATCATGCCCATCGACATCAGTACCGAGGCGACGACCATGTCGATGACGACGAAGGGCACGAACAGCAGGAAGCCGATCTCGAAGGCGCGACGCAGTTCGGAGATCATGAAGGCCGGCACCAGGATGCGCAGCGGCATGGCGGCCGGCTCGGCCGCCGGCTCGGCCTTGGCGAGGTCCATGAACAGGCGCAGGTCGGCCTCGCGCACATGCGCCAGCATGAAGTCGCGTACCGGCCCGGAAGTGCGCTCGAAGGCCACCTCCTCGGTGATCTCCTCGGCGAGCAGCGGCTTGAGGCCCTGGGTCCAGGCGTTCTCGATGGTCGGCGCCATGACGAAGGCGGTGAGGAACAAGGCGAGGCTCACCAGCACGGTGTTGGGCGGCGTCTGCTGCGTGCCCAGCGCCGAGCGCAGGAAGGACAGCACGACGACGATGCGCGTGAAGCTCGTCACCATGATGATGATCGACGGCGCCAGCGACAGCACCGTCAGCAGCACGACGAGCTGCACGACGCGGCCGGTGGTGCCGACGCCGTCGCCGAGGTCGAGGTTGACGCTCTGCGCGCCGGCCGGCGCCGGTGCCAGCAGGCAGGCCAGCACGAGGCCGAGCAGGGCGACGGCGACGGGCGCGTAGGCGCGCGCGAGGCGGGGCAGCACGGCGGAATTCATGGGGTGGCCTCGCGGGGCTCGGCGGACGCGGCGGCGAGCCGCTGGGCGAAGGGGCGGACGGCTGCGGCGGGCGCGACGATGCCGGTCTCGACGACCGTCTCGCCCGTCGGCGACAGGACCAGCAGGTGCTCGACGTCGTCGCGCCGCACCAGCACGAGGCGGCGCTTGGCGTCGATGCCGGCGATCTCGACGACGCCGATGCGGCCGTTGCGGCCCATGGCGACGCGGCCGGCCATGCCGGTGCGGCGCACCAGCCAGGCGAGGCCGGCGATCAGCGCCACGACGAAGACCAGTGCCGCGGCGAAACGCACGAGATCGAGGGCTTCCATGGGAGGGATGCGCCGGGCTGCGGTGGCGGGGGATCAGCCGGCGGCGCGGCGGGCGACGGGCGGCGCGGCCGCGTCGTCCTCGTCGCTGGTGTCGGCGTCCTCGAAGCCGTGCCAGATGCGCGCCTCGGCGCTCTGCAGCTCCGTGCGCGTCTCGGTCAGGCGCACCAGCAGCGTGGTGAGCTGCGGGCGCACCTTCGTCATCTCGCCTTCGGGCAGGCTGACGGCGGCCTTGCAGGCCTCGGCGATGCGGATGTTGAAGCCGACGAGGTCGACCGGCTCGCCGGCCGCCAGCGCGGCGCCGATGGCGTCGAGTTCGGCGGTGGCGTCGACAAGCTCGCTCTGCACGCTTTCGAGAGTGTTCATCGCGGGGCCTCCACGGTGCGCGCGGGCGCGGCCGGGGCGGGCAGGCGTCCGTTGGCGCGGTAGACGTAGGTGAGGATTTCGCCGATGGCGGCGAGGGCATGGGCCGGGATGTCGGCGTCGATCTCGATCGCCTCGAGGATCTCGACGAGGTCGGCGTCCTCGCGCACGCGCACGCCGGCGGCGAAAGCGAGGGCGAGGATCTGCTCGGCGACGGCGCCGCGGCCCTTGGCGACGACGCGCGCCGGCGCGCCCATATCGCCGTCGCGGCCGCCCTCGACGGCCACGGCGACGGGCCGCGCGACGGCGCGGCGGAGCGGGGGTGTGGCAGGGCGGTCGAAGGGTGACACGCGACGGTTCTCGTTCGCCAACGGACCGGCGTTCTGCCGGTGCTGGCGTCAACTGTCGCCGAACATGATTAACGAAAGGTTGCGCCGCCGCCGCGCGCGATAACGGGCCGCGCCGGGACTGCCGGGCGGGCGGGTCGGCGACGGACGGGGAGCGGCGGACGTTGTCGGCTCAGGTCTCGGCCGGCTCCGTCCCCACGGCGGCGACCGTTTCGGCCGCGCGCCGTTCCGCCTGGATCCGCTCGTAGACTTCCCGGCGATAGACCGTCACATCCGCCGGAAACGTCATGCCGAGCTTGATCGACTTTCCCCGTACCTCGACGACGGTGAGTTCGATGTCGTCGTTGATGACGATCGACTCACCGACCTTTCGGGTCAGATAGAGCATTTCCCCAACCGGCCGGTTTTGCTTGTCGTTGTCCCGGCCGAACCTCCCTGTCACTACGACCGCAAGTGTAGCCCAGGATGCCTGTCGCACAAGCGCGGTGATCGCCCCGCCGACGGACGTGCGCCGGTGGGCGTTAGGGTTAACGGTTTGTTAGAGGCAGCCCGGCAATTCTTGCCGCGCCGATCAACCGCGCGGACCTGCCCACGCCATGGAAATCACCACGCTGCCGCTGCTGCGGATGATGGGCGAGCGCCTCGACTGGCTCTCGCGCCGCACCGAGGTGGTCGCCGCCAACATCGCCAATGCTGACGTGCCCGGCTACCGCAGCCGTGACATCTCGGCGCCCGATTTCGCGCGCGCCCTGCAGCGCGCCGGCAATGCCGAGGCGGTGCAGCGCACTTCGGCGCAGCATCTCGCCGCACGCGACACGGTGGCCGGCGCGAAGATGCACGACGCCGCCGATCCCGGCGTGGCACGCCTCGACGGCAACACCGTCTCGCTCGAGCATCAGCTCTTCAAGCTCGGCGAGACGCAGACCGACCACAGCCTCGTCCTCGGTCTCTATCGCAAGCACATGTCGCTCATCCGCGTCGCCCTCGGGCGGCACGGCTGACGGCGCGGAGTAGCCCGCCATGACCGAATTCAACCGCACCCTCGCCGTCGCCGCCGCCGGCATGCAGGCGCAGAACCTGCGCGTCCGCGTCCTCGCCGAGAACATCGCCAATTCCGAGAGCCTCGCCGAGGCGCCGGGCGGCGACCCCTACCGCCGCCAGACCGTGACCTTCGCCAACACGCTCGACCGCGAGCTCGGCGCGAAGCTGGTGCGGGTGAAGAGCATCGGCGTCGACCGTTCGCCGTTCGGCCGCCGCTTCGACCCCAACCATCCGGCGGCCGACGAGCAGGGCATGGTGCTGACGCCGAACGTGCAGCCGCTGGTCGAGATGAGCGATCTGCGCGCCGCCCAGCGCAGCTACGAGGCCAACCTGCGGGTCATCGACGTGGCGCGCAACATGGTCGGCCGCACCATCGACATGCTGCGCTGAACGGGAGGAACGGATGACCGTCAGTTTCAACGCCGCCCTCGCGGCCTACCGGGCGGCGGCCGGCGTCGCCGGCGCCGAGGCGAAGCCCGAGGCCGGCCTCGCCACGGGCGGCAGCTTCGCCGACATGATCGGCCGCGTCGGCGAGCAGGCGGTGGCCGCCGGCCGCGCCGCCGACGCCACGACGCTCCGCGCCATCGCCGGCAAGGCCGACGTGACCGAGGTCGTCACCGCCGTTGCCAATGCCGAGGTGGCGCTGCAGAGCGTCGTCGCGGTGCGCGACAAGGTCATCGAGGCCTACCAGGAAATCATGCGCATGCCGATCTGACCTGCCGGTCGGACGGCACGCGGGAGCACGCCACGCATGGACGCCGCACAGACCCTCGACGTCACCCGCGAAGGCATCTGGGTGCTGATCCAGATCGCTGGCCCGCTGATGGCCGCCGGTCTCGTGGTCGGCCTCGTCGTCTCGCTGTTCCAGGCGCTGACGCAGATCCAGGAGATGACGCTGGCCTTCGTGCCGAAGATCATCGCCATCTTCGTCGCCCTGCTGGTATTCATGCCGTTCATGCTGGCGACGATGACGACCTTCATGCAGGGCGTCGCCGGGCGCATCGCCGGCATCGGCTGACCGCGGCACGAACGCGCCGCGCGCCATGCTCGCCGATTTCCTCCAGCACGACGTCCACGTCTTCCTGCTCGCCTTCGCGCGGGTCGGCGCGGCGGTCATGCTGCTGCCCGGATTCGGCGACTTCACCGTGCCGGCGCGCGTGCGTCTCGCCTTCGCGCTGCTCCTGTCGCTGGTGCTGGCGCCGCTGGTGGCGCCGGCGGTGCCGGCGATGCCGCAGGATTTCCCGTCGCTTCTGCTCCTGCTCGGCGGCGAGCTTGCCGTCGGCCTCATCATCGGCACGGTCGCGCGCCTGCTGATGGCGGCGCTGCAGGTCGCCGGCACGGTGATCAGCTACAACATGGGCCTCGGCGCGGCGCAGCTCTTCGATCCCTCGGCCGATCAGCAGGGCGCCATCGCCAGCGCCTTCCTGACCACGCTCGGCGTGACGCTGCTGTTCGTCACCAACCTGCATCACGTCATGCTCGAGGCGCTGGCAAGCAGCTACAGCGTGTTCGTGCCCGGCGCCGGGCTGCCGGTTGGCGATTTCGCCGACATGGCGGCGCGGCTGGTCGGCGAAAGTTTCCGCCTCGGCATGCAGATCGCGCTGCCGCTCACCCTCGTCGGCGTCATCGTCTATGTCGCGATGGGCCTGATGGGCCGGCTGATGCCGCAGATCCAGGTCTTCTTCGTCGCGCTGCCGATCCAGATCGTCGTCGGCTTCGCCGTGCTCGCCGCCACGCTGGCGCTCGGCATGGACGTGTTCCTCGATGCCTTCGCCGCCGGCCTCGTCCGCCTGACCGGGAGCTGAGCCTTGGCCGAGGACCGCGACGACTCCCAACGCACAGAAGAACCGACACAGAAGCGGCTCGACGAGGCGCGCGAGAAGGGCGACGTCGCCTCCTCACGCGAACTGTCGCACTGGTTCATGCTCGCCGCCGCCGCGCTGGCGGTGACCGCGCTGGCGCCGGATGCGGCGTCGGACATCGCCGGCGGCCTCACCGTCTTCATCGAGCGTCCGCACACGCTCGGTCTCGATGGGCTGCAGGGCATGATCGGCGGCCTTGTCGCTGATATCGGCCTCGCGCTGGCGCCCATCGTGGCGCTGCTGGTGGCCGCGGCGATCGCCTCGGGGCTGGTCCAGCACGGCGCCATGCTGACGCCCGAACGGATCAAGCCGGATCTGTCGAAACTGTCGCCGCTGGCCGGCCTCAAGCGCCTGTTCTCGCTGCGCTCGGTCGCCGAACTGGTCAAGGGCCTGTTCAAGATGGGCATCGTCGCCATCGTCGCCTGGGCGGTGCTCGACGAGCTGCTCGACGGGCTGGCGCTGCTGGCCATGGTGCCGGTCGGGACCGGCCTCGAGCACCTCTACGACGCACTGCTGGTGATGCTCGGCGGCGTCGTCGCGGCGATGACGGTGGTGGCGCTCGCCGACGTCGTCTGGCAGCACTTCTCCCATCGCCGCAAGCTGCGCATGACTCGCCAGGAGCTGCGCGACGAGCACAAGCAGTCCGAGGGTGACCCGCACATCAAGGCGCGCCTGCGCCAGATCCGCGTCGAACGCTCGCGGCGGCGCATGATGGCCGCCGTGCCGACCGCCGATGTCGTCATCACCAACCCGACGCACTATGCCGTGGCGTTGAAGTACGACCAGGCGACCATGCGCGCGCCGCGCGTGGTCGCCAAGGGCGTCGACGATCTCGCCCGCCGCATCCGCGAGACGGCGGCAGCGCACGATGTCGCCATCTTCGAGAGCCCGCCGCTGGCGCGCGCGCTTTATGCCGGTGTCGAGCTCGATCAGGAGATTCGCGCCGAGCACTACCAGGCGGTGGCGGAGATCATTGCCTTCGTCATGGGCATCTCGCGCAAGCGCCCGGCCGCCCGGCCGGCTTGATCGACGCCCGCGACGGGACCATAACGGTCGGCGCGGGCAGGGGGGATCGATGGCGGCCAGCGGCCTCGACCTGGATACGACGGCGCCCTCGGCACTGGCCGGGGCGCGGGCCTCGGTCGTCGCCTCGCCGCTGGGCGAGCCCCTGCTGTGGCTGTTCGTCGGCGGCGCCGCGGCGATCGGCGGCGCCCTGCTGGCGGCGCTGGCCTTCGCCGGCACGGACGCCCGGGAGATCGGCGTCGTCGGCCTCGGCTGGGCCGGCCTCGCCGGCCTCGGCGCCGGCGCGCTGTGGGCGGCGCTCGGCCGCCAGCGCGAGGCCGGGCGAGCCACCCTGCTGTGGCAGGCGGTCGGCGAGGGCCTGCCGTTTCCCTGCTGCGTCGTCGGCCGCGGCGGCCGCGCCGTCTTCGCCAACCGCAGCTTCCTCGACCTCTTCCCCGGCTCCCTCGCCGCACCGCTGGCGCATCTGCGCCGCCGCCTCGGCGACGGCCCGGCGGCGTCCGAGCGCATCGCCCGCTTCGCCGCCTCGGCGGCGGCCGGGCGCGCCTTCGCCGAGGAGGTGGCGGTGCCCGAGCGCGGCGACGGCGTGCACTGGCTGCGCCTCGCCGTGCATCCGCTGGCCGCCGACGGCGCACGCGGGCCCGCCTACGCGCTGTGGACGGTCGAGGACGTGACGGCGCGGCGCGAGATCGAGGTGACCATCCGCGAGGAGCAGGCGAAGCTCGTCGACTTCCTCGACAACGCGCCGGTCGGCTTCTACTCGGCCGACCGTGACGGCCGCTTCCTCTTGGTCAACCGCACCTTCGCCGCCTGGCTCGGCACCACGCCGGAGGAGCTGCGGCGCGGCGGTGCCCGCCTGCACGACTTCCTTGCCGAGGCGCCGCCGCCCGGCACGCCGGCCTACAGCCCGGTCTCGCCCGATCCCGAGACCGGCGACCTGCCGGCCGGCGGCGTCGAGGTCTCGCTGCGCGGGCGCGGCGGCGCGCTGATCCAGACGGCGGTGTCGCAGACGCGCGTCGGCAGCCCCGAGACCGGCGACGTGCGCACGCGCTCGGTGGTGCGCGACCTCACGCCGGAGCGCGAGTGGGAGCTGGCGCTGCGCCGCTCCGAGCAGCGCTTCCAGCGTTTCTTCGAGGACGCGCCGGTCGGCATCGTGCTGCTCGACGCCGAGGGCCGCGTCACCGAGAGCAACCGCGCCTGGCGCCGGCTGGTGGCGCCGGCCGACCGCCGGCTGCTCGGCCGCGCGCTGTCCGACTTCGTGGCCGAGACCGACGCCGGCAAGGTCGCCTCGTGGATCGCCGGCGTCGTCGCGCGGCCGGAGCACGCGACGCCGCTCGATGTCCGCCTGCGGCCGACCGGCGACGGCGCCAGCGGGCGCATCGCCACGCTGTACGCCTCGCGCATGGACGACGGCCGCGGTGGCGTCTTCGGCACCATCGTCCATTTCCTCGAGACGACCGAGCAGCGCCACGTCGAGGCGCAGATGGCGCAGGGCCTCAAGATGCAGGCGGTGGGCCAGCTCGCCGGCGGCATCGCGCACGACTTCAACAACCTGCTCACCGCGATGATCGGCTTCTGCGACCTGCTGCTGCTGCGCCACTCGCCCGGCGACCAGTCCTTCGCCGACATCATGCAGATCAAGCAGAACGCCAGCCGCGCGGCGCGGCTGGTGCGCCAGCTTCTCGCCTTCTCGCGCCAGCAGACGCTGCAGCCGCGCGTCCTCCAGTTGACCGACGTGCTCGGCGACCTGTCGGCGCTGCTGCGCCGGCTGATCGGCGCCAACATCCGCCTGACCATGCGCCACGGCCGCGACCTCGGCCTCGTGCGCGCCGACCAGGGCCAGATCGAGCAGGTCATCATCAACCTCGCGGTCAACGCTCGCGACGCCATGCCCGACGGCGGCGAACTGGTCATCGCCACCGAGGAGGTGGTGCTGGCGACGGCGCAGCGCCGCGGCCCCGAGATCGTGCCGGCCGGCCAGTACGTCGCGCTGTCGGTCGCCGACACCGGCATCGGCATCCCGCCGGAGAACATGGAACACATCTTCGAGCCGTTTTTCACCACCAAGGAGGTGGGGCACGGCACCGGCCTCGGCCTGTCGACGGTCTACGGCATCGTCAAGCAGACCGGCGGCTTCGTCACCGTGGCCAGCGTGCCCGGCACCGGCACCTCCTTCGAGATCCTGCTGCCGCGCTGGCAGCAGCCGGCCGCCGCCGAGGGCGCGCGCGCCGAGGCCGACGCGCCGGCCGCCGCCTCGCTCACCGGCGCCGGCACCATCCTGCTGGTCGAGGACGAGGACGCCGTGCGCCTGTTCTCGGCCCGCGCGCTGCGCGCCAAGGGCTACAAGGTGCTGGAGGCGCGCACCGGCGAGGCGGCGCTGGAAATGCTCGACGTCATCGACGACCCGGTCGACCTGCTGATCACCGACGCCGTGATGCCGGAAATGGACGGACCGACCCTCATCCGCCATGTGCGCGAGCGCGCACCGGCCATGCGCGTCGTCTGCATCTCGGGCTACGCCGAGGAGGCCTTCCGCAACCGGCTGGGCGAGGCGCGCGACATCGACTTCCTGCCCAAGCCCTTCTCGCTCGCCCAGCTCGCCGGCAAGGTGAAGGAAGTGCTGGAGGGTGCCGGCGGCCGGTAGGGGCGTGCTCCTTTGCTCGCCGGGGCGGAAAGGGGACGGGCAAGGGTGTGCCCTTGCATCCGCCGCCCGCCTCGTGCCTCATCGCGACCTGTTTCGGGGAGGATGCCGATGACCGTGCGCCTGTACGCCATGACCTGCGGCTGGATCACCTTGCCGCGCGGCATGTTCCTCGCCGGCGACGAGGGCGAGCTGAAGGTGCCGGTGCCGGTCTATCTGATCGAGCACGACAGGGGCCGCGTGGTCTACGACTCGGGCCTGTCGCTGGCCGTGCAGCAGGATGCGCCAGGCTATCTCGGCAAGCGCGGCGGCGTCTTCAAGGTCGCCTACGGGCCGGGCGAGGAGGTCGCGGCGCGGCTGGCCGCCCTCGACGCCGACGCCGGCCGGGTCGACACCCTCGTCCTGTCGCATCTGCACTGGGACCACGCCGGCGGCGCGGCGCAGATTCCCAACGCGCGCGTCGTCGTGCAGGGCGCCGAATGGGACTACGCCGCCAGCCTCGACGATCCCTTCGCGCGCGGCTACAAGCCCGACGAGTACGATTGCGGCCACGACGTCCGCCGCGTCGATGGCGAGCACGATCTCTTCGGCGACGGCACGGTGGTCTGCCTGCCGACCCCCGGCCACACGCCCGGCCACCAGTCGCTGCGCGTCCGCCTGCCGGGCGGCGAAGTGGTGCTGGCGGGCGACGCCTGCTACCTCTGCAAGACGCTCGACACCTTCCAGGCGCCGGTCAATTCCTGGGACAAGGACATCCAGCTCGCCTCGCTGAAGAAGCTGCGCGCCCTGCGCGACGCCGGCGCCCGGGTGTTCTACGGCCACGACCCCGAGTTCTGGTCGACCGTGCCCCACGACACCCGCACGGCCATTACCTAAGTCATTCTGAATCAACGATTCAGGGAAGAACAGAATAAAAACATTGCGGCGCGGAACAAACCGTGCACAATGCCCTCCTTCCCGGCTCGGACGGCGTCGCTTGCGAGGCGGCCGGGCGGTGTGGAACAAGAGGAGGAGAGTTCGATGGCGGGCTCGTCGCTGAGGGTCGTTGAAGCGGACACCATGCAGGACAAGCAGAAGGCCCTGGACGCGGCGCTGGCCCAGATCGAGCGCGCCTTCGGCAAGGGCTCGGTCATGCGGCTGGGCGGCGAGGCCAAGGCGACCGATGTCGGCGTCATTCCCTCGGGCTCGCTCGGTCTCGACATCGCCCTCGGCATCGGCGGCCTGCCGCGCGGCCGCATCGTCGAGATCTACGGGCCGGAAAGCTCGGGCAAGACGACGCTCGCCATGCATGTCGTCGCCCAGGCGCAGAAGGCCGGCGGCGTCGGCGCTTTCATTGACGCCGAGCACGCCTTCGATCCGGGCTACGCCAAGAAGCTCGGCATCAACCTCGACGACCTGCTGATCTCGCAGCCCGACACCGGCGAGCAGGCGCTCGAGATCGCCGACACGCTGGTGCGCTCCGGCGCCATCGACGTGCTGGTGGTCGACAGCGTCGCGGCCCTCGTGCCGCGCGCCGAACTCGAGGGCGAGATGGGCGACTCGCTGCCCGGCCTGCACGCCCGCCTGATGAGCCAGGCGCTGCGCAAGCTGACCGGCTCGATCTCGCGCTCGCACACCACCGTCATCTTCATCAACCAGATCCGCCACAAGATCGGCGTCATGTTCGGCAGCCCCGAGACGACGACCGGCGGTAACGCGCTCAAGTTCTACGCCTCGGTGCGTCTCGACATCCGCCGCATCGGCGCGCTCAAGGACCGCGACGAGGTGGTCGGCAACCAGACGCGCGTGAAGGTGGTGAAGAACAAGATGGCGCCGCCCTTCAAGCAGGTCGAGTTCGACATCCTCTACGGCGAGGGCATCTCCCATGTCGGCGAGCTGATCGACCTCGGCGTCGCCGCCGGGGTGGTCGAGAAGTCGGGCGCCTGGTTCTCCTTCGACGGCGACCGCATCGGCCAGGGGCGCGAGAACGCCCGCCAGTTCCTCAAGGCCAATCCGGCGATTGCCGACACCATCGAGGCCAAGGTACGCGCCAACGCCGGCCTCGTCGCCGACGCCATGCTCACCGGCCCCGAAGAGGACGCCGACGGCGACGCCGCCGCCGGCTGACCGCGGCGCCTTCACCGGCCCGCTCTCCTGAATCGGCCGCCGGGGTGCCACCCGGCGGCCGATCGCTTTTTTGCCGCCGCGTTCGGGCCGGTCGGGAACGCTCCGGAGGGCGCGGGCGTTGCCGCCTCGCAGTCTCGACTCTGCCGGGTCCGGGCTGTAAAACCGCGCGGACCGGCCGGCCGGTGCCCCCGACCGGCGGGGGCGGGCCGGCGCCATACCGGGACCGCCATGCCGTCGACGAACGACATCCGCAAGGCCTTCCTCGACTACTTCGCGCGCAACGGCCATACGCCCGTGGCGTCGTCGCCGCTGGTGCCGCGCAACGACCCGACGCTGCTGTTCACCAACGCCGGCATGGTGCAGTTCAAGAACGTCTTCACCGGCGCCGAGAAGCGGCCCTACTCGCGCGCCACGACGGCGCAGAAATGCGTGCGCGCCGGCGGCAAGCACAACGACCTCGAGAACGTCGGCTACACCGCGCGCCACCACACCTTCTTCGAGATGCTGGGGAACTTCTCCTTCGGCGACTACTTCAAGGATGTGGCGATCGAGCTGGCGTGGAAGCTGGTGACGCAGGAGTACGGCCTGCCGAAGGACCGTCTCACCGTAACGGTCTATGCCGATGACGACGAGGCCTTCGGCCTGTGGCGCAAGATCGCCGGCCTGCCCGACGAGCGCATCATCCGCATCGCCACGTCGGACAATTTCTGGGCCATGGGCGACACCGGCCCGTGCGGCCCGTGCTCGGAGATCTTCTACGACCACGGCCCGCACATTCCCGGCGGCCCGCCCGGCAGTCCCGAGCAGGACGGCGACCGTTTCATCGAGATCTGGAACCTCGTCTTCATGCAGTACGAGCAGGTCGGTCCGGGCGACCGGCGCGACTTGCCGCGGCCGTCGATCGACACCGGCATGGGGCTGGAGCGCCTCGCCGCCGTGCTGCAGGGCAAGCACGACAACTACGATACCGACGGCCTGCGCCTGCTGATCGAAGCCTCGGCCGCCGCCTCGCGCACGCCGGCCGACGGCGAGCGCGCCGTCAGCCACCGCGTCATCGCCGACCACCTGCGCGCCGGCAGCTTCCTCATCGCCGACGGCGTGCTGCCTTCGAACGAGGGCCGCGGCTACGTGCTGCGCCGCATCCTGCGCCGCGCCATGCGCCACGCCCACCTGCTCGGCACCAGCGAGCCGCTGCTGCACCGCCTGGTGCCGGCGCTGGTCGGCTCGATGGGCCTCGCCTATCCCGAACTGGTGCGCGCCGAGCCGCTGGTCACCGAGACGCTGCGGCTGGAGGAGGAGCGCTTCCGCCAGACGCTCGAGCGCGGCCTGCGCCTGCTCGCCGACGAGACGGCGCGGCTGCCGCGCGGCGGCACGCTGCCCGGCGACGTCGCCTTCCGCCTCTACGACACCTACGGCTTTCCGCTCGACCTGACGCAGGACATCCTGCGCGGCCAGGGCGGCGCGGTCGACACCGCCGGCTTCGAGGCGGCGATGGAGGAGCAGCGCGCCGCCGCGCGCCGCGCCTGGGCCGGCTCCGGCGAGGCGGCGACCGAGACCGTGTGGTTCGACCTGCGCCAGGAGGTCGGCGCCACCGAGTTCCTCGGCTACGACGCCGAGGAAGCCGAGGCGCGCGTCGCCGCCCTCGTCGTCGGCGGCCAGCGGGTCGACGCCGCCAGGGCCGGCCAGCAGGTCGCCGTCGTCGTCAACCAGACGCCGTTCTATGGCGAGTCCGGTGGCCAGATGGGCGATACCGGCGTCATGTTCACCGCCGGCGGCGCCGAGATCGCCATCGACGAGACGCAGAAGAAGCTGGGCGACCTCATCGTCCATCTCGGCCGGGTCGAGCGCGGCACGCTGGCGGTCGGCGACGTGGTCGAGCTGCGCATCGACACGGCGCGCCGCAATCGCCTGCGCGCCAACCATTCGGCGACGCATCTGCTGCATGAGGCGCTGCGCCGCCGCCTCGGCGCGCATGTCACCCAGAAGGGCTCGCTGGTGGCGCCGGAGCGGCTGCGCTTCGACATCAGCCACCAGAAGCCGCTGTCGGCCGCCGAGATCGCCGACGTCGAGGACACGGTCAACCGTCGCGTCGCCGTCAACGCCGACGTGGCGACGCGCCTGATGACGCCCGAGGCGGCGGTCGAGGCCGGCGCGCTCGCCCTGTTCGGCGAGAAGTACGGCGAGGAAGTGCGCGTCGTCTCGATGGGCGGCCCGGCCGACGACGACGAGCCTTCGGGCGGCGGCAACTTCTCCACCGAGCTGTGCGGCGGCACGCATGTGCGCCGCACCGGCGACATCGGCCTGTTCAAGATCGTTGGCGAGAGCGCCGTCGCCGCCGGCGTGCGCCGCATCGAGGCGCTGACCGGCGAGGATGCCCGGGCTTACCTCGCCGGCCAGGAACGCCTGCTGCGCGAGACGGCCGACACGCTGCGCGTGCCGCCGGCCGAGGTGCCGGCGCGCGTCGCCCAGCTCGTCGAGGAACGGCGCCGGCTCGAACGCGAACTGACCGAGACTCGCCGCCGCCTCGCCACCGGCGGCGGGGGCGGTGGCGCCGCCGCGGCCGACGACGGTGCCCGCACCATCGGCGGCGTGCGCTATCTCGGCCGCGCCGTGGCGGACGTGCCGCCGCGCGAGCTCAAGAGCCTCGTCGACGAACTCAAGCGCCAGGTCGGCTCCGGCGTCGTCGCCGTCGCCGACTCCTTCGAGGGCAAGGCCTCCATCGTCGTCGGCGTCACCGAGGACCTGCTCGGCAAGGTCGATGCCGTGGCGCTGGTGCGCGCCGGCGTCGCCGCGCTCGGCGGCAAGGGTGGTGGCGGGCGGGCCGACATGGCGCAGGGCGGCGGGCCGGACGGCGCGCTCACCGGCGCCGCCATCGACGCCGTTGCCGAGGCGCTGTCGCAGCGCGCCGCCGCCGAGTAGCCCCGCGATCGCAACCTTCGCCGACGGACGGGTTCCTTCATGCGCTTCCAGGGTACCGACAGCTACATCGCCACGCCCGACCTCGCCGTCGCCGTGAATGCCGCAGTCACGCTGGAGCGGCCGCTGCTGATCAAGGGCGAGCCGGGCACCGGCAAGACGGTGCTGGCCCGCGAGGTGGCGCAGGCGCTCGGCCATAAGCTGATCGAGTGGCACGTCAAGTCGACCACGCGCGCCCATCACGGCCTCTACGAGTACGACGCGGTGGCGCGCCTGCGCGACAGCCAGCTCGGCGACGCGCGCGTCCACGACATCGCCAACTACATCGTGCGCGGCAAGCTGTGGGAGGCGTTCGCCGCCCCCGAACGGCCGGTGCTGCTGATCGACGAGATCGACAAGGCCGACATCGAGTTCCCCAACGACCTGCTGCTCGAACTCGACCGCATGGAGTTCTTCGTCAACGAGACGAAGGAGACGGTGAAGGCGCGGCAGCGCCCGGTCGTCATCATCACCTCGAACAACGAGAAGGAGTTGCCGGACGCCTTCCTGCGCCGCTGCTTCTTCCACTACATCTCCTTTCCCGACCGCGAGACGATGGAGCGCATCGTCGCCGTGCACCACCCGGACATCTCGCGCCGCCTCGTGCGCGAGGCGCTGACGGTGTTCTTCGAGCTGCGCGAGGTGCCCGGCCTCAAGAAGAAGCCGTCGACCTCGGAACTGATCGACTGGCTCAAGCTGCTGATGGCCGAGGACATCGCGCCCGAGGTCCTGCGCGAGCGCGAGGCCGGCAAGGCGATCCCGCCGCTCTACGGCGCACTCCTCAAGTCGGAGCAGGACGTGCAGCTGTTCGAGCGGCTGGCCTTCCTCAACCGCCGCGAACGCGCGCGCGAGTAGCGGCGGTGCAGGCCAGGCGCCACCCCCACCTCACCCTCCCCGTCGCATGTGCGACGGGTCCCCTCCCTCTCCGCCCCCGCCGGGCGGAGAGGGCGAAGCCGGCTGATCCCTGCGGGTTCACCCTCTCCGCCCCGGGGGGCGGAGAGGGCAGGGAGAGGTGGGGCTGCTGCCATCGTGTCGGGCGCCGGTCGTGACCTCGGGTGTCTCCACGGCACGCGGTCCGGCGACCTTCGCCTCGTTCTTCGAGGCGCTGCGGCGCGCCGGCGTGCCGGCCTCGATCCGCGAGTATCTCGATCTCCTCACCGCCGTCGACCGCGGCCTCGCGCGCTTCGACGTCGAGGCCTTCTACCACCTCTCGCGCGCCGTGCTGGTCAAGGACGAGCGTCACTTCGACCGCTTCGACCAGGTCTTCGCCCATGTCTTCCGCGGGCTGGAGGCGCCGCCCGAGGCGGCCATGGCCGACATCCCGAAGGAATGGATCGCCGTCCTCGCCGAGCTGAATCTCAGCGACGAGGAGAAGGCGCAGATCCAGGCCATGGGCGGCCTCGACAAGCTGCTGGAGACGCTGCGCCAGCGGCTGGAGGAGCAGAAGGGGCGCCATCAGGGCGGCAGCAAGTGGGTCGGCACCGCCGGCACCTCGCCCTACGGCTCGGGCGGCTACAACCCCGAGGGCGTGCGCATCGGCGACGAGGGCGAGCGTCAGGGCCGCGCCGTCAAGGTGTGGGAGCGGCGCGAGTTCAAGGATCTTGCCGGCGACGTCGAGATGGGCACGCGGGCGATCAAGCTGGCGCTGCGTCGCCTGCGCCGCTTCGCCCGCGAGGGCGCGGCCGAGGAGCTGGATCTGCCCGGCACGATCGGCGCCACGGCGCGGAACGGCGGCCTTCTCGACCTCAAGCTGGTGCCCGAGCGGCGCAACGCGGCCAAGGTGCTGCTGCTGCTCGACGTCGGCGGCTCGATGGACCCGCACGTGCGCCGCTGCGAGCGCCTGTTCTCGGCGGCGCGCGGCGAGTTCCGCCACCTCGAGCACTTCTACTTCCACAACTGCGTCTACGAGAGCCTGTGGCGCGAGAACCGCCGCCGCCACGACCGCCGCATCGACACCTGGGAGATCATCCACACCTACCCGCCCGACTGGCGCGTGGTGGTGGTCGGCGACGCGGCGATGGCGCCCTACGAGCTGACGGCGCCGGGCGGCAGCGTCGAGCACTACAACCCGGAGGCCGGCGAGGTCTGGCTGCGCCGTCTCGCGCGCGCTTTCCCGCGCATGGTGTGGATCAACCCGGTGGCGCCGACGCGCTGGCGCTACTTCGATTCCGTCGGCGGCGTCACCGAGATCCTCGATGGCCGCATGTACCCGATGACGCTCGAAGGCCTCGACGCCGCGATGCGCGAGCTGACCTAGCGGCGGCTCGAATGCCTGAGCGCCATCTGCGCCACCGGGCCTCGTCCTTCGGGACGCCGGGCTTCGCCCGGCTCTTCAGGATGAGGCCCTCGGTGCGGGCACGAGCATCGTGAACACAGGCGTTCCCGTGCGATCCTCACCCTGAGGAGCCCGCAAAGCGGGCGTCTCGAAGGGCGAGGATCGCCTGCCGCCCACGAAAAACGCCGCCCCCTCGCGGGAGCGGCGCTTTCTTCCGGCGCGTCGATGCGCGGCGGCTACTTCGTCAGCGCGCGCTTGAGGTTGTCGTCGATGGCGTCGAAGAACTTGCCGGTCGACAGGAACGGCTGGTTCGGGCCGATGAGGATGGCGAGGTCCTTGGTCATCTTGCCGCTCTCGACGGTCTCGATGCAGACCCGCTCCAGCGTCTCGGCGAAGCGCGTCACCTCGGGCGTGCCGTCGAACTGGCCGCGGTACTTGAGGCCGCGCGTCCAGGCGAAGATCGAGGCGATCGGGTTGGTCGAGGTCTCCTCGCCGCGCTGGTGCGCGCGGTAGTGGCGCGTCACCGTGCCGTGCGCCGCCTCGGCCTCGACGGCTTTGCCGTTGGGCGTCAGCAGCACCGAGGTCATCAGGCCGAGCGAGCCGAAGCCCTGTGCCAGCGTGTCGGACTGCACGTCGCCGTCGTAGTTCTTGCAGGCCCACACGAAGTCGCCCTCCCACTTCAGGGCGGCGGCGACCATGTCGTCGATCAGGCGGTGTTCGTAGACCAGCTTGCGCTTCTCGAACTCGGCCTTGAACTCGGTGTCGAACACTTCCTGGAAGATGTCCTTGAAGCGGCCGTCATAGACCTTGAGGATGGTGTTCTTGGTCGACAGGTAGACCGGGTAGTTGCGCGCGACGCCGTAGTTGAAGCAGGCGCGCGCGAAGCCGCGGATCGACTCGTCGAGGTTGTACATGGCCAGCGCCACGCCGGCGCCGGGGAACTTGAACACCTCGTACTCGACGGGCTTGCCGCCGTCCTCGGGCTCGAAGCGGACCGTCAGCTTGCCCTTGCCCGGCACCTTGAAGTCGGTGGCGCGGTACTGGTCGCCGAAGGCGTGGCGGCCGATGACGATCGGCTTGGTCCAGCCCGGTACCAGGCGCGGCACGTTGGAGATGACGATCGGCTCGCGGAACACGGTGCCGTCGAGGATGTTGCGGATGGTGCCATTGGGCGACCGCCACATCTGCTTGAGGCCGAACTCGGCGACGCGCGCCTCGTCGGGGGTGATGGTGGCGCACTTCACGCCGACGCCGTGCTTGAGGATGGCGTTGGCGGAGTCGATGGTGATCTGGTCGTTGGTCTCGTCGCGCTTCTCGACCGACAGGTCGTAGTACAGCAGGTCGACGTCGAGGTAGGGCAGGATCAGCCGCTCGCGGATCCACTGCCAGATGATGCGCGTCATCTCGTCGCCGTCGAGTTCGACGACCGGATTCTTGACCTTGATTCTGCTCATGCCACGGCTCTCCGCGAAGGACGGGCGAGAAGGTGGGGGAGTGCTGCGGAAGGCGGTGCGCCGGCCGGCCGCGTGGCACGCCGGCCCATCGGCCGGCGGCGGAACATAGGCGAGGCGGTGGGCCGGCCGCAACCCTCCGCGCGGCGCCTACAGGCGGGCGCGGTCGACCCCCTGGTCGGGCCCGGTGATGGCCGCCAGCGCCGGCAGCACGTCCTCCAGCCGCTCGACGAAGGTGAGCAGCCTTCCGTGCTCGGCGCGGGCGTAGCCATTGGTGACGATGGCCTCGACGAGGGCGCGCAGCGGCGCCCAGTAGCCGTCGTCGTCGAGCACCACCACCGGCTTGTCGTGCAGGCCGAGCTGGCGCCAGGTGACGATCTCGAAGGCCTCGTCGAGCGTGCCGAGGCCGCCGGGCAGCACCACGAAGGCATCGGCCAGCTCGGCCATGCGCGCCTTGCGCTCGTGCATGCTGGCGACGACCTCCAGCCGCGCCACGCCCTGGTGGCCGACCTCGCGGCGGTCGAGGAAGGTGGGGATGACGCCGATCACCTCGCCGCCCGCCGCGATGGCGGCGTCGGCGACCTCGCGCATCAGGCCGATGCGCCCGCCGCCATAGACCAGCGTCACGCCGGCCCCGGCGAGGGTGCGGCCGAGGGCGGCGGCGAGGCGGCGATGGCGGTCGGGCCCGTGATCGGAGGAACCGCAATAGACGGCGACGGAACGGGGATGGGTCATCGGCGAATGGCTGGATTCCGGGGAGATATGGCGTCTGGCGGCCGCGACGGCGGTTCTATCGACACCCGTTGCATACTAGCGTAAAGACGAATCGACGACAGAGCGCTGGCACGAAAGGCGCGCGCTTGAACCGCTCTCGCATCCTCGGTGGCGTCGCCATCCTTATCGTCGCCGCCATCGTCGGCGTCTACGCCTATTTCCAGTTGCCGTCGCCCAACGCGCCGGCCGACGCGACGCCGGTCGCCGATGCCGCGTCGGCGCGGCCGGCCACGCCGGCGCCGGCGCCGGCGGCGCCCGTGGCCCCGGCCGGGCCGGCCTTCGACATCGTGCGGGTCGATCCCGACGGCAATGTCGTCGTCGCCGGGCGGGCCGACATCGACTGCGTCATCACGGTGCGCGACGGCGCGCGTGTCGTCGGCACGGTCCGTTCCGACCATCGCGGCGAGTGGGTGCTGGTGCCGGGCGAGCCGCTGGCGCCGGGCAGCCACGAGCTGTCGCTCAGCGCCGATTGCGGCGAGGGCGGCCCGCGCCTGTCGGACAAGATCGTCGTCGTCGTCGTGCCGGAGCGCGGCCAGACGGTGGGCGGGCAGCCCGGCGCCGGCGGCCCGGTCGCCGTCGCCGTGCCGCGCGCCGGCGAGGGGCCGAGCGAGGTGCTGCAGACCCCCGGGCGCCCGTCGCGGCCGCTGTCGGGCTTCGTCGTGCCGCCGCAGGCGCTGCGGCCCGACGGCACGGCGCAGGCCGAGGGGCAGGCCCAGGCGCAGCCGCCGGCCGGCCGGCCCCTGTCGGGCTTCGTCGTGCCGGAGAAGCTGCTGCGCGGCGATCCGCCGGGCATCGACGCCATCGACTACGACACCGCCGGCCGCGTCACGCTGACCGGCCGCGCCGAGCCCGGCGCGCGGCTCAACGTCTACATCGACAACGAACTGGCCGGCGCCGTCGTCGCCGACACGGAGGGGCGCTGGTCGCTGCGCCCGGCGCAGGGCTTCGGGCCCGACGAGCACACGCTGCGCATCGACCAGGTCGGGCCCGACGGCAAGGTCCTGTCGCGCATCGAGCAGGCCTTCACGCGCGGCACGGCGCTGGCCGACCTGCCGCCCGGCCGCGTCCATGTCGTGCAGCCGGGCAACAGCCTGTGGCGGCTGGCGCGCTCGGTCTACGGCGACGGCGTGCAGTACACGCTGATCTTCGAGGCCAACCAGGACCAGATCCGCGACCCGGACCTGATCTATCCCGGCCAGGTGTTCACCCTGCCGCGCGTCAACTGAGGCGGCGCGGCCGTCCTACTCGGCGGCCGAGGCCTCGCTCGGGCGATCGCCGCCCGGCAGCAGCCGGCGGCGCAGGCGCTGCACCGGCGGCAGGCGGTCGCCGCGGCGGTCCGACGTCTCGCTCCCGGCGGCGAGGCGCGTGCGCAGCAGCAGCGCGCAGGGCGTCACCACCAGCGTCAGCACCGTGGCGAAGCCGAGGCCGAAGGCGACGGCGGTGGACAGCTGCACCCACCACTGTGTCGACGGCGCGCCGACGGTGACGCTGCGGGCGACGAAGTCGATGTTGGCCTGCAGCACCATCGGCACGAGGCCGAGGATGGTCGTCACCGTGGTCAGCATCACCGGCCGCAGGCGCTGCGCGCCGGTCAGCAGGATGGCCTCCATGGGGTCGGCGACCTCGCGCTTGAGGCGGTCCCAGGTGTCGATCAGCACGATGTTGTTGTTCACCACGATGCCGGCCAGCGCGATGACGCCGATGCCGCTCATGACGATGCCGAAGGGTTGGCCGATGATCAGCAGGCCGAGGAACACGCCGATGGTCGACATCACCACGGCGAACAGGATCAGGCCGGCCGAGTAGAAACTGTTGAACTGGGCCAGCAGGATGATCGCCATGATGAACAGCGCAACGCCGAAGGCCTTGACGAGGAAGGCCTGGGCCGCCTTCTGCTCGGCGTCCTCGCCCTTGAAGGTCCACGACACCTTGGGGTCGGGTCTGCCCTCGCCCTGCAGCCAGGCGCGGATCTCGCGCACCTTGTCGTCGACCAGCACGCCGGGAGCGACGTCGGCCTTCACCGTCATCGCGCGCACGCCGCCGACGCGGCGCAGCGTGCCGGTCTTCACGTCGGCGTGGCGGCTGACGAAGTTGCTCACCGGCACCTGGCCGTTGGCGGTCTCGACGCGCAGTTCGTCGAGGAGAGACAGCGAGCGCTGCGCCTCGGGAAAGCGCACGACGATGTCGATCTCGTCGTCGCTGTCGTCGGGGCGATAGGACGAGACCTTGAAGCCGCGCGTCACCATCTGCACGAAGCTGCCGATCAGCGACACGTCGGCGCCGAACTTGGCGGCCTGCGCGCGGTCGACCGACAGCTCCCACTCGATGCCGGGGACGGCGCCGCCGTCCTCGATCTCGACGAGGCCCGCGGTACGGTCGAAGAAGGCGCGCAGGCGCGCCGCCTCGGCCTCCAGCACGGCCGGGTCGCGCGAGGTCAGGCGCACCTGCACCGGCTTGCCGACCGGCGGCCCGGCGCGCGGCTTCGAGGCCTCGACATGGATGCCCGGGATGTGCGCGGTGCGGGCGCGGATGTCGGCGAGGATGTCGTCGGCCTTGCGCCGCTGTTCCCAGTCGACGAATTCGAGGACGAACTTGCCGATCACGTCCTCGGCCAGCTCGTCGCGCGACTCGATCACGCCGGCAAGCGAGTAGACCGAGGCGAACTCGCCGCGCTCGGCCTGCATCGCCTGCAGCTCGGCGTCGACCTCGTCGACCAGCGCGGCGAGCTGGTCGGTGGCGAAGTTGCCGCGCGCGTGCACCAGTACCTGCGCCTGTTCTGGCTCGACGTCGGGGAAGAACTCGACGCCGTGGCCGAGGGTTCCGTAGAGCCCGATCGAGGCGAAGAGCAGCGCCACGGTGCCGGCGACGACGAGGGCCGGCCGGCGCAGCGCGGTGCGCAGGACGCGGACGTAGAATCCGGTGAAGCCGCTGACCGTGTCGAGATTGCCGTCGCCGTCGGCGGCGAGGGCGCGGGCGCGGGCCCGCGACTCCTCGGTACCCGGCATGCGCCAGACGACGTGGCGGGCGCGGCGGCGGCCGAGCACGAAGCCGCCGGCCGCGCCGGCGAGGCCGCAGGCGGCGGCGACGGGACCGGCCGCGCCGCCGAGGCCGAGCAGTCCGTCGAGCAGCGCATTGGCCAGCGCGTAGGCCAGTGCGCCGCCGAGCAGCGCGCCACCGCCGGTCAGCGCCAGCCGCGTCAGCGGCACGATGGCACCGCCCAGCACGGGAACGAAGAGCAGGGCCATCGCCAGCGACGCCGAGAGGACGACGACGAGGGTGATCGGCAGGAACTTCATGAACTCGCCGACGAGGCCGGGCCAGAACAGCAGTGGCGCGAAGGCCGCCAGCGTCGTCGCCGTCGAGGCGATAATCGGCCAGGCCATGCGTCGCGCCGCCATGGCGTAGGCGACCGGCGGCGGCTCGCCCTCCAGCAGCTTGCGGTCGGCGTACTCGGTGACGACGATCGCCCCGTCCACCAGCATGCCGACGGCGAGGATCAGCGAGAACAGCACGACGATGTTCACCGTCAGGCCCATCGTCTGCAGGACGAGGATGGCGGTGAGGAACGAGCCGGGAATGGCGAGCCCGACGAGCAGGCCCGAACGCAGGCCGAGGGCGCCGATGATCACCACCATCACCAGCAGGCCGGCACTGACGATGTTGTTCGTCAGGTCGGTCAGCATGTTGCGGATGTTCTTCGACTTGTCCTGCGAGTAGGTCACCTCGATGCCGGCCGGCCAGTCGGCCCGCTCGGCCTCGACCAGCGCGCGCACCTGCGCGTTGGTGTCGATGATGTTCTCGCCGGTGCGCTTGGAGACCTCGAGCGCCACGGCCGGCTTGCCGCCGAGCCGGGCGACCGTCGTGCGGTCGCGGAACGTGCGGCGCACCTCGGCGACGTCGCCGATGGTCACGACGGCGTCGCCGTTGACCTTGATCGGCATGGTCAGCACGTCCTGCACCTTCTCGAACAGGCCGGGCAACTGCACACGGAAGCGGCCATCGCCGGTGTCGAGCGATCCGGCGGCGATCAGCACGTTCGAGCGCGAGAGTCCGTCCAGCACCTCCAGCGCGTCGATGCCGTAGCTTTCGAGCTTCATCGGATCGACGACGATCTCGACCAGTTCCTCGCGGTCGCCGCCGATTTTCACCTCGAGCACCGGCGGCAGCGCCTCGACCCGGTCGCGCAGGTCGCGCGCGATGCGCAGCAGGGTGCGCTCGGGCACGTCGCCGCCGAGCGTGACGATCAGCACGGGGAACAGGCTGAGGTTGACCTCGTGGACGGTCGGCTCGTCGGTGTCGGCGGGCAGGTCGGGCTTGGCCTGGTCGACCTTCTCGCGCACGTCGTTCAGGGCCCGCTCGACGTCGAATCCGGCCTCGAATTCCAGCAGCACGCTGGCGCCGCCCTGGTAGGCCTGCGAGCGCATCTCCTTGACGCCGCCGATGCCGCGCAGCTTGGTCTCGATGGGGCGTGCCAGCAGGCGCTCGGCGTCGCCGGGCGAGATGCCGTCATGTGTCAGCAGGACGTAGACATAGGGAATGTTGACGTCCGGCTCGGCCTCCTTCGGGATGTCGACGAAGGCGACGGCACCGGCGATGAGCAGCAGCAGCAGGACGGCGATCGTCGTGCGCGTGCGCGAGAGGGCGGCGTCGATCAGGCTCATGACGCGCCCCGCGCGGCGCCGGGCACGGTCGCTTCCACCGGATCGACCGTCTGCCCGGGCGAGACGATCTCCTGGCCGACCGTGACCAGCGTGATGGCATCCGGCAGGCCGCCGATCCACAGGCCCTCCGGCGTGTCGTCGATGATCTCGACCGGATCGAAGACGATGCGGTTGTCCGCGCCGACCAGCTTGACTCCGACGGTGCCGTCGTCCGCCAGGGTCAGCACCGACGACGGCACCAGATAGCCGCGCCGGTCGCCGAGCGGGAAGGCAAGCTGCGCCGTCATGCCGTCGCGCAGGCCGAGATCGGCATTGGGTACCTCGACCTCGACGCGGAAGGTGCGCGTCTTCGGGTCGGCCTCCGCCGCGACGTAGGCGATGGTGCCGGTCACGCTGGCGCCGCCGATGATCGTCGCGCTGGCCGGACGGCCGCGCGCGAGGGCGCCGATCGTGCGCTCGCTGGCCTGGGCGACGACGTGCATCGGGTTGAGGTCGATGACCACGGCGACGCGGCCGCCGACGCTCAGGTAGTCGCCGATCTCGACATGGTCGGTGCCGATCACGCCGGCAAAGGGCGCGCGGATTTCGGTGCGGGCGATGTCGAGGCGGATCTGCTCGACGGCGGCGCGGGCGCCGTCGAGTTGCGCCTGGGCGGCGGCGAGGCCGGTCTCGGCGCGATAGCCCTTGCGGGCCAGGTCGGCGGCGGCGGCGTGCTCGATCTGGCGCTGGCGCAGCACGGCCTCGGCCTCGGCGAGGCGCGCCTTGCGGTCGTCGGTGGCGAGGCGGGCGATGACGTCGCCCTTCTCGACGCGGTCGCCGCGCCGGACGGCCAGCTCGACCACGCGGCCCGCCGTCTCCGCGCGCAGCTCGACGCGGCGCCGTGCCTCGGTCCGTCCGGTCACCGAATGGGTCAGGGGATGCGCCGTGGCCTGGAGCTGCACGACGCGCACCATCACCGGCCGCGTCTCCGCGCCGGCATGGCCGGTCGAGGCGGTCGCGTTGGCGGCCGCCGGCGTGGCGGCGTCCGGCGTGGCGCCGTCGAACTGGCCCGACAGGATCCAGAGCGTGGCGGCCGCGGTGATGCCGATGGCGATGGCGACAGGGCCGTTCAGACGCAGGCGCATGGCCCGATCCTTTCTGTGCCGTCTATTCGGCGACGGCGCGTTCTCCGAGCAGCGAGGCCGCGACGACTTCATGGCCGTGCTCATCGATCCAGGCCGCCATGGCCTGGTAGACGGCAAGGCCGAAGCCGTGAACGAACTGTTCTCCCGGCCGCGCGGCTGCGGCCTCGCAATGCACCTTCATGCGCTCGATCGTGGCGCCGAGGTCCGCCCGCCGCTGCGCGAGCAGGCCCTCGACCGCGCTGGCCGGCATCAGGTGCGCGAACAGCAGGCGGAAGAGGAAATCGGAGCGGAACTTGTCGGCGCCGCCCGGCGCTTCCAGGGCGTCGAGCAGGGCAAGCCGGCCGGCCGGTGTGATCGAGTAGATCTTCTTCGCCGGCCGCCCTTCCTGGGCGTGCTCGACGACCGTCGCCGAGCCCTCGTCCAGGAGGCGGGCGAGGGCCGGGTAGATCGAGCCGAAGCCGATATCCTGGATATGCCCGTAAGGGCCGTCCTCGAAGGCCTTCTTGATCTCGTAGCCCGAGGCCGGTCCATGCGACAGCACCGCAAGGCACAGGGTCCGCGTGTCCATGGGTGCTCCTGCCTGCTCGTTCGGGCAAGCATATATCGCAAAGAGAATTACGACTCAAGATATATCGAATAGATATATTAGTGAGGCGTCCAGGGAAAGCGGCCGGGCGTTCGACGGCGCGGACGGGCGGGCTATAGTGGCGGCGGCCGTGCCGGCGGGGCACAGCCGCGTGGCCAGGGAAGGCGCATGACCGTGGGGAGATTTCACATCGCGGCCGTGGGTTGTCCGCGATGACGCCGCCCGATGGCGCCGCTGCCGGCGCCGCGGCGCGCGAGGAGGTGCGGACCACCACCTGTTACATGTGCGCCTGCCGCTGCGGCATCCGCGTCCATCTCAAGGACGGGGCCATCCGCTTCATCGACGGCAACCCCGATCACCCGGTCAATCGTGGCGTGCTCTGCGCCAAGGGCTCGGCCGGCATCATGCACCAGCACTCGCCGGCGAAGCTGACGGCGCCGTTGCGCCGCGTCGGGCCGCGCGGTTCGGGCCGGTTCGAGGTCATCTCGTGGGACGAGGCGCTGGCGACGGCGACGCAGTGGCTGTCGGAGATCCGCTGGCGCGACCCGCGCGGCCTCGCCTTCTTCACCGGCCGCGACCAGAGCCAGTCGCTCACCGGCTTCTGGGCGCAGCAGTTCGGCACGCCCAACTTCGCCGCCCATGGCGGCTTCTGCTCGGTCAACATGGCGGCCGCAGGCCTCTACACGATCGGCGGCTCGTTCTGGGAGTTCGGTGAGCCCGACTGGGAGCGCACGCGCTACCTGCTGATGTTCGGCGTCGCCGAGGACCACGATTCCAACCCCATCAAGGCCGGCATCGGCAAGCTCAAGGCGCGCGCCGGCACGAAGTTCGTCTCGGTCAATCCCGTACGCACCGGCTACTCGGCGGTGGCCGACGAGTGGGTGCCGATCCGCCCCGGCACAGACGGTGCCTTCGTGCTGTCGCTGGTGCACGAGATCCTGCGCACCCGGCGCGTCGACCTCGACTGGCTCGCCCGCTACACCGATGCCGGCTGGCTGGTCGAGCGCGATCCGGGCGGCCCGCGCGACGGCCTTGTCGTGCGTGACCGCGACGGCGCGCCGATGGTCTACGACCGTCGCCTGGGCCGCCTCGCCAGCGCCGGTCGCGCCGACGCCGAGCCGGCGCTGACCGGCACCTATCCGCTGCACCAGGCCGCGCCGGGCGATGCCGGCGGTGCCGGCAGCGCCATGCCGGTGTTCGCGCTGCTGGCCGAGCGCTACCTTGACGCCGCGCACGCCCCCGAGGCGGCGGAGAAGGTCTGCGGCGTGCCGGCCGCCACCATCCGCCGCATCGCCGCCGAACTGGCCGAGGCCGCCTTCGAGGGCGCCATCGAACTCGACCAGCCGTGGACCGACGTCGCCGGCCGCCGCCACGCGACGACCACCGGCCGTCCGGTCGCCATGCACGCCATGCGCGGCATCTCGGCCCACGCCAACGGCTTCCACACCTGCCGTGCCATCCATGTGCTGCAGATGCTGCTGGGCGCGATCGACTGCCCCGGTGCCTTCCGCTACAAGCCGCCGTTTCCGCGCCCCTGTCCGCCGGGCCCGAAGCCGGCGGGCCGCCCCGATCAGGTCCATGCCGGCCGGCCGATGGCCGGGCCGCCGCTGGGCTTCGTCGCCGGGCCGGAAGACCTGCTGGTCGACGGGGCGGGGCGGCCGGCGCGCATCGACCGCGCCTTCTCGTGGGAACACCCGGTTGCTGCCCACGGCATGATGCACATGGTCATCCGCGACGCCTGGGCGGGCGATCCCTACAAGGTCGACCTGCTGTTCCTCTACATGGCCAACATGGCGTGGAACTCGGCGATGAACACCGCCGGCACCATCGACATGCTGGCCGACACCGACCCGGCGACCGGCGAGTACCGCATCCCGCGCATCATCGTCGCCGACGCCTTCTGGTCGGAGACGGTACCCTATGCCGACCTCGTGCTGCCCGACACGACCTATCTCGAACGCTGGGACTGCATCAGTTTACTCGACCGGCCGATTTCATCGGCCGATGGCCCCGCGGATGCCATCCGCCAGCCGATCCTCAAGCCCGACCGCGACGTGCGTCCCTTCCAGGACGTGCTGCTCGACCTCGGCGCGCGCCTCGGCCTGCCGGCCTTCACCACGGCGGAGGGCACGCCGCGCTATCCCGGCGGCTACGCCGACTACATCGTCAATCACGAGCGCGCGCCCGGCATCGGCCCGCTCGCCGGCTGGCGCGGCGCCGATGGGCAGTCGCAGGGGCGCGGCACGGCCAACCCGGACCAGCTCGCCCGCTACGTCGCCAACGGCTGCCACTGGCAGCACGAGCTGGAGCCGGGGCAGCGCTGGTATCGCTTCGCCAACCGCGACTATCTCGACTACGCCCGTTCGATGGGCTGGGTGGCCTCGGTCGAGGCAATCACGCTGCGCCTGTGGTGCGAGCCACTGCAGCGCTTCCGCCTTGCCGCCATGGGCCATGCCGCGACCGAGCCGCCGGCGCATCTGCGCGAGCGCATCCGCACCTATTTCGACCCGCTGCCGATCTGGTACCCGCCGCCGGGCGAGGCCCTTGGCACGGATAATGAATATCCGCTGCACGCCATCACCCAGCGGCCGATGGCGATGTACCACTCCTGGGGTTCGCAGAACGCGTGGCTGCGCCAGATCCACGGCTGGAACCGGCTCTACGTCAATCGCCGCACCGCCGAACGCCTCGGCCTCGCCGACGACGACTGGGTCTGGATCGAGAGCCGCAACGGCCGCGTAAAGGCGCAGATCCGCGCCATGGAAGGCTGCGAGGAAAACACCGTGTGGACGTGGAATGCCATCGGCAAGCGCGCCGGGGCATGGAACCTCGCGCCAGACGCGCCGGAGGCGACGCGCGGCTTCCTGCTCAACCACCTCATCGACGACCTCGCCCCGGCCGGCCCCGACGGCCGCCGCCTCGCCAATGCCGATCCGGTCACCGGGCAGGCGGCGTGGTTCGATCTGCGGGTGCGGCTGGTGAAGGCGTTGCCCGAGGAAGCCGGCACCAGCGCGCCGCAGTTCCCGGCGATGAAGCGGCCGGACTGGCTCGCCCGTGCCCCGCGCCTGCTGCAGCGCGGCGCCCGTTTCCTCAAGGGTGTCGACCGTTCCGCACTGGCGCCGCGGGGAGACGGACGATGACGACGCTGCCGCCGCCGGGCGCGAAGCGCCTCGGCCTCGTCATCGACCTCGACACCTGTGTCGGCTGTCACGCCTGCGCCGTCTCCTGCAAGCAGTGGAACGATGGCGGTGTCGCCGGGCCGCTCACCGACCGCGAACCCTACGGCGCCGATCCGCTGGGCGTCTGGTTCAATCGTGTGCATGCCTACGAGGCGGGGGAGGGCGCGCGCGGCCGCACCGTGCATTTCCCGCGCTCCTGCCTGCACTGCGAGGACGCCGCCTGCGTCACCGTCTGCCCGACCGGCGCCTCGTGGAAGCGCGCCGAGGACGGCATCGTCCTCGTCAATCCCGACACCTGCATCGGCTGCAAGCTGTGCTCCTGGGCCTGTCCCTACGGCGCGCGCGAGTACGACGCGACCGAGGGCGTGATGAAGAAGTGCACGCTCTGCGTCGACCGCATCGAGGACCAGACGCGCCCCGAGGCCGAGCGCGTGCCGGCCTGCGTCGCGACCTGTCCGGCCGGTGCGCGCCATTTCGGCGACTTCGCCGATCCGGCCTCGCCGGTCTCGGTGCTGGTCGCCAAGCGCGAGGGCTACGCGCCGATGGCCGAACTCGGCTACCGCCCGGTCAACCGCTACCTGCCGCCGCGCCGCGAGCGCATGACGCAGCTCGCCGCGTCGCCCGCTGCACCGACGGTCGCGCCGCCCGCCGACGACGCCCCGCCCGCCGCCGCCCTCACCGGCTTCCTCGCCTGGGTCGACCGGGTGCTGTCGTGAGGACTGCGCCACGCCACCCATGCCCTCTCCGCCCCATCGGGGGGGAGAGGGAGGGGACCCGTCGCGTCAGCGACGGGGAGGGTGAGGTGGGGCTGTTACCCGTGTATTCCCTGTTGCCGGCGTGCGCACCGGTAACGCCCCCACCTCACCCTGCCCTCTCCCCCCCCTGTGGGGGCGGAGAGGGTTCGCTTTGTCGTTGCGCGAGCCGGGCCGCATGAATCCCGCCTACTCGGTGATCTTCTTCACCGTCTCCTCCGGCGCCGGCTACGGCCTGCTGTTCGTCCTGTCGCTCGGCCACGCGATTGGCGCGCTGCCGGCCGAGCGCTGGTCCGGCCTCGTGGGGCTGGTGCTGGCCGGCGTTCTCGCCACGGCCGGCCTGCTCGCCTCCACACTGCATCTCGGGCATCCGGAACGGGCGTGGCGCGGGCTGACGCAGTGGCGCTCGTCGTGGCTGTCGCGCGAGGGCGTGGCGGCGCTGGCGGCCTACCTGCCCGCCGCCGTGCTCGGCGTCGGCTGGGTGATCCTGGAGGCCAGCGCGCCGCTCTGGTCGGCCGCCGGCGTGCTGGCGGCGCTGCTCGCCGCCGCCACCGTGTACTGCACCGGCATGATCTACGCCTGCCTGCGCACCATCCCGCGCTGGCACACGGGCTGGACCGTGCCCGTCTACCTGCTGTGGGCGCTCGCTTCCGGCCTCGTGCTGGCGGCGCTGCTGGCGCACGTCTTCGCGCTCGGTGTGCTGTGGCCGGCCCCGTTGGCGGCGCTGGCGACGCTGCTGGCGCTGGCGGCGAAGCTCGCCTACTGGCGCCATATCGACACCGCGCCGGCGACGGCGACGGCGGAAAGCGCCACCGGCCTCGGCGCGCTCGGCCGCGTGCGCCAGCTGGAGCCGCCGCACACCGGCGAGAACTTCGTGCAGCGCGAGATGGGCTACCGCGTCGCCCGCAAGCACGCGGCGAAGCTGCGGCGCACGGCCCTGGCCGGCACCGGCGCTGCGGCCGCGCTGTCGCTCGTCGCCGTGCTGCCGGGCACGGCCGGCCTCGCCGCTGCCGCCCTCGCGACGGCGGCGCTGGCCGGTGCGCTACTTGTGGAGCGCTGGCTGTTCTTCGCCGAGGCCCGCCACGTCGTCACCCTCTACTACGGCGCCGACGCGGTCTGATCCGTTCAGGGCCTTGTCGTCTCGTCATTGCGAGGAGGCGAAGCCGACGAAGCAATCCACCTCTCGGCCACCGGCATGGATTGCTTCGCTGCGCTCGCAATGACGGGGTCGTGGGCGCCGCCTCACACCGCGACGCGGCCGCCGCTGGCCTTCACGAGGTCGGCGAGGCGGTTCTCGTAGAAGCCCTTCATCGCTACGTTAACGTCGCTCGTCTTCGCGATCGCCGCGGCGAAGTCGGCGAGGCGCGCGCCGGGCACCACGGCCAGCACGCGGTCGGCCGGGATCTTGGTGAAGGTCCGCATGCCCATGCAGCCGAGCGACAGCGACGGGCGCGCGCCGTCCATGGCCGAGGGGATGGCGGCGCAGGCGGGGCGGCCGAAGGTGGCGGTCGGCGTCTCGCCGGCCCAGCTCGCGCCGCCCGTCGCCTCCGACCAGATCATCGCCTGCGGCGGCGTCAGCCACATCAGCACGGCGTCGGGGGCCTCGGGGAAGGCCGACAGGGGGCCGTAGAGGATGCCCTTGGCCTTGCGCTTGTCGGTCGGGATCTTGGCCGGCTCCTCGGCGCCGACATAGCCGCAGGCCGTCATCTGGCCGATCAGGCCCATCAGCTCGTCCATCACCGGCTTTTCGAGGTCGAAGCCCATGACGAAGGCGCCGATCGGGCAGTTGGTGTGCTTCGCCACCGGGGCGTAGAACACGCCTTTCTCGGCCAGCCGCCAGAAGGCGCAGGCCGAGGGCACGATGGCCTCGGTGGTGGCGACGCCGGCCGGGGCGGCGTCGCGGAAGGCGAGGGCCACCGGCGGCAGGTCGAGGCCCAGCTTGTCCGCCAGTCCGGCGGCGATGTCGCGATTGCTCATGGTTGCAGTCCCTTCCTTGTCGCGGGCGGGCGACGCCGCGCTCACCCGTATCGCCAGCGCAGCAGGCGACGCTCCAGCCGCTCCGCCAGGCCGAACAGCACCAGCACGAAAGCCATGATCAGCAGGATCAGCGCGATGGTCAGCGCCGCGTTGTAGGTGCTCTGGGCGAACTGCAGCAGGTAGCCGAGGCCGCGCGTCGAGGCGACGAACTCGCCGACCACCGCGCCGGTGAAGGCGAAGCCGACGGAGACCTTGAGATTGCCCATCACCCAGGAGACGACCGAGGGCGCGTAGACCTCGCGCAGCAGCTCCCAGCGGCCGCCGCCGAGCGTGCGGATGCGCTCGACCAGCCGCCGGTCGACCTCCTTGATGCCGCTGTAGACGGCGAAGAACACCACCACCGCCACCAGCACCAGCGCCAGCATGACCTTCGATGGCAACTCGATGCCCAGCCATATGACGAACAATGGCGCGAGGATGACGCGCGGTATGGCATTGAGCAGAATCATCACCGGCTCGAGCAGGTCGGCGAGCCCGGGGATCAGCGCCGCGGCGAAACCCAGCACGATGCCGGCCAACAGGCCGGCGAACAGGCCGATCAGCGCCGCCGTGAAGGTCGCCTGCAGATGGCTCCAGATGCGCCCTTCGGCGAACAGTTCGCCGAGCGTCTCGGCCACCTTGGTCGGCGGCGGCGCGTAGAACGGATCGAGCCAGCCGAGGCGCGACGCCGCCTCCCAGGCGACGACCAGCAGGACCAGCGCGATGGTGCGGCGGATGGTGGTCTTCACTGCGCCGCCTCCGCCGTGCCCGTGCCCTGCACCTCGGCCTCCAGCGCATGCCACAGCCGGTCGAGCAGCGGCCCGAAGGAGGGGTCGAGACGCGCCTCGATCAGCTTGCGCGGCCGCGCGATCGGCACCGTGTAGCTCGCGCGGATGCGCGCGCGCGGCCCCTGCGACAGCAGGTGCACGGTGTCGGAAATGGCCAGCGCCTCTTCGAGGTCGTGCGTGACCAGCAGCACCGACAGCCCCTCGCGCTCGACCCACTCGACCAGTTCCTGGGTGATGCGGGCGCGCACGATGGCGTCGAGCGAGGCAAAGGGCTCGTCCATCAGCAGCAGGCGTGGCTTCAGCGCCAGCACCTGGGCGATGGCGACGCGCTTGCGCTGGCCGCCGGAGAGCTGGCGCGGCCAGCGGTTGCCGAAGCCGGCGAGGCCCAGCCGTTCGAGCCAGGAGTCGGCCTCGGCCAGCGCAGCCTCCTTGTCCATGCCGCGGATGCGCAGGCCCAGCGCCACGTTCTGGCGCGCCGTGCGCCACGGCAGCAGGGCGTCGTCCTGGAACAGGAAACCGACTTCGCGCACGGGAATGTCGAGGCGCACGGAACCGGCACGCGGCGCCGTCAGCCCGGTGACGGCACGCAGCACGCTCGTCTTGCCGGACCCGGAAGGGCCGACCAGGCTCGCGACTTCTCCCGCCGCCAGCTTGAGGTCGACCGCCTCGAGGACCGGCTCCTCGCCATAGGCGAGGGTAAGGCCGGCAATATCGAGCAAATCAGCCCCCGACGACCTCGCGGTCGAGCAACTTCGAGAGATCGACGCGCGCCTTCAGCAGGCCGGCGGTGTCGAGCGCGTCGACGGCGCGCTGGGCGGCGTCGAGGTCGATCCGCACGCTCTCGGGATAGAGCGAGGTGCGGTACTTCTCGAGGATGCCCTCGAAGCGCTCCTTGTCGCCGCCGGCGACCAGCTCCTTCGGCAGCGCCGCCGCGACCTCCTTGACCGGCAGGGTGCGCGTATCGATCAGCCCCTTGGTCAGCGCGCGCGCGAGGCGGCGCATCTCGTCGAGGCGCTTCTCGCGCTCCTCGGCGCGGATGGCGACGCCCATGAACTCGTAGGGGCCGCCGAGATGGGCGCGGGCGTGCTCGATGTCCATGATGTTGACCAGCGCCTTGCCGCCGGCCTCGACGATCAGCGACAGCGCCGGCTCCTGCACCATGCCGGCGTCGACCTGGCCGAGGCGCAGGGCGTCGAACAGGTTGGTGCCGATGACGGCGAAGCGCACCGTGTCGGGCTTCGCGCCGGCCTGCGTCATCAGGTAGACGGCGAGGGCGTGGTCGGCATTGCCCAGTGCCGAGACGCCGACCGTCTTGCCCTCGAGATCCTTGAGCGCGTTGATCGTGTCCTTGTTCTTCGGCGCGATGGCCAGCGCGAACAGCGGCAGCCGGCCGGTCGAGGCGAAGCGCACCACGTCGGCGCCGCGCGAACGCGCCTGCACGGCGACGTCAAAGGCGGTGCCTGCGTAGTCCACCGCGCCGCCGACGAGAGCCTGCATGGCGGCGCTGCCGCCGCGCGTGTAGACCAGTTCCATGTCGATGCCTTCGGCACGGAAGTGGCCGCGCTCGCGCGTCACCTCGTAGGGCACGACGCAGAGGAGCTGGCCGCAGAAGGCCAGCTTCACCTTGGTCAGCGCCTGTGCCTGGGCGACGCCGCTGGCCGAGGCGGCGGCGATGGCGGCCGCGCCGCCGATGCCCTTGAGGGCCGTGCGCCGGTCGATGCCCGGTCGCAGGACAACGGGTTCGACACGTACGTCGAGGCTTTCGCAGCAGTTCATCTTTCCCTCTCCCGGTGCCAGCGGGTCGCAGGATCGACACTCTGCCTTTGCGAATTGGGTTTCAATACAGGAAATCAGTGGGAAATTATTGGCGATTGGCGCGGGGTGGGGCGGCTGCCGGACGGCACCCGCCCCGGTCGCGGCGTCTCAGCGGGCGCGCAGCAGATCGGGCACGTGCAGCAGGATCAGTTCGTTGTCGTCGGCCCGGGCGAGGTCGCGGCCGGCGCTGAAGGGCAGGTTGTTGTCATTGCCGACGATGATGTGGTCGGCATCGACCATGGCCACGTCCTCGATGGTGAAGAAGGGGAAACCGAACGTGGCCTTGCCGACATCGCCGAGGTCGCCGCGCTGGCGCGCCACGCCCCTGGGATCGCGGATCGCCATCAGGTCGATATGGCCGATCTTGCGGACGAAGCCGTCGCCGTCGGCCTGCGCCAGGTCGACGAGATAGACGCGCTTGAACTTCGCCGGACTGGGAAAGCAGGCCGGTGGCGTCTGGCCCTGGGCGCAAGCGAGTGACGGATCGCCTTCGCCGTTGTCGCGCTCGATCACCAGTGCGCGCGAGCCATCGATCATGTTGAAGTCGCCGATGGCGGTGGCGCCGTCCTCCAGCCGGTACTTTAGGCTGCGGCCCGTCCAGCCGGGCTTGCGGGTGTCGAACTCGAGGACGCGCAGGTAGCGGCCCTCGGCCTGGTCGCCGCCGGCGGCGAACAGCGGCTTCTCCAGCATGGCATAGAGGCGGGCGCCGTCGGGCGTCGCGGCCATGCCCTCGTATCCGCCTGAGCGACTCACCTCGTATGCGACGGCGCCGGTCGGGCTTGCCGGTACCTGCAGGGCGTGGTTGTCGGGGCTGCGCAGCGTCTTGCCGTCGAGCGTCGTGTCGAAGAAATGGGTGACGCGGCCCTCGCCGTCGGTGCGGAACAGGTAGGGGCCGAACTCGTCACCGAACCAGAAGCCGTCGCCGACCGGCTGGATGCTTTCGATGTCGAAGTCGGCGCCGGTGAGGTAGCGGGCGTCGGTCGCGTCGGTGACGATGTTGAAGGGCAGGACGCGGCTGGGGTCGGACAGGAAGATGGTGCGTTCGACGACAACGCGGCCGCTCGCCCAGTCCGGCCGCACGCGATGGAACATCAGCAGCGCGTCGGGGCTGTTGCGCTTGCTGCCGAAGCCGTTGTCGGTCAGCACCCAGTAGCTGCCGTCGCCGACCGGGGTGATGCCGGAGAAGCCCTGCAGCGGCTGGCCCCGGAAGGGGAAGGACAGGCCGGTCGGCCGTGCCGCCGCGCCGCTGCCGCTGGCGCCGGCGATGCTGCCCGGCACCGTCACGCGGCTATTGCCCGGGCCGGCGAACTTGCCGGAGACGGCGAAGCCCGGCCCCGCCGCTTCCGGCGCGGCGACGAAGCTGGCGGCGGGCAGGATGGCGTGGCCGGCGAGGGTGGCCTCGAATTTCTGGTCGGCCTGGGCTGCGCCGGTGAGGGCGACGGCGGCGACGGTGGCGAGCATGGCGGCGCGCATGGCGGGTCTCGTTCGCTGGTTGCGGACGGACCATGGCTAGCGCTGCGCCGTTTCTCCCCCGTGACGGCCCGGTGGCGGCCTCGTGGCGCCTGTCAGTAACTGATGCAGGCGGCGTTGACGGCGCCGATGGCGATCGAGGCGGCCGCCAGCGTGATGCCGGCCGCCGCGTTGCCTGCCTCGATGCGCCGCGAGAGATCGCGCAACAGCAGGCCGACGATCCAGAACACCGCCAACTGCACCACCAGCGCGATGGCGGCCCACACCGCCATGTCGACCAGCGAGACGCTGTGGATGACCGTGCTGGCGAGCGGCAGGACGAAGCCGATCACGGCGCCGGCCAGGCTGGTCGCGGCCGCCGCGTTGCCGTCGCGGATCAGCGCCATCTCGTTGTGCGGCGTGATCGCCATGTATACGGCCAGGAAGACGCCGAGCGCCGCGAGCGCAACGGCGAAGTAGAGCAGGAAGGCGCCGAGCCCCTGCAGCGAGATCATGATGCCCATGTCGTTCCCCCTCGTCGTTCGATGCCGTCATTGCGAGAGCAGAGAAGCAACCCAGGCTGGCGGCCCAAGGCTGTGTTGCCTCGTCGGCTGCGCCTCCTCGCAATGACGCGCACTATGTATCTCCGCTACTCGAAGAAGTGCGGCACGAAGCGGCTGCTGTCGCGCGTGATGGCGGTCGAGTCCTCGCGGATGCCAATGCCGGCGGGCTGGCTCGCCACCACCCACGAGCCGATCACCGGGAAATTGCCGTCGAACCGCGGCAGTTCGGCATAGCCCTGGTAGACGAATCCCTCGGCGCCGTAGCCGCCGCCGGTCTCCGCCGTCACGCGCTCGCCGTCGAGCACGCTGATGTTGGCGCCCTCGCGGCTGTAGATCGGCTTGCGTACCGTCCGGCCCTCGATGGCGCCGGGCTCCAGCGCCGCCGGCAGCAGGTTGGGGTGGCCCGGCGCCATCTCCCACAGCAGCGCCAGCGCCGCCTTGTTCGACAGCACCATCTTCCACGGCGGTTCGATGACACGCGTGGCGCCGGTCAGCAGATGCGCGCCGAACGCCTCGGCGACCAGCCACTCCCAGGGGTAGAGCTTGAACAGGGTGGTGATCGGGGCGTTGTCGAGGTCGCGGAAGCGCGTGCCGTCCCAGCCGATGTCCTCGATGGCGATGCGCTGGGTGGCGAGGCCCGCCTGCACGGCGGTGTCGCGGAGATACTCGACCGTGCCCTCGTCTTCGGCGTGATCGCGCACGGCGGCGAAGTGCACCGGGTCGCGGCCGATGCCGAAATTCCGCCAGGCCTCGATCAGCCGCTCGTGGATGGAGTTGAACTGGTCGGCCTCCCTGCGCACGGCCTCCAGCCAGTTCCATTGCACGACGGCGGCCTCGAACAGCGCCGTCGGCGTGTCGGCGTTGTATTCCAGCAGCAGCGGCGGCCCATCGCCGTCGTAGCGCAGGTCAAAGCGGCCGTAGAGGTTCTTGGCGCCGGCCTTCCAGCTTCCCTCGATCGCCTCCCACGCTGCCTCGGGGATGCGCAGTCGGGTGTAGGCTTCCTCGCCGGCGGCGACGACGCGGTCGACCAGCGCCAGCGCCATCTGCTCCAGTTCGCCGGTCGCCGCCTCGATGGCGTCGATCTCGGCCTCGCTGAAGCGGTAGCAGGCGGTCTCGTCCCAGTAGGGCTGGCCGTCGATGGTGTGGAAGGCGAAGCCGAGCTCGCGCTCGACATGCGCGCGCCAGTCGGGGCGCGGCGCCGTCGCCAGGCGCTCCAAGCCGTTCAGCTTCCGGCGGAGGTGCGGTAGGCGGTCGCCGTGCTGCCGAAGCCGCCGCGCGGCACCGAGGCCACCTGGGCCGCCGGGCGGAAGGCCGAGGTGCCGGTGGCAGCGGTGTTGCCGAAGCTGCCGACGCCGAAGAAGCTGCCGCTCTTGCCGGGCATCACCGCCTGGTTGTTGGTGCCGCGCCAGACGGGCTGGCTGTAGCGGTTCCCGCCGCTCAGCATGTTGCCCATCATGTAGCCCATCAGCAGCGGCATGAAGAAGCTGCCGCCGCCCTCGCTGGCGCTGGCCGTCTGCGTCTCGCAGTTGCCGGCGCCGAACTCGGCTTCGCACTCGTCCTTGCGGCTGTAGCGCGGCGCCTCGGCGGCGTGGAAGCGGTCGGCCTCGGCCTTCGCGGCGGCGCATTCGGCGGCCGTGTAGAGGGACGAGCACTCCTCGACGCTCGAATAGAACTTGGCGTCCTGCGGCGGACCCTCGTCGCCGCAGCCGGCCAGCAGCATGCTGGCGCTGCCGAGCAGCACGAGACGGATCGACGACGACTTCTTCATGGCGCTTCCCCTCCCGGAGCGATGCCTGCCTATATGGGGCGCGCGTGCGTCCGGCCGAAGGGGAAAGTTGCGGCCGGGCGCCGATTTTTACCGCCTGATGGAGCCTCCGCGATGCAGACCCCGCCCGCCGAGCCCGGCATGGCCGTCGAGGAGGTCGATACCCCGGCCCTGCTGGTCGACCTCGATGCCCTCGACCGTAACCTGCGCCGCATGGCGGAGGCCGCCCGCGCCGCCGGCGTCGCGCTTCGCCCGCATGCCAAGATGCACAAGAGCCCGGACCTCGCCCGCCTGCAGATGGCCCATGGGGCCGCCGGCGTCTGCTGCCAGAAGGTCGGCGAGGCCGAGGCGATGGTGGCTGGCGGCGTCGCCGATGTGCTGGTCAGCAACGAGGTCGTCGGCGCCCGCAAGCTGGCCCGCCTCGCCGCGCTGGCCCGCGTGGCGCGTGTCGGCGTCTGCGTCGACGATGCCGAGAACGTGGCCCAGCTTTCCGCGGCCGCGACGGCGGCGGGCGTCGAACTCGCCGTGCTGGTCGAACTCGACGTCAACGGTGCCCGCTGCGGCGTGCTGCCGGGCGCCCCGGCCCGTGCGCTGGCGGCGGCGGTCGACCGCGCGCCCGGCCTGCGCCTCGCCGGCATCCAGGCCTATCACGGCCGCGCCCAGCACCTGCGGACCTGGGAGGAGCGCCGCGCCGCCATCGCCGCCGCGACGGACGCCTGCCGCGAAACCATGGCCGCCTTCGCCGCCGCCGGCCTGCCCTGCGCGGTGGTGACCGGCGCCGGCACCGGCACCTTCGAGTTCGAGGCGGCCAGCGGCGTATATACCGAGCTGCAATGCGGCTCCTACGCCTTCATGGACGTCGACTACGGCCGCAACCTCGACCGTTCCGGCCAGCCCGTCGCGGCCTTCGAGCAGGCCCTGTTCGTCTGGTCCACCGTGATGAGCGTGCCGGCGCGCGACCGCGCCGTGTGCGACGCCGGCCTCAAGGCCATCGCCTTCGACAGCGGCCCGCCACTGGTCGCCGGTCGCGACGGTCTCGACTATGCCGGCCCGTCGGACGAGCACGGCACGCTGCGCGTCGCCCCGACCAACCGTCCGCCAGTGCTGGGCGAGAAGATCCGCCTCGTGCCCGGCCACTGCGACCCGACCGTCAATCTGCACGACTGGCTGGTCGGCGTGCGCGCCGGCCGCGTCGAGACCGTCTGGCCGGTCACCGCGCGCGGCGCGATGGCGTAGCCGCTGCCGCTTACCGTCGCAGGATGCTGCCGAGCACACCGCGCACGACGGCGCGGCCGATGGAACTGCCGAGCGAGCCGCCGACCGATTTGCCAATTTCGGCGGCGAGGCCGCCGACGACACGGGTCGTCACCGAGCGCGTCACCGAACGGGCGACGTGCTGGGTCGTGGTCAGGCGCTGGCCGCGCGGCCGGCTGGTGCCGAACAGGTCGCCCAGCATGCCGCCGATGCCGCCGCTATTCGTCGACTCACCCTCGGCCCGGGCGCCGTCGCCGGGCGCCGGCTGTGGCGCCGCGACCGCCTTCGCCGCGACGCCGGCGGCAAGGATTTCGTAGGCTGACTCACGATCGACCGGCTTGTCGTACTGCGGACCGACCGGGCTGGCGGCGATCGCCCGTCGGCGCTCCTCCTCGCTCAGCGTGCCGATGCGCGACGCCGGCGGCCGGATCAGCGTGCGCTGGACGACGGACGGCACCCCCTTGCCCTCCAGCGTCGACACCAGCGCCTCGCCGACGCCGAGTTGAGTGATGACCTCGTAGGCCGAAAAGGTGGGATTGGGCCGGAACGTGTCCGCCGCGGCCTTCACCGCCTTCGCCTCGCGCGGCGTGAAGGCGCGCAACGCGTGCTGCACGCGGTTGCCGAGCTGGGCCAGTACGGCGTCGGGCACGTCGAGCGGGTTCTGCGTCACGAAGTAGACGCCGATGCCCTTGGAGCGGATCAGGCGGACGATCAGCTCGACCTTCTCCAGCAACGCCGGCGGCGCATCCTTGAACAGCAGGTGGGCTTCGTCGAAGAAGAAGACGAGGCGCGGCCTGTCCGGATCGCCGATCTCGGGCAGCTCCTCGAACAGTTCCGACAGCAGCCATAGCAGGAAGGTCGCGTAGAGGCGGGGTGACTGCATCAGGGCGCCGGCAGCGAGTACGTTGACGATGCCGCGTCCGTCACGCGTCGTGCGCATGAATTCCGAAACATGCAACGCCGGCTCGCCGAAGAACGCCTCACCACCCTGCTGGTCGAGGACCAGCAGCTTGCGCTGGACCGCGCCGACGCTGGCGGCGGTGACGTTGCCATAGCGTACCGTCAGCTCCTTCGCCCGTTCGGCGACATGGACCAGCAGCGCGCGCAGATCCTTGAGGTCGAGCAGCAGCAGGCCGTCCTCGTCGGCCAGCCGGAAGGCGATGTTGAGCACGCCCTCCTGGGTATCGTTGAGGTCGAGCAGGCGCGCGAGCAGCAGCGGCCCCATCTCCGATATCGTCGTGCGGACAGGGTGGCCTTCGCGTCCGAACAAATCCCAGAAGACGACCGGATAGGCCTCTTGCCGGTAGGATTCGGCGAAGCCGATGGCCTCGGCGCGGCTGGTCAGGAAGTCCTTCGGCGTGCCGGCGGCGGCGAGGCCGGCCAGGTCGCCCTTGAAGTCGGCGCAGAACACCGGCACGCCGGCGTCGGAAAAACCTTCCGCGAGGACCTGCAGCGACACCGTCTTGCCGGTGCCGGTTGCGCCGGTGATCAGGCCGTGGCGATTGGCGAGCGGCAGGTGGACATACTCCGGCTTTCCGCTGCCGCCGATGAATACCTTGCCGCCATTGGAATCCATCGTCACCGTCCTGTACGCCCCGCAACCGACACTATCGCATCACCGGTCCGCCACGTCGAAACCCGCGTGATCGCAGCTCGCCGCCGTTCAACCGCCTCAGTCGAGCGGTGTGATCGAGCGGACGGTGTCGACGCCCTCGAGGCCGGAGGCCGGGTCCGGGCCGACACAGAAGGCGTAGCGGCGGCCATCGGTGGGCATTGTCGCGCCATTGCCGAGCAGCGGCACCACTCTTACGGACGCTTCGGGCGGACGCCCGAGGTCGTGTGCCAGCATGTAGACCGTGCCGGCCTTGAGCCGGAGCAGTTCCTCGTATCGTGCCGTCAGTGGCGACAGTCCCTCCCGGAAGCGCCGTTCCGTCACCGCGACCGGCCACACCGACGCTTCGCCATCCTGTCCGACGATGCGCAGGACAACGCTGTCGCGCCCGGGGCGCGCGATCACTGTCCGTTCGCCCCCGGCGCACACCGCGGCAGCGCGCGGGCCGTCCGCCGCCGGCTGTAGGGGCATCCGCGCCGCCACGGGAATGACAACGATGATCGCGAGCACGACGAGCGCCAGACCGGCGGCCCCGCCGCCAGGCACGGGATGCGGCGGCACCGGCCCGGGTGCCGGGCCGCCGTCGGGCCGGCTGGCGACGAGGGCGACGACGGCGGCCGCGACGACCGCCACGCCCCAGGCCCGCGCATCGCCCGGCATCGCCGCTGGCGCGGCGGCGAGTATGGTCGCCGGCAGCAGCAGCAGCGGGCGCCGCGGGCGGTCGCCGATCGTCCGGACCATGCGCGCCAGCCCGTAGCTGACGACCACCGCATCTAGCGCGATGGTCGCGGCGAATACCCGCGGGTCGCCTTCGATCGCCAGCACCGGCGCCGAGGCCAGCACGCCCAGTACAAGCAGCAGAAAGGCCCGTTCCATGCCGCTTTTTCCGTGCCGTAACAGGCAGGCGACGCCCCACAGCCAGCATGCGGCGGCGGCGACGCGGGCTGGTGCCCAGGGCACATAGGCGAGGAGCCGCTGGACGTGCTCCAGCAGTCCCTGCAGCAGGCCACGGGCCAGCAGATGCGGTTGCTGCAGGAACAGTTCCCAAGCCGCGGCATAGATCGTGGCGGGCGTCAGTGCCCCGCCGTCGTCCGGTGTCAGGACGCGGACGGCATGGGTCCAGCGTTCGCCGCCGGAAACCAGCCCGTAGAGGGTATACGAGAAGTTGGCGTGCGGCGCGCCGGCCCCGCCGCCGAAGATCGCCGCCAGCAGGATACCCGGCACGAAACCGGCGATGGCGCCGACGGCGATCGCCAGCGCCGCTCGCCGCTGAGCGCCACGCGGCAAGCCGGGCGCGAGGAATGGCCAGGCGACCAGTAGCGGCAGGGCGAGGAAGGCGCCGGCGCGGGCATTGATCGCCACGGCGAGGATGAACGCGCCACCCGCCAGGTATGGCGCCGACCGCGACGCCGCCCCCGACGCGAACAGGGCGATGCCGGCGGCGCCGAGGACGAGGCCGAGATTTTCCGTCAGCGTCGTCGTTGCGATGGTGGCGGCGAAGGCCGCCATGATGGCGGCGGCGGCAAGGCCGGCCGCGAGGCCCCAAGACGCCCTTGCCATGGCCGCGGCGACCCAGACCGCGCCGGCCGTAAAGAGCGCCTGCAGGACGAGGGCGCGCTGCAACTCGCCGCCGGCGAGGGCGAGGAGGCCGGCGAGATAGAGCGGGTATGCCGGGCGGCGTTCGCAGAAGGCGTTGAGGGTGCCGCCATCGAGCACCGCGACGGCACAGTTGTAGTAGCCGGCGGCGTCGTTCCACGGCACCAGTCCGCCGATCGCGTTCGGATGCGAGGCGCCGGCGAACCAGCCGGCGAACAGCGGGCCGAGAACGGCCGCGAGGGAGGCCAGTCCGAGCGTGACGACTTCGCCGGCGTGCCGGCCCGCCCGCACGGTGTCTAGGCCGGGCGGTCGCGGCCGAGCCGGCGCGCCAGCCAGCCCGCGACCAGCGCAATGATCTCCGGCTCGCGGCCATTGTAGTAGTGGTCGCAGTCGGCAACGATCTCGACGTCGCACGGACCGCCACAGCGCGCCGCGAAATCTTCCGCCGGATAACTGTCGCGCGGTTCCTTGTCGCCGCGCACGAACAGTACGGGACATTTCACCTGCGGCGCCGTCTCGACGGTGTCGGGCATCGTGGTCAGGCGGTCGAAATAACTGCGCGCGGTGGCGACGTACCACCAACCCGGCAGCAGGATCAGGTCGTCGCCACGGCCTTCGGCGATCATCGCCTCGGCGCGCGCGCGCAGCGCTACCGTACGCAGCCCGCCCAGCAGGCCGGTGTGGGCCGCCTGGCTTTCCGCCGAGCGTCCCCCGGCATGGGCAGACAGCAGTACCAGCGCCGGCGTCTCGGGGTGGCGGGCGACGTGCTGCACGGCGAGGAAGCCGCCGTTGCTGTGGCCGACGAGTACCGGCGCAGGGTAGCCGCGTGCCTTCAGCCAGCCGGAGGCGAACTCGTTGTCGGCGATGCCTTCGGAGGTGGTCTGGAAGGCGCCGCCCTCGACGGCGCGGCTGTTGCGGTTGGACATGATGTCGTGGCCGCGCCGGTTGAAGGCGAGGCAGGCGAAGCCGAGGGCTGTCAGCGCGGGCGGCAGGAAGCGCGGTGCGCCGACATAGAAATTCATCGTGTTGCCGTGGCACAGCATGACGGCGCCGGCGGGTGTGCCACTATCGGGCTCGTACCACGCGCCGTCGAGCGGCTGTGCCGTATCGGTCTGGATCGTGACGAGTTCGGTACGCATCGACCGCATCCTCGGCCGGTGGATCCTTGCGCCGCCCATCTGTGGCGGTGCCGCCTCCTCACTCCCTGCCGTCGGGACGGGCCGCGACAGCCGGCCCGTCCGGAAGACACCACATCGCGTCACGGGCCGGGCGTCACTCCGCCGCCTTGGGCATCTCCAGTGCCGCCAGCACCACGGGCGGCGACATCGGCAGGCTGTAGAAGCGGATGCCGAGCGCGCTGTAGACGGCGTTGCGGATGGCCGCCAGCGGCGGCACCAACGGCACTTCGCCGACGCCGCGCACGCCTTGCGGATGCTTCGGGTTCGGGATCTCCAGCATCACCGTATCGAGCATCGGCAGGTCGGAGCACACCGGCATGCGGTAGTCGAGGAAGCCTGCGTTGTCGACGCGGCCGTTGCGGTCGTAGATGTATTCTTCGTTCAGCGCCCAGCCGATGCCCTGGGCCACGCCGCCCTGCATCTGGCCCTCGACGTAGCTGGGGTGGACCGCCTTGCCGACGTCCTGGAAGGACGTGTAGCGGACCACCCGCACGATGCCGAGATCGACGTCGACCTCGACGTCGCAGACATGCGTGGCGAAGCCGCCCTCGGCCCCGGTCGTGTTGAGCTGCACGCCAGCGCCGATGGGACCGCCGGTCTCCGTCGCCTTCGCCGCGATATCGGCCAGCGTCAGCGGCTCGAACTTGCCGGCGTTGTCGCCGGCCGGGCGCGCCGCGCCGTCCTCCCACGTCACCGCGTCGGGGTCGATCTTCCAGATCTTCGCCGCGCGCTCGCGCAGCGTCGTGATGACCTTCTCGGTCGACTGCGTCACCACCATCGCCGAGGCGTACAGCACGCGGCTGCCTCCGGTGAGGTTGCTGTAGCCGATGGTCGCCGTGTCACCGATCAGCACCGAGACGCGGTTGTAGTCGATGCCCAGAAGCTCGGCCGTGATGTTGGCGATCGAGGCGCGCGAGCCGCCGATGTCGGGATGGCCCGTGGTGACCACCACGTTGCCGTCCTCGGTGATGTTGACCTGTGCGCTGGACTCGCCGCCTGCGTTGAACCAGAAGCCGCTGGCGACGCCGCGCCCCTGGTGCTTGCCGAGCGGCGCCTTGTAGTGCGGGTGCGCCAGCGCCGCCTCGAGCGTCTCGGCGAAGCCGATGCGCGGGTAGACGGGACCGTGCGGCGCCTTGGTGCCCTCGCGCGCGGCATTCTTCAGGCGCAGCTCCAGCGGGTCCATCTTCAATGCTTCGGCCAGCTCGTCGAGCGTGCTCTCGACGGCATAGGCGCCGATCGGCGAGCCCGGGGCGCGGTAGGCCGCGACCTTGGAGCGGTTCGAGACGACGTCGTAGCCGGTCGACAGGACGTTCGGGATGTCGTACGGCGCGAACGAACAACCGGCGGCGCCGCGGATCGGCGAACCGGGCAGGGCGCCGGCCTGCAGGTAGAAGGTGCCCTGCGCGGCGACGATGCGGCCGTCCTTCATGGCGCCGATCTTGACCGTGCTCTTCGAGCCGGAGGTCGGGCCGCTGGCGCGCATCACCTCCTCGCGCGACATCACCATCTTCACCGGACGGCCGGACTTCTTCGACAGCATCGTCGCCAGCGGCTCGAGGTAGACGATCGTCTTGCCGCCGAATCCGCCGCCGATTTCCGCAGGGATCGCGCGGATGTCGCTCTGCGACAGGCCGGTCAGCAGCGCCGTCATGGCGCGCACCATGAACTGGCCCTGGCTCGAGCTCCAGATCGTCGCCCGGCCGTCGCCGGCGACGCTGACGAGGCAGGCATGCGGCTCGATGTAGCCCTGATGCACCGGCCGCGTGGTGAAGCTGCGCTCGACGACGACTTCGGCCTCGGCGAAGCCGGCGGCGATGTCGCCCTTCTTGTGCTCGAGCTTGCCGGTGAGGTTCGACGGCTTGCCGTCGACCTTGTTGAACTCGTGCAGGATGGGCGCGTCGGGCTTGAGGGCGTCGTCGATCTCGATGACCCAGGGCAGCACCTCGTAGTCGACCTCGATCAGCCGGCACGCCTCGGCCGCGATGGCCTCGGTGGTGGCGGCGACGGCGGCGACGGGGTGGCCGTGGAACAGTGCCTTCTCGCGCGCCATCACGTTGCGGCACATCCAGCGCATGTCCTGGATGCCGAGCATCACCGACTTGTCGACCGGGAAGTCGACGATGTCCCTGGCCGTGACGACCGCCTTCACGCCGCGCAGGGCTTCCGCCTTCGACGTGTCGATCGAGCGGATGCGGGCGTGGGGGTGCGGGCTGCGCAGCAGCTTGCCCCAGATCATGCCGGGCATGGTGGTGTCGGCGGCGAAGGCCGCGCGGCCCGTCACCTTGTCGGCGCCGTCGGGCCGGATCGTGCGCTGGCCGATCCACCTGTTGCTGATCTTGTTCATCGTGCCGCCTCCCGCATGTCCGCCGCCGTGTCCATCACCGCGCGCACGATCTTGTCGTAGCCCGTGCAGCGGCAGAGGTTGCCGGCCAGCCAGTATCGCACCTCGGTCTCGCTCGGGTCCGGGTTGCGCTCCAGCAGCGCCTTTGCCGCCACCAGCATCCCCGGCGTGCAGATGCCGCACTGCAGCGCCGCCATCTCGAGGAATTTCTGCTGCAGCGGGTGCAGCCTGTCGCCCGCGGCCATGCCCTCGATCGTGCCGATCGCGTGGCCCTCGGCCTCGACCGCCAGCATCAGGCACGAGCAGACCAGCCGCCCGTCGAGCGTGATGCTGCAGGCGCCGCAGTCGCCCGAGCCGCAGCCCTCCTTGGAGCCGGTCAGGCCCAGCGGGCCGCGCAGCACGTCGAGCAGCGTCTCGTGTCCGTCGCAGAGGAACTCGGTCGGCTCGCCGTTGATCGTCGTGGTCACATGTGTCTTGGCCATGGTCTCAAGCCTTTCCCGCGCGTTCAGCGGCGATGGCCGCGGTGCGCTTCAGCAGCACGCCGGCCACCCTGGTGCGGTAGGCGATCGTGCCGCGCTTGTCGTCGATGGGGCGGCAGGCGGCCGAGCAAGCGGCCGCCGCGGCGTCGAGCGCGGCCTCGTCGAGCTTCGAGCCGACCAGCGCCTTCGCCGCAGCTTCCACCAGCAGCGGCGTCGGCGCCACGGCGCCGAGCGACACGCGCGCCGCGGTGCAGGTGCCCTTGTCCAGTGTCAGGCTGACGGCGCAGCCGACGACGGCGATGTCCATCTCGGTGCGCGGGATCATGCGCAGGTAGGCGTCGCCCGACCCCTTCGGTCGTGGCGGCAGCGCAAAGGCGACGACGATCTCGCCGGGCGCGAGGCTGGTGCGGCCGGGCCCGACCGGCACGGCCTCCACCGGCAGTTCCCGGCGGCCCTTCGGCCCCTGCACGGTGACGATGGCGCCGGCGGCGATCATCGCCGGCACGCTGTCGCCGGCCGGCGAGGCGTTGCACAGATTGCCGCCCGCCGAGGCGCGGCCCTGCACCTGCGTCGAGCCTATCAGGTTGATGGCCTCCAGCACGCCCGGCCACACGTCGCCGAAGTGCGGATGCTCGGCGAGCACGGCGCCCGACACGGCGGCGCCGACGCGGAAGCCGCCGCCGGCGGTTTCCTCGATCGTCGTCAGCTCGGGAATCTTCTTGATGTCGACGATGACGCCCGGCCGCACGATGCCGGCCTTCATCTGCACCAGCAGGTCCGTTCCCCCGGCGAGGATGCGTGCCGCGCTGCCCGCCGCGGCGAAGGCGCTCACCGCCTCGTCCAGCGTTTTCGGCGCGAGGTATTGGATTGATGTCATTGACGTTTCGTTTCCCTTCCGGTGCCCATGCCGCGACGCCGCTCGCGTCCCCCGTGCACGGCCGGCGGAAGGCTACGCGGCCGGCGCGCGCAGGAACAGCCCCTATGATGCCCACCAACCTGCCCTGTCGGCCTGGTGGGGGGTCGATCCCACTTCACCCCGGTCCGTCGCCGCCACGGACAAGGACCGCAAGCAGCCGGAAAGCCATCAGCGGCGCCAACAGTGGCGCCAGCACTTCTTCGCAGCGCAGCAGGACAGGCACGGCCGCGGCCGGTAACAGGGTCCACCTGCGAAAGCCGCCAGACAACGGATAGGCGAAGAGGCTGAGCAGTCGTGTCTCGGTCAGGCGAAGCGCCGGTACAGCGTGGGCCAGTTCTGCGCTCTGGCGGTGGAACAGCAGCGTCGCGAATGCTTGATTGGCTGCATCTACAGGGCGATTTGGGGTGGGTAGTCCGCGGGCAAGGGGGCTGGCGGCGAGATCGTAGGGCTCGGGATGGAAGGCCCGGTAGACAAGAGCCGACACGGGCGTGATGGCCGGATCGACGACGATCAGCCGTCCGCCCGGCCGTAGAACCCGCGCGGCCTCTTCCAAGAAGAGCACGGGGTACTCGATGTGATGCAGCGCATCGAAGGCAACGACATTGTCGAAACTGGCGGCTGCGAAAGGCAGGGATGCAGCGTCGGCGACGGTGTCGAGCCACGGCGCGGCGACGATGTCCGTCGCCACGACTGCCGGCGCCCAGGCCTTGAAGTTGCCGGACCCGGCGCCGATTTCGAGCACGCTGCCGGGCACGCAGCGCGCGGCGATACGCTGATAGAGGTCGGCGTAGACGGCGCGGAGCGACGGTTTGCGCAACCACAGGTCCCGGCTGTGCTGGGATGCCGTCACGGCGTCAGAATGCCTTCAGCTTGAAGAACGCGAAAACCACCATGCGAGCCAGCAGCCAGCCGTGCTGGAAGCGCTTTATTTGAGTTTCCCCGTAGGTTCGCGCCTGGTAACGCACCGGTATCTCGCACACTTTGAGGTGCAGCCGGGCACTGCCGAGGATCAGGTCGAAATCGCCGAACGGGTCGAAGTCGCCGAAATAGGGGCGCCCTGCGGCGATGCGTCGATAGTGTGCCGCCGTCAGTGCCTTCGTGCCGCACAAGGTGTCTGTGTAGCGCTGGCCGATCAGCCATGTGAACAGCAGCGAGAAAATCCTGTTCGCGATCAGATTCAGGAATCGCATGGCACCGGTCTCGAGTGGGTAAACGAGACGCGTGCCATTGATGAACTCGCCACGTCCGGAAACCAGCGCGTCGTAAAATCTGGGCAGCATTTCCGGCGGCGCGGTCAGGTCGGCGTCGAGTATGATGAGCACGTCGCCTCGCGCGGCCTCGAAGCCTGCGCGGACGGCATCGCCCTTGCCGCGCCCGGGCTGCGTCAGAAACTTGATATCGCGCTCGGGGTTGGCGGCGATCACCCGGCGTATTTCATCCGCTGTGCCATCGCTGCTGTGGCCCTCGACGAAGATCAGCTCGAGGTCACTGCCGAATGCGGGCATGCGACGCACCGCCTCGAAAATGTTGCCGCACTCATTGCGGCACGGAATGACGACGGTCGCAGAAAGCCTGCCGAGTGGCGGCAGTCGGCGCGAGCGGACGATGACGTAGTTGCGCACGCAGAAGCGCCGGATGATCGGTAGCGGCGCGATAAATCTGTTGATCAGCGGGCCGAGCCCGAGCACGCGGCGCGGCACGAGCTGCCGCCATTCGCGCGCGACGACCTCGAAATCGGCGAGCTCGAGAAGGCTCGCAATGTCGTCGATCGAAAGCCAGTTCTGCGGCGGCGTCGGCTTCTTGAGGCCCAGCTGTTCCGCCAGCTTGAGGATCGGCCACCACAGCGGCGAATGGTAGGCGATGACGACGCGCGTGTCGCGGTGACAGAGGCCGTGCAGATGGGAGAAGGCCGTCACCACGTCCTCGTATTCGCCGATGGTATCTGCCAGCACGATGACGTCGAACGGGTCGCCGAGCGACGTCAGCACCTCGGGATCTTCGCCGTCTCCGACTATGAAAGTCAGTTCGGGATGACGTTTGCGGGCCTCTGCGATCATGCCGGCACTGAGGTCGATGCCGACGCCGCTCTTGGGCATCAGGGCGGCGAGGAGATCGCCGGTGCCGCAGCCGATCTCGAGAACGCGAAGCCCTGCAGGGACGAGAAAGCGAAGGCTGCGCGCGTCCTCGGCGTGGAAATAGGCATTTCTGCTGCGCCAGCGCGCGGCCTCGGGGGCAATTCCGTCGGCCAGTGCACGAACGGCCGCCTTGCGTCGGCTCTGTGGATGCGATTCGGTCATGGCGCCGTTATACATGAGAGCGGCGCGGTGCGGACGCGCTTGAGCCTGAACGCTACTGGCTCGGTGTCGTGCTTTGTGGGCCAGTCGTCGTATTGTTGGGGTCGCTCTGTACGGCGGCTTCAAGCCTGTTTAAGAGCGGCTGTTTCGTCTTGGACTCGTGGGACGACAGCCTTCGCAGGGTCGCCCCGATCAGGCATCCCCCACCGGAAAGACGGGCATCCGGCCGCGATCAGGCATTTTCCCGCGGGCGGCCAGCGCGTGCTTTTCGCGTGTCACGCGACCGCCTCCGGCGCGACCACCACGATCGCCCGGCACAGGGCACCACCATCCCCGCGATAGCTGTGGGCGGCGCTAGGGTCGAGGTGTAGCGCGTCGCCCGCGTCGAGCACGATCGCCTCATCTTCGATCACGACGGTGAGCCGGCCCTCAATGACGAAAACGAGTTCCTCTCCGGGGTGCTCGTGCGCGGCCGACGCTGGTGCTACCGCGGGGAACTCGGCCAGATAGGCCTGCATGCGGCGGCCAGCGACAGGGAAATCGAGGCTTTCGAAGAAGTAGGCGGGATCCTGGCTGTCGGGACTGTCGGGCAGACGCAGCCGTTCGGCACGACGCACGACAGCGAAGGCGCGTCGCTTCGCGGCGTCGACGAAAAAATGTTCGAGGCCGACGTCAAACACCATGGCGATTCGCAGCAGCGTCGGCAGCGTGGGAAAGAGCTGACCGCGCTCGATTTTCGACAGCATGCCGGGCGAAAGCCCTGTGTGACGCCCGAGTTCGACGAGGCCGAGCTTCTTGCCCCGGCGCAGCACACGGACCTTTTGCCCGACGCCGTACCGCTGCAGTCCCTCGGTCACCGTGTCCGCGCCCATGGATCCTCCCTGCTTTCTAGCGTGGCGAGAAACCGCATCCATTTCTTATCATGTCACGATAATCGTAATTCTCTCCATGAAAAAATCATTGAAGGAAAATCTATTTTCACCATGTTCAAATCGTTGGAGGCGCAGCCTCCCCGCCACCGAAGGAATGCACCGTCATGACCCGAATTTCGAAACTCCTCCTCCCCGCTCTCACCGCGGCAGCCATCACTTTCGGCGGAGCCGTGGCCCAGGCCGCCGAGAAGAACATCGTCGAAACCGCGGTCGCCGCCGGCCAGTTCAAAACTCTGGCAGCCGCGCTGACCAGCGCGGGACTGGTCGACACCCTGAAGGGCCCGGGGCCGTTCACGGTGTTCGCGCCGACAGATGCGGCGTTCGCAAAGCTTCCGGCCGGGACGATCGATAGCCTGCTCAAGCCCGAGAACAAGGCCAAGCTGGTCGCGATTCTGACCTATCATGTGGTCGCAGGCGAAGTGCCGGCGACCGAGGTCGTCAAGCTCAAGGAAGTGACGACCGTGAACGGCAAGTCCGCGGCGGTGAAGGTGGAGGGTGCAACTGTATCCATCAACAACGCGAAGGTGACGACTGCGGACGTCGCTGCCTCGAACGGCGTGATCCACGTGATCGACACGGTCATCCTGCCGCCCGAGTCCTGACTTAACCTCGAGGTGTCGGGTTCCCGCAATGACGGGAACCCGACGCGCTCGGTCAGCGGCGCGGCACGTCCAGTTGGACCGACCACACGACGACCGCTCCCGCCACCGGACCGAAACGTCGTCGGTTACCTACCCGCGGCGCTACCATTTCTCTCCCGCAACGAATCTCCCGAACTCGATCAAGGCGCTGGGCCTTGGCCCACCCCCGCAAAATAGCGCCGCCACGCTGCCTGCCGGGCGGCGCCCGCAAGACACGGGAGACATATTATTGAGGGCTGTTCCAAGGACGAGGTATGTCCGGCATTCGGTGGCAAACACACCCAGCGGGATTTACCGGGACTGGCCGGGACCGCGAGGGACGGGATGACCGATGCCGGGGAGGCTGGCTGGGGGACTAGGATTCGAACCTAGACTGGCGGAGTCAGAGTCCGCTGTCCTACCGTTAGACGATCCCCCAGCAGGCGGGCGCTCCCTTATCATATCGATCCGGCGATGTGTACCCCGGCCGGCGAGCCGCGGCGGGCGGCGGCGCTTGTGTCGCGGCGCCCCGCCGCTACAGTTGGCGGGACGCGCAACCGGGCGGAGGCGGCGGACGTGGCGGACGGGCAGGGCGTGGCGGCGGGGCACCGGGAGTTGCCCGGGGCGATGCCGCGCGCCGGCCGTGCCGCGGGCGCCGGCGCCGTCTACGCCGCCCTCGATCTCGGCACCAACAACTGCCGCATGCTGGCGGCGCGCGACACCGGCGACGGCTTCGCCGTCATCGACGCCTATTCGCGCACGGTACGGCTCGGCGAGCGGCTGCTGCAGGACGGCCGGCTGTGCGAGCGGGCGATGAGCCGCGCCATCGCCGCGCTGCGCGTCTGCGCCCAGCGTATCCGCCGCCACGAGGTCGCCGGCCTGCGCGGCGTGGCGACCGAGGCCTGCCGGCGTGCCGGTAACGGCCGCGCCTTCCTCGCCCGCGTTGCCGCCGAGACCGGCCTCGCCTTCGACATCATCGACGCCCGCGAGGAGGCCGGCCTGGCGCTCGCCGGCTGTGCGCCGCTGTTCGCGCCGGCCATCGGCGCGGCGGCGACGCATGGCCTGCTCGTCGATATCGGCGGCGGTTCGACGCAGGTCGCCTGGGCCGCGCTGGCGCCGGGCGACGCGATCCGCATTGTCGACACGGTCTCGCTGCCGTTCGGCGTCGTTACCCTGCTCGAGCGCTGGGGGGCCGACCCCGACGCGACGGGCGACAGGGCGATGCGCGCCGAGGTCGAACGGCACCTCGCGCCGTTCGTCGCCCGCCATGGCATCGGGGCGGCGATCGCCGCCGGGCGCGTGCACATGGTCGGCACCTCCGGCACCGTGACCATGCTGGCCAGCGTCGCCCAGGGCCTCGGCCGCTACAACCGCGCCCGCGTCGACGGCTATGTCCTCGACTTCGCCGCCATCCACGATCACTCCGCGGCGCTGGCGCGGCTCGGCACCGCCGGCCGGGCGCAGCATCCCTGCATCGGCCGCGAGCGGGCGGACCTCACCGTCGGCGGCTGCATCGTGCTGCGGGCCATCTGCGACGTGCTGCCGGTGGGGCGCCTGACGGTCGCCGACCGCGGCCTGCGCGAGGGCATCCTGCTCGGACTGATGGCGGACGCCCGCCGCCGCGCGGACGCCTGAACATGGCGCGCGAGGGCAAGTCGGGCGTCGGCGCCGGCGCCTCCGGTGGTTCGCGCGGCCTGACCGAGCGGGTGAAGACGGCGCGCAAGAGAAAGCCCAGCTCGACCGCCTGGCTCAACCGCCAGCTCAACGATCCCTATGTGCGGGAGGCGCAGCGCCTCGGCTACCGCTCGCGCTCCGCCTTCAAGCTGCTCCAGATCGACGACAAGTACCGGGTGCTCGTCCCCGGCGCCCGCGTGCTCGATCTCGGCGCCGCCCCCGGCGGCTGGTGCCAGGTGGCAGCGCAGCGCGTCGGCCCGCGCGGTCGCGTCGTCGGCGTCGACCTGCAGCCGGTCGAGCCGGTGGCCGGCGCCGAATTGCTTGTCGGCGACGCGACGGAACCAGAGGCGGTGGCGACGCTGCGCGCGGCGCTGGGCGGCGGCGCCGACGTGGTGCTGTCGGACATGGCCAATGCCGCCACCGGCCACAGCGGCACCGATCAGGCCCGTACCATGGCGCTGGCCGAGGCCGCCGCCGAGGTCGCCGTCGACCTGCTGGCGCCCGGCGGCGCCTTCGTCGTCAAGGTGCTGCAGGGCCCCGACGAGCCGCAGCTCTTCGACCGCCTGCGCCGCGCCTTCGCCCATGTGCGCCGGGTCAAGCCGAAGGCCAGCCGCGCCGACTCGAAGGAGCTTTACCTCGTGGCGACCGGGTTCAAGGGCGGGTGAGGCATCTCATGCCATGTCGAAGTCGGCCGCTCCGCCGCTGATCCCGCAGGCAGCCACGGGACCGGCCGGGCGACGGGTGGCCGCGCAATCATAGGTCTGCGTGCTGTTCCGGGACGGATGCCATGAAGCGGGTTGCGGTATTCGGGAACGCGGGCGGTGGCAAGTCCACCCTTGCCCGTCGTCTCGCGGACCTGACGGGGCTGCCGCTCCATGTCATCGACATGATGCAGTTCGCGGCCGGAGGCGTCGCGGTTCCCCGCCACGAATTCCTGCGCGCCCATGCGGACGTGCTGCGCCGCGACGCGTGGATCATCGACGGCTTCGGCGGCGTAACACCTTCATGGGAAAGGTTCGCCGTCGCCGACACCCTGGTCTACGTCGATCTGCCGCTGTCCACCCATTACGCCTGGGTTACGAAGCGCTTCATCAAGGGACTGTTCGCGGACCCGAAGGGCTGGCCGGAGGGCAGTCCGCTATGGAGCAGCACGCTCGACAGCTATCGCGTCATTCCCCGTTGCCATCGCGAACTCACGCCGAGGTATCGCCGGCTGGTTGCCGAGGCCGCCGCGTCCAAGCGGGTCCACCACCTGACGTCGGCCGCGCAGATCCGTTCGTTCCTGCAGACCGTGCGCAACGGCGACCCGAGCGGCGCATCCGGCTGAACCGACCGAGGACGGCAACCTACGGCCCGCGGGGCCACGGCGACGGCGGCTTTTGCCAGGACGTGCCCTGATTCCGGCCCGGACCGGCCTGCGGCGGCCGAGCGGGGGCGCCGGCCGGATGCCCGGCCCTCGCCCCTCGGCCCCTCACACCGCCATCACCTCGCCCAGATGATCGGCAACGTCGCGGTCGGTCGCGTGGGTCAGGTCCTTGTGCACCTCGCCGATGACGGCCGCCATGGCGTGCGCGCCCAGCGCGGCGCGCAGATCGCCCAGTGTGCGCGGCGGCGCCACCAGCACCAGCCGGTCGAAGCGGCGGGCGGTGCCGGCGCGTTCCAGCAGGGCCGCGACCTCGTGGGCAAACCTGTCCTTTTCGTAGCGCAGGTAGTCGGTGTGCGGCGCCACGGCATGGCGGCCGGCGCCGGCGCTGTCGAAGACGCGGCCCGGCCGGTCGGCGCCAAGGTCGCGGGCGTGGCCGTGGGCCTTGTCGTGGTCCATCGCCGCCAGCGGCACGAGGCCGCCGCCGATTCGCGTGTGTTCGAGGATGCGGGCCCGCGCCCCGTCGGCGACGACGACCCAGGTGACCGGTACGCGCTCGGACATCTGCAACTCCTTCCAGGGAATGGCGCAGCGTCGCGGAGTTCTGCCGCGTCCGCCCTGATGTGGATCATCGCGCGGCGGCGCGGGAGGGGCGCGGCGACCCGCCGCGGCAGTTGTCCCGCGCCACGGCTTCTGTATATAAGCCCTGCCAACCTAACGGCCGCAGCGGCGGGGTCGGCATGCAGATACGCGAAGCCCTCACCTTCGACGACGTCCTGCTGGAGCCGGCCGCCAGCCGGGTGCTGCCGGCCGATGTCGACACCCGCACGCGCCTGACGCGCTCGATCGACCTCGCCATCCCCCTCATTTCCGCCGCCATGGACACGGTGACCGAGGCCAACATGGCGATCGCCATGGCCCAGGCCGGCGGCATCGGCGTCATCCACAAGAACCTCGACGCCGCCGCGCAGGCCGACGAGGTGCGGAAGGTCAAGCGCTACGAGGCCGGCATGGTGGTGAACCCCATCACCATCCGCCCCGAGCAGACGCTGGCCGAGGCGCTGGCGATCATGCAGCGCGAGGGCATCTCCGGCATCCCGGTCGTCAACCGCCGCTCGGGCAAGCTCGTCGGCATCGTCACCAACCGCGACGTGCGCTTCGCGCGCGATCCCTCGCAGCCGATCCGCGAACTGATGACGCGCCGCCTCATCACCGTGCGCGAGGGCGTCGGCATGGAGGAGGCCAAGCGCCTGCTCCACAAGTACCGCATCGAGAAGCTGCTGGTGGTCGACGACGAGAAGCGATGCGTCGGCCTGATTACGGTCAAGGACATCGACAAGGCGCAGAAATATCCCGCCGCCAGCAAGGACGAGCAGGGCCGCCTGCGCGTCGCCGCCGCCACCGGCGTCGGCAAGGCCGGCATGGAGCGCGCCGAGGCGCTGCTCGACGCCGGCGTCGACGTCATCGTGGTGGACACCGCGCACGGCCACTCGGCCGGCGTGATCGACCAGGTGGCGCACATCAAGCGGCTGTCGAACCGCGCCCAGCTCATCGCCGGCAACATCGCCACCGGCGACGCCGCCCGCGCGCTGATCGACGCGGGGGCCGACGCCGTCAAGGTCGGTATCGGCCCGGGCTCGATCTGCACCACGCGCATCGTCGCCGGCGTCGGCGTGCCGCAGTTCACCGCCATTTCCGACGTGGTCGCCGCCGCGCGTGATCGCTCGGTTCCAGTCATCGCCGACGGCGGCATCAAGTATTCCGGCGACCTCGCCAAGGCCATCGCGGCCGGTGCCGATGTGGCCATGATCGGCTCGCTGTTCGCCGGCACCGACGAGGCGCCGGGCGAGGTGTTCCTCTACGAGGGCCGCTCCTACAAGTCCTACCGCGGCATGGGCTCGATCGGTGCCATGGCGCGCGGCTCGGCCGACCGCTACTTCCAGGCCGAGGTGGCCGACAAGCTCAAGCTGGTGCCCGAGGGCATCGAGGGCCAGGTCGCCTACAAGGGCATGGTCGGCACCGCCATCCACCAGCTCGTCGGCGGCCTCAAGGCGGCGATGGGCTACACCGGCAACGCCACCATCGGCGAGATGCAGGCCAATTGCCGCTTCGTGCGCGTCACCAACGCCGGCCTGCGCGAAAGCCACGTCCACGACGTCGCCATCACCCGCGAAGCCCCCAACTACCGCCAGAACGCGTAGCGGTTTCCGCCAAGCTTTTTCTTTACCCTCTCCTTGAGGGAGAGGGCTTCCGTCGTTGGCGTCGCAGGGAGCGTCGCGACCGAGACGCTTACGACGGAAGGGTGAGGGATTACGCGCGTGGTCGTTCTCGCGGCGTCCGTAACCCCTCGCCCTTTCGGCGCTAGGCTCGCTGGCGCTCGCCAAGGCCGAAAGCCCTCTCCCTGCGGGAGAGGGTAAACCTGCTGATTACGGTCGGCGGACCAAGGAAATGGCAAGATGACTCCCGCCGCGCGCATCGCCGCCTCGATCGACCTGCTGGCCGAGATCTTCCGCGGCGCGGCGCCGGCCGACGCGCTGGCGCGCGAGTGGTTCGCGCGGCGGCGCTATGCCGGCGGCGGCGACCGCCGCGCCATCCGCGCGCGTGTCTGGGACGTGTTGCGCCGGCGCGGCGCGCTCTCCTGGCATGTCGAACGGGCCGGCGGCGACGGCGGCGACGCGCGCGCCCTCGTGCTCGCCGGCCTCGCCCTGTCCGATGGCCTCGACGCGGCGGGCGTGACGACGCTGTTCGACGGCGCCGGCTACGGCGCACCGCCGCTGTCCGAGGCCGAGGCGGCGCTGGTCGCGGCACTCGCCGGCCGCCGTCTAGACGACCCGGCGATGGCGGATGCCGCGCGCCTCAACCTGCCCGACTGGCTGCTGCCGCTGCTCGACCGTGCCTTCGGCCCGGCACGCGAGGCGGAGATGGCGGCGCTCGCCGGCACGGCGCCGGTCGATCTGCGCACCAACCTGCTGAAGACCTCGCGCGAGGCGGCGCAGGCGGCGCTGGCCGAGGCGGGTGTCGCCGCGCGGCCGACGCCGCTGTCGCCCCTCGGCCTGCGCCTCGATGCGCCGGTGCCGCTCGATGCGACTCCGGCCTTCCGCGATGGCCTGGTCGAGGTGCAGGACGAGGGCAGCCAGCTCCTTGCCCTGGCCGCTGCCGCGCAGCCGGGCGAGACGGTGATCGACCTTTGCGCCGGGGCGGGCGGCAAGGCGCTGGCACTGGCCGCCGCGATGGGCAACGAGGGCCGTCTCCTCGCCTGCGACGTCTCCGCTGCACGGCTGCAGCGCATGGTGCCGCGCCTGCGCCGTGCCGGCGCCGCCATCGTCGAGGCGCGCCCCGGCGACGCCCGGGCGCTGCTCGCCGAGGGCGCGGCCCCGGCCGACCGCGCCGACCTCGTCTTCGTCGATGCCCCGTGCAGCGGCAGCGGCGTGTGGCGGCGCGCGCCGGAGGATCGCTGGCGTCTGACACCCGATCGCCTCGCCGCCCTCGTCGCCGACCAGGCCGCCATCCTCGCCGCCGCCGCCGCGCTGGTGCGGCCAGGCGGGCGCCTGCTCTACGCGACCTGCTCGGTGCTGGCCGAGGAAAACGCCGACATCGTCGACGCCTTTCTCGACGCCACGCCCGGCTTCCGCCGCGCCGACGCGCGCGCCGCCTTGCCTGTGGCGCCCGCCGGCAACGGTCCCGACCTGGTGCTGACGCCGCACCGCCACGGCACCGACGGCGTCTATGCCGCGCTGCTGGTGCGCGAGCGAGGGCACGACTGACGCCGCGCCCGGAATCGCGCTAGCCTCGCGCCATGGGCCCCACGGCCACCACGCACATCCGCCGGGCGACGCCGGACGATGCCGCCGCCATCGCCGCCATCCATGTCGAGGCGTGGCGGGCGGCCTATGCCGGCATGCTCCCCGACCGCTACTTGCTCGGCCTTGCCGAGGGGCGCCAGACGCGCCAGTGGCGCCACCATGTCGTGGCGCGCGGCGAGGCGACGCTGGTGGCCGAGGACATCCGCCCGCTCCGCGGCGGGCCCGGCATCGTCGGCTTCGCCTCCTGCGGCCCGCTGCGCCGCGCCGGCGTGCCGGCCGATGCGCCGTGGCAGGGCGAGGTCTACACCCTCTACGTCGCGCCCGACCATCAGGGCCACGGCCACGGCGGCGCCCTGCTGGAAGCCTGCCGCGCGCGGCTCGCCCGCGACGGGCGGGCCGGCGTGCTGGTCTGGGTGCTGGCCGCCAACCCGTCGCGCTTCTTCTACGAGCGCATGGGCGGCCGCCGCGTCGCCGAGCGCACCGAGCCCTTCGCCGGCGCGCGCCTGCCCGAGATCGCCTACGCCTGGGACCGGCCCGCGGCGCATTGAGGCGTCGCGCTTTCCCCGCCTCACCTTGACCCTCTCCGCCCCCGGAAGCCGAGAGGGGACGCGCTTGGCCCGGTCCTCGCGCTTCGTCATTGCGAGCGAAGCGAAGCCATCCAGTGTCGCGGCGGGCGGGCTGGATTGCCGCGTCGGCTCGGCCTCCTCGCAATGACGGGTCGGGGAACCTCCCCTCCTGTTCACCCTCTCCGCCCCTGGGGGCGGAGAGGGCAGGGTGAGGTGGGGGCTGTTACCAACGGCTGCCGGGATGTCGCCAGCCGCCGCCTGGCGCGTGCAGCGGCCCCGGGAATCGGTTATGACGCCGCATGACCGCGCCAGCCCCCGAATCCGAACACATTCTCATCGTCGATTTCGGCTCGCAGGTGACGCAGCTCATCGCGCGCCGCGTGCGCGAGGCCGGCGCCTACTGCGAGATCCACCCCTGCTTCCGCGTCGACGCCGCCTTCCTTGCGCAGTTCGCGCCGAAGGCGATCGTCCTGTCGGGCGGCCCGGCGAGCGTCATCGCCGCCGCCGCGCCCGACGTCGACCCGGCGGTGTTCGCGGCCGGCGTGCCGGTGCTCGGCATCTGCTACGGCCAGCAGCTCATGTGCGCCCGCCTCGGCGGCGCCGTCGAGGGCTCCGACCACCAGGAGTTCGGCCGCGCCATGCTCGACGTGGCCGAGGACTGCATCCTCTTCGACGGCGTCTGGCGCCCCGGCGAGCGCCATCAGGTGTGGATGTCGCATGGCGACCGCGTCACGCGCCTGCCGCCGGGCTTCCGCCGCGTCGCCACCTCGGACGGCGCGCCCTTCGCCGCCACCGCCGACGACACGAGGCGCTTCTATGGCGTGCAGTTCCACCCGGAGGTGGTGCACACGCCCGACGGCGCGAAGCTGATCGCCAACTTCGTGCGCAAGGTCGCCGGCTGTTCGGGCGCCTGGACGATGGCCGCCTTCCGCGCCGCCGCCGTCGCGCGCATCCGCGCCCAGGTCGGCGAGGCGGGCCGCGTCGTCTGCGGTCTCTCGGGCGGCGTCGACAGCTCGGTCGCCGCCGTGCTGGTGCACGAGGCCATCGGCAGCCGCCTCACCTGCATCTTCGTCGACCACGGCCTGCTGCGCGCCGGCGAGGCGGAGGAGGTGGTGCGCGTCTTCCGCGGCCGCTTCAACGTCGAGCTGGTGCACCGCGACGCGTCGGACCTGTTCCTCGGCCGGCTCGAGGGCGTCGCCGACCCGGAGGAGAAGCGCAAGATCATCGGCCGCACCTTCGTCGAGGTGTTCGACGAGGAGGCGGCGAAGATCGGCGGCGCCGGCTTCCTCTGCCAGGGCACGCTCTACCCCGACGTGATCGAGAGCGTCAGCGCCTTCGGCGGCCCCTCGGCGACGATCAAGTCGCACCACAATGTCGGCGGCCTGCCCGAGCACATGAAGATGGCGCTGGTCGAGCCGCTGCGCGAGCTGTTCAAGGACGAGGTGCGCGACCTCGGCCGCGAGCTGGGCCTGCCCGAGACCATCGTCGGCCGCCACCCCTTCCCCGGCCCCGGCCTCGCCATCCGCATGCCCGGCGCCATCCGCCGCGACGCGCTCGACGTGCTGCGCAGGGCCGACGCCATCTTCATCGAGGAGATCCGCACCGCCGGCCTCTACGACGCCATCTGGCAGGCCTTCGCCGTGCTGCTGCCGGTGCGGACCGTGGGCGTGATGGGCGACGCGCGCACCTACGAGAGCGTCTGCGCGCTGCGCGCCGTCACCTCGACCGACGGCATGACCGCCGACAGCTACCCCTTCGATCACGCGTTTCTGGCGCGCGTCTCGACCCGCATCGTCAACGAGGTGCGCGGCATCAACCGCGTGGTCTACGACTGCACCTCGAAACCGCCGGGGACCATCGAGTGGGAGTGATGGTAAAAAAAGTAGAACTTATAGAAACCTCAACTACTTGGTAGGGAATTGCCGCACTCCGACCCATAGACTATCGTGGCATGGATGGAATTTTTCCCGCGAGGATTGATGAATGACCTCGATGAGGGGAGATATCGTTAATCGGGTTAAACGGTTCCCGAAGCCGTCATCAGCCGCCGAAGCACTCCAGCCAATATTCGAGGCGGTGAGCAATGCATTCCACGCAGTAGAGGATGCATTTGATGACCAGTATCAAGAACGTGGCCGAATCGTTGTTACGATTGCGGCGCCCGGTACGCCGTCGGAAATTACGATTGTAGTTGCAGACAATGGGGTTGGACTAGAGCCTAAACGTTTTGAAGCATTTTGCACGACTGATACAGATTTCAAGCTACCGCGTGGTGGCAAGGGCGTTGGCAGATTGCTTTGGCTCGACGCATTCGACCACATCAGCGTGGCGAGCGTATATCGGGACGGTGGACGGACCTTCCGGCGTTCGTTCGTTTTTGTCCTTCGGGCCGCCGACCAGATCACAGAGGAAACGAACGAAGAGATTGCCGGCGCTCCAACTGGTACCTCAATCACCTTTAAGGGCCTGCGTGGGGCAGCTTATCAAGGCAAATTTCCAATCCGTCCTGCCACGATCATTCGTCACTTTGGCTCCCATTTCTTTGCAGACTTTATCCTTGGTGAATCTCCTCGCGTAATTGTTGACATTGAGAATACAGCCACAGAGTTTCCTCGCGAAATCGAGAGTCTCCGTGTCGAGGATCGTGGCATTGCGACGATTCAAACTGAAAATTTTGGTGAATTGAAACTTGCCAGTTTTATTTGCAAGAGGGCTGCGAGCGCCAACTTCGATGGTCTTCATCAGATACATCTCGTTGCAAGTGGTAGAACCGTAACAACCCGGAAGATAGATGGGCTCGTGGGTATTGGCCGATTTGGGCCTGACGATGACCATGTCTATCACGGGTGCGTCACTGGAGAATTTTTAGACGATCGCGTTAATCAGGAGCGCACGCAATTCAACTTCAATGAGTCCATCGTTGAGGAAATTGTGCGGGCCGGCGCCGAACACGCGCGCGCGAATGCGCTTCAAAGCGAAGTGACCGAATTTGACACTGTGCGGCTTGGAACCATGCAGGCGTTCGTTGAAGAATACCCCACGTTCGGCTTTGAGGATCCACAGCAGTTACTCGCGCGAGCGCCTAAGAACGCCGTCAAGGCCGAGCAGTTCGCTCAAGCGCTTATCCCAATTCGGATACGGCGAGATAATGAGCGTAACAGTCGCATCCAAACGATTGTTCAGCAGCTTGAGAGCACGACCGAAACCCCAGCAGACTTCTTGGCTGCAGTCAGGTCCGCCGCAGATGACATTCGCGCAGAAGAGCAACGTCAACTCACGGAATATGTGCTGCGCCGGAAGATCGTGTTGGACGTGATGGAAATTCTGATTCGCAAAATTCGCGATCGTGGAAACGGCAGCCAAGATTTCAGCCTAGAAGAAACACTTCATCAGTTCATTTGTCCGATGAAGCTCCGCGGGGACAACCCGACGCATGTCGAGAATGCCGACCACGATCTATGGATTATCGATGAGCGTCTAACTTTCACCAAGTATTTTGCATCCGACGTGCCGTTCACTCAAATCATAGAAGGGCAGCGTAGCACACGTCGGCCTGACCTGCTTGTCTATGATCAAATTCATGGCCTCGGGACGGAAGGCGAAGATCCGCTGAAGAGAGTGATGCTGGTAGAATTTAAACAGCCTGGTCGACGTGATTACGATGAGAGATATACGCCGCAGAGCCAGATTTTGGAGTATCTCAACAAGCTGCGTGGTGGAGAGATATTTGATTACCGGGGTGGGCGCGTGCGTGTAGCAGAGGATTGTATATATTATTGCTACGTCATCGCAGATATTGTGGGGAAGTTAGAGATTCACACAAGCGGCTGGTCAACAACCACGAATGGACGCGGGCGCTTCCAGCAACTAAGTGGTAAATTTCGTGGTGTTATCGAAGTAGTCGAGTGGGCCGACTTAATCAGCGATGCTCGGCTTCGAAATCACGCCTTTGTTCACGCTGCTGGGCTTCGGTACGATAGACACCCGTAGTCCGAGATGCTTAAACGGAATTACGGTGGAATTACAAAGATAATGCATTCAATCTGTGCGCCGGCTTGGGAGCACGCTTACCAAATTTGACGGTTTGCTGACAGCGTCTTCGGCTGTTCTGACTCAAGACATCCCGGTGCGCGGCTTCGCCGGTGCCCGGGCCGAGAGAGAAGCGGCCCCGTGCCGGTTGTTATGGTCCATTAATTAGTCTAAATTCACCCCATGCGCATCCCCGTCAGCGAAGCCAAGGGCCAGCTCACCGAACTCGTGCGTCGCGCCGAGGCCGGCGACGAGATCGTGCTGACCCGCCACGGCCATCCGGCCGTGCGGCTGGTGCCGGTGCGGGCGGTGCCGGACCGCGCCGGGCGGCGGGCGCTGCTCGAGGCGGTGCGGCAGGCTGGTGCCGCGCGGGCGAGCGCCGGGCCGGACGCCGCGCGCAGCCAGGACTTCCTTTACGGGGATGACGGGCTGCCCGGGTGATCGCCGTCGATACCTCCGCGCTGATGGCCGTCGTGCTCGGCGAGCCCGCCGCTGATTCCTGCATTGCCGTGCTGGAGGCCGAGGACGACCTCGTCGTGTCCGCTGTTACCGTCGCCGAGGCGCTCATCGTCGCCACGCGTCGTAACGTTGGAGCGGAAATGGAGCGGCTGATCGACGGGCTCGGATTCGAGATCGCTCCGGTCACGCCGGCGATGGCTCGCCGCGTCGCGGCCGCGCATCTGCGCTGGGGCAAGGGCAGCCACCCCGTCGGGCTCGATTTCGGCGATTGCTTCGCCTATGCGCTGGCGCAGGAGCACGCCTGCCGCCTGCTCTATGTCGGCGACGATTTCGCACGGACGGACGTGGCCGGCGTTCTCTGACCGCCGCCTCCTCGCCGCTCCCCCTTCCATGCGCGTTTCTCCTCTCCTTCAGGGAGAGGGCTTGCCGCGTTGGCGAGCGTAGCGAGCCTTACGCGGCAAGGGTGAGGGGTTACGGTCGTCGGGGAAAAAGGCTGGCCGTGTAACCCCTCGCCCTTCCGGCGCAGGGCGCCTCGGTCGCTTCGCGCCCTGCGGCGCCGGCGCCGGAAGCCCTCTCCCTTTGGGAGAGGGAAGGGGTTCGTGAAAGCCCCGCCGCTACTCCGCCGCCGCCCTGCGCGTCGGCAGCTTCCAGTTCGGCCGCACGTAGTGGCAGGTGTAACCGTTGGGGTAGCGTTCGAGATAGTCCTGGTGCTCGGGCTCGGCTTCCCAGAAGTCGCCGGCCGGCGCCAGTTCGGTCACCACCTTGCCCGGCCACAGGCCCGAGGCGTTCACATCCGCGATGGTCTCCTCGGCCACGCGCTTCTGCTCGGGGCTGGTGTAGTAGATGGCCGAGCGGTAGCTGGTGCCGATGTCGTTGCCCTGGCGGTTCTTCGTGGTCGGGTCGTGGATCTGGAAGAAGAATTCCAGCAGGGCGCGGAAGCTGGTCTGCGCCGGGTCGAAGAGGATCTCGATGCCCTCGGCATGCGTGCCGTGGTTGCGGTAGGTGGCGTGCTTCACGTTACCGCCGGTGTAGCCGACGCGGGTGGCGGTCACGCCGGGCAGACGCCGGATCAGGTCCTGCATGCCCCAGAAGCAGCCGCCGGCCAGTACCGCGCGTTCCTCGGCCATGGTCGTCCTCCGCCGTTGGTGTGCGAAATCTCGGGGGGATCATAGCCGAAGCGGGCGTGCGCTTCACCTCCCGGCCCGCCCGAAAAACCCTCTCCGCCCACCGGGGGGAGAGGGTGGCGAGCGACGCGAGCCGGGTGAGGTGGGGCAGCGCCGGCCGAGGCCACGCGCGTGCCGTCCCTCCTCACCCCGACCCTCTCCTCCCACGGGAGGAGAGGGAGCGTTCGCATCCGCTACTCCGCCGCCTCCACCGCCACCGCCCGTGCCGCGCGCTCGCGCCGCGCCTGGTAGTGCAGCAGCCACAGCCCGCTGGCGGCGACGAGGGCGCCGCCGGCGAAGGTCGGCGCGTCGGGGATGTCGCCGAACACGGCGAAGCCCAGCGCCGTGGCGTAGAGCAGCTCGACGTAGCTGAACGGCGCCACCACCGAGGCCGGCGCCCACTGGTAGGCCTTGATCAGGCAGAAATGCGCCGCAAGGCCGAGCGCCCCGGCGGCGGCCAGCAGCACCGTCTCGCGCAGCCCCGGAGTCTGCCAGAAGAAGGGTACGGCAACGCTGCTGGCGACGAAGCCGAGCAGCGTGGCGTTGTACAGCATGGCTTCGGCGTCCACGCCGGCCAGCACCTTGGTCAGCGTCTGGTAGAGGGCGACGCAGACCGCGACGCCGAGCGGGATCAGCGCCGCCCAGGCGAACACGCCCATGCCCGGCCGGATGATCACCAGCACACCGACGAACGCCACGGCCACCGCCGCCCAGTGCGCGGGCGTCACCTTCTCGCCCAGCATCGCCACGGAAAGCGCGGTGATGATCAGCGGTGCGAAGAAGGCGATGGCGATGATGTCGGCCAGCGGCATCAGCCCGACGGCCGTGAACATGCCGACCATGCAGCCGAACAGGAGGGCGGCGCGCAGGTACTGCAGGCCGAGCCGCGGTGACCGCAGGAAGCCGGGCATGCGCGGCGCGAAGATCGCCGTCAGCACGGCGAGCTGGATGACGTACTGCGTCCACAGCACGACGGCGACGGGCGTGGTGTCGCGCGTCGCCTTGATGCAGGTGTGCATGGCGATGAAGCAGGCCGAGGCGAAGCACATGATGGCGATCGCCTCGAGCCGGGAACGCTGGCGCATGGGACGGGGAACTCTCTGGTGGCGGGGGTCTTCCCCCTCTCCTCCCGTGGGAGGAGAGGGCAGGGGTGAGGAGGGAAAGCGCGTTGGCGGCCGGTGGCGCTGCCCCACCTCACCCGGCTCGCTTTGCTCGCCACCCTCTCCCCCCAAAGGGCGGAGAGGGAACTGGTAGAGGGCAGGCTACCAGAAGCGGCGGAAGGCCGTGAACCGGCCGGTGCCGGCACCGTTGGTGGCCGTCGGGCCGAACATCCAGGTGCCGCTTTCGGAAACCTCCAGCTTGTAGTCGTCGAGGCCGATGACGCCGACGGGATCTTCCTTGTCGTAGCCCTTGAAGTTGATCCGCCCGGTCTTCGGGTCCATCACGCCGCGCACGAACTCGACGGCGCCGGTGCCGAGGCGCTCGGTGTCTTCCGGCTTCGGCGAGCGCACCAGCGTCCAGGCGATGTTGCCCTCGATCGAATTCGATTTGGTCTGCACCAGGGTCATCGAGCACTCGTAGATGTAGCCGCGCGACGGGTCGATCCACAGGCAGTTCCAGGTGCCGTCGACACGGATGTAGGAGAAGTCCTGCGCCGCCGTCGCGGCGGGCAGCAGCAGGGCACACAGGGCGAACATCCACGCACGCAGCATGGCCGGTCTCCAGCGTTGGTGCCGCGGCGGCCGCCCGCCATCGCGTCGACACATGATAGCATTGCCGGCGCGGCGTTCAGAAGCGGCCGCGCGTCGGCGTTGCCGCCTGCCGCGGGCTGGCGTATCTGTCCGGCCATGACCGCGATGACCGCCCGTCCTGCCGGCCATCCGGCCGCCAGCCGCCTCGCGGTGGCGCCGATGATGGACTGGACCGACCGCCACTTCCGCTACGTCCTGCGGCAGGCGAGCCGGCGCACGCGTCTCTACACCGAGATGGTGACGGCCGCCGCCGTGCGTCACGGCGACCGCGACCGCCTGCTCGGCTTCCATCCGGCCGAACTGCCGCTGACCCTGCAGCTCGGCGGCAGCGATCCGGCGCTGCTGGCCGAGGCGGCGCGCGTCGGCGCGGACTACGGCTACGACGAGATCAACCTCAATGTCGGCTGCCCGTCCGACCGCGTGCAGGCTGGCCGCTTCGGCGCCTGCCTGATGGCCGAGCCGGACCTCGTCGCGCGCTGCGTCGCTGCCATGGCGCGCGCCGTGCCGGTGCCCGTGACGGTCAAGTGCCGCCTCGCCGTCGACGACATGCCGGAATGGGAGACGCTGTCGGGCTTCGCCGCCCGCGTCGCGGAAGCCGGCTGCGGCCACGTCATCGTCCACGCGCGCAAGGCGTGGCTCGCCGGCCTGTCGCCGCGCGAGAACCGCGAGGTGCCGCCATTGCATCCGGAACTGGTGTGGCGGCTCAAGGCCGAGTTCCCGCGTCTCGCCGTGACCCTCAACGGCGGCATCCGCTCGCTCGACGAGGCCGAGCGCCATCTCGCCCATGTCGACGGCGTGATGATGGGGCGCGCCGTCTGCGACGACCCGTGGCTGCTTGCCGCCGCCGACCTACGCCTGTGGGGGGAGGGGGGCGCGCCCGCCGACCGTCACGAACTGCTCGAGCGCGTATTGCCTTACGTATGGCAGGAAATGACGAGGCGGGTGCCGCTGATGCCATTGGCGAAGCCGCTCCTCGGCCTCTTCAATGGCCTGCCCGGCGCCCGCGCCTGGCGGCGCTGCCTGTCGGAGTCGGCGCCGGGCTTCGCCGGCACGCCGGACGAGGCGATCCGCCTGCTCGCCGGGGCGGCGGGGCTGGTCACGCGCGCGCCCGCGGCCCGCGCCGCCTAGCCGCGGCGCTCCGGCAGCCGGGCCAGCGCCGCGCGCAGGTCGCCGCCGGTGTCGTCGAGCAGCAGCCGGGCGGCTTCCGCCGGCACGCCGTGCGCCACCAGCGCCGCCGTTTTCACATGCCCTCCCGCCGCCTCCAGCGCGGCCGCCGCCGCCTCCTCCTCGACGCCGGAGATGGCGGCGACCATGCGGCGGGCGCGCTGCCGCAGCTTGTCGTTCGTCGCCACCATGTCGACCATCAACCCGTCGTAGACGCGTCCCATCCGCGTCATGGCGAGTGTCGACAGTATGTTCAGCGCGACCTTCTGCGCCGTGCCGGCGCCCATGCGCGTCGAGCCGGCGACCGGCTCGGCGCCGCTGTCGAGCAGGATGCCGTGGGCGGCGGCGGCGAGCAGCGGCGCGCCGGCATTGTTGGCGAAGGCGACGGTCAGCGCCCCGGCCGCGCGCGCCGCGGCGCAGGCCGCCACGGCATAGGGCGTCCGCCCGGAGGCCGACAGCACGATCGCCACGTCGGCGGGCCCGAGGTCGAGGCGGCGGGCGTCGCGGGCCGCCGCGGCGGCGTCGTCCTCGGCGCCCTCGACGGCGACCGTCAGCGCCGCCATGCCGCCGGCGACGAGGAAGGCCAGGCGGTCGCGCGGCCAGCCGAAGGTCGGCACCAGCTCCACCCCGTCCTGCACGCCCAGCCGGGCCGAGGTGCCCGCCCCGGCATAGACCAGCCGGCCGGTGCCGCGCGCCAGCGTCGCCGCGACCGCCCGCGCGGCGGCGGCGATGGCCGGGGCGGCGGCGCCGACGCTGGCCAGCGCGTCGCCCTGCGCCGCCAGCAGGGTGGCCAGCACCTCGGCGTCGTCGCGGGCGTCGAGGCCGCGGAAGCGGGGATCGAAGGATTCGGTGGCCATCGTTTGCTCCGGCGCGAGGCCGCCAGCATAACTAAGGCCATGCGCGCCGGGAAAAGCGATGGCTGAGGCCTATCACGTGGCGGTCGACGGCGGGGCGACGGGCACGCGCCTGCTGCTGGCCGCCGCCGACGGCACCCGGCTGGCGCGCGTCGAGACCGGGCCGACCAGCCTGACCCTGCGGGGGCCCGGCGCCTGGCGCGACATCGCCGCCGCCTGCGAGTGCCTGCGGGCCGAGGCCGGCCTCGCCGAGCTGTCGCCCGCGCGGGTCGGCATCGGACTCGGCCTCGCCGGCGCCAACAATCCCGCCCTGCGCGACGCCTTCCTCGCCGCGGCGCCGCCCTTCGCGCGGGTCACGCTGGCGACCGATGCCCACACGGCCTGCCTCGGCGCCCACGGCGGCGCGCCCGGCTGCGTGCTGATCGCCGGCACGGGCAGCGTCGGCTATCGCCTGCGCGGCGACGGCAGCGGCCGTCTCGCCGGCGGCTGGGGTTTCCCGGCGGGCGACGGCGGCAGCGGCGCCCGACTGGGACTGGCGGCCGTCGGGCAGGCCCTCGTCGGCGTCGACAGCGGCGCGCCGTCGGCGCTCGACCGCGCGGTCTGGGATGCCCTCGGCGGCTCGCGCGGCGCGGCGCTCGACTGGCTGCACGGCGCCTCGTCGACGCGCTTCGCGACGCTGGCGCCGCTGGTCCTCGCCGCGGCGGCGGCGGGCGACGTCGACGCGGTGGCGCTGGCGCAGGAGGCCGGCAACGCGCTGGCGGCGCTGGCAACGATGCTCGACCCGCTCGGCGAGGCGCCGCTGGCGCTGGTCGGCGGCATCGCCGCGCCGTTGCGACCGTTCCTGCCGCACGGCTTCGCGGCGCGGCTGGCGACACCGCGGGGCGACGCGCTGGCCGGGGCCCTGCTGCTGGCGCGCGGGTCGGCGCCGCCCGAAAACATCGTCACCGCGTCATGAACGAACTCGCCGGCCATGTCCTGACGCCCGAGGGCTGGCGCGCCGGCCGCGTCGTCTTCGACACCCGTGTGCACGCGATCGAGCCGTCGCCGGTAGCGGACGACGCGCCACGCATCGTGCCCGGCTTCGTCGACCTGCACGTGCCCGGCGGCGGCGGCGGCGACACGATGGCGGGCGAGGACGGCGTGCGCGCCGCCGCGCGCCTGCACGCGCGCCACGGCACGACGTCGTTGCTCGCCGCCGCCGTCACCGCGCCGCCGGCCGACCTCCTCGCCGCGGCCGCGGGCGTCGGCCGTGTCGCGGCAGCACGGCGGCCCGGCGAGGCGCGCGTGCTTGGCCTGCATCTCGAGGGCCCCTTCCTCAACCCGGCGCGGCTGGGCGCCCAGCCACCCTTCCCGCAGGCACCGGACGCGGCGCTGGTCGACCGCATCGCCGCCGCCGCGCCGCTCCGGCTCGTCACCCTGGCGCCGGAGCTCGATGCCGGCTTCGCGCTGACGCGCCGTCTCGCCGCCGCCGGTATCGTCGTGCAGATCGGCCATACCGAGGCCGACTACGACACCTGCCTCGGCGCCCTCGCGGCGGGCGCGCGCTCCTTCACCCATCTGTTCAACGCCATGACGCGGCTCGACCACCGTGCGCCGGGCGCGGTCGGCGCGGCGCTGGCCGCGGCCGAGTATGCCGCGGTCATTCCCGATCTCGTCCACGTCCATGCCGGGGCCCTGCGCGCCGCCCTGCGCGCCGTGCCGCGTCTCTACGCGACGACCGACGCGACGGCCGCCGCCGGCATGCCGGATGGCGAGTACCCGCTCGGCCGCCACACCGTCGCCAAGCGCGGCGACGCGGTGTTCCTGCCGGACGGCACGCTCGCCGGCAGCGCCCTGACGATGGACCGGGCGCTCGCCGTGCTCGTCGGTCTCGGCCTCGACCTCGCCGACGCGGTGCGGCGCGTCTCGACGTTTCCCGCCGACCTGCTCGGCCTGGCGGAGCGCGGGCGGATCGCCCCGGGCGCCTTCGCCGATCTCGTCGTGCTGGAGCCGGCGCTGACGGTGTGCGCGGTCTATGTCGAGGGCACGCCGCTCGCGTCCTGACGCCAGCGCGTGAGGAGGACGTCGATGTCCCCGCCGGTCTCGATCGCCCGGCGCAAGGCGGCGTCGCCGAGCAGCACGTCGATCGCCGGCACGCTGCGCGGTGCGCTGTCACCGCCGGGACGGGCGCCGCCGGGCAGGGCGCCGTCGCGCCAGCGGAAGCCGGGCTGGCGGGCGAGCCAGTCGAGCAGGCGCGCGCCGAAGGCGAAGACGCCGGCGGCGTCGCATCCGGGCGACCCGAAGCGCACGCCGCCGCAGCGCTGGCCGGCCCAGGGGCCGGAATGCGGCACGATCTCGATCGCCTGCGCCGGCACCGCCTCCGGCCAGCCGTGCGCCGCCTGCGCCAGCGCCGCGCCGTCGAGCCACGGCGCGGCGGCGATCTCGAAGGGCAGGGGCGTGCCGCGGCCCTCGCAGACATTGGTCGCCTCGAGCAGCACGAGGCCCGGGTAGAGGGCCAGCGCCGCGCGCGTCGCCAGCGCCGGCGAGGGCGGCACGTGGTCGGCGCCGGGCGCCCCGGGCCCGGCCGGCATGACCGTCACGCGCGCGCCGTCCGGCAGGCTTGCCGTCACCAGTCCGGCGAGCGTGCGGCCATGCACGAAGGGCACGTCGAAGAAGGCGAGGAAGGAAGCGAGCCCGGCCGCCCGCGCCGGGCCGGCCACGGCCGGGCCCTGCGGGTTGGCACGGTCGCAGATGACGACTTCGCGCCCGGCCGCCAGCGCGGCCTGCGCCGCCAGCGCCGCCGTCGCCGCGTAGGTGTAGCAGCGCACCCCGACGTCGCGCAGGTCGATGACGAGGACGTCGATCGCGGCCAGCGCCGCGGCGGGCGGCGCGCGGCGCGGCCCGTAGAGGCTGGCGACGGGCAGGCCGGTCGCGCCGTCGGTCGTATCGTCGACCGCCTCGCCCGCGGCGGCGGCGGCGCGCGGCCCGTGCTCCGGGGCGAACAGGTGCCGCAGCCCCGCTCCGGCGCCGGCCGGCAGGGCACGGGCCAGGGCCACGGCGGCGGGAACGCCGCCGGCCGTGCGGCAGGCATCGTTGCTCAGCAGGCCGACCCGCGCGGCGGCAAGCCGGGCGAGGGCCGTGCGGTCGGCGAGCAGGCGGTCGAGGCCCGACAGGGCGCCGGACGGGCGGGACAAGGGTGGACGGGCTCCGTGCGGCGGTCGCGCGGCGGGCAGCTTAGCCGCCCGGCGGCGCGCCGTCAGGCCAGCCGGTCGACCAGGGCGCCGGGCCGCGTCGGCGGCGCCTCGCCGGCATCGTTCGCCTCGGCCGGTGTTTCCGGCGGAGGCCCGGCATCCGGGCTGAGGTCGAGGCGAACGGCCGGCTCCGCCCTGCGATAGTCCGGCATCGCCGCCTCGTTGTCGTCGCCGCGCCGCTCGATCCCGGCGACGGCGCTCACCGCCGCCGCCGCGCGCACGCCCGTCCGCGGCGCCGGGCGGCGCGGTTCAACGGGGGCGGCGATGCGGACCAGCGGGTCCATCCGGGGCTCCGACGGCCGTCGCGAAAGGGTACGGACGGCGCGATGGTGGGCAAAAAGGGCACGCTACACTCTGGGCACCGCGCGCGGCGGGCGGCAAGGCGTATCGAATCCAATGCGAGGAAGACTTTAGTAAAATGCGATGGTTCGCCGGGCGCGCGGCGTCCCGCGACGCTCCGCCGGCCGCTCAGCCGTATTGCGTCACCGGCCCGATGGAAGGCCATTCCGGCCGGGTCGCCACGTCGCGCGCGCCGCAGCCGCTGCAGCGCAGCTTGCCGCCGACCTCCGGCACCGGAAAATGCGGACCGAGTTGTGCGGACAGGGTCGCGGCCGCGAGGGTGGCGTGGTGCGTGCACCGGTTGCACCAGCAGAAAACGCCGATGCTGCGGGCGACGAGATCGCCCAGCGTCGTTGCCTGCAACCGCCGCTCGGCGTGCGCCTGCAGCGTCCTCTTGAGCCCCGCCATCGTCGTCGTCCTGCCTTGTCAGGACGAAGGAACATAACAGGAACATTCTGCCCGTGCAAGCACCCGGCGGGCGGTCCCGCCGCCGGCGGACATCGCTCAGAACAGCGTGACGAGCCTGGGACGGCGTTCGATGGCGGCGAGGATGTCGGGCAGGTTGCGCCCCTGGCGCAGCTTCTCGCGGCCGCGCAGCAGCCGCCACAGCGGTTTGGCGTCGCGCCCGACGACCTTCTCGACCATGTAAAGCGGGAACTCCGCCGTGTGGCGGAACATCGAGAACACGGCCCGGTCGGGGCGGTAGTCGATGGCGTAGTCGCGCCACTCGCCGGCGGCGACGCGCCGGCTGTACTCGTCGAGCAGGGTGCGCAGTTCGGCCCTGCTGAAGGTGACGCGCCCGGGGGCCGCCCGGGGCTTGTCGAGACGATGAACCGAAGCCATCTGGGCCAGCGCACTCCGCACCAGAGCGACCGGAACCGCCGGTCATCGACCCGTCACACCGGCAATCTTTCCCGATTTCCCGGGGCGAGTCCAGCAATCGGCCGGTCGGCCGGCCCTATTCCGGCATGCGGCGCGAGGCGGTTTCGTTGGGGTTCGGCTCGGTGTAGCAGGTCACGCGGCCGATCGAGCGGTAGCAGACCGGGGTCTCCTCGACGGCCGTGGCCTTGGGGCGACACCAGGGCTGGCCGGCGCGGAAGGCCTCCATGTTGCAGTCCCGGTCGGTCGTCCACGACATCAGCCGGTCGCCCAGCGTCTGCCCGCTGCCATCGTAGGCGACGGCGTTGGCGGCGTTCACGGCCGCCATGGTCGCGACCTCGGCACAGCCGCCGAGGCCCAGCGCCAGCGCCGCGAGCAAGGCCGGCCTTCCGGCGCGCCGGAAGGCAGTCGTGACGTTGAAACCCGGCCTCATCGCCGTCGAACCTCCAGCAGGACATGGCCCGTTTCGGGCAGGATGGCGCCGGCCCGTTAACGAAAGCTTGCGCCGGCAACGGGCGAACGGGCCGCAACGCTTGGCGGGGCACCGGCGCGAGGCTAAGTTGGCCCGCCTTGGCGCCTCGTGCCGGCGGGAGCATCCTTTTGTCCGACGACCTGATTTTCCGCGAAGTCGACGAAGATCTTCGCGAAGACCGCTACCGCGAACTGTGGCGACGCTGGGGCCGCTGGATCATCGCCGCCGCGGCCCTTGTCGTCGTCGCCACGGCGGCGACGGTCGCCTGGCAGGACTGGCAGGCCGGCCAGCGCGCCGCCGACAGCGCCCGCTTCGATGTCGCCGCGCGCCAGGCGACCGAAGGCGCCACCGCCGAGGCGTTGACCGCCTTCGAGGCGCTCGCCGCCAACGGCGGCACCGGCTACGCCATGCTGGCGCGGCTGCGCGAGGCGTCCCTGCATGCGGCCGGCGGCGATGCGGCCAAGGCGGTCGCGGCGCTCGACGCCATCGCCGCCGATGGCGGCGTGCCGCAGCTCTATCGCGACCTCGCGACGCTGCTGGCGGCGCTGCAGGGCCTCGAGACCCAGGATCCGACGGCGACCCGCGCCCGCGTCGCGCCGCTGACGGCCGAAACCAGTCCGTGGCGCTTCACGGCGCGCGAGATTTCCGCGCTGGCGGCACTGCGTCAGGGCGACCGTGCCGCGGCGCGCGAACTCTACCAGTCGCTGGTCGACGATCAGGCGGCGCCGCAGGGGCTGCGTGGCCGTGCCGCGCGCATGGCCGCCGCGCTGGCCGGCTGAGAACGGAGATGATCCTGCGCCGTACCACCGCCCTCCGTGCCGCCCTGGCCGCGGGTCTTGTCCTGACGCTCGGCGCCTGCGGCATCTTCGGCAGTTCGAAGCCCGACCCGCTGCCCGGCGAGCGCATCCCGGTGCTGCTCACGGGCGACCGCGCCACGGTCGACCCTCGCCTCGCCGAACTCGCCGTGCGTCTGCCACGGCCGATCGAGAACCTCGCCTGGCCGCAGCAGGGCGGTGCCGCCAACCACGCCATGCACCACCTCGCCCTGGTGGAAGCGCCGTCCCGCGCCTGGTCGTCGAGTGCCGGGTCGGGTTCGTCCGACGAGGAGCCGATCCTGTCCGGCCCCGTCGTCGTCGACGGCCGCATCTACGTCAAGGACGCCGAAGCCGTGGTGACGGCCTGGGACGCGGCGAAGGGCTCGCGCCTGTGGTCGGTCGACCTCGAGCCCGACAACGAGCCCGACGGCAACTGGGGCGGCGGCGTCGCGTGGGATGCCGGACGCCTGTACGCGAGTACCGGCTTCGCGCAGGTGATCGCGCTCGATCCCAACAGCGGCAACGTCCTGTGGCGGCAGAACGTCTCGGCCCCGGTGCGCGGCGCGCCGACGGCGTTCAACAACCGCGTCTACGCGGTCACGCGCGACAACCAGCTTTTCGCGCTCGATGCCGCCACCGGCCAGGTGCTGTGGCAGCATACCGGCATCGAGGAGACCGCCGGCCTGCTCGGCAGTTCGAGCCCGGCCGTCGAGGGCGACATCGTCGTGGTTGCCTACTCGTCGGGTGAGCTGTTCGCCCTGCGCGCGGAGAACGGCCGCCAGCTCTGGTCGGACAACCTCGCCGCCATCCGGCGGGCCGACGCCGTCTCGGCGCTGGCGGACATCCGCGGACGCCCGGTGATCGATCGCGGCCGGGTCTACGCCATCAGCCATTCCGGCCGCACCGTCGCCATCGACCTGCCGACCGGCCGTCGGCTGTGGGAAGCGGCCATCGGCGGCGAGAACCAGCCGTGGATCGCCGGCGACTTCCTCTTCGTGCTGTCGACCGACGGCGACGTCGTGTGCATGACGGCGCGCGACGGCCGCGTGCGCTGGCTCACGGCGCTCGGCCTGTACGACGACCCCGAGGACAAGGAAGGGCGCATCCAGTGGTCGGGGCCCGTGCTGGCCGGCGACCGCCTGATCGTCACGGGCAGCCACGGCCGCGCCATAGCGCTGTCGCCGTACAGCGGCGAGATCATCGGCGAGATTTCCATTTCCGGCGGCGTGTCGCTGGCGCCGGCGGTGGCCGACGGCGCCCTCTATTTTCTCACCGACGACGCCGATCTCGTCGTCTACCGCTGACCGCCCGCGCGGGGCAGCGGCGGGGTAACGCATGACCGCCACCGTCGTCATCGTCGGCCGGCCGAATGTCGGCAAGTCGACGCTGTTCAACCGCCTGACCGGGCGGCGCGAGGCCATCGTCGACGACACGCCGGGGGTGACGCGCGACCGCCGCGAGGGACGCGGCCGGCTGGCCGGGCGCGACTTCGTCGTGGTCGACACGGCGGGGCTGGAGGAGGCGTTCGACGACAGCCTCGCCGCCCGCACGCGGCGCCAGACGGAACGTGCCGTGACCGGTGCCGCGGCGGTGCTGATGGTCGTCGACGCGCGCGCCGGCATCGTGCCGCTCGACGAGCATTTCGCGCAGTGGCTGCGCCGCCAGGCCGCGCCGGTGATCCTCGTCGCCAACAAGGCCGAGGGCGGCGGCGGCGCGGCCGGCGTCGGCGAGGCGTGGCGGCTGGGGCTCGGCACGCCGGTGCCGGTCTCGGCCGAACACGGCGAAGGCATGGGCCTGCTCTACGACGCGCTGGCGCCGTTGCTCGACGCCGCCGAGGCCGAAGCCGCCGGCGGCGACGACGCGGTGCCGGCGGACGACGGCGAGAGCGAGATCGTCGGGCCGCTGCGGCTGGCCATCGTCGGCCGGCCCAATGTCGGCAAGTCGACGCTGCTCAATGCGCTGCTCGGCGAGGATCGTGTCGTCACCGGGCCCGAGGCCGGCACGACGCGCGACGCCGTCGCCGTGGGCTGGCAGCACGCCGGCCGCGATATCGTGCTGGTCGACACCGCCGGCCAGCGGCGGCGCGCCCGCGTCGAGGAACGCCTCGAACGGATGGCGGTGGCCGACGCGCTGCGTGCCGTCCGTTCGGCGCATGTCGTCGCCCTCGTGCTCGACGCCCAGCAGCCGCTCGAACGCCAGGACCTCGCCATCGCGCGTCATGTCTTGGAGGAAGGCCGCGCGCTGGTGATCGTCGCCAACAAGTGGGATGCCGTCGCCGACCGCGCGGCGACGCGCCGGCTGCTCGACGAACGGCTGGAGGATTCCCTGTCGCAGGCCGCCGGCGTCGCCGTGGTGCAGCTTTCCGCGGCGACCGGCGCCGGGCTCGACCGGCTGATGCCGGCCGTGGCGCACGCATTCGAGGTGTGGAACCGCCGCATTCCCACGGCGCGGCTCAACGAATGGCTGGAGGCGGCGACCGAGCGCCACCCGCCGCCGCTGGCGAGCAACGGCCGCCGCATCCGCCTGCGCTACGCCGTGCAGGCGCGCACGCGGCCGCCGACCATCGCGCTGTTCTGCAACCGGCCGGAAGATCTGCCGGACAGCTACCTGCGCTATCTGGAAAACGGCCTGCGCGCCGATTTCGACCTGCCGGGCACGCCGATCCGCCTCAACCTGCGGCGTGGCGACAACCCTTACAGGCGCGGCTGATCACACCCGCTCGAACGTCGCCTCCTTCGTCGAGGCGACGAAGCCGTCGAAGACCTCGTAGACCGCCTTCGTGCTCGGCCGGCCCTTCATGGCGGCGAGCCAGCGGGCGACGTTGGGCCATGGGCCGAAGTCGCAGTGGATCAGTTCGCCGGCCGAGGTCAGGGCATAGCCGAAATAGTCGGCGAGGGTGATGTCGTTGCCGCAGAGGAAGGCGTTCCTCGGCCCGAGGAAGTGGTCGTTGAGCACGCCGAGCCAGATGCGCGACTTCTCCTGCCCCCATTTCACGGTGCCGGCCTGGACGGCGGCGTCCTCGCGCTTGAGGTGCGGGAAGAGTTGCGGGTAGATCAGCCCGTAGCCCCAGTCGCGGTAGAAGTTGGCGTTGAACCAGTCGAGCCGCTCGTTGATGCGGGCGCGGGCGCGCAGGTCCGCCGGCCAGGCGCGCGAGCCGCTCTTCTCGGCGAGGTAGCGCAGGATCGACGCGCTCTCCGTCAGGCGGAAATCGCCGTCCTCGAGCAGCGGGATGAGGCGGTTGGGATTGAGCTTCGTATAGGCGTCGCCATAGTGCTCGCCGGTGAAGATGTCGACGTTCACCATCTCGACGTCGAGCTTCTCCTCGGCGATGAACTGCATGACGCCGCGGCACGTCGTCGACGCCGGATGCATGTAGAGCTTCATGGCGATATCCCCCTGGGCGCCGGCGGCCGCGCATGGCCGCGCGCTTGGCGGCGCGTAGGCGGGGAATGATGGCCGGCGGCGCGGTCCGTGTCCACGCCGGCCGGCGCGCCGCTCAGCAGCCGGGGACCTTGGGCTCGAAGGACGGCTCCGGCACCGGCTTGCCGAAGAAGTAGCCCTGCGCGGCGTCGCAGTCCCAGGCCTGCAGGGCCGACACCGTGTCGGCATCCTCGACACCCTCGGCGACGACGGTCATGCCCAGCTCGTGCGCCAGCGCGATGGCGGCGCGCACGATCGACTGGTTGCGCCGGCCGTCCTTGATCGAGGCGACGAAGGCGCGGTCGATCTTCAGCGTGTCGCAGGGCAGGTCGGCGAGGTAGGCGAGCGAGGAGTGCCCGGTGCCGAAGTCGTCGATCGCCACCGAGGCGCCCAGCGCCTTGAGCCGCGCGATGTTGTCGGCGGCGAGGCGCGGGTTCTCCATGATCGCCGTCTCCGTCACCTCGAATTCGAGATGCGTCGGCCGCGAGCCGTAGAACTTGACGATGTTGCCGATGCGCTCGGCGATGTTGCGGTCGGCGAGGTCGCGCGCCGACAGGTTGACCGACATGGTGAGGTTGTGGCCCTCGAGGCCCCAGCGCACCAGCCGTTCGAGGCCCATGGTGACGACGCGCTCGGTCACCTCGTGGATCATGGTCGTCTGCTCGGTCGCCGGGATGAAGGAGGCCGGCGGGATCATGCCGCGCGTCGAGTGCTGCCAGCGCAGCAGGGCTTCGACGCCCGTGCAGGTGCCGTTCCGCAGGTCGACCTTGGGCTGGTAGTGCAGCAGCAGCTCGTCGTCGCGGCCCAGCGCCTGGCGCAGGTCGCGCAGCAGCCGGTAGCGCTCGCGCTGGTTGGCGTCCCAGATCGGATCGAAGACGGAGAAGGTCTCGCCCGCGATATCGCACTCCTTCAGCGCCACCAGCGCGCAGCGGGCGAGCGACGGGGCGTCGGCACCGTGGTTGGGGAAGCGCGACAGGCCGATGCGCGTCTCGAAGGTGACGGCGAGGTCCTCGATGACGAAGGGCTCGGCGAGCAGGGCGACGATGGCCTGCGCCTGGCGCGCCGCGGCGTTGAAGTCGGCCGAGGGCAGCATCATGCCGTAGCGCGAGGTGCGGATGTGGTAGACGGCGCTGCCGCGCGGCGCCGCCACCGAGAGGCGTTCGGTGACGGCGGCGATGGTCGCGTCCCACGCCGCCGGGCCGAACACCGCGAGCACGTCCTCGACGCCGTTGACGTCGATGAGCGCGAGCACGAAGGGCCGCGTTTCCGCCGTCGCGCGTACGCAGGTGGCGGCCAGATCCTCGTAGAACCGCTGCCGGTCGGGAAGGATGTCGCCGGCCCCGCCGCCGGCCGCCGATGCCGTGGAACCTGCTGCGCTCGTGCCGGTTGCGGTGGAGCCGAAGAAGCCGCCGTCTCCGGCCGCGGCGGTGAAGTCGTCGTGCATGCCGTCCCCCCTCTTCCGCTGATCCCCCCGGATCAATTGTGCAACGCTCGGGTCGCTCATGCTCGAAGAATCTGCAACCTGATTGAATTAATCTCCAGAATTCATGGGGTTAATGATGATACGCATCTCTGCGAAATCATTCTCCGCTTGTATCGAAACTCGCTTGCGATGAGAACCTCGGCGCGGCATCTGCAAGGATGCCGGGAAGTCGCTGCAACTGCCGCTTTTCCATCGCTCGCGTTATCGTGATCACGACGCATAGCGTGCCTCGATGAGTGGCAATGATGCCGCGATGCGATCCGCCCATGACCCGTTAATGCCGCATGGCCGTTCTGCACTTGGCGGTTGTCTTTATATTTCGATCTGCAACGGTACTATTGCATTAAGCATCTAATAGAAAACAGAAAAGTTGACAGACTTTGTCAATACCCGGGGCCGGTATGCGAGGTTGCGGCCACGCATTCGCGGTTGCGCCCGCGACATGCGGAACACGCGCGCCGCTACGAATCGGATGATTCAGGAAACGGTGTCGGGCTCGGCCAGCAGGCGGGCGACGAGCGCCTCGGCGGCGGCGTCCGGGGTCTGCAGTGCGGCCGGATCCTCGCCGGGAAAGGCCTGGGCGCGCAGGGCGGTGGCGGTGATGCCCGGGTCGTGCAGCAGGACCCGCACCGGCGTGCGGCGCAGTTCGGCCTGCCAGGTGCGCGCGAGCTGCAGCAGCCCTCCCTTCGAGACAGCGTAGGCGCCCCAGAAGGGCTCGTCCGATGGCGCGGCGGCGGCGCAGGCGAGGAACATCGCGCGTCCGGCCGGCGCGCGGCGCAGCAGCGGTTCCAGCGTGCGGGCGAGGCGCCAGTTGGCCGTCAGGTTGACGGCGACGACGCGGTCCCACTCGTCGCTGTCGGCATGGCCGAGGGGCCCGAGCGTGCCGAGCGTGGCGCCGGCGGCGACGAAGTAGTCGAGGTGCTGCCAGCGCTGCCACAGCGTCGGCCCGAGGGCGTCGAGGCGGGCGTGCTCGGCGAGGTCGACGGGGACCAGCGTGGCGCCGCCGCCGGCGCGGCGGATGGCGTCGTCGGTCTCCTCCAGCCCGCCGACGGTGCGGGCGAGCAGCACGACATGCGCGCCAAGCGCGCCGAGGCGGCGGGCGACGGCGGCGCCGATGCCGCGCGAGGCGCCGGTGACCAGCGCCACGCGTCCGTCGAGGGGGCCGCTCACCGCGGTTCGACGAGCAGCGAGAGCTGCACCTCGCCGCGGCCGTCCTCGTGGTCGGTCAGCGTCGTCGGGTACTGGCTGGTGAAGCAGGCATCGCAGAACTGCGGCAGGGCGTCGTTGCGCCCGGCCTCGCCCATCGCGCGGTAGAGGCCGTCGTGCGAGATGAAGGCCAGCGTGTCGACGCCGATCGCCGCGCGCATCTGCTCGACCGTGTTGCGCGCCGCCAGCAGCTCGCTCTTCTGCGGCGTGTCGATGCCGTAGAAGCAGGGGCTGGAGGTCGGCGGGCTGGAGATGCGCATGTGCACCTCCTTCGCGCCGGCATGGCGCACCATCTCGACGATCTTCTTCGAGGTCGTGCCGCGCACGATCGAATCGTCGACCAGCACGACGCGCTTGCCGCGCAGCATGCCGGGGTTGGCGTTGTGCTTGAGCTTGACGCCGAGATGGCGGATCTCGTCGGTCGGCTCGATGAAGGTGCGGCCGACATAGTGGTTGCGGATGAGGCCGAGCTCGAACGGCACGCCGGCCTCGGCGGCATACCCGATGGCCGCCGGCACGCCGGAATCGGGGATCGGCACGACGACGTCGGCGGGCACGTGGCTCTCGCGCGCCAGTTCGGCGCCGATGGCCTTGCGGACGCCGTAGACGTTGCGCCCCTCGACCGAGGAGTCCGGGCGGGCGAAGTAGATGTACTCGAAGATGCAGAAGCGCTGGCGCACCGGCGCGAAGGGCTGGTGGCTGGAGAGCCCGTCGTCGTCGATGACGACGATCTCGCCCGGCGCCACCTCGCGCACGTACTCGGCGGCGATGATGTCGAGGGCGCAGGTCTCGGAGGCGAGGATCCACGCCTCGCCCAGCCGTCCGAGCACCAGCGGGCGCACGCCGAGCGGGTCGCGCGCGCCGATCAGCTTGCGCCGCGACAGGGCGACCAGCGAGTAGGCGCCCTCCACCTGGCGCAGCGCGTCGATGATGCGGTCGAGCAGGCGGGCCTGGCGCGAGCGGGCGATGAGGTGCTGGAAGACTTCGGTGTCGGTGGTCGACTGGAACAGCGAGCCCTCGGCCGTCAGCTCGCGGCGCAGTTGCCGGGCGTTGGTGAGGTTGCCGTTGTGACCGAGCGCGAGGCCGCCGAAATCGAAATCGGCGTAGAGCGGCTGCACGTTGCGCACCGCGGACTCGCCGGTGGTGGCGTAGCGCGTGTGGCCGACGGCCATGGTGCCGGGCATGTGGCTGATGACGTCGGCGCTGCCGAAGATGTCGCCGACGAGGCCGCGCGCGCGGTGCGGGTGGAAGCGGCGGCCGTCGAAGGAGACGATGCCGGCCGCCTCCTGGCCGCGGTGCTGCAGGGCGTGCAGGCCGAGCGCCGTCAGCGCCGCCGCGTCGGGCGTGCCGTAGATGCCGAACACGCCGCACTCCTCGTGCAGCTTGTCGTCGTCGAACGGATTGGTCGTGCCCACGCTCATCGCTGCACGTCCTCGATCTTGCGGTCGAGCGCGTTGCGCTCGTTCGCGCCGTAGCCGCCCTGGGGCGTGCCCGCCTGCGGCGTCGCCGTCGCCGGCGGCCGCGTCAGGCGGTCGTAGTCCTGGCGCACGCGGTCGAGCGTCTCGGCCTCGCGGCGCCTCTGTTCCAGCAGCTTGCCCGTCTCGCGCACCATCTCCTCCGGCAGCGCCTGGCGCACGATCAGCGCGGCGCGCTCGACCAGCGGGCGGGTGCGCGCGGTGGCGAGCCATTCGGGCTGGTCGTCGCCGACCATGTCCGACAGCGGCAGGTAGACCACCGCGACCAGCGCCGCCCCGCAGGCCAGCCCGCCGAGCAGGCCGAGCGAGCGGTCGAGCGCGTTGAGCCGGCTGCCGCGCACCCAGCCCGACAGCAGCCCCGCCACGATATGTAGCATGACCAGCGCCGCGATGAAGACCACGGCCCCGGCGCCGATGTCGGCTATCAGATCGGGTTGCACATGCTGGCGGGCAAGGGGGCGGGCGTAGGGAAAGGCGTGCAGCGTCACCAGCGCCGCGCCGACCCACGAGAGGATGAACAGCCCGCCGCGCAGGAAGCCGGTCGACAGGCCGAGCAGCCCGCCGAGCACGACGACGACCACCACCGCGATATCGAAGGCGCCGACATCCATCGCTCAGTCGACTCCGACGAACGAACCCTCTCCGCCCTTCAGGGGGGAGAGGGTGGACGGCGAAGCCGTCCGGGTGAGGTGGGTGTTACCGGATGTCGCGGCGGCGGATGTGCGGGTAACGCCCCCCACCTCACCCCGCCCTCTCCGCCCCCGAGGGCGGAGAGGGTGAGTCGTCGCGAAGCCCGCACGGAAACACCCTCCCAACCTCCAGGGGCGGAGAGGGTGAATTCCGAAGGGCGGACTGTCGTTCTCCCTCTCCGCCCCCCTGGGGGGGGAGAGGGAAGGGGTGAGGTGGGGGGCGTTACCGGCACACGCGCTTGCGGGGGGTAGCGCCCCCCACACCCCGCGCGCAGCGCCCGCCACCCACAACCCCCAGGGGGCGGCGATGGGTGTTTTAGCCGGGGGGGTGGC
>JBFWVF010000003.1:0-432658 GCA_050246875.1 Alphaproteobacteria bacterium | reverse complement strand
CCTTGATCAACGTACGCGCCATCGTTCTCTCCCCGACTTCATTTGCGCGCCATTATGCACGCCGCCATCGGGCCCGCTACGCCCGCGCAAGCGACGGAAATTCCACGAAAACCCCCTCGGAAGCGGGAATCGCGGGGGGTGACGGGGGGGGACGCCATGGGTTAGGCTCCCGCCGCTCGCTCGACGGCCCGGAACAACGGCCACCAGGGAAAGGACAGGGACGATGCTGCTGCGAACGATCGCCTTTGCGGGGGCGGCCATGCTGCTCGCCGGCTGCGCCGGCACCGAGCTTGGCTCGACGACCGGCCTGACGCCGTCCGGAACGGATTTCACCAAGGCCCTTTATGCGGGTTACGTCGACCTGTCGAAGGCCGAGTACGCTCAGGGCGACTATGACGATTCCGACGACTACGCACTGCGTGCCCAGAAGGCGGCACGCGGCGAGGTCTTCGACCCCGAGCCGATCGACGCCCGGCCGTTGCCGCCAGAGGCGAAGCCGATCCTCGAGGGCGAGCGCAAGCGCCTGATGGCGGCGCTGCCCGAGGCACGCACCAAGGTGGCCAAGGCCGCCGCCAAGGCGCAGACGTCGTTCGATTGCTGGATGGAACAGCAGGAAGAGAACTTCCAGCCGAAGGATATCGCCGCCTGTCGTGACGCCTTTTATGCGGCCATGGCGGAGGTCGACACCGCCCTGCGTCCGGCACCGGCTCCGGCGCCACGCGCGGCCGATCCGAAGCCGGCCAACTTCAAGGTCTACTTCGCGTTCAACAGCGACAAGCTGAACGCCGCCGCCCTGGCGACGATCGACGCCGCCGCAGCGCAGGCCAAGGGCATGGCGACGGTGCGCGTCGTAGTCGCCGGTTACACGGATTCGGCTGGCGCCAATGCTTACAACAAGCGCCTGGCGAAGAAGCGCTCCGATGCCGTCGCGGCGGCATTGCGCCAGCGCGGTATCAAGACCGATGACATGTATGTCAGCGCCATCGGTGAGACCGATCAGGCCGTAGCCACGAAGGACAACGTGCGCGAGGCGTGGAACCGTCGCGTCGAGATCACCGTCACGCAGTAGCGTCACGGTTCGCCTGACGGGGCCCGCGCGTGACTGGCGTTGCGCGCGGGCCCTTCTATTTTGAACACCGGCTTCGGGATCCTGCCACGCCATGGTGAAGGTGATCGTCCAGTGCTATCCGGTGCTGCCGACTGCGGACGAGGCCGAGCGCATCGCCCGTCGGCCGATCGGCCGCGATGCCGGGCTGTACCAGAAGGTGCTGCGCGACTGGGTCGAGATCATCGAGGCGGCGGACAAGCTCGGACTGTGGGGCGCCACGGCGATCGAGCATCATTTCCATTCCGAGGGTTATGAAGTCTCGCCCTCGCCCGGCGTCCTCAACGCCTTCTGGGCGGCGAGGACAAAGCGGCTGCGCGTCGGCCAGCTTGGCTACGTGATGACGGCGCACAATCCGGTGCGGGTGGCCGAGGAAACGGCCGTTCTCGACCATCTCACCGAGGGTCGCTGCTTCGTCGGATTCTCGCGCGGCTTCCAGTCGCGCTGGACCGATTTCATGGGCCAGCACACCGGCGCCGTCGCCACGATGTCGGATGGCGGCGACGCGGATCGCCGCAACCGCGAAATCTTCGAGGAGGCGGTCGAGATCGTCCTCAAGGCGTGGACCGAGGATTCGATCGAGCACAATTCGCCACGCTGGCAGATACCGTATCCGCACGACACGGGCGTGCGCGGTTGGCCGATGGCGCCGTGGACGGCGAAGATGGGCGCGCCCGGCGAGATCGGGGACGACGGCAACGTCCATCGTGTGGCCGTCGTGCCGTCGCCCTACACCAAGCCGCACCCTCCGGTGTTCGTCGCTTCCAATGCCAGCCGCGAGACGGTGGAATACGCCGGCCGCCACGGCTTCATCCCGGCGTACTTCTCGAAGATGGACCGGGTGGCCAATTTCGGGCCGGACTACGTGCGCGCCGCCGCTGCCGGGGGCCGGTCATTCGCGCCGGGGCAGAATCAAGCCATCGTGCGCATGCCACGCATCGCCGACACGCGTGAACAGGCGGTTGCCGACCTGATCGCGTTCGATGCGCCGATCTTCAAGCACTTCTACCGCTGTTTCCTGCCGGCGGCTGCCGCAGCGAAGGACGGTGCGGCAGCGGATACGCCGCTCGCCGACCTCGTGGCGCCGATGCGGGCGAGCGGCCTGTTCCTCGCCGGTACCGCCGCCGACATCCGCGACGAGATGGTGGCCCAGTGGCGCCACCTGCCGGCCGAGTACGCCATCCTTATCTTCCATTTCGCGCAGCAGCCGAAGGACAGCGTCATCGCCACGCTGGAAACCTTCATGCGCGAGGTGAAGCCGGCGCTCGACGAACTGACCGATTATCCCGGCGCCAACGACTAGGCTTCGGCCTCTCAGGCTGCGCCGGCCAGTTCCGCGAGGCAGGCGGCGAGCACGCGCGTGCCGGCGGCGAGGTCGTCCGGCGTCGCGCTCTCGGCCTCGTTGTGGGACACGCCACCGGCGCAAGGCACGAAGATCATCGCCGTCGGACACAGCCGCGCCATCCACATGGCGTCGTGGCCGGCGCCCGAGAAGATGTCCATGTGGTCGAGGCCGAGGGCGGTCGTATGGCGCCGCACGGCATCGACCACGTTCACGTCGAACAGCGTCGGCGCGGCGGTGAAGGTCTCGCGCAGTTCGGCGGTGCAGCCGCGTGCCGTGGCGCAGGCGGCGGTGATCTCGCGCAGCCGCGTCGTGGTCGCGTTGAGGACGGCATCGTCGGGGTGACGCAGGTCGATGGTGAAGTCGACGCGGCCGGGCACGGTGTTCGGCGAGCCGGGCTGGGCGACGAAGCGGCCGACGGTGAAGCGCAGCGCATCCTCGCCGTCGTCCGTCGCCGCCGCCATCGCTGCCACCGCCTCGGCGGCGGCGCGCATGGCGTCGTGACGGGCGGCGCGCGGCGTCGTTCCGGCATGGGCGTTGCGGCCGGTCAGCGTCACCTCGAACCAGCGCAGCCCCTGGATGCCGCCGACCACGCCGATGGTGCGCCGCGCCGCCTCCAGCCGCGGGCCCTGCTCGATGTGGGCCTCGATGTAGGCGGCGGCGGGGGCGCGGAACGGGCGTCGGGGCAGGTCCGGCGTCGAGGCGAGGAACGCCGCCAGCGCGTCGCCCAGCCTGATGCCCTCGGGGTCGCGGATTTCCACCGTGTCGGACATGGCGCGCAGCCCGGCATGGATGGCCGAGCCCATCATGCCCGGCGAGAACCGGCTGCCTTCCTCGTTGACCCAGGCGACCGCCTCGACCGGGCGTTCGGTGACCACTCCGGCATCGTCGAGGGCGGCCAGCGCCTCGCAGGCGGCGAGCACACCGTAGGCGCCGTCGAAGCGCCCGCCGGTCGGCTGGCTGTCGAGGTGGCTGCCCGAGACGACGGGCGGCGCGTCGGGCGCTCGCCCGGCCCGGCGCACGAACAGGTTTCCGAAGTCGTCGGTATGGGCGGTGAAGCCGCGCGCGCGCGCCCAGTCCACCATCAGGCGGCGTGCGGCGATGTCCTCGGCCGACAGGGCCTGGCGGTTGACGCCGCCCTTCGGCGTGGCGCCGAGCGCTGCGAAATCCATGTGCAACTGCCAGAGGCGGTCGCGATTGACGGCAGCGGCGGCACGGGCAGGAGCGGCACGGGCAGGGGCGGCGGTCATGACGGACTCCGGACGGGCGATGGCGGCACGGGGCTTCCCATATCACAGCCGGATGGCGGGCGCCTCCGGCCCTCTTTGACGATTCGTTAACCGGCGCGGATGCAGGTACAATGCCAGGGCGGCTGACGGGGCGCGCGGTGGAAGCGGACAAGCGGATGGCGGTGGACCATGACGGCCCGGACATCGGTGTCTCGACACCGGCGGCCGAGCTTGTGGACCTGCGCGACTATCGCCCCAAGGAGCGTCTCGCCGTCCTCGTCGTCGAGGGTGACGAGGTCGATTTCCGGGCGATGGAGCGGGCGCTGGATCGCATTGTCGACCCGGGCGTCGTGACTACACGGGCGAAGACCGGCGCCGAGGCGGCCGACCTGCTGGAGCGTTATCCGTGGGACATCGCCTTCGTCGACCAGCGCCTCGGCGACATGTCGGGGATCGATCTGGTACGCCGCGCCGGCGGCCGGCTGGCGCGCACGCCGCTGGTGCTGGTGACCGGCCAGGCCGAACGTACGCTGGAAGACGCGGCGTTGCGGGCGGGCGCCTGGGACTTTCTCGACAAGGGCGACCTGTCGCCGAGCCTCGTCCGGCGCATCCTGCGCTACGTCTGTGCCCAGCATGAGGTGACGCGCCGCCTAGTGACGGCCGAGCAGAAGAGCCGCGACCTCGCCGCCGTGGCCAATGCGGCGAGCGACGCCAAGACGCGCTTCCTCGCGCAGATGAGCCACGAGCTGCGCACGCCGCTCAACGCCATCCTCGGCTTTGCCGAGATCGTGCGCGACAACGTGCTCGGCGTCGCCGACGGCGACCGCGCGCGTGAGTACGCCGGCCACATCCATGCCAGCGGCTCGTCGCTGCTGGCGCTGATCAACGATCTGCTCGACCTCGCCAAGGTCGAGTCGGGCGAGTTCTCCATTGCCTTTTCCGAGGTTTCGGCCGCGCAGGCCATTGCTCGTTCCGTTTCCAGCGTGCGGCCGCTAATCGAGGCGCGCGAACTCGAGGTCGAGATCGACGTGCCGCCCGACCTGCCGCCGCTTTACGCCGATCCGCTGCGGCTGCAGCAGATGCTGGTCAATCTGCTGTCCAACGCCATCAAGTTCACCCTGCCCGGCGGCGCGATCACCGTTCGGGCCGGCACCGGGGTGAACGAGATCGCGATCGTCGTCGCCGATACCGGCATCGGCATCCCCGAGCACGCGCTGGCCGACGTCACGCAGCCCTTCGTGCAGGTGCCCAATGCCTTGCAGAAGCCTGGCGAGGGCACCGGCCTCGGTCTCGCGCTGGTCAAGTCGCTGATGGAACGCCATGGCGGCGAACTGCGCCTGACCAGCATCGAGGGAACGGGGACGACCGCGACGCTGGCCTTCCCGGCGAACTAGGTCGTCCTAGGCCAGATCGAACAGCAGGATCTCGGCATCGGTCGTCGCGGTCAGGGTGACCGCAGCCTCGTTCTCGATCGCCGCGCCGTCGCCCGCCGCCAGCATCTCGCCGCCGACCTCGACCTCGCCGCGCGCGACCTGCAGCCAGGCGCCCCGCCCGCGCGCCAGCGTGTGCGTCGTCTCGGCGCCGGCCCGCAGGCGGCCGGCGTAGAGACGGGCATCCTGGTTGATGGTCAGCGCGCCCCCGCCGCCCTCGGGCGCAGCGACCAGCGCCAGCTCGTTGCCGAGCGGCGGCAGTTCGCGCTGCTCGTAGCCGGGCGTCAGGTTGCGCGCGCCGGGCAGCAGCCAGATCTGCAGCAGATGCAGCGGCTCGGTCTGCGAGGCATTGAATTCGGAATGGCGGATGCCGCTGCCGGCGGTCATGCGCTGCACCTCGCCCGCCTTCACCACCTCGCGCGTGCCCAGCGTGTCGCGATGTTCGACCGCGCCGTCGAGGACGTAGGTGATGATCTCCATGTCGCGGTGCGGATGGGTGGGGAAGCCGGCGCCGGGCGCGATCACGTCCTCGTTGATCACGCGCAGCGAGCGGAAGCCCATGTGCTGCGGATCATAGTAGTCGGCGAAGCTGAAGGTATGGCGGCTGTCGAGCCAGTCGAACTGGCCGCGGCCACGCTCGTCGGCGCGGCGGATCGTGATCATGTCACGCGGGTCCCTGTCGGTTTCGTCGGCGCATTAGATGGCGTCGGCGGCGCGGCGCGGCAAGTGGGCGCCGGTTGCCGGGGCGTGGGCCGCCGGGCACACTCGCGCCCCGTTTGCAACCGCCCCAGTCGGGAGTGCCCACCGATGTCCGTTTCCGCCACTGGCCCCCTGGTCGGCCTGCGCGTCGTCGAGCTGGCCGGCATCGGGCCCGGCCCGTTCGCCGCGATGATGCTGTCGGACCTCGGCGCCGACGTGCTGCGCGTCGATCGCACGGAGCCGTCGGGCCTTGGCGTGCCGCGGCCCGACCGCTTCGATCTGCTGCGGCGGGGCCGCCGTTCGGCGGCACTCGACCTCAAGCGGCCGGAGGGCATCGCCGCGCTGCGCCGGCTGGCGCAGGCCGCCGACGTGCTGATCGACCCGTTCCGGCCCGGCGTTCTGGAGCGCCTCGGCGTCGGCCCCGACGTGCTGCTGGCCGACAATCCTGGCCTTGTCGTCGGCCGCATGACCGGCTGGGGCCAGAGCGGGCCGCTGGCCGACAGCGCCGGTCACGACATCGACTACATCGCGCTGGTCGGCGCGCTGCATCCGATAGGCGAGCCGGACGGGCGGCCGCTGCCGCCGCTCAATCTTGTCGGCGATTTCGGCGGCGGCGCCATGTTCCTCGTCGCCGGCGTGCTGGCGGCTCTGCTGTCGCGCGGCCGCACCGGAAAGGGCCAGGTGGTCGATGCGGCGATGACCGACGGCGCCGCCTACCTGATGACCATGTTCTATGGCATGCATGCCGACGGCTTCTGGCAGGACCGGCGCGGCGCCAACGCGCTCGACGGCGCGGCGCCGTTCTACGGCACCTACGAGACGGCGGACGGCAAGTGGATCGCCATCGGTCCCATCGAGGCCAAGTTCTGGAGCGCGTTTCTGGCCCGCGCCGGCCTCGATGCGGCGGCCATGGCGCCGCAATGGGAAGCGGCACGATGGCCGGAGGAACGCCGGCGGCTGGCGGCCCATTTCCGCACCCGCACGCGCGACGACTGGGTGGCCGCCTTCGCCGGCTCGGATGCCTGCGTCGCGCCGGTGCTGTCGCTGGCCGAGGCCCCCGACCACCCGCACAACCGCGCGCGCGAGACCTTCGTCGCCGCCGATGGCGTCGTGCAGCCGGCGCCGGCCCCGCGCTTCAGCGCCACGCCGGGCGCCATTCAGGGGCCGCCGCGCCCGGCCGGGGCCGATACCGACGATGCGCTGGCGGACTGGGGGTTCGACGCCGGAGAGATCGCGGCGCTGCGCCGGGCGGGGGCTCTCGGGGCGGCCGCCTAGGCCTGGCGCGGCGCCGGACGGCGGGGCTCCGGCCGGCCGCGGGCCGTCTCGACCGCCGCGACGCGGACTGGCCGTGGCGCGACGGCATCGAAAGGCAGCGCAACCATCTCCAGCGGCGCCAGTTCCGGCAGTCCGGCCGGCGGCCGCGCGGGACGCGCGACTCGGTCCGGCAGGTTCAGCGGCCTGCCGGCCTGCCGGGCAGCGGCGGCAAGCCGCAGCGGCGTCGGTACCGAGGTTTCCTCGGGCGTGGCGAACAGCCCGGCGCGGCGCAGGCGGCGTCCGAGGCGACCCTGGCTGGTGAGAACGGCGATTGGCGCGGCGAACAGCAGGCCGATCAGCACCGGCGCGAACCACGGCAGGTATTCCGGCGCGACGCTGCCGATGGCGACGGCGAGCAGCAGGCCGAGAATCGTCTGGTCGCGGCAGGCGATGAACGCCTCGCGCCAGCTCAGTCCGCGATTGTCGCGCGGCTGCGGTAGCCAGCCGACGGGCGCGCCTGCCAGCGTCGCGGCGACGAAGCGCGTGTGGAACACCATCGTCGCGGGCGCCATCAGCGCCGAGAGCATGACCTCGGCAAGCGTGCCGCCGAAGAGGCGCGCGGCACCGCCGAAGCCGCGCCGCACTTCGGGCCAGGCGAGGGCGAGGGCCAGCGCCATCGCCTTGGGCGCGAACAGCAAGGTGGCGATGAGGGCCAGCAGCAGCTCGATCTCGGTGCGGTAGACGACTGGCCAGACGGGAAACAGCGTCGGTCCCGGGGCAAAGTAAATGTGTTCGGCCAGCGCGCGCGCGGCGACGTCGACGGCCGACAGCGCGATGAGTGCGAACCAGACCGGCGACGCCAGATATGCGAACGCGCCACAGAGCAGGTGCAGGCGGCTCAGTGGCCGTAACCCGGGAACGCGCAGCAGACGCAGGTGCTGCAGGTTGCCGACGCACCAGCGTCGGTCGCGAATGGCGTAGTCGATGACGTTCGACGGCATCTCCTCCCACGAGCCAGTGGCGTCGGCGTCGAGCCACACCGTGTAGCCGGCACGGCGCATCAGCGCCGCCTCGACGAAGTCGTGACTCATGATCTCGCCACCCAGCGGCGCGCGGCCTGGCAGCGGAGGCAGGGCGCAGTGCCGGGCGAAGGCGTCGATGCGGATGATGGCGTTGTGGCCATAGTAGTTGGCGTCGCCGCGCTGCCAGACGGCGGCGCCGGCGGCGAGCATCGGTCCGACCAGCCTTCCGGCGAACTGGTGCAGCCGGGCGAACAGCGAGTCGTGCCCCACCGCGAGGGGCAGTGTCTGGATGATGCCGGCACGCGGGTTGGCCTGCATCAGCCGCACGAGGCGCGCGACGGTCGCCCCGTGCATCGTCGAATCGGCATCGAGCACCAGCATGAAATCGTAAGCCGCACCCCAGCGGCGGCAGAAATCGGCGATGTTGCCGGCCTTGCGGCCGATGTTGTGTGGCCGGCGGCGATAGAAGACGGCGGGCGAACCGGCCAGCCGCCGGCCGAGCGATGCCCAGGCCCGCTCCTCGGTTGCTGCGGTCTCCGCGTCGGTGGTGTCGGACAGGGCGAAGAAGGCGAAGCTGCCGGCGGGCATGGTGCCGCGCAGTGAGCGCAGCGTCGCCTCGGCGCGCGCCACGGTCGCCGCCGGGTCTTCGTTGTACACGGGCATGACGACCGCTGTGCGCGACGTCAGCGGCGCATCGGCCGGCGCCGTGATACCCGTGGTATCCCGGTGCGCGAGCCGCGCCGCGAATCCGAAGGCGGCGGTCCAGAAGGACAGGGCGAGCCAGGCAACGGAGAGCGTCGTGGCGATCACGATGGTCGCTTCGAGCGCGGATATACCATTGGCGCTGGCCGCGGTGGTGATCAATGCCGCGGCGAGGCCCGTCGTCGCGGCGACGAGCAGCAACAGAAGGCCACGCGCCCCCGGAAGGAATCTGTTCATTTCGAACCTGCTGGCGAGGACGCGGAGAAATGCCTCAGCGCGCCCAGGGATATGTCCAGGTCTCGGTCAGTCCGTGCCCGGCGAGGCGCAGGAAACACCGCAGATCGGCCGTCGGCGCGTCGGTCTCGAAGTCGAAGAACACGCGCCACCCTCCCGTTGCCGACAGTTTCATCGTCGTGACGTTGGAAATGGTTCCCGCCGAGGCGGTGACCACGGCTTCGACCGGCAGCGTCGCGGGCAGTTCCGCCAGCTCGTCACCGTTGAAGTCGATGACATAACGCCTTCCGCCGCCGCCGGTTCCCGCCGGCGTGCCATGCACGCCGGAGCGGCCGACCCGCGTCGCCTCGACGCGGCCGGCGCGCTGCAGCGCCGCCCCGCTTCCGGTTGCCGAAAGGCGCCACCCGATGGCGATTTCATCGCCCGCGCCGGCCGGTGTGCGGGAGACCCAGTAGGCGACGATGTTGTCGTGGACCTCCTCGTCGGTCGGTATTTCGACCAGTTCGACCCAGCCCTCGCCCCAGTCACCCTGCGGCTCGATCCAGTAGCTCGGCCGGCGCTCGTAGACGGCCTCGGGGTCCTGGAAACTGGCGAAGCTGCGGTCGCGCTGCATCAGGCCGAAGCCGCGTGGATTGGCGTCGAGGTAGGCGCTGACGCGCAACTGCCGGGGATTGGTGAGCGGGCGCCACAGCCACTCGCCGTTGCCGCGATGCATCCACAGCCCGTCGGAATCGTGGACCTCCGGCCGGAAATCGTCGGCGATGCGACGCTGGTTCTCGCCGTTGAGAAACATGCTGGTCAACGGCGCGAGGCCGAGCTTGCCGATGGTTCTGCGCGGCACGAGCATCGCCTCGACGTCGACGGTCGTCGCCGTTCCTGGAACGATCTCGAACCGATACGCGCCGGCCAGTGACGGGCCGTCGAGCAGGGCGAACAGCGTGATGCGGTCGGCGCCCAGCGGCGGCTCGACGATCCAGAAGGCACGGAACGAAGGAAACTCCTCGCCGGTGGGCGCCGCCGTGTCGATCGCCAGCGCTCGCGCCGAGAGTCCGTATTGCTGGTTGCGGCCAAGCACGCGGAAGTACGAAGCGCCGAGAAAGACCGCCAGTTCGTCCCAGTAATCCGGGCGATGCAGCGGGTAGTGCAGGCGCAGCCCGGCGAAGCCGAGCCCCTCGAGGTCAGTCTGTGCGAAGGCGTTGGCACCAAAATCGAACATCGCCGGGTCGTACTCGACCGTGCGGATCCCGTCGGGGCGCGCGATGTTGACTGCGACGGCCTCGTTGAACAGGAAGCCCTGATGGAAGAGTTCGACGCGAAAGGTGCCGTCGCCCGGCTGCAGGGCGCGGTCGCGACGGAAGCGGATGTCGCGGTGCTGGTCGTAGGTCAGCCGCGCGATCGTCCGCGGCAAGTCGCGGTTCGGCGCCTTGTACGGTTCGCGTGCGCGGGCCCGCGCCAGGGCGCGCACGGTCTCGAAGGTGGTCGGCGGCTCGTCCGCGGCCCGGACGATGCGGCCGGGCAGGATCGCCGCGCCACCGGCGACGGCGAGGGAACCGAGAATGTGCCGGCGTGTGACGCGCTGGCGGGCGGGGCGGCTAGGCGGCAACATGGCAGACCTCGAGCGGGGCGCCCCGGTGCCTGTCTCCGGCAGCGCCCGCGAAATCTCGGAAGGTCCCCGACACACCACGCGACCGCGTGGAGATAGGTGCGGCATCCGCCATTGTCAAAGTGCCATCGCGCATGTGCACCGTGATAAGGTTGCGCCACCGTCGGAGGCGCTGCAGTGTCCTCCGGTTTCGCCAGCAGGACAGAGCCGTGACCACACCGATCCCGTTCGTGCGCAACTTCGATGTCGAGTATGGCGAGGTCGTGACGCTGTCGCCGCTCGTTCGCCGTGTTGTCGCCCCGAATCCGAGCGCGTTCACCTTCCGCGGCACGGGTACCTACATCGTCGGCCATGGCAAGGTGGCGGTGATCGATCCCGGCCCGGACGACACGGCCCACGTTGCGGCACTGCTGGCGGCCGTCGCGGGCGAGACGGTGACGCATATCGTGCTGACGCACACCCATCTCGACCATTCGCCTGCGGCACGCGCGCTGAAGGCCGCGACCGGCGCGCCGCTGGTCGGCTGCGGCCCGCATGGCCGCCACGGCCCCGTCGGCGACGAGGGCGCCGACTGGGACTACGTCCCCGACCGCCAGCTCGTCGAAGGCGACGGTGTCGAAGGGGCGGGCTGGTCGTTGGAAGCGGTGCATACGCCGGGTCACACGTCCAACCATCTGTGCTTCGCCCTTGCCGAGGAACGGGCGCTGTTCAGCGGCGATCACGTCATGGGCTGGTCGACGACGATCGTCTCCCCGCCGGATGGCGACATGTCGGCGTACATGGGCTCGCTCGCCAAGGTCGGTCGACGCCCGGAGACGCTGTTCTATCCCACGCACGGGGCGCCGGTGACCGAGCCGGCACCGTATGTGGCCGCCCTCGTCGCCCATCGTGAGGAGCGCGAGGCGCAGATCGTCGCGACCCTCGCCGCCGGGCCGCGCCGCATTCCGGAGATGGTGGCGGCGATGTATGCCGACGTGCCGGCGCACCTGCACCGGGCGGCGGCGCGCTCGGTGCTGTCGCATCTCGTGCGGATGCGCGAGGACGGCCGTGTCACGTGCGACGGCGTGCCCGGCGCGGAGACGGTCTGGCGTCTGGCCTGAGTGCTCTCATTCGCGGCGCGCCGTCGCCTGGCGCTGCCACCAGTCGCGACGCACCAGTTCCCAGCGCTGCGGCCCGGCCGCCGCCTGGCCGAGGCGGCGGAAGCCGTGTCGCTCCAGAACGCGCACCGAGGCGAGGTTGTCCGGTGCGCAGTCGGCCAGCACGCGACCCACGCGGCTGTCGGTGAAGGCCCAGTCGACCAGCGCGCCGACCCCCTCGACCGCGAGACCACGCCGCTGGTGGGCGCGCACGATGCCGTAGCCGATGGCCACCGCGCCCGCGCCGTCAGGCGGGCCCGCGAAGCCGATGGCGCCGACGATCATGCGTTCGGGCTTGTAGAGGACGAGACGCAGGCCCCAGCCGGCATGCAGTGCCGGCTCGGCATCGAGGCGACGGCAGTAGGCGGGCATGTCGGCGGCCAGCGCCGCGTCGGGAAAATCGCGATGCAGCACGGCGCCGGCGAGGCGTCCGGCAAGGCGACGGTCGGCGACGAGGGCTTCGGCGACCGCCGGTTCCACCGGCCGCAGCACGAGCCGGCGCGATTCGACGAGGGCGGTGTCGGCCGGCGACATTGACGCCGGATGAGCCGGGTCAGTGCGCGGCGACGCGGGCGTGCCCGGCCCGCCGCACATAGCGTCGGCCGCAATAGGGACAGTCGACGGCGCCGTCGGAGCCGAGGGTCAGGAAGACGCGGGGATGACCCAGGGGGCCGTCGCCGTCGCAGGCCACGGTATCGGTATCGACCTCGCTCGTGTCGGGCGGTTGCACGCGTCGCTCCTTCGCGGCCTGCGGTATGCGCCGGGCGGCATTGACTTGGCCCGGCGCGCGCGATGATACAGGGGCTCGCCCGGCGCTTGAAGCGTCGCCCGCAGCGCGGCATCGCCGCATCGTTGAGGCCGATGGCCGCAGCCCAGTCCCGCACCGTGCCCCGCCGCTGCCGCCTTCGCTCGCGACTGCGTGCAGCGGCCATGTCAGGCGGCTTCATCGCCGCGTTGGCGGCCTGTACTCCCTACCTGCAACCGCCCGGACCGCTCGCCGCAACGCCGATGCCGCCCCGCCTCGAACCTGACCGCATCGTCGCCGCCGATGGCGCCGAACTGCCGCTGCGCCGCTGGCTGCCCGCTGACGGCCGGCCGCGCGCCGCGCTGGTCGCGCTGCATGGCTTCAACGACTACTCCAATGCCTTCGAGGGGCTGGGCCAGCGCCTTTCGGCCGCCGGCATCGCCGTCTATGCGTGGGACCAGCGCGGCTTCGGCGCCACCGCCCATCGTGGCATCTGGGCCGGCGACGACCGCATGATCGGCGACCTGCGCGCCGGCCTGGCGCTGGTCGGCGCCCGTCATCCGGGCATTCCGCTCCATGTGCTCGGCGAAAGCATGGGCGGCGCGGTGGTGCTTGCCGCCTGGGCCGAGGCCCGGCTGCCGGTCGATGGGGTCGTGCTGGTCGGCCCGGCCGTGTGGGGGCGCGTGACCATGCCGTTCTGGCAGACCGGGCCGCTATGGGTCGCGGCGCATCTCGTGCCGTGGCTGCCGCTCAGCGCCAGCGGGCTCGACATCACGCCATCGGACAACATCGAGATGCTGCGCGCGCTGGGCCGCGATCCGCTGGTCATCAAGCAGTCGCGCGTCGATGCCGTGTGGGGCGTGGTGGGGCTGATGGATCGCGCGCTCGACGCCGTTGCGCGCTTCGATGCGCCGTCGCTTGTCCTGTGGGGCCGGCACGACGAGATCATCCCCCCGGCGGCGGCGCGGGCGATGGTCGCGCGCCTGCCGCAGCCGCCCAACCGGCACTGGCGGGTCGCCCTCTACGACAGCGGCTATCACATGTTGCTGCGCGACCTCGGCGGAGACCGCGTGATCGACGACATCGCGGCATGGATCGCCGCACCGGCGGCGCCGCTGCCGTCCGGCGCGGAATCGGTCGACCCGGTGGCCGATCTGAAGGGATGAACGCGCCGCCGCCGAAGGCGACGCACGGTGCCTAACGTCTCGGAGCTGGCAGCGCGACGGGTGTCGACATGCGCCCCGGCGCCTCGAACGGGCCGCCCTGGCGGCCGAGCGTCGGGAAGGCCTGATCGGGCCGCCGCAGCTTGCCCGGCACATCGGTGGGGCCGGTGTCGGGCGGCGGTGCGATGCCTCCGGCCGGCGGCGGCGCCACCGCGGGGGTCGCCCCGGCACTGCCCGCGCCCGGAGGCAGGGGCGGCGCGAAGTCGCGCATGAGGACAGCCAGCGCATCGTCGCTTCCCGGCACCGCCGGGCGCGGCGGCACGGCGGCCGCGCGCTGTTCCGCTCCACTGCGCCCTTCGTCGAGGGGCAGATCGGGCGCTCGCGCCGGGCCGAGGCGACGTCCATCGGGCGCCACCGCCGGGGCAGGTGCGGCCGGCGTCGCGGCGACCTGAGCCGGCGCGACCGGAGGGGCTGGCGGCGTCACGCTGGCGATGCGCGGCGTTTCGACCGGCCCGAACTTGCGGCCTTCGACGAGCGGCGAGGGTGTGCGATCGATGCTGGCGGAAACCGGCGGCGGCGCGGCGGGAGCCTGCACGGCCGTCGGCGGTGCGACGGCCGGCGCGGGGGCCTCGACGACGACGGTCGGCTGCACCGGTTGTACCGGCTGCGCGCCACTGGCCGGGACCAGCGCGACAGGCTGCGGCCGGCGCAGATCGAGCGGATAACGCTCGTTGAAGAAGCCGCCGAAGCTGGTCGTCGCGCGCGGCGCCAGCGGCTCGGCGACCAGCGGTGCCGGCGCCGGCGCGGGGGCGCCGTAGGACGGCGTGCCTTCCGACAGGAAGCGATCGAAAGAGTAGCCACGCGTGCCGGCCGGGGGTGCCACCTGCACGGCTCCCGGCGCGGCGGCGGGCGCGCTCAGCGTCGTCGCGGTGGTGTCGCGCAACATGCGATCGAATGCCGAATCGGCAGCAATCGACGTGCCGGCACCGACCAAGGCGGTGCCGCCGACGGCGACTGCAATCCAACCGCGTACTACCGCATCCAACTGCGTACTCGTGGAGAGGTTCAATGTCCCTATACAAATATCTGAAACATTTGATAAAATCAATGATCCTGATGTTTCATTTATCGGAATTCCGGTCGAGCTTCAGCGCGGCCGAATTCATGCAATAGCGCTGGCCGGTCGGTGCCGGGCCGTCGGGAAAGACATGGCCGAGATGTGCGTCGCAGCGCGCGCAGACGACTTCGGTCCGCACCATCCACAGCGTGCGGTCCTGGTGGGTTTCGACCGCATCGGGTGCGATGGGTTGCCAGTAGGACGGCCAGCCTGTTCCCGAATCGTACTTGGTGCTGGCATCGAACAGCGGGGCGTCGCAGCACACACAGCGATAGACGCCCGGCTCCTTGCTGTCCCAGTACTGGCCGGTGAACGCCCGCTCGGTGCCGGCCTTGCGTGCCACCTGGTATTGCTCGGGCGTCAGCTGGGCGCGCCACTCAGCGTCGCTCTTGACCACCTTGCCCGGCGCTGCCGTCGCTATCTTGCTGGCCATCGACCTCTCCTGCGCGAATACACGCGGAAGAATATGGTGCGTGCGGCGGCCGCTGTCAGCCGTGACGGCGACGGTTCGCTTGACCGCCGGGCGGGCAGGCGTAATGTGCCGCGCGCGTCGCGCCCGTAGCTCAGTGGATAGAGCGTCGGCCTCCGGAGCCGAAGGTCACAGGTTCGAATCCTGTCGGGCGCGCCATTCCTTCAGCGCTGGCGCCCGGTCTCGGGGGCGAAACGTCCGACGAGATCGTTGCGCACGTACAGGCCCCAGCCGTGGTTCTGACCGAGCCGGGCCGCCGACAGGTAGGTGTAGCCGGCGGCGACGGCGGGATCGAGCTGGAAGGCGGCGAAGGCGCCGATGCCGCGGCGCGACTCGACGATGCGCCGGGCCTCGGCCGGGTCGAGCGGCGGCGGGAATGGCACCACCGCGACGTGGCGTTCGCGCAATGACCACGCGAAGTCCCACTTGTTGTGGCCGACCGGCCCCCAGTGCACCGGCGTCCGGGCGATGACGGGGTCGGCCTTGCCGAGGAAGTCGGCCGCCGCGAATTCGGGCAGGTAGTAGGACAGGGCGCCGAGCCAGAACAGGCCGACCTGCCCGTCCTCCGGCCGGATGTGCGCGCGGATGACCGGCGCAAGGGCGACTTGGCTGCGCACGGCTTCCGGTTCCAGCCCGAGTGCGGGCCCGGCGCCGTAGAGGGGCCGGTGACCGTCGCTGCGGGCGGTGTCGTGGTAGGTCGCGGCCACCAGCGTCGCGGCGACGAGCATGGCCGCCAGCGACGCCGTCGCATCGTGGCCGGCCCGGCGCGGCATCGCCGCCGCCGCGGCGACCAGCCGCTCTGCGAGCAACAGCGTGACGATCGGCTGGATGACGAGGAAGAACCGGCCATGGCTGAACACATCGCCGCCGATGGCCACGATGTAGACGACCTGGGCCGCGCAGGCGCCCAACACGATGCGCTCGCTCGCCGTCAGCGTCCGCCATGCGGGCAGCGTCAGGGCGGCCAGCGCGAGCACCAGCGCGGCATTGCCGCCGACCACGACGTTGGTTGCCAGATAGGCCAGGCCGTCGGCCACGCCGGCCGCCTCGCCGCCGACCTTGAGGTGGTAGGTGTTGGGAACGATGTCGCCGTAGATCGCCTGGTGCAGCAGCAGTTGCGCGGCCGGGACGGCCGCCAGCACCGCGAGCAGGGCGCAATTGGCCAGCCGCGGCGCGCGGACCAGGCGCCACAGGAAGCAGGCGGCAGGGATCGTCAGCATCGGCGCCGTATCGACGCGGAACAGGAAGGCGGCCGCGAGCAGCAGCAGTCCGGCCTCCAGCCCGTAGCGGCCGAATGCCGGAATGCGCCCGAGGATCGCCAGCAGCCCGGCCGTCGCGAACAGGGCCTGCGGAATGTGCTCCCACGCCGAGGGCGCGTATTCGACGAGGCTACGGGACGTCGCCATCAGCGCCAGCGCCAGCATCGCCGCGATGGCGGTGCGCGCCGTCGCGGCGATCAGTGCGAAGATGCCGAGGGTCAGGGCGATCGACAGCGTGGTCGCCGCGAGGATCGCCCGCTCGGCGCTGAAGATGCCGAACAGCGGCGCGAGCAGGTTCGGCCAGGACAGCGACGTGACCGCGGCCACGCGCTCGCCCGGGTTGAAATAGGGCCCGTGGCCGAGCGCGAGATTGCGTGCCGCCCGCAGGCCGATCATCACGTCGTCGTTGAGGATGCGGTACGTCTCGCCATCGACGCGGAAGGAATGTCTTGCGACGTCGAGCGTCGCCACCAGCAGGAGAGCGGCCGCCGCGAAGGCGGCGAGGCGGAGCAGGAAGGCATTGTCGAAGCGCACAGCGTCCCACCCCCGCCGCATCCGTCCGCTGCCGCCGGGGCCGTGCGGGCGGAGCATCGGCGACGACACTAGCCCAGCCGCCGGGCCGGCGAAAACGTGCCGTGGCGGAAATCCGGGCGGTGGCGCGACGATGTGCTCGCCCGTGCGTTGACGGTTCTGGCCCGCCGGCAGGGCGACAAAGAATTCAGCACACGGGCGCCATAGTGTTGCCGTAGGTTAAGGCGATCAACGATGGCGCCGCCGCCGGAGTCGAATCCGGCGGGACCTGTCCATCCGCATTGGGGAATCCGGGAATGTCGTCACCCTCCGATCGTTCGATCCCGCCCATGCCAGCGCGGGCGCTGCGCGATGTGCCGCCGGTGCCGCGGCGCTCGCGGCCCGATGCCGACTACGCGCCGGCGCGGCCGCAGGACCGCCGCATGATCGTCGGCCGGGACATCCGGCTGAAGGGCGAGATCGTCGACTGCGACCTGCTGGTCGTCGAGGGCGACATCGAGGCGTCGATCACCGCGCGGGCGCTCGAAGTCGCCGGCGGTGGCAGCTACAGCGGCGCGGCGCAGGTCGAGGAGGCCGAGATCGGCGGACATTTCACGGGCGAACTGACCGTTTCGGGTCTCCTGCGGGTCACCGCCCGGGGCCGCATCGAGGGTACCGTGCGTTATGGTCGCCTCGAGGTCGCGGCCGGCGGCACGCTTGCCGGGACGCTGGCCGTTCTGGCACCGCCGGCTGGCCTCGTCGAGGCGTCCGCGGAGGCAACGGCGGCCCTGCCCGACAGCGACTGAGTGACCTGGTCGCACCCCGGCGAATTGACATCGCGCGGGTCGCTCCCTACATTGCCGGCCATCGCAACACGCCGATGGTTGTCGGGCCCCGCGGGGGACGTAACCGCTTTTGCGGACGTCCGGCCGGTTCGCCGCCCGTGCCCTGACACGAAACCGTAGGCGAAGGTCGACACACTGCGTGTCCCGCCCCGGATGGCCTGCGGCCACCCGCCCGGGATTTTACGCGTCAAGAACGCCAGGAGAGTCCATGTCCAGCCCCGCGCTTCCCGTCGCCCTGCTCGTCGCGCCCGGCTTCGCCGAGACGCAGTTCACCGATGCCCAGAAGGCGCTGCTCGGCGGCGGCAACAAGGTGCGCGTCGTCACAACCGAAGGCAGCCTCGTCCAGGGCTGGCACGAAGAGGCCTGGGGCCATCATTTCATGGCCGACGCCGTCCTCGCCGACGTCCTGTCGTCCGACTATGCCGGCCTTGTCGTGCCGGGCGGCGTGCGCAGCATCGAGGCGTTGGTGGAGAGCCCGCATGCCCGCCGCGTGGTCAAGGCCTTCGTCGATACCGGCAAGCCGGTGCTGATGATCGGTGAGGCGCTGACGCTGCTGGTGCGGGCCGAGGTCGCGGCCACGCGCCGCGTCGCCGCGCCGGCGTCGGTCGCCGACGAGTTGACGCGTGCCGGGGCCACGGTCGACGGCGAGGCGCTGACGCGCGACGACAACCTGCTGACGCTGGCGGGCGACGACGGCGCGCGCGATGCGGTCGGTGCCTTCATCGACCTGCTGCACGGCGCGGACGACACGACCCGCGAGGCGGCCTGACAGCGGCGGGCTCCGATCGGCGAGCGGAGCGGCTCAGCCGCTCCGCCGCAGGACGAACAGATCGCTCGCCACCGGGTTTCCGTATTCCATCCGCAAGGTCGTCGGGCCGGCTTCCACCACCGTGAAGCCGGCCGCGATGGCGCGCGCGACGACATGGGCGCGCGCGTGCAGGTAACGGCCGGTGCGCGACAGCCGCCAGGTTGCATCCGCGGCGGCGGTTTCCCAGCGTTCGGTCGTGAACACCAGGACGCCGTCAGGGCGCAGCACGGAGCGGATCGCCGCGAGTTCCGGTCCGACATCGCCGATATAGACGAACACGTCGGCGGCGATGGCCGCGTCGTAGTCGCCGTCGCGCGGCAGGGCCGGGATGTCGGCGATCGCCGCCATATGCAGGGCGTCGTAGAGGGCGCGGGCGGCGGCCTTCGCCAGCATCTGTTCCGACAGGTCGATGCCGACGAGGCGGGCGCAGCGTCCGCGCACCGCGATGCCGGCCAATCCCGTACCGCAGCCGAGATCGATGACCGACAGATCGTTGCGGCCGCCGGTCGCGCGCGCGAGCGCCGCCGCCACGCGCTCGGGCGCGCGGTAGTCGAGATGATCGACGAGGACGCGGTCGAAGGTGTCGGCGTACCAGTCGAAGAACGGCGCGATGTAGTCGGCCGGTGCGCGCTCCGGCACCGGGGCGGCGTCGAGGGCGGCGAGCATGAAGGCCGGTCCGTGGCTGTCCGGCGTCAGTTCGGCGCAGAGCCGGTAGTGGGCGATGGCGCCATCACGGTCGCCCGTGCGGCCGCGCAGGTCGCCCATCAGCCAGTGGGCCTTGACGCAGTCGGGGTCGATGCCGAGCGCGCGGGCCAGTAGCCGGTGGGCGCGGCGGTCGTCGCCGTGGAACATGAGCGTTGCCGCGACGGCGGCGGCGGCGCGCGCTTCCAGCGCGCGGGCCCGTCGGATGCTGTCGTACGCTTTCGCTGCCTGTCCCAGGCGGTGCTGCGCCACGGCGAGACCCCGCCATGCCTCAACGCTATCCGGCGAAGCGGCGAGCGTTTGAAGAAAGCATGTCTCCGCGCGCCCCGGATTGCCGGCACGCAGCGCCAGCATGGCGTCGCGAAAGGTCTGCGGGGTGCCCGCCCCGGGCGCGGGCGCGCCCGGCGACATGGGCTACGGGCAGCCCGGCTTGCCCTTGCCTTTGCCGGCCGGCGGGCAGGGACTCGGCGACACTTTGGCGTTGGCCGTGCGGTCGAGGCGGATGATGGTCGGCGCGGCATAGGCCGCCGCCGCGGCAAGACCGAGCCTGGCCAGCGCCCGTCGCCGCGACAGGGCGGTGGTGTCCGCCTCCGGCGTCGATTCGTTCGTCGGTTGCTCGTTCATCGGACTTCCCCTTCGCTGTGCCGATTCGTTCCGGCACATCGCTTCGCACCGCGGAACATACCATGATCCGGCGTGCGAGCCATATGATATGGGTCCTGGCGCCGCACGATGCCAGTCGGGCTCTGCTAGATTGACGGCCAGACGTTAAGAAATGCCATGACACTCAGTCCCCCGCTGCCGCAGGCCGCCGAACTGACCCGCCAGGTGACGCGCGGCGTGTGCCGGGCGCTGGTGGCGCTCGATCACATGGTGTTGACCGAATTCACCCTGCCGGACGGCCGCCGGGCGGACGTCGTCGGCCTCGGCCCGGCCGGCGAGCTGGTCATCGTCGAGGTCAAGGTATCGGTTGCCGACCTGCTCGGCGATATCAAGTGGCCGGATTACATGGCGTGGTGCGACCGCCTGTATTTCGCCGCACCGCCCGACTTCCCGCATGACAGGCTGCCGGCCGAATGCGGCGTGTTCGTCGCCGACGCCTGGGGCGCGGAGGAACTGCGCCCGGCGCCCGACCTGCCGATCCATGCCAGCCGGCGCCGCGCGCTTTTACTGCGCTTCGCCCGCCACGCGGCGCGGCGGCTACACGATGTCGTGGATCCGCGGCCGGCCTGAAAGGGCCGGAACGGCCGCCGTCAGCAGCCCGGCGGCCGGGGGCCGCCCTTGCCGGGCGGGCAGGGCGGCCGCGGTGGCGTCTTCGCGTTCGGCGTGGAGTCGAGGTGGGCGACGGTGGGTGCGGCATAGATGGCCGCTGCGGCGAGACCCAGTTTCACCAATGCCATGCGACGGGACAGGACGGCATCCTGAACCGCCTTGAACGGCTTGTCAGACATCGTGACACGCTCCCCCGACAGGGCCCGCAGGGCCCGTGAACGGCCCGCACGGCCGATCGGGAGGACCCTATCATGGCATGGCCGGATGCGCCAGATACGAGTATCGATGCGAACTCGTTCACCCGGAGGGGGTGGAACGGCCGGCGTCAGCGCACCATGCGGGCGATGGTCGAGGTGGTGGAATGGCCGTCCTCGAGGCGGGCCAGCACCACCGCACCGCCCCAGCCCCGCACCAGGTCGGCGCCGACCACGCGATCCACGGTGTAGTCGGCGCCCTTGACCAGCACGTCGGGGCGGATTTCGCCGATCAGCTCCAGCGGCGTGTCCTCGGCGAAGACGACCACGGCGTCCACGGCCGCCAGCGCGGCGAGGACGCGCGTGCGTGAGGCCTCGCCCTGCACCGGCCGCGTGGCGCCCTTGAGGCGGCGCACCGAGGCGTCGCTGTTGACGGCGACGACAAGGCGGTCGGCCGTCGCGCGCGCCTGCTCGATCAGCGAGACATGGCCGGGGTGGAGCAGGTCGAAGACGCCGTTGGTGAAGGCGACGCGCAGACCGGCCGCGCGCCAGGCGGCGGCGCGGGCAGCGGCGGCGCCGCGCGACAGCACCTTGTCCTCGCCGCGATGCGGTGCCGCGAGGGCTTGCACCAGCTCGTCGTGATCGACTGTCGCCGTGCCCACTTTGCCGACGACGATGCTGGCGGCGACGTTGGCCACGCGGGCCGCGTCGAGCGCCGCGAGGCCGCCCGCGAGGCCCGCCGCCAGCGCCGCGACCACCGTGTCGCCGGCCCCGGACACGTCGAACACCTCGCGCGCCTCGGCCGGCAGGTGAACGGCCGGGCCGCCGGCCGGCACCAGCGTCATGCCCTCGGCGCCGCGTGTCGCCAGCACGGCGCCGACGCCGCTGGCGGCGATGAGGTGGCGCGCCGCCGCCTCGACCGCCGCGTCGCCCTGTGTCGGCATGCGCGTGGCGAGCGCCAGTTCGGCGCGGTTGGGCGTGACGATGTCGGCGCCGCGATAGCGCGCGTAGTCGCTGCCCTTGGGGTCGACGACGACCGGCAGGCCGGCCTTGCGCGCCGCCGCGATGAGGCGTTCGAGCGCCAGCGTCGTGCCCGCCTCGTCGGCCAGCACGCCCTTGCCGTAGTCCGACAGGATCAGCGCCTTCGCGCCAGCCAGCTCGGCCAGTGCGCGGCGCGCGATTTCCTCCTGCAGCGCGCCGGCGGGCAGGTCGGTGCGCTCTTCGTCTACGCGCAGAAGCTGTTGGGTGCCGGCGATGAAGCGTGTCTTGATCGCCGTCGGCCGGCCGGGCGCGGTGACCAGCACCGGCGCCGCGTCGACGCCGTGCGCCAACAGCGCGCGCACCTCGCCCGCCGCGGCGTCGTCGCCGACGGCCGCGACCAGCCGTGGCGCGGCGCCCAGCGTGGCGAGGTTGTGCGCGACATTGCCGGCCCCGCCCAGCATCGCCGGCATCCGCCCGGCCTTCAGGACGGGAATCGGTGCCTCGGGCGAGATGCGCTCGACCGTGCCGTAGACGAAGCGGTCGAGCATGACGTCGCCGACGCAGACGATCTTCGCGCCGGCAAAGGCGGCGAGGCGGCTGGACAGTTCGGCGGTGGGCGTCATGGCGGCGATCCCGGCGGACACGGGGCCCGGTTGGCGAATGTTTACGCCGACCCGGCCGGATTCGCACGTCCGGCGCGCCCGAACAGGAAATCGGCCTGCACGTCGCGCCCCTTGCCGTCACGCGTGAGGTTGTAGCGCCCGGCCTCGGCGAAGCCGTGCCGCGCGAGGAAGTCCGCGACCTCGCCGGCCAGCGCCTGGCCCTTGTAGAGGCGCTGGAACGACGCCTCGACATAGACCCAGGCGAAACGGTCGAGCAGCGGCGCGGCGCCGCGCAGCACCTCCAGCTCGTAGCCCTGCACGTCGATCTTGAGCAGGGCCGGCGCGGCGATGTCGGCCGCCGCGACGAAGCGGTCGAGGGGCGCCACCGTCACCTGTTCGGTACCGACTTCCTCCGTGCCCGGGAAGATTTCGGCCTGCAGGCTGCCGATCGGCAGCAGAGAGGAACTGTCGGCGGCGCGGCTGACATGCATGGCGGCGGTCGCGGCGGCGGGGCCGAGGGCGGCGCGGTGCAGGGTCACGCGCGGATTGCCGGCGAACAGGCGGGCGAAGCGGGCCGCCGGCCCGGCCAGCGGCTCGAAGGCGATGATCCGCGCGCGCGGAAACAGCGCCGACGCCAGCAGCGAGAACTGGCCGACATTGGCCCCGACATCGACGACGGTGGCGAGGTCGAGCGCCGCGATCTGCCGGCGATGCTCGATCGCCGCGCCGACGCCGTGCCGCAGGCCGCGGCGGAAGGCCGCCACGGGCAGCAGGCGCAGCGCCTTGCCGATCTGGTGCAGGCGGCGGGCGATCATGGCCGGTCTCCGGCGCGGGCCAGCAGGGCTGCCTCGAAACGCCCCAGCACCGCGTCGCGGTCCCAGTCGCGCTCGGCGGCAGCGCGGGCGGTCGCGCCCGCCACCCGCCGGGCCTCGGGGTCGTCGGCCAGCGCGGCGACGGCGGCGGCGAAACCTGCGGCATCGCCCGGCGGCACGACGGCGCCGCAGCCGACGAGCGCGCGCGCCAGTTGCGTGCCCGGCGCGGCGGCAGCAACCACCGGCCGGCCACTCGCCAGCATGCCGCCGAGTTTCGACGGCATCACCAGGTCGGTGGCCTCGGCGCGCTGGGGCAGCAGGTGGATGTCGGCGAAGGCCAGCAGTTCGCCCAGCCGGTCGAGCGGCTGAAGGTCGAGGAAGCGGACATTGGCGAGGCCCGTCGCCTGCGCTTCCAGGGCCGGCCGCGCGCCGCCCGCGCCGCACAGGACGAAATGGATGTCGCCGCGCGCGGCGAGCCGGCGGGCCGCCTCGATGACCGTCTCCAGCCCCTGCTTGCCGCCCATGTTGCCGCTGTAGAGGGCCACCGTCGCATCCCGCGCGATGCCGAGTGCGGCGCGGAGGCGGCCGTCGTCGGGGCGCGGGGCGACAGCGGCGAGGTCGGTCCAGTTGGGAAAGAGGATGCGCCGCTCCGGCGCCACGCCCTTGGCCGACAATCGCGCCAGCATCGCCTCGGAAATGGTCGAGACGGCATCGAAGCGCCGCAGCAGAGCGCGCTCGGCCGCCAGTGCAGGCCGTGCGAGGCTGGACGGCAGCAGGCCGAGTTCGAAGGCCGCGTCGACCTCGAGGTCCTGCAGGTGCAGCCATGCGAGGCTACCGCCCAGCCGCGCGGCGAGCCAGGCGGCCGGTGCCGACATCAGCGCCGGCACGACGGCGATAGTGGCCTGTGGCCGCCACGCGACGCTCCAGGCGAGGGCCACCGGCAACGACGTCGCGGCGAACGAGGCCAGATGCAGCAGGCGCCGCACGCCGGTCTGGCGCCGGGGCACCCATGTCGGGCAGCGCATCACGCGCACGCCGTCGACCGTCTCGCGGCGCCACAGCAGCCCGCCGTAACCCGCCGCGATACGCCACTGCGGATAGTAGGGCGGCGCCGACACGGCGCGCACCGCGTGGCCGCGCGCGGCGAGCCATGTCGCCATCTCGCCGGTGAACTTGCCGATCCCGGTGAGTTCCGGTGCGAAGTTGATGCCGACGACGAGGATGCGCACGGGCCGGCCTAGCGCTCGATGTATTCGCGGTATCGCACAGCGAGCGGCGAATGCGGGTCGCGCAGCTCGATCAGCTTCAGGGCGATCTGGTATTCGTAGATGCTGCGCAGCAGGCAGTAGCGGAAGCCGATGCGGCCGTCGAGGAAGCCGAACCGCAGCACATACATGTAGAAGAACAGGATGAGCGCGCGGGCCGGCAGGTGGCGGTAGGCGAGCAGCTTGAGCGCGCGCCGTCGCTCGGGACCGCTGCCGGCCAGCCTGCCGGCGAAGGCGCTCGCTCCGGCGCGGCCGGCGAGCAGGCGGTGGATCTCGACCGCCTCGAGGCTCGAATAGTGGTTGTGCCGATCGATGTAGCGTTCGATGCCCTTGTAGTCGTGATGGACGAAGGGCGTCTTCAGGAAGCCGGTCGGGCCGTCCGCCACCATGTATTCATGGACGATGCGGTCCTCGTAGCGGGCCCGTCCCCGGCGGACGAGGCGGAGCTGCCAGTCGGGGTACATGCCGGCATGGCGGATCCAGCGCCCCTGGAAGATGTTCTTGCGGGCGATGTACCAGCCGGCTTCGGGTCCGCCGCCGCGCACGACGGCTGCGATTTCGGCGGCCAGCTCGGGGGTGACGCGCTCGTCGGCGTCGACCAGCAGGATCCAGTCATGAGCGAAGTCGATGTTGTCGAGGGCCCAGTTCTTGTGGCGCGAGAACACGTCGAAGTGGCGCTGCACGACCCGCGCCCCGGCGGCGCGAGCGATGTCGAGCGTGGCGTCGTCGGAATGGCTGTCGAAGACGACGCGCTCGGCGGCGAATTCGAGCCCGGCGAGGCAGGCTGCGAGATTGCGCTCCTCGTTGCGCGTCGGTATCACAACGGAGATCGGCACCTTGCCTTCGGCGTTCATCCTTGGCGCCATCCTGTTGACCGGATCGATCCTGCCGCAACCCGGCCGTCGCGCAATCCGGCATGATACGAGGACCGGATGATTCGACCAGACGCTCGCGAACGATGGCGCGGTACCCTGCGGTGAAGCCCGGCCTGCTCGACTACCTCGACCTGTGGTTGCTGCGCGCCGCCAAGCTGCGACGGCGGCCGCACGACGATGACGCCGGCTTCTATGACAGCTTTTTCACCGAGGCCGACGTCGCCCGCTATCGCGGCGACGTGCGCAATGCCTGGCGGTATGGCCGGCTGCGCGCGATCTACCGCTCGCTGTTCGACGATCGCCGCGCCCGCGTCGCCGATATCGGCTGCGGCCTGGGCATGGCCGTGCTGTACCTGCCGGCGGACGCGGAGTACGTGGGGGTCGAGTTCGCGCCGGCGACGCTGGCCACGGCCCGGCGCTTGCACGGCGGGCGCCCGGGGACCGAGTTCCGCCAGGGTGGATTTCCCGACCTGCCGCTGCCCGACGCGTCGGTCGACCTGGCGATCTGCACCGAGGTGATCGAGCACATCGCGGACGACACGGCCGCCATCACCGACCTTTACCGCATTCTCGCCCCTGGCGGCCATCTGCTGCTGACCGTGCCGAGCACCTATTACTGGCCGGACTACGAGCGGTTGATCGGCCACTACCGGCACTATACCGGCCCGGCGCTCGCCGAGCGCCTTGCAGCGCACGGCTTCCGCGTGGTGCGCAGATTGCCGCAACACAATGCGTTCTGGCGCCGCTATCACTATCGCTTCGTGCTGCTGCGCGCCGTCGAGGCGCTGCTGCGCGCGATCGTCCGCCGGGACTTTTCCATTTACGACACGGCGTTCTACCGGGCCCATGCACGCCGCGTCCTGGACGAGCTGGCCAGCCGCGACGCGGATGACGATCCCGCCTCGACCTTCGTGCTGGCCTGCCGTCCGGCGGTGGGCCGGTGAGGGTTCTGCGCGTCATCGGCGGCCTCGAACCGGCATTCGGCGGACCGTCCTTCACGGTCGTGGCATCCGCGATCGCCGTGGCCCGCGCGCCCGGTGTGACGGTCGAACTGACCTTTCCCGCCCGCGATCCCGCCACCGCGCGAAACTGGCCATCGGTGCGCGCGCTGGAGGCTGGCGGCGTCGCCGTGTCGATCCATCGCCTGATGCCCGGCCGGCTGGCCCGCTCGCTCGGCTGCAGCCTCGCGCTGGCGCGCCACCTCCGCCGGCGCGCGCGCGCGGTCGATATCGTCCACGCCGATGGCGCCTGGGTCCATGCGAGCCTCGCCGCGGTGAGGGCGGCCGGGGCCGCCGGTCGCCCGGCCGTCCTGACGCCGCACGAGGGCTTCACCCGGTTCGACATGGCGCGTGCGCGCCTGCCGATGCTGCGCTGGCTCAAGGTGGCGCTGCGGCGCTGGTACATGCGGCGCCTCGCCGCCGTCGCCTATTCCTCGGAGCTGGAACGGGCGGACAGCGACGATGGCGGCGCGACAGCCGCACAGCGCGTGGTGATCGCCCACCCGGTCTGGGATGACAGTGTCAGCCGGCCGGCTCCGCGCCGTTTCGGCGCTGTCGACGCGGGCCGGTTGCGTGTCGGCTTTCTCGGCCGCCTGCATCCGAAGAAGAATCTCGATCTCCTGATCGCCGCCCTCGCCCGCCTGCCGTCCGGTGTGACCCTTGCCGTCGCCGGCGACGGTCCCCCAGACTACGTCGGTACGCTGCACGCCCAGGCGGCGTCGCTGGGGGTCGCCGCGCGCGTCGACTGGCGCGGCTTCCTCTCCGGCCGGGCGCGGGATGATTTCCTCGCCGGGATCGATCTGCTCGTCATGCCTTCGGCCTACGAATGCTTCGGCATGGTTGCCGCGGAAGCGATGGCCAGTGGAACGCCGGTGCTCGTCTCGTCCGCGACAGGCGTGGCCGAGGCGCTGGCGCCGGTCGACCCTGGTCTGGTCGTGACGCCGGACGTCGCGGCGCTGGCCGGCGCCCTGACGCCGCTCGTGGCCGACCGCGGGCGTCTCGACCGGATGGCCGAGGCTGCGGTGCGGGCGGGCGGCGCCTATTCTTACGCCGAGCACGGGCGGCGGCAGGTCGCGCTGTACCGGGCCCTCGTCGCGACGGATGCCACAGCGGAGTCCGCATGAACCTGTTCATCACGGGCGCCACGGGTCTCGTCGGACGCGACCTCGTGCGCGCCGCCGCTTCGGGCGGCCACGCCGTCCACGTGCTGTCGCGCCGGCCGGCGCCCGCGCTCGACGGATGCCTCGCCGGCCTCGTCGCCAAGGACATCCGTGCCCTCGCCGCCGCCGACATCCCGGCCGGCACGGATGCGGTGATCCACCTCGCCACCGGCAACGACGGCGACCGCGAGCATCAGCTCGCCGTCGCCGTCGATGGCACCCTGAATGCCTTCCGCGCCGCGCGCGAGGCCGGCATCGCGCGCTTTGTCCATGTCAGCTCGATGAGCGTCTATCCGGGGCGGCAACGGCCGGACCCGCGACGCCTCGATGGTCGCGCGCTGGAACCCGCACCGGACCGCCGCGGCGTCTACGCCGAGACCAAGACGGTCGCCGAACTAGCCCTGCAGGACGCCATCGCCGGCGAAGGCGCCGGGGCGATGGACGTGACGATCGTCCGGCCGGGCCTCGTCTACGCGCCGGACATGGCGACGCCGCTCGCCGGCGTCGCGGCCATCGTGCCCGGTGGCCTCGCCGTGGGGCTGGGCCGGCGCGCCGCCGGCGTTCCCTACCTCGCCATCGAGGACCTGACCGCCGGTCTGCTGGCGCTCGCCGCCCAGCCGGCGGTGCCGGGCCGGCACCGCCTCTTCGACATCCTGTCGGGCAAGTCGCCGCGCAAGGACGCCATAGTTGCGCTGCATGCGGGGATGACCGGCCGGGGCCGGCGCCAGGTGTGGCTGCCGCGCCCGCTGCCGTGGTCCGCCGCGATGCTGGTCGAGGGCGCGTCACGACTCCGTGGCGGCGCCCGCCACCTGCCCTACAAGGTGAACCGCATCTACGAGTTCGACGCCACGGCGCTCGATCCGGCGCCATTCTGGCAGGCCGTCGGTATCGCCCCCGCCGGGCGGCCCGACCTGTCGGTTCGCGACGCGCTGACCATCGCCCGCCACCCGGCGCCGGCCGCCGGTGCCGCCGCCGCCATGCGGCATCGGGCGTCCGCGCTGGTGGCCGCGGCGGGGAGGACGCCGCCGCCGGGTGCCGCCGAGCCGCTGGTGCTCGTCGGCGCCGGCCGTATCGTCGAGGAGATGCATCTGCCTGCCATCGCCGCCGTTCCCGGCCTCGAGGTCCGCGCGGTGGTCGACAGCAACCGGGCGCAGGCCGAGCGTGTCGCGGCGATGCTGGGCGGCCGTGCGGCGGCGCTGGGATCGCTGGCCGAAGTGCCCGACGAGACGCTGTCCGGCGGCACAGCGGTCATCGCCACCCCTGGGTTCACCCATGCCACGCTGGCGGCCGAGGCTCTGGGGCGCGGTGCCGCCGTCCTGCTGGAGAAGCCGGCCGCCCTTCGCGCGCGCGACTTCGCCGCCATCGCGGCGGCGGCGGACAAGCAGCCCGTCACCGTCTTCCACAACTACCGTCTGCGGCCGAACGCGCTGGCGCTGTGGCGCTTCATCGAGACGCACGATGTCGGGGCGCCGGTGGCGGCGCGGGTGAGTTTCCATTCCGGCCGCATCCTCGGCGAGGCGGCGCGCTGGTCGCACGCGGAGAAGGCCAACCGGGTTCTCCTGCTGGAACTCGCGGTGCATTTCCTCGACATCGCCCTGCATGTGACCGGCCCGATCGAGGACGTGCTGGCCTGCCACGTCGTCGATGGCGGCGACCGGGCAGCGATCGTCGCGGCCGGCGGCACCGCCGCGACGAGGTCGGGCGCGCGGCTCGATTTCGACCTGTCGCTCGCCGGCACGGCGCGGCGAAGCGAGATCGTGATTGAGTTCGAGCGGGCGGCGGTGTCGCTGGACTTCTTCCCCGAGGGGTTCCGCGTCCTGCCGGCGCGTCGCGACCCGGTCGACGACACGCTGGCGGCGCTGTCGCGCTTCGCCGGCTTCGTCGGCCAGCGCCTGCGGCCGCGGAGCGGCGGAGTACCGAAACGGGCGCTGCCCCACGCGGCCATCTACCGCGAACATCTCGCCCGGCGGCGCGGCGCCGAGGCCGGTTCGCCCTTCGCGCTCGATGCGGTCGCCGACACGATGGCGTCGCTCTACCGCCTCGCCGACCGGCTCTATCCCGGGGACTGACCGGCTTCCGGCGGCGCGCCGCCGACGGCCACGCGATCGGGCAGGCCAAGCGCGCGGCGCAGCCCGGCGACGTATTCCGGCACGCCCCAGCGGGCGACGCGTGCGCGCCCGCCGGCGGCGAAGCGGCCGCGCAGCGCCTCGTCGAGCGCCAGCCGGTCGATGGCGGCCGTCAGCGCCGCGGTGTCGTCCCACGGCACGATCAGGCCACAGATGTCGGCGACGAGGTCGGGCGCGCAGCCGACGCGGTCACTGACGATCATTGCGCAGCCGAAGTTCATCGCCTCGGGCACCACCAGCCCCCAGGTCTCCTGGAAGGCCGACGGCAGCACCATGATGTCGGCGCAGGTGTAGGCGCGCGGCAGGGTCTTCTGGTCGAGGAAGCCGGTGAACACGACCTCGGCGATGCCGAGGCGATCGACCAGCGCGCGCGCTGCCGGCAGCAGCTCGCCGTCGCCGACCATCAGCAACGTCCAGTCGCGCCGGGCGGCGCTGGTCGCGAAGGCCTCGATCAGGCGCAAGGGCTGCTTCTTGGCCATGAACTTGCTGGAGAACAGGATCACGCGCCGTCCCGGCGGAATGCCGAACGCGGCGCGGATCTCGTCGCGTCGTGGCGCCAGGGCTTTGGCGGCGGCGGTGAAGTAGTCGTTGTCGACGACCTGCGGGGCGTGCACGAGGCGCCGCTCGGGGACGCCGGCGTCGCGGTAGAAGTCGCGGTTGTGCCGGCCGACATAGAGGGCGACGTCAACGAGGCGAAACAGCGTGCCGTAGATCAGCCGGCGCAGCAGGCGCTTGGCCGGCGACCGCTCGCCGAGATTGTAGGAATCGGTGCGGAAGACGAGGCGCTTGCCGCCGAGCTTCGCCGCCAGCATCGCGGCGACATGCGTGAAATGGTTGCAGCCATGGACGTAGACCGCATCGTACGGGCCGGTGAGCACGGCGGCGAAAAGGCCGGGATTGACGAACTTCCAGAAGCCGATGCCGTCGCGCCGGGGGCTGAGGTTGCGGAAGATGCGCCAGCAGTAGCCGTCGAACAGCGGCGTGCCCCAGTCGACGACCTTGTTCACCTCGGGATCGAAGCCGGACGTCGACCACGCCGCCTGGCAGTACAGCACGTCGAGGTCAATGTCGGGGTCGGCCGAAACCGCCCGATAGAGGGGAATGTGGTAGTGGATCGGATGCTGCACGACCATGGCGAGCCGGCAACGGCGCGGACCGGTCGTCACGGCCGGCGATCCGCCAACGGTTGCGGCGGTCCGAACAGGCGGTCGGCGACGCGCTGCGCCGCGCCCAGCGGGTCGATCAGCCAGCGCCACAGCCAGGCGACCCGCGACCACACGGCATCGGACGGCCGCCTCTCGCGGCCGAGCACCATGCGCGCATAGCGGGCGAGATCCTCGGCGTAAACGTCGTTGAGGCGGCCGGTGCCGGAAATCGAGCTGTCGTGAATGGTGAAGGTCGACCACCAGCCATCGACGACGCGGATGCGGCAGCCGGCGAGGCCCATGCGGAGGATTAACTCTGCGTCCCAACTCGTGCGGTTATCGACGTTGAATCCACCCACAGCGACGAAGGCGCGGCGGCGGAAGAAGGTCGACTGCTGCATGACGACGGCGTGGCCGTAGGCGAAGCGCCACGCGTTGAACGGCGCCGAGCGGAAGCGACGCAGGACGTGGTTCGCGGCATCGACGATGTAGCCGTGGCCGATGACGACGTCGGTTTCCGGCCGGCGTCGCAGCGCCTCTGCGGCGGCGCGCACCGCACCCGGCAACAGCGTGTCGTCGGCGTTGAGGTAGGCGAAGACCTCGCCGGTGGCGACGGCGAAGCCCTTGTTGAGGCCGTCGGCGGGGCCGTCGTCCGGCTCGAGAATGACCCGCGCGATACGGTCCGCGTGGCGCGCGATGATGTCGCGGCTGCCGTCGGTCGAGCCGGGATCGACGACGATGAACTCGATATCGGGCCAGTCCTGATCGAGTACCGACCGGATGGCGCGTTCGAGGAACGCGGCCTGGTTGAACGACAGGGTAACGACCGAAACCCTCATGGCCGACGTGGTCCCGGACCGGCTGGACGCGGTCGTGGTGGTGTCCTCCAGGTGGCCGGTCGCGACGGCGCCGCACGCGGCGATTGCGCCCGGCCTCGCATGGCCGGCCGCGCGGGCGCACGTCGGCGCAGGCCGACGAGGCGGTCGCCCGGCACATTCGATCGCAGCAGGTCCCAGGCGAACATCAGAAGGATGATGTAGAACGGCGCGAAGATACGGCGCTCGGCCCCGAAGGGCGAGAAGAGGATGTCCCAGGCGAACAGGATCGAGGCGAAGACGATCAGCGGCGACATCGGCTCGCGTAGCAGATACATGTTCGACATGACGCGCAGGGCGAGAAACAGGGCCCAGAACCAGAGGAAGGTGCCGACGGTGCCGGACTCGACCCAGGCGCCGAAGAGATGGCTGTGCGTCGGGATCAGTTCGGACTCGGCAGCCGAGTAGTTGACCTCGTAGCCGAACTTGTCGAGCAGCAGCAGGCGTGCGGCGTACTCCGGATTCTTGGCCCACGACCCGTGGCCGATGATCGGACTGTCGGCGATGGCCTGCGAGGCGACGAAGATTTCCGATCGTCCGCCCAGCAGGACCGCGAGCGCGCCGCCCGTGCCCGCCTGGAACTCGTACTTCTCGCGGGCCTCGGCGCCGAGCAGTCCCTGTTCGGCGGCCTGGCTGTATATCGTCAGGATGCCGCCGGCCACGAACACGCCGACGCCCAGAAACATCAGCGTTCGTATCAGCGATGGACGCGCGGCGCGTTGGCGGCGGCCGACGACCTGCTGCACGAAGATGTACAGGGCGGCCATCAGGGTGATGCCGCCGAGGCTGCGCGAACCGAGCACGACGCTGAGCAGGGCGATGCCGGCCAGCAGCAGCGAGGGCAGGATCCACACGCGCTGCACGAAGGGCAGCAGGGTCAACAGCACGACGAGGAAGGTGCAGTAGATGCCGACGCCGAACTTCCACGGGTCGGCATAGGCGTAGTCGGCGGGATGGATGAAGAAGGTCAGAAACCCGCCCATCGTCAGGCTGAGGCAGAAGAAGGCGATGCGTCGCCGGCTGCCGTAGAGCAGCATGTACATGACGGCGAAATTGGTCGTGGTGAAGAATATCTTCGACCAGCCGCGCGAGTAGTCCGCGAAGGGCGTATTGCGTATCAGGTCCGTCAGGACCTGCGACGCCAGCCAGGCGAAGGCGAGCAGGAAGAACGTGCGCGGCCCCGCGTCGGCGAGCATGCGGCCGCGCGTCATCAGCAGGAACGGCAGCATGCCGGCCATGATGATCTCGGGCAGGAACAGGCGGCCGACGACCGTCACTTCCTGGAACAGGAACAGCGGCAGCACCAGCACGATGACATCGAGCGCGACCTTGGGGCTCGGCGGCGCCGTATCGTCCAGCGTTGCGCTGGCGCGCTGGATCCTCGCCAGTCCTGGGGTGTTCCGAGTAACCACGCCGGGCCTTCCGCGCGGCCGTCCGCGGTGGCGGCGGCTTTCGCGCCGCCAAGGTAGCAGAACCCCGCGCGTCGCGCCGCCGGCGTTGCGTGGCGCCGTGGCGAGCGGCTAGACAGGGGCGGTCCGGCGGCGGTGCCCGGGCCTGCCGCATGGCCGGCAGCGGACGGGGTGGGCAGACGTGCGGGTTGTCCTCGGCACCATCGGTAAATTCCACACGTTTGATCTCGGCCGCGAGCTGTACCGCCACGGCGCCCTTGAGCGGGTCTTCAGCGGCTATCCCTGGTTCAAGCTGCGCGGGGAAGGTCTGCCGCGCCGTCTCGTGTCGACCTATCCCTGGGTCGTCCTGCCGCGCATGGCGCTGGCGCGCTACGGCCTGATGCATGGCCGGCTGGTCGAGGCAGTCGACGAACTGTCGCATCGCACCTTCGGCCGGTACGTGGCCCGCCATCTGCCGCCCTGCGACATCTTCCACGGGCTTTCCCGCTACTCGCTGTGGCCGGGGCTCGCGGCGCGCCGTCAGGGCGCCAAGTTCATCCTCGACGTCGGTTCGTCCCACATGACGACGCAGCTCGCGCTGCTGGAGGCGGAGCGCGCCGAGACCGGCGTGACGATCGACGGCTTTCATCCCGCCGCGATAGAGCGCGAGTATCGCGAGTACGCCGAGGCCGACCTGATCACCGTACCGTCGGAGTTTTCGCTTCGCAGCTTCGTCGCCAACGGCGTGCCGCGCGAGAAGCTGGCCAAGGTGATCTACGGCGTCGACCTGCGGCGCTTCTCGCCCGTCGAGACCCGCCCGGACGGCCGCTTCAGGGTACTGTTCGTCGGCGGTCTGTCGCTGCGCAAGGGCATCCACTATCTCGTGCGCGCCTTCGCCCGCGCCCGCATTCCCGGCAGCCAGCTCATCCTCGTCGGTTCGCGCACGCCGCAGACCGACATCCTGCTACGCGGCGGCGAGGGTCTAGACATCGTGACCACCGGGCACATCCCGCAGCCGCAGTTGCGCGAGTGGTATTCGCGCGCCGACGTCTTCGTCCTGCCGTCGGTCGAGGACGGCTATGGTCTCGTCCTGCTGCAGGCGCTCGCCTGCGGTTGTCCGGTCATCGCCTCGGCCAACACGGGCGGCCCCGACTGCGTGCGCGAGGGCGAGAACGGCTTCATCGTTCCGGCGCGCAGCGTCGATGCGCTGGCGGAGCGGCTGGTGTGGTTCGCCGAACATCGCGAACAGGCCCGCGCGATGCGCGCGGCGGCGCTGGCATCGGCGTCCGTCGCCAACAGCGTCGGCCAGTACGGCGACGCCATGATGGCGGTCTACGCCGGCGCGCTCGGGGGGGCGCCGGGGGCTTCGGGATCAGCGACGCAGCAGCACGCGGCCGATGTCGAGGGGCGGCCGCAGCGCACGTGAGACCAGCGGCGGCAGGCGCTCGCCGATGGCCGGCAGCGTCCGATAAAGAACCCATCCGGCGAGCAGACATTCGCTGACCGCCGCCGTCGCGGCGACCCCGGCGAGCCCGGCGACGTCGGCAAGCGGGATAGCAGCCGCCAGCGCGAGCGCGGCGACGACGACGAGCACCGGCGAGATCTGCTGGCTGCGGTTGGTGGCGTAGAGCACCGTGCCGCTCGCCAGGCCCACGATCGAGCCGGCCATGGCGACGATCAGCAGGGCGAATAGCGGCTGCTCGACGGCGACCTTGCCGGTCGTCCACAGACGCACCACGGGGTCGCCGGCGACGATGAGGGCGGTCGCGGCCAACGCGACCAGCCAGACGCCGGCCTGCACGCTGCGCCCGTGCAGCCGCCGGACGAGCGCTTCGTCGCCGGCGCCGTGCGCGATGGCGATTTCCGGCCGCACGTTCGCGAACAGCAGGGTCGAGACCGCGATGACCGCCCGGGTCATCATCCGCAGCGTCGTGTAGACGACCGTCGCCGCCGGGCCGATCGTGGCGCCGATGACGAGGATCGGACCCTGGATGGCCAGCGCATTGCCGACGACGAAGCCGGTGAAGCCGAGCGAGGGCAGCAGCAGGCGTCGCCCGGTGGCGGTGCTGGCCTTGCCGGTGCCATAGGTCAGCCATGGTGTGCGGTGGCGCACCCACAGGCGCAGCGCGATAAAGCCGAGGAAAGTGCCGGTCGCGAGACCGGCGGCGGCGCCGACTGGCCCGAGGCCGCCGGCCACCGCGCCGATCATCAGGGCGAAGGCGCCGAGGCGCGTCACGGCGTCGAGCGCGCTGCCCTCGCCGTAGGCGCCGACACAGACGAGACCGGCGACCAGCAGGTTCGCCTGTAGAGTCACGAGCATCTGCAGTAGCAGGAGCGCGAGGACCAGCACTGTCGAGCGGCCATCGAGTTCGACGAAGCCGAACGTTCCGGCGAAGGGCAGGTAAGCGACGGCGGCGACCGCCGCGATGCTTGCCAGCAGCGAGGCAACGCACAGCACCAGCCATGTGGTCTGGAAGGCGGACAGGGCGCCACCGGTGTCGCCGGCGGCGGTGCGCATCGTCATTTCGTGGCCGGTGGCGGCGGTGAAGCCGAGGTCGGTCAGCATCAGCCAGGACGGCAGCGCGAACAGAACCAGCCACTCGCCATAGAGCTGCAGGCCCCAGAAATGGACGAACAGCGGCACGCTGGCGATCTGCGTGCCGAACACCACGGCCTGGCTGAAGGCCTGGCCGGCCAGTCCCTTGCGGAAGCGGGCATAGAGGCTGCCGGCCATGGTGCTCAGGATCGCAGCCGGGCGGCATCGCCCGGCATGCCCCGGTGCGGCCGGATGAGGCCGCGCAGGCGTGCCGCCGCGTTGTGCAGCCCGACCGCCGGCTCCGTGCACAGCAGCAGTTCGCGTACCAGCGTTGCCGCCAGCCCCGGCTCCGACGGCCAGAGTTCCCGCACCTCAGCGAGCACGGCGGCGAACGCCCGGCGGCGCGGCCATGGCAGGGGGGTGCCCACCTGCGCCGGCAACGCTGCCGCCGGCACGCCGAGCAGCCGCAGCAGCCGCAGGAACGCGTGCAACGGCAGCGCGTAGTTTCCCGCCGCCGCGAGGTGGTCGAGCGTCGGCCAGTCGACGGGACCGCTGGCGACCAGGCGCATGGCATCGACGAACTTGCGTGCCGCGAAGGGACCGAACTTGTCCTTGGCGGCGTTGGTGGCGCACAGCATCAGGGCGTGTTCGCGGCACGGAACGTGGAACTGCATCCCGGCGCTCGTCGCTGTCACCGCGGCGGCGAAGACCGCCTCGGTGGTCATTGAGCGGTAAGCCGGATAGCAGTCGGGGTGGATGTGGATGTCGAGGTTGCAGGCGCCGTCGGCCGAAGCGAAGGGCATGTAGCTGGCCGTCGAAATGAAGCCCCAGGGCGGTGTCGGCAGGGGACGGAAGGCGAAGCCGTCTCGCGCGAGCAGGTCGATCAGGCGGTCCCGGTCTCGCGGGCGCACGAGGACATCGAGATCGCCCATGCATCGGGACGCCGCATCCGGATAGATCTGATGAGCCAGGGCGAAGCCCTTGAGGACGACCACGGGCGGGCCCTCGGCGATGATGCGCGCCAGCCACTTCCGCTGAGTTGCCAGGGCAAAACGACCGGCGAGAGTGCTCCGCGCCACCGTGTCCGGGTCTAGACCGCCGGGCCCGAGAAGCGACGCGGCGAGGGCCGGACCGACGAGGTCGCCGAAACGCCGGGCCACTGTTGCAGGCAGGCCTTCGCCGTCCTGCCCGGCCGCCAGCCGTCGCCACAGCGCATCCGCGCCGGCCGTCATGTCTGAAGAAATTCGTGCCCGCTGCCGGCCAGGACGAGGCAGGTCAGCCGGCCGGTGGCGTAGGCGCCGGTATCGATGCCGATCCGATTGGCGCGAACCTGCGGTGCGGGCGTCGGCGTGTGACCGTGGACGACCACCCGCCCCCAGTCGTCGTTCGCATCAAGGAAGGTGTCGCGGATCCACATGAGATCATGCGCGTCCTGCTCGCCGAGCGGAACGCCCGGCCGAACGCCCGCATGGACGAAGACGTAGTCGCCCTCGTAGTGCATCAGCCCGAGACTTTCGAGGAAGGCCAAGTGTCTGGCCGGAATCGCCTCCGCAAGCTCGACGCGCAGGGCCTCGACGTCCAGACGGCCTCCCGGCGGCACGGCGACGCCGTAGCTCATGAGCGTCTCGCGGCCGCCATTGGCCAGCCACATCGCGGCGTCGCGGCCGTCGGTGAGAAATTGCAGCAGGAAATCCTCGTGATTGCCGCGAAGGCATACACGCTCGAATCCTGCGGGCGGCCCGGCTATCAGGCGGTCGAGGACCCTGCGGGACTCGTAGCCGCGATCGATATAGTCGCCCACGAAGACGAGGACGCGCCGCCCGCTTGGATGGCGGGCCGCGTGGCGCACGATCATCGCTTCGAGGTCGTCGAGCAGGTCCAGCCGGCCGTGGATGTCGCCGATGGCGTAGACCGTCGTGCCAGCCGGTACACTGGCCGAGGCCCGGGCAACCTCCTGCCGTGCGCGCCTGCGGCCGAACGGCCAGCCAACCATGAAGTTCCTCGCTCCCGCTGCGACCGGCGGCCGAGGCCACTCACTTTTCGCCCGCCGCCCGCTATTATGGTCGCCCGACGCGGTTGCAATACCGCAAAAACGATCTGGTTGAAACTACGGCGGCCCCGATGTCGAGTGTCGTGCCGGCAGCGGCAAGAGTTAGCGATGCCGGAAAGCCGGCCGGCGCCGCCCTGGATGTCGTCCGGCCGGGCCGCCAGCCGTGAGCGACAACGCACCTGCGAACAAACGCATGGGCTTGGCTGGCGACCTGCTGCGGCTGGCCGCCGCGGCATTGCGTCTCGGCGATGTGGTCATCGTCGGCCTGGTTGCCGTGCTCGCCTACTGGTGGCGTCACGATGAGCTGGCATTGCCGGCGTACTACTTCATCGCCATCGTCGCGGCGGTGCTGCTGACGGCGAACTATTTTCATTTCGCCGGGCTTTACGATCTGCAACGGCGGCGCAATTTTGCCCAGCAGGTCGGTCGGCTCGTGCCAGGCTGGACGGCCGTCATCCTGACGCTGCTGGCACTGGCCTTCCTCACCAAGACCTCGGAAACCTACTCGCGCGCCTGGATGCTGGCGTGGTTTCCTGGTTCCTTCGCGGCACTAGTGCTGCTGCGCATGGTGCTGGCCGCGCAGTTGTCGCGCTGGGCCGACGCCGGCCGTCTATCCGAACGCGTCGTCGTCGTCGGGGCCGGCGACTACGGCCAGCGGCTGGTTCGCGAACTGCTGACCGCCGCTGACCGCTCCATTGCCATCGTCGGTGTATTCGACCGCCGACGGACACGTGTTCCGGACTCGATCGACGGTATTCCGGTGCGCGGCGATCTTGCGGAGCTGACCCGCTTCGTGCGCGCCAATCGGGTCGACCAGGTCATCATCGCCCTGCCGTGGCGCGCCGGCGGTACGCTGATGGAGATGATCCAGGACCTGCGCTCGATGCCGGTCAGCGTGAAGTGGTGTCCCGAAACCATTGCCTTCCAGCTTCCGGTGCGTAGCCTGTCGAGTGTCGCCGGCGTGCCGATGATCGACATCTTCGACCGGCCGCTGCGCGGCTGGAGCCGCATCGCCAAGGCGCTCGAGGATCGCATCGGCGCCGCGATCCTGCTCGTCCTCCTGTCGCCGCTGATGGTGGTGATCGCCGCCGCGATCCGCCTCGACAGTGCCGGGCCGGCTCTGTTCAGGCAGAAGCGATACGGCTTCAACAACAACGAGATAACGGTCTACAAGTTCCGCACCATGCGCGCCGACAGCAGCGCACGTGATGGCGCCGGCAGCGGCGACATCCAGCAGGCCCGGCGGGGCGATCCGCGCGTGACACGGATCGGCCGGTTCCTGCGCCTGTCGAGCCTCGACGAGCTGCCGCAGCTGTTCAACGTCCTGCGCGGCGAGATGTCGCTGGTCGGTCCGCGTCCGCATGCCGTGGCGCACAACGAGCACTACGCGCGGATCATCGATCAGTATTTCGGCCGGCATCGTGTGAAGCCTGGGATCACGGGCTGGGCGCAGGTGAATGGATTGCGCGGCGAAACCGACACGCCGGAGAAAATGCGCCAGCGCGTCGAGTACGATCTGTACTACATCGACAACTGGTCTCTGTTGTTCGATTTTCGCATTCTGTTCCTCACCCTGTTCACGGGGTTCGTCAATCGCAATGCGTATTGACCGGAGCGGGGGCTTGCGATGGTGCGACGCAGAACACAGGACCCGGCGGGCGGCGACCCGTTTCTGGAGGAGTTCTTCGCCCGCATCCCCGAGCGCACGGCGAACAGCTTCGACGACGCGCAACTGCTGGCGATCAAGCAGGTATTCGGCGCTCGCTCGCGCGGTCATCATGCCGTCGATCTGCGCTTCTCGCTGCCACTGCTGCGAATCTACACGGTACTGCTGATTGGCCGCGAGCGGCGCTCGGCGGACCGGCGGCGTGTCGACCGTCGCGTTCATCCGCTCGCCACGATCGGCAATCTGTTTGCCACCCTGCTGTTCCTTTGCATCCTCGCTGTTCCGGTCCTTCTCACGCTCTATGCATTCAAGTCGGGAATCGGAGTCAATCTCATGGAGGACAGCGGCGCTCACGACCTGCTCGACGAGTTGCGCCGGCAGCTCATCCTCTTTCTCCACTGAGTGACGGCGATGGCGCGTGTCCTGTTCGCATCCCTGTTCGCGGTGATCGCGCTGTCGCCGTTGCCATTCGGCAGCGCCCGGTCGTGGTCGTGGAGCCTGCTGGCCCTCGTCGCGGGCGTTCTCCTGCTGCTCTGGGCGTTGGCGGCGCGGCGGAGCGGCGGGACGTTGCGACTGCCGCCCGCGCACTTGTACCTGCCGGCACTGCTGCTCTACGCCGGCGCCCTGGCGTGGTTTCTCGTCCAGGCCGCCCCATGGACGCCGGTCGCGTGGCATCACCCGTTCTGGGCGGACATCGGCGCGGCGCTGGCGGCGGTCTCGTCAGGCGCCGGCGTCGGCGACGGGCCGGTCGTCCGGGGTGCGATCAGCCTCGATCCCGTGGCGACGGTCACCGGCGTCATGCGTCTGGCGAGCTATGCCGCGCTGTTCTGGGTCGCGCTGGCGGTGGGGCGCGATGCGGCGCGGGCGCGGGCGCTGATCTGGTGCCTCGTCGGTACGGTCGGCGTCTACTCGCTCTACGGGCTGGCGGCCTTCTGGAGCGGCAACGACACCATCCTCTGGTACGAAAAGTGGGCTTACGCGGATTCGCTGTCGGCGACCTTCGTCAACCGCAACAGCTTCGCCGCGTGGGCCGGACTTGGTTGCGTCGCGGCGGTCGGTCTCTTCTGGGAGGAGGTCGAACGCGCCATGTCCGCCGGGCACCGGCTGCTGCATGCCATCGAGGCGCTGCGGGGCCGTGCCTTCCTGCTGGTGGTCATGCTGCTCGTGACCGGCACGGCCCTGCTGTTCACGCATTCGCGCGGCGGGCTCGTCGTTACCATCGCGGGGCTGGCTGCTCTTGTGCTGGGGCTCGCCATCAACCGGCGTGGGCGCTTCGTTGCCGTCGCCGGCTTCGGCGCCGTGGTGCTGATCGCCGGCGGCGCGCTGTTCTTCGCCAGCGGTCAGGGCACCGCGTCACGCGTGCAGGAGAGCGACACGACGGGCAGCGGCCGGCAGCACCTGTGGCAGGTGACGATCGAGGCGATCGCGGAACGCCCCCTGCTGGGTACCGGGCTCGGCACGTATGCCGGCGTCTTCCATCTCATCCGCGACGAGAATTTCGAGCAGCAGGCCATTGGCCGGCACGCCCACGCCGCCACACAGGCGCACAACAGCTATCTCGAACTGGCGCTGGAGGGTGGCCTGCCGGCGGCCGCGGCCTTACACGCCGCGCTTGCCTGGCTCCTCGTCGTTGTGGCCGGCGGCATGCTGACGCGGCGGCGCGACGGGCTGGTCCCCGTCGTGGCCTTCGCCGGCACGGTCCTTCTCGCCGCGCATTCGACGATCGATTTCAGCCTGCAGATTCCGGCGATCGCGGCGACCTGGGCGATTCTGCTCGGGGTCGGCTGCGCCCAGTCGCAGTCGTCGCGTCTGGATGGCGAAGGCGGTCGCGCTAACGGCCGCGCGTCCAGGCGAGATCGAACTCGGTCCTGAGGGCAGGGGCGCCGGCCAGCGCCTCGCGCATCGGCGCCAGCGCGCGGATCCGGCGGACCATCAGCGGCGTCTCGTCCGGCCACCACCGCATCGCCAGCTCGGCCTGGCGTGCGAGCAGTGCCTTCGTCTCCGGCGACAGATGGGGCCAGTTGGCGAGGCCGATGGTCAGTCGTGGTGTCACCAGGCGTGGGTGGGTCGGGGCCGCGACGATCGACGTCCGCAGTGCCGGATCGACGTTCGCGGCCGGCGCGCCGGCATAGAGCGCGGCATAGACGAGTTGGAACCACGCGAAGGGTTCCGTCGGCGCGGCCGCGAGGCCGGCGGCAAAGCTGGCGACGCTGCGTTGCATCCCCGCCCGGTCGACCGCTGCACCGCTTGCCGTCGCCTCGGGTGCACGCGCCAGGGCGAAGTCGACCGTACCGAGACTGGTGGCGAGATGCGGATCGGCGAACAGGCCGAGTGCCTTGCGGCGGCTCGCCGCGGCCAGCCGCAGGGCACGCGGCGGCACGGTGTCGGCGTCCTGGCCGAGCGCATCCACGATGGCGTCGAACGGCGCCGTGATCAGTCCCGCCGCCAGCCGCGGGGCGGCCAGCCAGATCAGGGCGAGCCCGGCGGCGAGAGCGATGAGCGGGGCGGCGACAGAGCGCCTGGCGGTCATGACGGGTCCCGCGAGCGAGGGCTACTCGGAATAGTACTTCCGATAGCTGCCGTAATAGTAGTAGCCGGAATCCGCGTAGTCGTAGGTGGCGTGTTTCTTGACGTCGACCTGGGTCAGCACCGTGCCTGCGAGGTCCGCGCCCGCCTCGAGCGCCATCTTGAGGCCGGCCATCGACGTCTCGCGGCGGGTCTTCTCCCAGCGCACCACGAACACCGTCTTGTCGACCTCGCGCACCAGCACAAGGGCGTCCGACACTGCCAGCAGCGGCGGCGTATCGAGGACCACGAGGTCGTACATCTCGCCGAGGCGGTGGACGAGCCGCTTCATCTCGTCCGAATTCAGCATGTCCGTCGGGTTCGGCGCGCGCGAGCCGGCGGTGATGTAGTGCACGGTCGAACGCGGATCGATCTCGATCACGTCCTCGAGCTTGGCCTGGCCCGCCAGATAGTCGGAGAGGCCCTGACGGTTCGGGACGCCGAGATAGACGTGCAGGTTGGAATGGCGCAGGTCGCAATCGATGATGACGACCTTCTGGCCCGACTTGGCTGCGGTCGTCGCCAGCGACAGCGAGGTCGAGGTCTTGCCCTCGCCGGGGATGGCCGAGGTGAACAGGACCGTCCGCGGCGGCCGGTCGACCGACGACAGCATCAGCGCCGTGCGCAGCGATCTTATCGCCTCGCCGTAAGTCGAGTTCGGTTTCGACAGCGCGATCTCGTGCGGCAGCTTGCCGTCGTTGCGGCGCCGGTCCTGTGCCGGGACCATGCCGAGCGCGGCGACGCCGGTCTGCGATTCGAGCTGCGAGGTCGAGCGGAAGCCGGAGTCGAGGAAGTCGGCGACGAAGGCAAGCGCGATACCGACGACGGCCGAGAAGGCGATAGCCGCCGCCAGCATCAGACGCTTGTTGGGGAAGTACGGCGCGCCTGGCACCGTGGCGACACTGATGATGCGTGCGTTGGCCTTCTGCTCGCTCTGTTCGAGGATGTCGGTCTGCCGCATGCGCTCGAGGAAGGTCTCGTAGAGCTGCTTGTTGGCTTGCAGTTCCGTTTCGAGCGCACGCAGCCTGCCGCGGGCGTCGTTCTGGTCGTCGAGGAGGCCCTTCAGGCGCGCGACCTCGGCCTCGAGCGCCTGCTCGCGCAGACGCACGATCTGCAGTTCGTTCTTGAGGTTGGCGGCGACCTTGTCGACTTCGCGCGTGATCGCCGCGCGCAGGTCGTTGAGTTCGTTGACCGCCTGCTGCAGCGTCGGATGCTCGGGGCGCAGGCGCGTGCGCAGTTCGGCGAGCTTGCGGCTGACCTGCGCTTCCTGCTCGCGCAGGCGACCGATCAGGGTGCTGTCGAGCACTGCGGCAGACGTCTCGACGCCGGAACCGGCATTGAGCAATTCCTGCACCTGCTGGGTGCGCGCTTCGATCTCGGTCCGCTTGGTCTTGATGTCGAGAAGCTGCTGCGACAACTCGGCGAACTGCTGCTGGTAGATGGTGATGCCGCCGGTATCGATCAGGCCGACCTCGCGCTGGAAGTCGGCGATCTCGCGCTCCTTGGCGATCATGCGGTCGCGCAGTTCGTTGACGCGCTCCGACAGGAAGACGCCGACCCGCTTGGTCGCATCGCCCTTCTGCGACACCTGATCGAGGATGTAGACCGTCGCCTGCGCGTTGGCGGCGTCGCGGGCGAAGACGGGGTCCGTCGACGAATAGGAGATCGTGATGACGCGGCTACGCGGCGCCGGGGTCACGCTGAGGCCGCCGAGATAGGCCGAGACGATGCCTTCGCGCAGCTCGGCCATGTACTGGTCGCGCTCCTCGGGAGTCATGTCCGCCGTCGGGTCGACCGGCTTCGTCTGCGCTTCCCGCTCCTCGGCCAGCACGCGCGCCACTTCCTCGGGATCGGCGACGAAGCCGAGCAGAAAGCGCCGGGCCGACGTCCACAGCCGCGAGGCGAGAGGCTGCTTCGGCTTCTGGAGTAGCGGATTGAAAAGCGGGCTCTCCATCAGGTTGAGCCGCTCGACCGCCTTGCGGCCGAGTTCGCGGCTCGCGATCACCTCGGCTTCGGTGTCGTTGGTGTAGTAGTCGGCCTGCGGGTCGACGACGATTTCCTGAATCGGCAGATTCGTGCGGTCGGGCTGCACGACGATCTTGGTCGAGGTCGAGAATACCGGCGTCATCTGGTTGATGAGCAGCCAGGCGATGACCGTGATCACAGCCATGACGCCGGCGATCATGATCTTGCGGCGGCGCAGGGTGCTGAGGAGACGGCGTAGGTTGAGCGCGTCCTCGTCGCCGCCGGCGAGGGCAAAGCCGGCGTCAGCCGCCGCTTCGCGCTCCTGTACCGGGAATGGCGTCACCGCGCTCATCGACCGTTTCCGCCTCGATCCTCGTGCCGCCTTCCCTTACCGGGATACCGGACACAACTCATGGCGCGCCGTTGCCGGCGCGTTTTCCGTGACCCTGTCCCGGCCGGCGGCGCGCCTCACAGCATTCCGCACACACCGGTACGCAGTCTAGACCAACAGGGCACAGCTAGTCAGACCCTTTGGCCGCTGTAAAGGAACTTATTCAACGAGTCGTTAAGGAAGCTTGTGCGACGCGTTGAATTGAAACGATTTTTCCCGCAGCCATTGCGCAACTGTTTCAGCTGTGGGGTCAAACCGTTACAGATGGATCATATAGGGCGGAATTTTGCAGTGCACAATAGGGGGCCACGCAGATGCCGTGCGGATTCAGAATAGCCGCCTGATAGCCTCGATGGTGTCGCCGGGCAGGACCGGGGCGTTCGGGGTCGCCCGATAGCGCTTCTCGTTGCTCCCGTCCCGCCGGACGATGATGACCTCGTCCTGGCGGGCGCGGCGCGAGAAGCCGCCGGCGATGGCCACGGCCTGGCGCACGTTGAGCCCGCTGATATAGGGGTAGCTGCCGGGCGCGTTCACCTGACCGAGGATGAAGAACGGGCGGAAATTCATCACCTCGATGGCGACGCGCGGGTCGACGACGAACTGTCGGTTGAGGTCGTCGGCGATGATGGCCTGCAGTTCCTCGACCGTCTGGTCGCCGGCCTTGACCTGTCCAATCAGCGGATAGGCGATAAGGCCGTTACCGTCGATCTCGAACTCACCCGAGAGATCGGGGTGGCCGAAAACGGCGATGGTGATGCGGTCGCCGGGGCCGAGGCGGTAGCTGGGGAGTTCGCCGTGCTGCTGCGGCAGGCCGAGCGTTTCGCCGGATATGGGGAGTTCGGAATCGTCGCCGGCGCTGCATCCCGCCAGCGCCGCGGCCACGGCGAGCGCCGCCGCGAAGGCGCGCCAGTGGCGCGGAAACCCGTCACACAAGGCCGACCGTTTCACTTCACGGCTCCTCCGGCCCGCAAGCTTGGTCGTCGGGACCGCGTCGCGCAACAGGCCCCTCATATCCGGCCGGACAGTTTGAGGCGCCACAGGTTTTCGGTCAGACGGTCTGTCTCGAGCGTGCCCGAGCGGAACGTGTAGGCGTATTCGACGCCGCCCGTCAGATACTCGTTTATCAGCAGATCACCGGCCAGCGACAGTGTATGCGACGTGCGGTCGTGGGGCGGATCCTCGCCGAGGAAATTCTCCTGACGCACATTCCAGTTCGCCGACAGCAGCAGATTGTACATCGCCTCCCAGTCAGCGCCGAAGCTGAACGTGTAATCCTGCGTGCCGGAAAAGGTCGCCGAAGTCGAAGGCGTGAAGCTGGTCCCGACATTGGCGCGCAAGGTGACGAGAGGCAGGGCGTTCCACAGCGCGGTGCCGTTGATCAGGCGGCTGGTGCTGTCACGGAACACTGGATCCTCGAAGACCTGCCGGCGCAGACCGACCTGGATGTCGACGAACGTTACCGACGACGTATCCCACTGCAATCCGGCACCGGCGTCGTAGGTATTCATGTCGCGGATAAGGCCGCTGCGATCCACCGCCTCGACATACCGGCGCAACTCCACCGATGGCTGGATGAACGCGACCGTCCCGGGCTGAAGTTCATAGCCGAGGCGCATGGTCAGGCTGTGCGAATCGAACCAGCGATCGCGATTGCTGACACTGCCGTCGTCGCCATAGCGGTTGCGGCGGAAGGCGTAGCTCGGCGAGGCCTGGATGCTTTCCGGGACCGCGTACTGCAGGCCGAGACGTGCCGTGTATGCCCAGGTTTGCGTCGGCGATTCCGTTGCCCCCGGATCGTTGATGGTGCCGCGGGATTCTTGATCCTCCTGATAGCCGACCAGGGCATTGAGCTGCAGGTCCTCGTCGACTTCGAGCAACCCGTCGCTGCCGACGGACCAGGCGTTGACGTCTTCCGACTTGTAGGTCCGGTTGCGCTGGAGGCGGCCGGAAAAGTCGAAATTGAGAGCATGGCTGGTCCAGTCGGAGCGCAGGCGCACCGAGGGCTGGATGGTGGTGGTGGTGTCCGTCTTCCGGTCGCTGGGCGTGCGGAAGACGTTGTCGCTTGTGGATACGTCGAGGCCGAGCGCCGGCAGCACGTTGAAGCTGCTCAGCGGACCCGATGGTGCTTCCGGGTCGGGTGGCGGCCCGAGGCCGAGTGCTGCGAGGGTGGACTGAAGCAGCAGATCGAATTCGACGCCCGACGGATCGTATTCCGGCCGCGGGCTGCCGCGGACGCTTTCGCCCTGGGCCTCCTGTGCCTGGACCGATGGCGCCGCGGCTGCGACGACGATGGTCGTTGCCAGCCCAAGGGCCAGTGCCCGGCGCCGTCGCCGGCTGCCCGGGCGGGATCCGGGGCAGGAATTGTGGTGTCCGGGCACGTGACGAATCCGCCGCGGGCGCTCGATGGCCCCTAGACGCCGCCCGGGCCGGGCAATGCGCGGCTCACGTCGCGCTCGCTTCCTCGCCGTCGTCGAAGGCGGGCTCGGGCAGTTGCTGCGCCTCGAGATCGGGCCCGGCCTCGGGCGCGACTTCCTCAATCAGCTCGGCCAGGGCGTTGGTGATCTCTTCCTCGAGCTGCACGCACTCGGCGGTGTTCGGCATCGCGGCCTGCGCCTGCGGGCTGCGGCCAAGGATGCTCGGGCCGTCGATCGGTTCGACGACCATGCCGACGATATAGGACTCGCGACCCGGCGCCTGCACCATGTCGAGTTCGAGGACACCGTTACGCACGGTCGTCTCGACGACCGTGACGCCCGCACGCTGGTTGCGGAACGGCACGTCGCCACCCTGCGCGTCGTTGCTGCCCAGAACGACGTTGTCCACCCACTCGTTCGGCGGGTGGTCGCCGAGCTTCACGCTCTTGCCGTTGACATACATTTCCGAGCCGAAGGGCGACAGCGTCGTCGCCTCCTCGCCCACGTCGTCGGTGATCAGGATGACGCGGCGCGGGCCATCCCCCTTGATCGGGGTGCGGAACTGCTGGATGCCGGCGAGGCCGGAGGTCAGCAGGTTGTTGCCGCCCGGACGGTGGACGCCGCGCGGCGCCTGCTGGTTGCCGCGCGACCCAAGGCGGGCATCGGAAGGGGTGACCGACTGGAAGCCCGGCACCGGCGCGGCGTCGCTCGGCCCGAACTTGAAGCCTTCGGCGCCTGCCGGTAGCTGGATATTGTCCGGGATCGTGGCGTGCGCGACCTTGGGCGGGCAGAGAGCCTGTCCCGCCAGCGCGGCGATGCGGTCGGCGGCGGCGACGACCTGCATCGGGTCGGCGCCGGCGCGGTTCTGCCGCAGGGCGTGGATCGCCGTCACGGCGCGGGCCGCAACGGTCTGTGGCAACGGCCGGTCGCCAACCAGGTACTGCGAGAGATTCTGGCGCGATTCCACCGTGTTCGAGGTGGCGTCCTGAAACAGGCGCTCGGGCACCGCGAAGGCATCGCGGCCTTGCGCGGACACTGGTACGCTGACAGACAGGAGGCCGGCAAAAACAGCCACACCCATCGCGGGCGCCAGGCCGGCGCGGTAGCGGAATGTGTCGGTCATGGCCGTCGCTCGCTGCTGTCCGGATCGTCCCGGCTGGTGTACTGGGTGGCCGGCCGGCCCCGTGCCGTCGCGTATATATAGTCCGGGATCGGGCGTAGCACCAGCGCTTGTTGCGGCCCGGCATCAAACCGGATGGACAATAAGACGTGTATTCTGCGGGACTTGCCAGCATGATCGCACCCGCTTTATTAACGTCTGGTCAAGGCTGCTGCCGGGCAGGGCGCCGTCCTGTTCGGCCGGACCGGAGCCGGGGCAAGGTCCGCCATCGCGACCGTCGCGGCGGCGTTAACCACTATTGAGTTGGTTCGCGCCACCCTCCGTGGCGAGAACGAAGGACTTGATGGGCTGATGGTGGAACCGCCGACCCCGCCGCCGGGTCCGCCGGGCAACGACGGTTCGCCGGTCGTTCGTCCGCCGCCGCGTGCGCCACGGGCCGTGCCGACCGGAAACGGCGAAGCGGCCCCGCAGGTCCGTACCCGTCCCGTCGGCGCGGGCGGCGCGGCGCGGCCGATGTCGGCGCCGCCGCCCGGCGATACGATATCGATACGACCCGTCGATACGGCGGACGATCCGGATGATGAGCCGCGCGCGCGTCCCGGCGCCGCGTCGCCTGAGGTGACGCCGCGGGCCGACCGGCTGGCAGGTGCGACGCGCTCCGGCGTCCCCGCCGAGGCCGAAGCGGCCGCCGAGACCGAGCGCAGCGATGTCCTGCTGCGCTGTCTGGTGCGGGTGGCGCTGCACTTCGCGCGTCCGGTGACCATCGCCGATATCCGCAACTCCGTACCGATTCCCGACGACGGCATGACGCGCGACGTCTTCCTGCGCGCCGCCGGACGGCTCGGCTACGTCACCCGCGAGGTCGAGCTGGTGCCGGGCGACCTCGAACGCCTGCCGCCGCCCTACCTGCTGTTCGGCGCCAGCGAGCGTGGCGCCGTCGTCGTCGTCGGACGGGAAGGCGGCGAACTCGAGGTGTTCGACCCGGTCGAGGAGCGGGCGCTGCGCGTGCGGCCCGAGGCGGTACCGGCGACGCGCGCGATCCTCATCAAGCCGAACGACGTGATGGCCAGCCGGCCGGGCTGGCGCTCGCTCATCGCCGAGCGGGTCCGTGCGGTGATGTGGGAACTCATCCTCGCCTCGGCGGTGATCAACCTGTTCGCGCTGATTTCGCCGTTCTTCCTGATGACCGTCTACAACAAGGTCATCGGCCAGAAGGCGATGGACACGTTCGTCGTGCTCGTCATCGGCATGGTGACGATGTACGTGTTCGACGTCATCCTGCGCGCCATCCGCGGCTATGTCTCGAGCCATACCGGCGCCCGCCTCGACGCCCTGATCGGCAGCGAGGTCGTGCACCATCTTGTCCATCTGCCGTTCTCGCATTTCGAGAAGACGCCCGCCGGCATGATCAGCGAGCGCCTGCGGCAGCTCGACACCATCCGGGCCTTCTTCACCGGCTCCATGCCGGTGACGCTGGTCGACATGGCCTTCGTCTTCGTCTTCGTCGGCGCGCTGTTCTTCGTGCACTGGCCGATGGGCATGGTGGTGATCCTCAGCTTTCCGCTGTTCATCACCCTGTCCTGGGTAGTGCACAACAAGCAGAAGGAACTGATCAACCAGAACTTCGTCGCCCACGCGGCGAAGGCGTCGGCGCTCAACGAGACGGTCAACAACGCCCTGACGATCAAGTCTCTCGGCCTCGAATCCGAAGTCGAGAACCGCTGGAGCCGTCGCCTCGCGCTGGGCGCCTGGACGGGTTTCCAGACCAATAATCAGGGCAATATCGTCAATATCATCGGCACGCTGCTGCAGCAGATCGTGTCGCTGATCATCATCTTCCTCGGCGTGCAGGAGATCATCGCGTCGAACCTGTCGATCGGCGCTCTCATCGCCGCCAATATCCTCGCCACCCGCGCCGTTGCCCCGGTGCGGCAGGTCGTGTCGGCCTGGCATCAGTTGCACGAGGTGCAGGCGGCCTTCGCCCGCCTCGACGACATCATGGAAGAGAAGATGGAGGGCCAGCCCGGCGAAACCTCGCCGGTGCCGCCGCTGCAGGGCGACATCGCCTTCGAGAACGTCACCTTCTCCTTCCAGGAAGACCTGCCGCCCGTACTGCACGACATCGACCTGCGCATTCCGAAGGGCACGGTGATCGGCCTCGTCGGGCCGTCGGGCTCGGGCAAGAGCACGCTGGTCCGTCTGCTGCAGGGCCTCTACGAGCCGAACGACGGACGCGTGCTGATCGACGGCACCGACATCCGCCACATCTCGCCGGCGACATTGCGCCAGCAGATCGGCGTCGTGCCGCAGGACAATCAGCTGTTCGCCGGCACCGTGCGCGAGAACATCGCCTTCGGCATGCCGATCAAGGATCCGACCCGCATCGTAGCGGTGTCGCGCTTCGTCGGCGCGCATGGCTTCATCCAGCGTCTGCCGAAGGGTTATGAGACGGTGCTCGGCGAACGCGGCTCGGGCCTTTCGGCCGGCCAGCGCCAGCTCATCTGCGTCGCCCGCGCGCTGATCCGCAATCCGCGCATCATCGTTCTTGACGAAGCCTCGAGCGCACTCGATCTGGTGGCCGAGGAGTACCTGATGAGGAACCTGCGCCGCGCCGCGCGCGGCCGCACGATCATCATCGTCAGCCATCGCATGTCGCCGATGGCCATCTGCGACCGGGTCGGCCTGCTCATCGATGGCCGCATCGAGCGCGTCGGCAAGCCGGCCGATGTCATCGCCTACGCGCGTACCCGCATGACCGAGGAGCAGCGTGCCGGCATGGAAGACGCGGCGATGCCGCCGGCGGCGCAGTGATGGCCGGCGGCTTCCGACTTGCCACGCCGGACGCTCCCGGCGGAGCGCCCCCGGGTGGTTCCGGCAAGCCGCCGGTGCGTCCCGGTGGCCTGCCTGCGGCACCTGGTGGCGACAGCTCGTCGCTGATGCTCGACCCGCGCGGACTGCGCCGGGTGGTGGCACCGGCACGGTTCGCGGATTTCTTGCCGGATGCCCAGGCGGTCGCCGCGCGCACGCACTCGCCCTTCTACACCTGGCTGATGGTTTCGGTGGCGGCCTTCTTCTTCGTCGGCCTCGCCTGGGCGGCGATCGCCGAAGTCGACAAGGTGGCGACGGCCGAAGGCCGTGTCCGCCCCGACGGCCAGGTCAAGGTGATCAACCACCCCGAGGGTGGCCGTGTCGTGCAACTCTTCATCCAGGATGGCGACCGTGTCGCTGCCGGGCAGGCGCTGCTCGAGTTCGATCCCGAGCTGATCGACGAGGAAGCCGCCAAGCTCGAGAGCGACTGGCTCAACTTCTCCGCCAATGTGGCACGGCTGGAAGCGGAATCGGTCGACCGGAAGACGATCGAGTTCTCCGCCGTGCTGCGCGACCGCGCCCCCCAGATCGTCGCTGCCCAGAACGACCTGTTTACGGCACGGCGCGAGAGGCTGCGCGCCGAGCGCGAGGCTGCCGACCAGGTCATGCGCCAACGCGAGGAGGAGATGGCGGCGCTCGATACCAAGGTGAAGGCGCTCGAGGGTCAGGTGGCGTTGCTGGATGAACAGAACACCGGCCTGCGCGAACTGGCGGCGAAGGGATATTTCTCGCGCATCCGCCTTCTCGCGCAGGAGCGCGAGCTGATCGGCCTGCGCGGCGAGTACGAGCGGGCGCAGGACGATCTCGCCGTCGCGATCGCCAAGGTCGGCGAGGCCCGCGAACTGCGCCGCCAGGTCGACCAGAAGTTCGGTGAGGACGTCTACGGCCGGCTGGTGCAGGCGCGCCAGGACATGGCGCGCGCCGCCGCCGACCTCGCCAAGGCACGCTCACGGCAGAAATATCTTGCCCTGCGCGCGCCGGTAGACGGCGTGGTGCAGAACCTGACCGTGCATTCGATCGGCCAGTCGATCGGTCCCAACGAGCCGATCATGAACATCGTGCCGACCGGTGATACGCTGATCATCGAGGCCCGCATCTCCAACGCGGATATCGGGTACGTCGAGGTTGGACAGGTCGCCGAGGTCAAGGTCAACACCTACGACTTTACTCGCTACGGCACGCTGGATGGCGTCGTCGAGCGCATATCGGCCGACGCCACCGAGGACCAGCAGAGCAAGGCGTTCAACTATACTGTCACCATTCGTACCGACCGCGCGCACCTTGGTGCCACGCCCAAGGATCAGCCGGTGGTGCCGGGCATGCAAGTGCAGGCGGACCTGAAGATCGGGCGCAGGACAATCCTGAGCTTTCTCACCGACCGCGTGCTGCAGACGACCAGCGAGGCGTTCCGCGAGCGGTAGGCGATCGGTCGCGCCTCAACCCGCGGCGCGCGCCAGCCCCGGCGTTTCCGCCAGCAGGCGGTCGACCCAGTGGCCTTGGAACAGCGAGATGCCGACGCCGCGGCCGACCTCGATCGCGTCGCCGCCGTCGCAATGGCAGAGGATGACGCGCGCCGGCCCGGCCCGCCGCACCGTGTCGGCGAGCGTAGCGCGGCGCTGGCCGGAGACGTCCTCGAGCATGTCCTTGGTCCACGCCACCTTCATCATGTCGGCGCCGAGGCGTTCGCGATCGACAAAGCCGGCGGTGAAGCAGGACAGGCCATCGATGCATACCTTGTAGCCGCGGTCGCGCACGAAATCGCGGGCGAAGGCATAGGCGGCCATGTCGGAAAATACATCGACCAGCGACAGCTCGATCATGATCGTGCCGCGCGCGCCGCTGCGCAGCGCGTTGTCGAAGGCGACGAACTCCGGCGACAGCAAGGTCGAGACGTTGAGATTGAGCGAGAAGAACTTCGGCGGCGTGTAGCCCTCGATGCGCGTGATCAGCACCATCATCCGGCGGTCGAGGGTATGGGTGAAGCGACGGAACAGCCACTTGTCGGACGTCAGTGGACGGCGCGGTGTCACTACGCGCTCCAGTTCGTCGATCGCCACGAAGACCTCGTCCAGCACATGCTGGGGGGCCGCGCCGCGGGTGATCGCGCATACGGGCTGGCGGCGCATCATCGGTGCCAGGTCGAGGGTGGCGATCGCTTCCTCGATGTTTACCAGCTCGGCCAGCGTCAGCGGCCCATGCGGACGCGCGCGGGCATCGGCGCCGGCACGCCGGTCGGCGACGCGGGCAGCCGCCTCGGCCTCGATGGCCGCGCGCTCGGCCGGCGGCAACTCGGCGACGCGGCGCAACTCTGCGGCGAGCGTACACAGCTCGTCATACTGCGTCGTGACGTCGTACCAGGTACAGAACCGGCCTGGCTCGGCCTCTTCCTGCTCGTCGTCCTCGTCATGGGCCAGCGGATCCTCGCTGAACAGGTAGCGGACCTTGAGGACGGCCTCGTCGATGTCGCGTATGCGGGCGCCGTTGGCGAAGACAATGATGTCGTCGTTCGAAAGCACGAAGATGGCGCCCTCGAACAGCTTCACGACATGGTTGAACGTGTCCGCAGCCATGCGGATGTGATGTCCCTTGCGATGGTCACGCTGCAAGGCCGACAGATGGATATGGACCGCGCGGCGGTCCTTGCGGTGCAGGCGCAGCTGCTCGACGTAGTCGCAAAGTTGCGCTTCCGGGCGCATCGGCGCCTGGCCGCGTGCCGAGCCCGTCTGTTGCTGCTGTCTTGCGGCCGTCGGCGCCATGTCCCGTCCCGTGCCGGCTGCGGCTCCAGGGGCACCCGGTGGGCAAGCCGCCGGGTGCTGCTGTACTGTTCGATTCATTCTCGCCGCCCGGGCTTTCGGATTGGTTAAGCGATGACTCATGCCGGGCCTGCCCCGGAGGCCGGCCACGATGGCGACGCCATCGATTTCGCTGGCCTTGACCGGCCATGCCGTGTTGCGCTTCCGGCTTCGCTCGAACTCGCGCGCGCCATTGCCCTCGCGCTACCGGCTTGGCCATACGGGCCGGCCCGTCCGGGCGGCCGGGCGGATGTGACGGTGCATCGCGAGGGAACCGGCTGGCGGGTCGAGGCGACCGGCTGGCCGGGCGGCGAATCGCCGGCGGCCGATCCGCTCAGTGCGGCCAACGCGCTCGCCGGCCTGCTTGTAGACGGCCAGCTCGTGCGCGTGCCGCGATTGGTTGGCCTGCATGGCGCGGCGGCAGTCTTCACGGCCGGCGCGGTCGTCGCCCTCGGGGACACCGGGGCCGGCAAGTCGACACTGGCGCTGCGCCTTGCAGCGCGTGGCACTCCGATACTCGGCGACGACCGGGTGCTGGTCGACACGGGGGACGATCCTCGTCCGGCCATCGTGGCGCTCGGCCTGTCGGCACGGGCCCGCCTGCCGCTGCCGCCGGGCGATGACCGGCTCGCGGCATTCGTCGAGCGCCACTCCACGGAATGGGTCGGCGACGCCGCATGGCTCGGCGGCGCGGCGGCGTCGCCGTTCGGCACAAGGGCGCCGCTGGCCGGCTTCGTCTTGCTGGAGCGCCGGGCCGGCGCCGGCCCGGCCCGGCTCGAGCCGGTCGGCGCCGCGGCCCTCGCTGCGCATCTGATTGAGCAGGCGACCGCGCCCGCCGTCGGTCCCGCGGAACTGGTTGGGCGGCTGGCACGCCTCGCGGCCGCCGGCGGCCTACGGCTCGTCTATGACGACGGGGCGGCGGCGTGCGATGTTCTCGCGGCACGGTTCGGAGCGGTGGGATGACGGTGCGGCTGGTACGCAATCCCGTGGTCGGCGAGACGCCGGTCGATGACGAGATGTTTCTCGTCGAGCCCGACACGGAAGAAGTCTACTGGCTCGATGGTCTGTCGACCGGACTGTGGCGCCTGCTGGCCGACCCGGTGACGTTGGCGGAGCTGCAGGATACGGTGCGCGAGGCTTTTCCCGAAGCCGAGGCGACGAAGGTCGACGCCGATGTCGAGTCGGCTGTGGCGGAGTTGCGCCGGCGGCGCCTCGTCGTCGAACTCGGCGACGGCTGAGGCGCCCGCGGCTATTCCTTCGGCGCGTGCTTGGCGAGAATGCGCTGCAGGGTGCGGCGGTGCATGTTGAGGCGCCGCGCCGTCTCGGAAACGTTGCGATCACACTGCTCAAAGACGCGCTGGATGTGTTCCCAGCGCACCCGGTCGGCCGACATCGGCCGGTCGGGCGGTGGCGGCAGAGGGCGCGCGTCGGCCAGCAGCGCCGTGGCGACGCTGTCGGCGTCGGCGGGCTTCGGCAGGTAGTCGACGGCGCCAGCCTTCACGGCGGCGACGGCCGTCGCGATGTTGCCGTAGCCGGTCAGCATGATGACGCGGATATCGGAGCGCGCCGCCCGCAGGGCTTCGACGACGTCGAGGCCGCTGCCGTCGCCGAGCCGCAGGTCGACCACGGCGTATCGCGGCGGTTCGGCCCGCGCCGCCGCCAGACCTTCGACGACGCTCTCGGCCGTCGCGACGACGAAGCCGCGCCGTGCCATCGCCTTGGCGAGCTGGGTACGCAGGTTGCGCTCGTCGTCGACGATCAGCAGCGTGCGCTCCCGTTCCGGCAGGTCGGGATCGATGACGACTTCCGGCATGTCGGTCTGGGTCATGGCCGGTTCTCCTGTTGGCCCGCGGCGGTATCGAGAGTGACGCGCGGCCACACGATGTCAACCTCGGCGCCCGCTGGCCGCGCGTCCGTGGCCCGCGCGTTGCGGCAGGCCAGGCGGCCGCCGGTTTCCGCCAGCAGCGTCTGGGCGATGAAGATGCCGAGGCCGAGATGTTCGCCGCCGCGGCTGGAAATATAGGGCTCGCCGATGACGTCGAGCACGGCCGGCGCGAAACCGCGACCGTCGTCGCGCACGGTGATGCGTACGGTGGCGGCATCCCACGCGAGCGTCACCCAGACATTGCGCGCGGCGAACTGCAGCGCGTTCTGCAGGATGTTGCCAACGCCGTGCAGGAACTCCGGGCTCGGCCGCGCCGCCGGTTCAGGCGTGCCGTCGAGCGCCAGCTTCTCGATCGCCAGGCGCACGCGCTCGTTGCGGTGCGGCCGCGCCGCTGTCTCGACCAGGGCCGACAGCGGCATCTCCTGCCACGGCTCGCCGCCGCCGGCGGCGTCGGGACGGCGACCAAGTTCGGCAAGGATGTCGCGGCAACGGTCGGACTCGGTCTGCAGCATGCGCAGATCCTCGGCGATCGGATCGTCCGCCGGCACCTCGCGCAGCAGTTCCTTGGTCGTCACCGCGATGGTCGACAACGGGCTGCCCAGCTCGTGCGCCGCCGCGGCGGCGAGCGCGCCGAGCGCCGAGACGCGCTGTTCGCGGGCCAGCGCGAGTTGGGTCGCTGCCAGCGCATCCTGCATCTGGCGGCCCTGGTTGGCGACGCTGGCCGCGTAGGCGGCGAGGAAGACGGTGCCAATGGCCACCGCCGCCCAGGTGCCAACGATGTAGAGATCGGGCAGCGCTGGCCCGGCGCCATCGCTCCACGGCAACGGCATGTAGCGCACGGCGAGGCCGCTGGCACAGGCGATGACCAGTGCGCACAGCGCCGCCGTGGCCCGGCGTGACAGCACCGTGGCCGACACCGCAACCGGCCCCAGCACGAGGAGCGCGAAGGGGTTGGTCAGGCCGCCGGTGAGATAGAGCAGGGCGGCGAGCTGGAGCACGTCGAAGCCGAGATAGGCCGCCGCCTCGGCGTCGCCGAGGCGGCCGCGCGCCGGGCGGCGGAAGGCCAGCGCGAGGTTGAGCAGCACCGAGGCCGCGACCACGGCAAGGGCGGGGGCAATGGGCAGGGCCCAACCGAGGCCGTAGCGGACCACGACGAGGGCGGCGATCTGGCCGGCGATGGCGATCCAGCGGATGGCCGTCAGGGTGCGCAGGCTGACCCGTCCGGCTCGCGTGCGCGCCGGCTGGACCTCGGCCCGCGGGGCGCCATATTGTCCCGCGTGCCCGGCCCGGGGCAGTTCCGTCCCGTCCGCCGTCATCATGGTCGCGGGTGTCGTCCCGTCCATCGGGGCGGACCTGCTGCCAACCCCTTGTCGAGGCCGGAATATCCCCGCCAATGCAGGTTGTCAAAGTCGACCGGTTGAGCAAGCGGTACGGCGATGTGGTCGCCGTGGACGGCATTTCGTTCACTGTCGCGGCCGGCACCTGCGTCGGGCTGCTCGGCGGCAATGGCGCCGGCAAGACCACGACCATCGCCATGATGCTCGGGCTGCTGCTGCCGACAGAGGGCCAAGTCGAGGTGCTCGGCGCCGACATGACGCGCCAGCGCTGGCGGGTGCTCGACCGCATGAATTTCTCCTCGCCCTATGTCGAGCTGCCCAACCGGCTGACCGTGCGCGAGAATCTCACCGTCTACGGCGGCCTCTACGGCGTCGCCGACGTTTCCGGTCGCATCGCCCGGCTCGCCCGTGACCTCGACCTCGAAGCTTTCGTCGATCGCCCGGTCGGGCGCCTGTCGGCCGGCGAGAAGACGCGCGTGGCGCTGGCCAAGGCGCTGCTCAACGAGCCGGCCGTCCTGCTGCTCGACGAGCCGACGGCCTCCATCGACCCCGACACCGCGGACCGGCTGCGCAGCTACCTCGAACAGTTCCGCCGCGAGACCGGCGCCGCCATCGTGCTCGCCTCGCACAACATGAGCGAGGTCGAGCGGCTGTGCGACGAGGTGCTGATGCTGCGCGCTGGCAAGCTGGTCGACCGCGGCGTGCCAGCCGATCTGGTGACGCGCTACGGCCGCCGCAACCTCGAGGAGGTGTTCCTCGACATCGCCCGCGACCGCCGCCGCGAGGCCGCCGAATGAGCGCCGAACCGCTGCCACCCACGCTCGCCATCGCCGCGCGCGGCAGTCCCGGCAGGCGCGTCGGCGCGATGTTCATGCGCCACTGGTTCCTGCTGCGCGGCTCGTGGCCGCGCATCCTCGAACTGATCTACTGGCCGACCATCCAGATGGTGCTGTGGGGCTTCATCACGCTGCACTTCCAGCAGCATTCGGACTGGGTGGCGCAGGCCGCGGGCGTGCTGGTGTCCGGCGTATTGCTGTGGGACATCCTGTTCCGCGGTCAGCTCGGCTTCACCATCTCGTTCCTCGAGGAACTCTACTCGCGCAATCTCGGCCAGCTCTTCGTGACGCCGATCCGGCCGTGGGAACTGGTCATCGCGCTGATGGGGGCGAGCCTCGTGCGCGTCGGCATCGGCTCGTTCTCGGCGGCCATTCTCGCCAGCTTCATCTTCGGCTACTCGATCTTCGACCTCGGGCTGCCGCTGGCGGCGTTCTTCATCAACCTGATGATGTTCGGCTGGGCCGTCGGCATCGCCGTCATCGCCGTGCTGCTGCGCACCGGCCTCGGCGGCGAGAGCCTTGCCTGGCTGGTGATCTTTCTCGTCGCCCCGGTCAGCGCCATCTACTTCCCGGTCGAGGCGCTGCCCGACTGGATCGAATGGCTCGCCTGGTGCCTGCCGCCGGCCTACGTCTTCGAGGGCATGAGGAGCGTGCTGTTCGGTCACGGCTTCCGCTGGGACTGGCTGGCCGGCGCGACGCTGCTCAACCTCGCCTGCATGACGGCGGCGACCGCCGTGTTCCTGTGGTCGTTCGAGGTAGCCCGCCGCCAGGGCCTGCTGCTGCGAACGGGGGAGTAGGCGGGTCAGCCTGCCTTGCTGCTGACCGCTGCCTCCTCGAAGGTCGCCATGCCGCGATGGCATTCGACGGCGGCGCGCACGAGCTGGATGGCCAGCGCGGCGCCCGACGCCTCACCGAGCCGCATGCCGAGGTCGAGCAGCGGCCTCTGGCCGATCCGCTCGCAAAGCGCGCGATGCGCCGGCTCGGCCGAGAGATGCGCCACCCGGCAATGGTCGAGCGCGCGGGCGTCGACGGCGTAGAGGGCCGACGCGGCGGCCGTTGCGGCGTAGCCGTCGAGCAGCACCGGCACGCGGGCGAGCCGCGCCGCCAGCACGGCGCCGACGATGGCTGCCAGTTCGCGTCCGCCGAGTGCCGCCAGCACCATCAGCGGCTCGCCCAGCGCGGCGCCGTTGGCCGCGATGCCGGCCTCCACCGCCTCGATCTTGGCTGCCAGCGCGGCACCGCGCACGCCGGTGCCGGGGCCGACCCAGGCGCCGGCGTCGCCGCCCCAGAGGGCGGCGCACAGCGCGGCGGCCGACGTCGTGTTGGCGATGCCCATCTCGCCCACGGCGAGCAGGTCGATGCCGGGCTCGACGGCCGTCATGCCGTAGGCGATGGCGCCGGCGCAGTCGGCCGGGCTCATCGCGGGACCTTGCGTGAAATCATTGGTCGGGCTGTCGAGCGCCAGCTCGTAGACGCGCAGGTCGGCATCGGCGATGCGGCAAAGCTGGTTCACGGCGGCGCCGCCGGCGATGAAGTTCCGCACCATCTGCGCCGTCACGCTGGCCGGGTAGGCCGAGACCCCGCGTGCCGCCACGCCGTGATTGCCGGCGAAGACGGCGACGCGCGGATGCTCGACCTGCGCCGGGTGGCGGCCCTGCCAGGCGGCGGCCCAGTGGGCCAGCTCCTCCAGCCGCCCGAGCGCGCCTTCGGGCTTGGTCAGCATCGGCTCGCGCGCGGCGGCGGCGGCGGCGGCCTCGTCGTCGGGCCCGGGCAGCCCGGCGAGGGCATCGCGGATGGCGGCGAGGTCGGGCAGGGCGCGGGGCGCCGTCTGGTCGGTCATCTTCGTCCGGCTGGCGGGGGGAGCCCGTCGGGGGCTTGGCAAGAGCGGTCGGCGTGCTATAGCCCGTAGCCATGCGGCGCAACAACGCCCGGACCCTGTCGTGAAGGACATCGCCGCCGGCCTCGCGCGCGACCTCGCCACCGCGCTCGCCTTCCTCACCCGGCTGCCGGCCGGTGCGGCGGCGGATCGTGCCGGTCCCCTCTCTCGCGTCGTCTGGGCCTTTCCGCTGGTCGGCGCGGCGCTCGGCGTCGGCGCTGCCGTGGTGCTGTCGGCGGCGCTGTGGCTCGGCGTACCGGCCTACGCCGCCGCCCTGCTCGCCGTCGGCGCGATCGTCCTCGCCACCGGCGCGCTGCACGAGGACGGCCTCGCCGACACGGCCGACGGGCTCGGCCTCGCCAACCGCGAACGGGCGCTGGCGGTGATGCGCGAGGGACCGGTCGGCGCCTGGGGCGTGGTGGCCCTGATCTTTTCCATCGGCCTGCGGACCCTGGCCCTGGCCGACCTCGCCCTATACGCGCCGGTACTGGCCGGGGCGGCGCTGGTCGCCTCGGCGGCGGCGAGCCGGGCGCTGCTGGCACCGGCGATGGCCCTGGTGCCGCCGGCACGGGCCGACGGCCTCGGCGCCGATGCCGGCGCGCCGGACCGCGCCGCGGCCTGGCGGGCCGCCGGTATCGGGGCCGGACTTGCCGCCCTCTTCCTGATCGGTCATATCGGCCTCGGCGTGGTCGTCGTTCTGGCGTTGGCGTCCGTGGCCGCCGCGCTGGTGCTGGCGGTCGCCAAGCGCCGCTTCGGCGGCCATACCGGCGACGTGCTGGGCGCCGCCCAGCAGGCCGCCGAGACGGCCGCGCTTCTGGCAACGGCGGCGATCGCCGCCGGGGGTATCGCATGACGCAGAGGACGCGGTGGTGGTGGGTCCGCCACGCCCCGGTGACGGGGGTCGACGGCCGCATCTACGGCAACAGCGACCCCGAGGCGAATACCGACGATCCGCCGACCTACCAGGCGCTCGCCCGACTGCTGCCGAAGGACTCGCTGCTGGTGACGAGCCATCTCAGGCGCGCGATCCAGACGGCGGCCGCTATCCGCGACGCCGGCCTCGACCTGCCCGAGCCGCTGATCGAACCCGATCTCGGCGAGCAGCATTTCGGCGACTGGCAGGGCCGCAAGCGCGAGGAGGTCTGGGCGGAGCTCAATCCGCGCCATCTCTTCTGGCTGCAGCCGGCGCTCGGCCGGCCGCCCGGCGGCGAGACCTTCGTCGAGATGGTCCAGCGCGTCGCGCTGACGATCGACCGGCTGAACGCCGACCACGCCGGCCGCGACATCGTGGTCGTCGCGCATGGCGGCACCATCCGCGCCGCGCTGGCGCACAAGCTGCGCCTCGACCCTGAAGTGGCGCTGGCCTGCCAGGTCGACAATTGCTCGCTCACCCGGCTCGATCATTTCGCGCCGACCGAGAGCCATCCGGACGGCGCCTGGGCGATGTTTCATTTCAACCATCGCCCGGCCGAAAAGCCGGGAGTGGAGCCGGACCGCACCGCCATGCTAGCGTTGCTGCCGCGCTGAAACAGGGAAGTCCGGTGAGGAGCCCGTCAGGGTTCCGAGGCCGGCGCTGCCCCCGCAACTGTGAGCGGCGAGATCCGCGGGCGTGAACCCACTGGTGGCGCAAGTCATCGGGAAGGGGCCCCGGGTCGATGACCCCGAGCCAGGAGACCTCTTCGGCGCGCTGTGTTGTCCGTTCCGCGGGCGGAGGAACCACGTGACGAAGGCCTCGATGCGCGAGCCGCCCGGTCGCGGCTTGCCGGCGCTCACACTGGTGCTCGGCGGTGCCCGCTCGGGCAAGAGCCGCCATGCCGAGGCGCTGGCCGAATCCGTGCCCGGCGCGCGCCCGATCTACGTCGCCACGGGCGAGGCCGGCGATGCCGAAATGGCGGCGCGCATTGTCGCCCATCGTGCCCGCCGCGGACCGCACTGGGCGACCGAGGAGGCGCCGCGCGACCTCGCCGCCGTGCTCGGCAGGGTGTCGGCGCCCGACGCGGTGGTGCTCGTCGACTGCCTGACGCTCTGGCTGTCCAACCTGCTGCTCGCCGGGGACGACCTCGACGCCGCGCGCGTGGGTCTCCTCGACGCGCTGGCGGCGGCGCGCGGGCCGGTGGTGTGCGTGGCCAACGAGGTCGGGCTCGGCATCGTTCCCGACAACGCGCTCGCCCGCGCCTTCCGCGACGCCGCCGGCCGTCTCAACCAGGACGTGGCGGCGGCGGCCGATCGCGTCGTCTTCCTCGCGGCCGGCCTGCCGCTCGTCCTCAAGTCCGCCTGACCAGAGTTTCCATGCGTCGTATCCCCGCCACCGTCGTCACCGGCTTTCTCGGCGCCGGCAAGACCAGCTTGATCCGCAGCCTTGTCGAGAACGCCGGTGGTCGGCGCCTCGCCTTCCTGATCAACGAGTTCGGCGAGCTGGGCGTCGATCGCGAATTGCTGACCGGGTGCGGCATGGATGCCTGTACCGACGACGATGTCGTCGAACTCACCAACGGCTGTCTCTGCTGCACGGTGGCCGACGACTTCCTGCCGGCGATCACGAAGCTGCTCGACCGGGCCGACCCGCCCGAACACATCATCATCGAAACCTCCGGCCTTGCCCTGCCGAAGCCGCTGGTCAAAGCCTTCGCGTGGCCAGAGGTGCGGCCACGCGTGACCGTCGACGGCGTCGTCGCCGTGGTCGATGCGCCGGCCGCGGCAGCCGGCCGTTTCGCCGACGATCCCGACGCTCTGGCGGCGGCGCGTGCCGCGGACCCGTCGCTCGATCACGAAAGCCCGTTGGCCGAACTGTTCGCCGACCAGCTCGCCTGCGCCGATCTCGTCGTGCTCAACAAGGCCGACCTGCTCGACGCTGCGGCGATGCACTCCCTGTCGGGCGATGTCGGCGCGCGCCTGCGACCCGGCGTGAAGACGGTGACGGCGCGCCATGGCCGCCTCGCCGTCGAGGTGCTGCTCGGCCTCGGCGCGGCGGCGGAGGACGATCTGGCGGCGCGCCCCAGCGTCCACGATGCCGAGGACGATCACGAGCACGACGATTTCGACAGCTTCGTCGTCGCGTTGCCCGACGTCGACGATCCGGATGCCATCGCGCGGCGCATGTCCGCCACCGCCGCGACGTTCGACGTGCTGCGCATGAAGGGCTTCCTCGCCGTGCCCGGGCGGGCGCGGCGGCTGGTCGTGCAGGGCGTCGGCGACCGTATCGAGCACTATTTCGACCGCGACTGGCGCGGCGACGAGACGCGCGCGAGCCGCCTCGTGGTCATCGGCCGCGCCGGCCTCGACCGTGCTGCCATCGCCGCCGCGCTGGGCGGCCGCGAGGCCTGACATGCACCTGCTGGCCGCCGCACCGGGGCGCATCGACGACGGCAGCGAGGCGGTCGACCTCGGCCAGTCGCCGGGCGACATCGTGGTGCTGACGGCGGCAGATACCGAGATCGCCTGCCTCGCCGCGGCGCAGGCGCGACGCCTCGCGGCCGACGCGGGCGCGCCGACGCTGCGGCTGGCCAATCTGCTGCGCCTCGCCCATCCGCTGTCGGTGGATCTCCATGTCGAACGCGTGGTGCGCCATGCCCGCCTGGTCGTCGTGCGCCTGCTCGGCGGACGCGGCTACTGGCCTTACGGCGTCGACGAGATCGAGGCGGCCTGCCGCGAGCGGGGAATTCCCGTCGCCTTCCTCCCCGGCGACGACCAGCCCGATGCGGCGCTCGCTCGCGCCACGACGCTGGCGGCGCCGGACGCCTGGCGCCTGTGGCAATACCTGGTGCACGGCGGCATCGACAACGCCCGGCACTTCCTCGCCTTCGCCGCGACGCTGACCGGCCATGAAGCCGACTGGCGCGAGCCGGCGCCGCTGCTGCGCGCGGGGTGGTGGCGGCGGAGCGACGCCCACGCCCTTCGAGACGCCAGCCTGCGGCCGGCTCCTCGGGGTGAGGGCGACCGGAAAAGCCCTGCAAGGCACAATCGCAACGAAAAGGAACCTCATCCTGAGGAGGCGCGAAGCGCCGTCTCGAAGGACGGGGTTCCGACGCACGCTGCGGCCAACGGCAAGCCCCGCGCCGTCGTCGTGTTCTACCGCGCGCTCGTGCAGGCGGGCGACACGGCGGCGGTCGACGCGCTCGTCACGGCGCTGGAGGGCGAGGGCGTCGACGCCGCCGCCATGTACGTGCAGAGCCTGCGCGATCCCGGCTGCGCCGCCTTCGTGTCGGAAGCTCTGGCGGCATGGCCGCCGGATGTGATGCTCAACGCGACGTCGTTCTCCGTCGCCCGCCCGGACGCGCCCGAGGACGGACCCTTCGCGGCCGCCGACTGCCCGGTGCTGCAGGTGATCCTCGCCGGCTCCGGCACGGCGGCGTGGCGCGACGGCGCCAACGGCCTGTCGGCGCGCGACATTGCCATGAACGTGGCGCTGCCGGAGGTCGACGGCCGCATCCTGTCGCGCGCCATCGCCTTCAAGGACGCCGCGCGGCGCGACGCGGCGACCGAGGCCGACATCGTCGCCCATGTGCCGGTGGCCGACCGTGTCACCTTCACGGCGAAGCTGGCCGCCGCGTGGTGCCGGCTGCGGCGCAAGGCGGCGGGCGAGCGGCGCGTCGCCATCGTGCTGGCCAACTACCCCAACCGCGACGGCCGCATGGGCAACGGCGTCGGCCTCGACGTGCCCGCGAGCACCGTCGACCTGTTGGCGAATCTGGCCGGCGCCGGCTACCGCGTCGACGGTGCGCCGGACGAGGGCGACGCTCTCATGGCGGCGCTGGCGGCCGGGCCGACCAATGCTGGCATCGCCGGTCGTCGCGACGGCGAGCGGCTGATGCTGCCCGACTACGAGATCTTCCTCGGTGCGCTGCCGGCGACGGTGCGCGATGCGGTACGCGAACGTTGGGGGCCGCCGACGGGCGATCCCTTCTTCCGGCCGGGCGAACTCGACTGCGGCAGCTACGCCGTGCCGGCGCTCATGTACGGCAATGTCGCCGTCGTCCTGCAGCCGGCACGCGGCTACAACATCGACCCCGTTTCGAGCTACCACGACCCCGAGCTGCCGCCGCCGCACGGCTACCTCGCGGTTCACGCCTGGCTGCGCGACGTCTTCCGCGCCGACGCCGTCGTCCACATGGGCAAGCACGGCAACCTCGAATGGCTGCCCGGCAAGGCGGTGGCGCTGTCGGATGAGTGTTTCCCGGAAATCGCGCTCGGCCCGCTGCCGAACCTCTACCCCTTCATCGTCAACGATCCCGGCGAGGGCACGCAGGCCAAGCGGCGTAGCGCCGCCGTCGTCGTCGACCACCTGACGCCGCCGCTGACGCGCGCCGGGCCGCAGGGTGGCGCACCGGAGGTCGAGCGCCTCGTCGACGAGTACTGGGAGGCGGCGAACCTCGACCCGCGCCGGCTGCCGCTGTTGAGCAAGCGTATCGCCGAGGCGATGGCCGAAAGCGGCCTCGACCGCGATCTCGGCCTGCCGCCGGGCGCTCCGGTCGCTGACGCCCTCGGCAAGCTCGACGCCTGGCTGTGCGAGCTGAAGGAGCTGCAGATCCGCGACGGACTGCACGTCTTCGGCCGCTCGCCGGAGGGGGCTGCGCACGATGCGCTGCTGGCGGCGCTGGTGCGCCTGCCCCGCGGCACGCGGCCGCAGGATGCGTCGCTGCCGCGCGCGCTCGCCGCCGACCTCGGCCTCGCGTTCGACCCGCTGTCGGCCGAACCGACCGTGGCGTGGGACGGCCCGCGCCCGGCCGTGCTGGCGTCATACGAGGGAACATGGCGCAGCACCGGCGACACGGTCGAGCGCATCGAGGCGCTGGCGCTCGACCTGATCGCCGGCCGGTGTGCGCCGGACGCCGACTGGACGCACACGCGCGCCGTCCTCGCCGAGGTCGAGGCGCGCCTGCGCCCCGCCGTCGCCGCCTCTGGCGGCGCGGAGACGGCGGCGCTTCTCGCCGGTCTCGGCGGCCGCTTCGTCGCCCCCGGCCCCTCGGGCGCGCCGACACGCGGGCGTCCCGAGGTGCTGCCGACGGGGCGCAACTTCTTCTCGGTCGACGTGCGCGCGGTGCCGACGCCGGCGGCGTGGGAGCTTGGCTGGCGTTCGGCCTCGCTGCTGGTCGAGGCGCACGCCCAGAAGCACGGTGACTGGCCGCGCGCGCTGGCGCTGTCGGCCTGGGGCACCGCCAACATGCGCACCGGCGGCGACGACATCGCCCAGGCGCTGGCCCTGCTCGGCGTGCGGCCCTTGTGGGAGGATGCCACGCGGCGCGTCACGGGCTTCGAGATCATGCCGGTTTCCGTGCTCGGGCGGCCGCGCGTCGACGTTATCCTCCGGGTATCGGGATTCTTCCGCGACGCTTTCGCCGGGCTGATCGATCTGTTCGACAGCGCCGTCGCTGCCGTCGCCGCGCGTACCGACGAGGCGCCGCGCGACAATCCGGTCGCGTACCGCGTCGCCGAAGAGGTCGCGGCGCTGACGGGCGAGGGCGTCGCGGAGGCCGACGCGCGCCGGCAGGCGAGCTTCCGCGTCTTCGGTTCGCCGCCGGGCGCCTACGGCGCCGGCCTGCAGGCGCTGATCGACGAGCGAGGCTGGAACAGCGCCGCCGATCTCGCCAAGGCCTACCTCGCCTGGGGGGGATACGCCTACGGGGCCGGCGCGGCGACGGGTGGCGCCAGTTACGGCGCCCCGGCAGCGCGCGCCTTCGCGCGTCGCCTCGCCGCCGTCGAGGCCGTCGTCCACAACCAGGACAACCGCGAGCACGACCTGCTCGACAGCGACGACTACTACCAGTTCGAGGGCGGGCTGGTGGCCGCCGTCGAGCACCTCTCCGGGCGCCGCCCGACCGCCTGGCACAACGACCACTCGCGCCCCGAGCAGCCGCGCATCGGCACGCTGGAGGACGAGATCTCGCGCATCGTGCGGGCGCGGGCGACCAACCCGAAATGGATCGCCGGCGTCATGCGCCACGGCTACAAGGGTGCGTTCGAGATGGCGGCGACGGTCGACTACCTTTTTGCCTTCGCCGCCACCACCGGCGCCGTGCGCGACGACCAGTTCGACCGCGTCTACGCCGCCTATCTGGAGGACGAGGCCGCGCGCGACTTCATCGCGCGTTCCAATCCGGCGGCGCTGCGCGAGATGGCGCAGCGCTTCCTCGAGGCCATCGACCGCGCCCTGTGGACGCCGCGCGCCAACAGCGCGCGCGACCGCCTCGCGGCGATGGCTGCGCAACGCACGGCCGGAGGGGATGCATGACCGCGACCGACGACGACGCCCGCTGGGCCGAAAAGAAGAAGAAACAGAAGGCGGCGCGCGACCGCATGCTGGCGAAGAAGACGCGCGAGAAGGGGCTGCTCGTCGTCCATACCGGCACCGGCAAGGGCAAGACGACGGCGGCGATGGGCCTTGTCATGCGGGCGCTCGGCCATGGCTTTCGCGTCGGCATCGTGCAGTTCGTCAAGGGCAAGTGGGAGACGGGCGAGCGCGCAATCCTCGACCGCTTCCCCGATCAGGTGACGATCCGCGTCATGGGCGAGGGCTTCTCCTGGGATTCGCAGGACCGGCAGCGCGACATCGCCGCCGCGCGCGCCGCCTGGGCGATGGCGCAGGAGCTGCTGGCCGACCCGTCCTACCGCCTGATCGTGCTCGACGAACTGAACATCGTGCTGCGCTACGAGCATCTGCCGGTCGACGAGGTGGTGGCCGTGCTGGCCGCGCGCCGGCCCGACCTGCATGTCGTCGTCACCGGTCGCAATGCGCCCGAGGCGCTGATCGAGGCCGCCGACACGGTGACGGTGATGGACGCCCGCAAGCACCACTTCCGCGCCGACGTGAAGGCGCAGCCGGGGGTGGAGTTCTGAGGGCGGGAACCGCGTCCGGCCGAAGACGTTTAGGGCGGACTCAGGAGGTAGGGTATCATCCGGCCATGAAGACCATCATCCGACTCCTCGCCGTGGCGCTGCTGTCCGCCGCCGCCGCGCCCGCCGTCGCCGCCGACCGCGACTCGACCGAGGAACTGGTGCTGCGCGCCGAGACCGCCGTGCGCGCGCTGGTGCGCGACGAGAACATCGGCAAACAGATCACCACGCGCCTGCCGCACGCGCGCGCGGTGATGATCTTTCCGGCGCTTTATCGCGGCGCGTTCATCATCGGCGGCGAGGGCGGCGACGGCGTGCTGGTGGCGCGCGGCGGCGACGGCAAATGGGGCGGCCCGGCCTTCGTGCGGCTGATCTCGGCCTCGATCGGCCTGCAGATCGGCGGCCAGGTGGCCGAGGCGATGCTGCTCGTCATGACCGATTCGGCCCTCGAGGCATTGCTCGCCGACAAGGTGAAGCTCGGCGCCGATGTCGCCGTCACGGTCGGCCCGGTCGGCGCCGGGGCCGCGGCCGGCACCTCGACGGCGGTGCAGGGCGCCGATGTCTGGGCCTTCTCGCGCGCCGAGGGCCTGTTCGGCGGCGGCGCGCTGGGCGGCGGCGTGCTGGAACAGCGCGAGCAATCGAACGCGGCCTATTACGGCGGCGCGGTCGGCGTGCGCGAGATCGTCGCCGGCTCCGTGCGCCCCAACGCCCAGGCCGACGGGCTGCGCGCCATCCTCGACGATGCCGGGGCGCGCTGAGGGCGGCCGTGCCGCCGCGCTGATGCTGCAGGGCACGGGGTCGGACGTTGGCAAGTCGCTGCTCGTCGCCGGCCTGTGCCGCGCCTTCGTCCGGCGCGGCCTGCGCGTGCTGCCGTTCAAGCCGCAGAACATGTCGAACAACGCCGCCGTCGCCGCCGGCGGTACGGAGATCGGCCGCGCGCAGGCGTTGCAGGCGCGTGCCTGCGGCGTCGCGCCGACGGCCGACATGAACCCGGTCCTGCTCAAGCCGCAGTCGGAGACCGGGGCGCAGGTGATCGTGCAGGGCCGCCTCGCCGGCACGGCGGACGCGCGCGCCTGGCAGGAGGCGAAGGCGGGCCATCTGCCGGCGGTGCTGGACAGCTTCGCGCGCCTCACGGCCGCTGCCGACCTCGTGCTGGTCGAGGGCGCCGGCAGTCCCGCCGAGATCAACCTGCGCGCGGGCGACATCGCCAACATGGGTTTCGCCACGGCGGCGCTTGTGCCGGTGGCGCTGGTCGGCGACATCGAGCGCGGCGGCGTCATCGCCCAGCTCGTCGGCACGCACGCGCTGCTGCCGGCGGACGAGCGCGCGCTGGTCGGCGGCTTCATCGTCAACAAGTTCCGCGGCGACGCGCGCCTGTTCGGCGACGGACTGACGGCCATCGCCGGACGCACCGGCTGGCCGTCGCTGGGCGTGGTGCCGTGGTTCGCCGCGGCGGGGCTGCTGCCGGCCGAGGACAGCGCCGCGCTCGATGCGCGCGGCGCGGCGCCGCGCCGCGACGGGCCGATCCGCGTCGTCGTGCCGCGCCTGCCGCGCATCGCCAATTTCGACGACCTCGACCCGCTCGCGGCGGAGCCGGACGTGGCCGTCGAACTGGTCCCGCCCGGCAACGCGCTGCCGCGCGACGCCGACCTCGTCGTGCTGCCCGGCTCGAAGGCGACGCTCGCCGATCTCGCCGCGCTGCGCGCCGAGGGCTGGGATATCGACATCCTCGCCGCGCACCGGCGCGGCGCCCGCATCCTCGGCGTGTGCGGCGGCTACCAGATGCTCGGCACGCGCATCGCCGATCCCGATGGCATCGAGGGCCGAGCCGGCGCGGCGCGCGGCCTCGGGCTGCTGGCCGTGCGTACCGTGCTCGGCGGCGACAAGACGCTGGCCCGCGTTTCCGGCACCGCGGCAGACGGGAATATCCCGGTCTCGGGCTACGAGATGCATGTCGGTACAACGCGCGGCGCCGATTGCGCGCGGCCGTTCGCGCTGCTCGACGGCGGCCGCGCCGACGGCGCGCGCGCGCCGGACGGGCGCGTCGCCGGCACCTATCTGCACGGCCTGTTCGCGGCCGATGCCTGGCGCGCGGCGCTGCTTGGCGGCCTGCGGGCCGGTCGGTCCCCCGGTCCGGCCTGGGAAGGGCGCATCGAGGCGACGCTCGACGGGCTGGCCGACCACCTTGCGCGCCACCTGGATCTCGACCAGCTGCTGGCCCTCGCCCGGCGCTACGCCGGCGCGTAGGTCAGCACGGCCAGCGCGGCGACCGCCGCCGCCTGCACGAGGCAAGCGACGACGAACACGAACAGCGCGCGCCTTATGTCGCCGGCGCCGGCACGGGCGCTGAACTCGCCGCCTAGCCACGGCTCGTCGGTGGCCTTGCCGTGGTAGCTGCGCGGCCCGGACAGCGCCACGCCAATGGCGCCGGCCATCGCCGCCTCCGGCCGGCCGGCGTTGGGCGAGCGATGGCGGTGGCCGTCGCGCCACCACACGCGCAGTGCCGTCCACGGCCGCCCACCGGGCACGAACAGCGCGGCGAGCACGATCAGCAACGCCGCCAGCCGCGCCGGCACGAACATCGCCGCGTCGTCGAGCCGCGCGGCAACGGCCCCGAAGGCGGCATGCCGTTCCGTGCGATGGCCGATCATGCTGTCCATGGTGTTGACGGCCTTGAGGACGAACAGCCCGGGCAGGCCGAGGACGAGATACCAGAGCGCCGGGGCGACGACGCCGTCGGCGAAGTTTTCCGCCGTGCTCTCGATGGCGGCCCGGGCGACGGCATGGCCGTCGAGCCGCTCGGGATCGCGCCCGACGACGCGGCCGACCGCCGCGCGGGCCGCCGCGAGGTCGCCGGCCGCCAGCGGGCGGGCGACGGCGGCGACATGGTCGAACAGGCCGCGCTGGGCGACCAGCACGGCCACCAGCAGCAGTTCGACCGCCCAGCCCCAGGCGAAGGGCTGCAAGGCCCGCGCGATGGCCTGGCCGGCCGCCCAGGCGAGCGCGGCGACGAGCAGCGCCACCACGAGACCGCGCACGAAGCGGGTCCGGGCGCCGCGCTGCGGCCGGTTGAGACGGCGATCGAGCCAGCCGGTGAGATTGCCGACCAGTGCCACCGGATGCGGAATGCGCCGCCACAGCCAGCGCGGATCGCCGGCCACGGCGTCGAGCGCCAGCGCGCCGAGCAGGACCAGGGGCAGGGCCGCCCCGGCGGCGGTGAAGGCGCCATCGAGCATGGCCCACAGTACAGGGCTGGCGCGGCGCCCGGCCACCGTTCCGGCCCTTGCCTTGGCGGGCGGGGGCGGACGTGGTGTATTGGCCCCGCATCTGGAGGATGGGCTTGTCCGACGACCACGCCATCATGATCTGCGGCCATGGCAGCCGCGACGAGGCCGCCGTGGCCGAATTCGCCGCGCTGGCGACCGGCCTGCGCGCACGCCTGCCCGGACGGCTGGTCGAGTACGGCTTCCTCGAATTCGCGCGGCCGGTGATCGGCGAGGGCCTCGACGCGCTGGCGCGCGCCGGCGCGCGGCGCATTTTCGCCGTGCCGGGCATGCTGTTTGCCGCCGGCCACACCAAGAACGACATCCCGTCCGTGCTCAACACCTGGCTCGCGCGCAATCCGGTTATCGAGCTCGATTTCGCCCGCGACCTCGGCCTCGACGCGAGGCTCCTGCGCGCCGCATCCGAGCGGATCGAGGCGGCCGTCAGCGAGGCCGACGCGGCGGGCCCCGTGGTGCCCCGCCACGACACGCTGCTCGTCGTCGTTGGGCGCGGCGCCTCCGACCCCGACGCCAACTCCAATGTCGCCAAGGTGATGCGCTTCCTGTGGGAAGGCATGGGCTTCGGCTGGGGCGAGACGGCCTATTCGGGCGTCACCTTCCCGCTCGTCGCGCCGGCGCTTGAACATGCCGTGCGGCTCGGCTTCCGGCGCATCGTCGTGTTTCCGTACTTCCTGTTCACCGGCGTGCTGGTCAAGCGCATCTACGAGCACACCGACGCCGTCGCGGCGGCACATCCCGGCGTGCAGTTCGTCAAGGCGCCCTACCTCAACGATCACCGGCTGGTGGTCGAGACCTTCATCGATCGTCTCGACGGCATCGAAAGCGCCGACAACGCGATGAACTGCCGGCTGTGTAAGTACCGCGAGCAGATCGTCGGCTTCGAAGCCGAGATCGGCCTGCCGCAGCAGAGCCATCATCATCACGTCGAAGGCATCGGCATCGGCACCGGCACAGGCCGCAAGCACGGCCATCATGGCCACGACCACGCGCACGGCCACAGTCACAGTCACGACCACGGCCATCACCATCCCTATCCGCACGCCGGCCATCCGCTCGGCCCGGTGTCTCTCGCGGCGTTGAAGCGCGGCGGACGCCCGTGAGCGACGCCTGGCGCGTCGCGCCGGAGGCGATCTACCGGCAGTCCTTCGCCATGGCGCGGGCCGAGGCGCCGCTGGACGGTCTGCCGGCGGACCTCGCGGATGTGGCGCTGCGTCTCGTCCACGCGGCGGGCGACGCGGGCGTGGTCGCCGACCTCGCGGCGAGTCCCGGGGCGGCCGATGCGGCGCGTCGCGCGCTCGCGGCCGGCGCGCCGCTGCTGGTCGATGCGCGCATGGTCGCCGCTGGCATCGACCGCGCGCGGCTGCCGGCCGGCAACGACATCCTTTGCACGCTCGAACTCGGCACGGTGCCGGCGCTGGCGGCACACCTCGCGACGACCCGGGCTGCCGCCGCGGTCGAACTGTGGCGGCCGTTCCTCGCCGGGGCGGTCGTCGTCGTCGGCAACGCGCCGACGGCACTCGCGCGCCTGCTCGCCGGGCTCGACGCGGGCTGGCCGCTGCCGGCGGCGATCCTCGGCTTCCCGGTCGGCTATGTCGGCGCGGCCGAGGCCAAGGACGCGCTGATGGCCCGCACTTTGCCGGCATGGATCGCCACACGCGGCCGGCGCGGCGGCAGCGCGCTCGCCGCCGCGGCCGTCAACGCGCTGACGCGGCGGGCGGACGACGAGGCATGAGCATGGCCGGCCACAACGGGGCGTGGCTCGCCGTCGTCGGCCTCGGCGAGGACGGGCTGGCGGCGCTGGCGCCGGCGGCGCGCACGCTGGTCGAGACGGCCGAGGTGCTGGTCGGTGGCGCGCGTCATCACGCGCTGGTGCCCGGCTATCCGGGAGAGCGCCTGACCTGGCGCGTGCCGCTGCGCGACACCATGGCCGACATCGCCGCCCGGCGCGGGCGGCGCGTCACCGTGCTCGCCACCGGCGATCCGATGGCCTACGGCATCGGCACGACGCTGGCGCGGCACTTCGCGTCCGGCGAGATGGTGGTGCTGCCGGCGCCGGGCGCCTTCAGCCTCGCCGCCGCGCGGCTCGGCTGGGCGCTCGGCGACGTCGGCTGCCTGACGCTGCACGGGCGCCCGCCGTCCCTGCTCGCGCCGTGGCTGACGCCGGGCGCGCGGCTGCTGCTGCTCGCCGACGACGGTCGCACGGTGGCGCACGTCGCCGCGCATCTGCGCGCCGCCGGCTGGGGGCCGAGCCGCCTCGTCGCGCTCGCGCACATGGGCGGGCCGGCGGAGGTGCGCCGCGAGGCGACGGCGGCGGCGTGGGGCGACGAGACGACGCCCGACCTCGTGACGCTGGCGATCACGTGCGTCCCCGGACCCGAGGCGCGTCCGCTGGCCCGCGTGCCGGGCCTGCCGGACGACGCCTTCGCCCATGACGGCCAGCTCACCAAGCGCGCGGTGCGCGCGGCGACGCTGGCGCGCCTGCAGCCGATGGCGGGCCAGCATCTGTGGGACCTCGGCGCCGGCTGTGGCTCCATCGCCATCGAGTGGCTGCGCGCGGTGCAGACGGCCGACGGTCGCGGCGCCACCGCCGTCGCCGTCGAGCGCGACGCCGGTCGCCGCGCCCTGATCGCGCGAAACGCCACATCCCTCGGCACGCCGTTCCTCGACATCGTCGGCGGCGACAGCGAGGACGTGCTCGACCGGCTGGCGCCGCCCGACGCCGTCTTCATCGGTGGCGGCGTCACGGCGGCGCTGGTCGACCGCGCGCTTGCCGCGCTGCGGCCGGGCGGACGCTTCGTCGCCAATGTCGTGTCGACCGAGGGGGAGGCGGTGGTGCTCGCGGCGCACGCGCGCCACGGCGGCGACCTCGCGCGCCTCGCCGTGTCCGAAGCGGGTGCGGCGGGCGGCCGGACGGTGTGGCGGGCGCTGGTGCCGGTGACGCAGTGGACGCTGGCGAAACCATGAGCGGCACGCTCCACGGCATCGGCGTCGGCCCGGGCGATCCCGAGCTGATGACCCTGAAGGCCGCACGGCTGATCGGTGCCTGTCCGGTCGTGGCGTGGCCGGCGCCGCTCGCGGGCGACAGCTTTGCCCGGCGCATCGCCGCCGCGCATATCAGGCCGGACGCCGTCGAGATCGCCATCCGCATGCCGCTGGCTGCCGACCGCTTTCCCGTCGCGGCAGTCTACGACGCCGCCGCCGCAACGATCGGCGGGCATCTCGGCGCGGGCCGCGACGTCGCCGTGCTGTGCGAGGGCGACCCGTTCCTCTACGGCTCGTTCATGTACCTGTTCGCCCGCCTCGCCGAGCGCTGGCCGACCGAGATCGTGCCGGGCGTGACGTCGCTCGTCGCCTGCGCCGCCGCCGCGCGCCGGCCGCTCGCATCGGGCGGCGACGTGCTCGCCGTCGTGCCGGCGCCGCTGCCGGATGAGACCATCCGCGCCCGCCTCGAGGGGTGCGACGCCGCCGCCATCGTCAAGCTCGGGCGCCACCTGCCGCGCGTGCGCGGCGTGCTGGCGGCGGCCGGGCTGCTCGACCGCGCGACCTACGTCGCGCACGCCAGCCTGCCGCAGGCGCGCGTCGTGCCTCTGGCTGGGTTCGACGCGGCGACGGCGCCCTACTTCTCGATGATCCTCGTGCACCGCGCGGGCGGGGTGCCGGCATGAACCCGGCCGACGCGATCGCGCTGGTGGCGTTGACGGAGGGGGGCGCGGCGCTGGCCCGCCGCATCGCCGCGACGCTGCCCGGCGCGCGCGTGCATGGCCGGGCCGGACGCACCGATGCGGCCGACGTGCTGTTCGACGACACCGTCCGCCATCTCCGTGCGCTGTTCGCGGCCGGAACGCCGGTCGTCGGCGTGTGCGCTGCCGGCATCCTGGTGCGGGCGCTGGCGCCGTTGCTGGCGGCCAAGGGCGACGAGCCGGCGGTGCTCGCCGTCGCGGAGGACGGATCGGCGATCGTGCCGTTGCTCGGCGGCCATCGCGGCGGCAACGCGCTGGCACGCCGCATCGCGGCGGTGACTGGCGGGTTCGCGGCGATCACGACGGCGAGCGATGTCGTGCACGGCGTCGCCCTCGACGAGCCGCCGCCGGGCTGGACGCTCGCCACGCCGGAGCGCGTCAAGGGCGCGGCGGCGGCGCTGCTGGCCGGCACGGGCGCGCGCCTCGCCGTCGAGGCCGGCGACGCGGCCTGGCTCGCCGGCCTGCCATATGCGCCGGCGGGTGCGCCGGAGGCGGTGCCGATCCGCGTGACCGACCGCGCCGTCGCCGGCGGGGATGCGGCGCTGGTCTACCATCCGCCCGTCCTGGCCGTCGGCCTCGGCTGCGAGCGCGGCGCCGATGCCGGGGCGGCGCTCGCCCTCGTGCGCGATACGCTCGCAGACGCGGGCCTCGCGCCGGGCGCCGTCGCCGTCGTCGTCTCGCTCGACCTCAAAGAGGACGAGCCGGCGGTCCATGCCTTGGCCGGCGCCCTCGGCGTGCCGGCGCGCTTCTTCGATGCCGCGCGGCTGGAGGCGGAGCGTCCGCGGCTGGCGACGCCTTCCGAGGCCGTCTTCCGCGCCGTGGGGACGCATGGCGTCGCCGAGGCCGCCGCGCTGGCCGCCGCCGGACCGGCGGGCGAACTCGTCGTCGCCAAGCGGGTCGGCCAGCGCGTGACGTGCGCGGTGGCACGCGCGCCGGCAGCGACTGAGGCACGGTCGGCCGGCCGTGCGCGCGGCAGCGTCGCCGTGGTCGGCCTCGGACCGGGCGACGCGCGCTTCCGCACCCCGGCGGCGGACGCGGCGCTTGCGGCCGCGACCGACATCGTCGGCTACGGCGGCTACATCGATCTGCTCGCGGCCCCGTCGACGGCCGGCAAGACGCTGCATCCCTTCGCGCTGGGTGAGGAGGAGGCGCGCTGCCGCCACGCCCTGTCGCTTGCCGCGGCAGGCCGCGCCGTGGCCCTGCTGGCGAGTGGCGATCCCGGCATCTACGCGCTGGCGACGCTGACTTACGAACTCGTCGCCGCGGCAATCGATCCTGCCTGGAAGCGTGTGGCCCTGACCGTCGAACCCGGCGTGTCGGCGATGCAGCTCGCCGCCGCGCGCGCCGGCGCGCCTCTGGGTCACGATTTCTGCGCCATCTCGTTGTCCGACCTGCTGACGCCGTGGCCGACGGTGGAGCGCAGGCTGCGCGCCGCTGCCGCCGGTGATTTCGTTGTCGCCCTCTACAACCCGGCAAGCGGCGCGCGCCGCCGTGGCCTGGCTCTGGCGCGCGACATCCTGCTCGCGGCGCGCGGAGCTGACGTGCCGGTGGTGGTTGCCCGCAACCTTGCGCGCGACGGCGAGAGCGTGCGAGTCGTGACCCTCGGCACGCTCGACCTCGACACGGTGGACATGCTGACGGTGCTCATCGTCGGCGCTTCGTCCACGCGCCATGCCGGCGGTCATGTGTGGACGCCGCGCGGCTACCCGGTCGGCGGCACGGAGTCCCGGCGGGCGGAGGGCGGCGGATGACAGTGCATTTCATCGGCGCGGGACCGGGCGCCCCCGACCTCATCACGGTGCGCGGCCTGCGGCTGGTCGAGCGTTGCCGCGTGTGCCTCTACGCCGGCTCGCTGGTGCCGCAGGCCATCGTCGCGGCGGCGCCGGCCGGCGCGCGCGTCGTCGACACCGCGCCGATGCATCTCGACGAGATCGTCGCCGAAATCGCCGCCGCGCACGCCGCCGGCCACGACGTCGCACGCCTGCATTCGGGCGACCCGTCGCTCTACGGTGCCATCGCTGAGCAGATGCGGCGCCTCGACGCGCTCGGCATTCCCTACGACGTAGTGCCCGGCGTGCCGGCTTTCGCCGCTGCCGCCGCCGCGCTGAAGACCGAGCTGACTCTGCCGGGCGTCGCGCAGACGGTGATCCTGACGCGCACGGCGGTGCGGGCGTCGGCGATGCCACCGGGCGAGGATCTGCAGCGCCTCGCCGCCAGCGGCGCGACGCTCGCCATCCACCTGTCGGTCAACAACCTCGCCCGCGTCGTCGCCGACCTCTTGCCGCACTACGGGGCGGATTGCCCGGTCGTCGTCGCCCACCGCGTCTCATGGCCGGACGAGGCGTTCGTCGTCGGCACGCTGGCGGACATCCGGGCGAAGGTGAAAGAGGCTGGCTTCACGCGCACGGCGCTGATTCTTGTCGGTCCGGTGCTGGCGTCCGAGGGCTTCGCCGACAGCCGCCTCTACGCCGCCGATCATACGCACGTGCTGCGGCCTGCGCGATCCGTCTAGCGCGCGCCCTTCTGGCGCAGCAGGCGCATGAGCGGCGCCGACCGGCCCTGCTCGGCCCATTGCAGGACCGTGCGGCCGGTGTAGTCGTTGTGGTTCACGTTGGCGCCGGCGTCGACCAGTGTACGCGCGGCGGCGGCGGCGCCCTTGCTGGCCGCGCCGATCAGCGGCGTTGCCCCTTCCGCGTTCTCGTTGTTGACGTTGGCGCCGGCCGCGATCAGGGCGCGAACGACTTCATCGTGATCGTTGGCGGCGGCATACCACAGCGCGGTGTTGCCGAGCCTGTCCCGAAGGTCGATGAGCGCCTTGTAGTCGAGCAGCAGGCGCACCGCATCGAGCTGGCCGGATGTCGCTGCCCAGATCAGCGCCGTGCGGCCGTCGTCGTCCGCCGTGTTCACCGGCGTGCCGCGCACCAGCAGCGAGCGGGTTTCGTCGGTACGGCCGAGAAACGCCGCCGTATGCAGCGGATTGGGCTTGAACAGCGAAATCTCGGCGCGTGCCGGTTCCGTCGCGAACGGCGCCAATGCCAGCGCGGCCAGGACAACGAGCATCGGCCAATGGTTCGAACGTCGCATCACAGCTCCTTCGCCGCCGTCGAGGCGGGCGCCTGCCCGATCATGTGAGCGACTTCGCCCGCGATGTCGAGCCCGCATTGCATGGCGGCCCAGCGCACGGCCTCGGCCGGCGCCGTGACGCTCGGCCCGGGCGGCGGCGGCGGGCGGCGGATCATCACGACCGGCAGGCCGAGCGCGCGGGCGGCGTCGAGCTTGCCGACGGTGGCCGCGCCGCCGGACGCGCGCGTCACCAGGACGTCGATGGCGTGCTCCACGAGCAGCCGGCGCTCCGCGGCTTCGGCGAACGGGCCGCGGCCGACGACGACCGCGCCGTTTCGCAGCGGCAGCGGCGCGGCCGGCGGATCGACTTGGCGCACGAGGAACCACATGCGGTCGAGCGCGGCGAAGGGCGCAAGGTCGCGCGGACCGATGGTCAGGAAGGCCCGCCGGCCAAGCGAGGGCAGCAGCGTCGCCGCCGCCGCCGCATCGGCGGCCTCGTGCCAGCGGTCGCCCGGTCGTGCGGACCATGCCGGCCGCCGGAGGACGAGGCAGGGCACGCCGGCTGCCCGGCAGGCGTCGGCGGCATTGGCGGAAATGGCCGCCGCGAACGGGTGGGTGGCATCGATCACGGCATCGATGGCGTTCGCGCGCAGAAAATCGGCCAGAGCCGCCGCGCCGCCGAAGCCACCGACGCGCACCTCGCCCGGCGGCAGGCGAGGGTCGCGCGTGCGGCCGGCGAGCGAACTGATCACGCGCAGGCGCGGGCCGAAGGCAGCGGCGAGGTCGGCGGCGAGGGCGACCGCTTCGCCGGTGCCGCCGAGCAGCAGAAGCGACGGCGACGGGCCGATCGTACCCGTCATGGCCCGTCGCGTCCGAGCAGGAGGCCGGCGCGGTCGAACACCGCGACGTCGACGGCGACGCGGCCAGGAAGGGCGGCGCGAACCGTGTCGCGTGCCCGCCGCGCGACGGCCGTGGCCAGCGCCGGGGCGTGGTCGCCGGCCTGCGCCAGCACCGCGCCGGCGCCCGACGCCGACCGCGCGGCGGCGACGTCGTATGCAGGTGCGCCCGTGCCCGCCAGCAACGTCGCAAGTCCGTCCAGGTCCACGCGCGAGCGCGCCGAGTGCAGGTCGAGCGCGCCCTGCGCCAACTTGGCCAGCTTGGCGAAGCCGCCGGCGACCGTCAGGCGCTCGACCGGGTGGCGCGCCAGATACCTGAGGAGGCCGCCGACGAAGTCGCCCATGTCGATCAGCGCCGTCTCGGGCAGGCCGTGGAGGGCCTGCACCGCGGCTTCCGAGGTGCGGCCGGTGGCCGCGGCGATGTGCGTGTGGCCCTGGGCGCGGGCGACGTCGATGCCGCGGCGGATCGAGGCGATCCAGGCGGCGCACGAATACGGCACGACGATGCCGGTGGTGCCCAGCACGCTGAGGCCGCCGACGATGCCGAGGCGCGGATTCATGGTGCGCTTCGCCACCTCGGCGCCGCCCGGGATGGCGATCGTCACGCGCAGGTCGGTCGCGGCGTCGGCGGCTTCGGCGGCGTCACGCAGGGCGGCGGCGATCATGGCGCGCGGCGCCGGGTTGATGGCCGGCTCGCCGACGCCGAGCGGCAGGCCCGGCAGGGTCACCGTGCCGACGCCCTCGCCGGCAGCGAAGCCGATGCCGGTGCCGGGCGCAGCCCGCGCGACGGTCGCGCGCACCTCGAGGCCATGCGTGTCGTCGGGGTCGTCGCCGGCGTCCTTGACGATGCCGGCCGTGGCCGACACGCCATCGTGCCGCGCGGTCGCCAGCGGAAAATGTCCGACGAGGCCGCGTGGCAGCCGCACGCGCGCCTGGCCGGGAAAGTGCCCGGTCAGCAGCGCCGTGGCCGCCGCGCCGGCCGCGGCGGCGGCGCAGGCGCCCGTGGTCCAGCCGCGCCGCAGCGTCCCGGCGGGCCGGCGTCCGGCATCCTCGGAGTCGGCGGCAGTCATGGCGGCAGTCTAGCGCAGGACCGGCCGGGATGCCTGCCGGTGCCGTCGCCGGGCGAAATGCGCTAGCGTCGCGCCATGGACCGTCCCGGACCGATTTTCGCGCTGCCCGAGATGGCGCCCGGCGAGGTGTGGCTCGTCGGCGCCGGCCCCGGCGACCCGGCGCTGCTCACCGTCGCCGCCTGGCATGCGCTCGGCGCGGCCGATGTCGTCGTCTATGATGCGCTGGTCGACGAGCGCGTGCTGATGCTGGCCCGCCCGGCGGCGACGCTCGACTATGCCGGCAAGCGCGGCGGCAAGCCGTCGCCCAAACAGCCGGACATCTCGCGCCGCCTCGTCCGCCACGCCCGCGACGGCAAGCGCGTGCTGCGCCTCAAGGGCGGCGATCCCTTCGTCTTCGGCCGCGGCGGCGAGGAGGCGCTGGCGCTGGTCGCCGCCGGTGTGCCGTTCCGCGTCGTGCCCGGGGTGACGGCGGCGGTCGGCGGCCTCGCCTATGCCGGCATCCCCATGACCCACCGCGACCTCAACAGCGCCGTCGCGTTCGTGACCGGTCACAACCTCGCCGGCGCCGTTCCGGACGGGCTCGACTGGCACGCGCTGGCGAAGGGCGTGCCGGTGCTGGTGTTCTACATGGCGCTCAAGCACCTGCCGGAGATCTGCGCGCGCCTGCGCGCGGCTGGCCGCCGCGACGACGAGCCGGTGGCGATCGTCGCGCGGGCGACCTTGTCCGACCAACAGGTGGTGGTGACGACGCTGGCCGGCGCACCTGCGGCGGCGGCCGGCGTCGAGCCACCGGCCGTGGTCGTCGTCGGCGAGGTGGTGCGGCTGCGCGAGGGCCTCGACTGGCTCGGCGCGCTCGCCGGCCGCACGCTGGACGCCGACCCGCTCGGCCACGCCCTGCCGCGCGCCGTCGCCCCATGACCCTGCCGTGAGCGTGCCCGGGGTGATCGTGGCTGCGCCCGCATCGGGCAGCGGCAAGACAGTGCTGACGATGACGCTGGCGCGCCACCTCGCGCGGCAGGGCGTGCGCGTCGCGCCGGCCAAGGTCGGGCCGGACTACATCGACCCGGCCTTCCTTGCCGTCGCCGCCGGGCGCCCCGCCGTCAACCTCGACCCCTGGGCGATGCGTCCGGCCACGCTGGCATCGCTCCTCGCCGGGCTGGAGCGCGACGCCGATCTCGTGCTGGCCGAGGGAGTCATGGGCCTGTTCGACGGCGCCGCCGCCGACGGTCGCCTCGACGCCGGCTCGACGGCGGATCTCGCCGCGCTCACCGGCTGGCCCGTCGTGCTGGTCGTCGATGCGGCCGGCATGGCGGCGAGCGCGGGCGCGCTGGTGGCGGGCTTCGCGCGACACCGTGCGGATGTCGCGGTTGCCGGGGTCGTGTTCAACCGCACGGGCGGCGCCTCGCATGCCGATCTGCTCGCCGCCGCCGTGCGCGCGGCCTGTCCCGCGGTGAAGGTGGTCGGTGCCATGTCGCGCGGCTCCCTGCCGGCGCTGCCGTCGCGCCATCTCGGCCTCGTGCAGGCGGGCGAACACGGCGATCTCGACGCGTGCCTCGATGCCGCCGCCGCGACACTCGGGAGGGCGATCGACGTGGTGGCGCTGCTGTCGCTCGCCCGACCGGCGCGCGCCGTCGCCGCTGCCGATCCGGCGCCGCCGGTCGCGCCGCCGGGCCAGCGCGTCGCCGTCGCGCGCGACGTCGCCTTCGCTTTCGCCTACCCCGCGCTGCTCGCTGCCTGGCGAGCCGCCGGCGCCGAGGTGCTGCCCTTCTCGCCGCTTGCCGACGCGGCCCCCGACGCGCGCGCCGACGCGGTCTATCTGCCCGGTGGCTATCCCGAACTCCACGCCGGCCGGCTGGCGGCGTCGGCGACCTTCCTCGCCGGGCTGCGCGCGGCGGCCGGGCGCGGCGTCGCCGTCTACGGCGAGTGCGGCGGCTACATGGTGCTCGGTCGCGGCCTCGTCGATGCCGATGGCGTCCGCCATGAAATGGCCGGGCTGCTTGGTCTGGAGACGAGCTTCGCCTCGCGCCGCCTTTCGCTCGGCTACCGGCAGGCGCGGCTGGCGGCGGACGGGCCGTTGGGCCGGGCCGGCACCGCCTACCGCGGCCACGAGTTCCACTACGCGACGGTGACGGCGGAGGGGCCGGGGGCACCGCTGTTCGCCGTCGCGGATGCCGCCGGCCGCCAGCGCGGCAATGCCGGCCTCGTTTCGGGCCGCGTTGCCGGCTCCTTCCTCCATCTGATAGACCGGGCCGGCGAGGAGCGAGCATGAAGCCGGCGCCGTTCTGGAAGACCAAGCGTCTCGACGAGATGACCGACGCGGAGTGGGAGAGCCTGTGCGACGGCTGCGGCCTGTGCTGCCTGCACAAGCTGGAGGACGAGGATACGGGCGAGATCGCATATACCGACGTCGCCTGCCATCTCCTCGATCTCGAGAGCTGCCGCTGCGGCGACTACGCCAACCGCAGCGTGCGCGTGCCCGATTGCGTCAAGGTGACTCCGGAAAACGCCGGCACGCTCGGCTGGCTGCCGGGGAGCTGCGCCTACCGCCTGCTCGCGGAGGGCCGTGCGCTGGCATGGTGGCACCCGCTGGTTTCCGGCGATCCCGGCACGGTGCACGCCTCGGGCGTGTCGCTGCGCGGCCGCGCGGTCAGCGAGGACGACGTCGACGACGTGCGCGACCACGTCGTCGCCTGGCTCAATTCTCGGCTCGCCGCCGGCCTGCCCTTGCCTGGCACGGGCAAGCGCGCGCCGGGCAAGGCGAAACCCGCATCGAAGTCCGCCCGCAAGGGGAGGAGCGCACCATGACCGAGCCACAGGCCGCGCCGCGCGGCGTCTTCGCCGCCAATCTCACGCCCTACGATGCCGACGGCGCGCCGGATCGCGCGCGCTTCGTCGGCCATGCGAAGTGGCTGCTGGCCAACGGCTGCGACGGCGTGGCGCCGCTCGGCACCACCGGCGAGGCCAACTCGCTGAGCGTCGATGAACGTCTGGGTCTCATCGCGGCGCTGGGCGAGGCGGGCATCACCGGCGCCCGCCTCATCGTCGGCATCGGCTGCACCGCCATTCCCGACACGGTGCGGCTGGCGAAGGCGGCGCTGGCCATCGGCGCCGGCGGCTGCCTGATGCTGCCGCCCTTCTACTACAAGGGCGCCAGCGAGGACGGGCTGTTCGCGGCCTTCGCCGAAACCATCGAGCGCACCGGCGACGAGCGTCTGCGCCTCTACCTCTACCACATCCCGCAGATGAGCGGCGTGCCGCTGCCGCTGCCGCTGATCGAGCGGCTGGTGAAGGCGTACCCGCGCATCGTCGTCGGCATGAAGGATTCCTCGGGCGACTGGGAGAACATGCGGACGACGCTCTCCGCCATCCCCGGCTTCCAGCTCTTCCCGGGCACGGAGGAGTTCCTGCTGGCTGGCCTGCGCCATGGCGGCGTCGGCTGCATCTCGGCGACGACCAATGTCACCTGCGCCCAGGCGCAGCGTGTCTATGCCGGCTGGCAGGGCGGCGAGGCTGACGCGCTGCAGGCGCACCTGACGGCGCTGCGCAAGTCGTTCGACGGGCTGCCGGCGATCCCGGTGCTCAAGGCCTACCTCGCGCGGGCGCGCGGCGATGCCGCGTGGCGCCGCGTGCGGCCGCCCTTCCTGGCGGCGAGCGAGGCGTCGCTGGCGACGCTCGACGGCCGCTTCGCCGCCGCGTCCTTCAGCCTCGCCGCCGAATAGCCGTCACGCCGGCGCCATGGCGCGTGCCTGCGCGCGGCGGGCGCCGAGATTGACCAGGGTCACGCCGCCGAACACCAGCGCCGCCGCGACGGCGAGCCACCAGCCCGGGCGTTCGCCGAAGGCGAGGGCGGCGAAGGCGACACCGAATAGCGTCACGAGGTAGGCGCACTGGCTGAAGTAGACGGCGCCGGCCAGCTTGACGATGACGAAGAAGCAGACGAAGGCGAAGGCCGAGGCGAGGCCGAAGCCGACCAGCACCGCGTCGTGGATGCTGGCATCGACCCAGATGCGGTGGAAGCTGCCTTCGGCGAGCGCGTGGATGCCGGTGCCGATCGCCGCCGCGTAGAGCATGCCGCAGGCGAGCGACAGCGGGTCGGCGTCGCCCGGCCAGCGGCGCTCGGCCCAGACATTGCCGACGGCATAGAGCACCGGCGTGAGGAAGGCGAGCGTCGCGTAGGGCACCAGCTCGGGCGAGGGCAGGCTGCCCTGCGGCAGCACCAGCGCCGCGGCACCGGCGAGGCCCAGCGCGATGCCGGCGGCGCGCAGGCGGTCGAAGCTCTCGCCGCCGGTCGCCAGCGACAGCAGGTAGGTCAGCACCGGCACGGTGGTCAGCGCCACCGCCATGTTGGCCGCCGGTATGTAGCCGGTGACGTACACCATGTTCACGTTCGGCAGGCCGATGCCGATGATGCCGACGACGATGTAGTAGAGGACTGCCTTGCCGTTCAGCGGCGGCAGGCGGCGGCGCCATAGCGCGACGACGAGGAGCACCGTGGCCGCGATCGCCGTCTGCCAGAAGGTGACACCGGGGCCGGAATGGCCGGTGGTGGCGAGGAACTTGGAGATGGTCGTGCCGCCGCCCCAGATGGCGCCCGACACGACGAGGAGCACGAGTGCCGAGGACGGCACGGCGGCCGGACGGGCCGCGACGGCGGACATGGCGAACCCCCATCACGCCCGGCGGGATTGCCTTCCGTCGCGCGACGGGGCCGCGGGCGGCGGAGTATCCGCCCGCCCGCGATGCGCCGGCAAGGCCCCGCTCAGCCGGCCTTCGCGGCGGCGGCGCGGGCCATCGCCCGGCGGCGGCCGATGTTGAGCAGGGCGACGCCGCCGAACACCAGCGCCACGGCGGCGGCGAACCAGGGCCCCGGCCGCTCGCCGAAGACGATGGCGGCGAAGACCACGCCGCAGATGGTGATGAGGTAGGCGACCTGGCTGAAATAGACCGCTCCGGCCAGCCGCAGCAGCTCGAAGAAGCCGAGGAAGGCCAGCGCCGACACCGCGCCGTAGATCGCCAGCACGATGTTGGGCAGGCTCGCGTCGGCCCAGATCGGGTGGAAGCCGCCGGTCGCCACGGCGACCGTGCCGGCGCCTAGCGCCGCCACGTAGAGCATGCCGCAGGCGAGCGCGACCGAGTCCGTCGCCGGCGGGCGGTGTCGGTCGGCGAAGACGTTGCCGGTGGCGTAGAGCAGGGGCGTGATGAAGGCCGCCAGCGCGTAGGGCAGGACCGCGTGATCCGGCAGGCTGCCGTGCGGGACGACAAGCAGCGCGGCGCCGCCGAGGCCGAGCGCGAGGCCGGCGATGCGCAGCCGGTCGAAGCGCTCATGGCCGACGGCGAAGGCGATCGAATAGGTGAACAGCGGCGCCAGCGTCAGCGCCACCGCCATCGTGCCGCCGGGAATGTAACGGGTGACGAAGACCATGTTCATGTTCGGCACGGCGAGGCCGACGATGCCGACCATGGCGTAGTAGCGCAGAGCCCGGCGGTCGAAGGGCGGTCGGCGGCCGCGCAGCGTCGTCACCACCAGCAGCACGGTCGCCGCGATCGCCATCTGCCAGAAGGTCACGCCCGGCGGCGGCAGGCCGTTCACCGCCGTGTACTTCGCCACGGTGGCGCCGCCGCCCCAGATGGCGCCGAGGACGGCGAGGATGAGCGGCGGATACCAGCCGGGGACGGGGCGGGCGGAGGACATGGGCGGGTCCGGAGGAAAGGGCGCGGAGTTTCGCCCTGTGCAGCACGGCGCACAAGCGCCCCTTTGCCGCGTCGGCATTCCGCTACACTTGCATTGCGGTTGAACGTGCTCCGCCGCCCGAAGCGGGCGGTCTACGACAAGGAAATGTCAGATGCCCGATACCTACGGAATTCTCGGCCTCGGCAATCTCGGCGGCGGCGTCGCGAAATGCCTGCTCGGCAAGGGTGTGACGCTGACGGGCTGGGACCCGCTGGCGGACAAGCTCGCGGCCTTCACCGCCGCCGGCGGCAAGCCGGGCAACGGCGCGGCGGGCGTCATCCAGGCCTCTGACGTGGTGATGCTGTCGCTGCCCTCGACGGCGGCGCTCAACAGCGTCGTCGCCGACGTCCTCGCCGCGGGCAAGCCGGGCCAGATCGTCGTCGAGACCTCGACTCTGCCGCTGGCGGTGAAGGAAGCGGCGCGCGACAGGCTGGCCGCCAAGGGCATCCACATGCTCGACTGCACCGTCTCGGGCGCGGCGCGGCAGGCCGAGACCGGCACGCTCGCCATGCAGATGAGCGGCGACGCGGCGCTGTGCGAGCGCATTCGCCCGCTCGTCTCCGGCTTCACCAGCTCGGCCACCTATGTCGGCGATTTCGGCATGGCGATCCGCCTCAAGCTCATCATCAACATGATGGGCGCGGTGCTGATCGAGCTGACCAGCGAGGCCTTCCTGCTGGCCGAGAAGGCCGGCGTCGACAAGGCGACCTTCGTCGACGTCATCAACAAGAGCGCCGTCGGCTCGCGCATGTTCGAGATCCGCTCGCACGCCATGAAGGCGCGCGAATACGAAGATCCCAAGACGATGACCGCCGGCCTCGGCATCGGCGTCAAGGACAACCACGTGATCCGCGAGTTCGCCGAGAGCCTCGGCGCGCCGCTGCCGCTGTTCAACGCCGCCTTCCCCTATTTCGAGGCGGCGATGGCGCGCGGCTGGGCCGGCCGCGACATCAGTTGCATCTCCGAGGTGCTGCGCGCCATGGCGGGCGCGCGCTAGCGCGACCCGCTTCCTCTCCCATAGGGAGAGGGAAGACCGGTGCGATCGGAAAATGCGTCCGCCGCCCCTCCGGATGGGGCGCGAGGAATCGCTTGCCGGGGACCGTCCGGGGGGCCTATCTGGGGTGGCGCGGCACCCCCATACCGTGCCCGTTCCCGTGAGCCCGTCCATGTCTTCCCCTGCCGCGCCCGTGGTCGATTCGAGCCGTCTGGCGATGCTGCTAGCCCTGCTGGTCGGCACCTCGCAGATGTCGACCTCGACCTACGTGCCGTCGATGCCGGCGTTGCCGGAAGCGCTGGGCACCGACGCGGCGACGGTGCAGCTCACGCTGACCCTGTTCCTCGCCGGCTCGGCGCTCGGCAGCCTCATCTGGGGCTCGCTCGCCGATCGCTTCGGCCGACGCCCGGTGCTGCTCGCCGGCCTTGGCCTGTTCATCGTCGCGACCTGCGCCTGCGCGCTGTCGCCGTCGATCTGGGTGCTCGTCGCCGCGCGCTTCTTCCAGGCCGTGGGCTCGTCGGTCTCATGGGTGCTGTCGCGCGCCATCGTGCGCGACCTGTTCCGCCGCGACGAGGCGACGCGCGTGCTGGCGCTGGTGGCGACGGCCTTCGCCGTCGCGCCGGTCATCGGCCCAGTCATCGGCGGCCATGTCGAGGTCTGGTTCGGCTGGCGCTGGACCTTCGCCGTCATCGCCATTCTCGCCATCGCCATCGCCGTCGTCGTACCGCGGCTGTTGCCGGAGACGCTGGCACGGCCCGACCCGACCGCCACCGATCCGCGCCGCATCGCCGTCAACTTCGCGACGCTGCTGCGTCATCGCGCCTTCATCGGCTATTGCGGCGCCATGGGCTGCTCGATGGCCGGCATGTTCGCCTTCGTCACCGCGGGCCCCTTCGTGCTCATCGACATCGTCGGTGTCAGTCCCCAGGGCTACGGCTGGCTCAGCGCCATCGTGGCGCTGGCCTTCATGCTCGGCAGCCGGCTGTCGGCGCTGTCGGTCCGCCGTCTCGGCCACGCCCGTGCCATCGGCATCGGCATCGCCGCCCAGGCGACGGCGGCGCTCGCGCTCGTCCTGGTCCTCGTCGCGGGTGTGCCGCTGTCAGGCGTTTCCGGCATCGTCGGCACGATCGGCCCGGCGTCGCTGTGGCTCCTCGGCGTCGCCTTCGTGCAGCCGGCCTCGGCCGCCGGCGCGGTCGAGCCGTTCGGCCACATGGCCGGCGCCGCCTCCTCGGTCAGCAACTTCCTGCAGATGGCGGTCGGCACGCTCGGCAGCCTCACCGTCTCCCTGCTCGAGGACGGCACGGCCGTGCCGCTCGCCGTGGCGATGGCCGGGGCCGCGGCGCTGACGGCGGTCTCGTTCTTCATCGTCGTCGGCTCGCGGCGGGACGCCGTGCGGGAGGGCGCCTGAATGGCGGACCTGCTGCCGGCGGCGCTGCTCGACGGGGCCTTTGCGGTCGCTGTGGTCGCGACCTTCCTCACCGGCGTCATGCGCGGCTTCGCGGGCTTCGGCGCCGGCATGGCGCTCATTCCCGTCTACAGCCTGCTGTGGGGGCCGGTCGTCGGCGTGCCGATCCTCATCCTCATCGAGATCCCGGCGACGCTGCAGCTCCTGCCGCGCGCGTGGAAGTCGATCGACTGGAGGGTGGCGCTGCTGCTCGGCATTCCCGCCGTCATCGGCGCGCGCCTCGGCGCCGAGCTTCTGGTCGAACTGCCGGCCGACACGATGCGCCAGGCGACGGCGGTCCTCGTGCTCGTCGCCGTCGTCGCGCTGTGGTTCGGCTGGCGCTACCGCGGCCGCCGCCCGGCGCCGTTGACGGCCGGCGTCGGTGCGACGACGGGTCTGCTCGCCGGGGCCACCGGCATCGGCGGGCCGCCGGTCATCCTCTATCAGCTCGCCGACGACGGACCGGTGGAACGTCAGCGCGCGACGCTGATCGGCTTCTACGTGCCGCTGGAGGCCGCGCTCGTCACCTTCTACCTCGTGCTTGGCCTGTTCACGCCGGAGGTGCTGTGGCGCGGCGCCCTGCTGGCGATACCGTTCATGATCGGCATCGTTTTCGGTCAGATGCTGTTCGGCCGCGCCGACGAGACCGTCTTCCGTCGCGTGACGCTGCTGTTCCTCGGCGCCGTCGCGCTCTACGCGCTGGCGGCATAGACAATGACGAAGTCTCCGCCAGGCCCGGTGCTGCTCGTCTGCGTGATCACCCTGCTGGTGATGTTCGCGCCGATGACCATCGACATGTACCTGCCGGCGCTGCCGACGATGGCGATCGACCTCGGCAGCGATGCGGAGACTCTGCGCCAGACCCTGTCGGTCTACATCCTCGGCTTCGGCGCGGCGCAGATCGTCTACGGCCCGCTGTCCGATGCGGTCGGCCGTCGCCCGGCGCTGTTCGCCGCCTGCGCGCTCTACGCCGCCGCATCGGTCGGTTGCGCGCTCGCGGAGTCGGCCTCGACGCTCATCGTCTGGCGTTTCGTCGAGGCGCTCGGCGCGGCGGGAGGGCCGGTCGTTGGCCGCGCCGTCGTGCGTGACTTCTATGCGCGCGAAAAAGCAGCCTCCGTGCTGGCCTGGGTCGCCACGGTGATGGCCGTGGCGCCCGTGGCGGCGCCGGCGCTCGGCGGCGCCGTGGTTACGGTGCTGAGCTGGCGCGCCATCTTCTGGATCCTTGCCGGATTTGGTGTCGCTGCCCTCCTCGCCGTCGCCTTCCTGCTGCCCGAGAGCAACGCCAATCGCGACGTCCGTGCCCTGCGGCCGGCGGCCTTCTTCGGCAACTACCGCACCCTCGTCGCCAGCCGCACCTTCATGGGCTTCGGCCTCGGCGCCGTGTTCCTGTTCAACGGCCTGTTCGCTTTCTTCACCCAGGGGCCGTTCGTCCTCGTCGACCAGATGGGCCTGACGCCGGTCGAGTTCGGGCTGGCCTTCGGCGCCGTGTCTCTGCCGATCATCCTCGGCGCGCAGTATGCGGCGCGGCGCGTCGTGCGCGTCGGCCTCGAGCGCATCTGCCGCGCCGGTACGGTGATGGCGGCTGTGGCAGGACTCTGGGTACTGGTGGCCTGGCTCGTCGGCTGGTGGAACCCGCTGACCCTGCTCGGCGGCGTGATGCTCTACTTTGCTGCGATGGGCCTGGCGCAGCCGGTGCTGCAGGCCGGCGCCATCTCGCCCTTCCCGCGCTTCGCCGGTGCCGCCTCCTCGCTCGTCGGCGTCGGCCAGTACTTTGCCGCCGGCGGCATGGCGCTCGCCGTCGACCTGCTGCCGCTGCCGGCCGGGCTCAAGCTGTCGGCGTTGATGGCGAGCGGCGGGCTCTGTGCCGCCGGCCTGTTCTGGGGGCTGGTGTGGCGCCGCTACCGTGTCGGCGGCAGCGCGATCTAGCGGCCGGGCCCGGGGTGGAGGAATAGGCGCGGAACCACCGAGTCAGGTGAAAGGTGGGGCGCCGGCTGCGAGACGAAAGGATTTGGCCATGGCGAAGAACACGATCTGCCTCTGGTACGACAGGGACGCGGAGGCCGCGGCCCGCTTCTACGCCGCGACCTTTCCCGACAGCGCCGTGACGGCCATCCATCGTGCGCCGACCGACTACCCGTCGGGCAAGAAGGGCGACGTCCTGATGGTCGAGTTCACGGTGTTCGGCGTCGCCTGCCTCGGCCTCAACGGCGGTCCCACGTTCAAGCAGAGCGAGGCGTTCTCGTTCCAGATCTCGACCGAGGACCAGGAAGAGACCGACCGCTACTGGAACGCCGTCGTCGGCAATGGCGGCCAGGAAAGCGCCTGCGGCTGGTGCAAGGACCGGTGGGGCCTGTCCTGGCAGATCACGCCGCGCGTGCTGATGGAAGCGATGGCGGCCGGCGGCGACGAGGCGAAGCGTGCCTTCGAGGCGATGCTGGGCATGCACAAGATCGACGTCGCCGCGATCGAGGCGGCGCGTCGCGGCTGAAGCCGCGTCCTAGCGGGCGGCATCCATGAAGTCGCGCCACAGCTTCGCCGGCAGGCCGCTGCCGCTGACGCCGTCGAGGGGCGCATTGTCGTCGCGTCCGACCCACACGCCGGCGACGAGGCCGGGCACGAAGCCGACGAACCAGGCGTCGCGATAGTCCTGGCTGGTGCCGGTCTTGCCGGCGGCGCCGGGAACGGAAACCGCGACCCGGCCGGTGCCCGACACCACCACCTCGCGCAGCATGTCGGCGAGCGCGGCGGCGGTCTCGGCGTCGATGACGCGGGTGCCGGCGCGTCGCGAGACCCGCCACAGCACATCGCCGGCGCGGTCACGCACCTCGGCGATGCCGCGCGGCTCGACGGCGGTGCCGCCGTTGGCAATGACGGCATAGGCACCGACAAGCTCCAGCAGCGTCACTTCGCTGACGCCAAGCGCCAGCCCGGCCGTGGGCTCGAGCGGGCTGGCGATGCCGAGCCGCCGCGCCGCCGCGACGATGCGTTGCGGGCCCGCCTTGAGCGCCAGTCGTACGGAGGCCGTGTTGAGCGACTGGGCCAGCGCGGTCGTCAGGTCGACGGCGCCGCGATAGCGGCCGTCGAAATTGCCGGGCGACCAGCCGTCGACGGTGATCGGCGCGTCGAGCACGCGGCTGTCGGGCGTAAAGCCGGCCTCCAGCGCCGCCAGCCACACCGCCGGCTTGAAGGCCGAACCTGGCTGGCGGAGCGCCTGGGTCGCGCGGTTGAAGCGGCTCTTCTGCCAGTCGCTGCCGCCGACCATGGCGCGCACGGCGCCTTCGGGCGACATCGCGACCAGCGCGACCTCGGCGCCGTCGAGCTTCGCCCGTGCGACGACCGCTTCGGCGGCGCGCTGCAGGCGCGGATCGAGCGTCGTTTCGATCGTCAGGTCGCCGCGCCCGCCATAGGCGCCGGCCCGTTCCAGCGCCCAGTCGGCGAAGTGGCGGCCGAGGCCGGCGACCGCGCCCGTCGCCGCCGGCCGGCCGGCATGCCGCCGGGCCGCGGCGGCGGCATCGTCGGCACCGATGAAGCCCGCCTCGACCATCGTCTGCAGGACGACCAGCGTGCGACCGTGCGCGGCCTCGGGGTCCGCCGCGGGGTTCCAGCGCGACGGCGCGCGCAGCAGGCCTGCGAGCAGTGCCGCCTCGTAGAGGTCGAGCCGTCGCGCCGACTTGTCGAAATAGGCGCGCGACGCGGCCTCGACCCCCCAGTTGCCGGCGCCGAAGTAGACACGGTTCAGATAGATCGTCAGCAACTCGTCCTTGCCGAAGCGCGCCTCGAGCCAGAAGGCGAGCAGCAGTTCCTTGATCTTGCGTTCCCACGACCGTTCGTTGGTCAGGAACAGGTTCTTGGCGAGCTGCTGCGTCAGCGTGCTGCCGCCCTGGGCGACGCGGCCGGCGCGCAAATTGGCGACGGCGGCGCGCAGGATGCCGCGCCAGTCGAGGCCGGGATGCTCGAAGAATCGGCGATCCTCGACGGCGACGACCGCCTGGGCGAGGTGCGGCGGCAGTTCGGCCGCGCTCAGTCGCTGGCCATAGAGATCGCCGAAGGTGGCGAGACGGCCGCCGCCGCGGTCGAGCAGCACAATGCCCGGCCGCCGTGCCTTTGCGTCCTCGGGCGCGAGGTCGCCGGTCGTCGGCAGGTCCCAGGCGAACCACGCGACAACGAGGCCCAGCGCGACGGCGCCCCAGATGGCGCCGACGGCCGTCCATTTGGCGACGGCGCCGAGGCGCGACCACATTCCCCGCCGCTGCACCGGCGCAGCCGGTCCCACCGGCCGTGCCGCCGTCCGCGCGCCGCGCGCTGCCGCCCGCCGAGTCGCCATTTCGTCCGTCTAGGCGCCCGACTCGCTGCGCGACAACCGCTCCCTAGATGTCCAGGTTGGCGACCTTCAGCGCGTTCGACTGGATGAAGTCGCGGCGCGGTTCGACCTCGTCGCCCATCAGCGTCTCGAAGATCTGGCTCGCGTCCTCGGCGTGGTCGACCTTCACGCGCAGCAGCGAGCGCACGTTTTTGTCGAGCGTCGTCTCCCAGAGCTGGCCGGGGTTCATCTCGCCCAGCCCCTTGTAGCGCTGGATGGCGATGCCCTTGCGGCCGGCCTCGAACACCGCTTCGAGCAGCGACAGCGGGCCGGTGATGCGCACCTCGCGGTCCTTCGCCGACAGCCGCGCCGGCTGCGCGTAAATCTCCTGCAGTTCGCCGGCGAGCGCGTCGAGGCCACGGGCCTCGGCCGAGTCGAGGATGCGCTGGTCGATGACGAGACGGCGGGTGACGCCGCGCAGCGTGCGGCGGAACACCAGCACGCCGTCCTCGGCCGCGCCTTGCCAGCCGCGCTCGAGGTCGCCGGCCAGCGTGTCGAGACGACGCGCGATGTACTCGGCGGCGGCGCGCGCGTTGTCGGGATCGGAGAGGATGTCGCGATTGAGCGCGCCGGCGATCGCGGCCTGCTCGACCATGTCGGGGTTCGGCAGATGCTGCGCCAGCGGGCGGACGAGGCGGCGCACGCGCAGCGCGACTTCGCACAGCGCGCGCAGGTCGGTGCCGGCGCGTGTCGAGCCGTCGCCGAGTTCGAGCACGGAATCGGCGATGCCCTGCTCGATGAGGTAGGATTCGAGCTGCGGATCGTCCTTCAGGTATACGGCGCTGTTGCCGCGTGCGACGCGATAGAGCGGCGGCTGGGCGATGTAGAGGTGGCCGCGCTCGATCAGGTCGGGCATCTGGCGGAAGAAGAAGGTCAGCAGCAGCGTGCGGATGTGCGAGCCGTCGACGTCGGCGTCCGTCATGATGACGATCTTGTGGTAGCGCAGCTTGTCGAGGTCGAAATCGTCGCCGATGCCGGTGCCGAGCGCCGTGATCATCGTGCCGATCTCGGCCGACGACAGCATCTTGTCGAGGCGCGCGCGCTCGACGTTGAGGATCTTGCCGCGCAGCGGCAGGATCGCCTGGAAGGCGCGGTCGCGTCCCTGCTTGGCCGAGCCGCCGGCGCTGTCGCCCTCGACGATGAACAGTTCCGAACGGGCCGGGTCGCGCTCCTGGCAGTCGGCGAGCTTGCCCGGCAGCGAGGCCATGTCGAAGGCGCTCTTTCGCCGCGTCAGCTCGCGCGCCTTGCGCGCCGCCTCGCGCGCGGCGGCCGCCTCGATGATCTTGTCAACGATGGCCCGCGCGCCGGCCGGATGCTCCTCGAACCACTGCCCGAGCCTGTCGCCGAGAATGGTCTCGACCACCGGACGGACTTCCGAGGAGACAAGCTTGTCCTTGGTCTGCGAGGAGAACTTCGGATCGGGCACCTTGACCGACAGCACGCAGGTCAGGCCCTCGCGCGCGTCCTCGCCGGCCAGCGCGATCTTCGCCTTGCGCGCGGCGCCGGAGGTGGCGGCGTAGGTGTTGATGGTGCGCGTCAGCGCGCCGCGGAAGCCGGCGAGGTGCGTGCCGCCGTCACGCTGCGGGATGTTGTTGGTGAAGCACAGCATCGTCTCGTGATAGCTGTCGTTCCACTGCAGCGCACATTCGACGGCGATGCCGTCGCGCTCGCCGCTGACGGCGATAACCTCGCCGGCGAGGCCGTTGCGGTTGCGGTCGAGATATTTCACGAAGGCCTCCAGCCCGCCCTCGTAGTGCATCTCGACGCGCCGCTCCTCGACGCCGCGGCGGTCGACCAGCACCAGCGTGACGCCGGAATTGAGGAAGGCCAACTCGCGCAGGCGATGCTCCAGCGTGGCGAAGTCGAACTCGGTCTTGGTGAACGTCTCGGTCGACGGCAGGAAGGTGATCTGCGTGCCGGTGCGCGAGCGCTGCCGGCCCTTGCGTTCGTCCATCGGCGCCGGCCCGACGACGGTGAGGTCGCCCTCGGGCTCGCCGTGGGCGAAGCTCATCGTGTGCTCGTGGCCGCCGCGCCAGATGCGCAGCTCGAGCTTCGACGAGAGCGCGTTGACGACCGACACGCCGACGCCGTGCAGGCCGCCGGACACCTTGTAAGAATTCTGGTCGAATTTTCCGCCGGCGTGGAGCTGGGTCATGATGACCTGCGCGGCGGAGACCTTTTCCTCCTCGTGGATGTCGGTCGGGATGCCGCGGCCATTGTCGGTGACGGTGACCGAGCCATCCGGGTTGAGCACGACCTCGATGCGGTCGCACCAGCCGGCGAGGGATTCGTCGATCGAATTGTCGACGACCTCGTAGACCATGTGATGCAGGCCCGAGCCGTCGTCGGTGTCGCCGATATACATGCCCGGACGCCGCCGCACGGCGTCGAGGCCGCGCAGCACCTTGATCGAGTCCGCGCCGTAGGCGGCCTCGGCACCGGCGGTGCCGTCGTCTTCGGGAGTTGCCACGTCGCTCGTCATGTCGCTTCAACGTTCAGGGGCTGATCGAGGGAACGTACGGTTGCCGTCTCGACTCCGAGGAAATGGGCATGGCCGGACAGCGGCGCGAAGGCGGCCGCGTCGGTGCCGGTGAACCAGGCCTGCGCGCCGAGCGCCAGCACGCGCGCGAACAGCGCGGCGCGGCGGCGCGGATCGAGATGCGCGGCGACCTCGTCGAGCAGCAGCAGCGGCGGCGCGCCGGTCTGCGCCGCGACGAGGCGGGCGTGGGCCAGCACGATCGCCGCCAGCAGAGCCTTCTGCTCGCCAGTCGAGCCGCGCGCGGCCGGCGTGTCGATGTCGCGGTGGCGCACGGCGAGGTCGCTGCGATGCGGGCCGCGCGTCGCCCGGCCGGCAGCGGCATCGACGGCGCGCGTCGCGGCGAAGGCGGCGGCGAGGCGCTCCTCGGCGGCCAGCGCCGGCCCTTCGGCGAGCCACGCCTCGACCTCGCCGTCGAGGGACATCGCCGCGCGCGGGAAATCGTCGGCGCTACCGGCGTCAGCGGCGGCCAATGCCGCGTCGAGACGGGCGACTGTCTCGCGCCGGGCGGCGGCGACGGCGACGCCCTCGCGCGCCAGCGTCTCCTCGACGGCGGCGAGCCAGGCGCGGTCGGCGCCGTCGCGCAGCAGCCGCGTGCGTTCCGCCAGCGCCTTCTCGTAGGCGTTCACGCGGGTCGCGTGTCCGGGGTCGTAGCCGAACACCAGGCGATCGAGGAAGCGGCGGCGCACCGACGGCGCTTCCTGGAACAGCCGGTCCATGTCGGGCGTCAGCCAGACGATGTTGAGGCGCTCGGCGAGCGCCGTCTGCCCGCGCGCGTCGCTGCCGTCGATGCGGACGGCGCGGCGCGCGCCGTTGCGCCGGCCGTCGGCGGCGCCCTGGGGCAGTCCGGTCCCCACGGCGACCTCGCCGCGGGGCGTCTCGAGGCGCGCGGCCACCGCCCAGCCGGCGCCGCCGTCCGCGCCGGCACGCAGCGGCTCGGTCAGCGCCGCGCGACGCAGGCCGCGGCCGGGTGCGAGGAAGGAAATCGCCTCCAGCAGGTTGGTCTTGCCGGCACCGTTGGCGCCGACCAGCACCACCGGGCGCGGCGGCACGTCGAGGCGCAGGCGGGCATAGTTGCGGAAGTCGCCGAGGTCGAGGCGCACTACGGCCAGCGGACAGGCCGCCACGGCCGCGGAAGACGGCGTGGACCCGGCGGCGTCCGCGGGCCGGGCGGCAACGACGCGGAGGGCCGGGCTGCTCACACGCGCATCGGCATCAGGACATACAGCGCGCTGTCGTCGGCGGTATCTCGCACGATGGTGGGCGAGGCCGGGTCCGAAAGGACGAAACGCGCCTCCGCTCCCTCGATCTGCTGCGTGATGTCGAGCAGATAGCGGGAGTTGAAGCCGATCTCCATCGCCTGAGCGTCGTAGCTGATTTCCAGCTCCTCCGTCGCCGTGCCGGCGTCGGGGCTCGTCGCCGACAGGGTCAGGTTGCCGGGCCCGACCGCCAGCTTGATGGCGCGGCTCTTCTCCGTGGAGATGGTCGAGACGCGGTCGACGGCGGCCGAGAAGGCGTGGCAGTCGACGTCCATCACCTTGTCGTTGTCGGCCGGAATGACGCGCTCGTAGTCCGGGAAGGTGCCGTCGATCAGCTTCGAGGTCAGCACCGCGTTGTCGAAGGCGAAGCGGATTCGCGTCTCGGACAGCTCGACCTCGACCTGGTCGGCGCTCTCGTCGATCAGCTTGCGCAATTCCTGTACCGCCTTGCGCGGCACGATGACGCCGGGCATCTCCGCCGCGCCCTCGGGCATCGAAACCTCGACGCGGGCGAGGCGATGACCGTCGGTCGCCACCGCGCGGAGGGCGCGGGCACCGTTGCCGCCGGCGGTGTGCAGGTAGATGCCGTTGAGATAGTAGCGTGTCTCCTCGGTCGAGATGGCGAAGCGCGTGCGGTCGATCAGCGCGCGCAGTTCGCCGGCCGCGAGAACGAAGCGGATCGGCAGTTCGCCGCCACCAATCGTCGGGAAATCCTCGACGGGCAGCGCCTGCAGGGCGAAGCGGGAGCGGCCGGCGCGTACCGTGACGCGGCCCGAGGCGGCGTCGCTTTCGATTGCCACGTCGGCGCCGTCGGGCAGCTTGCGCACGATATCGTAGAGCGTGTGCGCGGGCGCCGTCGTGCGGCCGGTCTGGCTGACGTCGGCGGCGACGCGCTCGTCGATCGACAGATCCATGTCGGTGGCGGTGAGCGCCAGTACGCCGTCGCGCGCCTCGATCATCACATGCGCGAGGATGGGGATCGTGTTGCGTCGTTCGACGACGCTCTGCACGTGGCCGAGCGCCTTGAGGAGGGTGGCGCGCTCGATGGTCAGCTTCATCGCTCGTCCCGGTTCGCAGGTCATGGCCGGCCGGCTGGCCGCCATCCGTGCCGCGTCGCCACCGGTGCGAATTGGGGGCCGGGAGCCGGGCCGAACGCCCCGTCGCACGGCGCGGCGATGCCGCGGCGACCGTTCGTTCCGGCCCCGGCGCGAGACGGCGCCAGAGGCTGATTCAAACGGTCGGAAACTATAGCAGGGATTCGCGGATTCGGCAGCGAATTCGCCGCCAGGCCGGCGGGAAAAAGCGGTTTCAGGTCAACAACTTGCCGTGCCATGTACGGGGGCGCCACAGGCGCCGCCCGGCAGCCTCACATTTCGAGCATGCGGCGCAGCAATTCGACGTCCTCTGAGAAGCTCGCGTCGGTCGAGCGCAGCTCCTCGATCTTGCGTACGGCGTGCATCACCGTGGTGTGGTCGCGGCCGCCGAACTTGCGTCCGATCTCGGGCAGCGAGCGCGAGGTGAGCTGCTTGGCGAGGTACATCGCCACCTGGCGCGGCCGCGCTACGGCGCGGGCCCGGCGGGCCGAGTGCATGTCGGCGAGGCGGATGTTGAAGTGCTCGGCCACCCGCTTCTGGATCTCCTCGATCGTCACGCGGCGGTCGTTGGCGCGCAGCAGGTCGTGCAGCACGTCCTGCGTCGTCTCCAGGGTCACCGGCCGGCCGACCAGCGTGGCGTGCGCCAGGATGCGGTTGAGCGCCCCTTCCAGCTCGCGCACGTTGGAGGTGATCTTGTGGGCGAGGAACTCCAGCACCTTCGGCGGAATGTCCACCTCGGACTGCTCGCCCTTCGCCTGCAGGATGCCCAGCCGCAGTTCGTAGTCGGTCGGATGGATGTCGGCGACGAGGCCGCAGCCGAGGCGCGACTTGAGCCGCTCCTCCATGCCGTCGAGGTCGGACGGCGACTTGTCGGCCGAGACGACGACCTGCCGGTTTTCGTCCACCAGCGCGTTGAAGGTGTGGAAGAACTCCTCCTGCGTGGAGTCCTTGCCGGCGATGAACTGGATGTCGTCGATCATCAGGACGTCGACGGAGCGGAACTGCTCCTTGAAGTCCATGATGGTCTTGTACCGAAGCGCGCGGATGAACTGGTACATGAACTTCTCGGCCGACAGGTAGAGCACCGTGCGGCCCGGGTCGCGCTCCAGGATGTGCCAGGCGATGGCGTGCATCAGGTGGGTCTTGCCCAGCCCGACCCCGCCATAGAGGAACAGCGGGTTGAAGGGCACCTTCGGCGCCTCGGCGACGCGCCGCGCGGCGGCGTGCGCCAGCTCGTTGGTGCGGCCGACGACGAAGGAATTGAACTTGAAGCGCGGATCGAGCGTCGCCTGCAACCGGTCGACGGCCTCGAGCACGGCCTGACGGCCCGGCGCCTCGTCATTGGCCGGGCGCGACACCTCGGTGACGCGTACCGGTAGCGGCCGCGACGGACGTGTGGCCGCCGGCGGAGCGCCGGCCGGCCGGATCGCCGTAGGGGTCGGCTCGACGATCACCTCGACGGCCTCGATGTGGGTGTCCTCGTCGCGCCACAGCTCGGCCAGGCGCGCCGCGTAGTTGGTTTCGATCCAGTCGCGCATGAAGCGGGTCGGCACGGCGACGCGGACGCGCCCGCCGATCACCTCCGCCAGTGTCAGCGGCTTGAGCCAGCTGTTGAAGGCCGCATCACCGACATCGGCGCGCAGGCGCGCGCGCACACGCTGCCATTGCTCCAGTATCGCGGCGTCCGCGCTCCCCCAGGAATCGTTCATCTGGCCGCCCGCTCCGGATGTCCTGACCACACTCGACCTCACCTGCGTCTGCAGGCCGTGGGGTCAGCCGGCACAGGCACCCTGCGCGCATCCCCCCGACCACCGCCGCCGCTGTCCCACCACCGCGACGGTGCCCCCGGACTACTGGTCGCGAACCCCGCTCGGTCCGCAACCGAACATGAATACCTGGCCCTTCCATCACAACCGTGACACGAACCTGCCTTCACCCGCACCCGACTGCCAGATGGTGCGCGACGAAGTATCTGCAAGCTCTCGTCACTCGGATCGACCCCTCGATACTGGATCGACCGCAGGTAACGTACCATTTCACTTTATGGCAAATTCCCGCAAAACATTGGCCCTTTCGGAGATCTGTTACCATCTCTCCGATTCTGGTGCCACCGCCTCTCCTGTATTTTTAGCCACCTGTCCGGCATTTGATTTTTATTGCTGCAGAGGCCGGACCGACAGCGTCAGACACGATACAGCCGAGCCCATTCCCCCGCAACAGGACACATGCAGAACGGCGCGCATCGCAGTTCGGACGAGCAGAGACGCGCAGGTCACTGGCAGTGCCCGATAATTCCCCGCACGGTTCCGCCGTTCGCCATCGCGGGCCGGAGGAAGGCTGTGAATCATGTGAACAAAGTCTGACGGAACGAAGACAGACAGAGCCCGTCCGGTGCCCGCTGCCGGGCACCGGCGGTGCGTCATCGGGCCGCTATCTCAGCCCAGCTTCTTGATGCGTGCCGAGAGGCGCGAGAGCTTGCGTGCGGCCGTCCGCTTGTGCATGACGCCGCGGCTAGCGCCGCGCTGCAGTTCCGGCTGTGCCTCGCGCAGGGCGGCCGCAGCAGCGGCCTTGTCGCCGCCGGCGATCGCCGCCTCGACCTTCTTGACGTAGGTGCGCACGCGGCCGACCCGCGCGCCGTTGACCGTGGTCCGGCGGGCGTTGGTGCGGATGCGCTTCTTTGCTGACTTGTGATGCGCCATGGTGCGCCCACGCGGCTCCGTTCGCTTGCGAGGGGCGCCTTCTACGACGCCCCCGGCCAAGCGTCAAGCGCGGCGGCCGGCCGCGTCCTAGCCGTTCTTGAAGGTCGGCTGGCGCTTCTCGATGAAGGCGGCCATGCCTTCCTTCTGGTCCTCGGTGGCGAAGCAGGCGTGGAAGACGCGGCGCTCGAAGCGCACGCCCTCGGCCAGCGTCGTCTCGTAGGCGCGGTTGACCGATTCCTTGGCCAGCATGGCGATGGGCAGCGACATACGGGCGATCTTCTCGGCCGTCTTCAGGGCGTCGGCCACGAGGTCGGCCAGCGGCACGACACGCGAGACGAGGCCCGAGCGCTCGGCCTCCGCTGCATCCATCATGCGCCCGGTCAGCACCATCTCCATCGCCTTCGACTTGCCGACGAAGCGCGTCAGGCGCTGCGTGCCGCCGGCGCCGGGGATGACGCCCAGCGTGATCTCGGGCTGGCCGAAGCGGGCGTTGTCGGCGGCGATGATGAAGTCGCACATCATCGCCAGCTCGCATCCGCCGCCCAGCGCGTAGCCGGCCACCGCGGCGATGACGGGCTTGCGGGCACGCGAGACGCGCTCCCACGAGGTGATGAAGTCCTCGGCATAGGCCGAGACGAAGGTCTTCGGCGCCATCTCCTTGATGTCCGCGCCGGCGGCGAAGGCCTTGTCGGAACCGGTGATGACGATGCAGCCGATGGCCTCGTCGGCCTCGAAATCGTCGAGCGCGCGGGCCAGCTCGTCCATCAGCGGCGTGCACAGCGCATTGAGCGCCTTGGGGCGGTTGAGGCGAACAAGGCCGACATGGCCATGCGTCTCGACCTCGATGTTTTCGTAGGCCATCGGATGCTCCTGGATGCGTCGGTTGGAGGCCCGGGCGGTGGCGCGGAGCGCCCCGGTCAGCCGGGCGACAGGAAGAAGCGGACGACGAGCGGCGAACCGCTGGCGATGTCGATTGCCAGCACCTCGCCCTCGCGCTGCCAGCGCAGGTCGCCGCGTGGCGTCCAGCCGAGCGATGGCAGGGTCTGCGTGTAGAAGGCGACGACGCTGCCGCGGTCGGTGGCGCCGCTCGCGGTCGTTTCGACGACGCGGCCGCCGGGCTTGTCGAAGACCATGGCTGTCGCCGTGCGTTCGGTCAGGCCGGGCGCGAGCGGAAGATCGTCGACATCGCGCAGGAAGGTCCCCTGGGCCTCTGCAACGCCGCCCGCAAGCGCGGACAGGAGGAGCCCGGTCGCGAGGATCCGGCGGAACGCTGACGGCCGGGCAGAGGCGCTGGACGGAAGCGTCATGGTGGCCCCGTGCTTATCTCACCGTTGCCGGCGGGGGCAATAGAAAGTGGAACGACCCGCCTGCACCAGCCGCCGGACCTGGCAGGCGACGCCGTCGCAGTCGGCCAGCGGATCGCCGCAACGCTCGCCTTCGCGGTCGTAGACCGAGAACCGCGTCTGGAAGTAGCCCAGTTCGCCGTCGGCGTGGCGGAAGTCGCGCAGGCTCGACCCGCCGGCCGCGATCGCGTCCTCGAGGACCTGGCGGATCGCCGGCACCAGCCGCTCGGCGCGCCGGCCGGCCACCGTATGGGCGCTGCGCCGCGGCGAGATACCGGCGCGGAACAGCGCTTCGCTGACATAGATGTTGCCGAGGCCGGCGACGGTCTTCTGGTCGAGCAGGGCGGCCTTCACCGGCGTGCGTTTGCCGGCGAGCGCCGCCGACAGCACGGCCGGCGTGAAGGCCGGATCGAGCGGCTCCGGGCCGAGCGAGGCGAGCATCGGATGTGCGGCGAGTTCGGCGCCGGCGACGAGATCGACGAAGCCGAAGCGCCGCGCGTCGTTGAAGCGCACCTCGGCGCCGTCGTCGGTGACGAGGATGACGTGGTCGTGACGCTCGGGCGGCGGCGGCACGCTGCCGGGCGCATAGACGCGCAGCCGCCCGCTCATGCCGAGATGCACGATCATGGTGTCGGCGTTGTCGAGGCGCACCAGCATGTACTTGGCGCGCCGGTCGATGGCGTCGACGCGCCGCCCCGTCAGGTGCTGCACGAACCCGATGGGCACCGGAAAGCGCAGGCGCGGCTGGCGCACCTCGACGCGCGCGAGGCGCCGGCCGAGCAGCGCCATCGCCAGCCCGCGGCGCGTGGTCTCGACTTCGGGCAGCTCGGGCATGGGGACGGGCTCGTGCGGCGGGTCGCTTCGTGTAGCGCCCGCCCGGCCATCCGTCTAGGCTCCGCGCATGGCAGACGAGACCACGCATTTCGGCTTCCGCGACGTACCGGCCGGCGAGAAGGCCGGACTGGTCGGCGATGTCTTCCGCCGCGTCGCGCGTCGCTACGACCTGATGAACGACCTGATGAGCCTCGGCGTGCATCGCCTGTGGAAGACAGCCTTCGTCGACCGCGTGGCGCCGCGCCCCGGGGAGGCGGTGCTGGACATTGCGGGGGGCACTGGCGACATCGCGTTCGCCATTCACCGCTCAACGGCGGGTCTTGCGCGTGTCATCGTCTGCGACATCAACGAGGCGATGCTTGGCCGGGGGGTCGACCGCGCGGCCGAGCGCGGGCTGCTGCCCGGCCCGGCGCTGGCGTGGGTGGCGGGCGACGCCGAGGCGCTGCCGGTCGCCGATGCCAGCATCGACGTCGTCACCATCGCCTTCGGCCTGCGCAACGTGACGCATATCGACCGCGCGCTGGCCGAGGCGCGGCGGGTGCTCGCCCCCGGCGGACGCTTCCTCTGCCTCGAATTCTCCCGCGTCGTGCTGCCCGGCCTCGACCGGCTCTACGACGCCTGGTCGTTCGGCGCCCTGCCGCGGCTGGGCGCCGTCGTCGCCCGCGACCGCGCGGCCTACGAGTATCTCGTCGAAAGCATCCGCCGCTTTCCGCCGCAGGCCGAACTGCTGGCGATGATGGCCGACGCCGGCTTCGCCCGCTGCCGCGTGCAGAACCTGTCCGGCGGCATCGCCGCCATCCATTCCGGCTGGCGGCTGTAATTCCCCCGGCGCTTGCCCGGCCGCACGGCCCAAGCTATGTAATCACAGTGCGGTTGCGTGATTTCCTCGCCATCCACGGCGCGCGCCGCCCGGAAAGGGACCGCCGGTGCTGCACGGCAAGCGCATCCTGCTGATCGTCGGCGGCGGCATCGCCGCCTACAAGGCGCTCGAACTGGTGCGCCGTCTGCGCGAGCGCGGCGCCCGCGTGCGTGCCATCCTCACCGCCGCCGGGGCCGAGTTCGTCACGCCGCTGTCGCTGTCGGCGCTCACCGGCGACAAGGTCTACAGCGCGCTGTTCTCGCTCACCGACGAAGCCGAGATGGGTCATATCGAGCTGTCGCGCGACGCCGACCTGCTGGTCGTCGTGCCGGCGACGGCCGACCTGCTGGCGAAGATGGCGGGCGGCCTCGCCGGCGACCTCGCCGCGACGGCGCTGCTCGCCACCGACAAGCCGGTCGTCGCGGTGCCGGCGATGAACGTCCGCATGTGGCTGCATGCCGCGACGCAGGCCAACGTCGCCACGCTGGCGGCGCGCGGCATCGCCTTCGTCGGCCCGGTCGACGGCGACATGGCCTGCGGCGAGTTCGGGCCGGGCCGCATGGCCGAGCCGGCCGACATCCTCGCCGCCATCGAGGCGCATTTCGGCGCGGCCGCACCGCTCGCCGGCAGGCGAGCGCTGGTCACGAGCGGTCCGACGCACGAGCCGATCGACCCCGTGCGCTACATCGCCAACCGTTCCTCCGGCCGGCAGGGCTACGCCATCGCGGCGGCGCTGGCGCGGCTGGGCGCGACGACGACGCTGGTCGCCGGCCCGACGCGCCTCGCCGACCCGGCGGGCGTCACCGTCGTGCATGTCGAGACGGCGCGCGAGATGCTGGCGGCCTGCGAGGCGGCGCTGCCGGCCGATGTCGCCGTCTGTGCCGCGGCCGTCGCCGACTGGCGCCCGGCCGAGGCGGCCGGCCAGAAGCTCAAGAAGGGTGGCGGCGGGCCGCCGGCCATCGCGCTGGCCGAGAACCCCGACGTGCTGGCGACGCTGGCCGGTCTCGGCAACCGCCGCCCGCGCCTCGTCGTCGGTTTCGCCGCCGAGACCGAGAAGATCGTCGAGCACGCCGTCGCCAAACGGGCGCGCAAGGGCTGCGACTGGATTCTCGCCAACGACGTGTCGGAGGGCAGCGGCACCTTCGGCGGCGCCGACAACACCATCCACCTCGTCACCGCCGACGGCGTCGAGGACTGGCCGCGCCTGAGCAAGGACGCCGTCGCCGACCGCCTCGCCGGCCGCATCGCCATCGCGCTCGGTGCCGCCGCATGAGCGACGTCGCCGTGTCCGTGGTGCGGCTGCCGCACGCCGCCGACCTGCCCCTGCCGGCCTACGCGACGGACGCGGCGGCCGGCATGGACCTGCTCGCCGCCGTCGCGGCGCCGCAGTCGATCGCGCCGGGCGCCCGCGCGCTGGTGCCGACCGGCCTCACCATTGCCCTGCCCGAGGGCTACGAGGGGCAGGTGCGGCCGCGCTCGGGCCTCGCCCTGCGCCATGGCGTCACGGTGCTCAACGCGCCGGGCACCATCGATGCCGACTATCGCGGCGAGGTGGCGGTCGTGCTGGTCAATTTCGGCGACGCGCCCTTCACCGTCGAACGCGGCATGCGCGTCGCGCAGTTGATCGTGGCACCCGTCAGCCGGGCGCGCTGGGCCGAGGTCGCGGCGCTGCCCGACAGTGTGCGCGGCGCCGGCGGCTTCGGCTCGACCGGCCTCGCCGGCGCCACGAAGCCCGGCGGGTAGCGCGACGATGATCCGCCTGTCGCGCAAGACCCTGTTCGCCATCGAGGCCGTGGTCGACGTCGCCTTCCACGCCGGCACCGAGCCAGTGCAGTCGAGCGAGATCACGCGCCGCCAGGGTATCCCGCGCCGTTATCTGGAGCAGGTGCTGCAGCAGCTCGTGCGCGCCGGCATCCTCGCCGGCGTGCGCGGGCCGCGCGGCGGCTACCGTCTGGCGCGCGAGCGCCGGCGCATTTCCGTCGCCGACATCGTGCGCGTGGTGCGGGCGATGGAAACGGCGTCCGATCCGGCCGAGGAGCCGGCCGGCTCGCCCATCGGCCAGGCCGTGGTGCGGCCACTGTGGGGCGAATTGCAGGAGGAATTCATGCAGCGCCTGGAGGCGATCAGCGTGCAGGACCTCTGCGCCCGCGCCCGCGATGCCGGTATCGAGAGCGAGGGCGCCAAGCGCCTCGACTTCACCATCTGACACCGTCTGCTAGGATCGTCCGGCCAGGCCGCGGCCGACGCGGCGGACCATCCGGGGAGACACCGATGAGCATCGCGCACGCCGCCGCCAGCGACCGGCAGCCGGAATTCCGCGGCCGCATCTACGATTCCATCCTCGACACCATCGGCGCCACGCCGCTGGTGCGCGTCGACCGGCTGGCGCAGGAGGAGGGCGTCGTCGCCGAGGTCGCGGCGAAGCTCGAATTCTTCAACCCGCTGGCCTCGGTGAAAGACCGCATCGGCCTTGCCATGATCACCGCCGCCGAGGCCGACGGCACGCTCAGGCCCGGCAGCGTCATCGTCGAGCCGACCTCGGGCAACACCGGCATCGCGCTGGCCTTCGTCGCCGCCGCGAAGGGCTATCGCCTGATCCTCACGATGCCGGAATCGATGTCGCAGGAGCGGCGCAAGATGCTCGCCCTGCTCGGCGCCGAACTGGTGCTGACGCCCGCCGCGCAGGGCATGCGCGCGGCCATCGCCAGGGCCGAGGAGATCGTCGCCGCGACGAAGGGCGCGGTGATGCTGCAGCAGTTCAAGAACCCGGCCAACCCGGCGATTCATCGCGCCACGACGGCCGAGGAGATCTGGAACGACACCGGCGGCGCCGTCGACGTGGTGATCGCCGGCGTCGGCACCGGCGGCACGCTGACCGGCGTCGGCCAGGTGCTGAAGAAGCGCAAGCCGGCGCTTCGCATGGTCGCGGTCGAGCCGGAGGACAGCGCCGTGCTGTCGGGCAGCGCGCCGGGGCCGCACAAGATCCAGGGCATCGGCGCCGGCTTCGTGCCCGACATCCTCGACCGTGCGCTGATCGACGAGGTGCTGCCGATCGCCAACGAGACGGCGTTCGCCATGGCCCGCCGCGCGGCGAAGGTCGAGGGCATTCCCTGCGGCATCTCCTCGGGCGCGGCGCTCGCCGCCGCCTTCGAGGTCGGCGCGCGGCCGGAGATGAAGGGCAAGCTGATCGTCGTCGTCCTGCCGTCCTTCGCCGAACGCTATCTCTCCACCGCCCTGTTCGAGGGCCTCTAGACGGCACGCGCATGGAACTGAACGAGCAGCAATTCCACCGCTACGCCCGTCACCTCATCCTCGACGAGGTCGGCGAGGAGGGGCAGGAGCGGCTGCTCGCCGCGCGTGTGCTGGTGGTCGGCGCCGGCGGCCTCGGCGCGCCGCTGCTGATGTACCTCGCGGCGGCCGGCGTCGGCACGCTCGGCATCGTCGACGACGACACGGTCGATCTCTCCAACCTGCAGCGCCAGGTGATCCATCCGACGGCGTCGGTCGATCGCCTCAAGGTCGAGAGCGCGGCGGCGACCATCGCCGCGCTCAATCCCGACATCGCGGTCGAGATCCATCCGTTCCGGCTGACGGCGGCGAACGCCGCGTCGCTGGTGGCGCGCTACGACGTGATCGCCGACGGCTCGGACAATTTCCCCACCCGCTACCTGCTCAACGACGCCGCCTGGCTCGCCGGCAGGACGCTGGTCAGCGCCGCCATGCTGCGCTTCGAGGGCCAGCTCACGACCATCCGCCGCGGCGGCGAAAAGCCGACGGCCTGCTGGCGCTGCCTGTTCCCCGAGCCGCCGCCGCCCGGCCTCGTGCCGCGCTGCGAGGAGGCCGGCATCCTCGGCGCGCTGGCCGGCGTCATGGGCTCGATGCAGGCGACGGAAGTGCTGAAGGAACTGCTCGGCCTCGGCGAGTCGATGGCCGGACGGCTACTGCTCTACGACGCGCTCGGCCCCACCGTGCGCGTCCTCGACGTGCCGCGCGATCCGGCCTGCGCGCTCTGCGGCGAGCACGCGACGATCGCCGACCTGTCGCTGCACGCGGCCTAGGCCGAGACCGCTGCTCGATGCGGCAGCAGCCAGGATGCGCGATTCTCGCCCTTCGACAGGCTCAGGGTGAGTATCGCGGGGGAATGATCCCGGAAGAATGATCCCGGTGCGTCGCTATTGCATGCCGCGTATGTTGCGACGTTCATCCTCATCCTGAGCCTGTCGAAGGATGGGGATGCCGACGCGGCGGTGGCGCCGCGATCATTCCGTAACGCATCAAATCAGAACATTGTCTCCAGCACGCGGTCGGGCGGGGTGTGGCCGTCGACGAAGGTGCGGATGTTGACGATCACCTTCTCGCCCATCTCCTGGCGCGCCTCGACGGTGGCCGAACTCATGTGCGGCAGCAGGACGACGGAGTCGAGCTTCACCAGCCGGGCATCGACGGCCGGCTCGTGCTCGAAGACGTCGAGGCCGGCGCCGGCGATGCGGCCGGCGACCAGCAGGTCGGCCAGCGCGCGCTCGTCGATGACCTCGCCGCGCGAGGTGTTGACGACATAGGCATGCGGGCGCAGCAGCTCCAGGCGACGGCGCGACAGCAGGTGGAAGGTCGCCGGCGTGCGCGGGCAGTTGACCGAGACGATGTCGACGCGCGCCAGCATCTGGTCGAGCGACGACCAGAAGGTCGCTTCCAGTTCGCGTTCCACCTCGTCCTGCACGCGGCGGCGGTTGTGATAGTGGATGGCGAGGCCGAAGGCGCGCGCGCGGCGCGCCACGGCGGTGCCGATGCGGCCCATGCCGACGATGCCGAGGCGCTTGCCGCCGATGCGCCGGCCGTTCATCAGCGTCGGCGCCCAGCCGCGCCAGCCGCCCTCGCGCAGCAGCTTCTCGCCGGCGACGAGGCGGCGCGGCACGGCGAGGATCAGCGCCATCGTCATGTCGGCGGTGTCCTCGGTCAGCACGCCGGGCGTGTTGGTGACGGTGATGCCGCGCTTGCGCGCCGCCGGCAGGTCGATGTTGTCGACGCCGTTGCCGTAGTTGGCGATCAGCCGCAGGCGCGGACCGGCCAGCGCCAGCAGGTCGGCGTCGATGCGGTCGGTGATGGTCGGCACCAGCACGTCCGCCTCGGCCATCGCGGCGACGAGCGCCGCGCGGTCCATCGGCGCGTCGGTCTCGTTCAGGCGCGCGTCGAACAGCTCCATCATGCGCGCCTCGACGGCCTCGGGCAGGCGACGCGTGACGACGACGACGGGCTTCGCGGAGGGCATGAACGATCCGGGGCGCGGTACGGTTCGCCGGATCATGCGGTCGGGTCCGGGCCGGCGCAAGCCGCCGTCCGGCTTGACCGACGCGGGTGGCAGGGGTTAGCGCGGATGCCGCCATGAGCGTTGTCCGTGCCCCGATCGCCGCCATGCTTGCCGCGTTGGCCGCCCTGCTGCTGACCGCGGCGGTGCCGGCGGCGGCGCAGACCGCGGCGGTCGGTCCCGGCACAACGGGCCTCAAGCTGCCGCGCTTCGTGTCGATCAAGTCGCGTGCCGCGGAGGTCAACCTGCGCACCGGGCCGGGCACGCGCTATCCCGTCGACTGGGTGCTGTTGCGGCCGCGCTGGCCGCTGGAAGTGATCGCCGAGTACGAGGCGTGGCGGCAGGTGCGCGCGCGCGACGGCACGGTCGGCTGGCTGCACCACACCATGCTGTCGGGCGAGCGCACGGCCATCGTCGCGGCATCGCGCGTGGAGCTGCGGCGCGACCCGGCGGCCGATGCGGCGACGGTCGCCATCGCCGAGGCCGGTGCCGTGGCCGATCTGCGCGAATGCGAGGGCGCCTGGTGCCGGCTGTCGGCCGACAGCGTCTCCGGCTGGGTGCCGCGCGCGGCGCTGTGGGGCGTCTATCCCGACGAGGACGTGAAGTAGGCGGCGCTCAGTCGAAGTCGCCGGCCAGCGTCGCGCGCACGTCCTCGGGCATGACCGCCATGTGGCCGTAGTTGGGGTGCGCGAAGCCGATGACGACCTCGGCGCCGCGCGCCCGGAACGCCGCCACCTCGGCGTCGCCGAAGGCGAAGCGGATGAACTGGACCGAACTGGCCTTGCCGTCCTCGTCGGTGCGGTCGGCGTCCTCCTCGGCCTTGCCGGGAATGCGAAGTGTCCCGACGCGCAGGAACGCCGTGTGCTCGACGCCGCCGAGACGCGCGAGGACGGCCGGGCGGCGCAGCGGATCGTCGATCTCGAACATCACCGTCGCCACCAGCTCGCGGCCCTTGGGGACGAGCGGGTTGTAGGCTTCCAGTTCGCCGGGAACCTGCTCGGGTCCGCCGCGCTCGACGCGCAGCATCTCCTGCACCTGGTACCACATGGTTTCCCAGCACTCGAAGTGGAAGGTGGCGAAGGGGCCGACCTCCACGCGGCGGCGGCGCTTCAGCGCCATCAGCTCGGCGCGCTTCTCCTTGCGCACCGCCTCGTAGGCCGCCGCGTCGAGGATGTCGGAGCGTTCGACGCTGTGTCGCTTTGCCATGCGGAGTTCGCCTCAGGTCCTGTCGGTCAGGCCGAACGCCGCCGCCAGCAGTTCGACCGGGTGCCACGAGCGCGCCGGCACCTGTGGCGTGATGGCGTCCTTCGATGCCGCGGCGGCGATCTCCATGCCCTGCAGGATGTGGTCGGCGGCCAGCGGGCATTCGGACACGACGTAGGGCCGGTCCGCCTGCAGCGCCTGGCGCGCGACCGGCCGGCCGACCTTGATGGCGGTGTCGAAGTTGTCCTTCATCACGCCCCAGGAGCCGCCGTGGCCCGAGCAGCGCTCGATCACCTTCACGTCGGCGTCGGCGGCGAGGCGCAGCATCTCGGCCGCCTTCTGGCCGAAGTTCTGCGCTCGCCCGTGGCAGGCGAGGTGCAGCGTCACGGGGCCGGGCAGCGGGCCGACCTGCGGCAGGCCTTCCTTGCGCGCGATGTCGACGACGTACTCGGAGACATCGCGCGTGGCGGCGGCGAGCGCCTTCACGTCGGCGTTGTCGGGGCAGATCAGCGGCCATTCGCTCTTCAGCATCAGCGCGCAGCTCGGCACCAGCGCGACGACGGTCTTGCCGGCGTCGACGGCGGGACGCAGCGCGCGCGCCACCTCGGCGGCGGCCGCCGCGACCTTCGCCACGTCGCCCTGCTCGAGCTGCGGCATGCCGCAGCAACGCGGATAGGCGACCTCCGTGGCGACGCCGAGATGGGCGAGCAGGCGGCGGGCCAGCACGCCGACCTCGGGGTTGTTCCAGTTGACGAAGCAGGTGGCGTAGATCACCGCCTCGCGGCCGAAGCCGGGGGCGGCGGCGTTGGCCGCCGGCACCTCGTCGCGGGCCCGCGCGGTGAAGGTGCGGCCGTGGAACTTCGGCAGGACGGCGCGGCGGTCGACGCCGGCGACCGATTCCAACGCGCCGCGGGTCAGCGAATTGCCGGTGTCCGAGGCCCAGTTGACGATGCCGGGCGCGAGTTTCGCCAGGGCGCCGTTGCGGTCTGTCGCGGTGAGCTGGCGGGCGGTGAAGGGCACCTTGCCCTGCTTCGCCTCGACCGCCCGGTAGCGCAGCATCAGGTGCGGGAAGTCGAGGTCGAACTCGTGCGGCGGCACGTACGGGCACTTCGTCATGAAGCACATGTCGCACAGCGTGCAGGCGTCGACGACGCTCTTGAAGTCGGCGCTGGCGACGGCCTCGACCTCGCCCGCGTCCGTCGCGTCGACGAGATCGAACAGCCTCGGGAAGCTGTCGCAGAGATTGAAGCAGCGCCGGCAGCCGTGACAGATGTCGAAGACCCGCCGCATCTCGGCGTCGAGCTTCGCCTCGTCCCACCAGTCGGCATCGTGCCAGGGAATGGGGTGGCGCGTCGGGGCGCCAAGACCGCCCTCCGCGGGGGCGCGGGGGCCGGTGTCGCCGTCACTCATGGTCGCGTGTCCGCCGGCTGGCCGCGCCCGGCCGCGGGGCGCGGCGAATTGCGTCGGAGCCCGGCCATGCGGCCGGGAAGCGGCGGTGCGGCGCGGCGGGGCCGTGTTGCCCCGCCGGCACCGCGATCCGCGTACGAACCCGGGATCAGCCGAGCTCGTTCAGCGCCTTGGTGAAGCGCCCGGCGTGGCTCTTCTCGGCCTTCGCCAGCGTCTCGAACCAGTCGGCGATCTCCTCGAAGCCCTCGTCACGCGCCGTGCGGGCCATGCCCGGGTACATGTCCGTGTACTCGTGGGTCTCGCCGGCGATGGCCGCGCCGAGATTCTTCGACGTGGTGCCGATCGGCTTGCCGGTGGCCGGATCGCCCGTCTCCTCGAGGAACTCGAGGTGACCGTGGGCGTGGCCGGTCTCGCCTTCCGCCGTCGAGCGGAACACGGTGGCAACGTCGTTGTAGCCCTCGACGTCGGCCTTCTGGGCGAAATAGAGGTAGCGGCGGTTCGCCATCGATTCGCCGGCGAACGCATCCTTCAGGTTCTGCTCGGTCTTGGTGCCCTTGAGCGCCATGGGTCTCCCCTTCCTCGCGACAATGTCGGTTCTTCGATACGGGCGCCGATACCCGACGCCGCGTGGTACCGACACCGACGACTATGGGCGCGCGGGCAGACCCTGTCAACAATCTGGAAAAATTCCAGACAGGACAGCAACTATCACGCAGTATTGAGAATTATTTGCGCCGATATGGCTTCAATCGGCGCGGCGGACGCGCACGACGACGTCGACCCGCTCGATCCGGGCGCCGGCCGGCGGGGCGGGCAGGGCGGTGACCGCCACGGCCTCGCCGGGAATGTCCTGCAGGGCGCCGTCGTCCTCGAAGTAGAAGTGGTGGTGGTCGTCGGTATTGGTGTCGAAATACGACCGTCCGGGGGCCACCACGACCTCGCGCAGCAGCCCGGCGCCGCGGAACTGGTTCAGCGTGTTGTAGACCGTGGCCAGCGACACCCGCACGCCGCGGTCCTGGGCCTCGCCGTGCAGCTGTTCGGCGGTGACGTGGCGGTCGCCGGCGTCGAACAGCAGGCGCCCGAGCGCCAGGCGCTGGCGCGTCGGCCGCAGCCCGGCATCGCGCAGCCGCACGAGCGTCGGCCCGTAGGGCCGGCCGGCAAGGGTCTGGAGCGTGTCGTCCATGCGTCAAATATGGGGAATTCACGCCAACTGTAAAGTGACAACCCGGTGAAATGGCCGTCCCGGGGCGGAGCCATTCGGCCTTTCTGGCCGCGCGGGTTCTGCGCTAAAGTCCGCCGCCGGATCGCGTGGGGCCGGCCGCCCGCGCCCGACAGGAGCGTCATGACGTCTGTTGCCGATACCGATATCGCCCAGCGCTCGAGCTTCGGCTACGAGGACCTGATCCGTTGCGCCCATGGCGAACTGTTCGGGCCGGGCAATGCCCGCCTGCCGCTGCCGCCGATGCTGATGTTCGACCGCATCGTGCGTATCGCGCGTGAGGGCGGCAAGCACGGCGCCGGCGAGATCGTCGCCGAGTTCGACGTCCGGCCCGACCTTTGGTTCTACAAGGTGCATTTCGAGAACGACCCGATCATGCCCGGCTGTCTCGGCCTCGACGCGCTGTGGCAGATGCTCGGCTTCTTCCTCGGCTGGCTCAAGCAGCCGGGGCCGGGCCGCGCGCTGTCGGTGGGCGAGGTCAAGTTCTCCGGCGAGGTCAAGCCGAGCGGCCGCGTGCTGCGCTACCACATCGACGTCAAGAAGGTGATCCGGCGCGCCTTCACCCTCGCCATCGCCGACGGCCGCGCCGAACTCGACGGCGAGACCGTCTACGAGGCGCGCGACCTGCGGGTCGGGCTGTTTCCGCCCGCCGCGGCGGCGAAGGACGCCTGATGCGCCGCGTCGTCGTCACCGGTCTCGGCATCGTCTCGCCCATCGGCAACGACCGGGCCGAGGTGCTGGCCTCGCTGCGCGAGGGCAAATCCGGCATCGAGTTCTGCGAGGAGTACCGCGAGCGCGGCTTCCGCAGCCAGATCCACGGATCGCTCAAGATCGACCTCGAGTCGCGCATCGACCGCCGCCTGCGCCGCTTCATGGGCGACGGCGCGGCCTACAACTACGTCGCCATGCGCGAGGCGATCGCCGACGCCGGGCTGAGCGAGGCCGAAATCTCCGACGAGATGACGGGCATCGTCATGGGCTCCGGCGGTCCGTCGACGTCGGCCCAGGTGGCCGCCGCCGACATCGCGCGCGAGAAGGGCGTCAAGCGCATCGGGCCCTACGCGGTGCCCAAGGCGATGTGCTCGACCAACTCGGCCAACATCGCCACGGCATTCCACATCAAGGGCGTCAGCTACTCGATCAGCTCGGCCTGCTCGACCAGTGCCCATTGCATCGGCAATGCCTCGGAACTGATCCAGCTCGGCAAGCAGGACGTGGTCTTCGCCGGCGGCGGCGAGGAACTGCACTGGACGCTGTCGATGCTGTTCGACGCCATGGGGGCGCTGTCGTCCGGCTACAACGACACGCCCGAACGGGCCTCGCGGCCTTACGATCGCAACCGCGACGGCTTCGTCATCGCCGGCGGCGGCGGCGTCGTCGTGCTCGAGGCGCTCGAGCGCGCGCAGGCGCGCGGTGCCAGGATCTACGGCGAGCTGGTCGGCTACGGCGCGACGTCGGACGGCGCCGACATGGTGGCGCCGTCGGGCGAGGGCGCGGTGCGCTGCATGCGCCTGGCGACCCGCGGCCTCGGCAACTCGACGGTCGACTACATCAACAGCCACGGCACCTCGACGCCGGTCGGCGATATCGTCGAGCTGGAGGCGATCCGCACCGTGTTCGGCGCCCATCGCCCGAAGATCAGCTCGACCAAGTCGCTGACCGGCCACAGCCAGGGCGCCACCGGCGTGCACGAGGCGATCTACTCGCTGCTCATGCTCGACAACGACTTCATCGCCGCCTCGGCCAATGTCGAGGACCCCGATCCGGGCGTCGAGGGTTGCGACATCGTCACGCGGCGCATCGACAACGCCGGACTCAATTGCGTCATGTCGAACAGTTTCGGCTTCGGCGGCACCAATGCCGCGCTCGTTTTCCGGCGCTTCGATGGCTGACGAGCGCGCCGCCCTGCCGACGCCTCAGCCCGCGCGGCGACCGGAAGCCACCGCCGCCGCCGCGCCCGGGCTGCTGGCCGGCCGTCGCGGCCTGATCATGGGCGTGGCCAACGACCATTCCATCGCCTGGGGCATCGCCCGCGCCGCCGCCGCCGCCGGCGCCGAACTGGCCTTCACCTACCAGACGGCGTCGTTCGCGCGCCGCGTCGCGCCGCTCGCGGCGCAGGCCGGCTCCGACCTGCTGGTCGAGTGCGACGTCGCCCAGCCGGCCGAGGTCGAGCGCGCCTTCGACGACATCGGCCGGCGCTGGAGCGGGCTCGACTTCGTCGTCCATGCCATCGCCTGGTCGGACAAGGAGGAGCTGAAGGGGCGCTACGTCGACACCAGCCTCGACAACTTCCTCAAGACGATGGCCGTGTCGTGCTTCTCCTTCACCTCGGTGGCGCGCTGCGCCGCCGCGATGATGGGGCCGGCGGCGACCAACGGCGACGGGTCGCCGCGCGGCGGCAGCCTCGTCACGCTCAGCTACCACGGCGCCCAGCAGGTGATGCCGAACTACAACGTGATGGGTGTCGCCAAGGCGGCCCTCGAGGCCTCGGTGCGCTACCTCGCCTCCGACCTCGGGCCGGACGGCATCCGCGTCAACGCCATCTCGGCCGGTCCGATGCGCACGCTCGCCGGCTCGGCCGTCGGCTCGGCGCGGCAGGTCTACACCTACAATCGCGAGGTCGCCCCGCTGCGCCGCAACGTCGTCCTCGACGATGTCGGCGGCGCGGCTCTGTACCTGTTGTCGGACCTGTCGGCCGCCGTCACCGGCACGGTCCACTACGTCGACGGCGGTTTCCATACGGTGGGGATGCCGACGCCGCGGTCGGAAAGCGGCGGCTGACGCCGTCGCGCGTCTGTCGGCAAGGAAATTGCGGGGGTTTGGGGACCGTTGAACGGAGCGCGGCCGCCCCGGTCGTGCACGTGTGTCCATTGCCCAGCGAAGGATCACAATGATCGCCGCGTGTCCCGTAGCTGCCCGTCCGCACGCCACCCTTGGGCCGGCGATCGCCGCCGCTCTCGCCGTCGCCCTGCTGGCGCCCGTACCGGCGCTGGCGCAAGGCGGCCCGGGCGCGCCCGGCGCGCCGCGGGGCGTGCCGGTCGAGGCCCGCCAGGTCGCGGTCGAGCGCATCGTCGACCGGGTCACGGCGGTCGGTTCCACCAGGGCCGACCAGTCGATCATCGTCCGTCCGGAACTGGCGGGCGTGGTGACGAAGATCAACTTCACGGCCTCGTCGCGCGTCGAGAAGGGCGCCCTGCTGGTCAGCCTCGACGACACCATCGCGCGCTCGGAAGTGGCGCTGGCGGAAGCCAGCCTGACGCTGGCGCAGAAGAACTACGAGCGCACGGTCGACCTGTTCGGCCGCGGCAACGTGCCGGCGCGCCAGCGCGACGAGGACCTCGCCAAGCTCGACGCCGCACGTGCGTCGGTGGCGCTGGCCCGCGCGCGGCTGGGCAAGACGCGGATCGAGGCGCCCTTCGCCGGCACGGTCGGCATCGCGCGCGTCGATCTCGGCGCCTATGTCGAATCGGGCGACGACCTCGTCTCGCTCGACGATTCCGACCCCATCAAGATCGACGCCGACCTGCCCGAGCGTTACCTGCGCTTCATCCGCGAGGGCCAGCCGGTGCAGATCGAGGTCGATGCCCTGCCGGGCCAGGCCTTCACCGGCGATGTCGAGGCGATCAGCCCGCGCGTCGACCAGGCCGGCCGCTCGATCGCCGTGCGCGCGCGAGTGCCCAACGCCGACGGCAAGCTGAAGCCCGGCCTGTTCGCCCGCGTCGCCCTCATCGTCGCCGAGCGCGCCGAGGCCATCGTCGTGCCCGAGCAGGCGATCTTCGCGCGCGGCGCCGATCTGTTCGTCTACCGCGTCATCGACGCCAAGGCGGTGGCCACGAAAGTGCAGGTCGGCCTGCGCGTCTTCGGCCGCGCCGAGATCGTCGATGGCCTCGGCCGCGGGGACGTCGTGGTGACCGCCGGTCACGACAAGATACGCAACGGATCCCTGGTCACGGTTCTGCCGCCGCGGGACAGCTGAGCCATGAAGATCTCGACCATCTGCATCCAGAGGCCGGTCTTCGCCACCGTCCTCAGCCTCGTCGTCGTGCTCGTCGGACTCGTCTGCTACGAACGCCTGTCGGTGCGCGAGTATCCGAAGATCGACCCGCCGGTGGTCAGCGTCTCGACCGACTACCCCGGCGCCAGCGCCGAGATCATCGAGACGCAGATCACCCAGGTGCTCGAAGAGTCCCTGTCGGGCATCGACGGCGTCGACTTCATCAGTTCTACGAGCCGCCAGGAACGCAGCCAGGTCACCATCACATTCACCCTCGATCGCGATGCCTCGGCGGCAGCGGCCGACGTGCGCGATCGCGTCAGCCGCGTGCGCGGGCGGTTGCCCGACGCCGTCGAGGAACCGGTGATCCAGAAGGTCGAGGCCGACGCGCAGCCGACGGTCTACCTGTCGTTCTCCAGCGATCGCATGTCGGCGATGGACATCACCGACTACGTCGACCGTCATGTGAAGGACCGGCTGCAGACCCTGCCCGGCGTCGCCGAGATCCGCATGTTCGGCGACCGTGCCTATGCCATGCGCATCTGGCTCGACCCCGAGCGGCTTGCCGCGTATGCGATCACGCCGCAGGACGTCGAGGCGGCGCTGCGGCGCGAGAACGTCGAAGTGCCGGCCGGCCTCGTCGAGAGCCAGCTGCGCGAGTTCACCGTGCTGTCGCAGACCGACCTGCAGACGCCGCGGCAGTTCGAGGACATGGTCATCCGCAAGACGGAGGCCGGCTACCTCGTGCGGCTCGCCGATGTCGGCCGGGCGGAGATCGCGCCGCGCGAGGAGCGGCGGACGGTGCGGCTCGGCGGCGAGAGCGCCGTGTCGATCGGCGTCGTGAAGCAGGCGACCGCCAACCCGCTCGACATCTCGCACGACGTGCGCGCGCGCCTGCCGGAGATCATCGACGCGCTGCCCGAGGGCATGCGCGGCACCGTCGCCTACGATCGTTCGCTGTTCATCGAGGAGTCGATCCACAACGTCTATCACACGATCGGCGAGGCGGTGGCGCTGGTCGTGCTGATCATCTTCATCTTCCTGCGTTCGCTGCGCGCGACGCTGGTGCCGCTGGTCACCATACCGGTGTCGCTGATCGGCGCCTTCGCGCTGATGAGCCTGTTCGGCTTCTCGATCAACACGCTGACACTGCTGGCCATGGTGCTGGCCATCGGCCTCGTCGTCGACGACGCCATCGTCATGCTCGAGAACATCTTCCGCCATGTCGAGGAGGGCAAGACGCCGATCCAGGCGGCGCTGATCGGCGCCAACGAAATCGGCTTCGCGGTCGTGGCGATGACCCTGACGCTGGCCGCCGTCTATGTGCCGATCGGCTTCATGGGCGGCACCACGGGCCGGTTGTTCACCGAGTTCGCGCTCGCCCTCGCCGGTGCCGTGCTGGTCTCGGGCTTCGTCGCCCTGACGGCGACGCCGATGATGTGCTCGCTGCTGCTGCGGCGCGACGAGAAGCACGGCGCCGTCTACCGCGCGATCGAGAACGGCATCCAGGCCATGACGCGCGGCTACAAGGCGCTGCTGACGCGGCTGCTCGCCGTGCGCCCGCTGGTGCTGCTGGTCGGGCTCGCCGTCGCCGGCAGCGGATATTTCTTCTTCACCGAGCTGAAGCGCGAGCTGGCGCCGTTCGAGGACCAGGGAACGGTCGTCACCATCTTCACCGCGCCCGAAGGCTCGACGCTCGAATACACCGACGGCTATGCCCGGCAGATCGAATCCATCCTCGCCAGTGTGCCGGAGATGGAGCGCTATTTCGTCGTCATCGGCTTCCCCAGCGTCTCGCAGGGCGTTTCGTTCTCGCGCCTCGCGCCGTGGGGCGAGCGCGATCGCACGCAGCAGGAGGTCGTGCAGTCGATCAGGGGGCAGATGTTCGCCATTCCCGGCATGTTCGCCTTTCCGGTCAATCCGCCGCCGCTCGGCCAGAGTCCGCGCGCCAAGCCGATCGAACTGGTCATCCAGACGACGCAGCCTTACCAGGAGCTGCAGGCGATGGCGGACCGGGTCGTGGCGCGGGCATCGCAGTATCCCGGTCTCGCCAACCTCGATACCGACCTGCGCCTGAACAAGCCGCAGCTGCGCATCGACGTCGACCGCGACAAGGCGGCCGATCTCGGCGTCTCGGCCGAGGTGCTGGGGCGCACGCTGGAGACGCTGCTCGGCGGCCGCCAGGTCACGCGCTTCAAGAAGGACGGCAAGCAGTACGACGTCATCGTGCAGATCGCCGACCGTTACCGCTCCAGTCCGGCCGACCTGCCGAGCATCTACGTGCGCGGCAGCGGCGGGGTCGCCGGCGGTGGCGGCCAGCTCATCCAGATCGCCAATCTGGTGCGGGTCAGCGAGACGGTGGCGCCGCGCGAGCTCAACCACTTCAACAAGCTGCGCTCGGTGACGATCAGCGCCAACCTCGGCGACGGCGCCTCGGTCGGCGAGGCGCTGGCCTTCCTCGAGAACGCGGCGCGCGAGGAACTGCCGGGCACGGCGCAGATCGACTTCTCCGGCCAGTCGCGCGAGTTCAAGACGGCGAGCGCCGGTATCGCCATGACCTTCGTGCTGGCGCTGGCGTTCATCTATCTCGTCCTGGCGGCCCAGTTCGAGAGCTTCCGCAATCCGTTCATCATCATGCTGACGGTGCCGCTGTCGATCGCCGGCGGCCTCGCCGCGCTGTGGCTCGACGGCTCGACGCTCAACATCTACAGCCAGGTCGGGCTGGTGACGCTGATCGGTCTCATCACCAAGCACGGCATCCTGATCGTCGAGTTCGCCAACAAGGCCCGCGACGCTGGTGCCGACCTGAAGACGGCGGTGATCGAGGCGGCGGCGCTGCGCCTGCGGCCGATCCTGATGACCACCGGGGCGATGGTGTTCGGCGCCATCCCGCTGGCCATCGCCACCGGTGCCGGCGCCGAGAGCCGACAGGATATCGGCCTCGTCATCGTCGGCGGCATCACGGTGGGAACGTTCTTCACCCTGTTCGTCATCCCCGCCGTCTATACCTACGTCGCCAGCGCCAAGCCGAGCGTGGCGCCGGAGACGCTCGCCGGGCCGAAGGCGGCGCCGCAGCCGGCGGAGTAGGTGTCGATGCCGGCACGGGCGACGCGGCGCCGGCCGGTCGCGCTGGCCTTTGCCGCTGCCTTCATCGCCGGCATCCCGACCCTGCTGCTGGCATTGACGTGGCTCTCCGTCGGCGAGGCGGTGATGTTTCCCGAAACCACGTGCTGGCGCGCTGGCTTCGACGGCAAATACTTGCTCACTGCCGAGTTTACACTCGGGTTGATGATCTTCGGATTTCTGCCGTGGCTTCTGCTGTCCGCCCTTGTGCTGTCCGCCCTGCGGTTGGTCAGCACGTTCGGTGTGCGCTTCGTTGTCGCTAACCTGACGGTCGCGGCTTTCTCCGGTGCCCTGATCTATCTCGGATACAGTACGGCCGTCCGTATCGAAGACCAGGCTTTCCACTCATACGCGGCAAATTGCACGCCTGCGGTCAAGGCTCATTGAGCGGGCGCGCCTGTCCAACTCGATAGCCGCGACTAGTGGAACGATATTTCAGCGCGCTCCGGAGCGAAACGCGGCCTGATGCTCGTCGCGGATGCGTCGCGCGACGGCGAACAGCGCCGGCTCGCTGGCGATCATCCCGGGGCCCCACGACTCGACGCCCGGGCAGGTGTTCAGGAATGTCTTTTCCCGTGGACTGTTGAGGACACGAGTCACACGGAAGTAGTCGGGAATGCCGTCGATGGTGTCGCACAATCCCGCGACGACGCAGGAGCGTCTGGTGCGGTGGTCGTCCGATCCGAGATCGACCGACAGTTTGCCCGCATTCGCCAGGGTGTTCACTTCCCGGAAGACTGCGGCGGTGCATTCGAATTGCTTGACGGCACTGAGTGAGACCGCCGTCATCTGTCCGTCGGATGCCGTGCCCCCTCTTTCGGGCCCCCAGAGGTCGGGCGCCGCCGGGGCCTCCGCCGTGGTGGCATTGGCGGCCGGCTCCGGGGCGTCGCGCTTGAAGATGCTGCCGAGATTTTCGCCAAGGTCGGTCTGGCACGCGGCGAGACCGAGGGCGAGGCCAAGGACCACGGCAATGCGCATGCTTGTCATACCCCCCCGGTTGTACGTGAAATGATATGAACGCCCGCCTGACGTGGTCAATCTTCGCCGGCAAACGAAAACGCCGCCCCGGAGGGCGGCGTTTCCAACCGTGACGATGCGAGGCGGGACTACGCCGAGCGGCGGTCGTCGCGGCGCGGACGGCGCGGACGGTCGTCGCCGCCGCGGTCACCGCGGTCGGGCCGGTCGCCGCGCTCGGGGCGCGGGCCGCTGTTGCCGCCGGCCGCCGCGCGGGCGGCCGCGATCTCCTCGTCGGTGAAGGGCTGGCCCGTCTCCTGGTCGACCGCGCGCATCGACAGCTTGATCTTGCCGCGGTCGTCGAAGCCCAGCACCTTGACCCACACCTGATCGCCCTCGCTGATCACGTCGCTGACCTGGCCGACCCGCTCGGGGCGCAGCTCGGAGACGTGGACGAGGCCGTCGCGGGCGCCGAGGAAGTTCACGAAGGCGCCGAAGTCGACCACCTTCACGACCTTGCCACGGTAGACCTGGTGCAGTTCCGGCTCGGCGACGATGCCCTTGATCCAGTCGACGGCGCGCTGCGTCGCATCGGCGTCCACCGAGGCGATCTTGATCGTGCCGTCGTCCTCGATGTCGATCTTGCAGCCGGTAACCTCGCAGATCTCGCGGATCACCTTGCCGCCGGTGCCGATGACCTCGCGGATCTTCTCCTTGGCGATGTGCATCGTGGTGATGCGCGGCGCGTGCTTGCTGACCTCGCCGCGCGACTCCGACAGCGCCTTCTGCATCTCGCCGAGGATATGCAGCCGGCCGCCGCGCGCCTGATCGAGCGCGATGCGCATGATCTCCTCGGTGATCGAGGTGATCTTGATGTCCATCTGCAGCGAGGTGACGCCCGCCTCGGTGCCGGCGACCTTGAAGTCCATGTCGCCGAGATGGTCCTCGTCGCCGAGGATGTCCGACAGCACGGCGAACTGGTCGTCGTCCTTGATCAGGCCCATGGCGATGCCGGCCACCGGCGCCTTCAGTGGCACGCCGGCATCCATCAGCGCCAGCGACGAACCGCAGACCGTCGCCATCGACGAGGAACCGTTCGACTCCGTGATCTCGGAGACAAGGCGCATCGTGTAGGGGAAGTCTTCCTTCTTCGGCAGCAGCGGCCGGATGGCGCGCCAGGCGAGCTTGCCGTGGCCGATCTCGCGGCGGCCGGGCGAGCCCATGCGGCCGACTTCGCCGACCGAGTAGGGCGGGAAGTTGTAGTGCAGCATGAAGTGCTCGCGGTACTCGCGGTCGAGCGCGTCGATGATCTGCTCGTCCTGGCCGGTGCCCAGCGTGGCGACGACCAGCGCCTGCGTCTCGCCGCGCGTGAACAGCGCCGAGCCGTGGCTGCGCGGCAGCACGGAGACCTGGCAGTCGATCTGCCGCACCGTCTTCGTGTCGCGGCCGTCGATGCGCTGGCCGGTCTCGATGATGCTGCGACGGACGATGTGCTTCTCGAGCGACTTGAGCGGCCCGCCGGCGAGCGGCCGGCTTTCCTCGGGCAGCGCCTCGATCACACCGGCCTTGGCGGCGGCCACCTTGGCCACGCGCGTCTGCTTCTGGCTCTCGCCGTAGGCGTCGCGCAGCGCGCTCTCGCCCAGCTCGCGGACCCGCGCCTCGATCTCGGCGACGGCGGCCGGCGGCTCGGGCAGCGTCCACGGCTCCTTCGCCGACTGCTCGGCGAGCTGGATGATCAGGTCGATGACCTCCTGGCAGGCGCGGTGGCCGAACATGACGGCGCCGAGCATGGTGTCCTCGGACAGCTCGTGCGCCTCGGACTCGACCATCAGCACGCCTTCCTGGGTGCCGGCGACGACGAGGTCGAGGGCCGATTCACCGAGCTGGTCGACGCGCGGGTTGAGCACGTACTCGCCACCGATCCAGCCGACCCGCGCGGCGCCGATCGGGCCGAGGAAGGGAATGCCGGAGATGGTCAGCGCCGCCGAGGCGCCGATCATGGCGACGATGTCGGGATCGTTCTCGAGGTCGTGGCTGATGGTGGTGCAGACGACCTGCGTCTCGTTGCGGAAATACTTGTGGAACAGCGGGCGGATCGGCCGGTCGATGAGGCGCGAGGTCAGCACCTCCTTCTCGGTCGGGCGGCCTTCGCGCTTGAAAAAGCCGCCGGGAATCTTGCCGGCGGCGAAGGTCTTTTCCTGGTAATTGACGGTCAGCGGGAAGAAATCGATGCCGGGGCGCGGCTCCTTCGCGGCCGTGGCGGTGCACAGCACGGAGGTTTCGCCCAGCGTGGCAAGCACGGAGCCATCGGCCTGGCGCGCGATGCGGCCCGTTTCCAGCACGAGGCGGCGGCCGCCCCACATCATTTCCTTGCGGACTATGTTGAACATTCTCTCTTTCCCAACGGTCGTAGGCCGGGGCGGGCGGATCCCGCGCCGGCCGGGCCTTCAGTGGCCCTGTGAGGTGCGCTTCCGGAAAGCGCGGCGGGGCATGGCCCTTGCCATGCCGCCGCAGATGGCGGCGACGCGCGACGCGCGCCTGCCGCCCATGTCGCCAGCGCCCGTGTGGCGCTCCTAGCGACGGATGCCCAGGCGCTCGATCAGCGTCCGGTAACGCTGTTCGTCCTTGCGCCGGGTGTAGTCGAGCAACCGGCGGCGCTGGCCGACCATGACCAGCAGACCGCGACGCGAGTGATGATCCTTGGCGTGCGTCTTGAGGTGCTCGGTGAGATTGTTGATGCGTTCCGTGAGGATCGCGACCTGGACCTCCGGCGAACCCGTGTCGCCTTCCTTGGCCCGGTATTCCTGAATCAGCGCAGCCTTGCGCTCGGTCGTAATCGACATGCCTCGACTCCCGGCATCAAAGATTGAGAACGCGGACCGGGCGGACCTGGAGACCGTCGACCCGTACCAGCGCGACGGGGCCGGTGGCCCCCTGCGCCAGCACGATGGCGTCGTCTCCCGCCGCCGCGAGCCTTTCGCGGTCCGCGGTCCGGAGAACCGGAACCGCCTGGCCGCACCGCAGGCGAACTGCCTCCCGATCAGTCAGGGCCAGCGCCGGGATGCCGTCCAGCGCGGTCTCGATCGGTAATAGCGGAAGGCCGGCACTATGGCCGAACTCGCCCAGCGAAGCCAGAGAAATAGCGGTTTCCTCGGTGAACGGCCCGACGGCCGTGCGGCGCAGGGCCTCGAGATGGCCGCAGGCGCCGAGACGGGCGGCGATGTCGCGGGCGAGCGCCCGCATGTAGGCGCCCTTGCCGCTGGTGCAGGCCAGCACGAGGCGGCCGGGGCCGTCCTCGCCGATGACCGCCAGCGCGTCGATGCGGACGGTGCGCGCTGCCAATTCGACGGCCTCGCCGGCGCGCGCCATGGCATAGGCCCGCCTTCCGGCGACCTTGATCGCCGAATAGGCGGGCGGCACCTGCGAAATCTCACCGGTGAACTCGCCGAGCACCGCCTCGACCTCGGCCCGGGCCGGCCGCACGTCGCTGGCCGCCACCACCTCGCCCTCGGCATCGTCGGTCGAACGCATCTCGCCGAACACGAGGGTGAAGCGGTAGCGCTTGGCGGTGTCGACGGCGAAGGCCATCGTCTTGGTTGCCTCACCCAGGGCCACGGGCAGGACGCCCGAGGCCAGCGGATCGAGGGTGCCGGCATGGCCGAGGCGAGCGGCGCCGGTGGCGCGCCGCACGGCGGCGACGGCGGCGGCCGAGGACAGGCCGGCCGGCTTGTCGAGGTTGATCCAGCCGTGGATGGCGCGGCCGTTGCGCCGGCGCCCGCTCACTCCGTCTCCTCCGGCTCGCCGCCGACCTCGGCGATCAGCCGGTCGATGCGCGCGGCGGCATCGAAGCTGGCGTCGAGGCGGAAGGCGATGTCCGGGGCGAACCGCAGCCGCACGGCGCGACCGACCTCGCCGCGCACATAGCCCGCGGCACGGTTGAGGGCGGCAACGGTCGCGGCGCCGTCACCGCCGCCGAGCGGCATGACGAACGCCGTGGCATTGCGCAGGTCGGGCGACATGCGGACCTCGGTGACGGTGATCGAGGCACCGGCCAGCTCGGGGTCGCGGAAGCCGCCGCGCAGCATCAGCTCGGCCAGCGCGTGGCGGATGGCCTCGCCGACCCGCAGCGCGCGCTGGCTCGGCGCGCGGCCGGCCCGGCCGGATCGGTCCTGTCGCGCCATCGTCGTGCCGTCCCGTCCGCTCTCAGTTGCCGAGCTGACGGGCGACCTCCTTGACCTCGTAGCACTCGATCACGTCGCCCTGCTGGATGTCGCCGTAGTTCTCCAGCGCGATGCCGCACTCGAAGCCGTTGTTGACCTCGCGCACGTCGTCCTTGAAGCGGCGCAGGCCGCCGACCGAACCCTCGTGGACGACGACGTTGTCGCGCAGCAGGCGGGCCTTGGCGCCACGGCGCACGAGACCCTCGGTGACCATGCAGCCGGCGATCTTGCCGACGCGCGTGATGTTGAACACCTCGCGCACCACGGCGCGGCCGAGCGGCGTCTCCTCGATCGACGGCTTGAGCTTGCCTTCGAGCAGGGCGCGGACGTCGTCGACGACATCGTAGATGACCGAGTAGTAGCGGATCTCGACGCCGTCGCGCTTGGCCTGGTCGCGCGCCTGGGGAATGGCGCGCACGTTGAAGCCGACGATGAGGCCGCGCGAGGCGGCGGCCAGCGAGACGTCGGACTCGGTGATGCCGCCGACGCCGACATGCAGCAGCCGTGCCCGCACCTCCGAGGTGCCGAGGTTGCCGAGCGCGCCGGCGATGGCCTCGACCGAGCCCTGCACGTCGGCCTTCACGACGACCGGCAGCTCGGCGGTGCCGCCGGCGGCGATCTCCTTGAACATGTCGTCGAGCGTGCCGCGCGCCGCCGCCGTGACGCGCTTGTCGCGGCCCTGCTGCTGGCGGAAGGACGCGACCTCGCGCGCGCGCGCCTCGTTCTCGACGACGGCGAAGTCGTCGCCGGCGAGCGGCGTGCCGTTGAGGCCGAGCACTTCCACCGGCACCGACGGGCCGGCGTCGGGCACCTGCTCGCCGCGCTCGTTGATCAGCGCGCGCACGCGGCCCCACTCGCCGCCGGTGACGAAGATGTCGCCGACGCGCAGCGTGCCGCGCTGCACCAGCACCGTCGCCACCGGGCCGCGGCCGCGATCGAGCTTGGCCTCGATGACGGTGCCGTAGGCCTCGCGGTCGGGGTTGGCCTTCAGTTCGAGGATCTCGGCCTGCAGCGCGATCGCCTCGGTCAGCGTCTCGAGGCCGGTCTTCTTGATGGCCGAGACCTGCACGCACTGGATGTCGCCGCCCATCGGCTCGACGACGACCTCGTGCGACAGCAGCTCGGTCATCACGCGCTGCGGCTCGGCGCCCGGCATGTCGATCTTGTTGATGGCGACGATCAGCGGCACTTTCGCGGCGCGCGCGTGGTTGATGGCCTCGACCGTCTGCGGCTGGACGCCGTCGTCGGCGGCGACCACCAGCACGACGATGTCGGTCACGGTGGCGCCGCGCTGGCGCATGGCGGTGAAGGCCTCGTGGCCCGGCGTGTCGAGGAAGGTGATGCGCTGGCCGCCGGACAGCACGACCTGGTAGGCGCCGATGTGCTGCGTGATGCCGCCGGCCTCGTGCGCCGCCACGTCGGTCTGCCGCAGGGCGTCGAGCAGCGACGTCTTGCCGTGGTCGACATGGCCCATGATGGTGACGACGGGCGCGCGCGGCTGCAGCGCGCCCTCGTCGTCGTTGGCCTCGCCGCCGATGCCGACCTCGATATCGGCGTCCGACACCAGGCGGGCGGTGTGGCCGAACTCGCTGACGATGAGCGAGGCCGTTTCCTGGTCGAGGGGCTCGTTGATGGTCGCCATCATGCCCATTCGCATCAGGGCCTTGATGACTTCGCTGCCCCGCTCGGCCATGCGGTTGGCAAGCTCGCCGACGGTGATGGCGTCGGGAATCTGAACGTCGCGCACGACCTTGCGGGAACCCTGTCCATGTTGCTGGTTGGCGCGCTGACGCTCGCGCTCCTGGCGGCGCCGGAAGGCGGCGACGGAACGCTGGCGGGCACCCGAATCCTCGTCGAGCGCCTCGGCGATGGTGAGCTTGCCGGCGCGGCGGCGGCTCTCGCCGCCACGCGTACGGGCCGGTGCCGGGCGGACCGGGGCCGCCTTCACGGCCGGTCGGCCGCGTGCCCGTGCCGCGCTTTCCTCGTCCTCGTCGGCCGCCGGAGCGGCCGGCGCGGTCGCGCTGGCGCGCTCGGCGATGCGGCGCTCCGCCTCGGCGGCGCGTCCGGCGGCGTCCTCGGCGATGCGCTTGGCTTCCTCGTCGGCCTTGAGCCGCGCTTCCTCCTCGATCCGGCGGGCGGCGTCCTCGGCGTCGAGGCGGGCCTTTTCCTCGGCCTCGGCGCGGGCGGCTTCCTCGCGCGTGCGGCGGCGCAACTCGACCGGATCGACCGGCCCGGGGCCGGCCTCCTCGACCACGGCGCGGGCGGCGGCCGTCTCGGCGGCCTGGCGCGCGGCCTCGACGGCACGCTGGCGGGCGGCGCGTTCCTGTTCGGTCAGCGTGCGCGGCGGCTTGGCCTCGACGCGCGGCTCGTCCTCGACCGGCTCGGGCGGCGGCGGCGGGGCATCGTCGGGCGCGGGGATCTGCTCGCGCACCTCCTGCATCTTGCCGCCGGAGTCCTGACGGAAGGTGCGCTTCTTCTTGACCTCGACCGCTACCGTCTTCGAGCGGCCGTGGCTGAAGCTCTGCTTCACGAGGCCGCCCTCGACGGTCTTGCGCAGCTCCAGCCGGCCCGGCGTGGAGAGCTTCAGCGGCTGCTTGTCGCCCTTTTCAGTCGTCGCCATCGCTCGTATCCACTTCGTCCATGCCGTCCGCGGCGGTTGCCGCAACCGGTCCGCGGAAGGCTGCCAGCCGCGCGCCGGCGGCGGCGATACGCCCGGCGAACGCGCCGGGCGCTACCAGAATGTGTACAGTCCGTTCGCGCGCGAAGGCTTCGCCGAGCTCGTCGGCGGTCAGTGCTTCGCTCTGCGCGAAGGCGTGCGGGCCGAGAACGCCCGCCGCCAGCCGCGCCAGCCGGTCGCGGCCATGCGGCGCGGCGTCGGCGGCGGTGACCAGCAGCGCCGGCCGCGACGGGCTGGCCAGCGCGCCCTCGCGCTGCAGCCACAGCCGCACCGCGTCGAAGCCGGCGACGGCGGCGCCGGCGCGGCGCGCCAGCATCACCTGCTCGATCGCCCGGCGGGCCAGCAGATGCGCGGTCAGCGCGGCAAGGCCGGCCCCGTCCAGCGGAACGCCGTCCGTGCCCGGGGGGGCGATGACCGGGCGCTTCGCCGCGCGGGCGAACAGCTTGCGGTCGAGCGCGCGGGCGATGGCGGCCGGATCGGCCGTCACCCACAGGCCGCGACCGGGCAGGCGGCCGGCGACGTCCGGCACCAGCGTGCCGTCCGGGCCGACGACGAAGCGCACCAGCCGCTCGGGCGGCAGGCTGGCGCCCGTCGCCACGCAGCGACGCAGCGGACCGGCGTCGCCGTCCTCCCCGTCGTGTCTGCGTGCGGTGACCGCCATGCCGGATGCGCTCCCCTGCCGCTCAGGCCGTTGCCGTGGCGTCTTCGGCCGGGGCCGCGGCCGGCGTGGCCATGGCCTCCTCGCCGTAGATCATGCGCCGGGCGGCCATGACGATCGCCTCGGCCTCCTGGTTGTCGACCGGGCTGCCGCGCAGCAGGCGATGGATCTCGCCCGGCTGCATGTTGGCGAGGTCGTCGATCGACTTGTCGGGCGCGACCGGCATCAGCAGGTAGCGCAGCTCGTCGGCCGTCAGGTCGGCCACATCCTCGACCGTGCGGATGCGCTTGCGGCCGAGATCGACGACATGCGGCAGCGACAGGCCGGGAATGGTCGACACGGCATCGTCGACGCCGAGCTTGCGGCGCTCGAGATCGAGCTTCGCGTCGCGCTCCTCCAGCCATGCCCGGGCGCGAGCCTGCAGCTCCTCGGAAATCTCCTCGTCGAAGCCTTCGATGGCGACGAGGTCGTCGATCGGCACGAAGGCCACTTCCTCGACGGTGCCGAAGCCTTCCGTGACCAGCAGGTGCGCGATCACGTCGTCGACGTCGAGCGCCTCGACGAACATCGCGCTGCGCGTGTTGAACTCCTCCTGGCGGCGGCGGGACTCCTCCTCCTCGGTGAGGATGTCGATGTCCCAGCCGGTCAGCATGCTGGCCAGCCGCACGTTCTGGCCGCGCCGGCCGATGGCCAGCGAGAGCTGCTCGTCCGGAACCACCACCTCGATCTTGTGCTGGTCCTCGTCGAGCACGACCTTGGTCACCTCGGCGGGGGCGAGCGCGTTGACGACAAAGGTCGCGGTGTCGGGCGACCACGGAATGATGTCGATCTTCTCGCCCTGCAGCTCGCCGACGACGGCCTGCACGCGGCTGCCGCGCATGCCGACGCAGGCGCCGACGGGGTCGATCGAGGAATCGTGCGACATCACGGCGATCTTGGCGCGGCTGCCGGGGTCGCGGGCCGCCGACTTGATCTCGATGATGTTCTCGTAGACCTCGGGCACTTCCTGCGCGAACAGCGCCTTCATGAACTCGGGCTTCGAGCGCGTCAGGAAGATCTGCGGGCCGCGCTGCTCGCGGCGCACGTCGTAGATGAAGGCGCGCACGCGGTCACCGGTGCGGAAGTTCTCGCGCGGCAGCGTGTCGTCGCGGCGCAGCACGGCCTCGGCGCGGCCGAGGTCGACCGTGACGTTGCCGTACTCGACGCGCTTGACGAGGCCGTTGACGATCTCGCCGACGCGGTCCTTGTACTCGTCGAACTGGCGGTCGCGCTCGGCGTCGCGCACGCGCTGCACGATCACCTGCTTGGCGGTCTGCGCGGCGATGCGGCCGAAGTCGATCGGCGGCAGCGGGTCGATCAGCACGTCGCCGACCTCGGCGTTGGTGCGGATGCGCCGCGCCTGCGTCAGCGTGAGCTGCGTGTTCTCGTCCTCGACGGCGTCGACGACGGTGCGGTAGCGCGCCAGCGCGATGTCGCCCGACTTGCGGTCGATGCGGACGCGGATGTCGTGCTCGGGGCCGTACTTGTTGCGGGCCGCCTTCTGGATGGCCTGCTCCATCGCCTCGAGCACTTCCTCGCGCTCGATCGACTTCTCGCGGGCCACCGCGTCGGCGACGGCCAGCATCTCCATGCGGCTCGGACCGGCTGTTCCTTCCATCCTCTAGCTTCCTTGCATCGCCTGCTGCCCGGCCGCCGGCTTTCGCGGCTGCGCCAGCAGGGCGTCGGTCAATACCAGTTTCGCCCGTACGATGCCCGCGAAGGGCAGGGCCACGGGGCCGGCCTCGGTCGTCAGCGTGACGACGTCGCCGTCGATGCCGTCGAGCCGGCCGCGGAAGCGGCGCTGGCCGTCGATCGCCGTCCGCAACTCGATGCGCGCCTCGTGGCCGGCGTAGCGGGCGAAATCCGTGGCCCGGGTCAGCGGCCTGTCGAGACCCGGCGAGGACACTTCGAGGCGGTACTCGCCGGCGATCGGATCGGCGACGTCGAGCAGGGCGGAAACCGTGCGCGAGGCGGCGACGCAGTCGTCCATGCCTACGTCGGCGTCGTCGGTGCGGTCGATCATGATCTGCAGCACCGGCCGCGACTGGCCCTGCATGGCGACGCGAACAAGCGAAAAGCCCTGCGCCGCCAGCGCGGGTTCGACGATGGCGACGATACGGTCAGTCAGCGCGGTCTCGCTCACCAGGCTCACGCCCGGGCCTCCGTTCGGTCCCCGTCAGGCACGGCATCGGCCGGCAGCCGGGTCGACCAACTAAAAAGGGCGGCCCCGGTGTCTGCCAAGGCCACCCCCATCACCTGACGACAGGTCATCGGGAATACTTGCCGGCGTTATATATGCATAAGCCCGCCCGGCGCAAGGCGATCACGCCGCCGGGCGCGGCCTGCGGCGGGCCGCGATCCAGGTCGCGCCGGGGCCGCCGGCGAGGTTCTTCTCCTCGTAGCGGGTCGGCGGCTGGTCGGCCGGCCGGCGCCAGTCGGCCGGGCCGCGCGCGGTCCACTCGAAATCGGCGTGGCCGAGCAGGTGGCGCAGCATCCAGGCGGCGTAGTCGGCGTCGTCCGTCGCCAGCAGCAGGCCGCCGCCGTCGACGAGGGTGCGGGCGAGCCGGTCGAGCAGCGGCCGGGCGACCAGCCGGCGGGCGCGGTGGCGGCGCTTCGGCCAGGGATCGGGGAACAGCACGAAGGCACGGTCCAGCGTCGCGTCGCCGAGGCGGTCGAGCAGCGGCCGCACGTCGTCGGCGAGGACGCGGATATTGGCGAGGTTCCGCGCCCCGGCGTCGGCCAGCAGGCGGGCGACGCCGTTGAGATAGGGCTCGGCGCCGATCAGGCCGACATCGGGGTGGCGGGTGGCCTGCCAGACGAGATGTTCGCCGGCGCCGAAGCCGATTTCCAGCCAGACGGCACGCGGCCGCGGATCGAACAGGGTGGCCGGGTCGCAGCCATCGGGCAATCCGGCCGGGTCGAGGCCGAGCCGCGTCAGGCCGTCCTCGAGGGTGCGCTGCCGGCCGGCGCGCAGCGGGCGGCCGCGGCGGCGGCCATGGAAGCGGGTCTCGACCTCGGACATGGCGCCGCTGTTAGCGCGAAACCGCGGGCGGCGGAAACGAAACCGGCCCGCTCGGGCGAGCGGGCCGGCGTTCGTGGCGGGGACGGGCGGCGCGCCGCCCGCGCCTCAGAAGGCGCCGCGCAGGGCGTCGACGAGGTCGGTCTTCTCCCACGAGAAGCCGCCGTCGGCGTCGGGCGTGCGACCGAAATGGCCGTAGGCCGAAGTGCGGGCGTAGATCGGGCGGTTCAGCTTGAGGTGCTCGCGGATGCCGCGCGGCGACAGGTTCATGACCTGCTGCAGGACGTCCGACAGCTTGGCCTCGTCGACCTTGCCGGTGCCGTCGGTGTCGACATAGACGGCCAGCGGCTTGGCGACGCCGATGGCGTAGGCGAGCTGGATGACGCAACGATCGGCCAGCCCGGCGGCGACGACGTTCTTCGCCAGGTAGCGGGCGGCGTAGGCGGCCGAGCGGTCGACCTTGGTCGGATCCTTGCCCGAGAAGGCGCCGCCGCCGTGCGGCGCGGCACCGCCGTAGGTGTCGACGATGATCTTGCGGCCGGTCAGGCCGGCGTCGCCGTCCGGACCGCCGATGACGAAGCGGCCGGTCGGATTGACGTAGAACTCATCCTCCGGGCACATCCAGCCCTGCGGCAGGACCTTGAGGACGTAGGGGCGGACCAGCTCGCGCACTTCCTCCTGCGACAGGTTCTCGGCGTGCTGAGTGGAAACGACGACCGACGTCGCGCGCACCGGCTTGCCGTCCTGGTACTCCAGCGTCACCTGGCTCTTGGCGTCCGGGCCGAAACCCTTGGTCTTGCCGGCATGACGGGCCTCGGCCATGGCATGCAGGATGGCATGCGAATACTGGATCGGCGCCGGCATCAGTTCGGGCGTCTCGCGGCAGGCGAAGCCGAACATGATGCCCTGGTCGCCGGCGCCCTCGTCCTTGTTGCCGGCGGCGTCGACGCCCTGGGCGATGTCCGACGACTGCGCGTGCAGGTGGACCTGCACCTTGGCGTTCTTCCAGTGGAAGCCGTCCTGCTCGTAGCCGATGTCCTTCACCGCCTGGCGCGCCACGGCCTCGATGCGGTCGGGCGTGATGTTGGCGGGACCGCGCACCTCGCCGGCCAGGACGATCAGGTTGGTGGTGGTCAGCGTCTCGCAGGCAACGCGCGCGTAGGGATCGCCGGCCAGGAAAAGGTCGACGACGGAATCGGAGATGCGGTCGCACACCTTGTCCGGGTGGCCTTCCGAAACCGATTCGCTCGTGAAGAGGTATTTGCCCTTGCGCACGCTGGCCTCCCGCTTGGATTTGGCCCGCCGACGGGCGTGGCGGGCCGGCGGGCTTTGCAGCATCGAAAGCGGTGAGTCAAGGGGCGAGCGTCCCACTTGCCGCCCACGCAAAGTGCCGAATTCCCGCCGGAATCGCTGTGTCTCCGGCGACCACGGGCAGCGCCCAACGGCGTCGCCCGCTGGTGTCGCCGTGGGGCCGGTGGGCGCAACGGCAGCCTCGCTTTGGCGACCGCCGCGGAGTGTCAGCGGGAGGCCGCGGCGACCGCCTTGGTCAACTCGAACAGCCGCCGTCGCATCTCGCGCGACGGGATGCGGTAGTAGGCGCGCACCAGTTCCAGCGTCTCGCGCCGCGTCATCGGGTCGCCGCCCCGCCCCGGGACGGGCAGCGGCGGCAGCGGTGGGGGCGCTACGCGCCCGTGCGCGCGCGGCGAGGCGGCGGCGACGGTGTTGGCCATCTCGTCGAAGAAGTACGACACCGGCACGTCGAGAACCCGCGACAGGTCGAACAGCCGGCTGGCGCCGATGCGGTTCGCCCCGCGTTCGTACTTCTGGACCTGCTGGAACGTCAGTCCGATGGCCTCGGCCAGCCGCTCCTGGCTCATCCCCAGCAGCGTGCGGCGCAAGCGCACCCGGGCCCCGACATGGACGTCAACGGGGTTGGGGCCTCCGGCCATGCATCACCCCCCTGTTCCGATGCAATCCCGAGAGCATTATCGCCGTCACCCTCGATTCGTACGATTGTATGCGCAAGCGCGGAAACCGCGTCAATCCTTGCGCGCGGAGATGTATCGAAGGAAGAACAGATATGGCGAAAATACCACTAAAAGAAGAACAAGCACAATCCAGTTGCCCCAACGCGCGAACGGCGTCGGTTGCAGCGCCCGTGGCAAGCCGGTGTCGAGGACGCCGGTGACGCCGGAATCGAGGCGGGCGAGGACGCGCCCCCACGGGTCGACAACGGCCGAAATGCCCGTGTTGGCGACCCGGACCAGCGGCAGTCCCTCCTCGACCGCGCGGGTCAGGGCGATGGCGAAGTGCTGCGCCGGTCCGACGCTGGTACCGAACCACGCATCGTTGGTCAGGTTGAGCAGCCAGGCCGGCCGCTGCCCGGCGGTCACCGCCCCGGGGAAGATCGCCTCGTAGCAGACCAGTGGCCCGACGGCCGGCAGCCCCGGCAGCGACAGCGTTTGCGGGCCCGGTCCGGCGGCGAAATCGCCGCGTCCGGGCGCAATGGTCTCGATCGGCAGCACGCTACGCAGGGGCACGTACTCGCCCATCGGCACCAGATGCGCCTTGTCGTAGGTGGCGACGATGCGGCCGTCGCCGTCGATGGCGTGCACGGCGTTCCACCAGCGGCGTGCGCCGTCCGCATCCGTGCCGCTGCGCGGCGCACCGGTGATCAGCAGGCCGCCCGGCGGCACGGCTTGCGCTGCGGCGCGGCGGGCACCCTCGTCGTTGGCCAGCAGATAGGGCACCGCCGTCTCCGGCCAGATGACGACGGTCGGCGCCGGCCCGCCGCCCGCCGATGCCTGCCGCGACATCACGATATGCCGCTCGAGGTGCCGCGGGCGCAGCGTTTCCTGCCACTTCAGGCTCTGCGGAATGGCGGCCTGCACCAGCCGCAGGCGGACGTCCGGGACGAGGGCCCCGGCGGCGGCCGTGTCGGGCGTCGCGGCGAGGCGGATGGCGCCGCCGGTCCACAGCGCGGCCGGCAACAGCAGCGTCGCTACCAGCGTCGCGGCCACGCCAATCCGCCGTGCGGCCGGGTCGGCCAGCGCGGCCGGCATGGCGGCCGCCAGGATGGCGGCCAGCGACAGACCCCAGACGCCGGCCACGGCGGCGAACTGCAACGGCGCCGCGTCGAGCGTCCAGGCATAGCCCAAGAGGTTCCAGGGAAAGCCGGTGAAGACCCAGCTCCGCAGCCACTCGGCGGCCAGCCACAGCCCGGCGAAGGCGCCGATGCGGACAGCCGCGGCCACCGGCCACCGGCGCCACAGGGCTGCGGCCGCGAGGGATGCCACGGCCGGAAAGACGGCGAGGACGACGGCGAGGCCGCCGACCAGGAACGGGATCAGCCAGGCCGTCCGCGCGGCGTCGACGAGGAAGGCCTCGTGCACCCACCAGACGCCGACCGAGAAATGACCGAGGCCGAACAGCAGCCCGGCAAAGAAGGCGCGGCGCAGCGGGCGTGGCCCGGCGGCGGCGCCCTCGACCATCCAGACGAGGCCGACGAAGGCCGGCACGGCGAGCGGCAGCAGGTGCCAGGGCGGCAGCGCGAACATGCCGGCCGCGCCGAGGACGATGGCCAGCAGGGCCCGCCGCCAGCCGGTCGCGCCGCGCACGGCGTCGGCGATGCGGTCGACGGCGCGCCAGCCGCCGGTCATCGCCGGCCGGCCGCCGTCATGCGCCGCGCGGCGCCACGCGACGCACGCGCAGACGGCGTATGCGGCGCGGATCGGCGTCGACGACGACGAATTCGACGCCGGCCGGGTGGGTGATGACCTCGTTGCGGCGCGGCACGCGGTCGACGAGCGCGAAGACGATCCCGGCCAGCGAGTCGATCTCCGAATGCTCCTCGTCGGTGGCGAAGGGGCCGATCAGCTCCTCGAGCTCCTCGATCGGCGCCCGCGCGTCGGCGAGGATGGTGCCGTCGGACTGGGCGACCAGCGCCGGCCCGTCGTCCTCGTCGTGCTCGTCCTCGATCTCGCCGACGATCTCCTCGACCAGATCCTCGATGGTGATGAGGCCGTCGACGCCGCCGTACTCGTCGACGACGAGGGCGATGTGGGTGCGCGCGGCGCGCATCTCCAGCAGCAGGTCGAGCACCTTGATCGACGGCGCGACGAACAGGATCTTGCGCGCCAGCGCCCGTGCCGTCGCCGGCTTGCCGGCGCGCGTCGCGGCGAGCACGTCCTTGATGTGCACGTAGCCGACGATGTGGTCGAGGTCGCCGTCCTGCACCGGCATGCGCGAATGCGCCTCGCGCACCAGCACATCGACCAGTTCGTCGAGCGTCGCATCGGCCGGCGCGGCGGCGATGTCGGCACGCGGCACCATGACGTCCTCGGCCGTCATGTCCGACAGTTCGAGGATGTTGGCGATCAGCTGCCGCTGGTCGGGCGCCACTTCGGCCGCGAGGTCGGGATTCTCCGCCAGCAGCTCCTCGAACGCCGCCTGGGCGGTCTCGGTGTCCTGGCGGCCGCGCAGCAGGGCCCGCAACCAGTCTCCCAGCGCGCCGAGGCCGGACGAGGTGCCGGCCGGCCGCGCCGGGGATTGTGCGGGAGGTTCCTCGTCGGCGGACGCGCGGGCGTCGGAATCGTCGGTTCGGCTGCTGGCCATCGCTTCAGGCTACCTCGCGCACCGGTGGATCGTCGCCGTAGGGATCGGCGATGCCGAGGCGCGCGAGGACGGCGCGCTCCAGGGCTTCCATGCGGATCGCCTCGGCCTCGCGTTCGTGATCGTGGCCGAGCAGGTGCAGGACGCCGTGGACGACGAGATGCGCGAGGTGGTCGCCGGCGGTCTTGCCGGCGGCGTCCGCCTCGGCGAGCAGGGTCTCGGCCGCGATGACGACGTCGCCGAGCAGCAGCGCGCGGGCCTGCGCCGCCGCCTGTCCGGCATCGTCGCCGGCGGGGAACGACAGCACGTTCGTCGGCCTGTCCTTGCCGCGCCAGGTGCGGTTCAGCGCCCGCAGTTCGGCATCGTCGGCGAGGCGGACGGTCAGCTCGACCCGGCCGCCGGTCGCGGCGGCGGCGAGCGCGGCGCGCGCGGCGCGGCCTGCCACGAGGCGCGCCCGCGCCACCGCGCGCCAGCACGCGGGCGTCTCGATGTCGACGGCGACCGTGTCGCCGCGTCGTCGTCCGTCGCTCATTTCGGCTTGGCCTCGTCGCGCGCATTGTAGGCGCGCACGATGCGGGTGACGAGCGGGTGGCGCACCACGTCGGCGTCGCCGAACTGGACGATCTCGACGCCGTCGACGGCGTCGAGCACGTCGAGCGCGTCGAGCAGCCCCGAGCGGATGCCGACCGGCAGGTCGACCTGGCTCGGATCGCCCGTCACCGCCATGCGCGAACCCTCGCCGAGGCGGGTGAGGAACATCTTCATCTGCGTCGCGGTGGCATTCTGGGCCTCGTCGAGGATGACGAAGGCGTTGGCCAGCGTGCGGCCGCGCATGAAGGCCAGCGGCGCCACCTCGATCTCGCCGCTCGACAGGCGGTTGGCGACCTGGTCGCCGGGCAGCATGTCGTAGAGGGCGTCGTAGAGCGGCCGCAGGTAGGGATCGATCTTGTCCTGCAGGTCGCCGGGCAGGAAGCCGAGCCGCTCGCCGGCCTCGACCGCCGGGCGCGACAGGATGATGCGGTCGACCTCGCCGCGCATCAGCATGGCCACGGCCATGGCCACGGCGAGGTAGGTCTTGCCGGTGCCGGCCGGGCCGAGCGCCAGCACCAGCTCGGCGCGCGACAGGGCGTCGAGGTAGAGCTGCTGGTTGGGCGAGCGGGCGATGATCGAGCGCTTGCGCGTGCGCACGGCGGTGCCCGGCCGGTCGGGCGTCTCGCCGGCCGCGGCCATGCGCACGGCGGCCTGCACCTCGCCCTGGCTGATGGCCTGGCCGTGCTTGAGGCGGGCATAGAGGCCGTTGATGGCGCGGTCGGCGATCTCGCGCGATGCCGCCGGGCCGCTGATCTCGAGCTGGTTGCCGCGATAGCGCAGCTTGACGTCGAGCAGGCGCTCGATCTGCACCAGATGCTCGTCGTGATGGCCGAACAGGGCCGGCAGCAGGGAATTGTCGTCGAACTGGATCCGTGCCGGCATGGGGCCGGCCGCCTCGGTCGTCGTCAACCCGCTGCCCCCTGCAGATATGCGGCCGGCGCGCTGGCAAGCTCGCCGGCGAGACTGCGCGCGTTGGCGCCGACAAGCCGGACATCGGCGATGCGGCCGGCCAGCGATGCCGGGGCGTCGACGTAAACCGACTGGTTATGCGGCGTGCGTCCGACGAGCTGGCCGGCATGGCGGCCATCGCGCTCGAACAGCACCTCGACGATGCGGCCGACCGAGCCGGCGTTGAAGGCCGCCTGGCCGCGGGCGATCTCGTCCTGCAGCGCGGCGAGGCGCGCGTCCTTCTCGTCCTCCGGCACCTGCTGCCCGAGGGTTGCCGCCGGCGTGCCCGGGCGGGCGCTGTACTTGAAGGAGTAGGCCTGGGCGTAGCCGATCTCGCGCGCCAGCGCGAGGGTGGCGCGGAAGTCGGCGTCGCTCTCGCCGGGGAAGCCGACGATGAAGTCGGAGGCCAGCGCGATGTCCGGCCGCGCGCGGCGCAGGCGGCCGATGATGGCGAGGTAGTCGGCGGCGCGGTGGCCGCGGTTCATCGCCGCGAGGATGCGGTCGCTGCCCGACTGCACAGGCAGGTGCAGGTAGGGCATCAGTTGCGGCAGGTCGCCATGCGCGGCGATCAGGTCGTCGTCCATGTCGCGCGGATGGCTTGTCGTGTAGCGCAGCCGGGCGAGACCGGGGATGGTCGCGAGCCGGCGCAGCAGTCCGCCGAAGCCGGCCGTCGCCGCGTCGTCGCCGTGCCAGGCGTTGACGTTCTGGCCGAGCAGCACCAGTTCGGCCGCGCCGCGCCGCACCAGCCGCCGCGCCTCGGTCTCGATGGCGGCGGCGGGGCGCGAGAATTCCGCGCCGCGCGTGTAGGGCACGACGCAGAAGGCGCAGAACTTGTCGCAGCCCTCCTGCACGGTGAGGAAGGCCGAGGGCCCGGGCGGGGCGCTTTCCTCGGGCAGGGAGTCGAATTTCGAAACGGCGGGAAAGTCGGTGTCGAGCACGCCGCCGCCGGCACGCGCGGCGCGCGCCACCAGTTCCGGCAGGCGATGGTAAGCCTGCGGCCCGACGACGATGTCGACCCAGGGCGCCCGCGCCAGCACCTCCTCGCCCTCGGCCTGGGCGACGCAGCCGGCGACGGCGATCGTCATGCGTTCGCCGAGGGCGGCGCGCGCCTCCTTCTCCAGACGCAGCCGGCCGAGTTCGGAGTAGACCTTCTCGGCGGCTTTCTCGCGGATGTGGCAGGTGTTGATGACGACCATGTCGGCGCCGTCGGGCGACTCCGACGGGGCGTAGCCGAGCGGCGCCAGGACATCCGCCATGCGTGCGGAGTCGTAGACGTTCATCTGGCAGCCGTAGGTCCGGACGAAGAGCTTTCTGGTCACGCGCGGGCGATCCGTCGATGGCCGGGGCGCGGGGCTGACCTGTGCGTGCTTCGCCGCATCGCAGCGAGACCTAGCGGGGGCCGGCGGCGCATGTCAAGCCGACCGCGCGGCCTGCCGGGCGCGGCGCGGACGGCGCAGGCGCACGGCGATGCGCGGCCGGCCGCGGAAGCGGATCCAGCGGCGCTGGCCGGCCGCACCGGCCGGCGGCTGGATGCGGCCGGAGAGCGCATCCGCGTGGCCGCGTGCAACCGTCTCGTAACAATACTGGGTCAGCGCCTTGCGCGAGGCGAACTGGTCGATCGTCACCGGGTCGTGGAACACGACGGTCACGGTCAGGCGGCCGAGGCCGGCGACCTGCCGCATGTGCGGCACAAGTTCCATGTCGCCGTACCAGGCGTAGAACGGGCGCAGGTGGCGGCCGAGCGGAATGCCGTCGAGGCGGGAGAAGGTGACGGAGATCGGCTGCACCGGAATCTTGCGCCCGGCGACCTCGATCTCGGCCGCCGCCAGCAGGGAACTGCGGAACGGGGCGACATGGTTGCCGTCGCCGGTCGTGCCCTCGGGAAAGAGGATCATGCTGTCGCCGGCCTCGAGCCGGCCGCGCAGCATCTCGGCCTGCTTCTTCGACGTGCCGACCCGGCGGTCGACGAACACCGAGCGCTGCAGTCGCGCCAGCAGGCCGAAGAACGGCCAGTCGGCGATCTCGGCCTTGGCGACGAACGAGCCGTCGATCAGCGCGCCGTAGATCTCGATGTCGAGATAGGAGGTGTGGTTGCCGATGAACAGCGTCGGCCGCTCGCGCGACTGGCGGCCGTAGACCTCGAGGCGGATGCCGAGCAGCCGGCAGCACATGCGGTGATAGAAGCGCGGCAGCCGTCGCGCCAAGGGCAGGCGGAGGACGACCACGAGAGCCTGCGCCGGGATCAGCAGGATGGTCCACAGCACGTAGAGCGCCATGCGGACGGCGCCGGCCAGCGGCGAGCCGACGACGGTCGGCGCGGGCATGCTCATGCCGGCACGTCCTCGTCGGGCAGGGCGGGCTGGTTGCGCGCGTAGTGGCGGTAATAGCGCTCGGTAATCAGCTCGGTGTTGACGATGATGCAGACGTCGGTGGTGTTGAACTGTTCGTCGACGACGGCGCCGTCGCCGATGAAGGCGCCGAGCCGCAGGTAGCCCTTGACCAGCGGCGGCAGGGCGGCGAGCGCTTCCTTCTCGCTGATGCGGTCGGCCGGCATGAAGTTCATGTCGACGCGGCGGTCGGCCAGCGCGCGCGGCCGCAGCGCCGGCGGCGCCAGATGGAAGTGGTAGAGGTAGGACAGCGGCATGGCGAGCCGCGCCGCGTCGGTGCCGTGCAGGCTGGCGCAGCCGAACATCAGCCGGATGCCGTAGTGCAGCACATAGCGGGCGATGCCGGCCCACAGCAGCTGCATCGTCGGACGCGAGCGGTAGCCAGCATCGACACAGGAACGGCCGAGTTCGAGGATGCGGCCGGGATAGGTGCGCAGGCAGTCGATCTCGTACTCGCCGGCGGTGTAGAAGCCGCGGTTGCGGTCGGCGACCTCGCCGCGCAACAGCCGGTAGGTGGCGATGACGCCATCGGCGCCGCGGCCGCGCGCGCTGTCGATCACCAGCAGGTGGTCGCACAGCGCGTCGAATTCGTCGAAATCGTGTCCCCGCGCCATCATCTCCGGCGTCGGCCGGGCCGCCATCTCGTCATAGAAGACCCGGTAGCGCAGGGCCTGCGCGGCGGCGAGGTCGGCGGCATCGGCCGCGAGGCGAAGCTCGAGGGTGCCGCTGCCGAGGTCGTCGAAGCGCGGCGGCGTCTCGCCGCTGGCGGCGGGCGGCAGGCGGCGGCGGGCCGCGGCCTTGGGTTGCAGGGTCATGGCGTGTGCCGGGTGCGACGCGACGGGCGGTCGGACGGGCCGGGAAGCGGGCGCCTCACTCGCCCTCCGCCTTGCGGTCCACGGGCACGGCGAACAGCTCCAGCCGGTGGTCGACCAGCCGGTAGCCGAGCTTCGCGGCGATGCGCTGCTGCAGCGCCTCGATCTCCTCGTCCTGGAACTCGATCACCGTGCCCGACTTGATGTCGATCAGATGGTCGTGATGGTCGCCGGTCTGTTCCTCGTAACGCGCGCGACCGTCGCCGAAGTCGTGCTTCTCGAGGATGTTGGCCTCCTCGAACAGCCGCACCGTGCGGTAGACCGTGGCGATCGAAATCCGTGGATCGATCTCGGTCGCACGACGGTACACCTGATCGACGTCGGGATGATCGGTGGCCTCCGACAGCACGCGCGCGATGGTCCGGCGCTGGTCCGTCATCTTGAGGCCCCGTTCCTCGCAACGCTGTTCGATCCGCGAGGTCTCGCTCGTCATGCCCGGTTCGCACCCCTTGTCGCCGGCCTGCCGCCGGGCCGGGGTAGCCGCCTGTCTCGCCGCGCCCCCGCCGGTGTCGCGAATATAGTCCAAATCATCGGTCGGGCGAACCCTTGGCGCTCGCCGCCAGGTCGGCGGCGAGAAGCAGCGCATCGACCCGCCCGCCGCCGGTGCGGGCATAGTAGCCGCGCCTCTGCCCAACCGGCCGGAAGCCGTGGCGGGCGTAGACGGCGCGCGCCGCGTCGTTGTCCGCGGCGACTTCGAGGACGGCGCGTGTCGCGCCGGCCGACCGGGCCGCGACCAGGAAGGCGCCCACCAGCGTGCTGCCGAGCCCCTGCCGCTGCCGGGCCGGGTCGACGCAAAGCGTGACGATCTCGGCCTCGCCGCCGACGAGGCGGCCGAGGATGAAGCCCGCCGCCGCGCCGTCGGCCGGGTCGGCGGCGGCCAGCGCGAGCGTCAGCGGCGTGGCGAGGAGGCCGGCGAGGGCGCCGTCGGTCCATTGCTGGAAGCCGCCGGCGGCGAAGGCGGCGCGGTGCAGCGGGCCGAGCAGCGCCGCCGCCTCCGCGCCGGCCGGGCCGATGGTCCAGCCGCTCATGCCGGATCGCTCATGCCGGCGCCGTGGTCACGTCGGGCGGCCGCAGGTAGAGCGGCCGTGCCGGCGCCTCGGCCGCTGCCGTACCGGCCGCGAGCAGGCCGGCGGCGACGGCGGCGACGTCCGCGGCCCGCACATGCCCGGGACCGGGCGGCCGGTGCAAGGCGCGGCCGGGCAGCAGCGCCGCGATCTGCGCGGCGGCGTCGCCGGCCAGCGCAAGCCCCGGCGCCCCGGCCAGTGCCGGTGGCAGCCATGCAAAGAGCCCCGCCGGCGGCACCGCCGCCGGGGCGCCCAGCGGCACGAGGGCGGCATCGAACGCCTGCAGGTAGAGTTCGGCACGCCGGCTCGTCAGCGCCGCCAGCCACGGCCAGCCGGCGGGGGCCGGCGCATCGGCGCCGGCACCCCGTGCGGCGGCGGCAAGGGACGACACGCCGACGCACGGCTTGCCTGCGGCCAGCGCGAGCCCGCGCGCCGTGGCGATGGCAATGCGCAGCCCGGTGAAGCTGCCCGGGCCGACGGCGACGGCGACGGCGTCGAGCGTCGCCCAGGCGGTGCCCGCCATCGCCTCGGCGACGAGGCCGGCGAGTGCCGCGTCCTGGCCGCGCGCCAGCTCGACCAGCCGGCCGGCACGAACGGTGCCGTCCTGCCACAGGGCCGCCGAGCAGGCGTCGCCGGCGCTGTCGAGGGCGAGCAGCTTCATCGCTGTGCGGTGTCCCGCGTGGCGCCGCCGCGCCGTCGCGGCGACTCGGCCGAGGCCCGATAGCATCGCCGCATCGCTGCGTCACGCGCGGGATGGTGTCGCATGAGCCTCGTCGAGATCACGCCAGCGGAGTACGGGGTGACGATCGGCCTCGCCTACGCGACGGCCGACAACTTCACCGGCGCGCCAATCTATCGCGCGGCGCATTGCTTCCTGCACGCGGACGCGGCGGCGGCCCTCCTGCGCGCGTCGGTCCTGGCGCGCGACCTTGGCCTCGGCCTGCTGCTGCTCGACGCCTACCGGCCCCCGGAAGCACAGCAGAAGCTGTGGGACCACACGCCCGATCCCGACTATGTCACGCCGCCCGAGCGCGGCTCGCCGCACAGCCGTGGCGTCGCCGTCGACCTCACACTCGTCGACGCCGCTGGCACGCCGCTCGACATGGGTACGGCGTTCGATGATTTCACGCCGCGCGCCCATCACGACGTGATGGACCTGCCGGCGGGCATCCGCCGCAACCGCTTCGTCCTTCTCGGCCTGATGTCCACGGCGGGCTGGGACTTCTACCGGCGCGAATGGTGGCACTACCAGTTGTTTGACGCCCGCCGCTACGCGCTGGTGCCGGATGCCGAGGCACCGCGCCCGATGATGTGAACGCGGCGTCGCGGCGGGCGCCTTGAACCGCCCCCGGCGCATCACTAATCTCCGGCCGACCGGCAACAGGACGGATAGACGGCAGTGTCGCGCAAGCTCGGTGAGCGGCGATCGGCGGCTGGGATGCGGTGCTACCGCAAGGGTCTCGCCGCGGTGCTGGCGGCATGCCTCGGCATCGCCGCATTGCCGGCGATGGCCGCCGATTCGGCTGTGATCTTCATGTACCACCGCTTCGGCGAGGACGCCTATCCGACGACGAACGTGCGCGTCGAGCAGCTCGAGTCGCACATCACCGAACTGGAGCGTGGCGGCTACGCCGTGTTGCCGGTGCCCGAGATCCTCGCCGCCATCCGCGACGGCAGGCCGCTGCCCGAGCGGGCCGTCGGCATCACCATCGACGACGCCTACAGTTCGACCTGGACGGTCGGCTGGCCGCGCCTGCGCCGCGCCGGCCTGCCGGTGACGCTGTTCGTCTCGACGGAGGTGCATGACCGGGGGCAGGCGGGGTATCTGACGTGGGACCAGATCCGCGCCATGCGCGACCAGGGCGTCGCCATCGGCGCCCACACGGTCTCGCATCTGCACATGGCGGCCAATGACAACGAGCGCAACGCCGACGAGTTGGCGCGCTCCAACGAGCGCTTCGTGGCCGAGCTGGGCCGGCAGCCGTCGCTCTTCGCCTACCCGTACGGCGAGGCCAGCCTCGAGGCGATCGAGCTGGTGCGCGCGGCCGGCTACGAGTTCGCTTTCGGCCAGCACTCCGGCGTCGTCCACGCCACAGCCGACCCGTTCTACCTGCCGCGCTTCGCCCTCAACGAGAATTTCGGCGACATCGAGCGCTTCCGCCTGGCCGCCCGCGCGCTGCCGATTCCGGTGCGCGACGTCACGCCGCCCAACCCGACGCTGCGCGCCAACCCGCCGCTGTTCGGCTTCACCCTGGCCGGCGATGTCGGGCCGCTCGACGACCTCGCCTGCTACGCCAGCGGCATCGGCCCGGTGCAGCTCGAACGGCTGGGGCCGCGCGTCGAGGCGCGGCTGGAGCAGCCCTTCCCGCCCGGCCGCGCGCGCATCAACTGCACGGCACGCGCGGGCGAACGCTGGCGCTGGCTGGGGACGCAGTTCTTCGTGCCGGGCGGCCGCCTCGACTAGCCGCCGCTAGCCGTCGTTGCGCGCCATCAGGTGGTGGCTGGCGGCGGTCGCCGGCTCGGGCGGCGCAAGCTGCGCGTCCTCGAACTGCTGCAGGCGGTTGGCGCGCAGGATGGCGTGCAGCGTCTCGATATACTCGTCGCCGCGCTCGGAATAGGCATCGAGGGTGGCCGCCAGCGCCGTCGCGTCGAGCGGCCTGCCCTCCGCGCGCAGGGCCGCGCGGGCGGCACGGAAGCGCTCGTAGGAGGGATGCGTGTTGAGGTTCGTGGCATAGGCGCGGACGCTGTCGAGCAGCGTCTCGAAGCTGCGGACCTCGTGGCTCGCGCCGTCGCTGCGCCGCACCGGCACGAGGCCCGAGCCGGCGCGCCACGACCACTGGCCGAACACGGCGTTGCCCTCGCGCGCGAAGCGCGAGGTCGCCCAGCCGCTCTCCTCGGCCGCCTGGGCCAGCGCCAGCGCCGGCGAGACGGTGTCGACGCGGCGCATCAGTTCGGCCCAGTCGCCCGGCTCGACGCCGTAGCGCGCGGAGAGCGTCAGCGCCCACGCCGCCTCCTCGGGCGGCGGCGGCGTGCCGGCATGGGCGCGCGCGACGATGGTGGCGAGGCGCGCGCGGTCGGCGCGCAGTTCCTCGTTGACGCGCAGCACCAGCGGCAGCACGACGCGCAGGAAGGTGCGCTTGCGCGCCGTCACCGCCTCGATGCGGTGATAGTCCTCCGGCAGCGAGGCGAGGAACACGCGCGGAACCATTCGGGTTCCAGCCCGCACGCCGGCGAGATCGAACTCGATGGCGTTGAAGAAGTCGCGCAGCTCGCCGGCGTCGGGGAAGGAGACGTGCGGCACGAACTGCTGCCATGCCGGCGCGTAGCGCCAGGGCTGGCCGAGGGTCGGCGCCGGCGCCGGCGCGCTGAAGGCGACGATGGGCACACCCGCGGCGTCGCTGCCGGGCGGCACCGTTGTGACGACGACGGCCGCCGCGAACAGCGCCGTCGTCGCGGCCGCGAGCGAAACGCGCCGCAGCGTCCGCGTGTCTGTGCGGAAGTCCCCCATTCGGCCGCGCAACCCCTATTGCCTCGTGCCGGATCGCGGGGAATTTAGGAAAATTGTCGGAGTCGGCAAGCGTCCGTTAATGACATCTGTGGGCAAATCGTCGCGGCGCGGGCAAAGCGCGAGCCACTGCCGCGCGCTGCGCCGCGTCGCTGCCGCGCCGCCTGCGGAACATGCCGCAGGGCGTTACGGACAAACACAAAACTGTCTGCGAATCGGCCTCAGGCGACGGCCTCGACGGCCGTCACCTCGGGAATGTAGTGCCGCAGCAGGTTCTCGATTCCCATCTTCAGCGTCGCCGTCGAACTCGGGCAGCCCGAGCACGAGCCCTGCATGTGCAGGTAGACGACGCCCTCGTCGAAGCCGTGGAAGACGATGTCGCCGCCGTCCTGCGCGACGGCCGGACGCACGCGCGTGTCGAGCAGTTCGACGATCTGGCGCACGATCTCCTCGTCGCCCTCGGCGGCGGCGGCGTGCGCGGGACCCGTGGCGTCGCTCAGCGCCGCCTCGCCGGAGGTGAAGTGCTCCATGATGGCGCCGAGCACCGACGGCTTCAGCACGTGCCACTCGACGTCGGCGCTCTTGGTCACGGTGACGAAGTCGCCGGCGAGGAACACACCGGTTACATCGGGAATGGCGAACAGGCGGCGCGCCAGCGGCGAGCGCGCGGCGTCCTCGCGCGTCGGGAAGTCGGCGGTGCCGCCCTCCAGCACGCTGCGGCCGGGGATGAACTTCAGCGTCGCCGGATTCGGCGTCTCTTCGGTCTGGATGAACATGCCGCCCTCTGCCTCGCGCCCCTCTGCCGGGGGCCCCGTGTCCGGGTCTGGCGCCGGGCGCCGTTGGTGGCGTCTCCGGTTCCGCCACCAACATGGGCCAAAGCCGCCAAAGATCAAGCCCGACGTGGCGGGCGACGCCGGAGTGGGGCGGGGTTCGTCGTGCCCCTCGGTGTCGCCCCGGCCGAGCGGCGGAGCCGCGCCGCGCCGGGGTCCATGAACACAGGCCGCGGCCATCGCCGGCCGGCCCGTGTTCATGGGTCCCGGGTCTCCGCGCTGCGCGCTCCGCCCGGGACGACGGGCTTGCGTGAACGACCGCCCCATGGCCGGGTGGCGCGTCGCGGCCTATCTTGGCCGGCGATGAGCCTCGCCCCCGCCCGCCCGGCCGCGCCGGCCCGCGCCGAATCCGGCCCGACCGCCGGCCCCGACGCCGGCCCTACCGCCCTGCCGCTGCCGGCGCCGGAGGCCTGCCCGGTGCTCGACTGGCTGCTGGTGCAGGGCCGCTACGCCGCCACCACCGACGACCTGCTGCGCCAGACCGGCCGCCGCCTCGCCGCCTCGGGCGTGGCGGTGGCGCGCATCGCCATGATCGTCCGCACGCTGCACCCGCTGCTGGAGGCGCAGGGCCGCGTCTGGCGCGTCGCCGACGATGCGATCGACCACTGGGACGCGGCGCACGACGCGGTGCGCGGCGAGGCCTGGGAGCAGTCGCCCTTCCGCCCGCTGTTCGAGGGCGCCCCCGGCATCCGCCGCCGCCTTGCCGACCCCTCGTGTCCGCGCGACTACCCCATCCTCGACGAACTGGCGGCGGAGGGCGCCACCGACTACCTCGCCCTGCCGCTGCCGTGGAGCGACGGGCGCAACTACGCGCTGTCCTTCACCTGCTTCGCGCCGGGCGGGCTCGACGACGCGTCGGTCGCGCGCATCGTCGCGCTGGTCTCGCCCTTCGCCTTCGCCGCCGAGGTGCTGGAGACGCGGATGATGGCCGAGACGGTGGCCGCCACCTATCTCGGCCGCCACACCGGCGCCCGCGTCATGGCCGGCGCCATCACCCGCGGCAGCCACGAGTACATCCGCGCCGTCGTCTGGTACTCCGACCTGCGCGGCTACACCTCCTTCTCCGACCGCTACGACGCCGAGGCGGTGCTGGCCCTGCTCGACGAGCATTACGGCGCGCTGGTGACGGCCATCGACCAGGCCGGCGGCGAGGTGCTGAAGTTCATGGGCGACGCCATCCTCGCCATCTTTCCGGTGGTCGAGCTGGGCGGCCCGGGCGAGGCCGCCGCCGCCGCCATCGCCGCCGTCGACGCCGCGCGCGCCGCCACGGCGGAAGCCAATGCCCGCCGCGAGGCCGCCGCCGAGCCGGCCATCCGCTGGGGCGTGGCGCTGCACATCGGCGAGGTCGTCTACGGCAACATCGGCGCCCGCGACCGCCTCGACTTCACCGTCGTCGGCCCGGCCGTCAACCACGCCGCCCGCATCGCCGGCCAGTGCGGCCGGCTGGACCGCCCGGTGCTGCTGTCCGCCGCCTTCGCCGCGGTCTGCGACTGGCCGGTGACGCCGCTCGGCGCCCACGCGCTCCGGGGCGTGCGCGAGCCGCAGGACCTGTTCGCCCCGGTGCTGGAGGGGTAGGGGGCGACCCTCGCCTGACGACGCCCGTGACGATCCGCTCTCCGCGCCGAGAGAAGGCGAAACGGAACGGTGGGGAGAGCAGGCGGAACGTTTCCGGTAACAAATCGGATATTGCCTGCGGAAACGGATAGCCTTATGTTTCCGGAAACGGAGACAGGCGGATGGCAGCGGCGCAGAATTCGGTCCGGGAGCGTGTGCAGCGCCTGCGCTCGCGCAGGCGGATGGCGGGCCTCAAGCGGGTCGAGGTGCTCGTACCGGCAGAGCAGGTGGATCGGGTGAAGGCCTATGCTGCCAGTCTGCGCGAAGGCGCGCAGTCGGAAAATCTGGCGGAGGTGCGAAAACTGCTGGAGAAGGCCTATCGCAAGTTCGCCGCGAGCTGCCTCGACAACGTCGCCGTCGACCCGAGCCGGGCCGGGTTCGGCGACGCCCTCGTCGTGGCGGCCGCGCTGATGCATCGGGGTAACGCGGAAGCCTTCCGGCTCGGCCGACAGATCAGGAAGCTGGCCGCGTAATGCCGTTGACGCCCCTCCAGCGCGAGGTCGCGCGCGTCCTCGCGCCATTCCGCGACGCCCACGATTTCGTCGGCGGCGGCGCCGTGCTCAACGTCGACTGGCCGCGCCTGTCGGACGACACCGACATCTTCCGCGACACGCGGGGCGGACTGCCTCACGGCATCGACCGGGAAATCGCGGCGCTCGAGGCGGCGGGCTTCGCGGTCGAGACGACGACGCGCAGCGACTGGATGGTCGAGATCGTCCTGCGCCGGTACGGCTTCGAGACAAAGGTGCAATGGCTCGACGAGCCCGAGACGACCCGTCGCTTCTTTCCGGCCGTTGCCGACGATGCTTTCGGCTTTTGCCTTCATCCGGCGGACCTCGCCGTCAACAAGGTCCTGTGCGCCGCGCGCCGCCGGAGCGCTCCGCGCGATGCCGTCGATCTGGTCCACATCGTGCAGCGCTACGTCCCGCTCGGCCCGCTGGTCTGGGCCGTCGCCGGAAAAGACGGGCAGGTGGCGCCGCCCGAAACCCTCCGCCGCATCCGCGCGATCGCCTTCGGCTACGCGGATGAGGAAATCCGGGCTGTCAGGCTGGAAGGTGGACAGTCGACGACGCGCGACGAGGTCCGGGCTGTTCTCGCGGACGCACTCGACAGTGCCGCTGCCTACTGCGAGGACACGGCGCCCGTCGATTTCATCGGCCACCTGTTCGTCGACGCCGATGATCGGCCGGTCGCCGCCGGCGAGGACGACATCGCCGCCGGCCGTGCGCGCGCCCTGCCGATCCATGATTTCACGCCGGCGCCGTCTCTGGGGCCGCCGCACTTCGCCACCGAAATGCCCTGACCGGACCTGCACCGGCCCGCCGGCCGACGAGGCCTAGCCGTCCCCGCCCGCGTTTGTGCTATGTCACGCCGCCATGACGACCGATTACCGCCCCACCGTGTTCCTGCCGCAGACCGGCTTCGCCATGCGCGGCGAGCTGCCGAAGCGCGAGCCGGAGATCCTGGCGCGCTGGCAGGCGATGGACCTGTACGGCCGCCAGCGCGCCGCCTCCAGGGGCCGCGAGAAGTTCGTGCTGCACGACGGCCCGCCCTACGCCAACGGCAACCTGCATATCGGCCACGCGCTCAACAAGATCCTCAAGGACGTCATCAACCGCACCCAGCAGATGCTGGGGCGCGACGCCAACTACGTGCCCGGCTGGGACTGCCACGGCCTGCCGATCGAGTGGAAGATCGAGGAGACCTACCGCGCCGCCGGGCGCGACAAGGACGCCGTGCCGGTCAACGAGTTCCGCCGCGAGTGCCGCGAGTTCGCCGCGCACTGGATCGAGGTGCAGAAGGCCGAGTTCATGCGCATGGGCGTGGTCGGCGACTGGGCCCGCCCCTACACCACGATGAGCTTCGCCGCCGAGGCGCAGATCGCCCGCGAGCTGCACAAGTTCGCCGCCAACGGCCTGCTCTACCGCGGCTCCAAGCCGGTGCTGTGGTCGGTGGTCGAGAAGACGGCGCTGGCCGAGGCCGAGGTCGAGTACGACGACTTCGTGTCGGACCAGATCTGGGTGAAGTTTCCCGTGGTGTCCGGGGGCGCCGCCGCCCTGTCGGGCGCCAGCGTGGCGATCTGGACGACGACGCCGTGGACCATCCCCGGCAACCGCGCCATCTCGTTCTCCTCGAAGATCGCCTACGGCCTCTACGAGGTGACGGCGGCGCCGGACGGCAACTGGGTGACGGCGGGCGAAAAGATCGTCGTCGCCGACAAGCTCGCCGCGGCCGTGTTCAAGCAGGCCCGCGTCGAGGGCTTCGCACGCCGCGCCGACGTGGCGGCGGCCGACCTCGCCGCGCTGGTCTGCGCCCATCCCCTCAAGGGCCATGCCAACGGCTACGCCTATCCCGTGCCGCTGCTCGACGGCGACCACGTGACCGACGACGCCGGCACCGGCTTCGTCCACACCGCGCCGTCGCACGGCCGCGAGGACTTCGAGATCTGGATGGCCTCGACGCGCGCGCTGGCGGCGCGCGGCGTCGACCCGGCCATCCCCTACATGGTCGACGAGAACGGCGCCTTCACCGCCGAAGCGCCCGGATTCATCGGTCGTCGAGTCTTCAATGACAAGGGCGACAAGGGCGACGCCAACGAGGCGGTCATCGCCGCGCTGCGCGATTCCGGCGCGCTGATGGCGCGCGGCCGCATGACGCACCAGTACCCGCACTCCTGGCGCTCGAAGAAGCCGCTGCTGTTCCGCAACACGCCGCAGTGGTTCATCGCCATGGACAAGGACATCGAGGGCACCGGCGACACGCTGCGCGCCCGCGCGCTGGCCGCCATCGGCGAGACCCGCTGGGTGCCGGGGCAGGGCGAGAACCGCATCACCGGCATGATCGAGAGCCGGCCCGACTGGGTGATCTCGCGCCAGCGCGCCTGGGGCGTGCCCATCGCGGTGTTCGCCAACGATGCCGGCGAGGTGCTGCGCGACGAAAAGGTCGACGCCCGCATCGTCGAAGCCTTCGAGAAGGAGGGCGCCGACGCCTGGTTCGCCGAGGGTGCCGCCGAGCGCTTCCTCGCCGGCGCACACAGTGCCAACGAATGGCACCAGGTGCGCGACATCGTCGACGTCTGGTTCGACAGCGGCGCCACGCACTCCTTCGTGCTGGAGGGCCGCGACGACCTGCAATGGCCGGCCTCGCTCTATCTCGAGGGCTCCGACCAGCACCGCGGCTGGTTCCACTCCTCGCTGCTGGAAGCCTGCGGCACGCGCGGGCGGGCGCCCTACGAGGCGGTGCTGACGCACGGCTTCGTCATGGCCGAGGACGGCCGCAAGATGTCGAAGTCGCTGGGCAACGTGGTGGCGCCGCAGGACACGATCAAGCAGTACGGCGCCGACATCCTGCGCATCTGGGTGGTCTCCTCCGACTACTCGGAGGACCTGCGCATCGGCCCCGAGATCCTCAAGTACCAGGCCGACCTCTATCGCCGCGTCAGGAACACGCTGCGCTTCCTGCTCGGCAGCCTCGCCGGCTTCGCCGAGACCGAGCGGGTATCGCCCGCGGCGATGCCGGAACTGGAACGCTGGATGCTGCACCGCCTGTGGGAGCTCGACCGCACCGTGCGCGCGGCGGCCGACGCCTACGACTTCCACACGCTGTGGACGGCGCTGCACACCTTCTGCGCCGTCGATCTCTCGGCCTTCTACTTCGACGTGCGCAAGGACGCGCTCTACTGCGACGCGCCTGACAGCGCGCGGCGCCGCGCCGCCCGCACGGCGCTGGCCGAGATCTACGACAAGCTGGTGGCGTGGCTGGCGCCGGTGCTCTGCTTCACCGCCGAGGAGGCGTGGCTGGCGCGCGACGGCGCGGGCGCCGACGACAGCGTCCACCTGCGCGTCTGGCCGGAGGTGCCCGCTGCGTGGCGCGACGACGCGCTGGCGGCGAAGTGGGAGCGGGTGCGCCGCGTGCGCCGCGTTGTCACCGGCGCGCTGGAGCGCGAGCGCGCCGAGAAGCGCATCGGCGCCTCGCTGGAGGCGGCGCCGCGCGTGTTCGTGTCCGATCCGGCACTGGCCGCCGCCGTCGCCGGCGTCGACATGGCGGAAGTGTGCATCACCTCGGCGATCGACCTCGTCGCGGGCGCCGCGCCCGCCGACGCCTTCGCGCTGCCCGAGGTGGCCGGCGTCGGCGTCGTGCCGGCGCGCGCCGGCGGCGCCAAGTGCGCGCGCTGCTGGCAGGTGCTGCCCGAGGTCGGCTCGGCGCCGCGCCACGACGACCTCTGCCGCCGCTGCGACGACGCTGTCGGCGACCTTCCCGTCGCGGCGCAGTAGGGGTTTTCGTTGTCCGACACGATCGCGTGCGTGGGGAACGCCCCCACCTCACCCCGGCCCTCTCCCCCCCCTGTGGGGGCGGAGAGGGAGAGAGGCCAGCCCTCTCCGCCCCGGAGGGGGGGAGAGGGAGGGGACCCGGCGCCGTGCGCCGGGGAGGGTGAGGTGGGGATGCGGCATCCCGCACGGATGCCGCGGTGATGCGGGCCGGCCTCGCCATCGCCGTCGTCGTGCTGGCGCTCGACCAGGCGACCAAGTGGCTGATCGTCGCCGTGGTGATGGCGCCGCCGCGCGTCATCGAGGTGGCGGGCTTCTTCAACCTCGTGATGGTGTGGAACCGCGGCATGAGCTTCGGCCTGCTCGGCGACTGGGGCGCCGGCGACGGCGCGCGCTGGGCCATGGCCGGCCTCGCGCTGGCCATCGTCGCGGCGCTGCTGCTGTGGCTGCGCCGGGTCGAGGGCGTGTGGGCGGTGGTCGGCATCGGCCTCGTCATTGGCGGCGCCGTCGGCAACGTCATCGACCGCGCCGTCTGGGGCGCCGTCGCCGATTTCCTCGACTTCCACGTCGCCGGGCTGCACTGGCCGGCCTTCAACGTCGCCGACACGGCGATCGTGCTCGGCGTCGCCGCGCTGCTGGCCGACGGCTTGTTCGGGCCGGCGCCAGAGGCTAAATAAATGGCGAACTGCGCCGGCCGGTCCGTGCACCGGCCGCGCACGGCCCGCCGAACGCTCGAACGGAGGTGCGCGATGGCCAACCGTCGCCCGACCGCCCGCAACTGGCCGGGCATGACCGCGGTCGCCCTGCTGGCGGCGACGGTGGTGCTTGCCGGCTGCGGCGAGGACACCAAGCGCTCGCTCGGCCTGTCGAAGCCGGCGCCGGACGAGTTTTCCGTCGTCTCGCGCGCGCCGCTGTCGCTGCCGCCCGACTACACCCTGCGCCCGCCGCGCCCCGGCGCCGAGGGGGCGACGGTGAGCGAGGCCCGCCAGCAGGCCCGCCAGACCGTCTTCCGCGGCCCCGACGCCGCCCAGACGCCGGTGCAGGCGGCGGTGCGCAACACCGCCCCCGACCAGTCGCGCGGCGAGTCCGTGCTGCTGGCGCGCGCCGGCGCGATCAACGCGACGCCGGACATCCGCACCACCGTCGACCGCGAGAGCGCCGTGCTGGCGCGCGCCGACGAGACCTTCCTCGACCGCCTGCTCAACTTCCGCGATCCGCAGTCGCAGGACCCGGTGGTCAACGCCGCCGCCGAGGACCGCCGCCTGCGCGAGGCGCAGGCGCTGGGCAAGGCGCCGGACGGCCAGGCCGTGCCGGTGATCCAGCGCAAGCAGCGCGGCCTGCTCGAGGGCCTGTTCTAGCCTCGCTGGCCGCGCCCCGGCGCGACCGCAACCGCCCGACACGGTTGTTCGGCGCGGCGGCGGCCTGTTATGGTCGCGCGGTTTCTGCGCCGGATCGGCCGGTTGCGCGGGCCCCGGCAGGGCGACGAGGGCTATGGCCAGCAAGCGACTTGACGCGAAGGGGCGGGCGGGCTGCGCGCCACGCCGCCCGACATGGACGCCCGGCACATGGGCGCTCGGTGCGCTTCTCGGCGCCACGCTGGCGGCCGTGCCCGCCGCCGCCCAGTCCGTCAGCACCACGCCCGGCGTGATGATCGACCTCAGCGTGCTCGGTGGCGGCGCCGGCAACCGCTTCCCCGGCGCCACCGGCTATCGCGGCGCGACCGGCGGCCCCGGCGGCCTGCAGCCGCCGCCCGAGCGCCTGCCGCAATCGCGCCTGACCGTCGAACCCGAGACCCTCGCCCCGGCCCAGCCGGCGCCGCGCGCCCAGGCCGCCGCGCCGCGCCTGACGCCGCCCGAACAGCGCCCGGCCGCGCCGCCCGCCGCCGCCGACGGGCCGCCGGCCGCCGCCCGCATGGCGCCGCCCGCGGCCCCCGTCACGCCGCCGCCGGCCGCCCCGACCGAAAGCCGCATGACGGCGGCGACGCCGCCCGCCATGACGCCGGCACCGCCGCCGCCGGCGACGATGCCGCCGGCCACGACACCGCCCGTCGCCGCCGCGCCGGCACGGCCGGCCGCGCCGCCGCCGGCCGCCGAAACGCCGCGCGCCGCGCCGCCGGCCGTCGCCAGCACGCCGCGCGCCGCGCCGGCAGCGCCCGTCGCGCCGCCGGCCGCCCAGACGACGCCGGCGCCCCAGGCGACACCGCCCGCCGCCGCCCGGCCGACGCCGCCGGCGCCGCAGGTGGCGGCCCGCAGCGGCACGACGGCGCCGATGCCCGGCGGCGACCTGCGCGTCGTGTTCGAGGGCGAGTCGGCCCGCCTGCCGGACGCCGCGCGGGCCTCGCTGAAGACGCTGTCCGAACGCCTCGTCGCCAATGAGGCCGAGCGCGTGCAGCTGCTGGCCTACGCCGAAGGCAGCGCCGACACGGCGAGCCAGGCGCGCCGCCTGTCGCTGTCGCGCGCGCTGGCGGTGCGCGCCTACCTCATCGACCTCGGCGTCCGCAGCACGCGCATGGACGTGCGCGCGCTCGGGCCGAAGAGCGACGACGGGCCGGCCGACCGCGTCGATGTCGTGGTCGTCGGCCCGTGAGGCAGGGCGTCGGCGCGCCACGATTCCGGCCCATTCGTCTGCCAGACCCACACGCACGGGCCCGACGCGCCGACCGGCGCCGCCGCGCCCGCGCCGCATGACGGACGGACGCGCCGCATGACGAGACCCCGCCGCTACCTGGTCCGCATGGGCGCCTTCCTGCTGCTGGCGCTGCTGGTGATCGCCGGCCTGCACGAGCCGCTGATCGCCGCCTTCGAGACCAATCCCGCGCTCAACGGCCTGATCATCCTCACCCTCGTCGTCGGTATCGTCTATGTGCTGCGCCAGGTCTGGCGCCTCGACGCCGAGGTGGCGTGGGTCGATGCCTTCCGCAGCCAGCGTCCGGGCCTGTCGGTGGCCTCGCTGCCGCAGCTCCTCGGCCCCATGGCGCGCCTGCTCGGCGACCGCGGCGGCCGCCTGTCGATGTCGGCGACGACCCTGCGCTCGCTCCTCGACGGCCTCGCCGCGCGGCTCGACGAGGGGCGCGAGATCTCGCGCTACATCATCGGCCTGCTGATCTTCCTCGGCCTGCTCGGCACCTTCTGGGGCCTGCTCGAGACGATCCGCGCGGTGGCCGACGTCATCGGCGACCTCGACATCACCGGCGACGACGCCGGCGCCGTCCTCGGCGGCCTCATCTCCGGCCTCGAGGCGCCGCTGTCGGGCATGGGCACCGCCTTCTCGTCGTCGCTGTTCGGCCTCGCCGGCTCGCTGCTGCTCGGCTTTCTCGACCTGTCGGCCGGGCAGGCGCAGAACCGCTTCTACAACGAGGTCGAGGAGTGGCTGTCGGGCGTCACGCGGCTCGGCGGCGCCGGCCCGGTCGGCGACGGCGACACCACCGTGCCGGCCTACATCCAGGCGCTGCTGGAGACGACGGCGGACTCGCTCGACAACCTCCAGCGCACCATCGCCCAGGGCGAGGAGTCGCGCGCCAACGCCAACGTCGCCATCGCCGCGATGGCCGACCGCCTGGCCATGCTCACCGACCGCATGAAGAGCGAGCAGGAGCTGATGGGAAGGCTGGTGCGCGGCCAGACCGAGCTGCGCCCCGTGCTCGAACGCCTCGCCGAGGCGCAGTCGGGTGGCTTCGACGAGGCGACGCGCAACCACATCCGCAACGTCGACGTGCATCTGGCGCGGCTGGTCGAGGACCAGTCCTCCGGCCGCGCCCAGCTGGTGCAGGAACTGCGTTCGGAAATCCGCCTGCTCGCCCGCACCATCGCCGCCCTCGCCGACGGCGAGCGCTGACGCGGGGCCGACGCCATGGCGCTCGCCAGCTCACGCCGCCAGGCCCACAACTACTGGCCGGGATTCGTCGACGCGCTCGCCGCGCTGCTGATGGTCGTCGTTTTCCTGGTGATGGTCTTCGCGCTCGCCCAGACCTTCCTCACCCAGGCCCTGTCGGGGCGCGACGAGGCGCTGTCGCGGCTGACGCGGCAGGTCGACGAACTGGCGCAGATGCTGTCGCTCGAACGCACCGCCAACGCCGATCTGCGCCTGTCGGTGTCGCAGATTTCGGCGCAGTTGCAGTCGACGCTGTCGGAGAAGGAAGCCGCAACGACGCGGCTGGCCGAACTCGCCGCGTCGCGCGACGCGGCGGCGAGCGAGCGCGACGCGCTGCTGTCGCGCCTCGCCGAGAGCGAGCGCGCGCTGACGGCGGCGCAGCAGGCGCGTGAGGGCACCGCGGCAGAGACCGACAAGCTGCGGGCCGAACTCGAGGACGCCTTCAAGGTCATCTCGGCCGACAAGGACAAGATCGAGCTGCAACTGCGGGATCTCGCGCGCCTCGAACGCGACATCGCCGCGCTGCAGGAAGTCCGCAAGACGCTGGAAGCGCAGATCGCGCCGCTGGCCGAGGCGCAGAAGCGCGCCGAGGCCGAGACCGGCCAATTGCGCGACACCAACAGGGATCTCGAGGCGAAGCTCGCCGACCAGCGCGAGCGGACCAACCTCGCCCAGACGCAGATCGAATCGCTGTCGGCCAAGGCCGAGGACCAGGTGCGGCTGCTCAACCAGCAGATCGCCGCCATGCGCAGCCAGCTCGCCGCGCTGCAGGAGGCGCTGCAGGCTTCCGAGGCGAAGAACCGCGAGCAGAACGTGCAGATCACCAACCTCGGCTCGCGCCTCAACGAGGCGCTGGCGAGCCGGGTGCAGGAGCTGGCGCGCTACCGCTCGGAATTCTTCGGCCGCCTGCGCGAGGTGCTCGGCGACCGCCAGGATCTGCGCATCGTCGGCGACCGCTTCGTCTTCCAGTCGGAGGTGCTGTTCGCCAGCGGCGAGGCCGACATCGGCGAGGCCGGCAAGGTCGAGCTGGCGAAACTCGGCGCCGCGCTGGCGGAAATCTCGCAGCGCATCCCGAAGGACATCGACTGGGTGCTGCGCGTCGACGGCCACACCGACGTGCGGCCGATCAGCACCGCGCGCTTCCCCTCCAACTGGGAGCTGTCGACGGCGCGCGCCGTGTCGGTGGTCAAGTTCCTCATCGACCACGGCGTGCCGCCCGGTCGCCTCGTCGCCGCCGGCTTCGGCGAATACCGCCCGATCGAGTCCGCCGGCACGGAAGAGGCCCTGCGCCGCAACCGCCGCATCGAGTTCAAGCTGGACCAGCGGTAGGTGGCGGGCGCCGCGCGCTCGATCAGCGTGGCCCCTGCTCCAGCCGGCCGCGGAAGGCCGCCGGCGTCAGGATCGGCACTGCGAACACCGCCGCGAGCGCCAGCTGGTCGCGGTCGCCGGTCAGCAGCACATCAGCCTTGCCCGCCAGTGCAATTTCGAGAAACGGGCGGTCGAACGGGTCGCGGCAGTCCGGAACGGCGATCCCGGCCGGAACCCGGACGGTCTCGCACCAGGGCAGGTAGTCGCCCAGCAGTTCCTCGCGTTCCCTGGCGGTCAGGCGGAATTTCGGATAGGCCAGCACAGCAACCAATTCGGCCGCCGTGTCGTGGCTCGCCAGCGGGAGGATCGTCCCGGATTGCCAGGAATGGCGCAGCCATGCCAGCGCGCCGGCGCGGAACAGCAGGGCCGACAGCAGGACGTTGGTGTCGAGAACGACACGCGGCCGGCTCATCCGGCCGTACGCGTCCTCCCGCGCGCCGGCTTGCCCGGGTCCGTGCGTACCCGCCGCACGGCCGCCGTCGCGTCCGCTTCCGTGATGCCGAGTTCGGCCAGCTTGGCACGCACGGCGTCGGCGCGGCCGATCCGCACCGGCGTGAGAACGATGCGCCCGTCCTCGTCGCTCACCTCGAAATAGGCGATGCCTTCGTAGGGCGCCAGCACCGCCTTCGGCAAGGTGAGCTGGTTCTTGGACGTCAGTTTCGCGAGCATGTCGACCACCGTACGCGGATTGTCGGAAAGTAAGGAATAAAGGAGGCGCGGGCAAGGATCGGCCGCCGGCTTGACGGCCTGATACTTATATAGTCATATGGAAATATAGACGGAGGGCAATTTATGTCCCTGCAGCCGGCCGACCGCCTCGACAGCGTTTTCGCTGCGCTCGCCGATCCGACGCGGCGCGCGATCCTCGCCCGCCTCGCGGCCGGCGAGGCGACGGTCAACGAACTGGTGGCGCCGTTCGGGCTGCGCCAGCCGACGATCTCGAAGCACCTCAAAGTGCTCGAGCGGGCGGGGCTGGTGTCGCGCGGCAAGTCGGCCCAGTTCCGGCCGGTGCGGCTGAACGCGGCACCGCTGGCCGATGTCGCCGCCTGGGTCGGCGACTACCGGCGCTTCTGGGAGGAGAGCTTCGACCGTCTCGAAGCCTACGTGAAAGAGATGCAGCGAAAGGAAAGACCATGACCGACGCTGGCAAGGATGCGGCCCCGGACGGGGAGCGCGCGGTCGTCATCACCAGGGTCTTCGACGCCCCGGCGCATCTGCTGTTCGAGGCCTACAGCAAGCCCGAACACCTGATGAAATGGTTCGGCCCGGCCGGCTGGCCGCTGACGCTGTGCGAGGTCGACTTCCGCGTCGGCGGTCGCTTCCGCTTCGCCATGACCGGCCCCAGCGGCGTGCAGAACACGCCCTTCGGCGGCACCTATCTGGAAATCGTGCCGGACCGGAAGATCGTCTTCGACAACGGTTTCGAGACGCCGGGAGCGGGACGCATGGTGATGACCGTCACCTTCGAGGAAAGGGACGGCAGGACGACGCTGACGCTGCACACCTTGTTCGCCACCGCGGCGATGCGCGCCGAGCATGTCGGCATGGGCTTCGTCGAGGGCAGCAACTCCGCCTACGACCAGCTCGTCGACGTCGTCGCAGCGCTGCGCAAACGATAGCGCACGGAGGGCGCGGCTATTCCGCCGCTTCGGGCCTGAACTGCAGCGACGCCAGCCGGGCGTAGAGTCCACCGCCGGCAACCAGTTCGGCGTGGCGTCCCTGGGCGACGAGCCGGCCGTCGTCCAGCACGAGGATGCGGTCGGCGCCGGCGACGGTGGCGAGGCGGTGGGCGATGACGAGGCTGGTGCGGCCGTCCATCAGCCGGGCCAGCGCCTGCTGCACGGCGCGCTCGCTCTCGGCGTCGAGGGCGCTGGTCGCCTCGTCGAGCAGCAGCACCGGCGCATCGCGAAGGACGGCGCGGGCGATGGCGACGCGCTGGCGCTGTCCGCCCGACAGGCGCACGCCGCGCTCGCCGACAACGGTGGCAAGACCGTCGGGCAGCTTCGCCGCGAATTCCGCCACGGCGGCGGCCTCGGCGGCGGCGGCGACATCGCGGTCGTCGGCGTCGGGCCGGCCGTAGCGGATGTTCTCGGCGAGCGTCCCGGAGAAGATAGCCGGTTCCTGCGGCACCAGCGCGAACGCCGCCCGCAGCGCGCGCGGGTCGAGGTCGCGGATGTCCACGCCGTCGAGCGTCACGACGCCCGCCTGCGGGTCGCGGAAGCGCAGCAGCAGTTCGAACACCGTGGTCTTGCCGGCGCCGGACGGGCCGACCAGCGCCACCCGCTCGCCGGGCGCGACCGTGAACGACAGGGTATCGAGGGCCGGGCGGTCCGGCCGCGCCGGATAGGCGAAGGTGACGCCAGCGAAGGCGACCTCGCCGCGCAGCGGCGCCGGCAGCGGCGCGGGCGCGGCGGGCGCGGCGGGCGCGGCGATGGTCGGGCGCAGCGCCAGCAGTTCCAGCAGCCGCTCGGCGGCGCCGGCGGCGCGCTGCAGTTCGCCGGCGATCTCCGACAGCGCGCCGGTCGCCGAGGCGACGACGACGGCGTAGAAGACGAAGGCCGCGAGGTCGCCGCCGGTCAGGCGGCCGGCGAGCACGTCGCGCCCGCCGACCCAGAGGATCACCGCGACGGCGCCGAAGGCGAGGCCGATGACGACCGAGGCGAGGCTGGCGCGGGCGCGCACATGCGCCTGCGCCGCACGGAGGGCGCCATCGACCAGGGCCGCGAAGCGCGAGCGGTCGGCGTCCTCGTGACCGAACGCCTGCACCGTGCGCAGATTGGCGAAACTCTCGTCGAGATGGCCGCCGACATCGGACAGGCGGTCCTGCCCGGCGCGGGACAGGCGGCGCACGCGCCGGCCGATCACCAGCACCGGCAAGACGACGAGCGGCACGACGAGGGCGACGAAGCCGGCCAGCCGCGGGCTCGTCGCCACCAGCAGCGCGGCGCCGCCGCCGAGCAGCAGCACGTTGCGCAGCGCCATCGAGAGGGCGGAGCCGACGACCGACTGCAGCAGCGTCGTGTCGGCGACGAGGCGGGTGACGACGTCGCCCGAGCGCGTGGTCTCGAAGGCCGCCGGCTCGATGCCGACGATGTGGCCGAAGACGGCGCGCCGCAGGTCGGCGATGACCCGCTCGCCGGTCGACGCCACCAGCCAGGAACGCGCCCAGGAGGCGGCGGCGAGGACCAGGGTGACCGCCAGCAGGCCGAGGAAGGCACGGTCGAGCAGGGCCGTGTCGCCGCGCGCGAGGCCGTCGTCGACGAGGTGGCGCAGGGCCTGGCCGAGCGCCAGCACGGTGACGGCGGCGACGACGAGCGCCGCGGCGGCGCCGGCGATGCGCAGGCGGTAGGGCTCGAGGAACGGCCACAGCCCGGCGAGCACCCGTACGTCGGCGCGCGGCGCGGCGGCGTCGGCAGGGCTGGCGGCGGGGCGGCGGGCCATCGGCATCTCCCGCGGCCGGGGAATCCGTGCCGCGCCGGCGGTTTAACAGTGCCCGGCGGCGGCGCCAAGGGCGCCGCCGGGGGCGGCCATGGTGGCTGGCCGGGGGTTGCGGGGCTCCGGCCGGTCTGCTAGAAGCCGCCCTTCGCGCGCGAAGGAGCCGGTCGTGAAAAAGGACATTCATCCCGACTATCACGAGATCACCGTCATCATGACGGACGGGACGGAGTTCAAGACCCGCTCGACCATGGGCGCGGCCGGCGCGACGCTGCGCCTCGACATCGATCCCAAGACGCACCCGGCATGGACCGGCCAGCATCGCCTGGTCGACACCGGCGGCCAGGTCGCCAAGTTCAACAAGCGCTACGCCAATCTCGGCCTGAAGTAAGCGCGCCGGTTGCCACGCGAGGCCCCTTGAACGGGGGCCGGTCCTTCCTAAATTGAGCGGTGTGCCGGCGGGTGCCTTGCGAGGGCCCGCGCACGCAGAGCCGCGTCCCGCCAGACCCCCGGGTTGGCCATGACGCGGACCACACGTTGCTCTAAGGAGGACCTGTGACCATGCGTACCTACGACCTTACCCCCCTGTTCCGCTCCACGGTCGGCTTCGATCATGTCAGCCGGCTGCTCGACGCCGCCTTTTCCGGCGTCGACGAGGGCACGTCCTACCCGCCCTACAACATCGAGAAGCTGGGCGAGAACGAATACCGCGTCACCATGGCGGTGGCCGGCTTCGGCGAGGACGACATCGAGATCACGCAGCACCAGAACACCCTGTCCATCAAGGGCAAGGCCAAGCAGGCCGACGAGCAGGTGCAGACGCTCTACCGCGGCATCGCGGGGCGGGCGTTCGAGCGCCGCTTCGAGCTTGCCGACTACGTGCACGTGACCGGCGCGAAGCTGGTCAACGGCCTGCTCCAGGTCGAGCTGGCGCGCGAGGTGCCGGAGGCGATGAAGCCCCGCACGATCGCCGTGCAGCGCGCGTCGCAGGCGCAGATCGAGCGCAAGGCCGCCTGACGGCCGCGTCCCCGACGCACTGAACAGGGCCCGCCGGGACACCCCCGGCGGGCCTTTCGTCGTGCGCGCTACCGGGAGCGTCCGCGCAGCTCGTGCCGCAGCCAGACCAGCAGGGTCAGCAGGACGACGGCGCCGGCCTGGTGCAGCACGCCGAGCGGCAGCGGTACGGCGAGCAGCAGTGTCGCGATGCCGAGCGCGGCCTGCGCGGCGACCGCCAGCGCGAGGACGTTGGCGACCTTGCGCGCGCGCGGCGCCAGCGCCAGCCAGCGGCTCTGCCACCACGTCGCCAGCACCAGCGCCAGCGTCAGCATGGCGAGCAGGCGGTGGTTGAACTGGATGGTCTCGATCGATTCGAACGGCGCGCGCCACCACGGCGCGGCGTAGAGCCCGTCGGGCAGCAGGGCGCCGTCCATCAGCGGAAAGGTGTTGTAGGTGAGGCCGGCATGCGTGCCGGCCATGAAGGCACCCGACAGGACCGTCGTCGCCGCGACGGCGAGCGTCGCCGCCAGCAGGCGACGGACGCTGTCGAGGCGGTCGTCGGCGACCGCGTCGGCCGGCGGGGCGAGCCGCCGCAGCGTCGCTTGCAGCAACGCGACATAGAGCACCAGCGCCAGCGCCAGATGCGCGGCGAGGCGGTACTGCGAGACGCGCGGCTCGTCGACGAGGCCGCTCGCCACCATGTACCAGCCGAGCACGGCCTGGGCGCCGCCGAGCGCGAACAGCAGCGCGAAACCGCCGGCCTCGGCGCGGCGGACGCGCCCGGCAAGGACGAAGACGAGTAGCGGCAGCACGAAGACGAGGCCGATCAGCCGGCCCCAGAAGCGGTGCAGCCACTCCCACCAGAAGATGGTCTCGAACTCGGCCAGCGTCATGCCGAAATTGACCGAGCGGTATTGCGGCGTCTCGCGGTAGAGGGCGAAGACGCGCTCCCATTCGGCGTGCGTCAGCGGCGGCAGCACGCCCGACAGCGGCGCCCATTCGGCGATCGACAGGCCACTGCCCGACAGCCGCGTGATGCCGCCGATGACGACCATGGCGAACACCATGACCGCGCAGGCGGCGAGCCACCAGCCGACAAGGCGGTCGGCCGCGGGCGCGCGGGAGACGGTCGCGGACAAGGGTTGCGCACTCGCTTGCGGCTGGCGGGCGCCGGCGACTCTGGGCTGTGTCGCCGCGACCGACAACCCGGCGCGCGATTAGGTCGCAGGGCGCCGCCGGTCAGGCACGACGGCGCAGGCCGGGGCCGCGAGGACGGCCCCCGGCGGGTCCGCTACGCCACCGTCCAGGTGTGGCCGCGCCGGAGCAGCTTGGCCAGATCCGGCTCGCCGTTCTTCTTCTTCGCCGTCTCGGCCTGGGCCCAGACCAGCGCGTCGTAGGGCGCGGCCGGGTCGCAATAGAGCACGCCCATCGCCACCGGGAAGCCCGGCGGCTGCATCTGCGCCAGCATGAAGGCCTGGGTGCGGTTCTTCTCGTCGTGGACGAGGATGTCGTCCTCCGTTACGCCGCCCTCGCCGATCTTCACCACCTCGAGCGCCATCCCGCCGGGGCCGAGGCGCAGGCCCTTGTCGGCGTTGGCGCCGAAGACCAGCGGCTGGCCGTGCTCGACATGGATCTGCATGTCGGCCTGCACGCCCTTGTCGGTGAAGTGGCTGAACGCGCCGTCGTTGTAGACGATGCAGTTCTGCAGGATCTCGACCAGCGAGGCGCCGCGATGGGCGTGCGCGCGCTTCAGCACTTCCGGCAGGTGCTTCTGCAGGATGTCGGAGGAGCGGGCGACGAAGCGGGCGCCGGCGCCGAGCGCGAACTGCGCGGCGTTGATCGGGTTGTCGACCGAGCCGTAGGGCGTCGACGGCGAGCGCGTGCCGGTGCGCGAGGTCGGCGAGTACTGGCCCTTGGTCAGGCCATAGATCTCGTTGTTGAACAGCAGCAGCTGCACGTCGACGTTGCGGCGCAGCAGGTGCAGCGTGTGATTGCCGCCGATCGACAGCGTGTCGCCGTCGCCGCCGACTACCCACACGTCAAGCTCGGGATTGGCCAGCTTGACGCCGGTGGCGATGGCCGAGGCGCGGCCATGGATGGTGTGGAACCCGTAGGTTTCCATGTAGTAGGGAAAGCGCGCGGCGCAGCCGATGCCGGAGACGAACACCGTCTTCTCGCGCGGCACCTGCAGGTCGGCCAGCGTGCGCTGCACCGCCTTGAGGATGGCGTAGTCGCCGCAACCGGGGCACCAGCGCACCTCCTGGTCGGTGGCGTAGTCCTTGGCCTGCAGCTTCTGCGGCGGGGTCTGCACGTTCATGGCTGTCACTCCCCGAGCAGGCGGGCGATGGCCGCCTCGATCTCGGTGATCAGGAACGGTTTGCCGTTGACCTTGTTGAGCCCCTCGGCGGCGACGAGATACTCGGCGCGCAGCACGGTGAGGAGCTGGCCCTTGTTCATCTCCGGCACCAGCACCTTGTCGTAGCTGGCGAGCAGCGCGCCGAGGTTGCGCGGCAGCGGCCAGATATGCCGCAGGTGGATGTGCGAGACGTCCTTGCCGGCGCGGCGCATGTTGTCGACGGCGCGGCTGATCGGGCCGTAGGTCGAGCCCCAGCCGACCACCGCCAGCCGGCCGCCCTCGGTGCCGTTGTCGACCGTCTGCTCGGGAATGTCGTTGGCGATGCCGAGGATCTTGTTCACCCGCGCGTCGGTCATGCGCTGGTGATTGGCCGGCATGTAGGAGATGTGGCCGGTGTCGTAGGACTTCTCCAGCCCGCCGACGCGGTGGATGAGGTCCGGCGTGCCCGGCTTGACCCACGGTCGCGCCAGCGTCGCCTGGTCGCGCAGGAAGGGATGGAAGCCCTCCGGCTCGGTGCGGAACGCCACGTCGATCGGCTGCAGCTTGGTGACGTCCGGCAGGCGCCACGGCTCGGCGGCGTTCACCAGATAGCCGTCGGTCAGCACGATCACCGGCGTCATGTACTTGGTGGCGATGCGGACCGCCTCCATGCCGACCTCGAAGCCGTCGGACGGCGAGGATACGGCGAGCACGCAGACCGGCGCGTCGCCGTTGCGGCCGTAGACGGCCTGGTAGAGGTCCGACTGCTCGGTCTTGGTCGGCATGCCGGTCGACGGGCCGGCGCGCTGGGCGTTGACGATGATCAGCGGCAGCTCGACGGCGACGGCGAGGCCGATGGCCTCGCCCTTTAGCGCCACGCCCGGCCCCGACGACGAGGTGATGCCGAGCGAGCCGGCATAGGAGGCGCCGATGGCGGCGGCGACGGCGGCGATCTCGTCCTCGGCCTGGAAGGTGAGGATGTCGTACTCCTTGAGCGGCGCCAGCGCGTGCAGCAGCGAGGAGGCCGGCGTGATCGGGTACGAGCAGAAGCACATGCGCAGGCCGGCCAGCCGCGTGCCGGCGACGAGGCCGAAGGCCATCGCGTCGGTGCCGGTGACTGTGCGGTAGAGGCCCGGCGCGATCGGCGCCGCCGGCACCGTGAAGGTCGACATCTCGGCTGGCATCTCGGCGGTCTCGCCGAAGGAGTGGCCGGCGTTGAGCGCGGCGACGTTGGCGGCGAGGATGTCGTCCTTGCCCTTGAAGCGGCCCTCCAGCCACTTCACCGTCGCCTGCCGGTCGCGGCCGTACATCCAGTAGACGAGGCCGAGCGCCCACATGTTCTTGGAGCGCAGCGCCTCCTTCTGCGACAGGCCGAAGGGCTTCACGGCTTCCAGCGTCAGCCGCGACATGTCGATCTTCACCAGCCGCACCTTCTCGGCGAGGCTGCCGTCCTCGAGCGGGTTCGACTTGTAGCCGGCCTTGACGAGGTTGCGCTCGTTGAAGGCGCCGGTGTCGACGATGCAGATGCCGCCGGGCTTGAGGTCGCCGACATTGGTGATCAGCGCCGCCGGGTTCATCGCCACCAGCACGTCGAGCAGGTCGCCCGAGGTCTTGATGGTGCGGGCGCCGAAATTGATCTGGAAGGCCGAGACGCCGAAGGTCGTGCCGACGGGCGCGCGGATCTCGGCCGGAAAGTCGGGGAAGGTGGCGAGGTCGTTGCCGGCCAGCGCCGCCGTCAGCGTGAACTGGCTGCCGGTGAGCTGCATGCCGTCGCCGGAATCGCCGGCGAAACGCACGACCGCGGAGTCGAGCTCCCGCCGCGCATGGGCGCCGTGCTCGTCTACCGCCGCACTGTCTGCCATCTGTCCCGTCCTCCGTGACCGTCCGGGCCGCGCCAACCTGTCGCCCGGCGAGGCGCCAACCGTGCCGCTGTCGGAAAGATCCGCCCGGGATCCGGCTGCCGACGCCGTCGCCGGCGGCCCGTGGCCGCGCCGCCCGTCGGCTGCCCACCCGGCGTCAGGTGATTACTCCGTCCCAACCGTCGCGAAAAGTGTCCTTCTGCGCACCCAAGTCAAGGCTTTGCTCTATTCCGCGCCCGGCTGGCCGAGGGCGGACAGCATGTCAGCGACGCGCACGAACTTGCGGCGCGGCGCGCCGGGCCGCGCGGCGGCGACCTCGGCGGCGTCGATGCGCTGCCAAGCCTGGTAGTCGACCCATTTGACGCCGCGCCCGACCAGCAGTTTTTCCAGCGCCGCGCGGCCGGGCTTCGCCCCGGCGGGGCAGTCCTCCAGCACCTGCGCGGCGGCCTGGTCGCCGTCCGGCTTGTTGGAGCCGATGACCCCGGTCGGGCCGCGCTTGATCCAGCCGACGGCATAGAGCCCGGGGGCGATGCGCCCGTCCCGGTGGACGACGATGCCGCCGGCGGCGTCGAACGGCACGCCGTCGACCGGGTCGGCGCGGTAGCCGATGGCGGCGACGATCAGGCCGCAAGGGATGTCGAAGAATTCGCCGGTGCCGACCGAACGGCCGGCGGCGTCGACCGTCGTGCGTTCGCAGCGCAGGCCCTCGACGCGGGCGCCGCCGAGCACCTCGACGGGGCGGGTGTAGAAGGCGAAGTGCACGCGCTTGGGCTTGCCGGCCGGGTCCTGGGCGGTGAATTCGCGCAGCGTCGCCAGGTTGCGTTCCTTGAGGCGCTTGTCGCGGTCGGACATGTCGCCCTCGACCGTCGCCGGCAACTGCGCCGGATCGACGATGGCGGCGGCCTCCTCGAGCTTGCCCATCTCGCGCAGCTCGACGTTGGTGAACTTGGCCTCGACCGGGCCGCGGCGGCCGATCATGTAGACATCGGTCAGCGGCGCGGCACGGATCGCCCGGGCGGCGTGGTCGGCGATGTCGGTGTCGGCCATCTCGGCGTCGGTCTTGACCAGCACGCGGGCGATGTCGATGGCGACGTTGCCGTTGCCGACCACGACGACGTTCTTCGTCTCCAGATCGGGTTCGAGGTCGGTGAAGTCCGGGTGGCCGTTGTACCAGCCGACGAAATCGGCCGAGCCATAGACGCCCTGCTTGTCGTCGCCGGGAATGCCGAGCGGCCGGTCGCGCGGCGAGCCGATCGCCAGCACCACCGCGTCGTACAGTCCGCGCAGTTCTTCGAGCGTCAGGTCGCGGCCGATCTCGACGTTGCCCCAGAACTTCACCGGGCCGGACAGCGCCGTCTTCTCGTAGGCGCGCGAGACCTTCTTGGTGGTCTGGTGGTCCGGCGCGACGCCGCCGCGGATCAGGCCGAAGGGGGTGGGCAGGCGTTCGATGAAGTCGATCTCGACATCGTCGCTGCGCTCCATCAGGGCCGCGGCCGTATAGAAACCGCTCGGCCCCGAGCCGACAATCGCCACTTTTACTGGCATTTTTCCTCCCGAACGCCGCGGACTATAGCGAAGCCGCTCCGCGCCTGTCATCCCACGGTCGTGGGCACGCAACGGGAATTCCCGCCTTTTGCGCCGGCGGCGTCGGCCTAGAATGGCGACGGCGCGGACGCGGTCCCGCACCGGGGAGGTGGCATGGAGGTTTTCGTGGCCCGGACGGCCGATCTCGCCGACGGCGGGCGTGTCGTGGTCGCCGTCGAAGGGGGCGAGATCGGCGTGTTCCGCGTCGGCGGCGAACTGTTCGCCTGGCGGAACGAATGTCCACACCAGGGCGGGCCGGTCTGCCAGGGCAAGGTGATGCGGGGCGTCGAGGAGCGGCTCGACGCCGACCGCCGCAGCCTCGGCATCCACTATGCCGAGGGCCGGCTGAACCTGGCCTGCCCGTGGCACGGCTGGGAGTTCGACCTGCGCACCGGCCACCATGCCGGCCTCGCCTCGCTGCGCCTTGCCGGCGTGGCCGTGCGTGAACGCGACGGAGGCATCTATGTCGACACCGGACGCTGAGGCGGGCCGCCTGTCGGCGGCGGCCGGCGAGGCGCTTGCCGCCGCCGAGCGCGCACTGGCCACCGAGGCGACGTCGGAGATCCCCGACGAGGCGGTGCAGCGCCTGCTGACGGCCGGCACCCGCCTGTTCGCTCGCAAGGTGGAACAGGAGGGTCGCTATTTCCTGCCGCTCACCGGTCGCGACGCGGCGACGGCGACGGACGTGGCGGTGCTGGTGACCGAGATGCTGCGCGCCGTGAACCTCAACCTGTTCGACCTGTCGATGTGGGCCGACCGCCCGCGCGACGGCGACGCCTGACGCGGGAGGGCCCCCGATGGCCAGCGAACGCGAGCCCGTTCGTCTCGCCGAGATCGGCGAGCGCAGCGATTCCGCCGACATCCTCGCGCATGCCAGGCGACAGGCGGTCGAGCGCGACTTCGCCTCGCGATTCATCGTCGACGTCGACTCGCACATCGGCGACGGCGGCGCCTGGCCGGAAGTGCTCAAGCTGATCGAGAACGACGCCGTGCGCGAGGCCGCCTTCACCTTCGGCGACGGCAGCGGGCGCGGCGCCTTCCTCAACGACACCCCGGGCCTGCAGTGGCAGAACGCCTGGGGCCGCATCCCGCACGCCCAGGGCCTCAAGGAGAAGGTGACGGACACGTCGGCGCCGCGCGAGGTGATCCTGTCGCGCAAGTCGATGGACGCCTTCGGCCTCGACTACCAGGTGTTCTTTCCCAACGCCCTGCTGTTCCTCGGCATGCATCCCGTGCGCGAGATGGAGGTCGAACTGGCGACCGCCTACAACCGCTGGCTCGTCGAGCAGGTGCTGCCGCACGAGACGCGTATGAAGGCGATGCTCTACCTGCCGTTCAACACCCCGGCGGCGGCGGAGGAGACGGTCCGGCGCTTCCTCGGCGCGCCGGGCGTGGTCGGCTTCCTCGTCACCAGCACGCGCTATCAGCCGGTTCACGCCAACGAATACATGCGGCTCTACGCGATGCTGGAGGAGGCGGGGATGCCGATCGGCTTCCACGCCCATCATAACTGGCATAACGAGTACACGCGCCAGCTCAACCGCTTTATCTCGATGCACGCGTTGTCGTTCGTGTTGTCCAACATGGTCCACATGACCAACTGGATCATCAACGGCCTGCCCGAGCGCTTCCCCAAGCTGAAACTGATGTGGATCGAGAGCGGGCTCGCCTGGGTGGTGTTCCTGATGCAACGCCTCGACAACGAGTACCTGATGCGCTCCTCCGAGGCGCCGCTGCTGAAGCGCCTGCCGAGCGACTACATGCGCGAGATGTACTACACGATGCAGCCGCTGGAGACGTCGAACCTGAAGCTGCTCGAGGCGACCTTCAAGGCCATCGCGGCGCCGACGCAGCTGCTCTACGCCTCCGACTGGCCGCACTGGGACTTCGACGTGCCGGCGCGGCTGTACGACCTGCCGTTCCTCGACGAGAAGGCGCGCGCCAACATCCTCGGCTACAACGCGGCCCGCCTGTTCGACCTCGAAGTGCCGGCCCGCTACCGCCGCCCCGATCGGGACGCCGCCGAGTAGGGTCGCCGTTGCGCGGTGGCCGCGCGGCCTGCTAAGGGGCGCGGCCCTTCCGGCGCGAGCCCATCCGCCATGCTCGAATCCCTCTACCAGTGGACCATGCGCGCCGGCGCCTCGCGTCACGCCGTCTGGGTGCTGCTGCTCGTCGCCTTCGCCGAAAGCTCGGTCTTTCCGGTGCCGGTCGACGTGCTGCTGTTCCCGATGGTGCTGGCGGCGCGCGAGAAGGCGTGGCGGCTGGCGGCGCTGGCGACGGTCGCCTCGGTCGCCGGCGGCTTCGCCGGCTACGCCATCGGCTGGGGCCTCTACGAATCGGTCGGCCGCTGGATCGTCGAGATCTACGGGCTCGGCGACAAGTTCGCGTACTTCGAGGCCAAGTACGAGGAGTGGGGCGCCTGGGTGGTGATGCTGTTCGGCATCTCGCCGCTGCCCTACAAGTTCGTCACCATCGCCTCGGGCGTCTTCACCCTCGATCCCTGGGTCTTCGGCATCGCCTCGGTGGCGGCGCGCGGCATCCGCTTCTTCGCCGTCTGCGCCCTGCTTTGGCTGTTCGGCCCGGTCATCCGCCGCGTGTTCGAGCGCTGGATGTGGCCGGTGACGATCGCCTTCCTGGTCGTGCTGGTCGGCGGATTCGTCGCGGTCGCCTACGTCTTGTAGGGACGGCGCGGCGCGGGCCATATAGGGGCATGGCCCGCCCCGACGACACAGCGCCGCCGCGCGGCCCGCTCGCCTGGGTCGCGGCGCGGCCGTGGCGGCTGCCGGCCGTGGTGCTCGGCGCCTCGCTGGCGATGCTCTGCGGCGCCTGGTTCTTCGAATACGTCGTCGGCCTCGCGCCCTGCGCGCTCTGCCTCGAACAGCGCCTGCCCTACAAGATCGCCGCCGTGCTGGCGCTGGCCGCGCTGGCGGTCACGGGTGCGGGCCGCCTGCCGGCCGCCGCGCCCGCGCTGGCCATCGTCGCCGCCGGCCTGTTCGCCTGGGGGGCGGCGATCGCCGCCTACCATGTCGGTGTCGAGCAGGGCTGGTGGGCCGGCACGGCGGCCTGTTCCGGCGCCGTCGCCGTCGATCCCAACGCCAGCATCGCCGCCGTGCGCGACCAGTTGCTCAACACGCCGGTGGTGCGCTGCGACGTCGTGCCGTGGTCGCTGGCGGGCATTTCGCTGGCGGGGTGGAACTTTCTCGCCTCGCTGCTGTTTGTCGCCGGATGCCTCGGCGCCACGTGGCGGCTCGCCGGGCCGCTGAACAGGGGAACCATGCCATGAGCCGCGCGCCCGCCGCGCCGAAGGGCAAGCGCCGCGCCGCGGCCGGCGCGCTGCCCGGCGATCCGTCGCCGGCCGCCGCCGTCGCCCGCATGATCCGCGTCGACCAGGCCGGCGAGTACGGCGCGGCGCGCATCTACGAGGGCCAGCTCGCCGTGCTCGGCGGCCGTCCGGTCGGCGCGACTATCCGCGAGATGCGCGACCAGGAGGCGCGCCACCTCGAGACCTTCGACCGGCTGGTGGCCGACCGCCGCGTGCGGCCGACGGCGCTGGCGCCGCTGTGGCACGTTGCCGGCTTCGCGCTCGGCGCCGCCACGGCCTTGCTCGGCGAGCGCGCGGCGATGGCCTGCACGGTCGCCGTCGAGGAAGCCATCGACGCGCATTACGCACGGCAGGCCGAAGCGCTGGACGACGACGAGGCGCCGCTGCGCCGGACGATCGAGGATTTCCGCGCCGACGAGCTGGCGCATCGCGACACCGGCCTCGCCCATGGCGCCAAGCAGGCGCCGGGCTATCGCGCGCTGCACACCGCCGTCGGCGCGGCGACGCGCCTGGCCATCCGCCTGTCCGAGCGGATTTGAGGCACGCCATGAAAATTCCCTTCGCAAAGTTGCCACGGTGCCACTAGGCTGCTGTTCGCACAGGCGAATCCCCGCCATTGGAGGCATGATGTCGCGTCCGCCCCGCAGCAACGGCGTCCGCTCGCCCGGTCGGCTGCCGATTCTTCTGGCGGCGGCGGTCGTAACGGTGCTGGCGGTGGCGGGACCGGCGCGCGCCGGCGAGTCGCTGGCGCAGCACGAGCGGACGGCCTTCCAGATGCGTGTCCTGCAGAGCGACCTGATGGTCGCGGCGCTGCTGTGCGGGCTCAACATGCAGTACGACGCCGCGATCCGCCGCTTCCGGCCCGAGATGATCGACAGCGCGCGCTACCTGCGCAGCTATTTCAATCGCCTCTACGGGCGCCACGGGCAGGTCGAGCTCGACCGCTTCGTCACCGTGCTGGCCAACCGCGCGTCATCGCGCGCGACGGAACAGGGCGCCAATTTCTGCGCCGACGCCTCGAGCCTGCTGACGACCGTGCTGGCCCTGCCCGAGGACGGCCTCGGCGCCTATATCCGCGATGTCGTGAGCATGCCGGACGTGCCGGCGCTGACGACGGCCTCGGCCACCCCGCGCTGACACGAAAAATGCCGCCCCGCCGACCCGCGCCACGAGGGCCGGGCCGGACGAGGCGGGCGTTCCGAGGTCCTAGTTGAGGACGATCTGCACGCGCCGGTTCTGCGGCTCGCGCACGCCGTCGTCGGTCGGCACCAGCGGTTCGGCCTCGCCGCGCGCGCTGACGCTGATGTCGCCGGCCGGGATGCCGAGACGGACCATCTCCGCCTTCACCGCCTCCGCCCGCTTGCGCGAGAGGTTGAGGTTGTAGGCGTCGGGCCCCGAGCGGTCGGCGTGGCCCGTGGTCACGACCATCACCTGTCCGACCTGGCCGACGTTGCGGGCGGCGGTGGCGACCACCGAGCGCGCGCCGTCGGTCAGTGTCGCGCTGTCCCAGTCGAAGAAGACGAGGAAGGCGCGGGCCGGCGGCGTCGTGGCGGGCGCCGCGGCGCGTGGGGCCGGCGGCGGCGCGGCCGGGCGCAGCGCGGCGTCGAGGTCGCTCATCGCCGCCTCGAAGTCGCGCCGGCAGGCGGCGATGTCGTCGGCCTGGAAGTTCTCCTCCTGCTCCTGCAGCCAGCAGTCGAAGGCGACCTGCGCCCGCGCCGCCTCGGCCGGGGCCTTCGTGCGGCCCTCGGGCAGTGCCGTCATCAGGCGCGAACGCGCGGATTCGAGGCTTTCGACCGTGCCCGTTGGCAGGGCCGGCCAGGCCGACTTCGGCGGCAGGCGGTCGGCGACCGGCTGCGGGTCGAAGACCTCGCCGCGCCCGGCGCGCTGGGCGAGGACGGCGAAACGGTCGGAATCCTTGTAGTCGCCCTCGGCGTACTCGCTGCGCGACTGGCGCAGGTAGCCGGCGTGCAGGCCCTGGGTATAGGCCGTGCCGCCGCTGGCGGCGCCGGGGGTCCGTTCGAGCTGAAGGCCGGCGCAGGCGGCGAGCGAGCTCGCGCACACTCCGGCGATGGCGATGTTTGTCAGGATCTTCATGGGAGACCTCGCTGGCCGTCGCGCAGATCGGCGACGGGGTCGGGATGAACACCCGTCAGGGCCGTTCGCGGTGCCGATTCCGCACGAGGCGGATGGCATTTCTGCGGCCCTAACGTGGCGGGTCGGCGCGCGGTTCCACGAATTTCGCATTGCAGTTTGTGACGGCGAGCCACACACCGCCACCCGCACCATCCCTGTTGCCAAAACAAAACGCCGGCCTCTTGCGAGGCCGGCGCTGTGCCGTTCTTCCGGCGGCACGGGTGCCGCCCGAGTTATACGGGCTCAGTTCAGGACGATCTGCACGCGGCGGTTCTGCGGCTCGCGCACATCGTTCCCGGTCTGTACCAGCGGATCGGCCTCGCCGCGCGCGGCGACCGCGATGTCGCGCGTCGGGACGCCGAGGCGTACCAGTTCCGCCTTCACCGCATCGGCGCGATGGCCGGACAGTTCGAGGTTGTAGGCGTTGGCGCCCGAGCTGTCGGCGTGTCCGGTGGCGATCATGGTCACCTGTCCCGCCTGCCTGGATGCGCTCGCCGCACTGGCGATGACCGATCGCGCCCCGTCGGTCAGCACGTTGCTGTTCCAGTCGAAGAACACCAGGAAGGTGCGCGGCGCCGGCGTCATGACCGGGGTGGCAGCACGCGGTGCCGGCGCGGCGGCCGGGCGCAGGGCCGTGTCGAGTTCCGCCATCGCGGTGTCGTAGCTGTTGCGGCAGGCCGCGATGTCCTTGGGCTGGAAGTTCTCTTCCTGCTGACCCAGCCAGCAATCGAAGCCGACCTGGGCCCGCGCCGCGGCGGCGGGAGCGGCGGTGCGGCCTTGTGGCAGAACCGTCATCAGGCGGCTGCGGGCGTTGGTCAGCGTCGAGACCATTTCCGGCGACAGGGCCGGCCATGCGGACTTCGAGAGGCGGTCGTCGACTGTCTGCGGATCGAAGATCTCGCCGCGTCCGGCGCGCTGTGCGAGGAGGGCGAAAAAGTCCGAGTCCTTGTAATCGCCCTGGGCGTACTCGCTCTTGGCGATGCCGTAATAGCCGGTGTGGAGCCCGGTCGTGAAAGGGTTGGCATTCGACGCCGTGGCGTCCGTGTAGCCGACTTCCTGCCCGGCGCAGCCGGCAAGGGCGATGGCGCACAAGCTGGCGAAGGCGATGGATGAGTAGGTTTTCATTTGAAGGTTCCCCGTTGTGTCGAAATGTCGGACGTCTCTACTGGCAAAGGTGGAGAAAACGTCGGATGATGAAGGTAGATCGTGACGTGCCACCGGGTAGAAATTCCGTAGGCACATATTATGCTGACGAGAAAATTCGTCACTAATCTAGGTCAGTCGGCGGCACTTTTATTGATGTGCCATAATAAATCGGGAAATCGCCGATATTTTACCCAGATATATCGGGCGGAATCGCGAGATTGAGGTAGGCGTTGTCATAGCCCGCCAGTTCCCGCAGACCGTCCAGATCGTGGATGATGACCTGCTGGTCCTTGAGCGTGATCAGTTCGCGCTCGCGCAACTGCCGCAGGATGCGGTTGACGTGGATGGCCGTGAGGCCGAGCGCGTCGGCGAGGACGTACTGGTTGAGCGGGCAGGCGAAGCTCGTCGTCGTGACCAGGTCGACCATCTTCAGCCGCTGGCCGATCTCGATGAACAGGTGTGCCAGCCGTTCTATGGCGGTGCGGCGCCCGATATTCACGAGATGCTCGACCACCATCGCCTCGTCGCGCGAGACCGCCCACAGGATGGCGGTCGCCAGGCGCGGGAAGCGGTGGAACAGGTCGATCATCCGCTGCGGCGAGATTTCGCTGACGACCGCCTCCGTCAGGCAGGCGAAGGAATGATCGGAGGTGCGCAGGAGAACGCTGCGCAGGCCCATGAAATCGCCCGGCAACGGAAAGCCGATGATCTGCCGGCCACCATTCGGCACCAGCTTGTAGGAGATCGCCCATCCCGTCTGCAGGATGAAGGCGTGATGGCCCGTCTGGCCCTCATGCACAAGGTCGGTGAGCGCCGGAACGGTGCGCCGCCGGGACTGCAGCTCGTCGAGGCAGGCCAGTTCATCCGGCCCGAGCGGCAGGAAACCGCCGAGCTTCCTGCCGAGCGGCGACGGGGTGGGGGCGATCTGCGGCACTTCGGCATCCTGCGTGGCGGTACGATCCGGGTCCGCTCCATCCGGGGCACCGGAGAACCGTCGATGGAAGTGCAAGGCGGAAGGCCGGCCGCGACATCGGCCGGTCCGATCGCCCGGCGGAGGCTATCACACATTAGCATCGCCCGGGTGGCGCCCGTGTAACCTCGGGCGCTCGGTCGCCCCTGCGCATGACATGCGTCGTACGGACCAGCAGCTCAGCACGGGATGCACATGAACACCGACCCAGAAGCCGCCGCCCTCGCCGCACTGTCGATCTGCGAATCGCTGCTGCTGTCCCTCTCGGACAACGAGATCCTCGGCAATGCGGAAATCGTGTCGATTCTCGCGGATGCCGCCGCCGCGCACCGGGGCGCCATGGCCGGCGCCACCCACCCGGAACGGCACGAGGCCGCAGCGGATTTGATCGACCGCATCATCAAGGGCAAGAATTCTGTCGGGCATATCTGAGTGCGTCGGTGCAAGGCGACGGGCGCGGATCGCTCCGCGCCCGAGTCCGGCGATAGTGGAGACGCCCGGCCAACCGAGCCCTGGCCGAGGCTACTTGACCACGAGGTCGTTGCGCACCTGTGTCACGCCGGCGACGCCCGAGGCGACCGTTCCGGCGCGGCTCTTGGCTTCCGGTGTGTTCACGAAGCCGCTGAGCTGGACGGTGCCCTTGTAGGTCGCGACATCGATCTTGAAGAGGTTGAGATCCTTGTCGCCGATGAGCTGGGCGCGGACCTTGTTGCTGATGACGGAATCGTCGATGTACTCGCCGGTGCTCTCGCTGGTCGGCGAGCCGGTGCAGGCCGTCGTGGCGCCGGCAAGCAGGGCGACGACGACGAGGGCGCGCGCGAATCGGGGCGTGTTCATGGCTGTATGCCTCATAAGTGGAATGCGTGGATTTCGGCCGCGGACACCGGATGGCGCCCGCGCGATCGGCGGCGAGCGGCCGGCTAGTTGCCGACGCGGATCGAGTCCATCGCCCCGAGCACGCCGAATGCCTGAAGCAGCCAGAGGACGACAGCGATCACCACGACGACGTTGAGGATGGATTTGATCTTCCGGTCCATCGGGATGTAGGTATTAACGGCCCACAACAAAACGCCGACGACGATCAGGACAATAATAAGATTGATGATAGGCATGAGATTGTCCTCGAATATTGTGCGCCGTGGGGCGACTTCCCGATGCCGGCAAGATATTGCAACGCACGAAACGACGACTAATCGAAATCAGTGCTTTTACAAAATATCACACCCCGGTCATTTCTGGCCGGTCGCGGCGATATCGCGAATGCTGGGTGTGATCGGGACGCCCGGTAGCGCAAATGCGCCGGCCGCCTGGTCCCGGACGGGTCAGCCTTCCAGTTCGACGTCCCAGTAGAGGTAGTCGTTCCAGCTCTGGTGCAGGTAGTTCGGCGGAAAGGCGCGGCCGTTGTCCTGCAATTCCCAGTTGCTCGGCGCGCGCGGCCGGCGGCGCAGGCGCAGCCCCGCCTCCTGCGGCGTGCGGCTGCCCTTCTGCATGTTGTGAACGCTGCAGGCAGTGACGACATTTTCCCAAGTCGTGCGACCGCCGCGCGAGCGCGGCACGACATGGTCGAAGGTCAGGTCGTTGGCGGCGAAGCGCCGGTCGCAGTACTGGCAGCAGAAGCGGTCGCGCAGGAACACGTTGAAGCGCGTGAACGCCGGCCGTTCGGCGGGCCGCACGTATTCCTTGAGCGAGATGACCGAGGGCAGGGCGACGCGCGTGGTCGGCGAGCGCACCATGCGGTCGTAGACGGCGACGGTGTTGACGCGGCCGAGCAGCGCCGCCTTCACCGCTTCCTGCCAGGGCCAGACCGACAGGGGGAAGTAGCTGAGCGGGCGGAAGTCCGCGTTCAGCACCAGTGCCGGATATTCGCGCAGGCCGACGTGCACGACACGCTGCTCCCGCTACAAACCAACCCGAAACGCAGCGGACACTAGAAGATGTAGTGCGTCAACGCAAAGAATTTCCGTTTGCACACAACATGTTGTAACCGGATGGTCACAGCCCCCAGCATCCTCGGCACCGTCACAGGAGCCATGTCCGTGGGCCGCGTTGTCGGCGCGGCGACAATCCCGCATGTCACGCCCCCGGGCATGACGCCCGCGCGTCAAGACACGACGAAAGGGACTCCGTGATGAGCACCAAGATCAGCGCCGGCGCCGCGATGCCGGAATTCGAGCTGCCGAAGGTCGGTGGCGGCAGCGTGAAGATCGGCGGCAAGCGTGACGCCTACCAGATGGTCGTCGTCTACCGCGGCAAGCACTGCCCGGTCTGCAAGAGCTACCTCAAGGGTCTCGAGGGGCTGCAGGACAAGTTCAGGTCGGTGAAGACCGAGATCGTCGCGGTGTCGGCCGATCCGGTCGAGAAGGCGGAAAGCGAGGCGAAGGAGGAAGGCTGGACCTTCCCCGTCGGCCACAGCCTGTCGGTCGACCAGATGCGCGCGCTCGGCCTCTACGTCTCGGCCCCGCGCAGCCCGCAGGAGACCGACCGGCCGTTCAGCGAGCCAGGCCTGTTCGTGGTTAATCCGGACGGCAAGGTGCAGATCGTCGACATTTCGAACGCGCCCTGGGTGCGCCCGGAACTCGGCGCCGTGGCGGCGGGCGTCGGCCGCCTGCAGGAACTCAACTATCCGATCCGCGGCACGCTGGAGTAGCCGCGCGACCGCCGTCGCGGCCGGAGCGCCTCAGGCGCTCCGGCCGAGCGTGCGGGCGAGCAGTTCCGACCCGAGGCGCACGCCCTCCTCGTCGATCGAGTGCGGCAGGCCCGGGCGCAGATGGGCGTCGACCGGCACGCCGGCCGCCTTCAGCCCGGCCTCGGCGAAATCCAGCGCGCTCGACGGCAGCACCGGATCGGCGTCGCCGTGCACCAGCAGCACCGGCGGGCGCGCGGTGATCTCGGCCGGCAGCTTGTTGCCGGCGACGAGCGAACCGGAATAGCCGACGATCGCCGCCGGGCCGGATTTCCGGCGCAGCCCGACATGCAGCGACATCATCGTGCCCTGGCTGAAGCCGACCAGCGCGAGGCGGTCGCCGCCGAGGCCGTGTTCGGCGAGCAGGCCGTCGAGGAAGGCGTCGAGGACCGTCGCGGCGGCGCGCACGCCGGCCTCGATCGTCGCCGGGCGCCGGTCCTGCAGGCTGAACCACTGCCGCCCGTAGGGCGCCATGTCGCACGGTTCCGGCGCGTCGGGCGAGACGAACAGGGCGCGCGGCACCGCCCCGGCGAGGGCCGGCGCGAGGCCGATGAGGTCGTTGCCGTCGGCGCCCAGCCCGTGCAGCAGCACGACCAGCGCGTCGGGCCTGCCGCCGGCGGCGGGGCCGAAGGTCGGACCATCGAGCGACTGCACCATCTGACGTGACTTTCCGTTGGGGTTCGCGCGCGCCGACTATAAGGCATCGATGCCGTAGGCGTGCCAGAGCAGGCGCGCGGCGGCGCTGCGCCACGGCCGCCATGCCTCGGCATGCTGGCGCAGGACGGCCGGCTTCAGCCGCTCGCCGCCGTCAAACAGCCGGCCTGCCGCGACGGCGATGGCGAGATCGTCGGCGGGCATGATGTCGGGGCGGCCGAGGGCGAACAGCAGGTAGCACTCGGCGCTCCAGCGGCCGAGGCCGCGCTGGGCGGAGATGGCGGCGATGGCCTCCTCGTCGGCCATGCGGTGGACGCGGGCAAGGTCGAGCTCGCGCGCGGCGATGGCGCGGGCGAGCGACTGGCCGTAGCCGACCTTGGCGCGCGACAGGCCGAGCGCGCGCAGCGTGTCGTCGTCACGGTCGAGGAAGGCCGCCGGCTCGTCGGTCACCCCGGCCGCCTCCATGCGCGCCCAGATCGACGCCGCGGCGCGCGCCGAGAGCTGCTGGCCGACGATGACGCGCAGCAGCGAGGCGAAGCCCGGCTTGCGCGGGCGCGGGTCGGGCGTGCCGGTGCGTTCCCACAGCGCCGCCATGCGCGGGTCGAGGCGCGCCAGCTCGCCGAGGCCGGCTTCGAGGCGTTTGCGCGTCTTCATGGTGCGGGCGACAATCTCCCGTCGAAAGCGTGCCGGCCACCCGGAAACGGACGCGCGCGACGCCGGAGGATAGCCCGCTGCCGTGATGTCCGCGACCGTCACCCGTTTCGCCCCGTCGCCGACCGGCGCGCTGCATCTCGGCCACGCCTACGCGGCGCTGTTCGCCTGGCGGGCGGCGCGGGCGGCGGGCGGACGCTTCGTGCTGCGCATCGAGGATCTCGACACCGGCCGCGCGCGGGCCGAACACGAACAGGCGATGCTGGACGACCTGCGCTGGCTCGGCCTCGACTGGCCGGCGCCGCCGCTGCGCCAGTCGACGCGCGGCGCGGCCTACAACGCGGCGCTCGCCGCCCTCGACGCGCGGGGCCTGCTCTATCCCTGCTTCTGCACGCGCCGGGACATCCAGGACGAGATCGCGCGCGCCGCCAGCGCGCCGCACCTCGTGCGCCACGGGCCGGACGGCCCGCTCTATCCCGGCACCTGCCGCGCGCTGCCGGCGGCGGAGCGCCGGGCGCGCGTGGCGGCCGGCGAGCCGCACGCGCTGCGCCTCGACGTCGCCCGCGCCGAGGCCGCCGCCGGGCCACTCGACTGGGTCGATCGCGGCCGCGGCCGGCAGCGCGCGACGCCGGGGCTGTTCGGCGACGTCGTGCTGGCGCGGAAGGACATCGGCGCCGCCTATCACCTCGCCGTCGTCGTCGACGACGCATACCAGGAGGTCACGCTGGTGACGCGCGGCGAGGACCTGTTCGCCGCCTCGCACCTGCACCGCCTGCTGCAGGCGCTGCTCGGGCTGCCGGTGCCGGAGTGGCACCATCACGGCCTCGTCTGCGACCACCGGGGACGGCGGCTCGCCAAACGCGACGACGCCCTGGCGCTGGCGACGCTGCGGCAGCGCGGCACCACGCCGGAACAGGCATGGTCGCTGGCCGAGGCGCGCCTCGGCGGCGCGCTGTCGGTGGAGGGGATGTAGGTCGGGCGGTGCCCGGCGTCCTCGTCCTTCGCCCTTCGAGACGCCGCCTGACGGCGGCTCCTCAGGGTGAGGAGGCTCAGGATGAGGACACCCTGTTAGGGCGGTGCGGGCCCGGCGAAGACCTTACCAGACCGCCTCACCCTGAGCCTGTCGAAGGGCGAGGCGGTCCGGCGCCGCCTGGCGGTCACCCCAGCGGCCGGCGCAGGTCGCGGGCGATGGCGGCGTATTCCGGCGCCTCGGGGTCGAGGATGCCGTGGCGCAGCGCGAAGTCGATGATCGCGAGATTGACGTTGAATTTGAAGCGGTCGGTCGAGGCGGCGATGGCGACGGCCTCGCGCGCCGGCATGCGGACGAAGCGCGCCACCTCGCCGTCGCTGTTCACGGGCGTGAAGTCCGCCGGCACGACAAGGTCCCAGACGAACAGCACGTCGCGGCGCAGGCCCTCGGGCACGGCCATGACGTAGGAGACGACGCCGGCCGGCCGCGCGGTACGCGCCAGCGCCTCCGGCACGCCGGCCTCCTCCTCCGCTTCCTTGACGACGTTGTCGGCCAGCGACAGCCCGGCCGGCTGGCCGCCGGCGACCATGTTGTCGAGCTTGCCGGGGGCGACGTTGCGGTCGGTCGCGCGCTCGCCGATCCACAGCACCGGCTCGTCGCCGCCGGCGATGACGCCGTTGACGTGAACGCCCCAGGCGATGGTGCCGAAGGACGGCACGGCGCCACGGTCGAGCACCGCCAGCGGCGGCGCGCCCCAGGCCGGCGCCACGGGATACATTTCGCGACGCAGGCCGGGCACGTCACCCGCCTCGGCCAGACGGACGACCGCCTCGCCCAGCGCCGCCGTGCGCGCCTCCGTGGTCGTCAGGCGCGGGTCCAGACGCACCCCGCCGTCCGTGACCTCGAACGTGCCGGCGAAGCCGGCGAGGCGGCGGGCGAAGGCCGGACGGACGCGGCCGAGGGCGACGTCGCCGATCCACAGGGGCCAGTAGTCCGCCGGGTCGTGGCGGTTGCAGGCGGCGATGTGGTCGGCGAGGGCCATCGCGGCGCCTCAGCAGGCGATGGCGGCGCGCTTCTCGCTCGCCAGCACCAGCGTGACGCCCCACACCTGGCGCATCTCGGCGACGAGGCGGGTGGCGAGGTCGGGATCGAGGCCGGCCATCTCGAGGTCGACCGACAGTTCGCCGGCGTCGCGGCCGCCGACGCTGGCGTGCAGGCGCGTCGGCATCAGGCCGCGCTTGCAGAACAGTTCGAGCAGGCGCGGCATCACGCCGACCTCGGCGGCGGCGTGGACCGAGAAGCAGGCTGTGGCCGGCGCGGTGTGGGCGACGGCGCGTTCAGGGGAGGACATGGTTCGCGGGCTCCGCATGGAAATTTCGGCAGGAAAGGGCAGGGGTCCCCGGACGCGCGCGGAAAAAGCCGGCGCGCGCCGGGCTGCCAATTCGCCGAATGCGAAGCTGCGAGACCATGCGGGCAACCTACGCGGCGGCCTGTCGCGGGTCAAGCGCCGCGCTCGCCAAGGCCGGCGGCGCGGACTATATGTGCGCCATGGCCACGGTCCTCGCCATCCTCATCGGCGTCACGTTGCTCGCCGTCGTCGCCGTGCTCGTCGCCGGCGTGCTCGGCATGGCGCGCGGCGGCGAATTCAACAAGCGCCACGGCAACACGCTGATGCGCTACCGCGTCGGCCTGCAGTTCCTCGCCGTCGTGTTGATCGTCCTGCTGGTGCTGGTGGTGCGCGGCGGGACCTGAGGCAGCGATGGCGATCCGGCTCACCCGCATCTACACGCGCGGCGGCGACAAGGGCGAGACCTCGCTCGCCGACGGCAGCCGCGTGCCCAAGCACGATCTGCGCGTGGCGGCCTACGGCACGGTCGACGAGGCCAACGCCACCATCGGCCTCGCCCGCCTGCATACCGCCGGCGACGCCGACGCCATGCTGGCGCGCATCCAGAACGACCTGTTCGACCTCGGCGCCGACCTGTCGACGCCGGAGGACGGGCGGCGCGGCGCCGGCGCGCTGCGCATCGCCGCCGCCCAGGTCGAGCGGCTGGAGCGCGAGATCGACGCCATGAACGAACGCCTGGCGCCGCTCAATTCCTTCGTCCTGCCGGGCGGCAGCGCGGCGGCGGCGTGGCTGCACCTCGCGCGCACGGTGACGCGCCGCGCCGAGCGGCTGGCGAGCGAGCTGGCGCTCGACGTCGCGGTCAATCCTGCCGCGCTGCAATACGTCAACCGGTTGTCCGACCACCTGTTCGTGCTCGCCCGCCACCTCAACGACGACGGCGCCGCGGATGTGCTGTGGGTGCCCGGCGCCAACCGGTGACCAGTCCGTGAAATCGGCCCGGCCGGCGCGTTGACACCTTTGTGACGCTGCGGCATGTTGCACTGCGAAATAACTGAAACGAGCGCCCGCGCGGGGTCCATGCGGCCCGCCCGCGTCGCAGGCGCCGCCACCGGCGGGATGTCAGCCGCATGAAGATTCTTGTCCCCGTCAAGCGGGTCGTCGACTACAACGTCAAGATCCGCGTGAAGGCCGACCGCACCGGCGTCGAGACGGCCAACGTCAAGATGTCGATGAACCCGTTCGACGAGATCGCCGTCGAGGAGGCCATCCGCCTCAAGGAAGCGGGCAAGGCCGAGGAAGTCGTCGCCGTCTCGATCGGCCCGGCGCAGTGCCAGGAGACGATCCGCACCGCGCTGGCGATGGGCGCCGACCGCGGCATCCATGTCCTCGCCGAGGGCGAGGTCGAGCCGCTGGCCGTGGCCAAGATGCTGAAGGCGCTGGCCGACAAGGAACAGCCCGGTCTCGTCGTGCTCGGCAAGCAGGCCATCGACGACGACAGCAACCAGACCGGCCAGATGCTGGCCGCCCTGCTCGGCTGGGCGCAGGCCACCTTCGCCTCGAAGGTCGAACTCGGCGACGGCGAGGCGACGGTGACGCGCGAGGTCGACGGCGGCCTCGAGACGATCAAGGTCAAACTGCCGGCGATCGTCACCACCGATCTGCGCCTCAACGAGCCGCGCTACGCTTCGCTGCCCAACATCATGAAGGCCAAGCGCAAGACCATCGACCAGACGAAGCCGGCCGATCTCGGCGTCGACGCGGCGCCGCGCCTGCGGACGCTCGAGGTCGTCGAGCCGGCCAAGCGCCAGGCCGGGGTCAAGGTCGGATCGGTCGCCGAGCTGGTCGACAAGCTGCACAACGAGGCGAAGGTGATCTGATGGCCGTCCTCGTCATCGCCGAGCATGACAACAGCCTGCTCAAGCCCGCCACCCTCAACACCGTCGCCGCCGCCGCCGAACTGGCCGGCCACGGCGCCGGCGACGTGACCGTCCTGGTCGCGGGCAGCGGCTGCGGAGAGGCGGCGAAGGCCGCCGCCGCCATCGCCGGCGTGGCCAGGGTGCTGGTCGCCGACGGTGATGCCCTCGCGCATCCGCTGGCCGAGCCTCTGGCCGACCTCGTGGTCGGGCTGGCCAAGGACTACAGCCACGTGCTGGCGCCGGCGACGACCTTCGGCAAGAACTTCCTGCCGCGTGTCGCCGCGCTGCTCGACGTGCAGCAGATTTCCGAGATCTCCGGCGTCAAGGACGCCGACACCTTCGTGCGGCCGATCTACGCCGGCAACGCGCTGGCGACCGTCAAGTCGTCGGACGCGATCAAGGCGATCACGGTGCGCGCGACCGCCTTCGACGCCGCCGCGACGGGCGCCGGCCCGGCGCCGGTGGAAAGCGTCGACGCCCCGGCCGGCGGCGGCCTCTCGAGCTTCGTCAGCGTCGCGGCGACCGGCAGCGAACGGCCGGAACTGACGGCGGCGCGCATCGTCATCTCGGGCGGCCGCGGCATCGGCTCGGCCGACAACTTCTCGCTGATCGAGCCGGTCGCCGACAGGCTGGGCGCGGCCATCGGCGCCTCGCGCGCCGCGGTCGACGCCGGCTACGCGCCGAACGACTGGCAGGTCGGCCAGACCGGCAAGGTGGTGGCGCCGCAGCTCTACATCGCGGTCGGCATCTCGGGGGCCATCCAGCACCTCGCCGGCATGAAGGATTCAAAGGTCATCGTGGCCATAAACAAGGACGAGGAAGCGCCGATTTTCCAGGTCGCCGACTACGGTCTGGTGGCCGATCTGTTCAAGGCGCTGCCGGAGCTGGCCGAGGAACTCGGCAAGCTCGCCTGAGGCGCACGAGAGGGGACCGATGAGCGCAACCGTCAACCGCCTTGGCGTCGTCGGCGCCGGGCAGATGGGCAACGGCATAGCCCACGTCGCCGCCATCGCCGGCATCAGCGTCACCGTCGTCGACGCCCAGCCCGCCGCGCTGGAGCGCGCCACCAAGATCATCGAGCAGAACATGGCCCGCCAGGTGAAGCGCGGGCTGCTCGACGAGGCCGGCAAGGTCGAGGCCACGGCGCGCATCGCCCTGTCCGGCGACCTTGCCTCCCTGTCCGACTGCGACATGGTGATCGAGGCAGTCACCGAGGACGAGAAGGTCAAGGTCGCGACCTACAAGCAGCTTTGCCCGGTGCTGAAGCCCGAGGCCATCGTCTGTTCCAACACCTCGTCGATCTCGATCACCCGCCTCGCCGCGGCGACCGACCGGCCGGCCCGCTTCATGGGCATGCACTTCATGAACCCGGTGCCGGTGATGAAGCTGGTCGAGCTGATCCGCGGCCTCGCCACCGACGACGCCACCTTCGCCACGGTCACCGAGCTGGCCAAGCGCATGGGCAAGATCGGCACGGTGTCGGAGGACTTTCCGGCCTTCATCGTCAACCGTGTGCTGCTGCCGATGATCAACGAGGCGGTGTACGTGCTCTACGAGGGCGTCGGCACGGTCGACTCGATCGACACCTCGATGAAGCTCGGCGCTAACCACCCGATGGGCCCGCTGGAGCTGGCCGACTTCATCGGTCTCGACACCTGCCTGTCGATCATGCAGGTGCTCTACGACGGCCTCGCGGACTCGAAGTACCGGCCCTGCCCGCTGCTGGTGAAGTACGTCGAGGCCGGCTGGCTCGGCCGCAAGGTCGGCCGCGGCTTCTACGACTACTCGGGCGAGACCCCCGTCCCGACGCGCTAGTTGCCGCCGGCGTAGCGGCGGACCAGTTCCATCGCCGCCGGCGAATCCCACTCCGCCGGGCCGACGAGGCGGCCGACCTCGCGGCCCTCGGCGTCGACGAGGAGCGTCGTCGGCAGGTCGCCGACGCCGAGGGCGCGCGACAGCTTCAGCTTCTCGTCGACGTAGCGGTAGGGCAGGTCAACGCCGAGCTTCGCCAGGTAGGGCTCGGTGCGGGCGAGGCCGCGCAGATCCTGGCTGACCAGCACCACCGTCGCCCGCGCCGGATCGAGCTTCGCCTGCAGGCGTTGCAGCGACGGCAGCTCGGCGACGCAGGGGGCACACCAGGTGGCCCAGAAATTGACCACCAGCACGCGGCCGCGCAGGTCGGCCAGCCGCGCCGTCGCCCCGGCCTCGCCGGGGGCCAGCACGGGGATGTCCGGCATTGGCGCCGGCGCGGGGGCGGGGCTAAAGTCGCCGAGGCCGCCATCGCGCGCGGCGGCGGGCGCCGCCGTCAGCAGGATGGCCATCACCGCCGCGAGCAGTCCTGATCTCATGTCGCGTCCGCACCCGTTCCATCGCCGCCAGACCCACACTTGGGGCCGCCGCCCGTGAGCCGCAAGCCCGGCCGCAGGGCCCCCCGCGCTGCCGCCGCGTCCGCCGCCAACCCGCAATGGGGCGGCCGCTTCGCCGGCGGCCCGGCCGCGGCGATGGAGCGGATCAACGCCTCGATCGGCTTCGACCGGCGGCTGTGGGCGCAGGACATCGCCGGCAGCCGCGCCCATGCGGCGATGCTGGCGGCGCAGGGCATCATCGCGAAGGCCGATGCCGCCGCCATCGCCAGGGGCCTCGACGCCGTCGAGCGCGACATCGCGGCGGGCAATTTCGACTTCAAGGTGGCGCTGGAAGACATCCACATGAATGTCGAGGTGGCGCTCGGCGAGCGCATCGGCGCGCCGGCCGGGCGCCTGCACACCGCGCGCTCGCGCAACGACCAGGTGGCGACCGACATGCGCCTGTGGGTGCGCGACGCCATCGACGGTCTCGACGCGCGCCTCGCTGGCGTGCAGTCGGCGCTGCTCGACCAGGCCGACGCGCATGCCGCCACCGTGATGCCGGGGTTCACGCACCTGCAGACGGCGCAGCCGGTCACCTTCGGCCATCACATGCTGGCCTATGTCGAGATGTTCGGGCGCGACCGCGGCCGCCTTGCCGACTGCCGCAAACGGTTGAACGAAAGTCCGCTCGGCGCCGGCGCGCTGGCCGGCACCTCGTTCCCCATCGACCGGGCGATGACGGCGAAGGCGCTCGGCTTCGACCGGCCGATGGCCAATTCCCTCGACGCCGTCTCCGACCGCGATTTCGCGCTGGAGTTCCTCGCCGCCGCCGCCATCCTCGCCGTGCACGCCTCGCGGCTGGCCGAGGAGCTGGTGATCTGGTCGTCGCAGCCCTTCGCCTTCGTGCGCATGTCGGACGCCTTCACCACCGGCTCCTCGATGATGCCGCAGAAGCGCAATCCCGATGCCGCCGAGCTGGCCAAGGGCAAGGCCGGCCGCGTGCTCGGCGCCTTCACCGCGCTCGCCGTCGTCCTCAAGGGCCTGCCGCTGGCCTACGGCAAGGACATGCAGGAGGACAAGGAGCCGGTATTCGACGCCGCCGACACGCTCGACCTCGTGCTGGCGGCGATGGCCGGCATGATCGCCGACCTGACGGTCGACGCGGCGGCGATGCGGCGCGTCGCCGAGCAGGGCTTTCCGACGGCGACCGACCTCGCCGACTGGCTCGTCCAGGCGCTCGGCATTCCGTTCCGCGAGGCGCACCACATCACCGGCCGTGTCGTGCGTCGGGCCGAGGAACTGGGCGTGGCGCTGGCCGACCTGCCGCTGGCCGAGATGCAGGCCGTCGACAAGCGGATCGACAAGCGCGTCCACGCCGTCCTCACCGTCGAGGCGGCGCTGGCCAGCCGTACCAGCCTCGGCGGCACGGCGCCGAAGCGCGTGAAGGCCGCCGCCAGCGCCGCGCGCCGCCGCTGGCTGGGGAAGGACGACCGATGAAGCGCGCGCTTCTCGCGGCCCTGCTCGCGGCCCTTTTCGCGGCCGCGTTGCCGGCCTGCGGCAAGAAGGGGCCGCCCGACGCCCCGGGCGAGGAGGAGCCGGTCTATCCGCGCACCTATCCCGCGCCAGGCCGCTGGTAGGGACACGCCCGTGACCGAGCCTTTCACCTATCGCGGCGGCGTGCTGCATGCCGAGGACGTGCCCGTCGCCGACATCGTCGCGGCGGCCGGCACGCCGGTCTGGATCTATTCGGCCGGCGCCATCGCCGGCGAGTACCGCGCCTATCGCGACGCGCTGGCAGCCGCGCTGCCGGGACGCGACATCGGCATCTGCTTCGCCATGAAGGCCAATGCCAGCCTCGCCGTGCTCGGCCTGCTGGCCCGGCTCGGCGCCGGCGCCGACGTCGTCTCGGGCGGCGAACTGGCGATCGCGCGCGCCGCCGGCGTGGCGCCGGAACGCGTCGTCTTCTCGGGCGTTGCCAAGACGGCGGCCGAGATCGACGCCGCGCTGGAGGCCGGCATCCACCAGTTCAACGTCGAGAGCGAACCCGAGCTGGAGGCCATCGCCGCGCGTGCCGTGGCCGTGGGCCGGCGCGCGCGCGTCGCGCTGCGCGTCAACCCGGACGTCGACGCGCACACGCACGACAAGATCTCGACCGGCCGCCGGCAGGACAAGTTCGGCATCGACATCGCCCGCGCGCCGGAGGTCTGGCGGCGCGCGGCGACGCTCGACGGCGTCGAGCCGGTCGGCCTCGCGGTGCATATCGGCAGCATGCTCACCGACGTCGCGCCCTACCGCGACGCCTTCACGGCGCTGGCCGGCCTCGTGCGCGCGCTGCGCGCCGAGGGCCACGCCGTCTCCCGCCTCGATCTCGGCGGCGGCATCGCCATCGCCTATCGCGGCGAGCGGCCGCCCGCCGTCGCCGACTACGCCGCCGTGGTGGCGGAGACCGTCGGCGATCTCGGGTGCGCGCTGCTGTTCGAGCCGGGGCGGCGGCTGGTCGGCAATGCCGGCCTGCTGGCGACGCGCGTGGTCTACGTGAAGGACGGGCCGGAGGGGCCGATCGTCATCGTCGACGCCGGCATGAACGAGCTGCTGCGCCCGGCGCTCTACGACGCCTGGCACGAGGTGCTGCCGCTGCACGCGCCGCCGGAGGATGCCGCGCGCCGGCCGTCGGACGTCGTCGGCCCGGTGTGCGAAAGCGCCGACACCTTCATGCGCGGCCGGTCGCTGCCGCCGCTCGCTCCCGCAGACGTGATCGCCTTCGCCAGCGCGGGCGCCTATGGTGCCGTCATGTCCTCGACGTACAATGGGCGGCCGCTGGCGCCCGAGGTGCTGGTGGCCGGGGCGCGGTTCGCGGTGGTGCGGCCGCGCCAGACGATCGAGGACCTCATCGCCCGCGAACGCGTGCCGGACTGGCTCGCCGACGCGGCCGGACAGGATGGCGGGTGAACACGACCGGACAGCGCCCGGACCCGACCGACAGCGGCAGCCTCGCCCGCCGCATTGCCCGCTGGCGCGCCGCCGCGCGCCTCGTCCTGCTGTGGGAACGCCTGTGGCCGGCGCTGTGGCCGGCGGCCGGCGTGGCCGGCGCCACGCTCGCCGCGATGCTGCTCGACCTGCCGCAATACATGCCGGGCTGGTTTCATGGCGGGCTGCTGACGCTGGCCGCCGTGCTCGTCGCCGGCCTGTCGCTGCGCGGCCTGCGCCGCGTCGCCTGGCCGGACGATGGTGCCGCGAGCCGTCGCCTCGAACGCGACAGCGGACTTTCCCACCGGCCGCTCTCCGTCCTCGCCGACCGTCCGGCCGGCGCCGGCGACGGGCTGGGCCCGGCGCTGTGGCGCGCGCATCTGGCGCGTGCCGCCGCCGCCGTCGACCGCCTGCGCCTCGGCGCCCCCGCCCCCGATCTCGCCCGGCGCGACCGGCGGGCGCTGCGCATGGCGGTCGCCCTCGCCCTCGTCGTCGGCGTCGCCGCCGCCGGCAGCGACATCGGCCCGCGGATCGAACGCGGCTTCTCGCCCTCGTTGGCCGGCTGGAGCGGCAGCCGGCCGCCCAGCCTCGAACTGTGGCTGACGCCGCCGGACTACACCGGGCTGCCGCCGGTGCTGCTGGCCGGCGGCAACGCCGCGCCGCCGGGCGACGGTGCCGTGCCGGTGCCGACGGGCTCGGCCCTGCTGGCGCAGGTGCACGACGGAAGCGGCACGCCGCGGCTGCGCCTCGGCGACGGCGAACGCGACCTCGAGACCATCGACGAGCGGACGTGGCGTATCGCCCTCGACGTGACGGCGCCCGGCGCGGCGACGACGGAACTGCCGCTGGCGGTCAGCCAGGGCAAGCAGATTCTCGGCCGCTGGACCATCGCCGTGGTGCCCGACCAGGCGCCGACGGTGAGCTTCGCCCAGCCGCCCGAGGCGGGGCGACGCAACGCGCTGCGCCTCGACTACAGCGCCACCGACGACCATGGCGTCGTGGCGGTCGCCGCCAGCATCGCCCGCCCGGCCGCCGAGGCGGCGGCGCGCGACGTGCCGCTGCGCATCGACCTGCCGGTGCCGGCGCGCGGCGCGGGCAGCGTGGCGCAGACGACGTGGCACGACCTCACGGCGCATCCCTGGGCCGGCTTCCCGGTCGAGGTGACGCTCGAGGCGCAGGACGCCATCGAGCAGGTCGGCCGCTCCGACACCCTCGCCGTGGTGCTGCCGGAGCACACCTTCGCGCACCCGGTCGCCCGCGCCATCATCGAGCAGCGCAAGGCGCTCGTGCGGGCGCCCGAGCAGCGGCTGCATGTCGTCGTCGGCCTCGCCGCCATCGCCGGCGCACGCAACGCCTACGACGCCGATCTGGCCGTCTACCTCGCACTTGCCGTGGCGCGCGGCCGGCTGCTGCACGACCGCGGCGACGGCGCCATCGACGCCGTCCAGTCGCTGCTGTGGGACATCGCGCTGCACGTCGAGGACGGCGGCGTCTCGCTCGCCGAACGCGAACTGCGCGACCTGCAGCGGCAGTTGCAGGAGGCGCTGGAGCGCGGCGCCTCGGACGAGGAAATCGAGAAGCTGATGGCGCAATTGCGCGAGGCGCTCGACCGCTTCCTGCAGGCGCTCGCCGAACAGGTGCAGCGCCGCATCGCCAACGGCGAGCAGCCGCAGCCGGCCGACCCCGACGCGCGCGCGGTCAGCCGCGACGAGCTGCAGCGCATGCTCGACCAGGCCGAGCGGCTGGCCCGTTCCGGCGCCCGCGACTCCGCGCGCCAGTTGCTCGAACAGTTGCAGTCGATGCTGGAGAACCTGCAGGCGGCGCCCTTCGCCATGCAGCAGCCGCAGCGCGGCGGCGGCGAGGCCGAGCAGGCGATGCAGGAACTGCAGGACATGATCCGGCGCCAGCAGCAGATGCTCGACCGTTCGTTCCAGCAGCAGCAGCGCGGCGAACGGCCGGGCGCGGGCGACGCCGCCGAGCAGGAGGCGCTGCGCCGCCAGCTCGGCGACTTCATGCGCCGGCTCGGCGAGATGAACGGCGACATTCCCGGCCAGCTTGGCTCGGCCGAGCAGCAGATGCGCGACGCCCGCGACGCGCTCGGCCGCGGCCAGTCCGGCGAGGCCGTCGGGCCGCAGGGGCAGGCGCTCGACATGCTGCGCCAGGGCGCCCGCTCGGCGGCGCAGATGCTGTCGCGGCGCGGCCCGGGCTTCGGGCCGGCCGAGGGCTACGAGGAAATGGAGCCGGGCGAGGAGGGGCGCGACCCGCTCGGCCGGCCGCTGCCGGGCACCGCCGGCTTCGACACCGGCACCGTGCGTATCCCAGAGGAAGCCGACCTGCAGCGCGCGCACGAGATTCTGATGGAGCTGCGCGAACGCGCCGGCGACCGCGCGCGGCCGCAGGACGAACGCGACTACATCGAACGGCTGCTGCGGCAGTTCTGAGCGGCGCGCCCGGCCGGGGCGTCAGTGCCGGGCCGTCAGTGCACGGCCTGCCGCGCCAGCACCTCGTCCACCGCATCGCAGATCTGCCGCAGGGTGAACGGCTTGGCGATGACGCGGTGGATCAGTTCCTCGAGGTTGTGGGCGCGCTGGCGCTCGGCGGCGTAGCCGGTCATCAGCAGGATCGCCATCTCCGGCCGCTCGCGGGAAGCCTTCAGCGCCAGCCCGATGCCGTCGAGGCCGGGCATGACGATGTCGGTGACCAGCAGGTCGAAGCGGCGCTGGCCGAGCGTGTCGAGGGCGTCGAGCCCGTCGGTCGCCGTCGCCACGTCGTGGCCGCGATGGGCCAGCGCGCGGCGCACGAACTCGCGCACGGCACCGTCGTCCTCGGCTATCAGCACCCTTGCCATCGGTACGGTCGACCCTCGTCGTCGCGGCGGCGCCGGCCGGGCCGGGCGCGGTCCCCCGCAGAAACGGGCAATCGCACGGACTTGGTTAACGCCGGGTTAACGGGACGCCAATGCGCGGGCCGGGACGGCGGTTCCGTCAGGGCGTCGCGGCGAAGGTGAAGTTGACCTGCGCCGCCTCGCGGTGCGGGTTGGCGATGCGCGTGACGAAGGCGGCGGCCTCGCCGGGATCGAGCCGGGCGGCGTCGATCGAGAAGGTGACGCGCTGGAGTTCCTTGCCGGCCTTGTCGATCAGCACGGCGACGACGGGCGGCACGTCGCGCGGGTCGCTGTCGACATTGGCGACCTCGCCGCGGATCGCCAGGTTGACGACGCCGTCGACGGTCTCGCGCAGGAAGGTCGTGTTGCGCACCGTGAGGCCCTCGCCGGGCGCCGGCGGGCCGACCTCGATGCCGATGGCGGCATAGACGCGCCCGGCCGGTGGCCAGGCCGTCACCAGTTCGGCGCGCAGGAACCACAGCACGCCACCGAGCAGCGCCAGTGCCGCGACCAGCGCGAGCACGGCGAGACGCAGGCGGGCCGGCGAGGTCTCGGGCACCGGCTGCCGTGCCGGCGCCACCGTCCGCGGGCGCGAGACGATGCCCTGCGGCAGCGGCGGCTGGCTCGCCGCCTCGGCGTCGCGCGCCGGCGGCGCCTCGACCGGGCGTTCGCGCCGGGCCGGCGGCGGCGGGGACATGGCCGGCGGTGGCGCCATCGCGGCGGCCGGCGGCGGCAAGGCGTGCCAGCGGTGGCCGCAGCGGCTGCAGCGGACTTCGCGCCCGCCGGTGCCGAGGGCGCCGTCGGGGACGTTGAAACGGGTGTCGCAGGAGGGGCAGGAGAGAATCACGGGAAACGTGCCGCCTTTCCGCGCCCGGTCGGGGGCCGGCGCCGCGTGCGCCCGGGTCATCTGCCTTATAGGAGCGGCCGCGCGGCCAAGTCAAAGCGGCGACGGGGCGGGGCCTGCCTTGTCGACTCCCGCGGCCACGTGCCAGTGTCGGTCGGGATCCTTGCTGGCCCGAGCGACGATGCCCGCCCCCACCGCCCCTGCCTTGTCCGCCGGCGATGGTGCCCGCAGCGTGCTGCGATTCGAGAACGTCGGCATGCGCTACGGCACCGGGCCGGAAGTGCTGCGCGACCTTTCCTTCGCGCTGGCGCCGGGCTCCTTCCACTTCATCACCGGCGCCTCGGGCGCCGGCAAGTCGACCCTGCTGCGGCTGATGTACCTCGCGCAGCGGCCGACGCGCGGCCTCGTCCACCTGTTCGGCCACGATGTGGCGCTGACGCCGCGGCGGCGCCTGCCGGCGCTGCGCCGCATGGTCGGCGTGGTGTTCCAGGACTTCCGCCTGATCGACCATCTCACCACCCTCGACAACGTCGCCCTGCCGTTGCGGCTGGCAGGCGGCCCCGAGGAGGAAATCGACCGCCATGTCCGCGAACTGCTGACCTGGGTCGGCCTCGGCGACCACGTCAACGCGCGCCCGGAGACGCTGTCGGGCGGCCAGCAGCAGCGCGTCGCCATCGCCCGCGCGGTCATCGCGCGGCCCAACCTGCTGCTCGCCGACGAGCCGACGGGCAACGTCGACGACCGCATGGCGATGCGCCTGATGCACCTGTTCGTCGAGTTGAACCGCATGGGCACGACGGTCGTCATCGCCAGCCACAACGAGCCGCTGATCCGCCGCTTCGGCTTTCCCGTGCTGCATCTCGAGCACGGCCAGATCGTCGCCGCGCGGCAGCCTGCCGACGAGGACGCGCCATGAGGCGGCGCGCCGACATACCGTTCGAGGACGACCTTTCCTCGCGCTTCCTGCCGGCGATCGTCGCGCTGATGGTGTTCCTCGGCATGCTCGGCATGGCGCTGGCGGTCGGCGTCGGCGGCATCGTCGCGGCCTGGGACACCGATCTCGTCGGTCGGCTGACCGTGCAGGTGCCCGACGACGCCGGCGCCGGTTCCGCACGCCTGCAGCGCGTCGAGCAGGCGCTGCGGGCGACGCCCGGCGTCGCCGCCGTGCGCACGTTGAGTGCGGCCGAGACGCAGGCCCTGGTCGAGCCGTGGCTCGGCCGATTCTCGCCCGAGGCCGGCCTGCCGCTGCCGCGCGTCATCGACGTCGAGCTGGTGCCGGGCGCGGCCATCGACACCGCGGCCCTCGCCGCCCGCCTCGCCGGCGAGGCGCCGGGCATCGTCGTCGACGATCACCGCGACTGGCTCGGCCGGCTGGTGGCGCTGGCGCGCACCGTCGAGGCGGTGGCCTATGTCGTGCTGGCGCTGATCGCCGCCGCCGCCGTCGCCACCGTCGTCTTCGCCACGCGTAGCGGCCTCGCTGTCCACGCGCCGACGGTCGAGCTGCTGCACCTGATGGGCGCCACCGACGGCTACGTCGCCGGCCAGTTCCAGCGCCACGCCATGCGTGCAGGTGCGCTCGGCGCGGCGATCGGCAGCGGCCTCGCGCTGCTCGCGCTCGCTGCCCTCGCCGCCGCGGCGTGGCGGCTGGAGGCGGCGTTCCTGCCCGTGCCGCGCGTCGGTCCGCACGAGGCGATCCTGCTGGCGATGGTGCCTGTCGTCGCCGTCGTGATCGTCATGATCACGGCGCGGGCGACGGCGCTGCGCGCGCTGGCGGACCTGCCGTGAGCGCCGGCGGGCGCCGCCGCCCATGGCGGCTGGCGGCGATCGGGCTGCTCGCGGCCGGCCTGGCGTTCGCCGCCGGTTTCGTCTCCTTCGTGTCGACGATCCTCGCGACCGGGACAGCCGGCCCGCCGCCGGCCGCCGATGCCGTGGTGGTGCTGACGGGCGGCGCCGGGCGGGTCGTCGAGGGCCTCGACCTGCTCGCCGCCGGCCGGGCGAAGATGCTGTTCGTCTCGGGCGTCGACCGCGGCGTCGACGTCGCCGCCCTGCTGGCCGTGGCGCAGCGCGACCCCGCCGGCGTCGCCTGCTGCATCGCCCTCGGCCACGGCGCCACCGACACGGCCGGCAACGCCGTCGAAACGGCGCGCTGGATGGCAGCGCAGGGCTACGCCTCGATGATCCTGGTGACCACCGACTGGCACATGCCGCGCAGTCTGATCGAGTTTCGCCGCGCCATGCCGCGCGCGACGATCGTGCCGCGCCCGGTGCCTTCCCCGACCGTCCATGTCGAGGACTGGTGGCTGTGGCCGGGCTCGGCACGGTTGCTGGCCGGCGAGTACGTCAAGGTTCTCGCAGCGTTGGTCCGTGCCCGGCTGTCGCCGCTGGACGTCGGTGGAGGCAGCGGGTGAGGCGGTTGCGCGGGCTGGCGTTCAATGCCGCCTTCTACGCCGTGACCGTCCTGTTCGCCGTGCCGTCGGTGGCGCTGCTCGCCCTGCCGCGCGGCGCCATGCTCGGTTATGCGCGGCTCTGGGTGGCGACGGTGCTGTGGCTGCTGGCGCGCATCGCCGGCGTGCGCCACGTCGTGCGTGGCCTCGACAGCCTGCCCGCCGGGCCGGTCATCGTCGCCGCCAAGCACCAGTCGGCATGGGACACGCTGGCGCTGTACGTCGTGTTCGGCGCGCCGGCCATCGTCGTCAAGCGCGAGCTGACATGGATCCCGCTGTTCGGCTGGTGCCTGCTGCGTGGCGGCATGCTGCCGGTCGACCGTGGCGGCGGCGGCGGCGCGTTGCGGCGTCTCGTCGCCGCGGCGCGCGAACAGGCCGCCGCCGGACGCCGCATCCTCGTCTTCCCCCAGGGCACGCGCACGCCGCCCGGCGCGGCGCGGCCCTACCAGCCCGGCGTCGCCGCGCTCTACGGCGCGCTCGGCCTGCCGGTGGTGCCGGTGGCGCTGGACTCCGGCCTGTTCTGGCCGCGCCGCTCGATGCGCTTCGTGCCGGGGACGATCGAGGTCGAGGTCCTGCCGGCCATCGCGCCGGGCCTCGACCGCCGCGCCTTCATGGCCCGCCTCGAAGCCGCCATCGAGCCGGCGACGGCCCGGCTGGAGGCAGGCGCCGCGACTGGCCGCGAGGCGCCGCCGGGCCTATCTTAGGGGCAGGCAGGAGGCTGGCCCTGGCGCAACTCGTCCCCATCGCCCATCGCATCTGGGACATGAAGTACCGGCTGCGCGACGCCGCCGGGGCGCCGGTCGATGGCACGATCGACGACACCTGGCGCCGCGTCGCCCGCGCGCTCGCCGCCGCCGAACGCGATCCGGGCGCCTGGGAGGGGCCGTTCCACGCCGCGCTCGACGGCTTCGCCTTCATGCCCGCCGGCCGCATCCTCGCCGGCGCCGGTACAGGGCGCGACGTCACCCTGTTCAACTGCTTCGTCATGGGCACCGTGCCGGACGACATGGGCGGCATCTTCGCCCATCTGCGCGAGGCGGCGCTGACGCTGCAGCAGGGCGGCGGCATCGGCTACGACTTCTCGACGCTGCGGCCGCGCGGTGCCCTCGTCAAAGGCGTCGGCGCCGACGCCTCCGGGCCACTGTCCTTCATGGACGTGTGGGACGCGATGTGTCGCACGGTGATGAGCGCCGGCTACCGCCGCGGCGCGATGATGGCGACGCTGGCCTGCGACCATCCCGACGTCGAGGCCTTCATCGACGCCAAGCGCACGCCGGGGCGCCTCACCATGTTCAACCTGTCGGTGCTGGCGAGCGACGCCTTCATGGCGGCGGTCGAGGCCGACGCGCCGTGGGATCTGTCGTTCGGCGGCACCGTGGCGAAGACGCTGCGCGCCCGCGAACTGTGGGACCGCATCATGGCGGCGACCTACGCCAATGCCGAGCCCGGCGTCATTTTCATCGACCGCATCAACGCCGAGAACAACCTCGGCTGGCTGGAAACCATCCGCGCCACCAACCCGTGCGGCGAGCAGCCGCTGCCGCCCTACGGCGCCTGCCTGCTTGGTTCGCTCGATCTGGCGCGGCTGGTCGAGCAGCCCTTCACCGACAAGGCGCACATTCCCGACGCGGCGTTCGCCCGCCTGGTGCCGGTGGCTGTCCGCATGCTCGACAACGCCATCGACGTCTCGCGTTTCCCGCTGCCGGCGCAGCGCGCCGAGGCGCTGGCCAAGCGCCGCATCGGCCTCGGCGTCACCGGCCTCGCCGACGCGCTGGCGCTGTGCGGCGCCCGCTACGGCGCGCGCGAGGCGGTGGCGCTGACCGAGCGCTGGCTCGCCGCCATCGCCCGCCACGCCTACCTCGCCTCGGCCGCGCTGGCGGCCGAGAAGGGCGCGTTCCCGCTCTACGACCGCGACCGCTTCCTCGCCGCGCCGTTCGTCGGCCGGCTGCCGCAGGAGGTGCGCGACGCCATCGCCGCGCACGGCATCCGCAACGGTCTCCTGACCTCGATCGCGCCCACCGGCACGATCTCGCTGCTCGCCGGCAACCTGTCCTCGGGCATCGAGCCGATCTTCGCCTTCGACTACGAGCGCGCGGTGCTGATGCCCGACGGCGAGCGCCGCCGCGAGCGCGTCGAGGACTGGGCGGTGCGCCTGTGGCGCGAGACGAAGGGCGAGGACGCGCCCCTGCCGCCGTCCTTCGTCGATGCCCAGTCGCTGGCGCCGGGCGACCATCTGGTGATGCAGGCGGCGGCGCAGAAATGGGTCGACAGCTCGATCTCCAAGACCGTCAACGTGCCCGAGGACATTTCCTTCGACGCCTTCAAGGACGTCTACCTGCAGGCCTGGCGGCTGGGCTGCAAGGGCTGCACGACCTACCGGCCGAACGACGTCACCGGCGCCGTGTTGGCGACGACGGCGGACGCGGCGAAGCCGGCCGGCGCACCGGCCACTGCGCCCGCCGAGGCACCGCGCAAGGGCTTCGCCGACGTCTACGAGGCCGGCGGCGTGGTGTGGATGACGAAGCCGCTCGACCGCCCCGAGGCGCTGCCCGGCCGCACCTACAAGATCCGCTGGCCGGACAGCGACCACGCCATCTACATCACCCTCAACGACATCGTCCGCGACGGCCGCCGCGCGCCGTTCGAGGTGTTCATCAACTCCAAGAACATGGAGCACTATGCCTGGACCGTGGCGCTGACGCGCATGATCTCGGCCGTGTTCCGGCGCGGCGGCGACGTGTCGTTCGTGGTCGAGGAGCTGAAGGCGGTGTTCGATCCGCGCGGCGGGCAGTGGCTGGAGGGCCGCTACGTGCCGTCGCTGCTGGCGGCGATCGGCGAGGTCATCGAACGGCACATGACCGATATCGGCTTCCTGCCGGCGCGCGAGGCCGGCGCCATCGGCCACGCCGCCCGCGCGGCGGCCGCCGCCGCCGGGGACAGGGCCGCGCCCGCGCAGTCGCTCACGGCCGCCGCCGCCGCCAGCCTGCGCCAGTGCCCGCGCTGCGGCGCCGCCGCCCTCGTGCGGCAGGAAAACTGCGATGTCTGCCTCGATTGCGGGCACTCCAAGTGCGCGTGAGTGTCACGGCCGGAGGCGCCCCGCGTCTGCTATACTGACGGGACCGACGACGCACGGTGCGGGAGCATGGACGGAAACGGCGGCACGGAAGACCGCGAAGCGCTCGAACGCCTGCTGTCGGACCTGCGCAGCGAGCACCGCGACCTCGACGACGTCATCGAGCGCCTCGGCGAGCAGGCGCCGTTCGACCAGTTGCGCCTGCAGCGCCTGAAGAAGCGCAAGCTGCAACTGCGCGACCGCATCCAGCAGGTCGAAAGCTCGCTCTACCCGGATATCATCGCGTAGGCGCGCTGGCGTGAGCGAGGGACGCCCTCGTCCTTCGACAGGCTCAGGATGAGGGCTGCTGGAACGGCCGGGCACGGCAGTGACAGCGACCCGCCAACCTCACCCTGAGCCTGTCGAAGGGCGAGGATGGCCAGTGCGGTCGTCACCACTGGAGGTGCCGAAGAAGTCCTTCACCAGCGCCACCGCCTCGGCCAGCCCGACGCGCTCGATCGCGACGCCCGGCGGGAAGGCGGTGGCGAGGCGCGAGGGCAGGGCGGCGTCGAGCAGCACGAAGACGCCACGGTCGCCGGCGCGGCGCACCAGCCGACCGTAAGCCTGGGCGAGGCGCAGGCGGGCCATGGCATCGTCGACGGCGCGGCCGCCGAACTCCGCGCGCCGCGCCTTGTGCAGGATGGTCGGGCGCGGCCACGGCACGCGGTCGAAGACGATGAGGCGCAGCGAGCGGCCGGGCACGTCGACGCCATCCCTCACCGCATCGGTGCCGAGCAGGCAGGAATCCTCCTCGGAGCGGAAGATGTCGAGCAGCGTCGCCACATTCATGGCGTCGACGTGCTGGGCAAGGAGCGGCAGGCCGGCATCGGCGAGCGGGCCCGATATGCGCCCGTGCACCGCGCGCAGCCGCTCGATCGCCGTGAACAGGCCGAGCGCGCCGCCGTGGCTTGCGAGGAACAGCTCGCGGAAGGCAGCGGCCACCTGGTCGGTGGCGCCGCGCCGCACGTCGCGCACCACGACGACGCGCGTCGCCGCCGGATAGTCGAAGGGTGAGGGTACGCGCGCGCGCAGCGCCGGGCGGGCGAGGTGCAGCGCCCCGGTGCGCGCCTCGGCGGCGTGCCAGTCGGCCTCGGTGTCGCCGGTCGCGTCGGTCAGCGTCGCCGAGGTGACGACCCAGCCATGGGCGTGGCGCATCAGCACGGCGGCGAGCGGCAGCGTCGGATCGACGTGGTGGCGGTACATGCCGACGTCGGTGTCGCGGCCGTCGCCGCGCTCGGTGGCGAACCAGTCGACGAGGCCGGGCGGCGTGCCGGCCGCGAGGTCGGCGAGCATGGCCCGCCAGCCGGCGAGGATGTCGGTCGTGCGCCGCTCGATCGCCCGGGCGACGCTGTCGAGGCGGCCGCGCGTCGCGCTGTCGAGGTCCTCGGCCTCGTCGTCGAGGCGGGCGCGCAGGCGCTCGGCCAGCGCCGTCAGCGGCCGGGCCAGTTCGCCCAGCGCGCCGCCCGCCGCCAGGGCGGCCGAAAGCACCTCGGCCTCGACCGGCACGGTCTCGCATTCGCGGCCGTAGCTGTCGTCGTCGTGCGCGGCGCGCGCCCGCACCTGCGCGCGCACCGCCGCGAGGAAGGCCTCGACCGATCCCTGTGGCCGGCCCTCGCCGATGCGCGCGCCCCAGCCCGGCCCCGGCAGCGCGCGCGCCGCCGCCAGCGCCGCATCGAGCGCGGCTGCCGCCGCACGGTCGTCGCCGGTGAGGTCGCCGGCGCGCAGGGCGAGGCCGCGGGCGCGGCCGCGCCGTCCACCCTCGGCGCCGACGATCCAGCGCCGCAGCTCGGCCGCCTCGCGCGCCGTCAGGTGCGTGGCGAAGGTGGCGTCGGCGGCGTCGAAGAGATGATGGCCCTCGTCGAACACGTAGCGCACCGGCAGGCGATCGTCGTCGCCGGCGCGCGCCGCCGTCAGCATGGCCAGCGCATGGTTGGCGACGACGATGCGCGCATGCGGCGCCCGGCGCACCGAACGCTCGACGAAGCAGCGGCCATAATGCGCGCAGGCGGCGTAGATGCACTCACCGCGACGGTCGGCGAGGCCCAGCGTCGTTCCGCCGCCGACCAGTTCGGCGAGCCAGGACGGGAAGTCGCCGCCGAAATCGCCGTCGCGCGTCGCCGCCGTCCAGCGCAGCACGAGGCCGACGCCGACCGCCTCGGGCGTGTGCAGTGTGGCGAGGCGGCCGGCCGTCTCCTCGAGATTCAGCAGGCACAGGTAGTTCTCGCGGCCCTTGCGGATGACGACGGCCTCGGCGCGTTCCTTCGGGTCCGGCCACAGCCGCGCCAGCTCGGCGTCGAGCTGCTGCTGCAGCGCGCGGGTGTAGGTCGAGGCCCAGACCGGCGCGCCGTTCTTCTCCGCCCACAGCGAGGCGGCGGCGAGGTAACCGGCGGTCTTGCCGGTGCCCGTGCCGGCCTCGGCCAGAACCACCGCCGGTTCGCCGGGCGCCGGCCGCGGCGCGAACGCGGCGGTCACGGCCGAGGCGTAGTCGGCCTGGCTCGGGCGCTCCTCGGCGCCGTTGCCGAGCATGCGGGCAAGCTGCGCGCGCGCCTCGCCCGGCTCGACGGGCCGGCTGCCCGGCGGGTCGGGCGGCGCCATGTCCTGCCAGGCGGGAAGATGGCGCCAGACGGCGAGGGCGGGATCGTTCCACGCCTTGCCGGGCGCGGCCGGCGCGGCGTCGAGCGCGTCGAGCACGGCCGGCCCCCAGGCCCAGCCGGCGGCGGCGAGCGCACGCGCGATGGCGGCGGCGGACGGGTCGGTGCGCTCGGCCGCGAGGCCGTCGAGGAGGCTTGCCGCGATCGCCGGGAGCGCGACGACGGCGGCCTCCGCGTCGGCCGGCACCGGCAGGCCGAGGGCGCGGGCGAGGCCGCCGACCGTCGGCACGACCGGTCGTGCCGGGCGTGCGAAGGCCCACAGCTCCAGCACGTCGTAGGCGACGAGGCGCTCGATGCCGAGACGCCGTGCCGTCGCCGCCGCGTGGCAGACGAGCACGGCGGCGGCCGAGGCGCGGGCGGCGGCCTCGGCGAAGGCGAGGCGCTCGACGACGCCATCGGCGTCGAGCCACACCGCGTCGCGCGCCAGCGCCACGAGGGCGGGCGGCGGTGCGACGCGCGCCTCGCCTGTGTCCGATGCGCTCACGGTCCCGGTCCGGTCGCTAAAATTCGCGGCGATCTTAGCGAAAAGCGGACTCGATGGTTGCTGACATGTATCGGAAATTTCCGGATAAACCGCGTCGCCCACGGATACGGGAGAAGACCGCAATGGACATCAACGCCATCCGCTCCGTCTCGACGCTCGCGCCGGCGTCGCAGAGCGTCATTTCCGACAAGGCGCCGCCCCAGTCGTTCAAGCGGCAGGAGATCGGCGGGGTGAAGGACCTGACGCCGGACGCGGCACCGCCGGCCAACGGCGCGCGCGGCAAGGTGGTCGACATCGCCGCGTGATCGTCCCGCTCCGCCCGCATCCTCTCCGCCCCCGCGGGGGCGGAGAGGAGGCCCGGCCGGCCGATGTTCTCCTGCCCAATCCCTGCTGTTGACCCGGAGCGCCGCCGACCATAGGGTCCGCCGACATTTCTTTCCGTTGGCTGGAAACCCGTGGCATGGCGGCAATGCGCGAACTGGCGATGGCGGCGAAGGCCTGGCCGTTCGAGGAGGCACGCAAGCTCCTCGAGCGCACGAAGGGCGCGGCGCCGGCCAAGGGCCACGTGCTGTTCGAGACCGGCTACGGGCCCTCGGGCCTGCCGCATATCGGCACCTTCGGCGAGGTCGCGCGCACGGCGATGGTCCGCCGCGCCTTCGCCGAACTGTCGGACATCCCGACGCGCCTCGTCGCCTTCTCGGACGACATGGACGGGCTGCGCAAGGTGCCCGACAACGTGCCCAGCCGCGAAATGCTCGCGGCCCATCTCGGCAAGCCGCTGACGGCCGTGCCCGACCCCTTCGGCACGCATGACAGCTTCGGCGCCCACAACAACGCCCGCCTGCGCGCCTTCCTCGACCGCTTCGGCTTCGACTACGAATTCGCCAGCGCGACCGACTACTACCGCGCCGGACGATTCGATGCGGCGCTGCGGCGCGTGCTCGAACGCTACGACGAGGTGACGGCGGTCATCCTGCCGACGCTGGGGCCGGAGCGGCGCGAGACCTACTCGCCCTTCCTGCCGGTGTGTCCGACCACCGGCGTCGTCCTGCAGGTGCCGCTGGTCGAGCGGCGGCCGCAGGCGGGGACGGTCGTCTACCGCGATCCGCGCACCAGCGCGCTGGTCGAGGTGCCGGTCACCGGCGGGCACTGCAAGCTGCAGTGGAAGGCCGACTGGGCGATGCGCTGGTTCGCCCTCGCCGTCGACTACGAGATGTCGGGTAAGGACCTGATCGACTCTGTGCGGCTGTCGTCGCGCATCTGCCGCATCCTCGGCGGCACGCCGCCGGAGGGCTTCACCTACGAGCTGTTCCTCGACCAGAACGGCGAGAAGATATCGAAGTCGCGCGGCAACGGCCTGACCATCGAGGAGTGGCTGGCGTACGGGCCGGCGGCGAGTCTGGCCTGGTTCATGTTCGGCAAGCCGAAGGCGGCCAAGCGGCTCTATTTCGACGTCATCCCGCGCAATGTCGACGAATGGCTCGGCGGCCTCGCCCGCTTCGCCGGCGAGGATGCCGGCGCGCGGCTGGAGAATCCCGCCTGGCACGTCCATGCCGGCACGCCGCCGGCGGCCGAGGCCGGGCCGTCCTTCGGCGTGCTGCTCAACCTCGCCTCGGTGTGCAACACCGAGGACGCGGCCGTGCTGTGGGCGTTCGTCGCCCGCTACATGCCCGAGGCCTCGCCGGCGACGCATCCGATCCTCGACGCGCTCGTCGGCCACGCCATCGCCTGCTACCGCGACCTGGTGAAGCCGGCCAAGCGCTACCGTGCGCCGACGCCGGCCGAGCGCGCGGCGCTCGCCGCGCTTGCCGACCGCATCGCCGCGCTGGCGCCGGGCGCCGACGGCGAGACGGTGCAGGCGGAGGTCTACGCCATCGGCAAGGAGCACGGCTTCGAGCCGCTGCGCGACTGGTTCCGCTGCCTCTACGAGGTGCTGCTGGGACAGAGCGAGGGGCCGCGCTTCGGCTCCTTCGCCGCCATCTACGGCGTTGCCGAGACGGTGGCACTGATCCGCCGCGCCCTCGCCGGCGAAGACCTCTCGGCGGCCTGAGGCAGACCGATGGCAGGGGACGTCCGCAAGCGCAGCCACGCCGGTGGCACGGAAGCGACGGAGCCGTCCGGCGCCGGTGCCGTCGATCTGGCCAACGCCTTCGGCGCCGACGAGGACGAGGGCCAGCCGAAATACGCCAACCGCTCGGTCGAGCGCGCGCTCGACATCCTGGTGTTCCTGCACGAGTACCGGCGGCCGGCGCGCATCACCGACATCTGCAAGGGCACGGGCCTGTCGCCCGGCACCGCCCATCGCCTGCTGGCGGTGCTCGTCGGGCGCCGCTTCGCCTACAAGAACTCGATCACGCGGCGCTATTCGCTCGGCTTCGAGACCTTCTACATCGGCGCCACCAGCCGGGCGATGCGCATGACCAGCGGCCGCGCCCATCCGCTGCTGGTGCAACTCGCCCGCGACGTCGGCGCCTCGGTGTTCTTCGGCGCGCTCGCCGGCAGCCAGGTGGTGCTGCTCGACCGCGTGCTCGGCCGCGAGGAGACCGGACGGGTGGCGGCGCGCATCGGCACCTATGTCGACGCCCACGCCACGGCCATCGGCAAGGTGCTGCTCGCCTGGCAGCGCGAGAGCGAGACGCGCGAGGTGTTCCGCGAGCGCGGCCTCGAAGCGCACACGCTCAGGACCATCACCACCGTGCCGTCGCTGATTGCCGAACTGCGGCGCGTGCGCTCGCGCGGCTGGGCCGTCGATGACGGCGAGTTCCGGCCCGGCATGTTCGGCATCGCCGTGCCGATGGTCAGCCTGCGCGAGGAGGTCAACCTCGCGATCTGGATGGTTTATGCCGGCACCGCCGCGGAGGACGCGGAAATCGCCGACCGGGTGCGCCGCGCCGAGGCCGTGGCCAAGGCCATTTCCGACTACCGGCCGGTCGTCTGAACCCTCGGCAACTTTTTCCGATAGCGAAAAATTACGCGGTACCGGCGTTGCCGTTCGCGGCCGGCCGACGCTAGGGTGCGCGCCGCAAACCCGACGGGGCAGGACGCCCGCCGACCAGGGAGAGGATCGTCATGGCGCTGCCCAAGATCATCATTCAGCTCTACCCGGTGATGCCGGCCGAGAACGAGGCCGACCGCATGGCCAAACGCCCGCTCGGCGCCAATGTCGATCTCTATCAGCGCGTCGTCCACGAATGGACGGACATCATCAAGGCCTGCGACCAGATGGGCGTGTGGGGCTGCTCGACGATCGAGCACCACCTGCACTCCGAGGGTTACGAGGTCGGGCCGAACCCCGGCGTGCTCAATGCCTACTGGGCCAACCACCTGACACAGATGCGCGTCGGCGCGCTCGGCTACGTGATGTCGACGCAGGATCCGATCCGCGTCGCCGAGGAGACGGCGATCATCGACCACCTGACGAAGGGCAAGTACTTCGTCGGCTTCGCGCGCGGCTACCAGTCGCGCTGGACCAACATCCTCGGCCAGGCCTCCGGCGCCATGGCCACCTCCTCGGACGGCGGCGAGGTCGACCGCAAGAACCGCGAGGTGTTCGAGGAGCGCGTGCAGATGGTGCTCGACTGCTGGACCAAGGAGACGGTCGAGCTGCGCGGCACCTCCTACCAGGCGCCGTTCCCGATCGAGACCGGCGTCGAGGGCTATCCGGGCGTCAAGATCGCGCGCAAGGCCGGCGCGCCGGGCGAGATCGACGACGCCGGCAACGTGCGCCGCATCTGCGTCGTGCCGAAGCCGCTGCAGGATCCGTACCCGCCGGTGTTCATAGGCGTGCATCGCAGCCCGCCGACCATCGAGTTCTGCGCCAGGCACGGTTTCCACCCGTGCTACTTCAACCCCAGCGACGTCGTCGTCGAGCTGGCCAAGACCTACCAGCAGCGCGCCGCGCATTACGGCCACAGCTTCAAGCTGGGCGAGCGGCAGAACATCGTGCGCCAGACGCGCCTCGCCAAGGACCGCGCCGACCTCGAGAAGCGCGTGATGAAGTACGACATCGACATCTTCAAGAACTTCTACTCGATGTTCGCCAACCACAGCGTCGACCCGGCCGACGGCACCGACAAGGCGGCCTTCGACGCCATGCAGGGCACCAGCTTCCTCGCCGGCGGCACGGTCGACGAGGCGATCCGTTACTACCAGGCGATCTTCGCCAAGTGCCCGTTCGAGTACATCACGCTGATCTGGCACTTCGCCCAGCAGCCCAAGGACAGCGTGATCGAGGAGATCCGCCTGTTCATGGAGAAGGTACGCCCCGAACTCGAGGTTCCCGACTTCGCGGTCGCGGCGGAATAGGCTCCGGCCCAGGCAGGGCAGGTACGCGGCGGGCGGCGCAGGATGTGCCGTCCGCCGTTTTCTTTTGTCGAGGCCGCTATCGCCGGCTGTGCGCGAAGTCCCAGTAGAGTTCGCGCGCGCGGCGGTAGACCGGACCGGGCTGCAGGTCGCGGTCCTCGTAACGGATGACCGGCTGCACCTTGCCGAAATTGCCGCTGCTGAAGATCTCGTCGGCGACGCGCAGTTCGCCGGGGTGAACGGGGCGTTCCTCCACCGCGATGCCGTCGGCGCGCAGCAGGCCGGCGATGCGCTGGCGGGTGATGCCGTTGAGGAAGGTGCCGTTGGGCGACGGCGTGATGGCGACGCCGTCCTTCACCAGCCAGATATTGGCGGTGGCCAGTTCGGCCACCGTGCCCAGCGGGTCGAGCATCACGCAGTTGCCGTAGCCGCGGTCGACGGCGTCCCGCAGGGCGCGCGACGACTGCGGGTAGAGGCAGGCGGCCTTGGCCTCGGTCGGCGCCGTGTCCGGCGACGGGCGGCGGTAGGGCGACAGGCAGGCGGTGAAGCCGCCGCCCTGCGGCATCGGCGCCTCGACGAAGACCATGGCGAAGCGCGTCGTCTCCGGGTCGGGCAGGATCATCGGCATGCCCTGCTCGCAGAAGAACAGCGGGCGGATGTAGAGCGCCGTCCCGGCCGGGTAGCGGGCGACGCCGTCGCGCGCGATCTCCTCGATCTCGCCGGCCGACAGCATCGGCGCGAGGCCGAGCGCCTGGGCCGACCGGACGACGCGGGCGCAGTGGCGGTCGAGGTCCGGCGTGACGCCCTCGAAGGCGCGGGCGCCGTCGAAGGCGACCGAGGCCATCCACGAGGAATGCGACAGCGAGCCGATCAACGGCACGTTGCCCTCGCGCCACTCGCCGTCGACCCAGGTCAGCGCCGCCATCGCCGGTACGTCCTCGCTGCCGGGGTCTGAGCGCCCCGTCCCGCGAGCATACCGCCCGCCGCGCGCGGCCGTCACCCCGCGCCGCCCCCGCCCCGCCCCGGCGCCGGCCGGCGTTGCCGGCGCGGCCGCCCCGGCCCATATTGCGGCGGTCATGCCAATCCTCAAGATCGCCCGCATGGGCCACCCGATCCTGCGCCAGGTGGCGCAGACCGTCCCCGACCCGACGGCGCCGGCCGTTCGCCGCCTCGCCGAGGCCATGATCGAGACGATGATCGACGCCGACGGCGCCGGTCTCGCCGCGCCGCAGGTGCACATGCCGTGGCGCCTGATCGTCGTGCAGGTGCCGGCCGAACGCCTCGCCGAGGAAGGCGAGGAGGGCGGCGACGGCGTGCCGCCGACGGTGATGGTCAATCCGCTGATCGAGCCGCTGGGGCCGGAGAAGGAGACGGCCTTCGAGGCCTGCCTGTCGGTGCCCGGCCTCGCCGGCCCGGTGCCGCGCTTCAGCCGCATCCGCTACCGCTTCCAGACTCTCGAGGGCGTGGTGGTCGAGCGCGTGGTGGAGGGCTTCCACGCCCGCGTTATCCAGCACGAATGCGACCACCTCGACGGCATCCTCTATCCGATGCGCGTCGAGGACTTCTCGCAGTTCGGCTTCGTCGAGGAGCTGCGCCGCGCCAGCGCCGCGAAGGGCGGCGACGAGGCCGAAGGGGACGAGGCGGACGACGAGGACTGGGACGAGCTGGCGCAGGAGGCCGGCGCCGGTGGCCGCTGACGATCCGCAGCGGGAGGCCGCGGAGCGGCTGGCGGCGGCGCGCGCGCGCATCCTCGCCGCGACGCTGGCGCATGTGCCGTTCGACGGCTGGAGCGCCGCCGCGCTGCGCCACGGGGCGCGCGACGCCGGCGCCGACCGCGTGACGCTGGCGCGCGCCTTCCCGCGCGGTGCGCGCGACGCGCTGGCGCTGTGGAGCGCCGACGGCGATGCCGCGATGGCGGTGGCGATCGACGCGGCCCGCGAGGGTGGCGGTGGCACGACGGCGCGCATCCGCGCTGCGCTCGACGCCCGCATCGCCTGGCTCGCGCCGCAGGGCGAGGCGCTGCGCCGCGCGCTGGCCTTTCTGGCGCTGCCCGGCCACGCCGCGCTGGCGGCGCGGCTGCTGGCGCGCACCGTCGACGAGATCTGGTGGCGGGCCGGCGACCGGACGAGCGACTTTTCCTGGTACACCAAGCGGGCGACGCTGGCCGCCGTGTGGTCGGCGACGCTGCTGGTGCTGGCCGGCGACCGCAGCGAGGGTCAGGCCGCCACGCGCGCCTTCCTCGACCGCCGTCTCGCCGATGTCGGCCGCATCCCGAAGCTGCGCGCGCGCATCCAGGGACTCGCCGGCGCCGCGCGGCCGGCGGCCCGGCTGGCGCGCACGCTGGCCGGCCTCGCCGCTCGCCGCCGCGCCGCCTGACCGGCAAATTCTTGACACAAGAAGCATAAGGCATTGCCGTAGTGAGGCAATGCCTTATATATTTGCTCGTGTGATCCTCCCGCCCCACACGGTCGCCCGGACGCGAAGCTTCGACAGTTCGGTTGCAGGGTTGCTGAAGGACGGGGAGATCGACCGGCTCATCGATGCAGTCGCTCGCAATCCCGACATCGGCGATGTCATTCCGGGCACACGGGGATTGCGCAAGGTGCGCTGGCAAGCGAGCGGCCGGGGCAAACGGGGCGGCGCGCGCGTGATTTACTACGTCCGGGACGAACGCATGCCGGTCTTCCTGCTTTATGTCTACGCGAAGAACGAACAGGACGACCTGTCGGCGCGCGAGAAGAAGGAACTCGCCGACGCGGTCCAGCGACTTGTTGCCAGTTACCGGAGGCCGTGATGGCAAGGAATCGGAAGACGAGCGTTTTCGAGGGCATCCGCGCCGGCCTCGAGGACGCCATCGCCTACGGCAGGGGTGATGCCTCCCGCGCCACCGTTCATGTGCCGACCGCGGATGAAGTCGACGTGCGCGCGGTGCGCATACGACTGGGCCTTAGCCAGGCGCGCTTCGCCGACCGTTTCGGATTTGCCGTCTCGGCGGTACGCGACTGGGAGCACGGACGCCGCACACCGGAACGTTCGGCGCGCATCCTGCTGCGGGTCATCGAGCGTGAACCCGATGCGGTCATCCGGGCACTTGCCGGCTGACCTGCCGCGCGATGTCCCGGCGCACTCCAGGGCAAGACCGGCCCTATTTCCGCCGGAAGTCGTGCGCCTTGTAGACGCCGAGGATGCGCATCCGCGTCGAGAAGTAGTCGAGTTCCTCGAGCGCGCGGGCGACCGGCAGGTCGGCCGGGTGGCCCTCGATCTCGGCGTAGAACAGCGCCACGTTGAAGTGCTCGCCCGACAGGTAGCTTTCGAGCTTGGTGATGTTGACGCCGTTGGTGGCGAAGCCGCCGAGCGCCTTGTAGAGCGCCGCCGGTACCGAGCGGACCTGGAAGATGAGCGAGGTCATGCACGGCCCGTTGCCGGGCTCGGGGTCCTTGCGCGCGCGCGACATGATGATGAAGCGCGTGGTGTTGCCGATGCGGTCCTCGAAGCGGTTGCGCAGCACGTCGAGGCCATAGAGCTCGGCGGCGAGGCCGGGGCACACGGCGGCGATGGACGGATCGCCCATCTCGGCGACTTCCAGCGCCGCGCCGGCGGTATCGGCGCGCGTCACCGGCTTGAGGCCGAGGTCGCGGATCTGCTCGCGGCACTGGGCCAGCGCCTGCACGTGGCTCCACACCTCCTTGAGCCCTTCGAGCGTCGCGCCTTTCGGGGCGGCGAGCTTGTACTGGATGGGCAGGAAGTGCTCGCCGACGATGTAGAGCGAGGAGTTCGGCAGCAGGTGGTGGATGTCGGCGACGCGGCCGCCGAGCGAGTTCTCGATCGGGATCATCGCCAGCGCCGCCGTGCGCTCCGTCTCGACCGCGGCGAAGGCGTCCTCGAACGTCGCGCAGGGCAGCGGCGTCAGGTCCGGGAAGGCCTCGTTGCAGGCGATGTGGGAGTTGGCGCCGAGCACGCCCTGGAAGGCGATGGTACGGGCCGGGTCTGTGGCGGACATCGTGGGGCCGTTTTCGTTTTAGTTTCCAGATACTTGAGCGAGCATCTTCCGGGCCCGTTCGAGGTCGGCGGGAGTATCGACACCGAGCGGGACGGTGTCAACGATGCCAACCGCGATGCTCATTCCGGCCTCCAGCGCGCGCAATTGTTCCAATCGTTCGCGCAATTCCAGCGGGCTCGCCGGCAGGGCGACGAAACGGGCGAGCGCCGCACGGCGGTAAACGTAGAGGCCGATGTGATGGTAGAGGGGGCCGTCGCCGGAGGGCACGGTGGCGCGGCTGAAATAGAGCGCGCGGCCGACCCGGGCGCCGTCGGCCAGCGACACCACGGCCTTGACGACGTTGGGATCGGCACGCTCCTCGGCGCGCACGATGGGCGCGGCGACGGTGGCGATGTCGGCGCCGGTCTCCGCCAGCGCCGCAACGGCGGCGCGCACCAGCGCCGGGTCGAGGGTCGGCAGGTCGCCCTGCAGGTTGACCACGGCGTCGTGGCGCCCGTCGGGGTCGATGCGGGCGAGCGCCTCGTGGATACGGTCGGAGCCGGAGGGATGCGCCGGGTCGGTCAGCACCGCCCGCCCCCCCGCCGCCTCGACGGCGGCGACGATTTCCGCCTCGGCGGCGGCGACGGCGACCGGACCGACGGCGGCCTCGGTGGCGCGGCGCACGCACTGCACGATCATCGGCGCCCCGGCGATGTCGGCGAGCGGCTTGCCTGGCAGGCGCGTCGAGGCCATGCGGGCGGGAATGAGGACGACGGGCGACAGCGTGGCGGCCATGGCGGTCCCGATTTGTGCGACGTAATGCCGCGCGCGGGCGGGCCGGCTAGGCCACCCCGCGGCAGCGACGGTATACAACGGCCACCCGCTGCGACCAGTCCTGTTCGGGCTGTCGGGCCATGTGCGGCGGGACCGGCGGCAAGCGCGTGCGAAGGGATCGATCGCCCATGTCCAGTGCGGACCTCAACAAGGTCTTCGGAGCGGGTCTCGTGGCCCTGCTGTTCGCCGTGACGATCGGCATCTTCATCAACAAGATGTGGGACGGCGGCCACCACGGCCCGGTCGAGCACCACTACGCCTATCCGGTCGAGGTCGCGGGCGCCGGCGAGGCGACCGCCGCCGCGGCGCCGGAGGAGCAGAAGCCGCTGGCGCCGCTGCTGGCTGCCGCCAGCCCGGCCGACGGCGAGAAGCAGGCGAAAAAGTGCATCGCCTGCCATTCCTTCGACAAGGGCGGGCCGACCAAGGTCGGGCCGAACCTGTGGGGCGTGGTCGGCGGCAAGACGGCGCACGTGGAAGGTTTCGCGTATTCCGACTCGATGGCCAGCATGGGCAGCACCTGGGACTTCGAGAAGCTGAACGCCTTCCTCACCAATCCCAAGGGCATGGTGCCGAAGACCAAGATGACCTTCGCCGGCATCGCCAAGGCCGAGGACCGCGCGGCGCTGCTCGTCTGGCTCAACCAGCAATCGGACAGCCCGCTGCCGCTGCCGGCCAACTGATCGCGCGGGGATGATCGCCCGCCGGCGGCCGGCGTGGCAGGATCGTCCCGTGAACGACAGCGACGACGACGCCCTCCTCGACCTCGCGCGCGGCCTCGCGGCCGCCGCGCGTGCCGTGAGCCTGCGCCATTTCCGCCAGCCCTTCGCGGTCGACGCCAAGTCCGACGCCAGCCCGGTGACGATCGCCGACCGCGATGCCGAGACGGCGATGCGCCGGCTGCTGGCCGAGCGCGTACCGGCCCACGGCATCCTCGGCGAGGAGCACGGCGGCGAGCGCACCGGCGCCGACCACGTCTGGGTGCTCGATCCCATCGACGGCACGCGGGCCTTCATCACCGGCGTGCCGGTGTGGGGCACGCTGATCGCCCTCGTCCGCGACGGCCGGCCGGTGATCGGCATCATCGACCACCCGGCGCTCGGCGAGCGCTGGATCGGCGTCGCCGGGCGGCCGACCCTGCACGAGCGCGACGGCGGCGACGCGGTGCCCGTCCGCACGCGCCCCTGCGGCGGTCTCGCCACCGCGAGCCTGTTCGCCACGGCGCCGGAAATGTTCGCCGACCCGGCCGATTTCGCCGCCTTCCGCCGGGTCGCCGACCGCGCCCGCTACACCCGCTACGGCACCGACTGCCTGGCCTACGGCCTGATCGCCAGCGGCCATGCCGACATCGCCGTCGAGGGCGGCATGAAGCCCTACGACTTCTGCTCGCACGTGCCCGTGCTGGAGGGTGCCGGGGGGGTGATCAGCGACTGGCGCGGCCGGCCCCTCGGCCTCGCTTCCGACGGCCGCGTGCTGGCCGCGGGCGATGCCGCGCTGCACCGCGAGGCGGTGGCCGCGCTCGCCGACTGAGCGGGACTGCCTGCGAAATAATCTATCGTGTCCTTGATCCGGCGGTCGATCCGGTCCATGTATATGCCGGTCATTCTGTACGGACTGACGGCCCTCTCTACGCCTTCGGGCCTGCGGATCGCTGCCAATCCTCGACACAGTCTGATGCGTCTCCCATCGTGGGCGGCGTCGATATCTATTGGAGGACAGCGATGCCCATCGGCACCGTTAAGTGGTTCAACAGCACCAAGGGCTACGGCTTCATTCAGCCGGAGTCGGGCGGCCCGGACGTTTTCGTCCACATCTCGGCCGTCGAGCGCGCCGGCATGCGCAGCCTGAACGAGGGCCAGAAGGTCTCGTTCGAGGAGCAGCGCGACCCGAAGCGCGGCAAGTCCTCGGCCGAGAACCTCAAGGCCGTCTGATCCGCCGGCCCCCAGGGGCCCGCTGTTCGACAGGAGGGGCGCCGGGCGACTGGCGCCCCTTCGCGTCCGTAATGCCGGTCGGCGCCGGCCGACCGTAGTCCGGAGAACAGGCGATGCCCTTCAAGCCGAACTATCGCCACCAGCGCGCCGAGCGCAATCGCTCCAAGGAAGCGAAGCGCGAGGAGAAGCTGCGCAAGCGCGAGGAGCGCAAGGCCGCCCAGCGCGAGGGAGAGCCTGCCGACGACACCGCCGGGGTGCCGGCGGACGCCGCTCCGGACGATGCGGCCGACGGCGAGACGACGACGGGCTGACACGGCGCGCAGCCGACGCTGCAGCGCAGGGAGACGATGATGGGTCGCAGCAGCAAGAAGCCGGTCGTGGTCGGCAATTACGTCCTGTTCGACGTCGTCTACCAGGATGGCGCGCTCACCTCGAACCGCAAGGTTCCGGTCGAACTGATCGGCGGCCTCGACGGCGACGAGCCGGCGCGCGCGCATATCGAGGCGCAGGACCGCGAGATCGCCGCCCGTTCGGGCAACCCGCGCGGACCGATCAAGACGATGACCCGCACGCCGGTGCGCGCCGCCGCGAAGTAGGCGAGGCGAGCGGGCCGGCGCGACAGTTTCCTATTCGCTGCCGTCGCCGTCCTTGCGTTCGCCGTTCTCGCCATAGACGAACTGGCCGGCCTGGCGGGCGGCGACGACGCCACGGCGAATCTCGCGGCCGCGGCGGAACAGCGCCTCCAGCGTGTCGGCCTCGGCCCAGCGGATGGCGCGCTGCAGGCGGATCAGATCCTCGGTGAAGCGGCCGAGCATCTCCAGCACGGCCTCGCGATTGGTCAGGAACACGTCCCGCCACATCACCGGGTCGGACGCGGCGATGCGCGTGAAGTCGCGGAAGCCGCCGGCCGAATACTTGATGACTTCCGCCGTCGTCACCTTCTGCGGATCGGCCGAGGCCGCCAGAAGCTGCAACTGGTTCTCGAGGTCCGCCGCCGTCGCGACGATGGTGTAGGCGATGGCGTGCGGCAGGTGGCTGGTGATCGCCAGCACGCGGTCGTGATGGACCGGGTCCATGACCTCGACGTCGCTGCCGACGGCGCGCCACAGCCGGGCAACGGCCTCGATCGCCGCCGCGTCGGTGCCTGCGGCCGGGGCAAGGATGCACCAGCGGTCGCGGAACAGTTCGGCGAAGCCGGCCTCGGGGCCGGAATGCTCGGTGCCGGCGACCGGATGGCCGGGCACGAGATGCACGCCTGCCGGCAGGTGCGGCGCCACCGCCTCGATCACGGCACGCTTCACCGAGCCGGTGTCGGTAACGATGGTGCCGGGCGCGAGGCCGGGCGCCATCGCCTGTACCAGCGCGCCCATCGCGCGCACCGGCACCGCCAGCACCACAAGGTCGGCACCGCGCACCGCCGCGACGGGATCGGTCTCGACGCGGTCGACGATGCCGAGCCTCGGCGCCACGTTGCGCACGCGCGCGTCGGCGTCGACGCCGATCACCTCGCGCGCGAGACCGCCGGCGCGGATGGCGAGCGCGAGGGAAGAGCCGATCAGGCCGATGCCGGCGACGACGACGCGCGCGAACGGGGGCGCCGCCGTCATCGCGCGAGAAACTCCTCGATCGCGTCGCCGACGGTGGCCATCTCTGCCGGCGTGCCGATGGTGAAGCGCAGCCATTCCGGCAGACCGTAGCCGGTGATGCGGCGCACGACGATGCGGCGGTCCTTGAGCCAGGCGTAGGCGGCAGCGGCATCGCGGCCGGTCTCCAGCGGGAACCGGGCGATCACGAAGTTGGCGACCGACGGATTGACCTCGAGGCCGAGTCCGGCGAGGCGGCGCGAGAACCACGGCAGCACGCTGTCGTTGTTGGCGCGCGAGCGGTCGGTGTGCGCGACGTCGGCCAGCGCCGCCTTGCCCGCCTCGATGGCCGCCTGCGAGATGTTGAACGGCGGCCGGATGCGCTCGATCACCTCGGCGATGCCGGCGGGGAAATAGCCCCAGCCGAGGCGCAGCGAGGCCAGCGCGTGGATCTTCGAGAAGGTCCGCGTCATCACGGTGTTGCCGCCGGCATCCACAAGTTCCATCCCGGGCGAGTAGTCGTTGCGGACGACATACTCCGAATAGGCGGCGTCGACCACCAGCAGGACGTTGTCGGGCAGGCCGGCGCGCAGCCGCCGCAGTTCCGACAGCGGCAGGTAGGTGCCGGTCGGGTTGTTGGGATTGGCGAGGAATACCAGCCGCGTGCGCGGCGTCACGGCGGCGAGGAAGGCGTCGACGTCGGCGGTCAGCCGCGTCTCCGCAACCTTGACCGGGCGCGCGCCGGCGGCCATCGCGACGATCGGGTACATCTGGAAGCCGTGGGCGTTGTACAGCACCTCGTCGCCCTCGCCGGCATAGGCGTGGCCGATCAGCTCCAGCAGTTCGTCCGAGCCGGCGCCGCAGATGATGCGTGCCGGGTCGAGCCCGTAGTGGCGGCCGATGGCCTCGCGCAGCGAGCGGCCGTCGATCTCGGGATAGCGGTGCATCTCGCGCGCCGCGCGGGCATAGGCGCCCGCGGCGCGCGGGCTCGGGCCGAGCGCGCTTTCGTTGGAGCCGATGTTGATCGCGTAGTCCGTGCCGGGCCGCGCCTCGCTCGCCGCGTACAGCGGGATGTCGAGGATGCTGGGACGGGGGGTGGGCTGGGCCATGAACGATCCGGGGTACAACGTTCAGTCGATGCGCGCCATCGGCGTGGGGTAGCCGCCGAGGCGATGGATGGCGGTCGCGCCGACGCGCTCGCCGACAACGGCGAAGCGCGCGTCGGCGGCGGCGACATAGCCGGCGAGGTCGAGCAGGTGGAGGCGTTCGCGCGCGCCCGGCCGGTCGAGCGCGATGTGGCCGGCGATGGTGAAGCCGGCGTCGCGCAGGGCACCCTGCATGCGGGCGCGGCTGGCGTCCTCGCCGCAGACGAGGACGATCAGGCTGTGGTCGTCGCCCGAGGCATCGACGTCGCCGCGGCCGACGACGAAGGCGCCGCCGGCGCGGGCGGCCGTGGCGCCGAGGAAGGGCAGGCGGGCGACGACCCGCGGCGCCTCGCCGCTGGCGCGGCGCGGCGCGCCGATCAGCAGCGCCGGCCACCACGGATCGTGGTCGTCGTCCTGCGGCAGCGGCAACACGCCGACGGAGGCGTTGCCCTGCGCCACGGCGGTGATCACCTGTGCCGGCGTGCTGTGCGGTGTGAGCGGCGTCACGGCGCCGAAATGCTGGCGCACCATCTCGCCGTCGACGCCGTCCTCGCCGTCGCGCCAGACGGCGACGGAGAAGTCGCCCTGCTGGCGCAGGGCGGCGGCCATCAGTTCGCGCCAGAAGCGCACGACGGTCGAGGCCGGCAGCGGGCCGCGGTGGCGACCGACGAGACGGCGCAGGAGCTGCGCCTCGCGCGCCGGGCGGTAGGTCGTGCCGCCGCTGCCGCCCTTGGCAAGGCCGATGCGGCGCACCACCTCGGCCCGCCGCATGATCAGGTCATGCAGGGCATCGTCGATGGTGTCGATCTCGCGCCGCAGCTCGTCGAGAGTGCCGGAAACGATGGTCATATGGGGAGGGCCCACAGGGGGATTCTCGCGCGGCCTTGTAGCGCCGACGCCGGCCGCTTGGCAAAGAAAACGTTGACACCATGGGGGGGTGACCATAGCTATTCGCGCTGCCGTGGCGGGCGGTTCCCGGCGCCGTGCCGGACACGCCGCCGCATCCGACGAGCGATTGCCGATATGTCCAGTGCTACCGGCGGAACCGTTCGCACGGGCGTCGCACCGTCCGCAGCACCGCCGACCGCAAACCTTCCGGGCGAGCGCACGGTCCTCGGCCGTGACGCGCCGTTGCGCCTCGCCTCGGGTGCGACGCTCGGGCCGTTCACGGTCGCATGGCAGACCTACGGCACGCTCGACGCCGCGCGTTCCAATGCCATCCTCGTCTGCCACGCGCTGACCGGCGACCAGTTCGCCGCCGAACCGCACCCGGTCACCGGGCGGCCGGGCTGGTGGGATCTCGCCATCGGCCCCGGCAAGCCGATCGACACCGACCGCTACTTCGTGATCTGCGCCAACGTGCTCGGCGGCTGCATGGGCACGACCGGCCCGCGCGAGATCGACCCGGCGACCGGCGAACCCTACGGCCTGACGTTTCCAGTCATCACCATCGGCGACATGGTGGCGGCGCAGAAGCTGCTGATCGACGCCCTCGGCATCGAGCGTCTGTTCTGCGTCATCGGCGGCTCGATGGGCGCGATGCAGGTGCTGGAATGGGCGGCGCGCTATCCCGAGCGCGTCTTCGCCGCCTGCGCCATCGCCGGCGCGGCGCGCCACTCGGCGCAGAACATCGCCTTCCACGAGGTCGGCCGGCAGGCGATCATGGCCGATCCCGAATGGTGCGCGGGCGAGTATTTCCGCCACGGCAAGCGCCCGGCGCGCGGCCTCGCCGTCGCCCGCATGGCGGCGCACATCACCTACCTGTCGGACCGCGCGCTGCACCGCAAGTTCGGCCGCTCGCTGCAGGACCGCCAGGCGGTGACCTTCGGTTTCGACGCCGACTTCCAGGTCGAGAGCTACCTGCGCCACCAGGGCTCGACCTTCGTCGAGCGCTTCGACGCCAACTCCTACCTCTACATCACGCGGGCGATGGACTACTTCGATCTCGCCCAGGACCGCGGCAACGGCGTGCTGGCCAACGCCTTCAAGGGCTCGCCGGTGCGCTTCTGCGTCGTCAGCTTCACCTCGGACTGGCTGTTTCCGACGGTGGAGTCGCGCACCGTGGTGCACGCGCTCAACGCCGCGGCGGCGGCGGTGAGCTTCGTCGAGATCGAGACCGACGCCGGCCACGACGCCTTCCTGCTCGACGAGCCGGAGTTCTTCCGCGTGCTGTCGGGCTTTCTCGGCGGCGCGGCGGAACTCGCCGGCCTCGGGCGGCGGCCGGCATGATGAACCGCCCGCCGCCGCCGCGTACCGGCACCATCCGCACCGACCTCCAGCTCATCGCCGACATGGTGGCGCCGGCCTCGCGCGTGCTCGACGTCGGCTGCGGCGACGGCACGCTGCTGTCCTATCTCGTCCACTTCAAGGGCGTCGACGGGCGCGGCATCGAGCTGTCGCCGGAAGGCGTCAGCGAGGCCGTGGCGCACGGCCTGGCGGTGATCCAGGGCGACGCCGAGTCGGTCGTCGCCGACTACCCGTCCGATGCCTTCGACTTCGTCATCCTGTCGCAGACGCTGCCGGCGATCTACGACGTGCGGGCGATGCTGGCGGAGCTGCTGCGCATCGGCCGCCACGCCGTCGTCAGCTTCCCGAACTTCGCCTACTGGCGGCTGCGCGCGCAGCTGCTGGTCAACGGCCGGGCGCCCGACTCCCACATCCTCAACGCGCCGTGGTACGCGACGCCGAACATCCGCCTCGTCACCATCGCCGATTTCCTCGCGCTGGCGCGTGAACTCGGCGTGCGCGTCGAGCGTGCCGTGCTGATCGGCCGCGACGGCAAGGCCCGCCGCGTGGCGCGTCCGGGCTGGTTCGACAACCTGCGCGCCGAACAGGCGGTGTTCCTCATTTCGCGGGACTGACGGGGCCCTCGCGCCGCGCCGCGACGCCGGCCGGCAGGTAGCGTCGGCGCGTCCGCGCCGTGGCGCCGGCCGTGGTCGCCGCGTAGATCTGCTTGCCGGCCTCGACCAGCAGCACGCCGCCGAGCGGCTGGAACCAGCGCTCGCCGAGCCGTTCCCACGCATAGGCGCCCGACAGCACGAAGCGGCGCTGCGTCGGCGGCACGAACAGCGCCCGCCGCGCCGTCAGCGGAGCGAACATCGCGGCGCGCAGGGTGCGGTTGAGCTGGTCGAGCGAGTAGGGCTGGCCGTGGCCGAACGGTGTGTGGTCGCTGCGCGCCCAGATCGAGCGCCGGTTGGGCACGACGGCGAGCAGTCGGCCGCCGTCGGCCAGCACGCGCCACAGCTCGCGCAGCATCGCCTGCGGCTGCGCGGCATGTTCGAGCGCGTGAACCATGAGGATGCGGTCGACCGAGAGGTCGGGCAGCGGCAACTCGCCCTCGTGCGCCAGCGCGACGACGTTGGGCTCGCGCGCCGCGCCGCGCGCCGTCTTCGGCGCCGGCCAGGCGATCACGCCCATCGGCGCCGGCATCACCGCCAGCGCGCGCGCCGCCTCCTCGTGGAACGGGCGCAGGTAGGGCGTGGCGTAGCCGATGCCGGCGACGGTCATGCCCGACGTGTCCGGCCACATCTCGCGCATGGCACGGCGCACGGTGCGGCGCACGGTCTGGCCGAGGCCGGTCGCATAGAAATCGCGCTGGTCGACGACGTCGGGCCACATGCCGGCACGCTAGCATGCCGCCGCGCCCGCTGTGAGCCGGCGGTAAAGGCTCCGTTCCGGCGCGCGCGCTTGGCGCTGGCGCGGGCCGGCGATAGGGTGCGCCCGCGTTGCCGCAACCCTCAGCCGGGGACAACCGCGATGAAGCTCTACTTCTCCGCCGCCTCGCCCTACGCGCGCAAGGCGCGCGTCACAGCCATCGAGGCCGGCCTCGCCGCGAAGATCGAGATGGTCGAGATCAACCCGTGGACCGATCCGGCCGGCTACCGCGACCTCAACCCGATCGGCAAGGTGCCGACGCTGGTGACGGACGACGGCCCGGTGCTGTTCGAGTCGGCGATCGTCTGCCAGTACCTCGCCGCGCAGGCGCCGGCGGCGAAGCTGCTGCCCGACGGCGCGGCACGCTGGCAGGCGCTGCACCTCGACGCCATCGCCACCGGCATGCTCGACGCCTCGGTCAACGCCCGCGTCGAGACGCTGTTCCACGAGGGCGACAAGCTCTCGCAGAAATTCGTCGACCGCCAGGCATGGTCGGTCAACACCGCGCTCGACCTGCTGGAGCGCGAGGCGGCCGCGCTCGGCGGCGCGATTACGCTCGGCCACATCGGCGTCGGCTGCGCGCTCGCCTACCGCGATTTCCGCTTCGCCGGGGACGACTGGCGCGGCGGGCGGCCGAAGCTGACGGCATGGTTCGCGAGCTTCGCCGAGCGCCCCTCGATGCAGCAGACCCGGCCGCCGGCATGAGCGCGGCGGCATGAGCGCGCCTGCGGTGCCCGCGGCGATGGACGCCGCGGCGGTCGTCCGCCTGCTCGGCCTTGCCCCGCATCCCGAGGGTGGCCATTACCGCGAGATCTTCCGCGAGGGCGACGGCGCGCGCCGCGCCGCCGTCACCGCCATCTATTACCTGCTCGCCGCCGGCGAGCGCTCGGCCTGGCACCGCGTGCGCGATGCCGTCGAGATCTGGCACTGGTATGCCGGCGCGCCGCTCGCGCTCAGCGTCAGCGCCGGCGCGGCGCCGGCGGCCGTCCATCGCCTCGGCAGCGACCTCGCCGCAGGGGAACGGCCGCAGGCGGTGGTGCCGGCCGACGCCTGGCAGTCGGCGGTGAGCCTCGGTGCGTGGACGCTGGTCGGCTGCACAGTCGCGCCGGGCTTCGAGTTCGCCGCCTTCGAGATGGCGCCGGCGGGCTGGGCGCCGCCGGGCTGACCGGCCTCAGACCATCACCCAGGCGGTGACCAGCGCCCACAGCGCGAAGGCGCCGAGGATGCCGGCCGAGACGTAGCGCATCCAGCTGCCGTTGCCGCCTTCGACCATCGGCCGGAACAAATTGGCGGCCAGCGCGATGGCCAGCCACCACACGAGCGAGCCGAGGAAGACGCCGCCGACCAGCGCCGTGGCGCGGGCGCGTGTCTCGATGACGTTGGTCAGGCCGAAGGTCGCCAGCAGCGAGGCGAAGGTGATCAGCGTCACCGGATTGGTGATGGTGAGCGCGAAGGCCGAGACGAAGTCGCGTGCGAGGCTGCCGGTGTGGACGCGGCCGCGCACCGCCGGCACCGTCTGGCGCGGCCGCCCCATGACCGTGCGCGCGGCGAGGATCAGCAGCACGATGCCGCCGAAGGTCCGCAGGCCGGCCTCGTGCTCGTCGATCCACAGCGCGACGGCGCTGATGCCGAAGGCAGCGACGATGCCGTAGAGCGCGTCGCCGACGGCGGCGCCGAGGCCCGACAGCAGCCCGTGCAGGCGGCCTTCCGACAGCGTGCGCTGGATGCAAAGCACGCCGACCGGGCCCGCCGGCGCGGCGAGGATGAGCCCGAACACCAGGCCATTGAGGAAAATGCTGGCGGTCAGCAAGGGGCAGGCGGCGGTGCTGTGGCGTTTCCTTGGGCACCGCGGCGCGGGGCCGTGGCGTTCATATCAGAAAGCCCGGGCGGCGCAAACGTCGCGGCCGGCTCAGATCCGCAGGCCGCGGGCGGCGAACCCCCGCGGCGGGCGCAGCACGGCGTCCTGGGCGGCGACGAGCGCCAGCTCGCGCGCCCCGGCGGCATGCGTCGCCTCGAGGATGGCGAACACCCGGGCGGCCGTGGCGGCGAGAGCGGTGCCTGGCGGTTCGCCCGGACGCAGCAGGCGCTGGGCGAGGAACAGCGCCGCCGTCAGGTCGCCGGCGCCGTTGGGCGGTCGCTCGAAGGCGAGGCGCGGCGTCACCACCAGCCAGGCGGCGTCCGCCGTCACCGCCAGCATGGCGATCGCGTCCGGCCGCATGCCCTCGGCCGTGACGCTGGTGACGACGGCGAGGTGCGGCCGGCCGCCCTCGCCCCGGCCGAGCAGGGCGCGGGCGGCGGCGGTGATGTCGGCGACCGGGGCGCCGGCAAGGCTGCCGGCCGCGCGGCCGCCGAGGAATTCGAGTTCGAACAGGTTCGGGGTGACGATATCGGCGTCGGCCACGGCGCGGTTGGCGACGAAGGCGGCGACGTCGTCGCCAACGTAGAGGCCGGCATAGTCGTCGCCCAGCACCGGATCGCAGCACCACAGCGCCGCCGGATTGGCCTCGCGCACGCGCGCCACGGCGTCGAGCAGCACCGGCCCGAGCGCCGCGTCGCCGAGATAGCCGGTGAGGACGCCGCCGGTGGCGGCGAAGGCGCCGCGCCGTTCCAGCCCGTCGATCAGGCCGGCGACGTCGGCGGCGCCAAGCGCCGGCCCGCCGCAATCGCCGTAGCCGGCGTGGTTCGACCACACCACCGTCGGCACCGCCAGCACCTCGAAGCCGAGGCGCTGCAGCGGCAGCGTGGCGGCGGCGTTGCCGACATGGCCTAAGGCGACGTGCGACTGGATCGACAGGATGTTCATGGCTGCCTTCCCCCGCGGCTTGCCGCGTCACCGCACCGGCTTATAGTCGCCGCTCGCTGTCCGCAAGCCGGAGCATGACCCGATGACGAAACCCGTGCGGCCGCGCCGCAGCGTGCTGTTCGCGCCGGCCGCCAACGCGCGCGCGCTGGCCAAGGCGGCGACGCTGCCGGTCGACGGCGTCATCCTCGACCTCGAGGACTCGGTCGCGCCCGACGCCAAGCCGGCGGCGCGCGACCGCGCCGTGGCGACGCTCGCGGCCGGCGGCTTCGGCTGGCGCGAACGCATCGTGCGTGCCAACGGCCTCGATACGCCGTGGGGTGCGGCGGACCTCGCCGCGCTGGCGCGGGCCGGCGCCGACGCCGTGCTGGTGCCGAAGATCGGCAGCGCCGCGGCGGCGCGCGGCGCCGTCGCCGTGCTCGAGGCGGCCGGCGCGCCGTCGGACCTCCAGCTCTGGTGCATGATCGAGACCGCCGCCGGCGTGCTGGCAGCGGCCGAGATCGCCCGCGCCCATCCGCGCGTAACCTGCCTGGTGGCGGGGACGGAAGACCTCGGGCGTGACCTCAACGCGCGGCCGACGCCCGACCGCACCCCGTTCCTCGCCAGCCTCTCCCTCGTTGTGCTGGCGGCGCGCGCCGCCGGCATCGCGGCGCTCGACAGCGTCCACCTCGACCTGTCGGACGCGGCGGGTTTCGCCGCCGTCTGTCGCCAGGGCCGCGACATGGGGTTCGATGGCAAGACATTGATCCACCCGTCGCAGATCGGCCCGGCCAATGCCGCCTTCGGGCCGGACGAGGCGGCGGTGGCGCACGCCCGCCGCATCGTCGCCGCCCACGCCGAGGCGCTGGCCGCCGGCCGGGGCGTCGCCGTGCTCGACGGCCGGCTGGTCGAGAACCTGCACGTCGCGACGGCCGAGCGCACGCTGGCGCTGGCGGCGGCGCTCGCCGGCCGCGACTGACGGCGGTTCGAAACGGAAGAAGGCGCCAGGTGCGCGGACGCGGGATCCGCCGCTCCTGACGCCTTCCCGTTACGCAGACGCGGCCGGGCCCTGTCCCGTCCGCCCGCCGCGCGCAGCACCCCTGGCCGATGCGTCGCGCGCTGCCGGCGGCAGCCGTGCCGGGCGCGGCCGAAGCCCGCGCGGCACGAGGCCCCGTCGCGCGGGGCCCGGACCACGGGCGGGAAGGGGCATCGCGGCGTTTCGGCCGGCGCGTCGGTCGCGCCCTCGCGGGCGCCACATCGCCTCCGGCGCGTCGGAATCCCGGGCCGGCGAGAACCCTGGGATCCGATCCGCCATACCGGCCGCGCGGGCTTCACGCCTTGCGCGGCCTCGGTGCCGGCTGCCGATGCCGGGGCGCCGCTCGCGCGCCGCCACCGGTCCCTGCCGCCGGCCCTTCTCCCGCGACGCCGCCCGGAGGCGATGCCGCATGGACCTTCCCGCGAACCCGGCGGATCCCGTGGTACCGGACGCCGCGGCCGCGAGGCCGACGCCGCACCGGCAGGGACCGGCCATCCACCGCCCCGGCCTTGCGGCAGGGGCAACGTGGGCCGCATGCGGTGTCTGCCTGACCCTGCCGGGCGGTGGCGCCTCGCGGCGCGCGCACGGCAGGATCGCTGACCGTCTCCGTCCTGTCGCCGTCGCGGCCCCGCGGGGCCGGGCCGGCGCCGTGGCAGGGGCGGTCGAAACCGCCGGTGCCACATGGGGCGAGACCCGCATTCACGCCTTCGCGTACAGGCGGAATGGTCGGCGCGCCGCGGCACCGGCGGCAACGCGCGAATGTCCGGCGAGCGCAGATTCCTGTGCATAATCGCGCGCGAACACCACAGTTCCTCCACAGCTTATCCACACCGGATGGGCCGCCGGTGGCGCCCGTGGGCCGGCGTTGACGGCGCGGCGCCGGCCGTCTACACCACGAAAAGGGGCCTCGGCATCCGTCCCGCGCGGTTGGCGTACCGCAGGGATCGCGGAACGCGGCCAGGGAAGGATTGTCGGGGGACTCGAGGCGATCATGGCAGCCGACGAACGTCCGCTATCGCCGCACCTGCAGGTCTATCGTCCGCAGCTCACATCGGTGCTGTCGATACTCCACCGCGGCACGGGCATGGCGCTCGCCGCGGGGCTGGTGCTGCTGGTCTGGTGGCTGGTCGCCGCCGCCGCCGGGCCCGAGGCCTTCGCCGCGGTGCAGTGGTTCAACGGCTCGATCGTCGGCCGGCTGGTTCTGCTCGGCTTCACCTGGTCGCTCTGCTACCACCTGTGTAACGGGGTGCGTCACCTGTTCTGGGACGCCGGCTACGGCTTCGAGATCGCCGACGCCTATCGCAGCGGCTGGATCGTCGTCGGCGTCTCGGGCGTCCTGACGGTGCTGGTGTGGATCGCCGGCTACGCCGTACGGGGGGGCTGAGGCATGAGCATTCGCACGCCGCTCGCGCACGCGCGTGGCCTCGGTTCGGCCAGGTCGGGCACGCATCACTGGTGGATGCAGCGGGTCACGGCCATCGCGCTGGTGCCGCTGGTCGTGTGGTTCCTCGTCTCGATGGTCGTCGTCGCCGGCGGCGACTATGCCGCCGCCATCGGCTGGATCCGCAACCCGGTCAGCGCCGTCCTGCTGATCCTCGCCGTCGCCATCGGCTTCTGGCACGGCGCGCTCGGCCTGCAGGTGGTGATCGAGGACTACGTCCACCGTGAGGGCTGCCGCATCGCCCTGCTGCTGGCGATGAAGGGTGCGGCCCTGGTCCTTGCGCTCGCGGCCATCGTGTCGGTGCTGCGCATCGCGCTCGGAGGCAATTGATGGGTACCAGCTACACCGTCGTCGACCACAGCTACGACATCGTCGTCGTCGGCGCCGGCGGCGCCGGCCTGCGCGCCACCTTCGGCATGGCCCAGAAGGGCCTGCGCACGGCGTGCCTGACCAAGGTGTTCCCGACACGCTCGCACACGGTCGCCGCGCAGGGCGGCATCTCGGCCTCGCTCGGCAACATGGGCAAGGACGACTGGCGCTGGCACATGTACGACACCGTCAAGGGCGCCGACTGGCTCGGCGACCAGGACGCCATCGAATACATGGTGCGCGAGGCGGTGCCGGCGGTGATCGAGCTGGAGCACCAGGGCGTGCCGTTCAGCCGCACCAACGCCGGCAAGATCTACCAGCGCCCGTTCGGCGGCATGACCACCGAGTACGGCGAGGGCCCGCCGGCACACCGCACGGCGGCGGCGGCGGACCGTACCGGCCACGCCATCCTGCACACGCTCTACCAGCAGTCGCTGAAGCACAACGCCGAGTTCTTCATCGAGTACATCGCGCTCGACCTCATCATGGAGGACGGCGCCTGCCGCGGCGTGATGGCCTGGAACCTCGCCGACGGCACCATCCACCGCTTCCGCGCGCACCAGACGGTGCTGGCGAGCGGCGGCTACGGCCGCGCCTACTTCTCCTGCACCGGCGCCCACACGCAGACCGGCGACGGCTCGGCCATGGCGGCGCGCGCCGGCATCCCGCTCGAGGACATGGAATTCGTGCAGTTCCATCCGACGGGCATCTACGGCGCCGGCTGCCTCATCACCGAGGGCGTGCGCGGCGAGGGCGGCTACGTCACCAATTCCGAGGGCGAGCGCTTCATGGAGCGCTACGCGCCGCACGCCAAGGACCTCGCCTCGCGCGACGTCGTGGCGCGCTCGATGACCATCGAGATCCGCGAGGGGCGCGGCTGCGGGCCGAACAAGGACCACATCCACCTGCACCTCGAGCACCTCGACCCGGCGGTGATCCACCAGCGCCTGCCCGGCATCGCCGAGACGGCGCGCATCTTCGCCGGCGTCGACGTGACGCGCGAGCCGATCCCGGTGCTGCCGACCTGCCACTACAACATGGGCGGCGTGCCGACCAACTGGCGCGGCGAGGTGATGACCAAGGTCGGCGACGATCCCGACGTGCCGGTGACCGGGCTGATGGCGATCGGCGAGGCGGCCTGCGTGTCGGTGCACGGCGCCAACCGCCTCGGCTCCAACTCGCTGCTCGACCTCGTCGTCTTCGGCCGCGCCGCCGCCGAGCGCGCCGCCGAGATGGTGAAGCCGGGCCAGAGCCACAAGCCGCTGCCGGCCGATGCCGGCGACGCGGCGCTGGCGCGCTTCGACCGCCTGCGCCACGCCAAGGGCGGCACGAAGACGGCGAAGCTGCGCCTCGACATGCAGCGCACGATGCAGTCGAACTGCGCCGTCTTCCGCACCGGCGAGGTGCTGCAGGAGGGCGCCGACCAGATGAAGAAGATCTGGGGCGGCATGCAGGATTTGTCGGTCAGCGACCGCTCGCTGGTGTGGAACTCCGACCTCGTCGAGACGCTGGAACTCGAGAACCTCATGTACCAGGCGGTGGCGACCATCGATTCGGCGGTCAACCGCACCGAGAGCCGCGGCGCGCATGCCCGCGAGGACTACGCGGAGCGCGACGACGCCAACTGGATGAAGCACACCATCTGCTGGGTCGACGACAAGGGCCGCTCGCGCATCGACTACCGCCCGGTGCACCAGCAGCCGATGACCAACGAGGTCCAGAGCTTCCCGCCGAAGGCGCGCGTCTACTGATGCACCGCCCCGCTTAGCGTCCGACCAGACGAGAGACCGCGAGATGGCCGAGTTCACGTTGCCGAAGAATTCGAAGGTCACGGCCGGCAAGACCTGGCCGGCGCCGGCGGGGGCGAAGAACCCCAGGATTTTCCGCGTCTACCGCTGGTCGCCCGACGACGGTGCCAATCCGCGCCTCGACACCTACACGGTCGACCTCGCCGACTGCCCGCCGATGGTTCTCGACGCGCTGATCAAGATCAAGAACGAGATCGACCCGACGCTGACGTTCCGCCGCTCCTGCCGCGAGGGCGTGTGCGGCTCGTGCGCGATGAACATCGACGGCACCAACACGCTGGCCTGCACCAAGTACATCGCCGACGTGAAGGGCGAGGTGCGCGTCTACCCGCTGCCGCACCAGCCGGTGATCAAGGACCTGGTGCCGGACCAGACGCACTTCTTCGCCCAGTACCGGCAGATCGAGCCGTGGCTCAAGGCCGACACGCTGGCGCCCGAGCGCGAGCGCCTGCAGTCGCCCGAGGACCGCGCCAAGCTCGACGGCCTCTACGAGTGCATCCTCTGCGCCTGCTGCTCGACCTCGTGCCCGAGCTACTGGTGGAACGGCGAGCGCTATCTCGGTCCGGCCATCCTGCTGCAGGCCTATCGCTGGCTGATCGACAGCCGCGACGAGGCGACGGGCGAGCGCCTCGACCAGCTCGAGGATCCGTTCCGCCTCTACCGCTGCCACACCATCATGAACTGCGCCAAGACCTGCCCGAAGAGCCTGAACCCGGCCAAGGCCATCGCCGAGATCAAGCGCATGATGGTGGCGCGCCAGGTGTGACCGGGCGCCAACCGCTTAACTTCGGCTGATCGACTTTCGGGCGCACAGTCATTCGCGCCACGTAGTATCGTCTCTGTCTACACCGGCAGGGGGGCGATCATGCGGGCGGTGTATGCATTCGCTATTTTGGCGACATTGGTGTTGGTTCGGACCGCGCCTGCGGAATCCATACGGTTTCCTACGCCAGACCCTCTTCCCTCAAAGGCTGGGTCGGCCTTTGAGTTTTCTGAGAGGTTCAAAGACGCTGCGGCGATCGACCTTCTGATCGCTAGCAATCCCGCCGGCCTGGGCGAGTCGCTGAGCCGCTTCCTGATCGAATATCGTGGCAGAATACTGAATCTGTCGGCCGATGCTGTTGCAGTCGACTATATCGATTCGCTCATGACCATGCGCGATGCGCGGATCACGGTCACGTTCATGCAGGCACGTTATCGCGAGAAGGCGCCGTTCGTGGCCTGGCTGCAATCGGCGAAGGGGATGGCGCGAATGCCGGATGGGTCGCGAAAGCTGGTGCCTCTCGTCGCCTCGTCGCTTCTTGCCCAGATTCAGGCACATCTTTCCGGCGCGAGATTGCAAAGCGAGACGATCCGCCAAGTCGGTGGCAACTATCACGCCGATATGGAAGGCGAGTGCCCATTTGAGTCGGGGCCGATCACGCTGACGCAGCAAGAGTTTGTGGTGGAAGCCACGCGTGGCGAGGAGTTGCTGCTCACGGGTGCGGTTGGTGGTGAAATGGTTGCATTTCTCGCCCACGAGCTTCAATTCGGGTCGGTCGCAAAGACTGGTGCGAGCGAAGCCGCGCTCGTTATTCCTGACAGGCCTTCGATTTACTACTTAGCGTTACTTGATAAAGATCAGATCTCGATGACGGGTAACGATCGTGCTTGTGCCGTCACGCTGACACATCGCTGAAAACAGGACTGCTATCCCGCCGCCTGGGCCCGAGCGACCGCGCGCAGGCCGTCGAGCGCGGTGCCGATGACCTCGTCGTCGGCTTCGGCGCCGCGCACCAGCCAGGCGGCGCGGCGGAATGACGGCGCGGTCTCCTCGACGGCGATGCGGCCGGCGGCGATGAGAGGTTCGAGGATGCGGCGCGGGAAGTAGCCCGAGCCGCCGCGGTCGAGCACGCATTGCAGGCCGAGCGCGCCGATCTCGACGGCGACCGACGGCGCCGGCGCGTCCGGCCACGCCTCGCCGTGCGCGGCGAGGAAGTCCGGGCCCCAGTCGACGAAGACGTAGCCGGGATTGCCCGGCCCGGCCTCGCCGGCGCCGGCGCGCGCCAGCACCAGCTCGTCGTCGAACAGATGCTCGACGGTGAAGCCGGGGCGCGTCTGCGGCGCGTAGAGGATGCCGATGCCGACGAGACCCTGGGCCAGGCGGTGCATCACCTCGGGCGCGCTGCCGACCTCGATGCGCAGCGCGATGTCGGGGGCGGAATCCTGCATCCAGGCGAGGAAGGCCGGCAGCATGCGGTCCCACAGGCTGACCTGGCCGGCGACGGCGACGGCGCCGCGCGCGTTCTGCGGCAGCGCCAGTTCCTGGCGCGCCTGCTCCCACAGCCGCGTCATGTTGGCGGCGTAGGCGAGGAAGCGACGGCCGGCGGCGGTCAGGCGCGCGCCGGCGCGGCCGCGGTCGAACAGCGACTGGCCGACTTCCAGCTCCAGCGTGCGGATGCGGGCGCTGACGGTCGACTGGGTGATGTTGAGGCGGGCCGCCGCCGCGAGGAAGCTGCCGGTCTCGGCGATCGCCAGAAACGTGCGGGCGTGAGCGATATCCATGTCTTAATATCGTATATGTCGATCATATTGGGCAAATAAATTCGCTATTCGAAATATCTGTGATTGGGCATATTGAAAATGTCGGTCTTAGCTATCGCCCCCTAGCGAAGGCGAGACCAGAGGGTCGAGTTGGCCCGGCCGTACCGGAACGGATCGCACAAGCGGCCGGCCGGCGCGGTCAGGCCGAGCCGGCGGAACGGCGTGCGCCCCCCGTACGCCCTTGCCGGTCCCCCCAGAGGAAGGCCGCCCGTGCCGCCCGCCGGGCGGCCTTCTTCGATTCCGGCCCGCGCTACTTCACGCGCCGCAGCGGCGGCGGCTTGCGGCGGTCGCCGTTACCGGGCCGCGTGCCGCCGCCGTCCCGGTTGCGCAGCACCCGGCGGGCGAGGGCGTGGATCGCCAGCGCCAGCGCGACGACGGCGACGACGCGCAGGACCGTCGCGATCGCCAGTCCCTCCGGCTCCAGCAGCGACCAGCGGCCGAGCGCCACGGAGAAGAGCTGCAGGGCCACGCCCCACAGCGCGGCGAAGCGCAGGACCAGGCCGAAGCTGCGCGCGCCGACGCCGATCAGCAGGCAGCCGACCAGCGTCACCGGTTCGGCGACGAGGCCCAGCGCGAGGGTGACGAGATCGCCCGCCATGGTGACCGCCTAGGCGCCGCGCGCGTCGACGAGAATCGCCGCGACGACGCAGGGCTCGCGGCCGCGGTTGACGAAGCCGTGCAGGGTGCCCTGCTGCACCAGCACGTCGCCGGCGGCGAGATGCACCTCGCCGTCGTCGAGCAGCATGTCGATCTCGCCGGACAGGATGATCACGTAGTCCACCGTGTCGGTTTTGTGCAGGGTGCGATGCGCCGCCGCAACGCCGCCCCCGGCATGGCTGTCGAGGCCCAGTTCGGCGAGCACGGCGGCATTGTCGCCCTCGGCGCGCTTCTCGGCCTCGGGCGGAAACTCGACGACGCGGAAGATGGTGCCCGCAGGCGGCGGGGCCACCGGGAAAGTGCCGAGCGAGCGGTCATCGCCGGCGTAGCGCGCCGGCATCGCATCGGTGTGCCACAGCACGGTCGATGTCCAACCGGCGGCGCGGCGGACCATGACGTTGGGCGCCACGCCGTCGAGGATGGCGGTGGACCGGCCGTCGGGCAGCGTGCCGGTGACGACGCGGCGGATGGGACGGGCCATGACGGAACTCCTGACGGAAAGGACGGGCCGGCGTCACACGATGACGGTGGCGCCGCCGTCGATGGTGATGGTCTGGCCGGTCATCCACGCGGCGGCCGGCGAGGCGAGGAAGACGGCGGCGCCGGCGATGTCCTCGGGCTCGCCGAGACGGCGCAGCGGCGTGCGCGCGAGGCGCGGCTCGACGTAGTTCGGGTCTTCCCACAGAGCGCGGGCGAAATCGGTCTTCACCAGGCCCGGCGCGATGCAGTTGACGCGGATGTTGTCGGGGCCGAGTTCGACGGCGAGGTTGCGCGCCACCTGCCGTACCGCCGCCTTGGAGACGGCGTAGGCGCCGATGACGTCGGTGCCGAAGGCGCCGCCGATCGACGACATCAGGATGATGGCGCCGTCGCGCCGCGCCTTCATCTCGTCGGCGACCATCTGCACCAGCCAGATGTTGGCGAGGATGTTGGCGTTCATCACCTTCTCGAACGGTGCGTCGGGCATCGCCAGCGACGGGCCGTAGTAGGGATTGACGGCGGCGTTGCAGACGACGACGTCGATGCGCCCGAAGGCCTTGCGCGTGCCGGCGACCAGCGCCTCCAGCTCGTTCTTGCGCGAGGCGTTGGCGGGAATGGCGACGACCTCGCCGCGCGCGGCGAGTTCGGCGCGCGTCGCCTCGCAGCGACCGGCGTCGCGCGACGTGATCACCACCTTCGCGCCGGCATCGGCGTAGGCGGCGGCGATGGCCTTGCCGATGCCCTTGGTCGAACCGGTGACGATGGCGACCTTGCCCGACAGGTCGAACGGATTTGACATGGAGCACTCCCCTTCGCGCCGTCCGGCGCCTAAGCTGCCGCAGTCTAGCCCGCCCGGCGCCGGCGGGACGAGGGCGGAGGGAACCCGATGGATTTCGCGTTGTCGTCGCGTTGCGAAGCGTACAAGGCCCGGCTCGAGGCCTTCATGGACGAGTTCGTCTACCCGGCCGAGGAGACTTACGAGGCGCAGCTCGCCAGCCAGCCGACGCGCTGGCAGACGCCGGCCATCGTCGAGACGCTGAAGCGCGAGGCGCGGGCGCGCGAGCTGTGGAACCTGTTCCTGCCCGAGGCCGAGCACGGGCCGGGCCTGACCAACCTCGAATACGCGACGCTGTGCGAGATCATGGGCCGCGTGCACTGGGCGCCGGAGGTCTTCAACTGCTCGGCGCCCGACACCGGCAACATGGAGGTGCTGGTTCGCTACGGCACCGAGGCGCAGCAGAAGCAATGGCTCGCGCCGCTGCTCGACGGGAAGATCCGCTCGGCCTTCGCCATGACCGAGCCGGCGGTCGCCTCGTCCGACGCCACCAACATCGAGTGCTCGATCCGCCGCGACGGCGACCACTACGTCATCAACGGCCGCAAGTGGTGGACATCGGGCCTCGGCGATCCGCGCTGCGCCATCATGATCGTGATGGGCAAGTCGGACCCGGCGGCGAAGCGCCACCTGCAGCAGTCGCAGATCCTCGTTCCCGTCGCCACGCCGGGGGTGAAGGTCGAACGCATGCTGCCGGTGATGGGCTTCGACGACGCCCCGCACGGCCATGGCGAGGTGGTGTTCGACAATGTCCGCGTGCCGGCCGACAATATCCTGCTCGGCGAGGGGCGTGGCTTCGAGATCGCGCAGAGCCGCCTCGGGCCGGGCCGCATCCACCACTGCATGCGCGTCATCGGCGTCGCCGAGCGGGCACTGGAACTGCTCTGCCGGCGGGCCGGCGAGCGCACCGCCTTCGGCCGCCTCATCGCCGACCACGGCGTTACCCAGGAGCGCATCGCCCAGTCGCGCATCGAGATCGAGATGTGCCGGCTGCTGGTGCTCAAGGCGGCGTGGATGATGGATGTCGCCGGCAACAAGGAGGCGCGCCAGGAGATCGCCATGATCAAGGTCGCCGCGCCGAACATGGCGCTGGCGGTGATCGACCGCGCCATGCAGGTGCATGGCGGCGCCGGCATGACCGACGACTTCCCGCTCGCCTATATGGCCGCCCACACACGCGCCATGCGCATCTTCGACGGCCCCGACGAGGTCCACCGGGCGCAGATCGCACGCCTCGAGCTCAAGCGCCAGCTCGGTGAGTGGCCGAAGAACCGGTGAGGTCCACCATCACGGAACGCTGACGCCCGCCCACCGTCCGGCCTATACTGCCGCACCGCACAACGACCGGGCCGCCGGCGGAGCCACCATGGCCGATTTTCCGAAGAAGTCCCTCGACGACTGGAAGAAGCTCGCCGCGCGCGAGATCAAGGCCGAGGCCGACAGCCTCGTCTGGCAGACGCCCGAGGGCATCGCCGTCAAGCCGCTCTATACGGCGGCCGACCTCGAGGGCATCGAATGGCTGGGCCAGATGCCCGGCTTCGCGCCCTTCACCGGCGGGCCGCGGGCGACGATGTATGCCCACCGCCCGTGGACCGTGCGCCAGTATGCCGGCTTCTCGACGGCCGAGGAATCGAACGCCTTCTACCGCAAGAACCTTGCCGCCGGGCAGAAGGGCCTGTCGGTCGCCTTCGACCTCGCCACCCATCGCGGCTACGATAGCGACCATCCGCGCGTGACCGGCGATGTCGGCAAGGCCGGCGTGGCGATCGATTCGGTCGAGGACATGAAGGTGCTGTTCGACGGCATCCCGCTCGACGAGATGAGCGTGTCGATGACCATGAACGGCGCGGTGCTGCCGGTGCTCGCCGGCTACATCGTCGCCGGCGAGGAGCAGGGGGTGCCGCCGGAGAAGCTCTCCGGCACCATCCAGAACGACATCCTCAAGGAGTTCATGGTCCGCAACACCTACATCTATCCGCCGGCGCCCTCGATGCGGATCGTCGCCGACATCATCGAGTACACGGCGCGCAACATGCCGCGCTTCAACTCCATCTCGATCTCCGGCTACCACATGCAGGAGGCCGGGGCGACGGCGGTGCAGGAACTCGCCTTCACCATCGCCGACGGCCTCGACTATGTGCGCGCCGCGCTGTCGAAGGGCCTCGCCGTCGACGATTTCGCGCCGCGCTTGTCGTTCTTCTTCGGCATCGGCATGAACTTCTTCATGGAGATCGCCAAGCTGCGCGCCGCGCGCGTGCTGTGGGCGACGCTGATGGCCGACAAGTTCGGCACCACCGACCCGCGCTCGCTGATGCTGCGCACGCACTGCCAGACCTCGGGCGTGTCGCTGACCGAGCAGGACGCCTACAACAACGTCATCCGCACGACGGTGGAAGCGCTCGCCGCCGTGCTCGGCGGCACGCAGTCGCTGCACACCAATTCCTTCGACGAGGCGGTGGCGCTGCCGACGCCGTTCTCCGCCCGCATCGCGCGCAATACCCAGCTCATCCTGCAGCACGAGACCGGCGTGCCGCACGTCGTCGATCCGCTGGCCGGCTCGTACTACGTCGAGGCGCTGACCAAGAGCCTCGTCGAGCACGCCGGCGCCCTCATCGCCGAGGTCGAGGATCTGGGCGGCATGACCAAAGCCGTCGACTCCGGCATGCCGAAGCTGCGCATCGAGGAGGCGGCGGCGCGCCGGCAGGCGCGCGTCGATCGCGGCGAGGACGTGATCGTCGGCGTCAACCGCTACCGCCCGGAGCGCGAGGCGCAGATCGACGTTCTCGACATCGACAACGCGAAGGTGCGCGAGCAGCAGCTCGTGCGTCTCGCCGAGGTCAAGGGCAAGCGGGACGCGGCGGCGTGCGCGGCGGCGCTGGCGGCGCTGGAACAGGTGGCGCGCTCGGGCGAGGGCAATCTCCTCGCTGCGACCGTCGATGCGGTGCGCGCGCGCGCCACGGTCGGCGAGGTGTCGGACGCGCTGGAGCGCGTATTCGGCCGCCATCAGGCGACGACGCGGGCGATCTCGGGTGTCTACGGCGCCGCCTTCGAGGACGATGCCGACTACCGCAAGGTCCTCGCCGAAGTCGAGCAGTTCGCTCGCGAGGAGGGCCGCCGGCCGCGTCTGCTGGTGGCCAAGCTGGGCCAGGACGGCCACGACCGCGGCGCCAAGGTGATCGCCACCGCCTTCGCCGACATCGGCTTCGACGTCGATGTCGGGCCGCTGTTCGCCACACCGGCCGAGGCGGCACGCCAGGCGGTCGAGAACGACGTGCATGTCGTCGGCGTATCGACGCAGGCGGCGGGCCACAAGACGCTGGTGCCGGAGCTGACGGCGGCGCTGCGCGCCGAGGGCGCGGAGGACGTCATCGTGGTCTGCGGCGGCGTCATTCCGGCGCAGGACTACGACTTCCTCAAGGAGCACGGCGTCGCCGCCGTCTACGGACCGGGCACCAACATTCCCAATGCGGCGCGCGAGATCCTCTCCCTCATCCGCCGGCGCCGCCGCGTCGCGGCCTGACGCCGGCCGCGCCCGAACATGCTCCGCGACGCGTCGCCCGCCGTTCGCCTCGGCGCGCTCGTCGCGGCGGCGTTCGGCGCGCTGTGGTTCGCCGGCTTCCTCGCATGGAGCGTCACCGCGTCCGGCGGCGGCGTCACGCCGTCCCAGATCGGTGCGCTCGCCGCCGGCCTGCTGGTGCCCCCGGCGTTGGCGGCGGCGTTCGTCTGGTGGCTGCTGACGCGCCGCCGCACCGATGTCGCGCTTGCCGACCTCGAGCGTCACGTCGCCGCGCTCGGCCGGCCGCACCGTGCGGTCGAGGCGGCGCTGACGACGCTCGGCGACCGGCTGGCGATCGAGACGACGCGGCTCGACGACGAGGTCGTCAACGCCCATGGCCTGCTCGACGGGCTGGCCGACCGGCTGGCACAGGAAGCCGCGCGGCTCGCCGGCCTCGCCGACGAATCGGTGCAGCGCTCGGCGGCGGGCAGCGAAGCCCTGCGCGCCCAGGCCGAGGCCCTGGCGGCGACCGCCGCGCGCATCGCCGGCCGGCTCGACGAGGCGCGGGCGTCGGCCGAGGCGCATGCGGCGGTGGCGCTGCGGCAGGCCGAGCAGGCCGCGGCAGACGCCAGCCGCCGGTTGACCAGCGTTTCGGCGGCGTTCGACGATGTCGGCCAGCGTGCCGCCGCCGCCGCCGATGGCGCCGTCGCCGCCTTCGCCTCGGCGCGCGAGACCTTCGCCGGAGAGACGCGGTCGATCGGCGCCGAGGCGGCGGCGACGCGCGCGGAGCTGGAGCGGGCGGCGGGCGAACTCGCCGCCGGCGTCGCCGCGCTGGCGGAGGCGCGCGCGGCGTCGGTCGCCGAGCTGGCGGCGGCCCGGCGCGATTTCGAGGCCGAGGCCGTCGGCCTGGGGCGGCAGGGGGTGGCCGCTTTCGCCGAGGCCGGCCGGGCCACGCTCGCGACGCTGGAGCAGGCGCAGGCCGACATGCTGGCGCGGCTGGCCGCGACCGGCGACGACAGTGCCGCGCGGGTGCGCGAGGCGGTCGGACGCGCGGCGCAGGAACTGGCCGACGGCGTCGCCGCCCTGCAGGACGCGCGGACGGCGGCGCTGGACGAACTGGCGGCGGCGCGCCGGGGTTTCGAGGACGAGGCGGCCGGTCTCGGCAAGGACGGCGCGACGGCCTTCGCCGAAGCCGGGCGCGCGGCGCTCGACGCCCTCGCCCTGAGCCAGCGCGAGGCGCTGCAGCAGTTCGCCGCCACCGGGGACAACAGCGTCGCGGCGCTGCGCGAGGCCGGCGAACGGGCCGCCGCGGCGCTGGCGCGCGTCGACGAGGGCCTGCGGCGGCAGCTCGAAACCCTCACCGTGGAAGCGCCGCGCACGGTGCGCGCGGCGACGGCTTCGGCGCTCGGCGCCGTGCAGGAGGCGCAGGAACAGCTTGGCGACCGGCTGCGTGCGCTCGGCGCCGGTGGCGCCAGCGACGTGCGTGTAGCGGCTGACACCGTTCTCGGCGCAGTCGAGGCCGCGAGTGCGGCGCTGGCGGGCCATGTCGAGGCGTTGCGCGGCGACGGAGTCGGCGCGGTGCGGCAGGCGGCGGACAGCGCTGCGGCTGCGATGAGCGAGGTCGAGGCGAGCCTGCGTCGCCAGCTCGCCGACATGCGGACGAGTTTCCCGCAGACCGCGCGCGAGGCCGCGGCCATCGCCACCTCGGCACTTGCGGAAGCGCGGTCGACCATGCGCGCCGATGTCGAGGCGGCGGGCTCTGCCGGTGCGGAAGCGGTGCGCGACACGGCCGCCGCCGCGCTCGAGGCCATGCGCGCGGCGCATGACGAGATCCGCCGCGAGACCGAGCTTCTCCACCTCGCCGTTGCCGGCGCCGACGAGCAGGGCCGCGCCGTCGGTGCCATGCTGAGCGACCAGGTGGCGACGATGAAGGCGGCGGCTGGCGCCGTCTCGGGCGAGCTGTCGCAGGTGCGCCAGATGGTGCAGGGCGAGACGCGGGCGCTGTCGGCGGCCAGCCGCGAGGCCGGCGAGGCCATCGCGCGCGCCCGCGAGGCGCTGGCCGAGCAGCGCCGCGAACTGGAGGCCGCGCTGGCCGCCGCACGCGACCTCGGCAGCGAGACCGGCCGCGAGCTGGGGGCGCAGAACGAGCGCCTCGTCGCCGCCATCGAGGGCGCGGCGGCGCGCTGGCACGACCTCGAGGCGACGCTCGACGCGCGCGCCACGGCGGTGGCCGGCGTCGCCGGCTCGACGGCGGCGCGGGCGCAGGAGGTGATGGCGACGCTCGAGGGCCAGGTCTCGGCGATGGCCGACACGGCGGCGCGCCTCGACGGCCGCGTCGGCGACCTGCGCGAGACGCTCGCCGGCCAGTCCAGCGTGCTGCTGGCGGCCATCGACGACGTCGCCGGCCGCGTCGACAGCATTTCCGGCTCCTTCCGCGCCCAGCAGCAGGCGCTGCTCGGCGCCGTCGAGGAGGCCGAGCGCAAGGCCTCGGCGCTGCGCGTCACCCAGCTGTCGGATTCGCGCGGCGTGCTGCTGCATACCGTCAACCGCGTACTCGACTCGCTCGGCTCGCTCGGCATCGACCTCGATCGCATGATCGAGGGCGATCTCCCCGACCGCGTCTGGCGCCGCTACATGGAGGGCGACCGCACGGTGGCGCTGCGCCGCCTCGCGCGCGGCCTGCGCGACCGCGAGGCCATCGCCCGCGTCCGCCGCGCCTACGAGAGCGACCCCGATTTCCGCCACCTCGCCAGCCGCTACCTCGCCGAGTTCGAGCACCTGCTGACGCAGGCCGGCGACACCGACCCCGAGGATCTCGTCAGCGCCTCGCTGCTCACCGCGGACGTGGGCAAGGCGTATCTGCTGCTGTCGCGCGCCACGGGCCGGTTGAGCTGACGCTGTCGTCTTTCCTCTCCCAGAGGGGGAGGATGACGCGTGGTCGTGAGGCGTTCTGCTAGTCCCCCGCCGTGACGGAGACTATCTTTCCCGCATGGCCCAGGCCGCGCGGCGCCTGCCGGAGAACGCCCCCGGCGACTTCTATGTCGACGAGACCTGCATCGACTGCGGCGCCTGCCGCTGGATCGCGCCGGCGTCGTTCGACCTCGCCGGCGAACGCTCCTTCGTGAAGACGCAGCCGCGTGACGGCGCGGAGGCCCGGCGGGCGGAGATGGCGCTGGTCGCCTGCCCGACGGCCTCGATCGGCACCGTCGGCAAACGCGACCTCGCGGCGGCGCGGGCGGCCTTCCCCGCGCGCATGGACGGCGAGGTGTATCACTGCGGCTGGCACGCCGAGGCGAGCTTCGGCGCCGCCGCGTGGCTGGTGCGGCGGCCGGATGGCAACATCCTCGTCGATTCGCCGCGCTTCGCCGGGCGTCTGGTGCGCGCGCTGGAGGACATGGGCGGGGTGCGCTGGATGTTCCTGTCGCACCGCGACGATGTCGCCGACCACGCCCGCTTCGCCGCGCATTTCGGCGCCACGCGCATCCTGCATGCCGACGACGCGAGTCATGGCACGCGCGACGTCGAGTGGCGGGTCGAGGGCCATGACCCCGTCGCGCTGGCGCCGGGCGCGACGATGATTCCGGTGCCCGGCCATACGCGCGGCTCGATGGCCCTGCTGGTCGACGATACCTGGCTGTTCACGGGCGATCACCTCGCATGGTCGCCGGAGGAAGGGCGGCCCGTCGCCTGGCGCGATGTCTGCTGGTTCGACTGGCGGGCCCAGACGCGCTCCATGGCCACACTTGCGGCGCGGCGCTTCGAATGGGTACTTCCCGGCCACGGCGCGCCGGGCCATCTGCCCGCCGCCGCGATGGCGCGGGAGCTGGAGGCACTGGTGCGGCGCATGCGGGCGGAGGGCGGCTGATGGCCGACGGCGCGGGGCCGGCGGAGACCGCTTCGCTCGCCGATGCCGTGCGCGCCGGCGACCGGCGGGCACTGGCGCGGGCGATCACGCTGGTCGAGTCGACGCGCGCCGACCATCGTGCCCATGCCGCCGAACTGCTCACCGCCCTGCTGCCGCATACCGGCGGCGGCCTGCGCGTCGGCATCACCGGCGTGCCCGGCGTCGGCAAGTCGACCTTCATCGAGGCGCTGGGGGCCTGGCTGGTCGATGCCGGCCACCGGGTGGCCGTGCTCGCCGTCGATCCGTCGTCGCGCCTGTCGGGCGGCTCGATCCTCGGCGACAAGACGCGCATGACCGATCTGTCGCGCTCCCCGGCCGCGTTCATCCGGCCGTCGCCGACCGCCGGAACGCTCGGCGGCGTCGCCCGCCGCACGCGCGAGGCGATGCTGGTCTGCGAGGCCGCCGGCTACGACACCGTGCTGGTCGAGACGGTCGGCGTCGGCCAGTCGGAGACGGCCGTCGCCGGCATGGTCGATCTCTTCCTGCTGCTGCTGCTGCCGTCCGGCGGCGACGCCCTGCAGGGGGTCAAGCGCGGCATCATGGAGCTGGCCGACCTCGTGGTGGTCAACAAGGCCGACGGCGACCTCGCCGCCGCCGCCGAGCGCACGGCGGCCGAGTATGCCAACGCCATCCGCATGCTGCGGCCGCCCTCACCGCCCTGGGCGCCGGAGGTGCTGTCCTGCTCGGCGCAGGAGCGGCGCGGCATCGATGCCGTCTGGGGTGCCGCCGAACGCTTCCGCGCGGTGATGGGCGGGGCCGGGGCGCTGGCGCGCAAGCGCGCCGCGCAGGCCCGCGACTGGATGTGGAGCGAGGTCGAGGAGACGCTGACCGAGGCCTTCCGCGCCCATCCGGCGGTCGCGGCGCGGCTCCCGGCGCTCGAGGAGGCCGTGGCCACTGGCCGCATGGCCCCCTCGGCGGCGGCGCTGGAGCTTCTCGGGCTGTTCCGCGGCCCGGAGGCCGGCCGCTGAGGCGGTCCGCCCGGCTTGACGCCGCTGCCCCCTTCGCCTAAACAGCGCCGCTCGGGCCGCTGGCCCCAGGACCGTTCGAAAAAGAGGCCCCCATGTCCCGCCGCTGCGCCGTCTCCGGCAAGGGCGTGATGACCGGCAACAACGTCAGTCACGCCAACAACAAGACGCGCCGCCGTTTCCTGCCCAACCTGCAGGCGACCAGCCTCTACAGCGAGGCGCTGGGCCGCATGGTGCAGCTGCGCCTGTCGACCAACGGCGTCCGCACCATCGAGCATCGCGGCGGCCTCGACGCCTATCTGCGCGACGCCGCGGCCGACAAGCTGTCGCTGGAGCTGAAGCGCCTGAAGAAGCAGGTCGAGGCCACGGCCTGAGGCCCGCGCGCCGTCCCGGTTGCTGGCACGCGCCGTCGGCTTTTCCTCCACCATCGGGCCTCGTCCTTCGACAAGCTCAGGATGAGGCCCTTCGTGTATGCGCGGCGGGCAGGCATGACCACGGCCGTTTCCCCGCGATCCTCATCCTGAGCCTGTCGAAGGACGAGGAGCGCGCGCGCTCCCGGCGGCTCAGTCGACGATTTCGAACATCACCAGCAGGGTGCGCAGCGTCGGCTCGAAATTGTCGTCGCTGACGAGGTAGACGAAGCTCTCGCCGCGCGGGCCGCGGCGTGTCGCGATGCCCTCGAAATTGTTGGAAATGTAGGGCGCCTCGAGACGCCCCAGCTCGGTGCCGGTGATCGGCGCGCCGCGCCGCAGGGTCTTCGCCTCGATCCGCGACAGCCGGCTGCCGAGGCCGCCGAGGTCGAAGCGCCGTTCGAGCACGACGATGTCGCCGTCCGGCAGGACCGCCGCCCCGACCGGCACGAAGGGCCGCGTCAGGGTGTACGACATCGGGATCCAGCCCTGGCCGTCGCCGAGCCAGGCGTAGCCCATGCGCGCCGTCGCTCGCAGGCCCTCGGCCAGTGCCAGCATGCGGCCGTCGGGCAGGGCGACGATCGCCTCGATGCCTTCGTTGGCGGGAGCCGAATCGAGGCCGGGCAGGGCCGGAAGGGTGGTAGGCGCCCTCGCGAAGGGCGGCTCGCCCGGCGGGTAGCGCAGCAGGCGGGCGTTCCGCTCGAAGGACACGATGCGCGCGCCGTCGGCGAGGCGGGTCATGCCCTCGGCATCGGCGTCGGCGCCGGCCAGTGCCTTGCCGTCCGGGCCGGTCAGCGGGCCGTCGGCTTCGACCGTGGCGCCGGCGAGGTTGCCGCGGGCATCGTAAGACAGCCGCAGGCGGAACCAGCGGCCGCGATCCGACAGGGCCAGCGCCGCGCCGCCGTCGGCACTCACCTCCAGCGCCGAAAGGCCGCCGAGCGGGCTCGCCGACTGCAATCCGTCGAGCGCGATGCCGCCGCGCCACAGCAGCGTGCCGACCCGTACCTGCTCGGGCCGCTGCGGATGCAGCAGCACGGCCTCGCTGGCGCAGGCGGGCAGCGCGAGCGGCAGCAAGGCAGCGATGCAGAGCAGGCGGCGGCAGAACGGCATGCGTCCCTTATAGCCCGACGTGCGGCGCCGTCTCACGCAACTGTCACTGCCCCGCCGCCGGCGATGGGCTAAGGTTTCCGCCGGGCGGGGGCCCGACGACAGGAGAGAGGAATGCTGCAGAGACGCGACGTACTCAGGGCCATGGCCGCGGTGCCCGCCGCCGGGCTGCCGCTGGCCGTGGTGCTGGCCAACCCCGAGCTTGCCCGCGCCCAGGCGGCGACGCTGGAGACGGTAACGATCACCGTCGGCGGCAAGTCGGTCATGGGGGCGCTGGCAAAGCCGGCCAAGGCACCCGCCGGCACCGTGCTCGCGATCCACGAATGGTGGGGCCTCAACGACCAGATGAAGGCCTATGCCGCCGACATGGCGGCGCAGGGCTACGCTGTTCTGGCCTGCGACCTGATGGGTGGCAGCGTCGCCGCCACGCCCGACGAGGCCCGTGCCCTGCTCGGCAAGGTCCCCAACGACGAACGTACCGCCATCGTCGGTGCCTGGGTCGACTGGCTGAAGAAGTATCCGCAGGGCACCGGCAAGGTGGCGACGGTCGGCTTCTGCTTCGGCGGCGGCTGGTCGCTCAACGCCTCGCTCGCCCGCCCGGTCGACGCGACGGTCATCTACTACGGCAATGTCGCCAAGTCGGCCGACGACGTGAAGGCGCTGGCCGGCCCGGTGCTCGGCCACTTCGCCACCCGCGACCAGAACATCAACAAGCCGATGGTCGACGGCTTCGCCGCCGCCATGCAGGCCGCCGGCAAGTCGCTGGAGGCACACTGGTACGAGGCCGATCACGGCTTCGCCAATCCGACGGCGGCGCGCTACGACGCCGAGGACACCAAGCTGGCGCAGGAACGCACGCTGGCCTTCCTGAAGAAGCATCTGGGGTAGCCGGCCGCTTCGTCATTGCGAGGAGTGGAGCGACGAAGCAGTCCAGCCCGCCGGTGCGAGACTGGATTGCTTCGCCTCGCTCGCAATGACGGCGTTGGAAGGTGTGGGCGTCAGCCGACCGCGTAGCGGGCGACGAAGCCTTCGTCGATGGTGATGCCGAGGCCGGGCCGGTCGGGGACGTCGATCATGCCGTCCTCGACCGGGAAGCCCTCGATGGCCAGCTCGTGCAGCAACGGGTTGGCGCCGAGCGAGTATTCGAGGATGAAGCCGGCGGGCGAGGCGGCGGCGACCGCGAGGCCGGCGGCGAAGGCCGGGGCGCCGCCCCACAGATGCGGCGCGAGGCGCAGGTTGTACGCGCTGGCCAGCGCGGCGATGCGCATCGCCTCGGTGATGCCGCCGCAGATGGCGAGATCGGGCTGCAGGATGTCGACGGCGCGAAGCTCGCACAGCTCGCGGAAGTCGTGGCGCGTGAATTCGCTTTCGCCGGCCGAGATGGCCATGTTGGCGACGGCGCGCACCTCGGCCATGCCGCGCTTGTCGTCGGCCGACACCGGCTCCTCGAACCACATCGGCGCGCTGTCGGCGGCGAGCGCGGCGAAGCGTTTGGCCTCGGCGACCGTCCAGGTGCCGTGGGCGTCGCAGGCGATGCCGATGTCGGGGCCGAGCGACGCGCGCGCGGCGGCGAGGCGGCGCGCCGAGGCGGCGGGCGAGCCGTCCATGGCGCCGACGCGCATCTTGACCGAGCGGAAGCCGCCGCGGTCGATGTAGCCCTGCAACTGCTCGCCGATGCTCTCGGCCGGCGCCCAGCCGCCCGAGGCGTAGGCCGGCAGGCGCGGCGCGCGGCGGCCGCCGAGCAGGCGCCAGACCGGCTCGTCGAGCGCCTTGCCCTTGATGTCCCACAGCGCCATGTCGACGGCGGCGATCGCCGCGACATGCGCGCCGCGCCGGTTGAGCACGGGAAAGCCGTGGCCGCGCGACAGTGCGTAATGGGCGCGCGTGCCGCTGTAGAGCATCTCCCAGATGCGCGCCGGCTCGCGCGGATCCTCGCCGACCAGCAGCGGCGCGAACTCCTCGTTCACGATGGCGGTGAGGCCGGCATTGTTGGCGGCGCTGGCCACCGCCGACTTGCCCTCGCCCCAGCCGGTGAAGCCGGCATCGGTGTCGATGCGGACGATGGTGGCGTCGAAGGAAGCGAGCGTGCCGTAGTCGCTGGTGTGCCGCTTTCCCTCGGGGATCGGCACATGCACCCAGAAGGCGTGGACGGCGGTGATCTTCATGCGGCAATGCCGAGGCTGGCGCGGCGTGCCAGATGGGCCGCGCGGCAGGCGGGATTGACGAAGAACTCCGGCCAGCCGCCGGCGAGCACGGCGGCGACCGCTTCGGCGGCGATGCGGCCGGTCTCCTCGAAGGCCTGCACGGTGATGCCGGCGACGTGCGGCGAGAAGCGCACCGCCTCGAAGCGGCGGTAGGGATGGTCGGCGGCGAGCGGCTGCACGTCGAAGACGTCGAGCGCCGCGCCGCCGATGCGGCCGGCCTCCAGCGCCGCGACGAGGTCGGCCTCGACGATGACCGGGCCGCGCGCGGCGTTGACGAGGACCACGCCCGGCTTCGCCAGCGCCAGCCGGCGGGCATTGACGAGGCCGCGCGTCTCCGGCGTCAGCGGGCAGGTGAGCGCGATGTAGTCGCTCTCGGCGAACAGCCGGTCGATGTCGGCCCCCTCGATGCCGTCGGGCAGGGGACGGCTGCGCTGCGTGCCGAGCACGCGCATGCCGAAGGCGCGGCCGAGCGCGGCGACGCGGCCGCCGATGTCGCCGACGCCGACGACGCCGAGCGTCTGGCCGTCGAGGCCGCGCCGGTCCTGCGCGAAGGCGCGTACCGGCTGCCACTCGCCGGCGCGCACGCGGCGGTCGAGCGTGTCGAGACGGCGGGCAAAGGCGAGCATCTGGGCCAGGACGTATTCGGCGACCGTGCCGGCATTCACGCCGGGCGCGTTGGCGACGACGATGCCGTGCTGCGTCGCGCCATCGACCGGGATGAGGTCGACGCCGGTGCCCTGGCGGGCGACGGCGAGCATGCGCGGCGTGTGGTCGAACAGGTCCGGCGGCAGTTGCGCGCGCACGATGAGGCCGGCGGCGTCGGCGGCCTCGCGGCGCAGCGTGTCGAAGTCGGTGGCGCTGGCGACGATGGCGTCGAGGCCGGCGCGTTCGAGCACCTGCGCGGCGGCCTCGCCGGAGGGCAGGGTCAGCAGGACCTTGGGGCGGTTCGCCGGCATGGAATCCTCTAATGCGCGCAGAGCGGGGCGAGACGGCGGGCGAGGCCGAGCAGGGCCTCGTCGCCGCCTTGCCAGCCGATGAAGGACAGGCCGGCCGGGCAGCCGTCGACGCGCACCGCCGGCAGCGTCACCTGCGGCAGGCCGGCGAGGCCGGCGGGGCAGGTCAGCGCGAGCGTCGCCATGCGGAAGCTTTCCAGCTCGGCCTCGGTGGCGTCGCGCCGCGGCGCGATGGTCGGCGCGGTCGGCAGGCAGAGGACCGTGCCGGGCGGCACCAGCGCGTGCATGCGCGCACGCACCGTCGCGCGCATCGCGTCGGCCTCGGCCTTCATCGCGTCGGTCACCGTGAAGGCGTAGCGGAAGCGGTCGCCGACGCTGGGGTTGAAGGCTGGCTTCCGCTTCGCAGCCCAGGCGCCGTAGAGGGCGATGACCTCGTGCGCCTGGACATTGCGGAAGGCGGCGCGCCAGTCGGCGAAGCCGTCGGGGGCGATGGTGGCGGCGGAGGTGCGCGGCAGCAAGCCGACGGCGCGGGCGAGGAAGCCCTCGTGCGCCGCGCGCACCGCCGGGTCGGCGAGAGCGAAGGCGTCGGCGGCGATGGCCACCGTGGCGATCGCGGCGTCCACCCGGCCGCCGTCGAGCAGCACGTCGCCGACGCCGGCGAACAGGTCGGCGTCGTCGGCGAACCAGCCGCCGGTGTCGAGCGACGGCGCCATGGCCATGCCGCCGGCGAGGTCGACGCGGCCGTGGGTCGGGCGGATGCCGAAGACGCCGCAGAAGGACGCCGGGATACGGACCGAGCCGCCGGTGTCCGAGCCCATCGCGAAATCGCACAGCCCGGCCGCCATCGCCGCTGCCGAGCCCGACGACGAGCCGCCGGGAACGCGGCCCGGCGCGCGCACGTTGACGGGAATGGTGTAGCGGCTGTGGGTGCCGGTGAGGCTGAAGAAGAACTCGTCGGCGATGGTGCGGTGGGTGATCGTCGCGCCGGCCGCCAGCAGCCTGTCGACGACGGTGGAATGGCGCGCGGCGGGCTGCGCCTCCTCCAGCCATTCGGGGCTGCCGCCGCCGGTCTTCTCGCCGGCGATGTCGTAGAGATCCTTGACGGCGGCGCGGCGGCCGGCGAGCGGGCCGTGGGCGGCGCCCACGATGGGACGGGCAAGATCGTGCGGCACGAAGCAGCCGATCGTGCCGGCCTCGTAAACGGGCGATTCAACCATGCGACGCAGTTCCGCCCGCTTGCCGTTGCTCCGGGCGCACTATACTGGCACACCGGCCGGGTCGAAAGCCGGACGCCGCAGGGAGAACAGCATGGCCGAAGCCTCTACCGACGGGCGGATCAGCGTGGCGCGCGACGGCGCCATCGCCACCGTCGTCATCGACCGCCCGGCGAAGCTGAACGCCCTCTCGAAGAAGCTGTGGGGCGAGGTCGGCGCGGTGTTCCGCGATCTCGACCGCGACGAGACGCTGCGCTGCGTCGTGCTGCGTGGTGCCGGCGAGAAGGCGATGGGCCCCGGCGCCGACATCGCCGAGTTTCCCGCCGTCCGTTCCAATGCCGCGCAGGCGGCCGAATACGGCGCGCTGATGCACGGCGCGATGGGCGCCATCGGCGGCTGCCGCCATCCGGTGGTGGCGCTGATCCGCGGCCTGTGCGTCGGCGGCGCGCTGGAACTGGCGCTGATGTGCGACATCCGCATCTGCGGCGCCGGTTCGCGCTTCGGCATCCCCGTCAACCGCCTCGGCCTCGTCATGGCGCATGCCGAGATCGCCGCGCTGGTCGGTCTCGTCGGCCGTTCGGTGGCGCTGGAGATCCTGTTCGAGGGCCGCGTCTTCGACGCCGCCGAAGCGAAGGAGAAGGGCCTCGTGAACCGCGTGGTCGCCGACGACCAGGTCGAGGCCGAGACCTACGCGGCGGCGGCGCGCATCGCCGAGGGGGCACCGCTGGTCAACCGCTGGCACAAGCGCTTCGTCGACCGCATGCTGGCCGGCGGCGCGCTGAGCGAGGCCGAGAAGGCGGAGGGCTTCGCCTGCTTCGATACGGCCGACTTCCGCGCCGGCCTGACGGCCTTTCTCGCCAAGCAGAAGCCGGCCTTCGAGGGACGTTAGGTCAATGATTGTGTACAACGTGTTTCCTCTCCCATAGGGAGAGGGCTCCCGGACCTGGCGTTGCAGGCCGCGTCAGCGGCCGGGACGCCTAGGCCGGGAGGGTGAGGGGTTACGGTGGCGGAGGCTGTCTATCCCGGCGCGTAACCCCTCACCCTTCCCGCTCTAGGCTCGCTGCGCTCGCCAAGGCAGGAAGCCCTCTCCCACAGGGAGAGGAAAGGGAGCCTTTGGGGAAGGGACGGAATGATGAACGACAAGGTTCCGGGACTGCTCGACGGCATCCGCGTCGTCGAGATGAGCCACATCATGGCGGCGCCGACCTGCGGCATGATGCTCGCCGACATGGGCGCCGACGTGGTCAAGGTCGAGCGTCTGCCGCAGGGCGACGACATCCGTCGCTCGGCGCCGATGGTCGACGGTGAATCGGCGCCCTTCGCGATGATGAACCGCAACAAGCGCGGCGTGGCGCTCGACCTGCGCCAGCAGGGCGGGCGCGACGCGCTGCGCCGCCTCGTGCTCGGGGCCGACGTGTTCGTCGAGAACTACCGCAAGGGCGCGATGGAGCATTACGGCGTCGGCTGGGAGGCGATGCGCGCGGCCAACCCGAAGCTCGTCTACTGCTCGGTATCCGGTTTCGGCCAGACCGGCCCCTATGCCGAGCGCGGCGGCTTCGACCTCATCACCCAGGGCATGAGCGGCCTCATGTCGATCACCGGCGAGGGTGATGGGCGCCCGCCGGTGAAGGTCGGCGCGCCGGTGACGGACATCACCGCCGGCATCCTCGCCGCCCTCGGCGTCTGCGGCGCGCTGGTGCGGCGCGGCGTCACCGGCAAGGGCCAGTACGTCGACACCTCGCTGCTCGAAGCCGGCATCACCCACACCTACTGGCAGACGGCGATCTACCGCGCCTCCGGCGAGATCACGCGCGCCCTCGGCTCGGCCCATCCGCTGATGGCGCCGTACCAGGCCTTCGCCACGAAGGACGGCTGGATCAACCTCGGCGCCGCCAACCAGAGCACCTGGGAGAAGTTCGTCGTCGCGCTCGGCGCGCCGGAACTGGGCGCCGACCCGCGCTTCAACGCCAATGCCGGCCGCATGGCCAACCGCGCCGCGCTGACGGAGGAGCTGACGCGCCGCTTCGCCACGGCGACCACGGCCGAATGGCTCGACCGGCTGGAGGCGGCGGGGGTGCCGGCTGGCCCGGTCTACGACGTCGCCCAGATGGCGGCCGACCCGCAGGTACAGGCGCGCGGCATGATCGCCGAGGTGGCGACGGCCAGGGGCACGCCGGTCAGCGTCATTGGCCACGCCATCAAGTATTCCGACAATCCGGCCAGCATCCGGCGCGGGGCGCCGCGCCTGGGCGAGCACACCCGCGAGGTGCTGGCCGAGTACGGCTTCGCCTCGACCGAGGTCGAGGTCCTGGCGGCATCGGGCGCGGTGGCGGGCTAGCCGGCCGGCCGAATCGGCCTTGCCGCTCCCCGAAAACGGACTAGACTTAGTCCGGTCGATTAGCGAGGCTGGTTCGATGCGTGTCATCAACGTCCATGCGGCGAAGACCCAGCTGTCGCGCCTCATCGATGCGGCGGCGGCGGGCGAGGAGATCGTCATTGCCCGCCACGGCCGGCCGGTGGCGCGCCTCGTGGCCGCCAACCGGAGCCTCGAACCGCGCAAGCCGGGCACGCTGAAAGGGTTGATCCGTATCCGCGACGATTTCGATGCGCCGCTGCCGCCCGACCTCGCCGAAGCCTTCGGCAGCGACGAATGAGCTTGCTGCTCGATACCCATGTCGTGCTCTGGTGGCTCACCGACGACCGGCGTCTCGGTGCCGCGGCGCGCGAGCGGATCGCCGATCCGCGGGACGACATCCGTGTCAGTGCGGTCGCGATCTGGGAGGCCGCCATCAAATGGCGGATCGGCCGTCTCGACGTCGCCATCCCGCCGGAGCGCTTCGTCGAGGCGCTGCACGCCCAGAACTTCGGCGAGCTGGCGGTCACGTTCACGCACGCCGCGCAGGTCGGCCGGTTGCCATTGTACCACCGCGACCCGTTCGACCGCCTGATGATCGTCCAGGCGCAGATCGAGGGTCTTTCGCTGGTCACCGCGGATGCCGCGTTCGCGGCGTACGACGTGCCTGTCGTCGATGCGCTGACATGACCATGATCGAAGATCGGCCATGATCCGCTTCCGCCGCCTCGTCGACGCCGCGACCGAGCGCGACCGGGCGCAGCTCGATGCCGTCCGCACCATGTTCGCGACGGCGTTCCCGGCCGAGCGGCGGGCGATCGACCGGCTGCTTGCCGGCCTCGGCGAGCGCGAGGTGGCCTACGAGACGGTGGTGCTGATCGCCGAGGACGAACGCGGCCGCGTGCTCGGCCTGTCGGTGACGATGTATTTCCGCGCGCTCCGCTTCGGCTACCTCGTCTACATCGCCAGCGACCCGCAGCGGCCGGCGCGCGGCATCGGCGGCGCGCTCTACGAGGCGCTGCGCGAATACCTGATCCGCAAGGGTGCCGCCGGCCTGTTCCTCGACGCCGGGCCGGACGACCCGGAAAAGCTCGACGATCCGCAGCGCGCGCCGCTCAACCGGCGGCGCATGACCTTCTACGAGCGCTACGGCGCGCGGCCGATCGAGGGCACGCTCTACGACGTCGTCGGCAATCCGGCCAATGACGGTTTCCGCGTCACCCTGCTGTTCGACCCGCTCGACCGGCGGACGCCGCTGCGGCGGGCCGAGGCGCGCGCCTTCCTGCGCCGCATGTATCTCGCGCAGTATGGTCAGGGGCCGACCGATCCCTATGTCAGGCAGATCGTCTCGTCGTTCCGCGACGATCCCGTCCGCATCCGCCCGCCGCGCGCCCGCGCCCCGCGCGCCGTGCCGTCACGCAGCTGGCTGCGGCCGCTGAAGCTCGTCGTGGCGGAGAACCATCGCATCCATCACCTACGCGAGAAGGGCTACGTCGAGCGGCCGGTGCGTATCGACGCCGTGCTGCGCGGACTGGCCGAGGTGCCGCACGAGCGGGTGCCGACGCGGCGCTTCAAGGACGACATCCTGCGCGAGATCCACGACCCCGATCTCGTTTCCTACCTGCAGGCGATGTCGGAACGGCTGTCGGCGAGCGCGCTGCTCTACCCCGAGGTCTTTCCGGTCCGCCGGCCCGACCGCCGGCCGCGCGAGCTGGAGTCGCGCGCAGGCTATTTCTGCATCGATACCTTCACGCCGCTCACCCACAACGTCTGGCGCGCCGCCCGCGCCGCCGTCGACACGGCGCTGACCGGCGCCGAGCTGGTGCTCGAGGGCAACCGCCTCGTCTACGCCCTCACCCGGCCGCCCGGGCACCATGCCGAGCGCGGCGTCTACGGTGGCTTCTGCTACCTCAACAACGCCGCCGCGGCGGCGCACCGCCTGTCGCGGCACGGCAGGGTCAGCGTGCTGGACATCGACTATCACCACGGCAACGGCACGCAGGACATCTTCTGGCGGCGCGGCGACGTGCAGACGCTGTCGATCCACGGCAGCCCGAGCCTCGCCTATCCCCACTTCGCCGGCTGGGACGACGAGCGCGGCGAGGGCGACGGGCGCGGCACCAACCGCAACTTCCCGCTGCGCCGTGGCGTCGACGACGCCCGCTACCTGGAGGTTCTCGAGGAGGCCCTGACGGCCATCCGCCGCTTCCGGCCGTCCTTCCTCGTCATCGCGCTGGGCTTCGACATCATGCGCGGCGATCCGACCGGCTCCTTCGTCGTGACGACGCGCGGCCTGCGCGCCATCGGCGTGCGGTTGGGGCGGATGGGGCTGCCGACGCTGCTGGTGCAGGAGGGCGGCTATTCGCCGCGCAACCTGCGCGTCGGCGCCGAGGCGCTGTTCGAGGGCCTCGGCTCGACCTGGTACTGAGCCGCCTCAGCGCTCCGGCAGGGGAATGAATTCGGGGTCGCCCTCGACCATGGCGAAGCGGCCCTCGCGCCAGTCGGCCTTGGCGCGCTCGATGCGTTCGCGCGAGCTGGAGACGAAGTTCCACCAGAGATGCCGCTCGCCGTCGAGCGGCTCGCCGCCGATGAGAATCACCGTCGCAGGTCCATCGGCCGTTGCGACGATGTCTTCGCCCGCCGGGAACACGGCCATCGTTCCGGTCTCGATACGGGTGCCGCCGCAAGCAACGGCGCCTTCGGCGACGTGCAGGGCGCGCTCGGCGTGCTCGGGTGGCACGACCAGCGTCGCACCCGCCGCCAGCTTCGCCTCGGCGAAGACCAGCGGCGAGTAGACGTGCACCGGCGAGCGCAGCCCGCGCAGCGTGCCGCCGGCAAGGCGCAGCGCGACGCCGTCCTCCGCGAAGCCGGGCAGCTCGCCGGCCGTGTGGTGCGAGAAGGCCGGCGCGCATTCCTCGTCGGCGCGCGGCAGGCCGATCCAGGTCTGGATGCCGGCCAGCCCGGAGCCGGCGGCGCGCACCGTCTCCGGCGTGCGTTCGGAGTGCACGATGCCGCGCCCGGAGGTCATCCAGTTGACCTCGCCGGGGCGGATGGCCTGCACCGTGCCGAGGCTGTCGCGGTGCATGATCTCGCCGTCGAACAGCCAGGTCAGGGTGGCGAGGCCGATATGCGGGTGCGGCCGCACGTCGATGCCCTGCCCGGCGGCGAAGCGGGCCGGGCCCATGTGGTCGAAGAAGACGAACGGGCCGACCGTCCGGCGCCGTCCGTCGGGCAGCACGCGCCGCACCTCGAAGCCGCCGATGTCGCGCGCCCGCGGCGCCAGCACGAATTCGGGGGAAACGCCCTGTCTTCCGGTCATCCGGCCCTCCGTTTGCTGTCGCCTTTAGATAGGTCGCCGGCCCGCTTGCGGCGAGGGGGTCATGGTCGTGTCGCGGCAACCAACCCCTTCGCGTTGTCGCGCCCGCCGAAATGCCAGCGGTGGATCTCGACCTCGCGGTAGAGGCCGGCCCGTACGAACGGCATGGCCGCGACCATCCGCTCGACGGCGGCGCGGTCGGTCGCTTCGGCGAACAGCGCGCTGCCCCGCCAGCCCTCGCCGTCGTCGGCCAGCAGCGGCCCCCGCAGGATGATGCGACAGGCAGGATCGCCCTGCTCGAAGAACGCATGCTGGGCGGCGGACTGCTCCGCCGTCGGCGCGGCGCCCGGCCGGCCATGGGCGAGGATCATGAAACGGCTCTCGGTTGCGGTACCGTCGAACTGCCACATCGTGCGGCCCAGTACGTTGCGCCAGCGATGGACGATGATCTCGCTGTAGACGTCGGCCCTGGCGAACGGCTCGTCGTACGCGAAGACGCGGGCGGCGGCGGCGTCCGGCACGTCGACGATATGCATGCTGCCGGTGATGCGGTTGTCGTCGGTCAGCGTCGGCCCGCGCGCGATCATGCCGGCGGCATAGCCGTCCATGAACGCCCAGTGCGGCTCGACGAGGCTCCTGCGCGTCGCCATCGCGTCCGGCTTGTCGCGGCAGTAAAAGAAGTACTCCATCGGTCGCCTCCCTCGCCGGCGCCATGATCGGGGCGCCCCGGACGCGGCGCAAGCGGGCCGCCGCGGCGCCCGACAAAGTGCGTTGCGGCGAAGGGTCGCGTCACGGTGGAATGAAGCAAGGCGGCGACGATGGCGCGCAGGCGGTAATGGCGGAACGCGGGCATGCGGAGAATGGCGGGGCGCCGATTCTGTCGGTGCGCGATCTCCGTCTTTCCTTCGGCGGGATCGCGGCGCTCGACGGCTGCAGCCTCGACGTGCCGGCCGGATCGATCACCGGCCTGATCGGGCCGAACGGCGCCGGCAAGACCACGCTGTTCAACGCGGTGTCCGGGCAACTGCGGCCCGATGCCGGCGAGGTGTATCTCGACGGCGCGCGCGTAACCGGCCTCGCGCCGCATCGCCTGTTCCGCAGGGGGCTCGTCCGTACCTTCCAGATTCCCCGCCTGTTCGAGCAGATGACCGTCTTCGACAACCTCCTCGTCGCCGCGCAGGCGCCGGCCGACGAGAATGTGATCGCATCCCTCCTCGGTACGGGCGGGCTGCGCGCGGGGATGCGCGCCGCGGCCGGACGGGCCGACGAGGTGCTCGGCTTTCTCGACCTCGGCGACCATCGCGCCGCCTATGCCGGTACCCTGTCGGGCGGCCAGAAGAAGCTGCTCGAACTTGGGCGGGCGATGATGGCCGAGCCGCGGGTCGTCCTGCTCGACGAGCCCGGGGCGGGCGTCAACCCGACGCTGATGGTGCGCCTCGTCGACGGCATCGTCCGGCTCAACCGCGAGCGCGGCTACACCTTCTGCCTCGTCGAGCACGACATGGAGCTTGTCGCCCGTCTCTGCGATCCGGTCGTCGTCCTCGCCGAGGGACGCGTGCTGGCGTCGGGATCGATGGCCCAGGTGCGCGCCGACGCCGCCGTGCGGGCGGCCTATCTCGGGCGGGCGGCGGCGCGCGAGCCGGTGGCATGAACCTGCTCGCTGTCCGCGACGTGCGTGGCGGCTACGGCGGCATCGACATCCTCGCCGGCGTCGATCTCGACGTCGCCGCGGGCGAGCTGGTCGCCATCGTCGGCCCCAACGGCGCCGGCAAGTCTACCCTGATGAAGGCGGTCGCCGGCCTCGTGCGCGTGCGCGCCGGCTCGATCCGCCTGGATGGCGAGGAGATCGCCAATCGCCGGCCCGAACGGCTCGTGCGCGACGGCGTCTGCTATGTGCCGCAGGAGCGCAACGTCTTCGCCACCATGACGGTGGCGGAGAACCTCGAGATGGGGGCGTTCGCGAAGCCCGGCGGCGGCGCGGCCCGCATGGACCGGGTGTTCGCGCTGTTTCCCCGGCTGGCCGAGCGCCGCCGGCAGCGCGCCGGCCTGCTGTCGGGCGGCGAACGCCAGATGGTGGCGATCGGCCGGGCGCTGATGGTCGAGCCGCGCCTGCTGCTGCTCGACGAGCCGACGGCCGGCCTGTCGCCGCTGTTCACCGAGACGATCTTCGAGCGCATCGCCGCCATCAACGCCGCCGGCACCGCGGTGCTGCTGGTCGAGCAGAACGCGCGCGCGGCGCTGGCGCTGGCGCATCGCGGCTATGCGCTGGCGACGGGCCGCAACCGCCGCGACGGGACCGGCGCGGACCTGCTGGCCGACCGCGAGATCGTCGAACTCTTCCTCGGCGGCGGGGAGGGCGGCGGATGATGGAACTGCTGCAGGTGCTGATCTACGGCATCGTGCTCGGCAGCATCGTCACGCTGGGCGCCATCGGCGTATCGCTGGTGTTCTCGATCCTGCGCTTCGCCCATTTCGCGCATGGCGACCTGATGACGGTGGGCGCCTATCTGGCGCTGGCCGGCGTCGCCACCCTGGGCCTGCCGCTGTGGCTGGCGGCACCGCTGGCGATGGCCGGCGCCGTCGTGGTCGCCGTGGCGATCGACGCCCTGCTCTACAACCGTCTGCGCCGCACCGCGCCGGTGATCCTGCTGATCGCTTCCATCGGCGTCGCGCTGATCCTGCGCAGCGCGGTCGAACTGGTGTGGGGCTTCGCGACCGAGGTCTACGTCCAGGGCATCGCGCTGCCGATGCGCTTCGGCGACCTGCGCGTCAAGGCGGACCACCTGTGGATCGTCGGCGGCACGGTCGTCCTCGTCGTCCTGCTGCATCTGTTCCTGCGCCATGCCCGAGCCGGCAAGGCGATGCGGGCCGTGGCCGACGATCCCGACCTCGCACAGGTGAGCGGCATCGACGTGCGCCGCGTCGTGCTGTGGACCTGGGCCATCGCCGCCGTGCTGGCGGCGGCGGGCGGCATCTTCCTCGGCATGGACACGCGGCTGCACCCGACCATGGGGCGCAACCTCGTGCTGGTCGTCTTCGCCGCCGCCATCGTCGGTGGCATCGGCCGTCCTTACGGCGCCATCGCCGGCGGCATGCTGGTCGGCGTGGCGACCGAACTGTCTACCCTCGTCTTCGATCCCGTCTACAAGCCGGCCGTCGCCTTCGCGATGATGGTCGCGGCCCTGGTGGCCCGCCCCACCGGCCTGTTCGCTGGCGTCACCGCGGAGGCGCGCCGCTGATGGAGGGGCTCCTCGCCTACGCGGTGTTCTTCGCCACGCTGGTCGGCATCTACGGCCTGCTGGCGGTCGGGCTCAACGTGCAATGGGGCTACGCCGGCCTGTTCAACATCGGCATCGCCGCCTTCTTCGCCGTCGGCGCCTACACCAGCGCCATCGTCACCGGACCGGCCAGCGCCGACCATCTCGGCGGGTTCGGCCTGCCGCTGGCGGCCGGCTGGCTGGCGGCCGCAGCGGTCGCCGCCCTGCTGGCCCTCGTCGCGGGGATCGCCATGGTCCGCCTGCGCGAGGACTATCTCGCCATCGCCAGTATCGGCATCGCCGAGATCGTCCGCCTGCTGCTGAAGAACGAGGAATGGCTGACCAACGGGGTGCGCGGCATCGGCGGCATCGTGCATCCGTGGCGGGACGGCGGGACCGCGGGCGCGGCGCTGTACCTCGGCCTCGTGCTCGCCGCGCTGGCCGCCCTGTGGCTGCTCAGCGAGCGGCTGCGGCGGTCGCCGTGGGGACGCGCGGTGCGGGCCCAGCGCGAGGACGAACGCGCGGCGATGGCGCTCGGCCGCGACGTCGCGCGCCTGCGCCTCGAAGCCTTCGTCATCGGCTCGGCGGCGATGGGTCTGGCCGGCGCCGCCTACGCGCATTTCGTCGGCTTCATCAGCCCCGAGGCGTTCGATCCGACCTACGCGACGTTCCTCGTCTGGGTGATGCTCATCGCCGGCGGCAGCGGCAGCAACGCCGGCGCCATCCTCGGCACCTTCGTCATCTGGGTCGTCTGGTCGGCGACGGAATATGCCGTCAACCTGCTGCCGGCCGAACTGACGGCGCGCGGCAGCGCGCTGCGCCTGCTGCTCGTCGGCTTGGTGCTCGAGGGCATCCTGCTGTGGCGCCCGCGCGGCCTGCTGCCGGAGCCGCGCAGCGTCGATCCGGCGCTGACGCGCGGCGACGGCCGCCCGTCGCCCGGCGGCTAGCCCTTCGGCTCGACGATCCGCAGCGTCTCGATCTTGCCGCCCTTGACCTGCCAGACGCCGAAGGTGCCGGGCACGTCGCCGGCCTTGTCGAAATCCTGGCTGCCGGCGGCGCCCGCGTAGTCGATGTCCTTGCCCGCCCGCAGCAGGGCCTTGGCCTTCGCCCATTCGCCCGGGCCGACGGCCTCTCCCGGCGCCGCCGCGACGCGGCGCAGCGCATCGCGGATCTTGGTGCCGTCGGTCGAGCCGGCCGCCTCGATGGCCAGCGCCAGCAGGTAGACGGCGTCGTAGCTGCCGTCGATGTAGGGTCGTGGCGGAAGCTGGCCGTACTTGGTCTCGTAGGCCTTGCGGAACGCCGCGGCGGAAGGCGAGTCGGCCATCGCCTGCGGCGCCGTGCCCAGCATGCCTTCCAGCGGGCCGCCGCCGATGGCGTTCACCATCTCGGTCGACTTCATGCCGTCGCTGAAGACGAAGCGGGCGAAGAAACCTTCCTCCAGCGACTGGCGGAGGATGGGAATGCCGTCGCCGGGATAGGCGACGACCACGAGGCCATCCGGCTTGCCGCGCGCCGCGCGCTGCAGCTCGCCGCGGTAGGACGCCTGCTTCTCCTCGTAGGCGATCGAGGCGGTGACCTTGCCGCCGATCGCCGTGTAGCGCGCCGCGAAGGCTTCGGCGAGGCCGCTGCCGTAGTCGTTGTTCACGTAGACGACGGCGACGCTGGCGAGGCCGGCCTCCCTGGCGACGTCGCCGAGCACCACGCCCTGCAGGGAGTCGTGCGGCGTGGTGCGGAACAGGAAGTCCTTGTCGTCGACGGTGCTGATGGCGTGCGCCGTCGCCGAGGGCGAGATCAGCGGCACGCCGGCGGGGGCCGCCACCGTGGTCGCGACCGGACTGGTGACGCCGCTCGCCATCGGGCCGACGATGGCGACGACGCGGTTGACCGAGACGAGCTGCTGGGCGGCCGCCACGCCGGCCTGCGGATTGGTCTGCGTGTCGCCGGTGACGATCTCGATCATGCGGCCGTCGAGCACGCCGCCGGCGGCGTTGATCTCGGCCACGGCGAGGTCGACGCCGTTGCGCGCGCTCTTGCCGTACTCGCCGAGCGTGCCGGTCATCGGCAGCAGCGCGGCGATACGCACCGGGTCCGCCGCGAGCGCCGCTCCGGGCATGGACGCCAGAGCCAGCCCGCCAAGCAATGCGGCGCCGGCAAGACGCATGGATGCCGTGGTCTTCGCCATGGGTGTCTCCTTCGGCCGGTCGTCCGTGTCCGGCGGCAAGATTATGCCAGCCGTTCGGGTTCTGCCACGTCGAGCGTATGCGATCCGGCGCCGGCCGGCGGTCAGCGGCCGAGGTAGCGACGGCGCATGGCGGCAAACGCATCGGTTTGCTGGATCGCGGTGATTGTGGTGGCCAGCCGCTGCGCCAGCGCCGGGTCGAGGGTCTTGCCGCCGGCGAGCCAGACCGTGTCGCGGATGATGGGCGTGCCGAAGGTCAGGTCGCGGCCGGCTGGCTTGCGGTCGTCCGGCAGGCGCCGCCAGCGTTCGAGGATTTCGGGATAGGCGCCGAACCACGCGGAGACGCGGTCGGTCAGCAGCAGTTGCAGCAGCGTCTGGTCGTCGGCGACGGCGGCGAGGTTGATCAGCCCGGCCTGGCGCAACTGGGTTTCGTGCGACGTGCCGCGCCATACGCCGATCAGCTTCTCGCCATCCGCTGCGGCAAGCGAGTCGATGCGCCGCCCGAGAGCGACGAAGCCAAGGTCGAGGTCGTAGAGCGGAGCGATCCAGGTGTAGCCGGCCTCGCGTTCCGCCAGCCGCGTCAGCGGCAGGACGAGGCCGGTCGGCGAGCGCGATGCCTCGACGGTCGCGCGCACCCACGGCACGAACTGGACGATGAGGGCGAGGCCGGCGGCGGTGGCGGCCTGTTGCACAAGCTCGATGCCGAGCCCGGGCGATGCCGCCGAGCGATCCGACTGCCCGGGGATCTCGGAGACGAAAAGTGTCAGCGTCGACGGCTGGGCCGGCGCGGGAGGTGCCGTGAGCAGGGCCGCGAAGCCGACCAGTCCGCGGAGGAGGAAGCGCCGGCTCAGCATCGAAGGCTACCGATCCGCCCTGTCGGCATTCCAGCGCTCTATCCAGGCGAGGAGATCGTGCGCCGGCATCGGACGGGCGACGAAGTAGCCCTGCACCTCGTCGCAGCCGAGTGCGGTGACGAGGTTCATGTCCTCCTCGGACTCGGCGCCTTCGGCGACGATGGACAGGTCGAGCTTGCGTGCCAGATCGATGCTCGATTCCAGCATCGCGCGCGCATCCGCGTCATGGGTGGCGCCGGCGACGAAGGCGCGGTCGATCTTCAGTTCGACGAACGGCACGCGCCGCAACTGCTCCATCGAGGAATAGCCCGTGCCGAAGTCGTCGATCGACAGGCCGATGCCCTTGAGGCGCAGTCGGGTCAGGGTCTCGAGCGTCCGCGCCACGTCGGCCATGAGCCGGCTTTCGGTCACTTCGAGCATGATCCGGGTCGGCTCGACGCCGTGCGCCACGGCGCGCTCGGCGAGGCGGTCCGGCAAGGTGAGATCGGTCAGCGAATCGGCCGAGACATTGACCGAGATCTTCAGGTCGATGCCGTCCACCCGCCATCGGCCGGCATTCGCCATGGCCTTGGCGAAGATGTCGTCGGTCAGCCGGCCGATCAGCCCGGCCTGTTCGGCGACCGGGACGAAGCGGTCCGGGGCGACGATACCGCGCTCGGGATGGGACCAGCGGACGAGGGTTTCGACTCCCACGAGGCGCCGCGTCGCGAGGGCCACCTTCGGCTGGAAGTACGGAACGAGCTGGTCGGTATCGAGCGCCGTCGCGACCTCGGCGGCGGTCGCCATCGCGCCTTCGGGCCGAAGCGCCGGGCGCGGGACGCTGATGTCGTGGCGCGCCAGCACCGCCGACAGTGCCGCCGGCGTCACCGGCTTGCCGATGGCGCCGAGCACGTTGAGCGCGTGGATCTCCGCCAGGTCCTGGGCGGTCCGCAGGACCCGCCGGTCCTCGCCGCTGATCAGCACGATGGCGCCGATGAACGGCAACGCCGCGAGGTGCCGCAGGAACTCGACTCCGTCCATCCCCGGCATGTTGAGATCGCACAGCACCACATCGGGCGGCCCGTCCGGCCCGGCCATGACGGAAAGGGCGTCGGCGCCGCTTTCCGCCGTCGCTACCTCGCTGCAGCCGATGCGCGCCAGGATGCGGACGATCATGCCGCGCATGAACGCCTCGTCGTCCACGACGAGGAATCGCCTTCCGGCGAGACCGTCGAGGTCGGCCTGGAGGGACATGACGGCAGGGTGCTCCCGGAAATTCGAGCGAATCATTATCGCTCGAATTGTTGCACCGTGTTGTAGGAAAATGGCTCGGGCCGTTCGCCCGGCGGTGGATCGTTCCGGCGACCCGGTGGGCGCAGGCGGGCGTGGGGAAGAGTCGGCATGAAACGTCGATCGCTCACGGCAAAGTTGCTGATGGCCTACCTGCCGTTCGTCTGCGTGACGGTCATCGCGCTGTTCGTTCTGCTGGAAGTACGCTTCTACGTCGGCGCGCGGGCTGACCTCGTGCGCGAGCTTCACCAGTTGTCCCGCGTCCAGGCCGCAACCCTTGGCACGGCGGTGTGGGAGTACGACGCGGAGCAGATCGACCGTTCGATGGCCGAGCTGCGCAGCGTGCCGTTCGTCCGCGGTGCCCGGGTCGAGACGCCTGATGGCCGCGTGCTCGGACGCGCCGGCCTCGCCTACACCACGCCGGAGTCGGCGGACCTGCAGGTCGAAGTCGAGCTGGCGTTCAGTTCGGAAGCCATCAACGAGCCCGTGGGACGCCTTCTCATCGTCGCCCATGACGGGCCGATCCTGGATGCCCTGCGGCTACGCATCGGCGGCGATATCCTCATCGTGCTGGCGCTCGCGGCGGCCATCGCCGGGGCGACGGTCGTCGCCACCCGCGTCGTCATCAAGGCGCCCCTCGCGCGGCTGGAGGAAGCGGCCTCTGCGATGGCGAAGGGCCAGCTCGACGCGCGCTCCGAAGTGCCGTCGCAGGACGAGATCGGCGACCTTTCCCACGCGTTCAACCGGATGGCCGACGCGATCGCCGAGCGCGAGCACGAACTCAAGCAGCAGTCCCGCCGGCTGGGCGAGCGCGTCAAGGAACTCGACTGCCTGTATGCCCTGTCGGCGCTGCTCGAACGGCCCGGCGGTGACATTGCCGAAGTGCTCGGCAAGGCCGTCGGCCTGCTGCCGGCCGCGATGCAGCACCCGCAGCGAACCGGCGCACGGATCGTGCTCGGCGACTTCGAGTGGCTGTCCGCCGGCGATGTGAAGCCTTCCGTGCGGCATTCCGCCGACATCGTCGTCGACGGCGCCATTGAAGGACAGGTCGAGGTCTTCCACGACCGGCCGGATGACGATGCCGGCGACGCCTTCCTCGCCGAGGAGCGCAATCTCCTGCGCGAATTCGCGCGCGGCATCGCCACGGCCGTCGCGCGCTATCGAGGTGCCGAGTCCCTGCGCCGTGCGAACGACGAACTCGAGCGCCGCGTCGAGGCGCGCACGGCGGAAGCGCAGGCGAGCGAGGCGCGGTTCCGCGCCATCATCGACGCCGCGCCCGACCCGGTCCTGATCATCGCCGAAAGCGGCGTCATCACCTACGCCAACGAGCGGGCCGAGCAGATATTCGGCTATGCCCGCGACGAATTTGCCGGCCTGCACTCGGGCGAACTTGTGCCGCCGGCGTTCCGCGCCGCGCTGGCCGGGCGCCTCGTCGCGTTCTTCGCCGACCCCCAGCCGCGCCAGCTCGGCGTCGAGCGGAATTTTTTCGTGCAGGACCGCAACGGCCGCGGCTTCCCGGCGGAGATCAGCATTGCACCGGTGTCGATGGCCGAGGGCATGCACCTCGCCGCCGCGATCCGCGACGTCACGCAGCGGCGCGAGGCGGAGGCGGCGCTGGCCCGCGCCGAAAGCCAGCTTCGTCTGACGCTGTCGAGCATGGCGGGCGGCATCTTCATGGTCGACGCCGACCTGCGCCTGCGCGTCTGGAACCAGCGCCTGCAGGAGCTTTACGAACTGCCCGACGGCCTGCTCTACGATGGCGCGCCGCTTGCCGACATCGTGCGCCTCCGCGCCGAGCGCGGCGAGTACGGCCCCGGCGACCTGGAAGAGCGCATTGCCGCGCGCCTTGCCAGCTACCGGACGGGCGAGCACGAACGGCGCGAGGAGCGTCTGGCCAATGGCCGGATCATCGGTCTGACGCGGTCGCCGACCGAGGATGGCGGTGCGGTCGTCGTATTCAACGACATCACCGAACGGCGGCGCGCCGAGGTACGTCTCGAGTTCACGCAGAACACGGTCGACAACGCCGCCGACCCGATCTACTGGGTCCGCCTCGACAGCGGCGCCATCATCTACGCCAACCATGCCGCCAGCCGGACGCTCGGCTACAGCCGCGACGACCTCGTGACGATGACGCTCGGCGAGATCGATCCCTATGCCACGCCCGAGGTGATGGCGGCGGCGCGGGACACCCTGCGGCGCGACGGCAGCGCGATGTTCGAAACGCGCCATCGCCGCAACGATGGAACGCTGATCGACATCGACATCACGATCATCCGCGAAATCTTCGAGGACATCGAGCTGGGCGTCGCCTTCGCCCGCGACACGACGGAACGCAAGCGGGCGGCGCGCGCGGTGCGTGAAAGCCAGGCCCTGCTGCAGAACATCATCGACAACACCCAGGTCATCATCTTCGTGAAGGACCGGCAGGACCGCTACGTGCTGATGAACCGCGAATGGGAGAAGGCCCTTGGCCTGTCCCGGGATGCCTCGGTCGGCAAGCGGCTCGACGAACTGCTGCCGGAAGGCGCGGCCGGCCTTTCCGACAACGATCGCCGCGCCATGGACGGCGGCGAGACGGTCAGGTCGGAGGAGGTCATCGAGTTTCCCGACGGCCGCCGCACGGTGTTCTTCGCCGTCAAGGTGCCGATGCGGAATGCCGCCGGCGAGATTACCGGTCTGTGCGGCATCGCCACCGACATCACCGACCTCAAGCGCGCCGAAGTCGAGTTGCGCGAGGCCAAGGAGGCCGCCGAGGCGGCGACGGCGGCCAAGGCCTCGTTCCTCGCGACGATGAGCCACGAGATCCGCACGCCGATGAACGGCGTCGTCGGCATGGTCGAACTGCTCGACCAGACCGATCTCGACGACGAGCAGCGCGACATGCTGGCGACCATTCGTTCGTCCGCGGATGCGCTGCTGGTGATCATCAACGACATTCTCGACTATTCGAAGATCGAGGCCGGGCGCCTCGACCTCGAGGCGGTGTCGATGTCGATGGAGGACATCGTCGACGGCATTGGCAAGACGCTGATGCCGCTGAGCGATGCCAAGCATCTGCGGCTGTTCGCGCTGGCCGATCCCTCGGTGCCGCCATGGCTGATCGGCGACCCGGTGCGGCTGCGCCAGATCCTCCTCAACCTCGCCAGCAACGCGGTCAAGTTCACGGACACGACGCCGGAGAAGGTCGGCAGCGTCGCGGTATGGACCGAGCTGGCCGGCATGACCGACGACGGGCGCGCGCTCGTCCGCATGGGTGTCCGCGACAACGGCATCGGCATTCCGCGCGACAAGATCCCGACGCTGTTCGAGGCTTTCGCCCAGGCCGATCACTCGACGGCACGGCGCTTCGGCGGCACCGGCCTCGGGCTGACCATCACCAGGCAGCTCGTCGAGATGATGGATGGCGAGATCGAGGTGGAAAGCGAGGTCGGCGAGGGCTCCGCGTTCAGCGTGGTGGTGCCGCTGGCGATCGACCACTCGCGCCAGGTCGCGACGACGCTCGACGACATCACCGGCCTGTCGATCGTCTTTCTCACCGGCCTGCACGACGAGGCGCGCCGCATCATGGGCCGCGCCTTCGCCGCGTGGGGGCTCGTCTATCGCCTCGTCGACACGGTCGACGAACTCCTCGCCCACGGCGAAGCCGCCGCCGCCGCGGGACATCCCCTCGACGTGGTGATCTGCGGCTCGCATGCGCTGGCGCACGAGATCGCGCGCATCGAGGACGTGGTGCGCGGCCGTCCTGGCCCGGCGGCGCGCATCGTCGAGCTGTCCGTCGACCGCAGTGCCAAGGTGGGCCTGGTGCGGCCCGACCGCGTCGTCGCGCGCGGCAGTCCGATCCGGCTGACGGAATTGCGTCACGCCATCGCCGTCGCCGGTGGCCGGGCGAGCCCCGAGGTCCGCTACGAGGGCGCCGAGGCGCGCCGTGTCCCGGGGCGCCAGGCGCCCAGCGTCGAGGCGGCCGCGGCCAGCGGCGAACTCATCCTCGTCGCCGAGGACAACGTCACCAACCGCGACGTCATCCGCCGGCAACTGGCGCTGCTGGGTTATGCGTGTGTACTCGTGCCCGACGGCGCGGCGGCGCTGGCGGCATTGCGCGAACAAAGCTATGCACTGGTGCTGACCGACTGCCACATGCCGCGGATGGACGGCTTCGAGCTGACGGCGGCGGTGCGGTCGGGCGAGGCGCCCGGCCGCGCGACGGTTCCCATCGTCGCCCTCACGGCCAACGCGCTGCAGGGCGAGGCGGAACGCTGCATCGCCGCCGGCATGGACGATTACCTGTCGAAGCCGGTCGAGCTGGCGAAGCTGCGGGCGACGCTGGCGCGCTGGATGCCGGCGCGCGGGTCCGCCGGCACGATCGTCGTCGATGCGCCGCCGCGATCCGCCTCGGCCGGCGGCAACGGCTCGGCCATCGATCCGGCGGCGCTGCGCGAGACCTTCGGCGACGATGACGAGACCTTCCGCGAGATCCTGCAGGATTTCGTCGCCCCGGCGATGGCCAACCTCGACGAGATCAGGCAGGCGCTGGAGAAGCGCTCGGCGGACGGCATCCGCTTCGCCGCACACAAGCTCAAGTCGTCGGCCCGCAGCGTCGGCGCGCATCCGCTGGCCGACGCCTGCCTGTCGCTGGAGACGGCGGGCAAGGAGTCGGACTGGACCACGATCGACGCCGTCTCGCCGCGGCTCGACGGCCTGATGAGCGACGTCGTGGCCTACATCGCGCGGCTGTAGTCAGGCCTCGACCCAGTTGCCGCCGATCAGCAGGCGGTGGCCGACCGGCACGGGATCGGCCAGCGTCGCCTCGACGAAGCAGCTCTTCTGCGCCGCGTCGAGCAGCCGGCGCTGGTCGGCCTCGGGGGCGCTGCTGGCGAGGTCGACGTCGAGCTCGAAGGCGATCGGGTGCGCGGTGTACGGGTCGCGGCCGCTCTGGCGTCCCTCCCACTTGATGCGGGCCGAGACGCGCACGTCGCCGATGTCGATGCGCAGCCGCTTGGAGCAGGCGCGGATCTGCGTCATCAGGCAGGTGACGAGGCCGGTGCAGAAATAGGCCAGCGGCGGCGGCGCCGAATCGGCGCCGCCATGGAACGAGCCCTCGTCGGTCGCCATCTCGAAGTTGAACTGGTACATCGGCTTGTCGAGGTCGCCGACGACCATGCGGCCGGTCACCTCGCTGCGCATGCGGCCGACCGATTTCGCCTCGAGCAGGCCGGTGACGTCGAAACGGCTGGTCTTGCTGTCGTCTGACATGGTGCGCTCCTCCCGCCGCCGTGCCGCGGCCGACCGCAACCTTGCTTCAATCGCCGCCGCCCCGTCTTGCCAAAACCGGCACAAGACAATGGCGTATGCCCGCCAACGAAAAGGGCCCCGGGCGGGATGCCGCTCCGGGGCCCTTTGGCTCTTGGCCGTTGCCCGGTCGAAGCCGGACGCATGGTGTCAGGTCTGCCCCTGACTGGGAGTTTCGCTTCTGTTTTCGGGCAGCGCCGCCGGCGGCGCTGCGGCCCTCGGGGTTCGACCGCGAGGGCTCTAGCGGTGCTCAGGTGGCTGGGTCATGCGTGCGCATCCTCCTGCCTTGGTCCCTGTGTCGCCGGTGGCTCGCCGCGCGGATCGGAACCCGCCGCAGTTCCGGAGATGGGCGACGCATCGTCGTCCTCCCCGCGCGACCCGGCGTAGCGGCCCCGCGGACCGTCGCCACGCGCATCCGGGCGCTCCATCGACACGACTGACTCTATGCCTCTCGACGACGGGATCAAGCGCGGCGTTCGCGCAATACCCGCCAGGCCGACAGCAAGGGAAAATTGCGGTCGGCCCATCCGTCGGCGACGGCCGCCTCGTAGCAGGAACGGGTCGCCGCCGCGACGGGCGCCTCGATGCCGAAGGCGGCGATCGTCTCGGCCATCAGGCGTATGTCCTTCACCGCCCCCGACATCTCGAACACGGCGCCGGGCGGGATATCGCCCTCGACGGCCTTGAGGATGCCCGGCAGGAACAGGCCCGCGACCTTGCTCGCGCCCGAGGAATCGCCGAGCAGGTCGACGGCCTGGGCACGGTCGATGCCGGCGTGTTCGGCGATGGCGAGGGCCTCGCCGACCGCCTCGAACCACACCATCATCGGCAGGTTGAGCGCGAGCTTCATCGCCGCGGCCGCGGCCACCGGCCCCACGTGGTCGACACGCCGGCACAGCTTCTCCAGCAGCGGCCGCGCGCGGGCCACGTCGGCGGCCTCGCCGCCGGCCATGCCGATGAGCTGGCCGTTGCGCGCCGGCGGCACGGTGCCGCCGACCGGGCAGGCGACGAAGGCACCGCCCGCCGCGCGCACCTTCGCGGCCAGCCGCTCGGTGGTGGCGCCGCGCACGGTGCTCATGTCGACGAGCAGGCGGCCGGCGGGCGGCGCCGCGAGCAGCCCGTCCGCTCCCTCGTAGACGGCGGCCAGCGCGTCGTCGTCGATCAGCATGGTGATGATCGTGTCGCAGGCGCGCGCCACGGCGGCCGGGCTGTCGGCGACGGCGGCGCCGCGCGCGGCGAGCGGGGCCGTGCGCCCGCGCGTGCGGTTCCACACGGTGAGGGTCTCGCCGCCGTCGAGCAGGCGCTCGGCCATGGCCGCGCCCATCTTGCCGGTGCCGCAGAGTCCGACGGCCATGATTGCCCCCCGTAGCGGTTACGCCGGCATGCGCCGGTGCGTGTCGGCGCCAGCATGACAGGACAAAAAAATCCCGGGCAAGCCACCGTCGCGCACGACTGCCGTGGCCGGCCCGGGATGCGTCGCGAACGCCGCCGGCAGCGCCGGCGGCGGGCTTCGTCCTATTCCTTGTCCCAGTCGCGGGCCGGGTTCTTTCCGGCGGCACGCAGGGCGTCCATATAGGCGGCCAGCAGAGGCGTTCCAGGCTTACCCTTGCCGTCCATGTCCTTTGCCCAGTTGAGGGCGAGGGGCGGCAGGGCCTTCGCCCAGGCTCGACGATCCGCGTCGTCGGCCTTGACGATCTTCATTCCCTGCTCCTTCACGCAGTACTCGGTCTGCTTCTTGGTGCCTTCGAGCACGAAGTCGGCCTGAGCCTTGGCGTACATCGGCGCGGCGGCCTTGATGGCGTCCTTCGCGACCGCCGGCAGCTTCGCCCACACGTCCTTGTTGACCGTCAGTTCGTGGCCGACGATGCCGCCGATGTCGGCATGCAGCACGTGCTTGGCCGGCTCGCACTGCTTCTGCGACCCCGTGACGTCGGCCCACGAGATGACCGCGTCGGCGAGGCCGGTGTTGAGCTGCATGTACCAGTCGGTCGCGGCGCTGGTGATGCCGGCGGCGCCCGCCGAAGTGGCCCAGATCAGGTTGGGGCCGGCGGCCGAGACCTTGATGCCCTTGAGGTCGGCGTAGGACTGGAGGGGCTTGCGCGACAGCACCCAGTAGCTGTCCATCGGGCCCGTGGCCGCGAACGGAACCTGATTCACGGCGTCCCAGTCCTTCTGGAAGTCGGCCGCGAACTTCTCCTTCATCTGCGCATACAGGTTCTGCAGGAAGTGGATGTCCGTTGTCGAAAATGGCGTCACGTACGCGACATTGTAGAGCGGCACCCGATCGACATGGAAAGCCGTGACCGGGATGCCGATGTCGGCGAGGCCGCTCTGCACCGCCTCGATCTCGCCGCGCGGCTTCACCACCGTGCCGCTGTGGCCGAGGTTCCAGTTGACTTTGTACTTGCCGTCCGCCGCCAGCCGCTTGTCGACCTCCGGCACGAAGACCTCGATGAACGCGCGCGGCCAGGTGAAGGTCGGCGCGTAGCCGGTAACGAACGTCATGTTGATCGTCTCGACGGCCGAGGCCGGCGAAGCGAATGCAAGACCTGCCAGCACGGCCGCGCCGATGGCGGTCGTGGACTTCAATCTACGCATGTTCGGATATCCTCCCGACGACCCGCAGCCGGCGCTCCTGCCAGCCGCCCCAGGTCAGCCCCGCATCGCAATACGCGTCCTGCGCGAACGCGGGATCACGACAGCCCCGCCGGGAGATTGCCGAACCGCCGGGGCGTGCGCAAGCGCGCCCCGGCGGCCGGTCATGGCTACTCCTTGTCCCAGTCGCGGGCCGGGGCGCTGCCGGCGGCGCGCAGGGCGTCCATGTAGCTGGTCAGCATCTTGCTGCCGGGCTTGCCCTTGGCGTCCATGTCCTTCGCCCAGTTGAGGGCGACCGGCGGCAGGGCCTTGGCCCAGGCCTTGCGGTCCTCGGCGCTGACCTTGACCACCTTCATGCCCATCTCGCCGGTGCAGAAGGCCATCTGCTTCTTGTTGCCTTCGACGACGAAGTCCGCCTGCGCCTTCATGTAGATCGGCGCGGCGGCGAGGAAGGCGTCCTTCACGGCGCTCGGCAGCTTGGCCCAGACGTCCTTGTTCACCGTCACCTCGTGCGCGATGACGCCGCCGATGTCGGCGTCGAGCACGTGCTTGGCCGGTTCGCACAGCTTCTGCGAGCCGGTCACGTCGGCCCAGGACAGCACCGCGTCGGCGAGGCCGGTGTTGAGCTGCATGTACCAGTCGGTGGCGGCGCTGGTGATGCCGGCGGCGCCGACGGACGTGCCCCAGATCAGGTTGGGGCCGGCAGCCGAGAGCTTGATGCCCTTGAGGTCGGTGTAAGAGGTGAGCGGCTTGCGCGACAGCACCCAGTAGTTGGCGAGCGGGCCCGTCAGCGCGACCGGCACCTGGGTGACGGCGTCCCAGTCCTTCTGGAAGTCGGCCTGGTAGGTGACCTTGAGCTTCGCGTAGATGTCCTGCAGCAGGTGCAGGTCAGAGGTCGAGAACGGCGTGACGAACGGCAGGTTGTAGAGCGGCACGCGGTCGACGTGGAAGGCGGTGACCACGGCGCCCATCTCGGCGAGGCCGCTCTGCACGGCCTCGATCTCGCCGCGCGGCTTCACCACCGTGCCGCTGTGGCCGAGGTTCCAGTCGATCTTGTACTTGCCGTCGGCGGCGAGCCGCTTGTCGACCTCCGGCACGAACACCTCGATGAAGGCGCGCGGCCAGGGAAAGCTCGGCGCATAGCCGGTGACGTAGGAAATCTTGATGGTCTCGGCCGCCGACGCCGGCACGGCCGGCAGGACCGCGCCCGCGCCGAGAACCGCCGCCGCGCCGAGCGCGACCGCTACGGTAGATGCACGCATGTCCGTTCTTCCTCCCGGGACAACCCGCGCCGGCGATCCTGCCCGCGCTCCCGATTGTCCGATGGCCCGTCCTGCCGCGGCCCCGCTCGTTCGGAGGGCCCACCCGGCCAGGGCCGATGCGGGAATTTGCCCATCCGCCGCCGCCCACGCAAGCGGGTGGTGGCCCAAAAGAAAAGGGGCGCGGCCGCTAAGGCCGCGCCTCGAACATTCCGAAGCGACTGGTCTGCCGCATTTATTCCTTTTCCCAGTCGCGGGCGGGATTGCCGCCCCCGGCACGGATGGCCTTCATGTAGGCCTGCAGCACGGCCGTCGCGGGCCGGCCCTTGCCGTCCTGGTCCTTCGCCCAGTCGAGGGCGAGCGGCGGCAGCATCTTCGCCCACGCCTTGCGGTCCTCGTCCGTGGCGTAGACGACCTTCATGCCCTGCTCCTTGGTGCAGTACTCGAGTTGCTTCTTGCCGCCGGCGATGGCGAAGTCGGCCTGCGCCTTGGCATAGATCGGCGCCGACTCGCGAACCGCCTTCTGCACGGACGCTGGCAGCTTCTTCCACGTGTCCTTGTTGAAGGTGATCTCGTGGCCGAGCACCGTGCCGATATTGGCGTGGTAGACGTGCTTGGCCGGTTCGCACTGCTTCTGCGAGCCGGTAACGTCGGCCCACGAGATGACCGCGTCGGCGAGGCCGGTGTTGAGCTGCATGTACCAGTCGGTCGCGGCGCTGGTGATGCCGGCGGCGCCCGCCGAGGTGGCCCAGATCAGGTTGGGGCCGGCGGCCGAGACCTTGATGCCCTTGAGGTCGGTGTAGGAGTTGATCGGCTTGCGCGACAGCACCCAGTAGCTGTCGAACGGGCCGGTCATCGCGAAGGGCATCTGGTTGACCGCGTCCCAGTCCTTCTGGAAGGCGTCGTGGAACTGCTCCTTCAGCTCCGCGTAGGTCTTCTGGCCGAGATAGAGGTCGGCGTTCGTGAACGGCGTCACGAACGGCACGTTGTAGAGCGGCACGCGGTCGGCGTGGAAGGCGGTGACGACGATGGCGGTGTCGGCGAGGCCGCTCTGCGCCGCCTCGATCTCGCCGCGCGGCTTCACCACCGTGCCGCTGTGGCCGAGGTTCCAGTCGATCTTGTACTTGCCTTCGGCGGCGAGCCGCTTGTCGATCTCGGGTACGAAGACCTCGATATAGGCGCGCGGCCAGGTGAAGGTCGGCGCGTAGCCGGTGACGAACGTCAACTTGATGGTCTCGACGGCGGATGCCGGTGCCGCGAGCGCCACCGTCGCCGCAATTGCCGCACCCAGTGCGGCCACCCTCCTGGTTACAATCATCTGCGTTCTCCCAAAGGACGGCCATCGGCGATCCGGGTCACCCTCACCGGCCGTCGCGTGCGACCATTCGGTATCCGCCCCGGGATGGCGCGGCACCGTAGTCGTCATGCGATGAGTCTGCCTATGCGGGATCGGGGCGGCAAGTATGCTCGCATACCGTTTGGCCCATCCGCGTGGGAGCACGGGAAGCAGCGTCAATTGAGGGAGAGAAATTTCCCGATCATGCTATTCAAGGTTGTAGATTTTTCCATGTGGACGAGATGGCCGGCTCCGGCGATGCGATGCCGAATCGTGCCCGCCGGCAGCATGTCGTCGGGCGCCGCGGCGATGATCGCATCCGCGGCGCCCTCGATCAGCAGCAGTGGTATGCCCGACCGTGCGAGACTCGCGCCGAGATCGATCCTCTGTCGGTCGCCTTCGGCGATCTGCGCAGCGATGGTCGAGAGGGCGGCGGCGACGCCGTCAAGGCGCTTGTAGCGCAGGAAGCGCTCGACCATGTCGCGGCTCACGAGCGAGGGATCGGCGACCAGCCGTGCCAGCGCCTCCTGTGCCGGCCGCCGTCGCTCGGCAGCGACGAGAGCGGCGAGGAAGCCGCCGTCGATGCTGCCGCCGAGGCCGGCCGGCGCGATCATCGTCAGCGAAGCAACACGCTGCGGTGCATCGAGCGCCAGTTGGAGAGCGATTGCCGCGCCCAGGGAATGGCCAATGAGATGCGCGTGCGAGATGCCGGCCGAATCCATTGTTGCCGCCAACACACCGGCAAAGAAGGCGACATCGCCCGCGCCGACATCCTTGTCGCTCGCGCCATGGCCGGGCAGATCGAGCGAAAGCACCGGACGGGCCTCGGCCAGCGCGGGCTGCGTGAACATCCACGTCGTCAGATCGGCAGCGAAGCCGTGGACGAGCACGGCCGGTGTCGCATCGCCCTGGCCGGTCAGCAGCGAATTGATTGACCGGCCGTTCACCTGACGGATGACGGGGGCATCGCCGGCCGAGTCCTCGGTCACCGGGACGAAGCTTGCGGCAAACTCGGCGACGACCGCGTTTATGGCCGCATCGTCGACGGCAGCGGGCGCGATGATGCCGATCAGGGCGCCGACCGGCGCCGTCACACCCTCGCCGACGACATGTCGCCGCAGCACTCCGGACACCGGCGCCTCGACGACGTTGTTCACCTTCTCGGTCTCGATCTCGACGATCTCGTCGCCGGCCGCGACCGTTGCGCCTTCGGCGGCGAGCCATGCCGTCACCGTCCCCTCCTTCATGGAGAGGCCCCATTTCGGCATCGTCACCTTGCGGATCGCCGTCGCGTCCGTCATGCCGCGTACCCGACCGCCGCCTTCGCCGCCGCGGCGACGCGGGCGGCATCCGGCAGGTAGAGCTTCTCTAGCGACGGCGCGAACGGCACCGGCGCGTGCGGCGCCGTCACCTGGCCGACCGGCGCCTTCAGCGCACCGAAGGCCTTGCTCGCGGCCAGTGCCGCGATGTCGGCGGCGACGGAGCAGCGCGGATTGGCCTCGTCGACGACGACGAGCCGCCCCGTGCGCTCGACGCTTTCGAGGATGGTGTCCTCGTCGAGCGGCGAGGTCGTGCGCGGGTCGATGATCTCGCAGTCGATGCCCTCGCCCTCCAGTTCCTTCGCCGCCCGCTCGGCCGTGCCCACCATTCGCCCGAGAGCGACGATGGTGACGTCGTCGCCGTCGCGCACCACATTGGCCTCGCCGAACGGGATGGTGTAGGCGCCGTCCGGCACGTCGCCGGCGACGTCGTACATCGCCTTGTGCTCGAAGAAGATCACCGGATCGTCGTCGCGGATGGCCTGGATCATCAGTCCCTTGGCGTCGTAGGGGTTGGACGCCACGACGACCTTCACGCCGGGCACCGCCGTGAACATCTGGTACAGGCACTGCGAGTGCTGCGCGGCGGCGCCGAGGCCGCCGCCATACATCGTGCGGACGACGAGCGGCGTCGTCGCCTTGCCGCCGAACATGTAGCGGAACTTGGCGGCCTGGTTGAGGATCTGGTCGAAGCAGACGCCCATGAAGTCGCAGAACATCAGCTCGGCGACCGGGCGCAGGCCGGTGACGGCGGCGCCGGCCGCCATGCCGATGATGGCGGACTCGGTGATCGGCGTGTCGATGACGCGGGCCTCGCCGAAGGCGCCGAGCAGGCCCTTGGTGACGCCCATGACGCCGCCGAAGGCGTCGCGCTGGCCGGCGAGGCCGGCGCCGCCGGCCACGTCCTCGCCCATGACGACGACGCGCGGGTCGCGCGCCATCTCGAGGCGGATGGCGTCGTTGATCGCTTCGCGGATGGTCTTGCGTGCCATGTCCGTCTCCCGCCTCAGTAGCTGACGTAGACGTCGGTCAACAGGTCGCCCGGGCCGGGCTGAGGCGCCTTGCGCGCCGTCGCCACGGCGGCGTCGATCTGCGCGCGGGTCTCGGACGTGGCGGCGTCGAGCGCCTTCGCATCGAGCAGCGCCGCCTCGACGACGCGGTTGCGGAACAGGGCGAGGCAGTCGCTCTGGGCCCGCAGCCGCTCGACCTCGCCCTCGCCGCGGTAGAGTTGCGGGTCGCCCTCGAAATGGCCGTAGAAGCGCGGCGCCGAGGCTTCGATGGCGGCCGGACCCTTGCCCGCGCGGGCGTGCTCGATGGCCCGCCCGGCGGCGTCGTGGACGGCGAAGAAGTCGCAGCCGTCGACCTTCTCGACCGGCAGGCCGAAGCCGGCGGCGCGCCCGGCGATGTCGCCCGAGCCGACGGCGAAGGCCGCCCCCGTGCCCTCGCCGATGCCGTTGTTCTCGAACACGAAGACCGCCGGCAGCTTCAGCACGACGGCCATGTTGAGGGCCTCGAAGGTGGTGCCCTGGTTGGAGGCGCCGTCGCCGACGAAGCCGATGGCGACGCCGCCGGTGCCCAGCGTCTTCGCCGTCAGCGCCGCGCCCGCCACCAGCGGCGGACCGCCGCCGACGATGCCGTTGGCGCCGAGCATGCCCTTCGACAGGTCGGCGATGTGCATCGAGCCGCCCTTGCCGTGGCACAGCCCGTCGCGGCGGCCGAACAGCTCCAGCATCATGCCGGTGACATCGCAGCCCTTGGCGATGCAGTGACCATGACCGCGATGCGTCGACGCAATGACATCGCGATGATCGAGATGGCTGCAGACTCCGACCGCAATGGCCTCCTCGCCGGCATAAAGATGCACGAAGCCGGGCATGTCGCCGGTCGCGAACTCCGTGCGCACCCGCTCCTCGAACTCGCGGATCGTCGTCATCGAACGGTAGGCGGCGAGCAGGTCGTCGCGGCTGAGCTGCATGGCGGTCATGGCGGCGCGTCTCCCGGCGTTGACCCTTCGAGGGCCCCTTGCCCACGGCGGCCGGTCGGGAGCCGGTGCCGCAGGGCGCAACTGTCCCGCGATGGTGGGCGGTCCGGGAACGGCACGCAACGCATCTATGCCGTGCGCCGCATGCAGGAAGGGCGGGGATGCCCGATTCTTGCCAACGTCATCCGTGCGTCCACGGCCCGATTCGGTTTCCGTGGGCATTGCTCGTTGCGTAAAGTGCAGGAATGGATACGGCCGTGCTGGAAATCTTCGTCGAGGCCGTGCGCCGCGGCAGCTTCGCCGCCGTGGCGCGCGACCGCGGCGTCGACCCTTCGTCGATCTCGCGGGCCATCGCCACGCTGGAAAGCGACCTCGGCGTGCGGCTGCTGCAGCGCTCGACACGTCGTCTGGCACCTACCGAAGCCGGAATGATCTATTTCGAGCGCGTCGAATCGATCGTCGACGAACTCGCCCGCGCCAGGTCCCTCGCGGCGGACGCGGGCGAGCGGCCGACCGGACGGTTGCGCGTCGCGGCGCCGGTCAGCTTCGCCCAGCTCAACATCGTCGACCTGTTGCCGGAATTCGCCGCCGCCTATCCTGAACTGTCGCTCGACCTGCTGCTGACGGACGCCACGGTCGACCTCGTGACGGAACGAGTCGACGTCGCCCTCCGCATGGGGCCTCTGGCGGACTCATCGCTGGTGGCGCATCGCCTCGCGCCGCTGGTGATGCGGGCCTGCGCCAGCCCGGCCTATCTCGCGCGGCGTGGCCGGCCCGCCGGCCCGGCGGAGCTTGCCGGGCACGACTGCCTCGTGCTGGCGATGCCCGGCTTCGGATCACGCTGGCGCTTCCGCGCCATGGACGGCAGCGTCGAGGAGGTTTCCGTGACCGCCCGCGTAACGACGTCGAACGGCGTCGCGCTCAAGCGCTTCGCGCTCGCCGGCATGGGCGTCAGCCTGCAGTCGCGCTGGACGGGCGGGCGGGAACTGCGGACAGGCGAGCTTGTCGACCTGTTTCCGGATTTCGAGGCCACGGCGTCGTCCTTCGACAACGCGATGTGGGTGATCTATCCGTCGCGCGCGTACCTGCCGCTCAAGGTCCGGGCCTTCGTCGACTTCCTCAAGGACAAGTTCCGCAACGGTCCTCCCTGGGACACGGAGAGCACGCCGTGAATGAACGCATCACCGAAGCGACCGCGCGGGCGGGCGCCGCGACGATCCACTACGTCACGGCCGGCGACCCGTCGAAGACGCCGGTCGTCCTGCTGCACGGCTGGCCGCAAAGCTGGTTCGAGTGGCGTCGCGTCATCCCGTTGCTGGCGCCCGATCACTACGTCATCGCGCCGGCGCCGCGCGGACTTGCGCTGTCGTCCGGCGGACCGGGCGACTACACGAAGAAGGCGCTGGCCGCCGACCTGCGGACGCTGGTGACGGAGACGCTGCGGCTCGACCGCTTCCACCTCGTCGGCCACGACTGGGGCGGGCCGATTGCGGTGCATCTGGCGGCCATGCTGGCGGAGCGGGTGCGGACACTGGGCGTGCTCGACGTGACCATGCCCGGCGACGGGCGCGGCGGCGCCATGTCGATCGGCCCGAAATGGCACATCGCGTTCAACATGGTGCCGGACCTGCCGGCCATCCTGACCGCCGGGCGGGAACGTGCCTACCTCACCTGGTACTTCACCCATTACTGCACCACGCCGGGCGCGCTCGACGACGCTGTCGAAACCTATGTGCGGCTCTATGAACGGCCGGGCGTGCTGGCGGACAGTTTCGCTTACTACACGGCGATCGCGGCCGACGCGACCGATACGGCGGCGCTGCGCGCGGCCGGCAAGCTGGCGATGCCGGTGGCGGCCATCGGTGGCGGCGAGAGCCGCGGCGGCGAGGTCGCGGACTCGATGCGCCAGATCGCCCGTGATGTAGTCGGTTACAGCTTCGACGGCTGCGGTCATTTCGTGCCGGAGGAACGGCCGGCCGAGACCGCCGCCGCGCTGCGCGCCCTGTTCGCGCGCGGCTAGCTGTCGGCCGGCCGGTTCTTCGGGTCGACCGCGTAGCCGTACCTGTTCATCCACATCAGGCTCGACCAGGTGTCCATCGACGGGTCGTGCTCCAGCCCGACGCAGCCCTGCCAGCCCTTGGCATAGGCGCGCTCGACCAGCCACAGCAGGTCCATCTCGCCGACGCCGGGCTCGAAGCGTTTGGGCGTGTTGCCGATCTGGATATGGCCGATGTGCTCCCAGTACTCGTCCATGATCGGCGTCAGCGGCCCCTGCTCCTGCCAGCGGAGCTGGTAGGTGTCGAAGACGAGCTGCACGCGGTCCTGGCCGGTGGCGCGGCGGATGGCGTTGGCTTCGGCCATCGTCTGCATCGCCCAGTCGGGCACCCGTTCGGCGGCGACGCCCTCCAGCAGCAGCTTGAGGCGCAGGCCCTTGGCCTGCTCCGACATCCAGATCAGGTTGTTCACGTAGGTGTCGACGCAGCGCTGCTTGCTCTCGCCCTTGGGGACCGGCCCGGCGCCGACATTGATCGAGTAGATGTCGCACAGCGCGGCGTATTCCAGCGCGATCGAAGCGCGCTTGCGGAACTCCGCTTCCTTGCTCGGCTGGGCGCCGAGGCCCCAGACGCCCTTGTCCCAGTCGACCGGGACGACGAAGTAGATGAACTCGAGCCCGTTGTCGTCGAGCTGCTGCTTCAGCTCCTCCTTCGTGAGGGCGAAGGGCATGTGCCACTCGACCTCGTCGCAGCCGCATTTGCGCACGGCCTCCAGCCGTCGGTGCGGCGGCAGTTCCTTGAACAGGTGATGCAGGTTGGGCGAGAAGCGGATCTTGGCCATGGACGTTTCCCCGGGGCGGCAGGTCAGAGATCGACGATCATCACCTGTTCGGCGCCGGTGCCGTTGGCGCGCAGGCGATCCTCGGCGATTCTGGCGCGCGCGAGGTCGATCAGCGGGATGCGGCCGTCGGCCAGCGCGACGTAGATGTGGTCGCCGTCGTCGCTGACCGTCGCGTGGAACGGTTCGGCGCCGACGTCGATGGCGCCGACGGACGCGAAGGTGGCGGTGTCGAAGATCTCGACCCAGCCCTTCTCGGCCGGCTCGTTCCAGGTGGTGACGACGACGAAGCGGCCGTCCGGCGTGGCGTAGGGCCAGCCCGGCACGGCGACCAGCGGCACGGTGCGCGTCACCGCCATGGCGGCGATGTCGACGACATGCAACAGCGGCCGGTTGAAGTCGCCGACATAGAGGAAGCGCCCGTCCGGCGACGCCTTGATCGCCTGCGCGCCGATCGGCAGGCCGACACGGCCGGTCACCGACTTCGTCGCCACGTCGACGCAGGTGACGAACGGGTATTCCTTGTGCGCGAACCACATCGTCCGCCCGCCGGGCGCGGCGGTGACGAAATGCACCGGCACCTGCATCCATACGCTGCGGACGATGGCGCGCGTCGCCGGATCGACGACTACGGCGCAGTGGTTGCGTTCGGCGGTCGCCCAGATCATGCCGTCGCCGTCCGCGGCCACGCCGTGCGGCGCGCGATAGAGATCGAGGTCGACGGTGCCGACGCGCGTCATCGCGCCGAGATCGACGACGGCGAGTTCCTTGCCCGGTCGCGTGTTGGCGCCGTAGGGGCCGTTGCCGTAAATCGAAGCGAAGGCGAAGCGGCCGTCGGGCGACAGCGCGAACTCGTGCGGCTTCTGCTCGCGGTCCTCGCCCATCTTCGCCACGCCCACCGTGTCGCCGGTGGCGAGGTCGATGGCCATCACGCTGAGGCTGTCGCGCACCGAGACCAGCAGCGTGCGCCGGGTGTTCCTCGCGTCATGCGTCATGGGTCCCTCCTCGGGTTCAGCCGGTCCAGCGCGCACCGTTGATGTCGAGCACCGCACCGTTGACGAAGCCCGCCGACGGCCGGCACAGGTAGACGATGCTGTCGGCGATCTCGTCGGATTCGGCCAGCCGCCCAGCTGGCGTCGCCTTGGCCATCGCCACGGCCCGCTCCGGGCCCATGGCGTCGACGCGCGGCGACCGTGTGGTGCCGGGTGCGACGACGTTGCAGGTGATGCCATCGGGCGCGAGTTCGACGGCGAGACGCCGTACCAGCCCGATGACGCCGGCCTTGGCCGCAGAATAGGACAGCGACGAACTGAGGCCGCCGGCCCGGCCGGCGAGCGAGGCTATGCTGACCATGCGGCCGTACTTGCGCGCGCGCAGCGCCGGTACGGTGGCCTTGGCGACGACGAAGATCGAGGTCAGGTTCCAGTCGATCGACTCGCGCCACTCCTCGACACTCATGTCTAGACTCTTGGGCGCGCGGAAGCCGCCAGCGCAGTTGACGACGATGTCGAGGCGGCCCCACTTGCCGGTCACCTCGGCGACCGCCTTCTCCATGGCGGCGAGGTCGGTGCATTCACCGGCGATGGCGATGGCTTCGCCGCCCGCGGCGACGATGGCCTCGGCGGCCTTCTTCGCGCCAGCGGCGTCACGGTCGACGATGGCGACCTTCGCGCCGGCAGCCGCGAGCTGCTCGGCGCTGGACCGCCCGATGCCGGCGGCCCCGGCGGCGACGAAGGCGACATGCCCCTTGATCGAGGTATCGATGGCCACGCTGCGTTCTCCCTGAACCGGTTTGGCCGGGAGTGTAGGCGGCGCCGCGCGGTGCGGCAAAGCCGAACGGTCACGTCCTTGCCCCGTTGCCGCCGGAAATTCGCCTTCCGGAGATCCTCTCCTTCCTTGATGTTGTCGACGTGTCCGCTGCCCATTCTCCCATAACGGCGCTAGAAGGTTGTTCCGCTCGCGAGGCCAGCAACTGACTCCGACTGATCGCTGGGGAGGCAAGGTCATGAAACTTCCGACGCGGATTGCGGCCTGTGTAATGTCGTTTCTAATCCTCGTCGCAGTGCTTCCGACGGCGGGGGCGATGACATTCTCCCCTCAGCAGTTCACGTGTCCTTACGACGGCACCGTCTTCACGGTGGAGGTGCAGAGGTCGGGGACGTCGTTCGGTGCAATGCTGGATTTCCGGCCATTCGGCGCCATCACGTCGCCATGGCCTCTGGCCACCTGTCCGACCAACGGGTTTGTCTTCTACAAGCCCGAATTCAGTGAGGACGACCTGGAGAAACTGCGGCCCGTCATACTGTCGGATGAGTATCAATCCATCCGCGGTGAAACCGCGTACTACCGAGCCGCCTGGATACTTAGCCGGACTGGTGCGGAAAGGGCTCAAATCGCCGACTATCTGCTCGCCGCAACTTGGGAAGTCGAAGGCAAGGCGGATTACCGGCGCTACGTCGACGAGTTGCTGCCGCACCTGGAAGCGCTGGCAGCAGGAACGGATGAGCGTGAGATGCGCTGGCAACTAGGCGTGCTCGCTACCGAGCTGTTCCGTCGGACTGGCCGTTTCGAGCAGGCGACAAGGCACGTTGATGATGTCTTGGCAGACGCGCATGAAGGTTCGTTCCACTACCTGCTGGGCCGTTACCAGCAGGAGCTCATCGCGCGCCGGGACGTTCGGCCGCATCCCGTCCCGAAAGAAATTGCCGCGAAGGCGAGGCGGTAAGCGTCGCTTCAGGACTTCGCTGCACGGGCACCTACGCCGCGCGTGACGCCTTCTTGCGCTCGTGTTCCAGCAAGAAGCGCTTGCGGATGCGGATGGCGCGCGGCGTCACCTCGACAAGCTCATCGTCGTTGATGAACTCCAGCGCGTATTCCAGCGTCACCGGGATCGGCGGCACGAGGATCAGCGCGTCGTCCTTGCCGGCGGCGCGGATGTTGGTGAGCTGCTTGCCTTTCAGCGGGTTCACCACGAGGTCGTTGTCGCGCACATGGATGCCGATGACCATGCCCTCGTAGACCTCCTCGGCATGGCCGATGAACATGCGGCCGCGTTCCTGGAGGTTGAAGATGGCGTAGGCCAGCGCCTTGCCGGTCGAATTGGAGATCAGCACGCCGTTGTTGCGCCCGCCGATGCGGCCGGCGACGCGCGGGCCGTAGCGGTCGAACACGTGGTAGATGAGGCCGCTGCCCTGGGTCGCGGTGAGGAACTCGGAGCGGAAGCCGATCAGGCCGCGCGACGGGATGGTGTAGTCGAGGCGCACGCGGCCGCGCCCGTCCGGCAGGATGTCGCGCAACTCGCCGCGGCGCTCGCCCAGCCGCTCCATGATCGTGCCCTGGTGGTGCTCCTCGACGTCGACGGTCAGGTTCTCCCATGGCTCCTGCACCACGCCGTCGACCGTCTTGAGGATCACCTCGGGGCGCGAGATGGCGAGCTCATAACCCTCGCGCCGCATGTTCTCGACCAGGATCGAGAGATGCAGCTCGCCACGGCCCGAGACCTTGAAGCGGTCGGCGCTGTCGGTCGGCTCGACGCGCAGCGCGACGTTGTGGATCAGCTCCTCCTCCAGCCGCGCCTTGATGTTGCGGCTGGTGACGTATTTGCCGTCGCGCCCGCAGAAGGGCGAATCGTTGACCTGGAAGGTCATCGAGATGGTCGGTTCGTCGACGACCAGCGGCGGCAGCGCCTCCGGCATCGCCGGGTCGCAGACCGTGTCGGAGATCTTGAGGCCCTCGAGGCCGGTGAAGGCGACGATCTCGCCGGCCGTCGCCTCGTCGCGCTCGACGCGCTCGAGGCCGTGGAAGCCGAGGATCTGCAGCATGCGGCCCTGACGCGCCGAGCCGTCGGCGGCGATGACGGTGACCGGCGAGTTGCGGCGGATGCGGCCGCGCTGGACGCGGCCGATGCCGATGACGCCAACATAGCTCGAATAGTCGAGCGAACTGACCTGGAGCTGGAACGGCCCGTCGGCGTCGACGGCGGGCGGCGCGACGTGCTGGACGATGGTCTCGAACAGCGCGTCGATGTTGTCGGCGCGCGTGTCGGGCGACAGCGAGGCCCAGCCCTGCAGCGCCGAGGCGTAGACCACCGGGAAGTCGAGCTGGGCGTCGGTGGCGCGCAGGCGGTCGAACAGGTCGAAGGTCTGGTCGAGCACCCAGCCCGGGCGCGCGCCCGGCCGGTCGACCTTGTTGATGACGACGATGGGACGCAGGCCGCGCTCCAGCGCCTTGCGCGTGACGAACGCGGTCTGCGGCATCGGCCCGTCGACGGCGTCGACCAGCAGCAGCACGGAATCGACCATCGACAGCACGCGCTCGACCTCGCCGCCGAAATCGGCGTGGCCTGGCGTGTCGACGATGTTGATGCGCCAGTCGCGCCAGGCGATGGCGGTGTTCTTGGCGAGGATGGTGATGCCGCGCTCGCGTTCAAGGTCGTTCGAATCCATCACCCGCTCGACGATGTCGCCGCGCGTGGCGAGGGTGCCGGACTGGCGCAGCAGGCAGTCGACCAGCGTGGTCTTGCCATGGTCGACATGGGCGATGATGGCGATGTTGCGGAGCGAACCGATGTTCAGGGTCATGGACGTCGAAAACTCGTCTGCGATCAGGGCACGCCGAATGTCGGCGCCGGGCCCGTCTCGTCTCAGGTCGCTGGAATAGCGCCCGGAATCGGTCGGATTTGTGTCTGCGGTGCCCTTTATTCAACGGGCACCGGTTCGTCGGGTCGTTCCGGTCTGGCGGCCGGGAACCCGCTCCCCGCGCCGCGGGCTTGTAGCCGAAGACGCGCCGCTTCTCAACGGCCGCGTGAAGCGCCGGGCCGGCCGTCCGCGCCGACCCACGGCTGGTGGTGCCCGGCGGCGGTCCGCGACCCCCCTCGGCGGTCATTTCACGATGTCGATCAAGTATCTGTTTTATAGGAGAAATTCATCGCGGCAGCATCCTGTGTCCACGACCTCGGCAGGAACCGGGACGGCGGGCCGGGCGTTCGGACGGTGACAGACACATGTGGTGTCGAGGCAGTGGAGACCACCATGTTTGCAACCAAACGCATCCTTCGGACCGTCTGTGCCGTGGCCTTGCTGGCGCCGGCCCTGGCCCTGGCCGCCTGCGACGACGACGGACCGGCCGAACGTGCCGGCGAAGCCATCGACGATGCCGCCGAGCAGACCGGCGAGGCCATCGACGATGCCGCCGACGACACGCGCGACGCCGTCGACGATGCCGCCGACGAAATCGACCGTGCCGGCGACCGGGCGGCCGAGGATCTGGACCGCAACACCACTCGCCCGGCGCAGTAGCCCGCGCCGGTTCAACCCGAGACAAAGGATCGCACCATGACCGCAGCAGCGGACAAGCGCACTGAAGCCGACCTCAAGGACGAGGTCGCCGCCCTCAAGGCGAGCGTCGAAAAGCTGACGGCCGATTTCGGCAAGGTGGCGCGTCACACGGCGCGCGATGCCGGCCATCGCGCGGCCGACGGGCTCGACGGCCTGCGTCACAGCGTCGAGGCCCTCGCCGAGGAAGGTGTGGACCGCGCGCGGCGGGGCGTCGATGCCGCCGGGCGCACGGTGGCGGATCACCCGCTGCCGAGCGTCGCTATCGCCTTCGGCCTCGGCCTCGTCGCCTCGCGCCTGCTGTTCCGGCGCTGACCGACGCAACCAGGGGGGTCTGCCATGACCGATATCTGCAGCGACGTCGCCGGCAGCATGATCGCCAGCGCGCGGCGCGAGGTGGTCGAGGTCGCCCACCTCATCGCCTGCGGGGTCGCGGCCTTGCGCCTGGCGCTCGTGCTGGCCATCGGCGCCATCGGCTTCTTCGCCGCCGGCGTCTATCTCTGGCTCGAAACGGTCTGGCCCGACTGGGCCGCGTCGATGGCGGTGGCCGCCGTACTGGCGATCCTGGCGACCGCCGCGCTGCTCGCCACGCTTGCCGTCTCGCGCCGACTTGCCGGTTCGCGCGAGGCGCGCCCGATGCCGGCGGATCCGCTGGCGAGCCTGCTCGGCGGCGGCGCCGACGCGGTCGCCGGCGGCGTTCGCCGCAACCCGCGGTCGGCGATGCTGATGGCGGCGCTGGCCGGCGTTGCCGCCGGCGTGCTGATGCCGGACAACCGCCGCTGAGGCGGTGCGCGATCAGCCGCGCGGCAGCTTCGCCGCCTGCGCGGGCGTGAGGAAACGGGTCTTCGCGCCGCGCAGGAGGAGGTACAGCTTCGCCGTCTCCTCCAGTTCCTCGGTGGCGTACACGGCATCGCGCAGCGACGCGCCGGCCACCACCGGGCCGTGATTGGCGAGCAGCACCGCGTGGTGCCGGCCGGCCAGTTCGCGCACGGCCCGCGCGAGGTCGAGATCGCCCGGCGGGTAGTAGGGCACCAGAGGCAGCGTGCCGATCTTCATGACGTAGTAGGCCGTGATCGGCGGCAGCACGTCGGCGGGGTCGACGTCGGCAAGGCAGCTCACCGCCACCGAATGCGTCGAATGCAGGTGCACGACGGCGCCGCTGGCGGGCCGCATCTCGTACATCGCCTGGTGCAGGAAGGTTTCCTTGGTCGGCTTGTCGCCGCCGAGCAGTTCGCCCTTCGGCCCGAGCCGCGACAGGCGCGCGGGATCGAGATCGCCGAAGGACGAGCCGGTGGGCGTCATCAGCCAGCCGTCATCGAGGCGGACGCTGATGTTGCCGGACGAGCCTACGGTCAGCCCGCGGTCGAACATCGACTTCGCCAGCTTCACGATGTCGTCGCGCAGCTTCGCTTCGGTCGTCATGGCAGCATCGCGAAAGCCTTGGCGAAGAAATCCTCGGCGCCGAAATTGCCCGACTTGAGGGCCAGCGCCAGCGCCGGCTCGCCCAGCGCCTCGCACCACGGCACGCCGGGATCGATCTCCGGGCCGATGCGCAGCGCCTTGACGCCCAGCGCCTCGACCACGGCGCCCGAGGTCTCGCCGCCGGCGACGATCAGCCGGCGCACGCCCGCGGCGACGAGGCCGCGCGCGATCTTCGCCTGCACGGCCTCGAGCGCGCTGCCGATCTCCATGCGGCCGTGCCTGTCCTGCGCCGCGCGCACCGCTTCCGGCTCGTCGCTGGAGTAGAACAGCGGCCGCGTCTTGTCCTTCGCCCAGGCCAGCGCCTCGGCGGCCACGTCCTTGCCGTCCGCCACCGCGAACGGGTCGAGACGGAAGGCCGGATACTCGCGCTGCATGTGCGCGATCTGGCCCAGCGTGGCGCGCGAGCAGCTTCCGGCAATCACAGCCTCGCTGCCCGTCACCGTGGGCGTGGCCGCGGCCGTTCCGCTCGCCAGCAGCCCGGCGGCGCGGAAGTTGTCCGGCAGGCCGATGGCGACGCCCGAGCCGCCGGTCACCAGCGCGAGGTCGCGGCAGGCATGGCCGATGTCGAACAGGTGGGCGTCCGTGATGGCATCGACGACGGCGAAGGCCCTGCCGTCGCCCTCGAGCCGCGCGAAGCCGTCGCGGATGGCGCCTTCGCCGGCCATCACCGCGGTCGCGGGAACGAGGCCGACCTTGCCCTTCGTCTGGCGGCCGAGCACCCGCACGAGATCGGCATCGGTCATCGGCGTCAGCGGGTGGTTGCGCATCGGCGAGTCCGACAGCAGCACGCCGTTCACGAACAAATGGCCCTGGTAGATGGTGCGGCCGGTGGTGGGGAAGGCGGGGCAGGCGATGGTGAAGGCGGCGCCGAGCCGCGCCAGCATCGCCTCGGCGACGGGGCCGATATTGCCCTCGTCCGTCGAATCGAAGGTCGAGCAGTACTTGAAGAAGAACTGCCGCGCGCCGTGGCCCCTGAGCCAGTCGAGGGCGGCCAGCGACTGCGCCACCGCATCCTTCGCCGCGATGGTGCGCGACTTGAGCGCGACGACGATGGCGGCGGTGTCGGGCAGCGGTGTCGATGCGTCCGGCACGCCGATCAGTTGCACCGTCGACATGCCCTGCTTGACCAGGGTGTTGGCGAGGTCGGTCGATCCGGTGAAGTCGTCGCCGACGCAGCCGAGCAGAAGCGCCATCGCTCAGCGTCCCGCCATGTAGCGGGTGAGCCAGCCGAGGCCGGCCACCGTGTCGCCCCGGGGGCGGTACTCGCAGCCGATCCAGCCCGCGTAACCCAGCTCGTCCAGCAAGTCGAACAGGAAGGGATAGTTGATCTCGCCGACATCCGGCTCGTGGCGGCCGGGCACGCCGGCGATCTGGATATGGCGGGTGAGCGGCAGGAACTCGCGGATATGCGCGGCGATGCCGCCCTCGCCCATCTGCGTGTGATAGAGGTCGAGCTGCAGCCCCATGTTGGGCCGCGCGATGCGTTCGATCAACGTGCGGCCGTGCGCCTGCTTCGAGGCGAGGTAGCCCGGGAAATCGGTCGGGTTCAGCGGCTCGATGATGGCGGTGATGCCGTGCGGCGCGAAGCGGTCGCAGGCGTACTGCAGGTTGGCGACATAGGTGGCGACAGCGCGCGCATCGTCCATGCCGCCCGGCACCAGACCGGCCATGACATGGACGGTGGGGCAGCCGAGCGCCGTGGCGTAGCGGACCATGGTGTCGACGCTGGCGCGGAACTCGTCCTCGCGGCCAGCCAGCGCGGCGATGCCGCGCTCGCCGTTGGCCCAGTCGCCGGGCGGGCCGTTGAACAGCACCTGCTGCTGGCCGTTCGCCTTCAGGCGCGCCGCCAGGTCGGCCGGATCGTATTCATACGGAAACAGGTACTCGACCGCCGTGAACCCGGCCTTGGCGGCGGCGGCGAAACGCTCGGGGAACGGCACTTCGTTGAAGGTCAACGACAGGTTCGCGGCGAACTTCGGCATGGCTCAGGCCTTCTTGCCCTGCGGCAGATCGATTCCGGCGAGGTCGGCATAGACCTTGATCACGGCGGCGTCGTCCTCCTGGCCGTAGCCCGACCCGCTCGCCGCGAGATAGAGCTGGTGCGCCGCGGCGGCGATCGGCAGCGGTATGCGCTCGGCCCGTCCCGTATCGAGCACGAGGCCGAGATCCTTGACGAAAATCTCGACGGCCGACAGCGGCGTGTAGTCGCCGGCTAGCATGTGCGGCACGCGGTTCTGGAACATGTAGGAATTTCCGGCGCAGGCCGAGACGACGTCGAACAGCACCTGGGGCGAGACCCCCATCTTCATGCCCAGCGCCATCGCTTCCATCGAGGTGGCGATGTTCACGCCGGCGAGGAGCTGGTGGACGGTCTTCACCGTCATCGCCTGGCCGACCGTGTCGCCGACACGGAAGATGTGCTCGCTGGTCGCTTCCAGCGCGTAGAGGGCGGCGTCGACGTCGGCCGACGGGCCGGAGACGATGTAGGTCGTCTTGCCGCTGTCGGCGCGCGCGGCACCGCCGCTGGTCGGCGCATCGACCATGCGCAGGCCGCGCCCGGCCAGGTCCTTGCCGATGGCGACCGCGTCCTGCGGCGCCATCGTCACCGACAGGCAGACGACGGCGTCGGGCGCCAGCGTCGACGCCAGCCCGTCCTCGCCGAACAGCACGGCGCGCGTCTGCGCCGCGTTGACCACCATGACGATGACGGTGCCGGCGACGCGGCCGGCCTCGGCCGGCGTGCGGGCCGCCTTGCCGCCCGACGCCACGAAGCGTGCCAGCACCTCGGCGCGAACGTCGCAACCCCAGGTCTCGATGCCGGCGCGCACGAGCGACTGGGCCGTCCCCAGGCCGATGGCGCCGAGTCCGATCACGGCGACGGGGCGATGACTGGACATGATGTGGAATCCCGCTTCTGCGGCCGGTTTGCGGGGCCAGCATGCATGCAGGGGCGGGGGCGTCAAGGCGTGGGCCGTTTCGTCTGTGCACGGAGCGTAAGGAGCCATTCCGGCCCGATCGGCTCGCCGCCGGCGAGGGAACCCCGCCCCGTCCCCGAACATTGTGGAAGCAGAGCGTGAATGCGGCCGGCGGCCGGCGTCGTGGACCCTGGCGGGAACCCGCGCTTCCGGATTCCGTTCGCCGCACTGGTCAGGAGGCACAGATGGCCAACCCCATCCCGATCGATCTGGACAAGGCGCTGGACGATCCGGCCCGCGTGTTCGACTCGCCGGTCGACATCTTCCACCGCAACGACCTGTCGCGTGCGGAAAAGATCGCCATCCTCGAGCGCTGGGAGCGCGACGAACGGGAACTCATGGTTGCCGCCGACGAAAGCATGAACATGCACGGCGAGCAGGGCGAGGGCGGTCGCACGCTGGCCAAGATCCGCGCCGCCCTTCGGGCGCTGGGCGAGGACGAGAAGCCGGACGGCGTGCCGACCCGGCACGGCTGACGCGGAGACGCGAGATGCATGACCTGAACTCAGGCGGTCACGACCGCGGCCGTCTCCAGGCGCGTCTCGACGCGCTGGCGACGCGTCTCGACGACTTCCGCACGCGCGCGCGCGGAGAGCCGGTGCCGTCGCGGGCTGCGGCCCTCGCGGCGGCCGACGACATGGCGCGCCAGCGCCAGCTTGCCGTGCAGAAGCTGCGCGCCAGCGGCGACCTTGGCGATCGCGCCTCGGCCGAAATCCTCGAAAGCGTCGCCATCCTGCTCGACGACCTCGAGGAATCCCTCACCGACGAGGAAGCGATCCGCACCGACGCCGAACGATGAACCGGATCGCACCACACCAAGGAAGGAGTGAACCGATGAACATGCCGTTCAAGACCGACATCGAGGCCATCCGCAATCGCGCCCGCAAGCGCATGGAGGATGGCCCCGTCACCGACGCCTACAAGGCCGATCGCGAGCGCGTCATCGACGTGCTGCAGCAGATCCTGGCGACCGAGCTGGTCTGCAACCTGCGCTATCGCAACCACTACTTCATGGCGAGCGGCATCATGTCCCAGCCGGTCGCCGACGAGTTCCTCGAACACGCCAACGAGGAGCAGCAGCACGCCGACCTGGTCGCCAAGCGCATCACCCAGCTCGGCGGCAACCCCGACTTCAGCCCCGAAAGCTTGCGCAAGCGTTCGCATGCCGAATACAGCGCCGGCCATTCCCTCGCCGACATGATCGCCGAGAACCTCGTGGCCGAGCGCGTGGCGATCGAGACCTACTCGGAGATCGTGCGCTGGCTGGGCGACAGCGACAGCACCACGCGCACCATGGTCGAGGGCATTCTCCGCCAGGAGGAGGAACACGCCGACGATCTCGCCGGCCTGCTCGACCGGGTCGACGCCGATACCGCGCGGCTCGTGGCGCGCGCCTGACCGGACCTGCCCGCACATGATCGAGGGTGGCCTGCTGGCGGGGGCGCTGCCGCCCGGCGAGATCGTGCTCCGCCTCGTCCTCGCGGCGCTGTTCGGCATGGTCATCGGCATCGACCGCGAGGCGCGCGATCGCCCGGCGGGGCTGCGGACGCACATGCTGGTCGCGCTCGGCGCCGCCGTCTTCGCGGTCGTCTCGATCGGGATGACGATGGCGCCGATGACCGACCGCGACTCCGTGCGCGTCGATCCGCTGCGCGTGCTCGAGGCCACCGCCGCCGGCGTCGCCTTCCTCGGCGCCGGCACGATCTTCCGCTCCGGCGGCAGCGTCAAAGGCATCACCACCGGCGCCAGCATCCTCGTCGCCGGCGCCATCGGCGCGGCGACGGGCGGCGGCTGGTATTTCGTCGCGGGTGTGACATTAGCGCTCGCCATGCTGATTCTGACGGTCATGCACCTCGTGGAGCGCTACATAACGCGTACCGCCGGTTCGCCGCGCACGGAGGACTGACGGGGCGACCGGAGTGCGCGCCATGAGCGATCTGCCCCAGGCTGTCGATCTCGCGCGCTTCCAGTTCGCCTTCACCATCGCCTTCCATATCGTCTTTCCGGCACTGACCATCGGGCTGGCGAGCTGGCTCGCCCTGCTCGAAGGCCTGTGGCTGCTGCGCCGCCGCGACGTCTACATGCGCCTGTGGCGCCACTGGTCGATCGTCTTCGCCCTCGCCTTCGGCATGGGCGTCGTCTCCGGCGTTGTCATGAGCTACCAGATCGGCACCAACTGGGGGCCGTTCGCCGATCGCACCGGGCCGGTGCTCGGACCGCTCTTCGCCTACGAGGTGATGTCGGCCTTCTTCCTCGAGGCCGGCTTCCTCGGCGTGATGCTGTTCGGCCGCAAGCTGGTCGGCGAGCGCCTGCACTTCGCCGCCACCCTGATGGTGGCCCTCGGCACGCTGGCCTCGGCATTCTGGATTCTGTCGGCCAACAGCTGGATGCATACGCCCGCCGGCTTCGCCGAGGTGGACGGGCAGTTCGTGCCGGTCGACTGGTGGGCGATCGTCTTCAATCCGTCCTTCCCGTACCGGCTGGTTCACATGGTGCTCGCCGCCTACCTGACGGCGGCGCTGGTCGTCGCCGCCGCATCGGCGTGGCAGGTGCTGCGCGGACGCGACGGCGAGGCGTCGCGAACCGCCCTGCGGATGGCGATCGGCATGGTCGCCGTGGTCGCGCCGCTGCAGCTCGTCGCCGGCGACCTGCATGGCCTCAACACGCTGCGCCACCAGCCGGCCAAGATCGCCGCCATGGAAGGGCACTGGGAGACGCAGCGTGGCGCGCCGCTGATCCTGTTCGGTTGGCCGGACATGGCGGCCGAGCGCACGCGCTGGGCGGTTGGCATTCTGAAGGCGGGGAGCTTCGTCCTGACGCACGATCCCGACGGCGAGGTCGTCGGTCTCAAGGCCTGGCCGCGCGACGAACGCCCCGATGCCACCCTCGTGTTCTGGAGCTTCCGCCTGATGGTCGGGCTCGGGCTGGCGATGATCGTCACCGGCCTGCTCGGCGCCGTCCTCGCCTGGCGCGGGCGGCTCGCCGCCGCGCGCTGGTACCTGCGGGGCGTCGTCGCGATGGGGCCGGCCGGCTTCGTCGCCATCCTCGCCGGCTGGGTGACGACCGAGGCCGGGCGCCAGCCCTGGGTCGTCCACGGGCTGATGCGGACGGCCGACGCCGTCTCGCCCGTCGCGGCGCCGGCGGTGGCTTCGTCGCTGGCCGCCTTCGCGCTGGTCTACCTGGTCGTGTTCGGCGCCGGCATCGCCTACCTGCTGCGCCTGCTGGCGCGCTCGCCCGACGCCATGGAGGAGACGCCATGACCGTCGACCTGCCGCTGGTCTGGGCCCTGCTGCTGGCCTTCGGCGTCTTTCTCTACGTCGTGCTGGACGGCTTCGACCTTGGCATCGGCATCCTGTCGCCGCTGCTCGGCGGCAAGGACGCGCGCGGCACGGCGCTGGCGACGATCGCCCCGGTCTGGGACGGCAACGAGACCTGGCTGGTGTTCGGCGGCGCCGTGCTGTTCGCCGCCTTTCCGCTGGCCTTCTCGATCGCCCTCACGGCGCTCTATGCGCCGTTGACCGTCATGGTGCTGGCGTTGATCTTCCGCGGCGTCGCCTTCGAGTTCCGCCACCGCGCCACGCGCGGCGCGCATCTGTGGGATGCCGGCTTCGCCGCCGGCTCGTTGGTGGCGACGCTGTGCCAGGGCGTGGTGCTCGGCGCCTTCGTGCAGGGCATCGCCGTCGAGGGCCGCGCCTATGCCGGTGGCTGGTACGACTGGCTGACGCCGTTCAGCCTGTTCACGGCCGCGGCGCTGGCCGCCGGCTATGCGCTGCTGGGTGCCGGCTGGCTGATCCTCAGGACCGAGGGCGCGCTGCAGGCGCGCGCCTACCGCCTCGCCGCGCCGCTGGCCGTGGCGACACTCGCGGCGGTCGCCGTCATCAGCGCCTGGACGCCCCTGCTCGTGCCGGCCTATGCCGAGCGCTGGTTCGCCTGGCCCAACATCGCCCTGCTGGCGCCGGTGCCGGTGCTGGTCGGCATCGTCGCGCTGCTGCTTGCCGACGCCCTGCGGCGGCGGCGCGAGCGGCGGCCCTTCCCGCTCGCCCTGGCGCTGTTCGCGCTGTCCTACCTCGGCCTCGGCATCAGCCTGTACCCCGCCATCGTGCCGCCGTCGCTCCACTTTCGCGCGGCGGCCTCGCCGCATGCGACGCTGGTGTTCATGCTGGTGGGCACGGCGGTGCTGCTGCCGATCATCCTCGGCTATACCGTGCACAGCTACCGTGTGTTCCGGGGCAAGGTGCGACACGACGACGGCTACGGGTAGGAGGCAAGCGATGCCGGAGCGGGCCCGACGGGCGCTGTGGTTCGTCGCGCTGTGGCTGGCCGGCGTCGCCGTCCTCGGCCTCGTCGTCGCGCTGTTGCGCGGCGTCATCGCTGTCTGAACGGGCCGGTCAGGCGCGGCGCCGCGCCAGTGTCATAAGGCCCGAGAAGGCGACGGCGGCGAAGACGGCGGCGCTGGCGATCAGCAGGGCGATGGCGATCGGCGTGTCGTGCGGCAGCATGCCGGCGGCCTGTGCGAACACCGCGCCGCCGGTCATCTGCATGAACATCATCAGGCCCGAGGCCGAACCGGCCATCGCCGGGTTGACGCTGACGCCGCCGGCCTGGGCGTTCGGCATGGAGAGGCCGTTGAACACGCCCAGCACGCAGCCGGGCCCGAAGATCGCCCACGGCGTCACGTAGCCGGCGGCGAACAGCGCCGGAATGGCCAGCGCCGCGACGGCGCCGCCGACGCTGGCACGCAGGATCATGCGGTCGATGCCGACGCGCTGGGTCAGGCGGGCCGACAGGAAGGTGCCGACCATGAAACTGATCGGCATGATCATGTAGTGCAGGGCGAACTCGGTCGGGGTCCAGCCGAAATACTGCGCGCCGAGAAACGGCACGCCGCCTGCCATCGCCTGGAAGGCGCCCATGCCGCCGGCCGCATAGGCGGCGTAGGCGAGGAAGCCGGGGCTGCGCAGCAGGGCCGGGAAGGCGGTCCGCATCTCGCGCAGGAAGTTGGTCGCGCGCCGCGCCGGCCGGGTCTCGGGGATGGCGACGAGGGTGAAGGCCAGCGCCGCCACGCCGAGGCCGAGGGTGAAGGCGAAGGCCCAGTGCCAGTCGATGGCATCGGCGATGAGGCCGCCCAGGACCGGCGTCAGCAGCGGCGCCAGCACCACCATCGACAGCATGTAGCTGAGCGCCTTGGCCGATTCCTCGCGGCTGTAGAGATCACGCAGGATGGTCCGGCTGACCACGGCGCCGGCCGCGCCGCCGACCGCCTGGACGATGCGGCCGGCGATCAGCACCCAGGCCGACGGGGCCCAGAAGCACAGCGCGCTGCCGACGACGAAGGCGCCGATGCCGAACAGCAGCACCGGGCGCCGGCCGAAGCGGTCGGCCGCCGGCCCGTAGCCGAGCGGCGCGATGGCCATGGCGACCAGGGCGCCCGACAGTGCGATCTGGGTGAAGGCATGTCCGGCCGCGAACGTCGCCTCGATGCGCGGCAGTAGTGGCACGACGATCTGGATCGACATCGGACCCATGCCGGCGACGACGGCAAGGATGGCGATCAGCGAGAAGCGGGATGGTACGGGCGGCGGCATCCGCCGCTTCTAGCACGCCCGACCGCCCGTCTGGCGCGCACCTATTTGGCAAACACCTTCTGCAGCAGGGCGGTCGTGCGTTTGGCGGGGTCGTCGCGGATCGCCGCCTCCTCGCGCCCGAGATAGAGGAAGACGCCGTCGATGGCCTTCTCCAGCACGTGCTGCGTCAGGTCGGCCTTGGCGTCGGGCACGAAGGGGATCGACTTGTACTGGCCCATCATCTGGTCGTAGCTCTTCACGGCACCGGCCTTCGCCAGTTCCTGGTCGACGATCGGCTTCATGTCGGAGGCCAGCGGGCTCGCCATCTTGCCGCGGAAATACTGGGTCGCGGCGTCCTTGGGGCCGTCGAGGATGCGCCGGGCGTCGTCCAGCGTCATCGTCTCGATGGCCTTCCAGAATAGGCTCTTGGCGCGCGGCACCGCGGCCTCGGCGGCGCGGTTGAGGCGCGTCTCGAGGTCGTCGACGAGGGCGCTCTGGCCGACCTTGCCGAGCGCCTGCTGCACGGTGCGGAGCGTTCCCGGCAGCGGGATATGCACGTCGGCGACATTGTTGAAGCCGTCGACCTTGCCGAGCGCGCCGACGACGCGCTCGCTGCCGACCTTCAGCGCCTCACGCAGCCCCTTGGCGATATCGGCCTCGCCGAGCGCACTGCGCGAACCGGTACCCGGAACCTGCGTGCCGCCACCCGGGGTCTGCACGCCCATGCCCTTCAGCTTGTCGAGCAGGTTGCCCTGGGCGTGCGCGGGGCCGGAACCGAGTGCCGCGACGATCGAAATCGTCAGGACACCAGCCAGCAGGGAATGCAGCATGACGAACTCCACGAAAGGGCGACAGCTAGCGAGGCTTCGCCGTGCGCCTGTAGACGAGATAGTAGACGAAGGCGACGAAGCCGCCACCGCCGACGATATTGCCGAGCGTCACCGGGACGAGGTTGGCGGCGAAGCCGGCAAGGCCGATGTGCGCCTGCGCGGCCCCGGCGCCGGCGACCGCCGGCTCGTGGGCCGCGAGCCATCCGGCGGGGATGGCATACATGTTGGCGACCGAGTGCTCGAAGCCGAGCGCGACGAATGTCGCCACCGGGAACAGGATGGCGAGTACCTTGCCCGTCACGTCGCGTGCCGCGAAGCACAGCCACACGGCGAGGCAGACGAGGACATTGCACAGCAGACCGCGGAAAAAGGCATCGGCGAAGCCGAGTTCGACTTTTGCTGCGGCGATACCGATGGCTGTCGCGCCGACCGCGCCGCCGTCGAGGGCGTACATGCCGGCGAGCCAGGCGAGGATCGCGGTCGCAATGGCGCCGGCGAAATTGGCGACATAGACGATGAGCCAGTTGGCCAGCAGGGCGCGCGTCGTGATGCAGCCATCGGCCCAGCCCATGACCAGCAGGTTGTTGCCGGTGAACAGCTCGCCGCCGCCGACGATGACGAGGATCAGGCCGACCGCGAACGCCAACCCGCCGACGAGCCGCGTCGGCCCGAAGCCAAGCGCGGAATCGGTGACGACGAGGGTATAGGCCATGGCGCCGAAGGCGATGAAGGCACCGGCGAGCACACCGAGCGTGGCCGTCTGCACGGGCCTGAGCCTGATCTTGGCGACGCAGGCGGCGTCGACGCGGGCGGCGATTTCTGCCGGGGCATAGGCGTCGATGCCGCTGCCGGACGACGTGGGCGGCTCCGTCATGGCGTGCCTCTTGTCGTCGCCGGGCGGACCGCCTGCCTCGTGGTCTCTGCGACGATCGTGCGAATGGTGCATCATGATCTGCGAGTCGCGAGACGGGAGCATCAGGCATGCCGGTCACGTCCATGTGTCGCGGAAGCGGCGCCATCCCGCGCCTTGCGCTCGCCCTGGCCCTGACGCTGGCCAGCGGCGCTGTCGCTGCGGAGACGCTGACCGCCGCCACCGGCTACACGACGGAGTACGACGTCTACGCGGCCGCGGGCCCGGTCGCCGTGATCTTCCTGCACGGCAAGAACAGCACCCAGGCGACGCCGCTCATGCGGCAGTTCGCCGAGCGCGTCGCGCAGGCCGGTTTCACCGTCTACCTGCCGCTCATGCCGTGGAGCCGGAAATGGGACGGCACCGTCGCCGACGCCAACGCGGTGATCGACGCGCTGGTCGCCATCGCCGCGCGCGACGGCCGCCGCGTGGTGGTCGGCGGGCAGAGCCTCGGCGCCACCTTCGCCATCACCTGGCGGTCCGACGACGCGCCGGACGCGGTGGTCGGCAAGCTGTTCACCAATCCCGGCGGCATGCTCGACATGATCCCGCCCTCGGGCAATTTCTGGAAGGCGATCGGGCCCGCGCTCGCCCAGGCCCGCGCGCTGGAGGCGGCCGGCAAGGGGCGGGAGACGGCGACGTTCGTCGGCACCAACGTCATCGGGACGCAGTCGATCGAGGAGCGCTACGAGACGACGCCGGAGATCTTCCTGTCGTTCCACGACCGCGACCGCTTTCCCAGTGTGCGCGCAGCGCTGGCGAAGACGCGCGGGCCGGTGCTGTGGGCCACGGGCAAGGCCGACCCCATCCCGATGAGCAAGCGGCGCAGCTTCGACATGATGCCGGCGCACGCCGCCAGCCTCTACATCGAGCCCGACGGCGACCACAATTCGTCGGTCGCCGCCGCCCTCGATGCGATCGTCGACTGGCTGGGCCGGCGCTGAGCGCCGCCGGCGCGCTCAGAGCAGGAACAGCAGCCCGCCGCAGACGGCGATGTTGGAGAACAGGAACGACAGCGCCATGTGGCGGCGCATCGGGTCGTCGATGGTCCAGAAGCGGTGGAAGATGGCCGTGGCGACGACGGTGAAGACGAGCAGCAGCGCCACGCCGATCTCGGTATGCCAGTCGGCGAGGACGAGCGCGCTGCCGGCGCCCTGCAGCGCGAAGCCGATCCACAGCGCGACATAAGGCATCGGCACGCCCAGCGCGGCCATGCGGTCGGCGTGCATCTTCACCTTCGTCGTGGCATTGATGAGGAAAGTGATCGCGAACAGCGACACCACCATCAACTGTGCGACGATCTCCAGCGTCGTCTTGTCTGCGTAGAACATGATTTCCCCCCGGGCTCGGACACCGGCAGCCTAGCGGTTGGCCGCGACACCCGCGAGCCCGGTCCGGCGACGGAGTTGGGGGCGGTGGACGCTGCGGTTCGTTGTGCGACAATGCGCGCTGGCGGAACAGGGAGTACCCGATGGGCAAGTTCGGTATCGGCCAGCCGGTGCTGCGCGAGGAAGACTGGCGGCTGCTGCGCGGTGCGGGCCAGTTCGTCTCCGACACCAACCTGCCGGGTCAGGCCTACGCCATCTTCCTGCGCTCGCCGCACGCGCATGCGGAGATCGCGCGCGTGGACACGACGGCGGCGTGCGCCGCGCCCGGCGTGCTCGCCGTCTACACCGGCGAGGACGTGGCGGCGGCCGGGCTCGGCACGCCCGGCATGCCGGCCAGGCGCGTGCGCCCCGACGGCCAGCCGATGAAGCACCGCCCGCAGCCGGCCCTCGCGCTCGGCCGCGTGCGCTATGTCGGCGACGCGGTGGCGATGGTCGTCGCCGAGACGCTGGAGCAGGCGCGCGACGCCGCCGAGCTGGTCGAGGTCGACTACAACGACCTGCCCTCCGTCACCGACACGGCCGCCGCCGCCGCGCCCGATGCGCCGCTGGTCTGGGACGACTATCCCGACAACATCTCCAACCTGTTCCAGGCCGGCGACAAGGCGGCCACCGATGCCGCCTTCGCCGCCGCGGCGCATGTGGTGAAGCGCCGCTTCCGCATCAGCCGCGTCTTCGCCCACTACATGGAACCGCGCGGCGCCATCGGCGTCTGGGACGAGCGCGAGGAGCGCTGGACGCTGTACGCCGACGTGCAGTATCCGCACCGCGTGCGCGAGCTACTGGCGCGCAACATCCTGAAGGTGCCCGAGCAGGCCATCCGGGTGCTGTCGCGCGATGTCGGCGGCGGCTTCGGCACCAAGGGCTGGCAATACGTAGAGCACCGCCTGACGCTGTGGGCGGCGCGCAAGCTGGGCCGCCCGGTCAAGTGGACCTGCGAGCGCAGCGAGGCGGTGCAGGCCGACGAGCACGCCCGCGACAACGTCACCGAGGCCGAGCTGGCGCTCGATGCCGACGGCAGGTTCCTCGCCCTGCGTACGCACACGCTGGCCAATATCGGCGCCTACCTCTCGGCCATCCGCAACCTGCTGGCGACCTTCACCAACGTGCAGACGCTGGTCGGCGTCTATGACTTCCCGACCGCGCACGCGACGGTGCTGTGCCTGCATTCCAACACCAGCCCGACGGCGCCCTATCGCGGCGCCGGCCGGCCGGAGGCGACATACGTCATCGAGCGCATGATCGACGAGGCGGCGGTCGAGCTGGGTCTCGATCCGGCCGACCTGCGGCGGCGCAACATGATCGCGCCCGAGCGCCTGCCGCTGAAGACGCCGCTCGGCGGCAATTACGACTGCGGCGAGTTCGCCGCCAATCTCGACGAGACACTGAAGATGGCCGACTACGCCGGCTTCGCGGCGCGTCGCGCGGCGGCGCAGGCCGAGGGCAAGCTGCGCGGCATCGGCCTCGCCCATCCCATCGAATCGGCTGGCGCGCCGAGCATGGAATTCGCCGAGATCCGCTTCTCCAACGGCGGCACGGCGACGCTGATGATGGGCACCAAGGCACAGGGCCAGGGCCATGCCACGGTGTTCAAGCAGATCCTCGCCGAGAAGCTGGGGCTCGACCCCAAGGACGTGCGATACATCGACGGCGACACCGACGTGGTCAATGTCGGCATGGGGACGATGGGATCACGCTCGACGGTGATCGGCGGCACCGCCATCACCGTCGCCGCCGACAAGGTGATCGCCAAGGCGAGGAAGCTCGCCGCCCACATGCTGGAGGCGGGCGAGGCCGATATCGAGTTCGCCGAGGGCACCTTCACCGTCGCCGGCACGGACAGGACGCTGCCGCTGCAGGAGGTGGTGCGCGCTTCCTTCCTGCCCGAGCGGCTGCCCAAGGGCATGGAGCCGGGCCTCTACGAGACCGGATCGTTCTCGCCCGACGCCGCCACCTACCCCAATGGCTGCCATGCCTGCGAGGTCGAGATCGACCCGGCGACGGGCGTGGTCACGATCGTCGGCTGGTGGGTGGTCGACGATGTCGGGGTGGTCATCAACCCGACGACAGTGAAGGGCCAGATCCATGGCGGCATCGCCCAGGGCGTCGGCCAGATCCTCGGCGAGGAGGTGGTCTACGACCCCGACAGCGGCCAGATCCTCACCGGCTCGTTCATGGACTACGCCATGCCGCGCGCCGGCGACTTCCCGTACATCCACATCGTCAGCCGGCCGGTGCCGACGAAGCGCAACCCGCTCGGTGTCAAGGGCGCCGGCGAGGCCGGCACGGTCGGCGCGCTGCCGGCGCTGATGAATGCCATCCTCGACGCGCTGCGCCCGCTCGGCGTGAAGCACCTCGACATGCCGGCGACGCCCGAACGCGTCTGGCAGGCGATCCAGGCGGCGCGGGGCTAGCTCAGTACGATTTCGGCAGGCCGAGCACACGCTCGGCGATGTAGTTCATGATCATGTGCGGGCTGACCGGCGCGATGCGCGGGATCCAGCTTTCGCGCAGCAGGCGTTCGACATGGTACTCCTTGGAGTAGCCCATGCCGCCATGCGTCAGGATGGCGTTCTCGCAGGCATGGAAGGCAGCCTCGGCGGCGAGGTACTTGGCGGCGTTGGCGGCGGCGCCGCAGTCCTCCCCACGGTCGTAGAGTTCGGCCGCGTGCAGAGTCATCAGGTTGGCCGCCTCGAGCTGCATCCAGTTCTGCGCCAGCGGGTGCTGGATGCCCTGGTTCTTGCCGATCGGGCGGCCGAAGACGACGCGCTCGCCGGCGTATTTCGCCGCCCGCTTCAGCGCCGCGCGACCGATGCCGATGGCCTCGGCGGCGATCAGGATGCGTTCCGGGTTCATGCCGTGCAGGATCTGCTTGAAGCCCTCGCCCTCCTTACCGATGAGGTTTTCGGCCGGCACCTCCATGCCGTCGAAGAACAGCATGTTGGAGTCGACGGCGTGGCGGCCCATCTTGTCGATCTCGCGCACCTCGCAGCGGCTGCGGTCGAGGTCGGTGTAGAACAGGCTGAGGCCGTGCGTCTTGCGCTCGACCCGGTCGAGCGGCGTGGTGCGCGCCAGTAGCAGCATCTTGTTGGCGACCTGCGCCGTCGAGATCCAGATCTTCTGGCCGGTGACGACATAGCGGTCGCCCCTGCGCTCGGCGCGCGTCTTGAGTTCCGTCGTGTTGAGGCCGGCATCGGGTTCGGTGACGGCGAAGCAGGCCTTGTCCTGCCCGGCGATCAGCGGCGGCAGCATGCGCGCCTTCTGCTCGCCGGTGCCGAAGACGACGACCGGGTGCAGGCCGAAGATATTCATGTGGACGGCCGAGGCGCCGGACATGGCGGCGCCCGATTCGGCGACCGCCTGCATCATCACCGCGGCATCGCAGATGCCGAGGCCGGACCCGCCATACGCCTCGGGCATGGCGATGCCGAGCCAGCCGTCGTCGGCGAGCGCCCGGTAGAGTTCCTCGGGGAAGGCGCCCGAAATGTCCTTGCCGCGCCAGTAGTCGTCGCCGAACCGCTCGCACAGCCGCAGGATGGTGGTGCGGATCTCCAGCCGGTCGGGCGACAGCGCCGAATCCATTGTGGCGTCTCTCCGGATGCCCACATGCGCGGTGGGATGACTTTAACCCGACGGCCCATGCCGGGTATCGCTCGGGCGGAGGAGGGTATACTGGCCGGCGGCACACGACGGGAGGGGGCAACCGCACCATGGTCCATTGGGTGAAATTCGCGCGCGGCGGCGCCGAGGGTTTCGGCGCGCTCGACGGCGAGACGATCGTCGTGCATGGCGGCGACCTGTTCGCCGCGCCGGTGCCGACCGGCGACACGCTGGCGCTCGGCGAGGTCACGCTGTTGACGCCCTGCCGGCCGGGCAAGCTGGTCGCGCTGTGGAACAACTCGCGCGCCCAGGCGGAGAAGCAGGGGCTGGCGCAGCCGAAGGAGCCACTGTTCTTCCTCAAGGCGCCGACGAGCTACCTGCCGCATGGCGGCGTCATCCGCCGCCCGTCGGGCTACGACGGCCGTGTCATCTACGAGGCGGAGCTGGGAATCGTCATCGGCCGCGCCTGCAAGGATGCCGACGAAGCGACCGCTGCTGCCGCCATCTTCGGCTACACCTGCATCAACGACGTCACGGCGCTTGGCATCCTCGACGAGGACCCGTCCTTCCCGCAATGGGCGCGGGCCAAGAGCTTCGACACCTTCGGCGCCTTCGGCCCGGCCATCGTCACCGGGCTCGACGTGTCCGGCGCCTCCATTCGCGCGCTGCTCAACGGGCGCGAGCGGCAGAACTATCCCGTGAGCGACCTGTTCTTCCAGCCGGCGGCGCTGGTCAGTCGCCTGTCGCACGCGATGACCCTGCTGCCCGGCGATCTCATCGCCTGCGGCACCGGGCCCGGCGCCCTGCCGATGCGCGACGGCGCGACCATCGAGATCGTCATCGACGGCGTCGGCACGCTGGCCAACACCTACGCCGAGTAGCCGTCAGTTTACGCGCGCGCCGAGCCAGCCGGCCATCCAGTCGGCCGACTGCGGCCGGTAGAGGTGCGGCAGATTGTTGACGACGTGATTGCCGCCCGGAACGATGTTCAGGGTGACCGGACCCGCCGCCGCCGCGGCCAGCCGCCGCTGCTCGTCGGGCGGCGTCACGCGGTCGAGCTCGCCGCCGACAATGTAGAGCGGGCACGTGATGCGCCCGGCGACGCCGGCAAGGTTGATCCGCCGCGCCACCTCGAAGCCCTCCGCGAGCGTCTGGCAGTGAGCGCGGGCCGTGAACACCTCGTTGGTTCCGGCTTCGTGCCAGTGGCCGGCATAGTCGAAGGGCCCGCAGATGGCGATGCAGGCCCTGACGCGCTTCTCGAACGCCGCCGCGCGCGGCGCGTAGTAGCCGCCGAAGCTGACGCCCCACAGGCCGATGCGCGTGGCGTCGAGGTCCGCGCGGCGTTCGATCGCATCGACGACCGCCGTCACCGCGACTTCGTAGTCCGGCCGGATGGGCCAGTCGTATTCTCCTTCGCCCTGTCCCGGCCCGTCGAAGGTCAGGGTCGCCATGCCGCGCGCCAGGAACGGCGCCTCGTTGGTCGCCATCTCTTCCTTCGCCGAGTCCATGCCCATGCACAGCACGACGACCGGCGGCCGGTGTGCGCCAGCGGGTTTGCGCAGGATGCCGCGCAGGAACGCCCCGTCGTAGGGAATGGACACCCGTTCGCCGGGCGGGTCGATGTGGGGCAGGGCCAGGCGCCGGCACTCGACGGCCCGTGCATGAATCGCCTTGAGGCGCGCCATGTCCTCGACGAACACGAACTTGGCGAAGTGGTAGCCGACGCCGGCCGTCTGCAGGTGTTCGCCGGCGCTGATGCCCCGGCCCGCCGCGAGCGCCTCGCGTCCCAGCCGCTCGTGCCGCTCGGCGAGCTCGGCCCATACCTCGATCCAGTCGCCCCAGCCCTGGATACGGCGGCTGGCCTCGTGCCAGTCGGACAGGGGCACGCCGTTGGTGACGAAGCGTGGCCCCCAGCGCTCGGTGACGCGGATGACACGTTCATCCTGGGGCATTGTTCCCTCCACGTCCGCCGCGATCATGGCTCGTGGCAGCTTCCGGCAACGGTTTGCGTGGCGCAAGCGGCACGCGGTCACCCGCCCGTCCGTCATGTCGCGCGATGCTGCCCACCCTTGCCGTCGTTGGGATCAACGGCTGCCCGGCGTTGCGGGAACCGCAGGATGCCACGGCGCGTTTCTTCCCGTGACAGGCGCCGCGCGTACTCCTGTGGCGGCGCGCCATGCGGAGGATCGCGCCATGAAAACGTCCTGCGTCCGTCCCGGTCTTGGCTGCGCGGTACTAGTGGTGACGACCGGCCTCGCGGCCTGTGTCGCGCCGCAGCAGCCGCCGACCGCCGTGGCGGCGAGCAATCCGACGGTGTCGTACAGCTATCGCGGCGACGAGCAGTTGCTGCAGGCCAGTTCCAAGGCCAACGCCTACTGCGCCCAGTACCAGACCTCGCCGCATGCGATCTCCAACACGCAGGCGCCCGACGGGACGCGGACGGTGGTGTTCGAGTGCGTCAAGCCGGCGATGCCGGCCCCGGCGCCGGTGGCCGCCGCGCCGGTGATGACCTACACCTACCGCACGGACGCCGAACTGCTCGATGCCTCGCGCAGCGCCGAGGCCTACTGCGCCGCGCGCGGCCCGCGCACGACCAGCGCCAACATCGTCACCAACGGCGACGGCTCGAAGACCGTCACTTTCCGCTGCGTCTAGCGGCCGGCCCCGAGGAAGGCGCGCCAGCCGCCATAGGCGGTGATGTCACGGGCATCGGCAGTGGCCCACGCCTCGCAGACGAAGCCCGTGACCATGCTGCCGTCGGCGAGTTCGACGCGGCCGAGGCCGAGCGGCGAGGGGATTTCCGCGAGCACCGCGCCGAGACCGGCATGATCGAGGCGCCACAGTTCCACCTCGATCGCCGCGCCGTCCGCCGCGCGCACCATGCCGGGGCGCGCCGGCGGACCGCCGGGCAGGGCGTAGAGGCGGTAGCGCGGCGCCGTCAGCGCCGGCCCGATGCGCCGCGCGCCGCGCGCCGTCAGCCGTCCGTTGAGCGGCAGGCCGGTCATGTGGGCGCCGCAGACGGCGAGCACGACGCCCTCGCTTGCCGCACCTGGCGGGCCACCCGCTGCCGGTATCGGCCAGCCGCCGGCACCGAGGGTGAGCCCGCTCGCCACATGCAGTGATCCCGCCAGTCGTGCCAGCGCCCGGTCGCTGCCGGCCGGCGCGACGAGAGTGACGCCGAAGGGCAGCCCGTCGCCGCGGAAGGCCGTCGGGACAGCGACGGCGGCAAGGTCGAGCAGGTTCACGAAGTTCGTGTAGAAGCCGAGATCGGTATTGCGCGCCACCGGCTCCGCCTCGACATCGGCAAGCGACCAGATCGTCCCCGCCGTCGGCGTCAGCAGGATGTTGGCCTCCGCCCAGACTTTTCCCGCCGCCGCCTTCAGGGCCTGCAGGCGGTAGAGCGCATCGAATGCGTCGACGGCATCGTAGCGCTCGGCCTGCGCGATGACCGCACGTGTCACTGGATGCAGCGCCTCGGGCTGCGCCTCCATCAGCGCGCGAACGGCGTGGTAACGCTCGGCGACCCACGGGCCGCCGTAGAGCAGGTCGGCGGCGGCGCGGAACGGCGCGAAGTCGAATTCGACGATGCGTGCGCCGAGACTTTCCATGCGGCCGACGGCGTCGGCGAAGGCCGTCGAGGCGGCACCGTCGCCGAAGAAGCTGTGCTGCGCCGCGCGCGGCACGCCGACCAGCAGGTCGGCGAGGTCGGGCAGGAGGTGCGGCGGGACGGCGCGCGAATAGGGATCGTCCGCGTCAAGCGCCGCGGCAACGTCATAGACCGTCGCGGCGTCGGCGGCGGTCAGGGCGAAGATCGAGACGCAGTCGAGCGTCCGGCACGCCGGCACGACGCCGCGCGTGCTGATCGCGCCGAGCGTCGGCTTGAGGCCGACGAGGTTGTTGAAGGCGGCGGGCACGCGGCCCGATCCGGCGGTATCGGTGCCGAGCGCGAAGGAGACATGGCCGCGCGCCGTCGCCACGGCCGAGCCGGAGCTAGACCCGCCCGAGATGTAGCGCTCGTCGAAGGCGTTGCGGACGGCTCCCCAGGGCGAACGCGTGCCGACGAGGCCGGTGGCGAACTGGTCGAGATTGGTCTTGCCGACGAGGATGGCGCCGGCGTCGAGCAGGCGCTGCACGACGGTCGCCGATCGCTCCGGCGTGTAGGCGAAGGCCTCGCACGCCGCCGTCGTTGGCAGGCCGGCGGCGTCGATGTTGTCCTTCACCGCGAAGGGGATGCCCCACAGCGGCTGTCCGGCCGGGCCGCGGGCCATGAGATCGGCCGCGCGGGCGCTCAGCGCCCCGTCGTCGACGCGGGAAATCCAGATCGGGTTGCCGGCATCGCGGGCGATGCGCGCCAGGACGAGCGCCACCGTGTCGGCCGGCGTGGCGGTGCCGTCGCGGTAGGCGGCGGCGAGCGTGGCGATATCCAGACTGTCGATCATTCCGGCGCCTTCATGGCCTCTGCGAGTGCGGTCCCCGCGGGTAGCAAGTAGCAGGCCATGCCGGCCGTGGCACGCGGACTTCGCCGCCATGGCTTTGCCTGCCGCACGGGCAGGTCCGATCCGTTCGCCTCATCCTCGCGCACGTCCCGGGCCATTTGCCCAGAAAAATGGCAACCGCCGGCCGCGCCCTTGGCGTCTTCCGGTCCTGCCGCCGATGGCATGGGCCTTGCTCCATGGCGCCACAGGTCCCGGTCCGGGACACCGTCTACCCCGCCACCGATTTCGTTCACCGCAAAGAGGCCATCCATGTCCGACAACCGCAACTTCACGCGGCGCCGCCTGTTGCAGGGCGCGGCCGCCATCGGCGCCGCCGGCGCGGCCGCCGGTCCGTGGTCCGTCCGCAAGGCCTGGGCGGCCAACCTGACGATCGGCTTCATCTATGTCGGGCCGCGCGACGACTTCGGCTACAATCAGGCGCACGCCGAGGGCGCGGCCGCGCTCAAGGCCATGCCGGGCATCAAGATCCTCGAGGAGGAGAACGTCCCCGAGACCATCGCCGTCGAGAAGTCGATGGAGAGCATGATCCAGCTCGACGGCGCGAAGCTGCTGTTCCCCACCTCGTTCGGCTACTTCGATCCGCACATGATCAAGATGGCGGGCAAGTACAGCGACGCCTTCTTCCTCCACTGCGGCGCCATGTGGCAGCAGGGCAAGCACCCCGCCAACACCGGCAGCTATTTCGGCTACATCGACGAGGGCCAGTACCTCAACGGCATCGTCGCCGGCCACGCCACGAAGTCGGGCAAGCTCGGCTTCATCGCGGCCAAGCCGATCCCGCAGGTGCTGCGCAACATCAATGCCTTCACCATGGGCGCGCGCTCGGTGAAGCCGACCATCACGACGCAGGTCATCTTCACCGGCGACTGGTCGATGCCGGTGCGCGAGGCAGAGGCCACCAACAGCCTGATCGACCAGGGCATCGACGTCGTCACGATGCATGTCGACAGCCCGAAGGTCGTCGTCGAGACCGCCGAGAAGCGCGGCATCTACACCTGCGGCTACCACGCCAACCAGTCGAAGCTGGCGCCCAAGGGCTACCTCACCGGCGCCGAATGGGCCTGGGCCAACGTCTACAAGACGTTCATCGAGACCGTGCAGGCGGGCAAGAAGCCCGCGAACTTCACGCGCGGCGGCCTCAAGGACGGCTTCGTCAAGACCTCGCCCTACGGCCCGGCCGTCACGGCCGAGGCGAAGGCCGCCGCCGACGCGGTGAAGGCCAAGATGATGGCCGGCACCTTCGACATCTTCGTCGGCCCGCTCGCCACAAACGCCGGCAAGTCCGTCGTTGCCGGCGGCGCCAAGTACGCCCAGACCGATCCGTGGCTGGAAAGCATGGACTGGCTGGTCGAAGGGGTCATCGGCAAGACCGGCTGATGACCGCCGTTCCGGTTCAGGGTTCCGGCCGTACCGGCATGGCGGAGCTGGCCCCAAGGCTCCGCCGTGCCGGCGAGGCGATCGCTGTTCCGCTGATCGCGCTGGCGGTGTCGATGGTGCTGTTCGGCATCTTCGTCGCCGCCGCCGGCGTCGATCCGCTGGAAGTGTATTCGCTGATGTACACCGGGGCCTTCGGTACCTGGTTCTCGTGGCAGAACACGCTGCTGCGCGCGGCGCCGCTGATCCTCACGGCGCTGTGCGTGGCCCTACCGGCGCATCTCGGCCTCGTCATCATCGGCGCCGAGGGGGCGCTGGCGCTCGGCGGCCTGTTCGCGACGATGGCGGCGCTCGCCATCTCCGGCGCGCCGCCCGCCATCGTGCTGCTCGTCATGGCCATCGCCGGCATGGTGGCCGGCGGCGCCTGGGTGGCGCTGGCCGGCGCGCTGCGTCACTGGCGCGGCATCAACGAAACCATCTCCAGCCTGCTGCTGTTCTACATCGCCCGCGCGTTGCTCAACCATTTCGTCGAGGGGCCGCTGAAGGACCCGGCAAGCCTCAACAAGCCGTCGACCGCCCATATCGGCGAGGGGAACATGCTCGGCAACATCCCGGGCATGGACGTCCACTGGGGCCTCATCGCCGGGGTGGTCTTCTGCGTCGCTACCTACATCCTGATGCGCCGGTCGACCTTCGGCTTCGCCGCGCGCATGGCCGGCGGCAACATGCGCGCCGCGCGTATGGCCGGCATCGACGTCGGCCGGCTGATCCTCGTCACCTGCTTCATCGGCGGCGCCGCTGCCGGCCTCGCCGGGATGCTCGAGGTCGCCGCCGTGCATGGCCGCGCCAACGCCTCGCTGCTCGCCGGCTACGGTTTCACCGGCATCCTCGTCGCCTTCCTCGCCCGGCAGAACCCGCTGGCGGTGATTCCGGTGGCGATCCTGCTCGGCGGCATCGGCGCCAGCGGCGGCCTGCTGCAGCGCCGGCTCGACCTGCCCGACGCCACGGTATTGGTGCTGCAGGGCATCCTGTTCGTCGTCGTGCTGGCGTCGGAGACGCTGTATGGCCGTTTGCCGTGGTTCAAGCCGCGCGCCGCTGCGGGAGGCACGCCATGAACGAAGCCGAGGCGATCGGCCTGTGGGGCGTGCCGCTGGCCATCTTCGCCGGCGCCATCCGCGTCTCGACGCCGTTCCTGTTCGTCAGCCTTGGCGAGTGCCTGACGGAGAAGAGCGGTCGCATCAACCTCGGCCTCGAGGGCACGCTGGTGTTCGGCGCCATGTCGGGCTACGCGACGTCGTTCCTCACCGGCTCGCCCTGGCTCGGCGTGCTGGTGGCCGGACTCGCCGGCGCGCTTTTCGGCCTCATGCACGGCGCCATCTGCTCGCTGCCGCGCGTCAACGACATCGCCGTCGGCATCGCCCTGATGCTGTTCGGCATCGGCATCGCCTTCTATTTCGGCAAGCCCTACATCCAGCCGAAGGCGCCGAACCTGCCGTCGATCAGCCTCGGCTGGTGGTCGGACATTCCGCAGATCCGCGCGGCGCTGGAGATCAACGCGCTGTTCATCATCGGCGTGGCGATGGCGCCGGCCCTGCAATGGGCGCTGCGCAACACCCGCTGGGGCCTCGTCGTGCGGACCGTCGGCGACAGCGCCGACGCCGCCCGCGCGCTCGGCTACGACGTCAACCGCGTGCGCGTCATGGCGACCATCGCCGGCGGCTTCCTTGCCGGCGTCGGCGGCTCGTTCCTGTCGCTGTTCTTTCCCGGAAGCTGGAACGAGAACCTGTCGAGCGGACAGGGCCTGATGGCGGTGGCGCTGGTCATCTTCGCGCGCTGGAACCCGATGTACTGTTTCTACGCCGCGCTGCTGTTCGGCGGTGCCGGCGCCGTCGGGCCGGCGCTGCAGGCGGTCGGCGTCAGCGAGGGCTTCCAGCTCTGGAACGCGCTGCCCTACGTGCTGACGCTGGCCATCATGATCGCCACCTGCTCGTCGCGGCGCGGCCTCGTCGGCGCGCCGGCCGAACTCAGCGTCACCAAGTAGCGGGGAGGATGCGATGAGCGGACTCGGCGGCCTCAACAAGTCGCCCCACGGCGTCGTCCTCGGCCTCGTGCAGATGCCGCTGCCGGTGGTGGCGACGCCGGCCGACCTCGCGGCGCAGACCGGGCGCATCGTCGCCATGGTGGCCAAGGCGCGGCGCGGCATGCCGACCATGGACCTCGTCGTGTTCCCCGAATACGCGCTGCACGGCCTGTCGATGGACACCTCGCCGGCCATCATGTGCGCGCTCGACGGGCCGGAGGTCGCGGCCTTCCGCGCTGCCTGCCGCGACAACCGCATCTGGGGCTGCTTCTCGATCATGGAAGCGAACCCCGACGGCAACCCATACAACTCCGGCCTCGTCATCGACGATGCCGGCGAGATCAGGCTCTACTACCGCAAACTCCACCCCTGGGTGCCGGTCGAGCCGTGGGAGCCGGGCGATATCGGCATCCCGGTCTGCGACGGCCCCAACGGCTCGAAGCTCGCCCTCATCATCTGCCACGACGGCATGTTCCCCGAGATGGCGCGCGAGGCAGCCTACAAGGGCGCCGAGATCATGCTGCGGACGGCCGGCTACACGGCGCCGATCCGCCACGCCTGGAAGGTGTCGAACCAGTCCAACGCCTTCTCCAACCTGATGGTGACGGCGAGCGTCTGCATGGCGGGCGACGACGGCACCTTCACCTCGATGGGCGAGGCGATGATCTGCAACTTCGACGGTACGGTGATGGTCGAGGGCAACGGCGCCGCCGGCGAGATCGTCACCGGCGAGGTGCGCCCCGACCTCGTGCGCGAGGCGCGCCGCCTGTGGGGCGTCGAGAACAACATCTACCAGTTCGGCCATCGCGGCTTCGTCGCCGTCCACGGCGGTGCCCGGGACTGCCCCTACACCTACATGCGCGACCTCGTCGCCGGCCGCTATCGCCTGCCGTGGGAGGACGAGGTCGCCGTGACCGACGGCACCTCCTGCGGCTTCCCCGTGCCCAACCGCACCTACGCAGGGCCGCGCCATGGCTGATACCGCTCCCCTCACCCGCTACGTTCCCGCCGATCCCTATCCGTGGCCATGGAACGGCGACCTGCGGCCGGACAACACCGGCCTCGTCGTCATCGACATGCAGACGGATTTCTGCGGCAAGGGCGGCTACGTCGACTCCATGGGCTACGACCTGTCGCTGACGCGCGCGCCGATCGAGCCGATCAGGCGCCTGCTCGCGGCCATGCGGAAGCGCGGCTATCACATCTTCCACACCCGCGAGGGCCATCGCCCCGACCTCGCCGACCTGCCGGAGAACAAGCGCTGGCGCTCGCGCCGCATCGGCGCCGGCATCGGCGACGCTGGCCCGTGCGGCCGCATCCTCGTGCGCGGCGAGCCGGGCTGGGACATCATTCCCGAGCTGGCGCCGCTGCCGGGCGAGCCGGTAATCGACAAGCCGGGCAAGGGTTCGTTCTGCGCCACCGACCTCGAACTGATGCTGCGGACGCGCGGCATCGACAACATCGTGCTGACCGGCATCACCACCGACGTCTGCGTCCACACGACGATGCGCGAGGCCAACGACCGCGGCTTCGAATGCGTGTTGCTGGAGGACTGTTGCGGCGCCACCGACCATGGCAACCACCTCGCCGCCCTCAAGATGGTGAAGATGCAGGGCGGCGTGTTCGGCGCCGTCGCCACGTCCGATGCCTTCATCGCGGCGCTGGGATAGCCGGCCATGAGCGCACCGACGCATCTGCCCGGCGGCGCGATCGGTCTCGAGACGATCGCCATGACCAAGCGCTTCGGCACCCTGACGGCGCTCGACGATGTCTCGATCAAGGTGGCGCCGGGCACGGTCCACGCGCTGCTGGGCGAGAACGGCGCCGGCAAGTCGACCCTCGTCAAGTGCGTCATGGGCTACTACGTCGCCGACGAGGGCAGCGTGCTCATCGACGACCGCGAGCGCGAGATCAGGAATCCGCGCGACGCCCACGCGCTCGGCATCGGCATGGTCTACCAGCACTTCACGCTGGTGCCGAACATGACCGTGGCCGAGAATCTGGTGATTTCGCGCTCGGACGTGCCCGCCGTGGTCGACTGGAAGAAGGAGATGGCGGCGCTCGAGGCGTTCATGGCGCGCATGCCTTTCGCGGTGCCGCTGACGGCGAAGGTCGCCGACATCTCGGCCGGCCAGAAGCAGAAGGTCGAGATCCTCAAGCAGCTCTACCTCGACGGCCGCTTTCTCATCCTCGACGAGCCGACCTCGGTGCTGACGCCGCAGGAGGCCGACGAGGTGCTCGGCCTGCTGCGCGACATGGCGCACGACCAGCGCCTGACCATCCTGATGATCACCCACAAGTTCCGCGAGGTGATGGCCTTCTGCGACGAGGTGACGGTGCTGCGTCGCGGCGCCCGCTCCGGGGGCGGCCGGGTCGCCGACCTCACGCCCGACGACATGGCGGCGATGATGGTCGGCAGCCGCAGCGTCACCGAGCCGGCCGCGCGCGAGGCACGCGCGGCGGGCGAGGCGAGGATCGAGCTTGCCGGCATCGTCGCCAACGACAATGCCGGCGAGATCGCCGTCGACGGCGTCGACCTCACGGTGCGCGCGGGCGAGATCGTCGGCATCGCCGGGGTATCGGGCAATGGCCAGTCAGAGCTGGTCGAGGTGCTGGCCGGCCAGCGCGTGCCGGCCGCCGGCACGATGCGCATCAACGGCGCGGCCTACACGGCGACGCGGGCGCAGATGGCGCGGCTCAAGCTGTTCTGCCTGCCCGAGGAGCCGCTGCGGAATGCCGTGGTGGCGCGCATGACGGTGGCCGAGAACATGGCCTTCCGCCGCTTCGACGTGCCGCCCTTCGCGCGCGGCGGCTGGTGGATCGTCGGCGAGGCGATGCGGCGCGTCGCCCGCGAGCTGATCGTCCGCTACCGCGTCAAGACGCCGGGGCCGGACACCGAGATCGGCCATCTGTCGGGCGGCAACGTGCAGCGGGCGGTACTGGCACGCGAACTGTCGGGCGACGTCGAGGTGCTGGTCGTCGCCAATCCCTGCTTCGGGCTCGATTTCGCGGCGGTGTCAGAAATCCGTGGCCAGATCGTCGCGGCGCGCAATCGCGGCGTCGCGGTGCTGCTGGTCAGCGAGGATCTCGACGAAATCCTCGAACTGGCCGACCGCATCCTCGTCATGTCGGAGGGCAAGCTGGTCTACGAGACGCCGGCCGCGAGCGCCGAGATCGCCGTCATCGGCCGCCACATGGCCGGGCACTGAGGCTGCCATGCCCACCGTCGCGGCGGCGCCGTTCGACTTTCCGTTTCCCGCCGGCCGGCTGGCGCTGGTGATGATCGACATGCAGCGCGACTTCGTCGAGCCTGGCGGCTTCGGCGCGTCGCTCGGCAACGACGTCTCGCGGCTGCAGGCGATCGTGCCGGCCTGCGCCCGCCTGCTCACCGCCTTTCGCCGCCACGGCCTGCCGGTGATCCACACCCGCGAATGCCATCGCCCCGACCTGTCGGACTGCCCGCCGGCCAAGCGCCTGCGCGGCAACCCCGGCCTGCGGATCGGCGATCCCGGGCCGATGGGGCGCCTGCTGGTGGCCGGCGAGAAGGGGGCGGAGATCATTCCCGAACTGGCGCCCCTGCCGGGCGAGACCGTGATCGACAAGCCGGGCAAGGGCGCCTTCCACGCCACCGACCTGCGCGCCATCCTGGACGGCCTCGGCGTCGGCCATCTCGCCATCGGCGGTGTCACCACCGAAGTCTGCGTGCAGACGACGATGCGCGAGGCCAACGATCGCGGCTACGATTGCCTGATGGTCGAGGACTGCACCGAGAGCTATTTCCCGGAGTTCAAGGCGGCGACGCTGGCGATGGTGCGCGCGCAGGGCGGCATCGTCGGCTGGACGGCGCCGTCGGACGCGCTGATCGCGGCGCTCGACCGGTCATGAGCGATGCCGCGCCGTCGCCGGTGATCCTCGCCGGCCTCGCCGCGCTGGCGGCGCGGCCTGACGCGCTGGCGTGGCGGCCGTTCCGTCCCGGCATTGCGCTGCACCAGATCTACGGCACCATGGGTGCGCCCGGCCCCTCGGCCTGTCTGCTGAAATACGAACCGGGCGCGACGGTCGCCTTCCACCGCCATACCGGCTGGGAGCACATCTTCGTGCTCGAGGGCGCCCAGCGCGACGAGAACGGCACCTACGGCGCGGGCGACCTGCTCGTCAGCCCGCCCGACAGCGGCCATTCCGTTGTCAGCGACGGCGGCTGCATCGTGCTGGCAATCTACGAGGCGCCAGTCAGCTTCGCCGCGACGGCAGGTTGACGAGGAGCACGCCGGCGGCGACGCCCGCGAAGCCGGCGAGCGTGGCGAGGCCGATCGGCTCGCCGAGTACCGCCGCGCCGCAGAGGATTGCCGCCAGCGGGCTCGCCGTCACGGCGATCGCGACGCGCGTCGGCGTCGTCAGGCGGATGGCCACCAGATAGAGGCCGTAGGAGCCGGCGCCGCCGACGACGCCGATGAGGACGATCGCGCCCCATACCTCGGCCGAGGGATCGATGGTCAGCAGCGGGGTGCCGGTCGCGAGCACGACCACGACCAGCACCGCCACGGCCGGCGCCATGCTCGCGGTGATGAAGGCGAGCGGTGTGCAGCGGCGCGAGACGCCGCGCACGGCGAAATTGTAGGCGACGTAGAGCACCGTCGCGCCGAGCATGATGAGGTCGCCGCGCCAGCTTCCGGCCTGGCCGGTGGCGTGGACGCCCATCGCCACCGCGACGCCGGCCGTGGCCAGCGCGACGCCGGCGCCCTTCGTCCAGGTCAGGCGCTCGATGCCGAGCGCCGCCGAGGCCAGCAGCGCCATCACCGGCATGGTCGAGAAGATGATGGCGCTGTGCGCGGCGGTGGTCAGCGTCAGCGCCAGCAGGATCAGCCACTGGCCGAAGGCGAACAGGGCGATGCCGAGGGCCGCCACCAGCGCGAGGTCGCGGCCGCGCGGCCAGACCGAGCGCGTCAGCAGCGCCAGCGGCGCGATGACGGCAAGCGCGATCGCCATGCGGAGCAGGGTCAGCGTCAGCGGCTCCACGGCAGCGACGGCGAAGCGGGCGAAGACCAGCGCCGCGCCGGCCGTCGAGGTGCTGCCGACGGCGGCGAGCGCGCCCCACAGGGCGCGGCGATCCGATGTTGCCGCGGCGCTCATCGTTCGGCTCCTCGCGGCGTCGGTTCCGGCCGCGCCACGCCGGAGGGCAGCATCCCGGCGCAGCCGAGTCGACGGAAATCGACAGGCGACTTCCGCCGCTCTTGTCCCGCCGCGTAAGATCGCCGCGCACGGCGCAGGAAAGTGCCGGCCGAGAGGGGAGAGGCGCATGGAACGGCTGGCGGAAGCCGACGTGGTCGTCGTCGGGGCCGGCAATTCGGCGTTCTGCGCCGCGCTGGCGGCGCGCGAGCAGGGCTCCTCGGTCATCGTGCTGGAGCGCGCGCCGCAGGACGAGGCCGGCGGCAATACCGCCTTCACGGCCGGCGCCATCCGTGTCGTCTACGACGGCGTGGACGACCTCAAGCGGCTGATGCCGGACCTGACCGAGCAGGAACTGGCGATCACCGACTTCGGCACCTACACAGAGGAACAGTATTTCGACGACATGGGGCGGGTGACGGAGTACCGCACCGACCCCGACATGTGCGAGTTGCTGGTGCGCCGCTCGCGCGAGACGCTGCTGTGGATGCGTGGCAACGGCGTGCGCTTCGCGCCGATCTGGGGCCGCCAGGCCTTCAAGGTCGACGGCCGTTTCAAGTTCTGGGGCGGCCTCACGGTCGAGGCCTATGGCGGCGGCCCCGGCCTCGTGCAGGCGCTGACGGCGGCGGCGGGGCGCAAGGACATTCCCGTCCGCTATGGCTGCCGCGCCGTGTCGCTGGTCGCCGACGACGACGGCGTGCATGGCGTCGTGGTGCGCGAGGGCGGGCGAACTTCGGTGATCGGCGCCCGGGCGGTGGTGCTCGCGGCCGGCGGCTTCCAGGCCAATCCCGAATGGCGCACGCGCTATCTCGGGCCCGGCTGGGATCTGGCGAAGGTGCGCGGCACGCGCTTCAACACCGGCGACGGCATCCGCATGGCGGTCGACATCGGCGCCGCCACCTGCGGCAACTGGTCGGGCGGCCACGCCGTCGGCTGGGACCGCAATGCGCCCGAGTTCGGCGACCTCGACGTCGGCGACGGCTTCCAGAAGCACAGCTACCCGTTCGGCATCATGATCAACGCCAGCGGCAAGCGCTTCGTCGACGAGGGCGCCGACTTCCGCAATTACACCTACGCCAAGTACGGGCGCGTCATCCTCGAGCAGCCCGGTCACTTCGCCTGGCAGATCTTCGACCGGAAGGTGCTGCACCTGCTGCGCGACGAGTACCGCATCCGCCGCGTCACCAAGGCCAGCGCCGACACGCTCGAAGAGCTGGTGACAAAGCTCGACGACGTCAACGCGGCGCAGGCGCTGGCGACGATCCGGGCATACAACGCCGCCGTGCGCACCGAGGTGCCGTTCAATCCCAACGTCAAGGACGGGCGCGGCACGACCGGGCTCGACGTGCCGAAGTCGAACTGGGCCAATGTCCTCGACGAGCCGCCCTTCGAGGCCTATGCCGTGACCTGCGGGTTGACCTTCACTTTCGGCGGCCTGCGCATCGTGCCCGACACCTGCCAGGTGCTCGACGTCGACCGCGCGCCGATCCGCGGTCTCTACGCCTCGGGCGAGATGGTCGGCGGGCTGTTCTATCACAACTACCCGGGCGGCTCCGGCCTCGCCGCCGGCGCGGTGTTCGGCAAGCTCGCCGGTACGGCGGCGGGGCAGGCCGCCGCCGCGCGCTGAACGTCGCGGTCCTCACACCATCCGGCGTTCCACCGCCTCGCGTGCCGCGTCCTCCATCGTCATGAACACGGCGCCGGCGGCCGCCAGCTTGTCGAGCAGGCCCTCGAAGGCCAGCATGCGGAAGCCGCGGCCGATGACGTAGGGGTGCATCGTGTAGGTGACGATGCCCCAGTCGATCGTCTTCTGCATGTAGACGAACTCGTCGTACCAGCTCTCCATCACGCTGCGGGCCGACTTGAGGCCCGGCATGGTGAACTCCTTCGTCCGCAGGAATTCGAAATGCGGATGGTCGTCGAGCGTCCAGGTGATCGGCATCTCGACCAGTTCGGTCGACTCGCCGTAGCGGATCGGCTCGCCGAGCTTCACGTGGTCGCGGCGGCGCGCGCGATAGGGGATGTAGTCGCCGCCCATCAGGCTGCTGTCGTAGGTGAAGCCGTGCTTCAGCAGCAGGTCCACCGTGTTCTCGCTGAGATCCCAGGACGGCGAACGGTAGCCGCGCGCGGCGCGGCCGGTGAGGCGGCGGATGGCCTCATTGGCACGCGCCATGTCGGCGTCTTCCTCGTCGCGGCTCTGCAGCGCCGGTGGCACGTGCGCCCAGCTGTGGTGGCCGACCTCGTGGCCGGCGGCGACGACCATCTCGCACTCGCGCGGATGGCTCTCGATGGTGAATCCGGGAATGAACCAGGTCGAGGGCAGGCCGCGCTGCTCCAGCATGTCGACGAGTCGCCGCGCGGCGGTGAGGCCGAATTCGCCGCGCGACAGCGACGTCGGCGTCGTCAGGCCACGGGCGATGAAGCCGGACTCGGTGTCGAAATCGTAGGTCAGGCAGACGATGTGGCGCGGCATAGGTTCCCCCGGGGCGTCGGCGGCTGGCGGTTGGCTCCGCCGGCGGCTGGAGTATAACCGCTGACGGCGGCCGGTGCGGCCATAACCACAGCCACGGGGGCGGGACCATGGCGACGCGGACGCTCGGCATCATCCTCAACGGCGCGACGGGACGCATCTGTTCCACCCAGCACCTCGCCAACGCGCTGGCGCCGATCCGCCGCGAGGGCGGCCTGCCCGTCGGCGACGATCTGGTCGTGCCGCGCCTGCTGCTGGCCGGCCGCGACGCGGCGAAGCTGGCGCGCATCGCCGCCGCGCACGACATCGCCGACTGGACCATTGACCTCGACGCGGCGCTCGGCGATGCCGACTGGCCGGTGTTCTTCGACGCCGCGGCGACACACCTGCGACCGCAAACGCTGCGCCGCGCCATCGACGCCGGCAAGCACATCTATACCGAGAAGCCGGTGGCGCCGACCGTGGCCGAGGGGCTCGACCTGCTGCGCGCGGCCGAGGCGCGCGGCCTGAGGCACGGCGCGGTCGAGGACAAGCTCTACCTGCCCGGCTTCCGCAAGCTGAAGCGGCTCGCCGACGACGGCTTCTTCGGCCGCGTCGTCGGCTTCCGCCTGGCGTTCGGCTGGTGGGTGTTTGACGGTATCGATGCGCCGTCGCAGCGGCCGTCGTGGAACTATCGCCGCGCCGGCGGTGGCGGCATCGTCTCGGACATGCACCCGCACTGGCGCTACGTCGTCGAGGGCATCCTCGGGCCGATCCGCCGCGTCGTCGCCGCCAACTGGACGGCGCAGCCGAAGCGCCGCGACGAGGCCGGTGCCGGCTACGCCGTCGATGTCGAGGACAGCGCGGCGACGCTGCTCGAACTGGCGAGCGGGGCGCACGGCACTATCTACAGCACCTGGGCGACGCGGGTGCGCGGCGACGACCTCGTGACCTTCCAGGTCGACGGCACGCAGGGCTCGGCGATGGCCGGGCTGCGCCGCTGCTGGGTGCAGGGCGCGGGCGACACGCCGCGCATCGCCGGCTTCAACCTCGGCGGCGACGCGGCGACGCTCGACTACCACGTGGACTACGCCGCGCAGTGGCGGGAAGTCATGGACGAGCCGGACTACGTGAACCCCTACCGGCCCGGCTGGGAGGGCTTCATCCGCCTCGTCGTCGCCGGGGAACCCTTCGCGTCGGACCTCGCCGCCGGCATCCGCGACGTGCAGCTCGCCGAGGCCTGTCTGCTGAGCGGCGCGGAGGGGCGCTGGGTCGACATGGCGGCGCCGAACGCCTGACGGTCCGGGAGCGCGCGAATCACCCACTCCCGCTGGCTGGCGGGAAATGCTTATGATGGGACCGGTGCAAGGAGAGGCGCGATGACCGCACTGCCCATCCTCGACCTCGGCGACGACCCCTACGAGCGCGGCCTCGTCCACGGCCGCACGCTGGCCGCCGAGGTGCGCGGGAACCTGCACACCTACCTCGCCCGCTTCGCCGCCGGTGGCCTCGACGCCGACGTCGTGCGCGCCGAGGGCGATGTCTGGGCCGAGGTCATCGCGGCGCAGAACGCCGAGTATGCCGAGGAGATGCGCGGCATCGCCGACGGCGCCGGCATGTCGCTCGCCGAGCTTGCCGTGCTCAACGCGCGCTACGAGATCACCTTCGGCCTGTTCGGCCGCGAGGCGAAGGCGGCAGACGCGCTGAAGGCGACCGAGGGCACCGACGGCTGCTCCAGCTTCGGCGCGCTCGCCGAGGCGACGGCCGACGGCCACACGATCCTCGGCCAGAACTGGGACTGGCTCGCCGGCATCCACGGCCGCTGCGTCGTGCTGCGCATCACCCGTCGCGCGCGCCCGAGCCTCGTCTGCTTCACCGAGGCCGGCATCGTCGGCGGCAAGATGGGCATCAACGCGAACGGCATCGGCCTCGTCGAGAACGGCTTGGTTTCCGACCATGACGGCCGCCATCCGCGCGAGAAGCCGTTCCACGTCCGCTGCCGCGAGGTACTCGACGCCGAGACCTACGACCATGCCCTGGCGCCCATCGTGGCGACACGGCGGGTCTGCTCGGCCAATTTCGTCATCGGCCAGGCCGGCGGCGAGATCGTCGACATCGAGACCAGCCCGGACGCCGTCTCCTACCTGTTTCCGCGGGACGGGCTAGTGACGCATTCCAACCATTTCATGGACCCGCGCCACGGGCCGTCGCAGATGGAGCGCATCGGGCCGAGCACGATCTTCCGCGCCAGCCGGCTGGATCGTCTGCTGCGCCGGCACGTCGGCCGCCTCGACCGCGTGGTCATCGCCGGGGCGCTGGCCGACCATTTCGGCTATCCGAACGCCATCTGCCGCCACCCCGACGAGCGCCAGCCCGAGGCCAAGCGCACCATGTCCAACGCCTCGCTGATCCTCGATCTCGACGACCGCGTGATGTGGGTGGCCAACGGGCCGCCCTGCTGCAATGCCTACGTCGCCTATCCCCTCGAACCGACTGCCGCAACGGAGACCGCATGGGCCGCGCAATGAAGAAGAATCCGGCACCCCGCACCGCGAGGAACGGCCGTAAGGCCGCCCCGCGCACGATGGCGATGCCGCAGGCCGTCCACTACGACCGCGCCGCCGAGGACCTCGGCAACATCGTCTCGCTGGAGCACGTCAACCTCGGCGTCGGCGACCAGGGCGCGGCGATGTGGTTCTACCTCGCCGGCATGGGCTTCACCCGCGATCCCTACCTGTTCCCGGGGCCGGAACTCATGTGGGTGAATATCGGCCGCAGCCAGGTGCACCTGCCGACCGGCAAGCTGCAGGTGCTGCGCGGGCGCACCGGCGTCGTCATCCCCGACCGCGCGGCGCTGCTGGCGCGGCTCGAGCGGGTGTCGCCGAAGCTCGCCGGCACGCAGTTCGGCTGGCGCGAGCAGGCCGGCCATGTCGACGTCACCTGCCCGTGGGGCAACGTCTTCCGCTGCCACGCCGCAAGCGAGCGGTTCGCCGGCATGACGCTCGGCATCCCCTATGTCGAGTTCGACGTGCCGACCGGCACCGCCGACGGCATCGCGCGCTTCTATCGCGACCTTATCGGCGCGCCGTCCTCGGTGGCGTCGGAAGGCAGGGCGCGGGTTGCCATTGTCGAGGCCGGCGTCGGCCAGACCCTGCGCTTCAGGGAGACGAAGGCACCGCAGGCGCCCTACGACTGGCACCACATCCAGGTCTATGTCGCCGACTTCTCGGGGCCGCATCGCCGGCTGCTGGAGCGCGGCCTCGTTTCCGAGGAGAGCGACCAGCACCAGTACCGCTTCGTCGACATCGTCGACCCGGCGGACGGGCGCAAGCTGTTCCAGATCGAGCACGAGGTCCGCAGCATGCGCCACCCGCTCTATGCCCGCCCGCTGGTCAACCGCAACCCGGCGCAGACCAACATGAACTACCACCACGGCCATCACGAGCTGGTGGTCTGAGCCGCCTCAGGCGGCGGGCGCCTCGCAGACGAAGTCGCGCCCCAGTCCGGCGAGCGACGGGCAGCCCATCTGCGCCATGTTGAGGTCGATCTCGCGGCGCAGGATGTCGATGGCCTTCTTCGCCCCGGCGAGGCCGCCGGCCGACACGCCGTAGACGGCGGCGCGGCCGACGAAGGCGAACTTTGCGCCCAGCGCCAGCGCCACCAACACGTCGGTGCCGCGCCGGATGCCGCTGTCGATCATCACCGTCGCGCGGTCGCCGACGGCGGCCAGCACGCCCGGCAGCGCGTCGAGCGAGGCCGGAGCGCGATCGAGCTGGCGGGCACCGTGGTTCGACACGATGATGCCCTCGCAGCCGAGGTCGACGGCGCGGCGGGCGTCGTCCGGGTGCAGAATGCCCTTGATGATCAGCGGCTTCTTCCACAGCCGGCGGTAGACCTCGATGTCGCTCCAGGTATGGCCGGGCGCCGGGACCAGGGTGTTGACGTAGGCGACGACGCCACGCGCGTCGGCGCCGGCCGGCGCGTAGGGCACCCAGTTGCCCAGCGTCGGGATGCCGCCGTGCCGCAGGAAGTCCATCGCCCATAACGGGTGCAGCGCCGCGTCCACCAGGACGGAGGGCGTCAGCTTCAGGCTGGTCGAGAAGCCCGTGCGGATGTTGCGTTCGCGGCGCGGCCGCACCGGCACGTCGACGGTGACGACGAGGGCTGACAGGCCGGCATCGGCCGAGCGGCGCACGAAGTCCTCGTTGATCTTGCGGTCGCTCGCCGCATAGATCTGGTACCAGGTGTGATCCGGTGCGACACGCGCGGCGGCCTCCAGTGTGGCGTTGCTGGCGCCCGACATAATGAACGGGATGTCGGCGCCCGCCGCCGCCTCGGCCAGCGCGAGATCGGCGCCGCCGCGGAAGAAGCCCGTGGTCCCGGTCGGCGCGAAGCCGAAAGGGCTGGCGTAACGGCGGCCGAACAGCGTCGTCGTCTGGTCGCGCTTGGTCACGTCGACGAGGTAGCGCGGCATGATGCACCAGCGCCGGAAGGCCGCCTCGTTGCGGTCGAGGCCGCGCTCGTCCTCGACGCCGCCCTCGATGAAGTCGAAGGCCAGCCGCGGCAGCCGCCGCCTGGCCATGCGGTGCAGATCCTCGATGTTTACCGCGTTGTCGACACCCATGACCCCCGGTTCCCCCGTGCGTGTCCGCCGGTCTTTCGCGCCGCCGGCGGGCGCATGTTAGCCTCGCCGGGGTCAGGCGTCGCGGCGAAAGGGAACATCTCCGTGTCGAAGCCGAAGATCTACGGCGTGGCCTACTCGCGGTCGATCAGCAACATATGGGCCTGCCTCGAACTGGGCATCGACTACGAGAACGTGCCGATCGGCTGGGACGACGATTCGATCTATTCGGACGCCTACCGTGCCATCAATCCGAATGCCCGGGTGCCGGCGCTGAGCGACGGCGACTTCGTGATGTGGGAGTCGCTCGCCATCAACTGGTACCTGGTGCGCAAGCACGGCGGCCCGCTCGCTCCGGCGGGCCCGCACGAGGAGGCGCATGCGCTGCAGTGGACGCTATGGGCGGCGCTGCATCTGGAGCGGCCCGGGGTGCAGTGGGCCTTCCACACCTACGTCAACGAACCGCACGAGCGCGATCCCGCCGTCGCGGCGACGGCATGGCGGGACCTGGAGCCGCTGCTGACGGTCCTCGACGGCCAGCTCGCAAACGGGCCGTATCTGCTGGGCGAGCGGTTCACCATCGCCGACCTCAACGTCGGCTGTACCGTCTTCCGGGCCCGGCGCCGCTGGGATCTGACCCCCTGGCCACGCCTGAAGGCATGGGACGAGGCGGTGTTCGGCCGCCCGGCGGCGCGCCGGGCGTGGGAGATACGGGTCGCGGCCGCCGCCTGACGGGCTTGTCCTGCCGCGCCGCCGGGCCTATCCATGAACGCGCCGGATGCATTGCGGAGGAAACGATGTCGGGGCACCTGTCGGCGCAGCAGATCGCGCAGTATCGGCGCGACGGTTTCCTGTTTCCGGTCCGCGTCATGTCCGCCGCCGATGCCGCCGGCTACAAGGCGAAGCTGGAGGCCTATGAGCGCGCCGCTGGTGGGCCGATCAGCGGCAACCGCCGCCACAAGGTGCATCTGTTGTTCACCTGGGCGGCCGAGCTGGTGCGCAACCCGGCGATCCTCGACGCTGTCGAGGGCATTCTCGGCCCCGATCTGATGGTCTGGGGCACCGATTTCTTCATCAAGGAGCCGCGCGACCCGGGCTTCGTCTCCTGGCACCAGGACTCGACCTACTGGGGTCTCGATCCGGCCGATATCGTGACGGCCTGGGTGGCGTTCAGCGACGCGCCGGTCGAGAGCGGCGCCATGAAGTTCATGCCGGGCTCGCACCTCATCGACCAGTTGCCGCACGTCGATACCTTCCACGAGCACAATCTGCTGACGCGCGGGCAGGAGATCGCCGTCGAGGTCGACGAGGCGAAGGCGGTGGACGTCGCGCTGCGGGCAGGCGAGATGTCGCTGCACCACGTCCGGCTGGTCCATGGCTCGAAGCCGAACACCACCGGCAACCGCCGCATCGGCTTCGCCATCCGCTACGTGCCGACCTATGTGCGGCCGGTGAAGATCAGGGACGGCGCCATGCTGGTGCGCGGTACGGATCGGTACGACCACTTCGCGGCGGAAGTGGCGCCGGCCGCCGACCTCGACGATGCCGCCATAGCCGCCCACACGCAGTCGATCCAGCGGCAGATCGCGGCGCTCTACGAGGGGACCGACCGCACCGAAATGCGGCCCTGACGGGCGGCGAGGGGAGGGGGCCTTGCCGCACGCGCTCGACGGATCGCCGTTGCTCGAGGGCATCGGCGCCTGGCTGCTCCAGCAGGGGATGCGCGAGGCGTCGGTGACGGATGTGGCGCAGGGCGTTGGCCGGCGGCTGCTGGCGGGCGGCGTTCCCCTCTATCGCGTCAGCATCGGCGGCATGGTGCTTCACCCTGTCTTCGGCGCCATGAACGTCGCCTGGGATGCCGATACCGATCACGCGCAGAGCGCCATGGTGCCGCGCGAGGAAATGACCTCGGACGAGTTCCGCAACGCGCCGTTCTACCGCCTGCTGTCCGAACAGATCGAGTTCTACCGCCAGCGGCTGGACGAGCCCGCCGAACGGGACTTTCCGCTCTTCGAGCGGCTGCGGGCGCAGCGCGTCACCGACTACTTCGCGTTCTTCAGGAGCTATGGCCGGACAGACGAGGTGAAGTGGGCCGACCTGCCGCCCGGCGTCGAGGGCGTGCTCGGTTCCTTCTCGACGCGGCGCATCGGCGGCTTCACCGATTTCGAGATCGACTACCTCAAGGCGCTGTCCCTGCCGATGGCGCTGGCGGTCAAGTCGACCACGACCTACCAGCTGGCCAGCGCCCTGCTCGACGCCTATCTCGGCCGCTATTCGGGCGGTCACGTGCTGGATGGCGCGGTTGAACGCGGCGACGGCCGGCTCATCGACTGCGTGCTGTGGTACTGCGACCTGCGCGGGTCGACGGCGCTCGCCGAGGAGCTGACGCTCGACCGCTATCTGGAGACGCTGGACGACTACTTCGAGTACACGGCTGGCGCCGTCATCGATCATGGCGGCGAGGTGCTCAAGTTCATCGGCGATGCCGTGATGGCGATCTTTCCCGTCGACCCCGTGGCGCGGCCGCGCATCGACATGTGCCGGGCCGCGATGATGGCGGCGCGCGACGCGCTGTCGCGGGCCGAGCGCGGCAACGCGGCGCGCGAACGGGCTGGACTGCCGCCCATCCGCTTCGGCATCTCGCTGCATGTCGGCGAGGTGATGTACGGCAATGTCGGCACGCGCCGACGGCTGGACTTCACCGTCACCGGTCCGGCCGTGAACGAGGCCGCGCGCCTCGAGGGTCTGTGCAAGGTGCTCGGCACGCCGGTCGCGACGTCATCGCGGTATCGCGACGCCTATCCCGGCCCCCTCGTTTCGCTGGGTGCCCACAGCGTTCCCGGCAAGCGCGACACGCTGGAAGTGTTCACGGCGCCCGAACTGGCGCCGCCGGGCGGCGGCCCGTCCGTCGAGGCCGCGGGCACGTAGCGGTCAGTCGCCAGCGAAGTCCTTGCGCCGCCGCTGGTAGTCGTCCTCGCGGGTAACACGGGCGACGAGCGCGGGCGGCGCGATCTTCACGCTCGCCGCCGGATCGGCGCCGGCGATCTGCGCGGCCAGCGTGTCGTGGACCGCCTGGATGGCCGCCAGCGGCGCGATGTGCGGCTGGATCGATACGCGGACGCGGTGCGCGGCGAGGCCGTCATGCGAGACGCCGGGTGTGCCGCCGCCGACGATAATCGGCAGCGTCGTCGCCGCAGCGACGGCGGCGAGCTGTTCGGCCGAGCGCAACCCGACGACGAAGATGGCATCGACGCCGGCCGCGCTGTAGGCCCGTACGCGGGCGAGAATGTCGGCGAAGTCGTCGGTCGCCCGGCCATTGGTGCGGCCGGCGATGACGAGGCCGGGATCGCGCCGTGCCGCCACCGCCGCGCGCATCTTGCCCGCCGCTTCCTCGATCGGAATCAGGCGCTGCCGTGCACCGAGGCCATAGGGTTGCGGCAGCTCGGTATCCTCGATCGACATGCCGGCCACGCCGGCCGCCTCCAGCTCCTCGATCGTCCGCATGGTGTTGAGGGCGTTGCCGTAACCGTGGTCGGCGTCGACGAACAGCGGCAGCTCCGAGCCGCGCCCGATGCGGCGGGCCTGTTCGGCCAGTTCGCTCAGGGTCAGCACGATGAGGTCGGGCGCGCCGAGCACCGTCATCGAGGCGATCGAGCCGGCAAGGATGCCGACCTCGAAACCGATGTCCTCGGCGATGCGGGCCGACACCGGATCCCACACCGTCGCCGTGCGGGCGCATGTGTTGCCGGCGAGGGCGGCGCGCAGACGGGCGCGGCGGCGCGAGGGCATGGCGTTATCCTTCGTTCAGGCGTTTCCCGCCGGCATACTCGCCGTTGCCGCGCGGGGCGTGAAGCTCAATCGTGCCCATCGCGCAGCCAGGCCTCGAGCAGCGCGTTGAGCGCGGCGACGAAGGCCAGCGGCTGGTCGAGCATGATGTGGTGCTGGGCCTCGGGTATCTCGATCACCGGCGCGGCCGGCCCCATCAGCCCGGCGATCCAGGCCACCGTCGCCGGCGTGACGAGCGCGCTGCGGGCGCCGTGGATATAGGCGCGGCGGCAGGTGGCGGCGCGCAGATAGTCGGAAAACGGCTCGGTGAAGCGCTCGGGGCCCATGGCGCCGTTGTCGAACTTCCATTCCCAGCCGCCCGGCGCGGCCTTCAGGGAGTGGCGCGCGATGTGCTCGACGATGAAGGCGTTGGCGCAGTCCTGCGTCGGCAGCAGGCGGAAGCGGGCGACCGCGTCCTCGAAATCGGGGTAGATGCGCTTCGGCCCGTCGCGGCGGCGCGGCAGGGGCCGGCTCGCCGCTTCCTCGGGCGAGCGGATCGGCGTGTCGACGATGACCGCGCCGCCCAGACGGTCGCCGTACAGCGACGCCATGCGCGTGAGCATGTAGCCGCCGAAGCTGTGGCCGACGACGAACGGCCGGCGGCCGAGGCCGGAATCCTCGCAGACGGCCAGCATTTCCGCCGCGCGCAGCGTCGCGTCGTAGTGCGGCCGCGTGCCGCTGTCGCCCATGCCCGAGAGGTCCATCGCCGCGACGCGGAAGCGGCGGGCGAGGAAGGGTGCGATGAAGCTCCACCAGTTGGCGTGCGCGCCACCGCCATGCACCAGCAACAGGCCGGGCGCGTCGGCATCGGCACCGGCGTGCGACCAGAGCAGGTAGTGGATCTGGCAGCCTTCGACCGTCACCCGGCGCGACTGGCGTGGCGTTCCGACGGCCCGGTGGAACCAGTCGGGTGCCGGCGCGCGCACGGCGAGCCGCTCGTTCTCGGGCAATGGCGATGCGATGTTCACGAACGGAAACCGGAGCGGACACGATCGGGCGCGGAGGATGGCCGCTGCGTCCGCCGCTGTCGAGCGCATTCGCCGCATGCGCCCGCGGCGTTTGCCGCGTGCGGGCCCGTCGCGTAAGCTGCCGCCGGTTCCGGGCAAACGCGGCCAGGTACAGGGAGCACGCGATGCTGATCGTCGATTCACAGGTCCACATCTGGTACGACTCGGCGCTGAATGCGCTTCACCGCCAGGTCAGGACCTTCTCCAAGGAGGACCTGTTGCGCGAGATGGACGAGGCCGGCGTCGACGCCGCCGTCATCCATCCGCCCGGGGTCCTCGCGCCGGGCAATGAATGGGCGGTCGAGGCCGCGACGGCGCATCCGGACCGCCTGTCGATCCTCGGCTGGATCCCCACCGACGACGTCGCAGCCGGCAAGGCGAAGCTCGCCACCTGGAAGCAGCGTCCGGGCATGCTCGGCCTGCGTTTCACGTTCATGGCGCCCTACCAGCGCAACTGGGCGACCGACGGCTCGGTCGACTGGCTGTGGCCAGAGGCCGAGCGCCTCGGCCTGCCGATCGGCTTCATCGCCCATACGGCGCTGCCGAAGCTCGGCCAGATCGCCGAGAAGCATCCGAACCTGCGCCTGCTGGTCGACCATTTCGGCGTCGCCCCGGTGCTCAAGGACGCCGCCGCCTTCGCGACGCTGCCGGAACTGCTGAAGCTGGCGAAATACCCGAACGTCGGCGTCAAGCTGTCGGGGGCGCCGAGCAATTCGAGCGATCCGTACCCCTATCGCAACATCCACGACTACATTCACCGCATCTTCGATGCGTTCGGACCGCAGCGCTGCTTCTGGGGCACCGACATCACGCGCATGCCGTGCACGTGGAAGCAGTGTATCACCATGTTCACGGAGGAGCTGCCCTGGCTCAAGGGCAAGGACCTCGAACTGGTGATGGGCCGCGCGCTGTGCGACTGGATCGGCTGGAAGCTGCCGGCGAAGTAGTGGCCTTCCGGCGCGCGACGGGCCTCGTCCTTCGAGACGCCACCCTGCGGGTGGCTCCTCAGGATGAGGCCCTTGAGCGTGTTCTCACAGTACTACCCGCGCGCCTCACCCTGAGGAGCCCGCGCCAGCGGGCGTCTCGAAGGGCGGGGCGCGTCGGCCGCGGTCGCTTCCGCACGCGCCTCGCCGCCTACCGCAGCAGCAGGATGACGATGCCGGCGACGACCAGCACGATGCCGATCAGCTCGAGCCTCAGGATGCGCTCGCGGAAGATCAGCACCGACGAGGCGATGGTGAAGACCAGCTCGATCTGACCGAGCGCGCGCACCAGCGCCACATGCTGGATGGTCATGGCCGTGAACCAGCCCATCGAGGCGACGGCGCCGCTCAGGCCGACCCACACGGCCACCCGCCAGGCCGCCAGCGCCTGGCGTAGTTCGTGCGGTACCCGCCACATCATCCACAGCGCCATCACGACGGTCTGGAACACCAGTGCCACGGCGAGGGTGAAGGAGGCCTGCACGAGGAAGCCCTCGCCGCCCAGCGACAGCGAGGCGCCGCGAAAGCTGACGGCGGCGACGCCGAACAGCGCGCCGGAGGCGAGGCCGACCATCGCCGAACGCTGCGTCCACGACGTCATCAGGTGGCGCAGCCCGGCCGGGCTGCGCGCTGCCGAGATGGCGACGACGCCGGCGAGGCTGACGAGGATGCCGATGGTGGCCGCCAGCGAGATCGTCTCGCCGAGGAAGATCACCGCGAAGATCGCCGCCTGCACCGTCTCGGTCTTGGAGTAGGTGGTGCCGACGGCGAAGTTGCGCGCGTCGAACAGCGAGACCAGCAACGCGGTGGCGAGGATCTGCGCGATGCCGCCGATGGCGGCGATGGCGAAAAAGTCGATGCCGGGAGTCGGCAACGGCAGGTCGAGGACGCACACCAGCACCGCGAGATAGATCAGCGCGAAGGGGAAGCCGTAGCCGAAGCGCACGAAGGTCGCGCCCGTCGTGCCGAGCCGGCCCTTGAGGTGCTTCTGCAGCGCCGAGCGCACGTTCTGCAGGAACGCGGCGGCGATGACGAGGGGGATCCAGAGGAAGGACATGCCGCAACTGCGTCGGGGCCAGGCCCGGCCGGATGGCGGGGGCGCGCGAGAATAGCCTCGCGGCGCGACGACGCCAGCGCCAAGATGTCGCTGTCGAACGGGAAGGGATCGAGACCATGAAGATCGCGGGGGTTCCGGCCATCGTCACCGGCGCCGGCTACGGCCTCGGCGCGGCCACCGCGCGGCGGCTGGCGGGCGAGGGCGCGCTGGTCGCGGCGCTCGACCTCGACGGCGACGCGGCGAAGGCCACGGCCGACGCGATCGGCGGCCTCGGCCTCGCCTGCGACGTCGCCAGCGCGGCCTCGGCCGAGGCGGCCGTCGCGGCGGCGCGCCAGCGGCACGGGCCGGCCGGCATCCTCGTCAACTGCGCCGGCATCGGCGACGGCGGCGCCGTCGTCGCGCGCGACGGCGGCCCCGGCGACCTCGCCTGGTTCGAGCGCGTCGTGCGCGTCAACCTCACCGGCACCTTCAACCTCATCCGCCTCGCCGCCGCCGGCATGGCGACGCGCGCGGCGAACGGCGAGGGCGAGCGCGGCGTCATCGTCAACACCGGCTCGACCTCGGGCTACGAGGGCCAGATCGGCCAGTCGGCCTATGCGGCTTCCAAGGGCGGTGTCATCGCCATGGGCATCGCGCTGGCGCGTGAACTCGCGCGTCATGGCATCCGCGTCATGACCATCTCGCCGGGGCCGTTCGACACCCGCATGTTCAACGGCATGCCCGAGGGCGCCTACAACCGCCTGATGGAGGCGACGCAGTTCCCCAAGCGCCCCGGCAAGCCCGAGGAATACGCGCAGCTCGTCGTCGACATCGTCGGCAACCCGATGCTCAACGGCGAGTCGATTCGCCTCGACGGCGCCCTGCGCATGGGCCCGCGCTAGGGCGCTTCCGGTCTGGTGGCTGCACCGCCTGACGCTCTCCTCTCCCAACGGGAAAGGAAATATCGATCCGCTACGCGACCGCCTACTTCCGGCCCGTCACCAGCCGGTCCATGAAGTGGACCGTGCGGTCGACGACCAGCGCGTCGGCGACCTTGCGGAAGGCCGCGTAGTGCGGCATGCCCTGATGTGCCTTGAAGGCCTCGGCGTCCCTGTAGACCTCGTAGAGCACGAAGGTGCCCGGCTGGTCCGGCGGCGCCGACAGGTCGAACTGCAGGCAGCCCGGCTCATTGGCGACGGACAGCCGCGCGTCCTCCTCCAGCGCCTTGCGCATGGCCTCGGCGTTCTCGGGCTTCACCGACAGGATGGCGACCAGGCTGAACTCGCTCATGGCATTCCTCCGGAGGGGCGGTCCCGGGCTCAGGCGGCGACGCCGTCGAGCGCCGGATAATCGATGTAGCCGGTCTCGCCGCCATTGAAGAAGGTGGCGGGGTCGGCGGCATTGTAGCCGGCGCGGCGGCGGAAGCGCTCGACCAGGTCGGGGTTGCCGATGAACAGCACGGCGAAGGACACCATGTCGGTGTGCCCCCCGGCGATGGCCGCCTCGGCCGTCTCGCGCGTGTAGCTGCCGTTGGCCATCAGCGGGCCGGGAAAGGCTTCGCGCAGCGCCGGCAGCAGCGGCTTCATGTCGGGCGGCGAGTGCGGCGTGCCGGGCACGACGGCCTCGATCACGTGCAGGTAGGCGATCTTGCGCGCCGCCAGCGCGCGCGCGACGTGGGTGAAGGTGCCGGCGGGGTCTGAATCGGCGATGCCGTCGACGCCGAAATGCGGCGAGATGCGTGCGCCAACGCGGTCGGCCCCGAAGATGGCGACCGCTTCCTCGACGATCTCCAGCATGAAGCGCGCGCGGTTGGCGACGCTGCCGCCGTAGCGGTCGGTGCGCCGGTTGGTGCCGTCGCGCAGGAACTCATCGATCAGGTAGCCGTTGGCGCCGTGGATCTCGACGCCGTCCATGCCGGCCGCTTTCGCGTTGCGGATGGCGTCGCGGAACTCGCCGACGATGCCCGGGATCTCGTGCGTCTCCAGCGCGCGCGGCACGGCGAAGTCGACCGGCCCGTTGGCCCCCACGATCTGGCCGCGGCAGGCGATCGCAGACGGCGCGAGAATCTGCGCGCCGCCGGGCATGCGCGTGTGATCCGACTTGCGGCCGAGATGGTAGAGCTGCTGGACGATGCGGCCGCCGGCTTCATGTACCCTCTCGGTCACCTTGCGCCAGCCGGCGACGTGCTCGACGCCGACGATGGCGGAGGTGCCTGGCCGGCTGACGCTCATCGGCGACACGCTGGAGGCCTCGGTGATGATCAGCCCGGCGGTCGCGCGCTGCACGTAGTAACGCTGCACGATCTCGCCCGGCACCCGGTCGGGCCCGGAGCGCGCGCGCCCCATCGGCGCCATGACGACGCGGTTCGGCAGCTCCAGCGCGCCGACCCGGATGGGCGACAGCAGATCCGTCATTCCTCGCGACCTCGCATCCTGCGGCGGCCTCCTGCCGGCCGGTCGGCACGCGAGCATACAGCAGGCGCGGCCGGCGCCAATCGCCCCGGCGTTCAGGCTCTCGTGCCGCTGCCGACCAGCGCCGGCATGGCGACGCGGTAGCCGTCGCCGTCGCGGAAGCGCGCCATGCCGGCCGCGACCGCGTCGCCGATGGCGCGGAACGCGTCGGGCGCCTGGGCCTGCAGCAGGGCGCGGGAGCGCACGGCGCCGGCGAGGATGGCGTCGAGCATCTCTCCCGGCGCCGCGAAGTGCCAGAGCTGCGGCACCGGAGTCACGCGGATGTCGGTGAAGCCGGCGCCGCGCAGGGCGGCGGCCATGGCCTCGGCATCGCCGAACTGGAAGAAGTCCGGCCCGTGCGGCAGGGGCACGTCGGTGCGGCCGTGCGCGCGGATCGAGTCGAACAGCAGGCCGTAGCCGTTGCCCGCCGCCGGCCGCTCCCAGACGCTGACGGCGGCGCGCCCGCCCGGCCGCAGCACGCGCCGCATCTCCGCCAGCACGCGCGCCGGGTCGGGCACGTGCATCACGCCGTAGGCGCACAGCGCGGCGTCGAAGCTGGCATCCCCGTGGGGCAATGCCTGGGCGTCGCCCTGGCGGAAGGTCACCGCTGGCACGTTGCGACGAGCGGCGGCGACCGCGTCCTCGGCGAAGTCGAGGCCCTCGACGACGGCGCCGCGCGCCGCCGCGGCCGCCGCCATCACGCCGTGCCCGGTGCACAGGTCGAGCACGCGGCCGCCGGCCGTCACGCCGGCGGCGTCGAGCAGCGGCGCAACGGTCTGCGCCGTCAGCGGCCCGAAGACGCGTTCGTAGCCGCCGATGACGGTGTTCCACCCGTCGCGCTCGAAGGCGAGGAAGGCTTCCGGCTCCTGCGAAACCTGCACCATGGGGTCAGCCGAGGGCGGCGAGCGCGAAGCCGTTGCCGGCGCGCCTTACCTTGCAGGTCGAGTACGGATGCGGGAAGTGCGCCGGGATCAGCGTGTGGCCGTACTCGGCCGCCTCCTCCAGCAGCTTCCGCCGTGTCGCGCGCGACGCGTCCTGGTCCTCGCAGGCGTAGGTGTTGACGTGCGGGTAGGTCATCTCGATCGGCGAATGCATGATGTCGCCGCAGAAGATGCCGGTCTCGCCGTTGCTCGCCGCGCGCAGGCTGCAATGGCCGAGGGTGTGGCCGTAGGACGCCTCGACCTTCAGACTGTCGTCGATGACGTGGCCGTCGTCGATCATCACCGCCTGGCCGCGCTCGAGCACCGGCTTCACACTGTCCTCGAAGCAGCTTCCCTGCAGCGCCAGCGGCGGCAGGGTCCGCGTCGCCGGGTTCCAGTTGTCGAACTCGCGGCGCGCCATCAGGTACTTCGCATTGGGGAAGGTCGGCACCCACTTGCCGTCCTTCAGCTCCGTGTACCAGCCGATGTGGTCGACATGGAGATGCGAGCAGAAGACGAAGTCGATCTCCTCCGGCGCCACGCCCGCTTCGCGCAGCCGCGCCAGCCACGGCGAGTCGAGCTGGTGGACGCGGGGGTACTCCGGCCGGTTCTTGTGGTTGCCGCCGCACGCCTCCATCAGCACCGTATGGTGTCTCGTGCGCACCACCCAGCCATGCAGGCTGAGGATCAGGGCGTCCTTGTGCGCATCGTAGAAGGTCGGCGCGAACCAGCTCGCATTGGCCGCCTCGGCGTCGGGCGGCAGGTCGGGCAGCAGCTTGCGCGGACTGACGGCGGGGCCGGACAGCTCGTCGATGCGGTCGAGGCGCAGCGCGCCGATACCGGTGGTGAACATGGTGCGAGTCTCCGTTGGGCCAGCGCTCTATATTGCGTCGCCGAGGCGGGCGTGCAGTTCCAGCAGTGCTGCGACCGTCGACGGATCGCGGCGGCCGAAGCCGCACTCGGTGGCGATACCGAAGTCGTCGACATGGCGCCGGGCCGCCGCCAGCCGGCGCTGCGCGCCGTCCATGCCGTCCGTGTAGTGGATCAGGCCGAGATAGAGTTCTGTTCCCGGTCGCAGAGACAGTCCGCGGAGCGGCGCGAAGAAGGCGTCGTCGGCGCGGTCGCGCGGCACCGGCAGGTGGAACCACGCGATGGGACGTTGCGTCCTCGTGGCTATGAGGTTGGCCAGCTCGACGCAGGTACCGGTGTCGCGTGGCTCGATCATGTGCTTGTGGCCCGCGTCGCCGTAGCAAAGGTGAATCCCCGCCTCGGCGCCAGCGGGAATGTAGCTGCACAGGCGCGCCGTCCGCTCGGCCGAGCCGGCAAGGTCGTCGTCATAGTAGCCTTCGTAACCGCCGTCGTGACAGAACACTTCGTACGCCAGATCCCACTGGATCGCGAGGCGGTCGTGGGGAACCGCCGCGAACAGGCGGTCGAGGTCGGCCCTGAGCGCCCGTTCGTATGCCGGCTCGACGATGGCCCGCTGTTCTCGGGCGACGAAGGCGGAGACGAAGGCCATCGGCGTCGGCAGGCAGACCTGGAAGCGAACGCCGGCGGGGATCGTGCCTGCCGCGCGGAGCGCTTCGAAGGCGCGCCACGAGGCAATGGCCTCGTCGGCGTAGCCGGGGGCGTCGAAGCGGATGTCGTCCGGGCCGACGCCGGCACGCAGCCTGTAGCCGCCGCGCCGGAAACGGCCGCCGTCGCCGCCGGTGCCGAGATCGCCATCCGTGGCGCGCTCGAACTGCGGATTGTTCTCGATCACGCGCTCCTGCCAGCGGATGAAGCGCAGGCGGCCGCCGGTTTCGCCGTCAGGATAGCGTCCGGCGCGATCGCCGATGGTCGCGGCGAGCGCGCGAAAGACGTTCTCGGCGGTGCCGAGCGGAATGCTGCCGACGAAATGTAGCTTGAGCTGCGCGTCCATGGGCTGCGTTTCCTCGAAGCAGGTCCGGCCGGGCGAACCGACCCGGCCGGACTCCGGATTTGCCGTCAGGGTGCCGCTGCGACCGGTGCCGCTACTGCTTGTCCCAGTCCCGGTAGACCGGCTGCTTGGCTGCCCGCATGGCGTCCATGTAGCTGCGAAGAACCTTGGTTCCGGGCTGGCCCTTGTCGTCGACTTCCTTCGCCCATTCGAGGCCGAGCGGCGGCAGCGCCATCGCCCAGGCCTTGACGTCGGCCGGCGTCAGCTTGTCGATCGTCAGCTTGTGCTGGGCTTGGCACTTTTCGATGCCGGCCTTGTCGCCTTCCAGCAGCAACTCGATCTGGCGCCGGTCGTAGACGGGAGCGGCCGTCGTCAGCGCGTTGCGCACCTCCTCCGGCCATTTCTTCCACGAGTCGAGATTGACGGTGAGCGTCAGCATCGAGTTCGCGCCGAACGAGGCATCGAGCATGTAAGGCGCCGGTTCGCACAGCTTGAAGGAGCCGAGCGCCTGCGGCCAGGCGATCGTCGCCTCGTAGATGCCAGTGTTGAGCGAGTTGTACATGTCGGTCAGGGTCGTCGACACGCCGGTCCCGCCGGCCGCGGCGATCCACGGCAGGTTGGCCCCGGCGCCGCCGATCTTCATGCCCTTGAGGTCGGCGAACTTGGTGACGCGACGCTTGGAGGCGAGCACATAGTTGTCGACGTTCGACGTGACAATCAGGGACTTCTGATTCAATGACGTCCACGTCTTCTCGTATTCGGGAACCGTCCGTTCGAGGTTCTGCAGCGTGGCGCTCAGCACCTTCACGTCGTTGGTCGTGAATGGCGTGACATAGGGCATCTTGTAGAGCGGCACCTTGTCGAAATGGAACGGCGGGATGGTCGGCCCGATGTCCCCGAGGCCGCCCTGCACCGCTTCGAGCTCACCGCGTGGCTTGGCCACCTGCCCCGAATGCGCCAGGATCCAGTCGATCTTGTACTTGCCGGTCTTCGCCAGCGCGGCGTCGACCGCCTGCATGTAGCCGTCGACGAAGCCCCCGACGAAGGTCGCCGCCGGCGGGTAGCCAGAAATGAACGTGATCTTGACGGCTTCCTGCGCGCTGGCCGGTGTGGCCAGGGCGATGGCGATGGCGACCGCACCGACGGTCGCGATCGGATACGTCCGAGACATGTTTCCCTCCCGTGTTGATGGATGCGCTGTCGCGCCGGTCCTTCGGACTCGTTCGACCGTGCCGCCGGGCCGGTGCCGACCTGCGCTGTCACGCAGGAATCGACGCCATGGCGCACCGGGGCCGGTCTTGCGGGATTGTCGGCACGGCGGGAGGAGGGGGGAAATTCATTCCGCTCATCGATCCGGAGCGGGAAGCGCATAGAAGGGGGTTTGCCTTGCGAGTCTCGGGAGGCGCCGCCCCGCGGACCGCGCGTGATCTGGCCGCCGGCGCGCGACGACCGAGCCGACCTTGCCTTCCCGCGCGGGTTCAGACGAAGCCCGTGTCAGCCGGATTTCTACGCCGGGATGACGGGCAGCAGCACGTGCGACGGCGTCGACGGCCCGCTGTGGATGGTCACGTTGCCGCCGAAAATCGCGGGCGGACGGTTCTTCGGATCGTCATGCGTGAAGATCGCGTTGCCCGCATACGGCTTGAAGATGCCGGTCGAGATCGGATCGCCCTGATATTCGTAATCCTTGCCGCGTATCGTCAGTGCAAGCCTGTAGCCGGCCGGCACGGCGATGCAGGTCGGCCATATCTCGACATCGACCTCGTAGACCTTGCCGGGGACCATCGGTTGCGGCTCGGCGTGCGTGTGGTAGGGCCGGTAGGGCCGCGTCCGCTCGGGATCGAGCTTGCGATGGGAGACCCGGAGCCAGCCCTGGGCCACCGGCGTGTGCGGGTCGGCATTGCCGATGAAGGTGACCTCCTTCATGTCGGGCGCGAGAACCCGCACGATCAGGAAGAGATCGGCGTCCTCCGTGCTTGAGGAGACCCACAACTTGGCCGCGATCGGACCTGTGATCTCGGTCTCTTCCGCCAGCGGCGGCGTGATGAACGTCGCCCCGTGGCTGAAGCCGGCATAGGTCGTGGAAGCGTCCCCCGACGGTTCCTCCGTCGAGAGATCACCCCGCCTGCCGTCGAGATGGAATTTCGTCCAGTTGGTCCGGGCAAGAGGCCATTCCTCCTCCTCGCGCATGAAGAAACGCTCGCCCGGCCGCCGCACGGTCAGCCTGACGCGCGGCTCGTCGAGCCAGCCCGTCGGTTCGTCCTTCAGGTAGTGACCGAAGAATTTCTTCTGCAGGCGCAAGCCATAGTCGAGATAGAAGGTCGTCCAGTGTTCGAGCGGGTGGATCTCGAGCCACTTCTCCTGCGAGGACACGCCCAGGAAGGATTCGATGTTGCCGCGCAGGTGCAGACCGTTGCCGCCCCAGTTCGCGGCCGAGAAGACCGGCACGTCGATGCGGGCGAGGTCGGGCGTGCGCGTGGTCCAGTAATCGTCCGTCGCGAGGGTGTGACGGCGGCTGTCGGCGGCGAAGGAACGCCTGTTGGCACCAAGTTCCTCGTCCGGGAGTGTTTCCGGCCCGGAAATCCAGTCGCCGGTCAGGCGGCTGCGCTGGCCCTTGGCGCCGCGTCCGTGCTGCACCGGATGCAACTGATGCGTCTCCAGGGCATCGACGAATCCGTTGCAGAAGATGCCGCCGTGGTAGGCCATCTCGCGATAGAAGTCGGACGCACCTTCCCAGGCACACATCGCCGCCAGACCTTTGGGTCGAAGCGCGGCAGCCTGCCATTGGTTGATGGCATAGTAGGAAATGCCGTTGAGGCCGACGCGGCCGTTCGACCAGGGCTGTAACGCGGCCCATTCGATGCAGTTCGCGTAGTCGCGCGTCTCCCGGGCCGAGAAGACGTCGAGCAGGCCCGGCGACCGCCCGGCGCCACGCGAGTCGACACGGACGATCGCGTAGCCGTCCCGTACCCATTTCTCCGGGTCGACGGTTTCCCAGACCTGGAATCGGTTGCTGGAGCCGGCCGGGACCTCGGGATGCTCGCTGTGGAGCTTGCGGTAGGTGACGGTGTGAAGGTCCTCGAAGTGCTTCCACTTTGCATAAGGACCATGCGTCATGAGTGTGGCGTGGCCGCCTTCGCCGAGCGGGCGGAACACGTCGCACCGCAGAACGACACCATCCTCCATCGGAATCGGCACGTCCCAGTCGACGACCATGCCTGCGACGATCTGCTGCCGGTACTGGCCGTCATCGGGATAGGCGAACATCTGGCGCGCTCCTTGGCTGCGTTGCAGCGATGATGGGCCGACAGGATGCGACGGGTGCGCGATGCCGGAGCAGGCTAGTGGTCATGTCATGCAGGGGAAAATTCATTCCTCTCATCGTGCCGGTGCGCATCCCGCATACGGCCGCCGCAAGGGGCGAGCGCTGGCTGCGTGACTACGATGCAGGACAGGCGCCGCCAGGCTAGCGAATCTCGCCGGCCGCCATCCGTTCGGCGACCTCGACGCGGATGCAGTCGATGACGGCGCGGGCCGCCGGTGTCGGCGCCCGGTCGCCGCGATGCGCGATCATGCGCGCCACCTCGATGCCGTCCAGCCGCACGAGGTGCCACTCTGCGGCATCCGTTGCCTCGCAGACGGCCGAATAGGGACGCACCAGGTGGCCGAGCCCGCGGCGGGCCAGTCGCTTCATCAGCGACAGGCCGTCGACGTCGTAGGCGACATTGAGTGTCACGCCGCGTTCGGCCGCATTGCGCTCGAGGTCGGTTCGCTCACGTACCCGGGTGCTGCTGAGGATCAGCGGCAGGGTCGCGGCATCGACGAGCGAACATGGATCCGGCAGGTCCGGCGCGTGATCCGCCGCGCTGATGACGTAGACACTTTCGGTGCACAGCGGTTCAAGCGTGATATTGCGTCTCGGCTCCTGGGATCCGACGATGGCGACGTCGAGGCTGCCGTCGGTCAGCAGGTCCTCCAGCGCATGCGTCATCGCCTCGACCAGATGCAGGTGAATGTCCGGGTAGCGCGCGGCTATGCGCTCGACCAGCGGGGGAAAGACGAGGTTGGCGAAGTCGGGATGGGCGCCGAGTGCGACCGTGCCGCTCGGCTGGGTGTCGGCGGCGAGCAGTTCGGCCGTCACGCCGTTGAGCTGGTCGACCAGGCTTTGCGCCCGCTGCCGCATCAATGCGCCGGCCGGCGTCAGCTCCAGCCCCGGACGGCGCCTGCGAAACAGCGCCACCCCGAGTTCGTCCTCCAGGGCGGCGATCTGGCGGCTGAGCGCCGACTGCGTGATACCGACCTGCTCGGCGGTGGCGGAAAAGTTGCCGATGTCCGCGAGGCGCAGGAAATTCCGTAGCTGGCGCACGTTCATGGCTGGACCCCGAGGCGGGAACTTCGCTTTCGTCGCTGACGACAGTGTCTGCGACGCAAATGAGGAATCCGGCCTGGCGCGTCACACCTACAGCGTAGTCGGCAACCAAAGTGCAATTCCCGGCCAGATTATCAGCGCGAGAACGAACAGCATCGTCACCATGACAAAAGGTACGGCACCCGCAAAGACATCCAGTAGCGCGACGTCCGGACTGATCTGGCGAATTATGAAGCAGTTGAACCCCACTGGCGGTGTAACCAGTGCGACCTCGGTCATGAGGGTAACGAGGATGCCGAACCAGACAGGGTCGAAGCCGAGCTGCATGACAACCGGGAAAATCAACGGCAAGGTGAGAAGGAGCATCCCGATGGTATCGAGCACCATGCCCAACACGAAGAAAACGGCGATGATGATTGCTAGGACGACATAACGATCGAGACTGGCATCCTTGATGTACTCGACCGCCTCGTAGTTGACATCGGTGATGACCAGGAACTTGGCGAAGAACGTGGCGGCGATGAATATGGCGAGGATCATGATCGTCAGACGCGCCGTCTGCAGGAGCGCCGACGACAAGCGAGGCCACGTAATCCGGCGCATGACGAGCAGCGTCGCGAAGACAGCGAGCGTTCCCATGCCGGCAGCCTCCGACACGGTGAAGACACCACCGTAAATGCCGCCGATGACGATGGTGAATATGAAGATGATTGGCAGGAGGTACAGCAGCGTGGCGAACCGGAAACCCCAGCTGTAACGCTGCTCCGTAACGGGCCCGAGCGCCGGATTGATGGCGCAACGTATCAGTATGAGGCCGCAATAAAGCGCCGCCAGTATCAATCCCGGCACGATGCCGGCGACGAACAGGTGGCCGATGGATGTCTCGGTCCACAGTCCGTAGATCACCATCAGGAGCGAGGGCGGAATGAGGATTGCCAGCGTTGAGGCGATGGCGATCGACCCCGTCGCGAGACGTTGGTCGTAGCCGTACCGCTTCATTTCCGGCAGCGTGATGGTGCCCATGGTGACCACGGCCGCACCCGACAATCCCGTGACTGCACCAAAGCCGGCGCAGGACATCACGGCAGTGACGGCCAGACCGCCCGGAATGTGTCCGATCCAGGCATGGACGCAGCGGTACAGGTCTCGGCCGATGTTGCCGACATAGACCAACTGCCCCATGAGAATGAAAAGCGGCACTGCGGTGAGAACGAAGCTCGTCGATGTTTCCATCGCCGCTTCGTAGAAGCGGGCGCCGGTCTGCGTGAAGTCGAAGAAGTACAGATTGCCGACGAAGGCGACGAGCGTCAGTCCGAACGCCACGGGCATGCCGACAGCGATCAGGGCGATGATCGCGCACAGACCCAGAATCCCCACCGTGAACGGTTCCATCGGATCAGTCCGGACTTGTATTGGCAGGAAACGGATCCGGCACGACGTTGCCCAGCACGCTGAGCACGATCGATATTGCAAACATCGCCGAGGCGACGACGATCAGGAGGTCGAACGGCCACACCGGAATGTGCAATGTCGGAGATCCCGACGCCACTTCCAGGTGGACCCACATGTCGTGCCAGCCGCGCGTTCCGAGGAGCGCGGCGAACACCAACGCACCCACTGCACTGACGCTTTGGACCAGGCGCCGTGGGCGGTTGGGCAGCACCGTGTACAGCAGATCCATGCGGACGTGCAGGTCCGAGCGGTAGGAATGGCCGAGCAGCGAGAGAAACAATGTCAGAAGCAGGAGGCTGACAATGTCGTTGCCGCCCGACAACGGCGCGTTGAACAGATAGCGTCCGCCAGCGTCCACCCCGATTACGATCGTCATGCACGACAGGGCGAAATAGGCGCCGAAGCGGAAAACGGCCCGGGTCAGGACATCATATCTTTCGATGACCGTGCGCAACATGGCCCCCTCCGTCGCCGGTGACAGAAAGCGGCCCGGCGATCGCCGCGCGATCGCCGGGCTCGAGTGCCCCCATCGCTACCGGGGCGGGAGAGAGTAACTGCTGATGAGCCCGTCGACCGGCTGTTCGGCGGCGAGTTTGAACATGTCGTCCCAGGAGATTTTCTTGAGTTCCTCGTTGCGCTTGCGGAAGGCGGCCAGCATGTCTGCCGCGCCCTTGACGCCCTTGGCTTCCATCTCCGCGACCCACGCGGCCTCTATCGGCGCGAAGGCCTTGGTCCACTGCGCCTTTTCCTCGCCTTCAGGCACGTAGGACTTGATGCCCCGTTTCTCCATGTCGGCGCGAACCTCGGCCGCGAAGTCCTCGAAGTACGGCTCGGCCTCGGCGTGGTTCCAGATCTGCATCGTCCGGTAGTAGTACTCCTTGAGGTCCGGCGGCAGATCGTCGAAGACCTTCTTGTTCATGCACACCGGAACGGTGTTGGCCTGCATGTCGACGACGGTACGGAACTTCGTGAGCTCGATCAGCCGGAAGAGCGCTACGCCCGCATCGTGCATCTGCGCGATGTCGATCACGCCGGACTGGAACGACAGGTAGAGGTCCTGCGGCGGCAGCGGGACCGGGACGGCGCCGACAGCCTTGGCGGCCCGCGTGGGAATATCGCCCACTGCCCAAAGCTTGCGCCCGCTTACATCGGCCGGCACCTTGATCTGGCGGTCCTTCGTCAGGAGGTAGTTGGACGGCACCGACATGACCTTGGAGACATAGACGTTTTGGGCCTCGTACTCGGCGCGCAGGTACTTCGGATACATTTCGGTAAGGATGCGCGAGGCGCGCGTGCCGCTGTCGACCAGATTGGGCAGTTGCAGGCCCATCCACAGGTTGAATCGGCTCGGATCGAACAGCGGATAGCACTGCGACTGGTCGGCGACGCCCGACGAGACCGCGTCGAAGGCACCACGCGTGGCGTCGGCCAGCGAGTTCTGCCAGTAAACACGGATCTTGAGCTTGCCGCCCGTGTCCTTTTCGATGCGCTTCATCATCTTGACGTGATTGGGACCATCCACGGCGGCCGCCTCGCCGATGAAGTGCGAGTGCCGGATGGTGATCGTCGGGCCGCTGTAAGTGATCTTCGGGCCAGTATACGGAATCTCCCCGTCAAGCCACTGGTTGGCCAGCGACTTGGCCGTAGCGCCGTTGGCGATGCTTATGGTGCCTGCAAGCGCGACCACTGCGATTGTCAGGCCGCGAGTCCTGAGTGTCGTCATGATTCGCTCCTCCCTATCGCCCGTTCCGGGCCTTGATCGTGGGTATGGCCTCTCCGGCTGCCCACGCTTCTTACGTGATCTGCCTACGTCACTTTCGTACCAGTCTGCCAGAATTGTATACACGACTAAACGCATTTTTTGCCGTAGCGGCTTTTCAGTTAGGCGTGTGCGCCGGCCTGCTGTCGATGCACAGATATATTGTATACAAAAAGCGACTGGAACCCGCCTGTACCTGTTCCACACCACAGCGTTCGTCGTGTTCGCGGAAGACGAATTGCGCCCTGAACGAAATGGGCGGACCCCGATCGTCCCACGCTGCCGCCCCGAACTACGAGAACGTCGAGGGGCGCTGTCTTGGCATCAATCCAGGCCGGCCCCCGCGCGGCGAAACAATGCCACGCCCAGTTCGTCCTCGAGGGCGGCGATCTGGCAACAGACCGCGGACCGGGATTCCCACTGGCTCGGCGGTGGCGGAAATGCCGCCGATGTCCGCGAGGCGGCGGAAGTTCCGTAGCTGGCAATGCGTCGAGGAACGGGACGCGCGGATGCCGGGGCACATGCCGCCCTCTGGCGCGGCCCGCCACTGTCGGGCCGGTCCTCCGCTGGCAAATTCATTCGATGCATCGCGACGATGTACGCAATGAACTTCCCTGATGCCGCCCGAGGCCGCACGATCGAAGGGAAAGAAGAAAAAGGGGCGTGACGTCCCGTCGGAGGAAACGGTGCGACGCAGCAAAGAGCGGATTCTCACCACCCATGCCGGCAGCCTCATCCGCCCCAGAAGCCTGGGCGATCTGTATCGCCGGCGCGCGCGCGGCGAAACCGTCCCGCAGGAGACGTTCGACACCGAGGTGCGCGCCCGCGTCCGTGACGCGATCCGGCAGCAGGCGGCGAACGGCGTCGACATCGCCAATGACGGCGAGCAGGGCCGCGCGATGTATCACATCTACGTCCGCGAGCGCCTGACCGGACTCGGCGGTAGCTGGCAGCGCGACGGTCGCGCCGACGTCAAGCAGTATCCCGAGCATGCGGCGGCCGTCTCGGCGCAGTATCGCGAGGATTACGTCGCGGTCTCGCCGCCCTGTGCGATCGGCGAGGTTACCTACCTCGATCGCGCAGGCATCGACCGCGAATGCGACGATCTCGATGCGGCCGTGCGCGAAGCGGGCGCTCCGTTCGCCGATCTGTTCCTCACGGCGCCGACGCCGGGCACGCTCGCCAGTGCCATGCGCAATGATTTCTACAGCAGCGATGACGACTACCTGGTGGCGCTTTCGCGGGCGATGCGCGTCGAATACGAGGCCATCGTGGCGCGCGGCTTCGTCCTGCAGCTCGACGGCACGGAGATGGCCATGGACCGGCAGTACGGCTTCCAGGACAAGCCGCTGTCGGCCTTCCTTGCCAATGTCGAGCGGGCGACGGCGGCGCTCAACGACGCGCACGCCGGCATTCCGGCGGACCGGGTGCGTCTGCATGTGTGCTGGGGCAACTACGAGGGGCCGCACGACTGGGATGTGCCGCTGGCGGAGATCTGGCCGATCGTGAAGCAGGCGCGCGTCGGCGCCTTCATGCTGACCGGTGCCAATCCGCGGCACCAGCACGAGGTCGACGTGCTCGCGCGGAGCCCGCTGAAGAACGACCAGATCCTCGTCACCGGCGTCATCGATCCGATGACGAGTTTCATCGAGCATCCCGAGGTGGTCGCCCAGCGCATCGAGCGCGCGGCCCGCGCGGTCGGCGACCCGACACGCGTCATCGCCGGCACCGATTGCGGCTTCGAGACTGCGGTCGGCATTGGCCATGTCACGTCGGACATCCAGTGGGCCAAGCTCGCCGCGCTCCGCGACGGCGCGCGGCTGGCCTCGCAGCGACTTTTCTGAACACCGTACGAACGGAACGGGCCATGCGACACAGTACCGAGCGAATCCTGACCACCCATGTCGGCAGCCTGCCGCGGCCGGCCGACGTGGTCGACATGATCGTGCGCAAGCTGCACGACGAGGCGGTGGACCCGGCGCGGCTGAAGGCGCGCGTGCGCGAGGCGGTGGCCGAGGTGGTGCGCCGCCAGGCCGAGACCGGCATCGACATCGTCTCCGACGGCGAGATGAGCAAGCCGGGGTTCAGCAACTACATCATCGACCGCTACACCGGCTTCGGCGGCAGCCCGGTCAGCGGCACGCCGAAGGACATGCTGGAGTTCCCGAACGTCCGTAAGCGCTGGTCGGACACGCATGCCGACACGCGCGCGCACCGGCTGCTCGAATGCGTCGGGCCGATCCGGCTGCGCGACGCGGGTGCGCTGACGGAGGACGTCGACAACCTGAAGGCCGCACTCGCCGGCGTCGATGTTACCGAGGCGTTCATCCCCGCCGTCACGCCCGGCCAGATCTCGTTCAACTTCCCCAACCGGCACTATCCCTCGCACGAGGCCTATCTCGTGGCCGCGGCGGAGGCGATGCGCACCGAGTACCGCGCCATCACCGACGCCGGCTTCGTGCTGCAGCTCGACGCCCCCGACATGGCGCTCAGTGCCCACGTCACATGGGGCGAGGCCGACGACCGGCCGCCCTTCCAGCGCCGTCTCGAACTGGCCGTCGAGGCCGTCAACCACGCCATCGGCGGCATTCCGCCCGCGCAGGTGCGCATGCACATCTGCTGGGGCAACTATGTCGGTCCCCATCACCACGACGTGCCGCTCGCCGACATCGTCGCGACGATCCTCAAGGCGAAGGTCGGCGGCCTGTCCTTCGAGGCGGCCAATCCGCGCCACGAGCACGAGTGGGAGGTGTTCCGCGAGGTCCGGCTGCCGCGGGACATGATCCTGTTTCCCGGCGTCATCGACACCAAGACCCATCACATCGAACACCCGCGCCTGATCGCCCAGCGTCTGGCGCGCTACGCCGGTATCGTCGGGCGCGAGAACGTCATCGCCTCGACCGACTGCGGCTTCTCCACCTGGGTCGGCCAGTGCCTGATCGACGAGGACGTCGCCTGGGCCAAGCTCGCGGCGATGGCCGACGGCGCCCGCGAAGCGACGAAGGAGCTGTGGCGGTAGGGGTGTGGCCCATGCGGGCCGCGGTCGTCTCTTCGCAATTCGCCAGTAGCCCTCATCCTGAGCTTGTCGAAGGACGAGGGCGTCGCTCGCTCGCGCCAACGCGCCGGCCATCCTCGCCCTTCGACAGGCTCGGGGTGAGGATGGCGGGTAACGTCTTTGCACAAGGCTTAGCTGAAGCGGGTGAGCGACGAACGCTCACACCGGCTTGAAGGCGCGGTCGAGTTCGACCTCGATCAGGGTCGGCACGCCCGACGCGATGGCGGCCTTGAGGGCCGCCTGCGCTTCGGCGACGGTCGATGCCGTGTGCGCCGCCACGCCCATCGAGCGGGCGAGGCCGCAGAAGTCGATCGGCGGGTCGAGGAAGTCCATGGCGACGAAGCGGTCGAGCTGGGCCGAGTAGCCGCGCAGCGCGTTCGTCCGCTGCTTGAGGATGCGGTAGGAGCGGTTGTTGAAGATGACCCAGGTGACCGGCACGCGGTCGTGCGCGGCCGTCCACAGCGCCTGGATCGTGTACATGGCGCTGCCGTCGCCGACGAGGGCCACCACCGGCCGGTCGGGCAGCGCCAGCTTGACGCCGATGGCCGCGCCCATGCCCCAGCCGATGCCGCCGCCGCGCATGCCGAAGAAGCTCTTCGCGTCGTCGCTGGCGATCAGCTCGCGCAGCCCCGGCGCCGAGGACAGCGTCTCCTCGACGACGACGGCGTTCTTCGGCAGCACCTCGCCGATGGCCTGCAGCAGGGCCAGCGGCATCACCGGCGACTTGTCTGCCTGCGCCCGCGCCTGGGCGTGCAGGGCGGCGCGCTCCCTGGCGATGGCGGTGGCGACGCCGTCGCGGCGCTTGCCGGCCGCGGCCTTCTGCGCCGGCGACAGGATGGCCTCCAGCGCGGCGACGATGTCCGGCACCGTCGTCTTGGGGCTGCCGAGCATGGCGATCTCGGTCGCGTAGTTCTTGCCCAGCTCCCACGGGTCGAGGTCGAGGTGGATCACCTTGCAGCCCGGCGGGATGGGCTCCATCGAGTCGGGCAGCGACAGGGTGAACAGGTCGCCGCCGAGCGACAGCAGCACGTCGTGACCGTCGAGCAGCTTGCGGATCGGCGCCGGGAGACGGTGGCTCAGGCCGCGGAACAGCGGGTGCGAGGTCGGGAAGGACGCCGTGCTCGGCACGCTTTCCAGATGCACCGGGGCGCCGAGCAGCTCGGCCAGCGCCGCCACCTCGGCATGGGCGCCGTGCTGCGCCACGGCGTCGCCGGCGATGATGATCGGGCTGCGCGCGGAGGCCAGCAGCTCGGCCGCCGCCCGCACCGCCGCCGGGTCGGCGCGGAAATGCGGCGCCACGCGCACCGGCGAACCCAGCTCGATTTCGGCCTCGCCGTTGAGGATGTCGCCGGGCAGCGACAGGAACACCGGTCCGGTGGGCGGGGTCAGCGCGACCTTGGCGGCGCGATGGATCATGCGAGGCAGGTCGGCGAGGCGGTGCACCTCGGCCGACCATTTCACCAGCGGGCGGGCGATCGGCGGCAGGTCGGCGTAGAGGATGGGCTCGGTGACGTTGAAGCCCTGCTCGTGCTGCCCCGCCGTCACCAGCAGCGGCGCCCCGGCCTTCTGGGCGTCGTAGAGCATGCCCATGGCGTTGCCGAGGCCAGGGGTGACGTGCAGGTTGACGGCGGCCAGCTTGCCGGAAGCCTGGGCGTAGCCGTCGGCCATCGTCATGACGACGGCCTCCTGCAGGCCCAGCACGTAGCGCGGGTGATCCTCCACCGCCAGCGCGTCCATCAGCGGCAGCTCAGTCGTGCCCGGATTGCCGAAGATCACCTCGACGCCTTCCTGGCGCAGCAGCTCGAGGAAGGCGCGCTTGCCCTGCATCGCTGGCATGGAATCTCCTGTACCGGGGCCGCGGCGGCATCATAGCCTTCATGCGGCGGCGGAGGGCAATGCCGCCGGAACTGCACCGCCCGGCAAGAAGAAGGCAGGATTCGTATGGTCAAACTGCTCCGTTCGGATATTCGCACGACCGAGGTGCTCGACTGGAAGGGTCTGCACCTTTTCCATTTCATGGGTTCCTCGTGCTCGCAGAAGACGCGCATCGCCTTCAACGAGAAGGGCGTGGCCTGGACGTCCCATCACGTCGATCTGCCCGGCCACGAGAACTTCCAGGAGCGCTATCTCGGCATCAATCCGCGCGGGCTGGTGCCGGCGCTGGTGCATGACGGCGACGTGCACATCGAGAGCAACGACATCATCCGCCATGTCGACGAGAGCTTCGACGGCCCGCGCCTGCTGCCCGAGAGCGCGGGCGAGCGCACCGAGCTGCTCGCCTCGATGAAGGTCGAGGACGATCTCCACCTGCACCTGCGCGCGCTGACGTTCCGCTACCTCGCGCCGGTCGAGGTGATGATGAAGGACCAGAAGGCGGTCGATACCTATGAGCGCGAAGGCTCCGGCACGGTCGGCGGCAGCGCCGACCGGCGCAAGCCCGTCGAGGTGGCGTTCTGGCGCGGCATGAAGGCCAGCAACGGCATCACCGATGCCCAGGTCATCGCCGCCGTCGACGCCTTCATGCCGCGCTTCGCCGAACTCGACCGCCGCCTCGGCGCCCACGAGTGGCTGCTGCGGAGCGGCTTCTCGGCCCTCGACATCGCGTGGTGGATCACGGTCTTCCGCGTCGGGGCGCTCGACTTCCCGCTCGAACGCTTTCCGCGCCTGAGCGCATGGTACGAGCGCCTCGCCGCGCGGCCGGGATTCAGCCGCGAGGTCGCCATGCCGCCGGCGCTGGCCGAGATGTCGCGGCAGCACCAGGCGGCCTGTGTCGCCGCCGGCACCGGCCTGCGCCAGCTCATGGCGGCGCACGGCCGGTGACGGGACGCCCCGCCGCTCAGGCGAGGTTCATCTGGTAGCTGGCCGGCACCCAGGCGAAGCCGTCGCCGTGGCGGTCGATGTAGCCGACCGACGGGAACGGCATGTGGAAGCCGATCGCGGCGATCTTCTCCGCGGCGACGGTCGTCAGGATGCGGCGGCGCGACACCGCCGCCGTCTCCGGGTCGTCATCCATGAAGAAATGCCACTCCGGATGGGAAATCGATACGGCGAAATGCGCCACCGTATCGGCCATCAGCATCAGTGACTGGCCCTTGCTCTCGATGCGGTAGGCCATGTGCCCGGCCGAGTGCCCGAACGCATCGATCGCCGTGATGCCCGGCGCAACCGACTGTCCCGCCTCGACGAACGTCGCCTTCTCGGCGACCGGCAGGCAGACGCGGCGGAACAGATCGAGCGTCGGCTTGCGCATGTCCGAGATGTTCTCGCCCTTGCGCCAGTAATCGAAATCCACCCGACCGAACAATATTTTGGCGTTGGGAAAGGTCGGCTTGCCGTCCTTCGTCGCCAGATTGCCGATGTGATCGGGATGGCAATGCGTGACCACCACGATGTCGACGTCGTCGACGCTGTAGCCGGCGGCCGGCAGCTTGCTGTTGAAGAACCCGGCCGTCGCCATCGGCGAGTTGTCGCCGAAGCCCGGATCGAAGGCGATGAGCTGCGTGCCGGTGTCGACCAGCGTCGGCACGAAGATGTGCTCGAGCGCCGGGAACGGCAGGCGGTGCGCCGCGGCGACGGCCTGGATCTCCTCGGGCGCCGCGTTCTTCGCCGTGAACGGGTGCATGTCCTTGCGCTGGGCGTAACCCTCCAGGAGGTTGGTGACGACGTAGTCACCCAGGCGGAACTGGTAGACGTCGGGACGGGTCATCTTCGGCTTGCTGGCAACCACGGTTCGCACCTCCTGCTGACGGATATCGCCGTATAGCATCCCTCGCCGCGACACCGAACAGTTCCGGGCCGTGAGCCGGCGATCCAGTGGCGGCCGAGTATTCCGGAATCCTCCCGCGTCGCGCCGACGCGCCGGAAAGACACGGTGGCCGGACAGTCCAGGAAAACGGACGGACCGTCGGAAGGATAATGTTGCTGTCCTATGCGCGTGACTCGACCACCCGGTCGCGAGGTGTCTATCTGTCCTGATATTTCAGAGTTTGATTGAAATCGGGTGCCGATGCGTCTACGGATTCCACGGTCGAAAAAGATAAATGGGAGGAGCGTGGGATGCGAAAGTCAGCAGGTCTCATCATCGGAGCGGTCTCGGCGGTCGCCCTGACGGCCGCGACCCTCGCGCAGGCGGCGGACCTGAATGCGCAGGAAAAGGCGCTCGTCGAGAAGGCGAAGGCGGAGGGCGAGGTCACCATCCTCCATCCGCTGTTCAGCGATCGCACGACCGAGCTCATGGGAAAGGCCTTCGTCGCGCGGTACGGGCTCGGGCCGGACTTCAAGTTCAATGGCCTGCGCAAGGGCACCGGCCAGACCGTCGCCCAGGTGCGCCAGGAGATCGTGGCCGGCAAGTTCACCGTCGACGTGCTGATGGTCAGTTCCCCGGGCTTCTTCGCCGAGGCAGCCAAGCGGGGCGCCTGGGAGAAGCTCGACAGCGGCTACTGGAAGGACCACGAGGAGCTGGCGTCCAAGGCCGGCCAGTACTTCGAGTATCCTTACGTCGTCGTGCCGCTGGCCTACACCTTCCAGCCGGTCTGGAACACGGCCTGCCCCGGCATGGAGAACGTCAACATCGCCTCCTACGCCGATGCCGTGGCGCCGGCCCTCAAGGGCAAGACCATCGCCTCCGACATCTCCAAGAGCGAGACCTACACCAACACCGCCCTGTCGCTGCGCGAGAACGGTGCGCTCGACCTCAAGGCCTACTGGGCGAAGCTCAAGGCGACCGATCCGATCGTCGAGTTCCGCACCGAGCCGAAGATGCAGATGGTCGTGTCCTGCCAGGCGCCGGTCGACATGTGGAACCTCGCCGGCCGCGTCTACCAGAACGTGCTGAAGGAGCCGGCGCTGGCCAAGTCGCTGAAGGTCGGCTCGTACAAGGAAGGCCAGGTGATGCTGGGCAACCAGATCGCCGTCATCAAGGGCGCGCCGCACCCCAACGCCGGCAAGCTGCTGATCGAGTTCCTGCTCAGCAAGGAAGGCGCCGACATCATCGTCGAGGGCGAGGCCGTCTCGACCTTCCTCAAGGGCTACACGCCGCCCGAGGCGGTGAAGCCCTATCTGCTCGACCTGTCGAAGCACAAGCTGCTCGGCCTCAAGGACTGGGTCGCCTCGCAGTCGGACTACAAGCCGGTCCGCGAGGAGTGGTCCGAGACGTTCAAGTAGCACCGGCGACCGCCTGCAGACGGGGCCCGCCGCCCGTGGCGGGCCCCGCGAGTGCCGACGGGGCGCCGGCAGGCCCCCGTCCGTGTCCGGAACGCTCGCGGCGAGCGTTCCCTGTCCGCGACGGTGACGGCCATGAGCACTGAAACCCTGCCGGCGACGGCGGCCGGCGCGCGCCTCGCCAACCGGCTGCGCGGCCTGCTGACCCAGGAAACGCTGGCGACGGTCATCGTCAGCGTCATCGTCGCGGCGGCCGTGCTGCTGCCGTTGTTCACGCTGTTCGTCAGCAGCTTCCAGGTGCTCGACGACAATGGCTGGGACACGACCTGGGGCCTCGGCAACTACGAGACGCTGTTCACCGACCGCATCATCCCCAAGGCCTTCCTCAACACGCTGCTGATCAGCGCCGGCTCGACGGCGCTGGCAACGTTCCTCGGCGTGTCGCTGGCGTGGATCAACGCCCGAACCAACTGCCCGGGGCGCGACTGGCTCGAACCCTACAACCTCGTGCCGTTCTTCCTCAGCCCGTTCGTCGGCGCCATCGCCTGGCACAACATGGCCTCGCCCAAGACCGGCCTGCTCAACACCTGGGCGCGCGAGTACCTCGGCATCGAGGGCTACCTGCTCAACGTCGACAACCTGTGGGGCGTCATCTGGGTGACGGGCATCTTCTTTGCCCCGCTCGTCTACCTGTTCGTCGTCGGCTCGCTGCGCCGCATGGACCCGTCGCTGGAGGACAGCGCGCGGACGACAGGCGCCAGCCTGTTCCGCACCACCATGACGGTGACGCTGCCGCTGGTGGCGCCCGGCATCCTCTCGGGCGCCATCATCGTCTTCGTCACCAGCGCCGGCGAATTCGGCGTGCCGTTCAAGCTCAGCGCGCCCTACGGCTGGGAGACGCTGACGACGCAGATCTTCTCGAAGGCCGTCGGCGACGACGCCAACCACTACCTCGGCGCGACCATGGCGATGTCGCTCGGCGCCATCACCGTGTTCCTCATCTGGATCCAGCAGCGCTACATCGCGCCGCGCTCCTTCACCACCGTCACCGGCAAGGGCTTCCGGCCCAACGTGCTCGACCTCGGCCGCTGGAAGTGGGCGGCGCTGGCCTACAACCTCGTCTACATCCTCGTCGCCGTGGTGCTGCCGATCCTCTGCCTGTTCATCGTCAGCCTGCATCCGGTGTGGCGGGCCGAGATCATTCCGGAGACGATGAGCTTCCGCAATTACGAGAAGACGCTGTTCTTCTGGCGCTCGGACGCCATCGACGCCGCCACCAACGGCATCTTCAACAGCTTCTTCCTCGCCTTCCTCGGCGCCTCGATCGCCATGGTGCTGGCGCTGGTCGTCAGCTACATGATCCACCGCACCAAGGGCTTCGGCTCGCGCCTCCTCGACTTCCTCTGCGTCGTCCCGATCGGCTTCCCCGGCATCGTGCTGGCGATGGGCGTGCTCGTCACCTACATCAAGACACCGATCTACGCGACGCTGTGGATCCTGCTGCTCGGCTACATCACGCGCTTCTTCCCCTACGGCCAGCGCAACATCTCGTCGATCATGCTGGCGATCTCCGAGGAACTCGATCAGAGCTCGCGCATGGCCGGCGCCTCGTGGTTCACGACCCTGCGCCGCATCACCATCCCGCTTCTCAAGCCGGGCATCTTCGCCGGCTGGGTGCTGCTGTTCATCATCTTCCTGCGCGAGCTGTCGATCTCGATCATCCTCTACACGACCGGCACGGAGACCCTGTCGGTCGGTGTCTACTACCTGACCAACTTCGAGAACGAACCGCTCACCGCGGCGCTGTCGATGGCGCAGACGGTGGTGCTGCTCGTCTGCATCTTCGTCTTCCGCCGGCTCGCCGGTCGCGAGGCCCTGACCGCATGACTTCCGTGATTCCCGCAACACCGACCGCCGCCGCGGCGCCCGACGAGCGCTATCTCGAGGTGCGCGGCCTGGTGAAATGGTTCGGTACCGACCGCGCCGTTGACGGCATTTCCTTCGCCGCGCCGCGCGGCAGTTTCGTGACCCTGCTCGGCCCCTCGGGCTGCGGCAAGACGACGACGCTGATGAGCATCGCCGGACTGCACGCCATCGACGGCGGCTCCATCCGTGTCGGCGATGCCGTCTACACCTCGCCCGAGGAGGGCATCTTCCTCGCGCCCGAGAAGCGCGACATCGGCATGGTCTTCCAGAGCTACGCCATCTGGCCGCACATGACCGTGGCGCAGAACGTCGCCTATCCGCTGGAAATCCGCAGCGTCGCGCGCGACGAGATCGGCGACCGGGTCGCCGCGGTGCTGCGTCTGGTCGGCCTCGACACGATGGCCGGCAAGCTGGCGACGCAACTGTCGGGCGGCCAGCAGCAGCGCGCCGCGCTGGCCCGCGCCATCGTCTCGCAGCCGCGCCTGCTGCTGTTCGACGAACCGCTGTCCAACCTCGACCTCAAGCTGCGCGAGCAGATGCGCGTCGAGCTCAAGCGCATCCAGAACGAGGTCGGCATCACCTCCGTCTACGTCACCCACGATCAGGCCGAGGCGCTGGTGATGAGCGACGAGATCATCGTCATGAGCAAGGGTCGCATCGAGCAGCGCGGCAGCCCGCTCGACATCTACAGTCGGCCGGTCAACGGCTACGTCAGCAACTTCATCGGCGTCGCCAACCTGCTGAAGGGCCGGGTGACCGATGGCGTTGCGGGCGGTGCGGGTGCGGTCGAGATCGGCAACGGTGGCGCGCCCGTGCGCGTGCCCTGCCGCCTCGGCGCCGGGGTCGCGGCGGGCAGCGAGGCCATCCTCTCCGTGCGGCCCGAGAACGTGCGGGCGTTGCGCGACAAGACCGATGACACCTGTCTCGAAGGCGAGGTGACGCAGGCCGTCTTCCTTGGCTCCAGCGTCGACTGTCGCGTTCGCTGGGGCGACTTCGAGTGGAAGGTGCTGGCGCACCCCCGTACCCGGCTGCGGACCGGCGAGCGCGTCTGGCTGCGGCTCGATCCCGACCACTCCCTGGCGGTGCAGCCATGAGTGGCGGCGCGCCGATGGTGGCGCTCGACGGGCTGAACAAGTTCTTCGGCGCGGAGAAGGCGGTCCACAACGTCAGCCTCGACGTCGCCGAAGGCGAATTCGTCACGCTGCTCGGGCCCTCGGGCTGCGGCAAGACGACGACGCTGCGCTGCATCGCCGGCCTCGAGCGCCCGGACGCCGGCGAGATCCGCATCGGCGGCGACGTCGTGGTCGCGGCGGAGCGCGGCCTGTTCCTCGATCCCGAGGAACGCAACATCGGCATGGTGTTCCAGAGCTACGCCGTGTGGCCGCACATGACGGTATTCGACAATGTCGCCTACGGGCTGCGCGTGCGGCGCGCATCGTCGGCGGTCATCCGCGAGCGGACCACGAAGGCGCTCGATCTCGTCGGCCTCGGTCACCTCGCCGACCGCTACGCGACGAAGCTGTCCGGCGGCCAGCGCCAGCGCGTCGCGCTCGCCCGCGCCATCGTCTACGAGCCGCGCGTGGTGCTGTTCGACGAGCCGCTGTCGAATCTCGATGCCAAGCTGCGCGAGCAGATGCGGACCGAACTGGTGCGCCTGCAGCACGAGGTCGGCATCACCTCGATCTATGTCACGCACGACCAGTCCGAGGCGCTCGCGATGAGCGACCGCGTCGTCGTGATGAACCGTGGCGTGATCCAGCAGATCGGCGACCCCGAGGCCATCTACACGCGGCCGGCTAATACCTTCGTCGCCAACTTCATCGGCGTCGCCAACCTGCTCGAGGGCGTGCTGCGCGGCCGCAGCGGCGATCTCTGCGACGTCGAGGTGCCAGTCGGCGACGGGGCGCCCCCGGTGCGCCTGCGGGCGGCTGGCGGCGAGAGCGTCGCGGTCGGCGCACCCATCCACATCAGCCTGCGGCCTGAGGATATCGGCCTCCACGCCGCGCCGCCGAGTACGGCCGACGGCGCCAACCTCCTGTCGGGAACGGTGATCGACACGGTCTATCTCGGCAGTTTCCTCGAGTGCCGGGTGCGCGTCGGCCGCCACGAACTCAATATCCAGATCGATCACTACGAGCGGCTGGAGCCGGGACAGTCGGTCCACCTGACCTTCCGCCCCGACCACGGGCTGTGCCTCGCCGAGTAACCCCGGGGGCCGTGCGTCGCTCAGGTCCGCATGGTCGCGGCCACCGCATCGCGTACGAGGTCGGCCGGGATGTCGTCGAAGGATGCATAGTTGTAGGCGTAGAGGCGGGCATAGAGGCCGCCCCTGGCCAGCAGGGCGGCATGCGTGCCCGTCTCGACGATGCGACCTTCTTGCAGCACGATCGTCCGGTCGGCGCCGCGCACCGTGGCGAGGCGATGGGCAATGACGATGCCGGTGCGGCCGCGCAGCAGGCGCTGCAGCGCCACCTGGATCTGCCGTTCGGTATAGCTGTCGATGTTCGCCGTGGCCTCGTCGAGGATGAGGATGCGCGCATCCGCCACCAGCGCGCGGGCGAAGCTGATGAGCTGGCGCTGCCCGAAGGAGAGGTTGCGGCCCTGCTGGTCGAGCACGGTGTCGTAGCCGTCGGCCAGCCGCATGATGAAGTCGTGCGCGCCGACCGCGCGGGCGGCCCGCTCGACATCGTCACGGGTGGCGCCTGACTTGGCGTAGCGGATGTTCTCGAAGATCGTGCCGGTGAACAGGAAGGGGTCCTGCAGCACCATGGCGATGTGACGGCCGAGGGCCGCCTTGGCCCAGTCGCGCACGTCGACGCCGTCGATCAGGATGGCGCCCTCGTCGACCTCGTAGAAGCGATGCAGCAGGGCGGTGATGCTGGTCTTGCCCGAGCCCGTCGGGCCGACCAGTGCGACGACCTCGCCGGGCGCGACGGCGAAGCTGACCTGGCGGAGGACCGGCTGCCCCGCGACGTAGGAGAAGCTGACGTCGCGGAACTCGATCGCGCCCCTGGCAGTGGCCGGATCGTGGGCGTCGGGCTTGTCGACGATGGCCAGCGGCACGTCGAGCACCTCGAAGATGCGCTTGCCCGAGGCCATGGCCCGCTGCATCACGCTGTACTGGATGGTCAGCGAGCGGATCGGATCGAAGAAGCGCTGCACGTAGAACAGGAAGGCGACCATCACGCCGACGTCGAGGGCGCCGTCGAGCACCAGCGTGCCGCCGAGCACGACCACGACGCCCATCGCCGCGCCGGTCAGCGTGTCGACCACCGGCACCATGACCTGCGCGTACCTGGCCGAGCGGAGATGGGCGCGCAGGTTCTCGTACGCCTTGTCGTCGTAGAGATCGAGGTTGACGGCCTGGCGATCCATGCCCTGCACCGTGCGGACGGCATGGATGCCCTCGGCCAGCGCCCCGTTGGCGCTGGAGTTGGTCTCGCGCGCCCGCTGGAACACCTTGCGCGCGCGCGGCAGCCAGACGATGCGGATGACCAGCAGGATCGGCAGGGCCGACAGGGTCAGCAGACCGAGCTCGAAGTTGAGCGTCAGCATGATGGCGACGATGCCGAACAGCAGCACGATGTCGCCGATCGCCGAGATCGAGTTCTCGAGGAATTCCTGCAGCGAGTTCACGTCGCCCTGCAGGCGCGACATCATGCGCCCGACCTCGGTGCGGTCCATGAAGGTCAGCGCCACGTCCTGCAGATGCGCGAACATGGCGCGCCGCAGGTCGAAGATCACGCGCTCGCCGATGCCGCTGACGAGCGTGTCCTGCCACCAGCTCGCCGCGTAGTTGACGGTGATGACGGCGGCGAACACGGCGACGGTCAGCAGCAGCACGTCCTCGCCGCCGCTGCCGGTGACGATGACGTGGTCGATGCCGTGGCGGATAACGAGGGGGATGGCGAGCTGCGTCGCGGTCACGATCAGCACGGCGAGGACCGACAGCAGCGCCTCGCGGCGGTACGGCCGGACGTACTGGAGGAAGCGGCGCACGACGCGGCCGTCGAACAGCCTGCCGAACATCTCCTCGTCGCGGTCGATCTGCGAGCCGACGATGGCGCGCGGCGGCCTAGGCCTGCCGCTGCGATGGGTAGTCGTGGCGACGGTCACGACGCGGCCTCCGCCCCGGCCGCGGTCGCGTGGCCGGGCGCGCCGTCGGTGCTCTGCAGCGCATGCAGCGCGGCGTAGCGCCCGCCCAGCGCCAGCAGGGCATCGTGGCTGCCGCGCTCGACGATGCGGCCGTCCTCCAGGAAGACGATCTCGTCGGCCTGGCGCAGCGCACCGAGGCGGTGGGAGATGATGATGGTGGCGCAGTCGCGCATGCGGACGGCCAGCTCCTGGCGGATGCGCTGCTCGGTGCCGGCGTCGACGGCCGCCGTCGCGTCGTCGAGCACGAGCACCGACGGGCGCAGCATGGCCGTGCGGGCGATGGCGATGCGCTGCTTCTGGCCGCCCGACAGCGAGACGCCGCGCTCGCCGACCAGCGTTTCGTAGCCTTCCGGCAGGCCACCGACGAAGCCGTCGATCTGCGCCAGCGCGGCGGCGTCGCCGATGGCATCGTCGGCGACCCACGGATCGCCGTAGGCGATGTTGTTGGCGAGCGAGGTGGTGAACAGGTGCGGCGCCTGCGCCACCGTGCGGACGGCGCCGCGCAGCGAGGCCAGCGTGACGTCGCGGACATCCTGGCCGTCGATGGTGATGCGGCCGCTGTCGACGTCGTAGAAGCGCGTCAGCAGGTGGGCGATGGTCGACTTGCCGCTGCCCGGCGGCCCGACGATGCCGAGCGAGCGGCCGCGCCGGACCTCGAAGCTGATGTCGCGCAGCGCCGCCGGCGTTCCGGGTCCGCCATAGGCGAAGCCGACATTCTCGAAGCGGACGACGGCGCCGTCGACGGCGAGCGGCCGGGCGCCTTCGCGGTCGCGGATGTCGGGCTGCAGGTCGAGCACCGTGAACAGGCGGCCGCCGCAGGTCGAGGCCCGCGCGATGGCGTTAACGATCATGCCGATCTGCTGCACCGGCATCTGCAGGATGGTCATGAAGGCGAGGAAGGTCGTCAGCGTGCCGACCGTCATGTTCCCGTCGAGCACATGCTGGCCGCCGATCCACAGCACGAGGCCCATGGCGACGAAATAGGCGTAGGTGACGACGGTCGTCGAGCCGACGCGGGTACGGATGCGCTGGCCGACCAGCGCCATCGCCTCCGCGGCGGCGACGTCGTACTTGGCCATTTCGTGCCGTTCGGCGGCAAAGGCGCGGACCACGCGGATGCCGGTGAGGTTCTCGTCCATGATGCGGCCGATCACCGCCATGCGGTCCTGCAGGGCGAGCCACAGGGCGCGCAGCCGCAGGCGCGCGGTGGCGGAGTTCCACGCGACGAAGGGCACGAAGCTGAGGCTGAGCGCGCCGAGCAGCAGATCGGTCGACAGCAGCAGCCAGGCGCCGGCACCGACCAGCACGGCGAGCAGGACGACCTTCAGCGCGCCGGTATGGATGAACATCCGCACGCCCTCGAGGTCGAGCATGCCGCGCGTGATCAGTTCGCCGGTATGCACGCGGTCGTGGAAGGCGTAGCTCAGGTGCTGCAGGCGGTTGTAGAAGGCCAGCCGCAGGTCGTAGGCGATGAGGTGGCTGATCGCCTCGCCGTAGTAGTTGTGGATCAGCGTGAAGGCGCCGCGCAGCACCGCCACCGCCAGCAGCACGACGGCGGCGTCGATAAGGGCGCCGCGCGCCACCTCGCGGCTGACCGCCTGCGAACCGAGCAGGCCGAGCGCGCCGTCGACGGCGTGCCCGAGAAGCTGCGGCACCATGAGCTGGAACACCGCCGCGGCGACCGTCGCGCCGACCGCGACGGCGAGCCGCCACGGATAGCGGAAGGCGAGGCGGAGGATGCGCCACAGCACCGCGATGTCGCCGTCTGCCGCCGCTTCGCCGTCGCCCGCGAGGCCCTTGTAGGCGCGTGCGCTGACCGGTCGCGCGGCGGCGGCGGTGACAGTGGATCGTTCGGCGGCGGGGCTGGCGGGGCTCGATACGTTCACGGGTCGGCTGCTGCGGCGGTCCTGGCGGGCGGGCAGGCACGACCGAAGCCGGCGGGCACCCGTGACACGGTGCACCGACCCCCCGGCCATGCTGCTCGAAGCGTGGGTCCAATCCACCACATTCCTGCCCGCGCCGTCGAGCCCCCTCGCGGCCGGCGCGGCGGCCCGCCCCACGGGTCGCACATGGCCGCCCTGCGGGTGGCGCCATGCGGTTTCGCGCCGGCTGGGTTATGATTGCGCCGCGACCCCGTGACGGACCGGCAAGGGCCCGTCGATCGCCGTCGCGCTGGAGGGCCTGGATGAAAGACAAGAAGATCGCCGTACTCGGAACCGGCGCCAACGGCAGCTGCGCGGCAGCGGACCTGATCCGCACCGGGCACGACGTCGTGCTGATCGACCAGTGGCCGGCGCATGTCGAGACCATGCGCAAGGAGGGCCTGCGCATCCGCATGCCGAACGAGGAGGTGCACGTCCCCGTCCGCGCCTACCACCTCTGCGACCTGGCGACGATGACCGGCAAGTTCGACTACGTCCTGCTGCTGGTGAAGGCCTACGACACGCGCTGGGCGGCCGAGCTGATCAAGCCGCATCTGGCCGACGACGGCCTGCTGGTCGGCGTGCAGAACGCCATGACGGTCGACGACATCGCCGCCATCGTCGGCCCCGAGCGCACCGTCGGCTGCGTGCTCGAGATGTCGTCCGAGATCTTCATTCCCGGCATCGTCCAGCGCAACAATCCGCCGCCGCACACCTGGTTCGGCGTCGGCAGCGTGCACCCCTCGACGAGCGGCCGCGAGGAGGAGATCGCGGCGCTGCTGCGCAATGTCGGCAAGGTGTCCGTCTCGACCGACATCATGTCGGCGAAGTGGATGAAGCTGGTCGTCAACTCGATGTGCCTCGGCCCGCTCGCGCTGGCCGGCATCAACCTCTACGACTGCTTCAAGACGCCGGGCGTGCGCGAACTGCTGATGCAGGCCGGCACCGAGGCGCTTACCGCCGGCCAGCGGCGCGGCCACACCATCCAGCCGATCTTCGGCCTCAGCGCCGAGGAGGTGAAGGACACCAACCGGCTGCTCGAGAAGCTGCTCGACAAGCTGACGCGCGACGTCGGCCCGGCGGCGCGCGACTGCGTGCAGCAGGACCACATCAAGGGCCGCTACAGCGAAGTCGACATGATCAACGGCCTCATCGTCGAGGACTTCGCCGCGCGCGGCGAGGCGGCGCCGGCCAATGCGGCGGTGGTGGAGATCACGCGGCGCATCCACGCCGGCGAGCTGCGCCCCGACCCGGCGAACGTCCAGCTCGCCCTCAAGATGATGGTGAACTGAAGGCCCGGAGGCGCGTCTTTCCGCCGTCCCCGCCTGCCGCGCCGCGGCGGGTGGGCGGCGGCGGGGGCGCACCGCCACGCCATGACCGCGACCAACACCACAGCTTCTCTCCCCGGGCGGCCCGGCGTCGCCGGCCTGCTCGCCGATCCGCAGTTCCTGCGCATCTGGCTGGCCGGCGTCGCCAGCGGCATCGCGCGCTGGCTGGAGATGCTGGTGGTCGGCATCTACGCCTACGACACCACCGGCTCGCCCTTCCTCGTCGCGCTGCTGGTGATTCTCCGCCTGCTGCCGCTGACCGTGCTGGGCTCGCTCGTCGGCGCCGTCGCCGACCGTACCTCGCCCCGCCTGCTGCTGGTCGTCGGGCTCGCGGCCGCCGCCTGCGTCTCGGGCTCGGTGTGCCTGCTGTTCTTCTTCGGCTATCCCAACTACTGGGTCGTCGCCGCCGCCAGCGTCGCCGCCGGTATCGTCTGGACCTGCGACATGCCGCTGCGCCGCCGCATCCTCGGCGACATCGCCGGTCCGGCGCGGATCGGCCCGGCGATGGGGCTCGACAGCGCCACCAACAACGCCACGCGGATGCTGGGGCCGCTGGCCGGCGGCGCGCTCTACGAGTGGCTGGGCACCGACGGCGCGTTTGCCCTGACGGCCGCCCTCTACGTCACCTCGGCCGTCCTGGTCCTGCTCATCCCGGCGGCGATGTCCGCGACGGTGCGGTCCGGCGCGCCGACCCGCCTTCTCCGCGATCTGCGCGACGGCTTTGTCTTCGCCGCGCGCGACCGCGACGTGCTGCGCATCCTCATGGTCACGGTGGTCTTCAACATCTGGGGCTTCCCCTTCGTCTCGATGATCCCGGTGCTCGGGCGCGACGTGCTGATGATCGGCGCCGAATGGATCGGCGCGCTCGCCGCGCTGGAGGCGCTGGGCGCCTTCCTCGGCGCCATGGTCATCGCCACGCGGCTGCAGCACGCGAGCTTCCGCGGCCTCTACTACTTCGGCACGATGGCCTATCTCGTCTTCATCTTCATCTCGGGCTGGATGGGCCACGCGGCGCCGATGGCACTGGTGATGCTGTGTATCGGCCTCGGCATGGCCGGCTTTTCCGCCATGCAGAGTGCGCTGGTCTACAGCGTGGCACCGCCGGAGATGCGCGGCCGCCTGTTCGGCCTGATGACCATCTGCATCGGCACCGGTGTCATCGGCTTCGCGAACATCGGGCTGATGGCCGAATGGTTCGGTGCGCCCGCCGCCGTCTGCATCGTCGCGGCCGAAGGCATGATCCCGCTGGTGCTGATCGGCATCGGCTGGCGCGAGCTGCGGCGCCGGGGCGCCTGAGCGGGCCTATTCGCGCAGCAGCGCCGCGACGGCGCGGGCGACGATGCGCGTCGCCGCCGCAAGATCGTTCAGGCGGAGGTTCTCGTCGGCATTGTGCGCGCTGGCCTCGGCGAGCGTGCGCGGCCCGGCGCCGTAGAGCACGACCGGGACGCCGGCATCGGCGTAGTGGCGGGCGTCGGTGTAGAGCGGCACGCCCGTTGCCGCGATGTCGAGACCCAGCACCGCGCGGGCGGCGTCCTGCAGCGCCGCCGTGATCCGTTCGGTCCCCGCCAGCGGCGCCAGCGGGCGCGCCAGCATCACCCGTGTCACGGCGACCTGCGCCCGGGGATGGGCGCGGGCCGCGTCGGCGACGAGGGCGCGCAGGTCCGCCTCGACGCGGTCGGGGTTCTCCTCCGGCACGATGCGGCGGTCGAGGCGGAAGGTCACCCGGTCGGGCACGACGTTGGTGTTGATGCCGCCCGCGATCAGCCCGACGTTGAGGGTCGGTGTCTCGATGCCGGGCGTCGCCGAGCGCGTCGCGGCGAGGGCGGGCCGGCCGGCGTAGAGCGCCGCGAGGACGCCGGTCGCCGCCTCCAGCGCGTCGACCCCCGCGTCGGGGGCGGCGGCGTGCGCCTGTTTGCCAGTGACCGTGACTTCGAGGTGCAGGCAACCATTGTGGGCGGTGACGACGGCGTAGGAGAAGCCGGCGCAGATGGCGAGGTCGGGCCGCGACAGGCCGCTGGCGAGCAGGCGGCGCGGGCCGATTTCGCCGCCCGCCTCCTCGTCCCAGGTGACGTGGAGCTCGACGGTGCCGGCCAGCGCATGGCCGGCCGCCGCCGCGTGGCGCAGGGCCAGCAGCACCCAGGCGTAGGTCGCGATGTCGGACTTCGAGACGGCGACGCCGCGGCCGAACATGGCCGGGCCGTGCGGGCCGTCCTCGATCGCCGCGCCGTAGGGGTCGTGTCGCCAGCCGAGGCCCGGCGGCACGACGTCGCCATGGGCGTTCAGCGCGATCGTCGGCCCCGGGCCGAAGCGATGGCGGACGATCAGGTTGGTCGCAGACACCATGCCGTTGGCCGCGACCTCGGCGGCCGGCACGATGTCGGCCTCGACCGCCAGGCCCAGCCCCTCGAGCAGCGCCTGGCAGCGCGCCGCCGCGGCGGCGCAGTCGCCCGGCGGGTTGTCGCTCGGCGCGCGCACGAGTTCGGCGAGGAAGCCCGTCTGGCGGGAGGCCTCGCCGGCCAAGAAGGCGTCGATGGTGGCGGCGAGGGTCATGCCCGGTCTCCGCGTGTGGCGCGTTGCTTGCTTGGTCGGGACGGCGCGCGCCTGCGATACTGCGCGGACGGACGCTGCCGGCCGGCGAGCGGGGGGATGCGATGGATCTGGTCGTCACCGAATGGCTCACCGCCGGCGTGCGCTGGCTGCATGTCATCGCCGGCATCGCGTGGATCGGCACGTCCTTCTACTTCATCCATCTCGACCTCAGCCTGCGGCGGCGGGACGGCCTGCCCGACGGTGTGCAGGGCGAGGCGTATCAGGTCCACGGCGGCGGCTTCTACCACATGGTGAAGTACATGGTGGCGCCGTCGCACCTGCCGGCCGATCTCGCCTGGTTCAAGTGGGAAGCGTACATGACGTGGCTGTCGGGCACGGCGTTGCTGGTGCTCGTCTACTATGTCGGCGCCGAACTCTACCTCATCGATCGCACGGTGCTGGACATCGAGGCCTGGCAGGCCATCGCGCTCAGCGCCGGCACCCTGCTCGTCGCCTGGCTGGTCTACGAGGCGCTGTGCCGGTCGCCGCTCGGAAGCCACGAGGGCGCGCTCGCCGCCGTCGGCTACGTCTTCCTCGTCGCGCTGACCTGGGCCTTCACCCAGATGTTCAGCGGCCGCGGCGCCTTCATCCAGATCGGCGCGCTGATCGGCACCATCATGGTGGCCAATGTCTGGGCCGTGATCATGCCCAACCAGCGCAGGATCGTCGCCGCGCTGCTCGCGGGCGAAAAGCCGGACCCGCGGCTGGGCGCGCAGGGCAAGCAGCGCTCGGTGCACAACAACTACCTCACCTTGCCGGTCGTCTTCCTGATGCTGGCCAATCACTATCCGCTGTTCTACGCCACCCGTTACAACTGGCTGATCGTCGCCGTCGTGCTGGCGCTGGGGCCGCTGATCCGCCACTTCTTCAACGAGCGCCACGCCGGCCGCCCCTCGCCGTGGTGGGTGTGGGGCGCGACAGCCGTCGGCCTGCTCGCCGTCGCCTGGCTGTCGGCTGCGGGCCCGCGCGAACGGCAGGCCATGATCCCGGTCTTTCCGCCGGCCTTCGCCGAGGTCGAGACCGTCATCGCCTCGCGCTGCGCGATGTGTCACGCGGCGCAGCCGACATGGGACATCGTCGCCTCGGCGCCGCGCGGCGTGCGGCTCGATACGCCCGACGATATCCGCCGCCACGCGCGGCAGATCGCCATTGCCGCGGCGCGTTCGGACGCCATGCCGCCGGGCAATGTCAGTGCCATGACGCGCGAGGAACGCGCCATGCTGGTCGCCTGGTTCGCGGCCGGCGCGCCGCTTGCCGGGGAGACCACGCATGCCCGCTGACGCAGCCGCTCCTTACCCGCGCGACCTGCGCGGCTACGGCCGTACGCCGCCCGATCCGCGCTGGCCGGGCCGGGCGCGCATCGCCGTGCAGTTCGTGATGAACTACGAGGAGGGCGGCGAGAACAGCATCCTGCACGGCGATCCGGCCTCCGAATCCTTCCTCTCCGATGTGCTGGGCGCGCAGCCCTGGCCCGGCCAGCGCCACATGAACGTCGAATCGATGTTCGAATACGGCGCGCGGGCCGGCTTCTGGCGCCTGTGGCGGGCTTTCACGAGCCGCCGCCTGCCGCTGACGGTCTACGCCATCGCGGGTGCGCTGGCGCGCTGCCCCGAACAGGTGGCGGCGATGAACGAGGCTGGCTGGGAGATCGCCAGCCACGGCCTCAAGTGGATCGAATACAAGGACATTCCCGAGGCCGAGGAACGCCGGCAACTGCACGAGGCGATCCGCATCCACGCCGCGGCGACCGGCGCGCGGCCGATCGGCTGGTATGCCGGCCGCTGCTCGGAGAACACGCTGCGCCTCGTGCTCGAGGAAGGCGGCTTCCTCTACTCCTCGGACTCCTACGCCGACGACCTGCCGTACTGGGTGCGCGGCCGGCAGGGCCCGCACGTCGTCATCCCCTACACCCTCGACGTCAACGACATGCGCTTCATCAACGCCCAGGGGTTTTCCGGCGGCGACGATTTCTACACCTACCTCAAGGACAGCTTCGACGTGCTCTACGCCGAGGGCGCCGAGGCGCCGAAGATGATGACCGTGGGCCTGCACTGCCGCCTCGTCGGCCGGCCCGGTCGCATGGCATCGCTGCTGCGGTTCCTCGACTACATCGGCGGCCACGAGCGCGTCTGGGTGCCGACGCGCGCCGACATCGCGCGCCACTGGCATGCCGAACACGCCGCGCTGGCGGCCGACGCGCCGCTGGTCGGCTGAGGCACCCGATGGACACGATCACGCTCGATGCCCTCAACGCCGCGACGCCGGATGCGTTCGTCGCGGCCCTCGGCGACATCTACGAGCACGCGCCGTGGGTCGCGGCAGCGGCGGCGAGGCGGCGGCCGTTCGCCGGCGTCGCGGGCCTGCATGCCGCGCTGGCCGCGGCGGTCGATGCGGCGCCCGAGGCCGAGCGCCTCGTCCTGGTGCGTAATCACCCCGATCTCGCCGGGCGCGCCGCGCGGGCGGGCGAGGTGACGGCGCACTCGGCGGCCGAACAGGCCGGCGCCGGCCTCGACCGCCTGTCGGACGCCGAGTACGCCGCCTTCCACCGTCTCAACGACGCCTACCGGGCGAAGTTCGGCTTTCCGTTCATCGTCTGCGTCGGCCGCCACACGAAGGATTCGATCCTGCGCCAGTTCGAGCGTCGCCTGGCCAACGCGCCGGCGGACGAGCTGGCGACCGCGTTGGCCGAGGTTGCGCGCATCGCCGCCCTGCGCCTCGACCGGCTAGTCGAGGGCCCCGACCGCCTGAGGGTGGCCGGCCGCCTGTCGACCCATGTGCTCGACACCCATGCCGGCCGCCCGGCCGCAGGCGTGGCAGTCGAGCTGGTCGAGATCGCGGCGGCCGGGCCGTCGCGCCTGCTGGCACGGGCGGCGACCAATGCCGACGGCCGCACCGATGCGCCGCTGATCACCGGCCGGCCGGTGCCGATCGGGACCTACGAGCTGCGCTTCGCCATCGGCGACTATTTCGCCGCGCAGGGCGTGGCGGGGGGCGAGCCGCGCTTCCTCGATGTCGTGCCTCTGCGCTTCGCGGTCGCCGAGCCCGAGGGCCACTACCACGTGCCGCTGCTGGCCTCGCCATGGAGCTATACGACCTACCGCGGTAGCTGATTAAATATTCGCCAGTTCGGTGGGGCCTGCCGCAAATGCAGGCGACCTGCCCGCCGAAGATGCGCCGCGCCGGGGCTACGGGGGTGGCCGGCGCTGGCACGGGCCTTGCCTCAACAGGCCGACGGGGCGCCGGCAGGCGGCGCGATTGTGGAAGGACAGGGGAACATGAAGCCACTCGGCGCGCGCGCCATCGCAGGCGCGGCATTCGTGGCGGCGGCGCTCGTCGCGGGCGGTGCCTCGGCGCAGACGGCGGTGAAGTTCGGCCTCGACTGGAAGTTCGAAGGACCGGCGGCGCCGTATTTCGTCGCTCTCGACAAGGGCTACTACAAGGCCGCCGGCCTCGACGTGACGATCGATTCCGGCCAGGGCTCGGTGCAGGGCATCACGCGCGTCGCCGCGGGCGCCTACGACATCGGCTTCGCCGACATCAACTCGCTGATCAAGTTCCGCGACCAGAATCCCGACAAGCCGCTGATGGCGGTGGCGATGATGTACGACAAGCCGCCCTTCGCCATCGTGACGCTGAAGAAGATGGGCATCGCCAAGCCGAAGGACCTCGAAGGCCGCATCCTCGGCGCGCCGGCGCCGGACGGTGCCTATGCCCAGTGGAAGGCGTTCGTGCAGGCCAACGGCATCGACGCCTCCAAGGTGACAATCAACAACGTCGGCTTCCCGGTGCGCGAGCCGATGCTGGCCTCGGGCGATGTGCACGCCATCACCGGCTTCTCGTTCTCGTCCTACTTCAACCTGATGCAGCGCGGCGTGGCGGCCAACGACATCGTCGTCATGCTGATGTCGGACTACGGGCTGGAGCTTTACGGCAACGCGCTGATGGTCAACCCGGACTTCGCCAAGGCCAATCCGGCGGCCGTCAAGGGCTTCATCGCCGCGACCATCAAGGGCGTGCGCGATACGCTGGCCGACCCGGCCGCCGCCAATGCCGCACTGATGAAGCGCAACGAGACCGGCGACGCCAAGGTCGAGCTGGCACGGCTGGAAATGTCGCTGCGCGACAACTTTGTCACCCCCTGGGTCAAGGCCAACGGCTTCGGCGGCGTCGACATGGCGCGCTTGTCGAAGTCGATCGACCAGATCGCCGTCACCTACGAGTTCAAGTCGAAGCCGAAGGCGGAGGACATCTTCACCGACGCCTTCCTGCCGCCGATGGCCGAGCGCAAGCTCTAGGCCGCAACGGACGGTCGCCGCGCCGTGTCCGCCTTTGTCGACATCGATGCGGTGACGCTGACCTATCGCGGGGCGTCGGGCGCCGTCCCGGCGCTCCGCGATGCCAGCCTCAAGGTGCAGAAGGGCGAATTCGCCGCCGTCGTCGGCCCGTCGGGCTGCGGCAAGTCGACCCTGATGAAGCTGGTCACCGGCCTCGTGCCGCCGACCGCCGGCACCGTCGTCGTCGCCGGCCACGAGGTGGCGGGGCCGGTGAAGATGGCCGGCATGGCGTTCCAGAACGCCAACCTGCTGCCGTGGCGCACCGTCGCCGACAACGTGATGCTGCCGCTGGAAATCGTCGAGCCGCATCGCGGCCGCTTCCGGCGCCATCGCGCCGAGTATCGCCAGCAGGCCGAGGACCTGCTGAAGACCGTCGGGCTCGGCGGCTTCGGCGATCGCTATCCGTGGGAACTGTCCGGCGGCATGCAGCAGCGCGCCTCGCTCTGCCGGGCGCTGATCCACCAGCCGGCGCTGCTGATGCTCGACGAGCCCTTCGCCGCCCTCGACGCTTTCACGCGCGAGGAGTTGTGGTGCGTGCTGCGCGATTTGTGGGCGAAGATCGACTTCACCGTCGTCCTGGTGACGCACGATCTGCGCGAGGCTGCCTTCCTCGCCGACACGGTCCATGTCATGAGCGCGCGCCCGGGACGCATCGTCACCGTGCGACCCATCGACCTGCCGCGCCCGCGCGATCTCGACATCTGCTTCGATCCCCGCTTCACCGAGATCGTGCATGAGCTGCGCGGTCGCATCGCCGATATGCGGTCGGCATGAACGCCACCCTCGAGCGCCTGTCGCCGGTGCTGTTCACGGTCGGCATGGTGGTGCTGTGGGAGGTGATCTGCGTCGGCCTCGCCGTCGATCCGTTCATCCTGCCGGCGCCGTCGGCGGTGGCCGGGGCGATGGTCAAGTTCGCCGGCCCTCTGTTGCGCAACTCCTTCGTCACCCTGTGGACGACGCTGGCCGGCTTCGGTCTCGCCGTCGCCTTCGGCATCGCGCTCGGCCTCGTCGTCGGCTGGTCGCGCACCATCTATCGCGGCCTCTATCCGGTGATGGTCGGCTTCAACTCGGTGCCCAAGGTCGCCGTGGTGCCGATCCTCGTCATCTGGTTCGGCGTCGGCGAGGTGCCGGCCATCCTCACCGCCTTCCTGATCTCGTTCTTCCCCATCGTGGTCAACGTCGCCACCGGGCTCGCCACCACCGAGCCGGAGCTGGAGGACGTGCTGCGGGCGCTGGGCGCGCGCAAGCTCGACATCATGCTCAAGGTCGGCATCCCGCGCACCCAGCCCTACCTGTTCGGCTCGCTCAAGGTGGCGATCACGCTGGCCTTCGTCGGCGCCGTGGTATCGGAGACGGTGGCGGCCAATGCCGGCGTCGGCCATCTGATGGTGCTGGCCGGCTCCAACTTCCAGATGCCGCTGGTCTTCGCCGGGCTCGTCGCGCTGGCCATCGAGGGCATCGCCATGTACGCGGTCTTCGCCCTCCTCGAGCGGCGCTTCGCCCGCTGGGCCTATCGCTCGGCGATGAGCGCTGCCGGCTAGGCCGGCAGACCGCCCGCCAAACAGGCAGGCCGTTCCGCGGCCGCGTGGTCCCGCGGCGTCCTCCGCCGGGCACGAAACTTGCTCTCTCACCGCATGGTGAACGCAACGGGAGAGCGCCATGCTGGTGACGCAACAGAAGGTCCTGCGCCGCTTCTGGTATCCGGTGCTGCCGGCCGAGCGGCTGGGCGATGCGCCGGTCGGGGTGCGACTGCTCGGTGAGGATCTGGCGCTTTGGCGCGGGCCCGACGGGGCGCCCGCCGTGGTGCAGGACCGTTGCTGCCATCGCTCGGCGAAGCTGAGCCGCGGCTGGGCGGTCGACGGCAACGTCGTCTGCCCCTACCACGGCTGGGCCTACGCCACCGACGGCCGCTGCGTGCGCGTGCCGCAGGCCCGGGTGCCGGAGCGCGACAACCGCTACGCCGTGCCGGCCTACAGCGCGCGGGTGCGCTACGACCAGATCTGGGTCTGCCTCGACGCGGCACCGCTCGCCGACATCCCGGACGTGCCCGAGTACGGCGCCGAGGGCTGGCGCGTGATTCCCGAATTCTTCGAGCCGTGGGGCGCACCGGGCCTGCGGATCATGGAGAACAGCTTCGACAACGCACATTTCTCGTACGTGCACGCGAAGAGCTTCGGCGTCATCGAGGAGCCGGAGCCGGCGCCGATCAGCCTGATCGACAACGATCAGGGCTTCGTCATGCTGACCGAGGTGCCGGTGAAGAACCCCGAGCAGCAGCAGAAGAACCTCGGCATCGCCGAGGAACGCACCATCCGCAAGGTCGAAAAGACGTGGTGGATCCCGTTCAGCCGCAAGATGAAGATCACCTACCCGAACGGCCGCGTGCACATCCTGCTGACGCTGACGGCGCCCATCGACGACCGCTCCTCGCAGGTCACGCAGATCGCCATCCGCAACGACAGCGAGGCCGAGGCGCCTGCCGAGGGCGTCATCGCCTTCGACCGCCAGGTGACGCACGAGGACCGAGGCATCCTCGAGATGACCGACTGCGACGTGCCGCTCGACCTTCGGCGCGAACGTCACATGCCGTCCGACCGGCCGGGCATGGAGATGCGCAAGCGCCTCGCGGCCCTTCTCGCCGAGCACGGCGAGCCGGAAATGACGGCGGCCGGCCCCATGCCGGTCTCCTGGCGCCACGCCGCGGAGTAGCGCCGCCCATGCAGCCGCCCCACGACGTGGCGCCGGTCGAGACCGCCGCGATGACGACGCGCGACGGCGTGCGCCTCGACGCCGATGTTTGGCGACCGGCCGGCAAGGGGCCGTTCCCCGTGCTGCTGATGCGCCAGCCCTACGGCCGCCGCATCGCCTCGACGCCGGTCTACGCGCATCCGTCGTGGTACGCGCGGCACGGCTTCATCGTCGTCATCCAGGATGTGCGCGGCCGCGGCACGTCGGCGGGCGAATACCGGCTGTTCGTCAACGACGCGGCGGACGGCGCCGACACGGTGCGCTGGGCGGCGGCGCTGCCGGGCAGCAACGGCGCCGTCGGCATGTACGGCTTCTCCTACCAGGGCAACACGCAGCTTCTCGCCGCCGCCGGCCTCGTCGCCGACGGCGGTGGCGCCAAGCCGCTGCGCGCGCTGGCGCCGGCGATGATCGGCTGGACCATCCGCGACGACTGGGCCTGGGAGGGCGGCGCCTTCAACCTCGCCGGCGGCGTCGGCTGGGGCCTGCAGATGGCGGCCGAGGACGCGCGCCTCGCCGGCGACGAGGAGGCGTGGCTGGCGCTGCGCGCGGCGGCGGCGTCGCCGCCACTCGGCGGGCCGGTCACGGCCAGCCCGGCCGTGCTCGCGCGCTGGCCGCAGTACGGCCACTACGCCGACTGGGTCGCCAATCCCGACCCGGCGCCGTACTGGGACGCCATCGCGCCCGCCGGCCGTATGGCGGGCGTCGATTTGCCGATGCTGCATGTCGGCGGCTGGTACGACACGCACCTTGCCGGCACGCTCGGCGCCTTCAGGCACTTTGCCGCCGCGGCGCGGGCGCCGCAGCACCTCGTCATCGGGCCGTGGACGCATCTCGGCTGGACCGGCCGCCATCCCGGCTGGGACGCGGGTCCGGCGGGCGAAAGCCCGATCGACACGCTGCAGGTCGAATGGTTCCGCTACTTCCTCGCCGGCGAGGGCGAGGCGCCGACGCGTCTGCCGCCGGTGCGCCTGTTCGACATGGGCATCCGCGCCTGGCGCGGCTTTCCCACATGGAACGACGTGCCGGCGCGGTCGTTCTACCTCGGGGGCGATGGGCGCGCGGCGCTGCTGCCGTCGTCCGGCCGCCTCGGCGACCTGCCGGCGGACGCCGCGGGCGAGGAGCGCGTCGTGCTCGACCCGTGGCGGCCGGTGCCGGCGAAGGGCGGGCATGGCGCCGTGCCGATGGGGCGCGTCGACCGCGCCGACATCGATCACCGGCCGGATGTGCTGACCTTCACGACGCCGCCGCTGGAGGAGGAGATGGTGCTGGCAGGCTCGGTCGCGGCCGAAATCTTCTGCACCGCCGACCGGGCGAGCTTCGACGTGTCGGCCGTGCTGTCGGAGGTGATGCCCGACGGCCGCGCGCTCAACCTGACGCAGGGCTACCGCCGCGTCGCGCCGGGCGACGCGGTCCAGCCGGTGCGCGTCGAGATGCGCGCGACCTGTGCCTCGATCCGGCCGGGACACGCGCTGCGCCTGTCGCTGGCGGCCTCGGACTTCCCGGCCCATCCTGTCAACGGCGGCGACGGCGCGCCGCCATCGCTCGCCCGCGCCATCGACGCGCAGATCCTCACGCTCACCGTGCGGCACGGCGCGGCGGCGCCGTCGCGCCTGCTGCTGCCCGTGCTGGCGGCGTGATGCGCGTCCTCCTCGTTCACGCCCATCCGCTGTCGGGCAGCCTGTCGGCGGCGCTGCGCACGGCGGCCGAGCGCGGCCTCGCGGCGGCCGGCCACACCGTCGACGCGCTCGACCTCTACGCCGAGGATTTCGAGGCGCGGCTGTCGGCCGACGAACGCGCGCGCTACCACGATACCGCGACGAATGTCGGGCCCGTCGCCACCCATGTCGCACGGCTGCGCGCGGCCGAGGCGCTGGTGATCATCTATCCGACCTGGTGGAACGGACTGCCGGCGATCCTGAAAGGCTGGTTCGACCGCGTCTGGCTGCCCGGCGTCGCCTTCGACCTGCCGAAGGACGGGCGCGGCCGCATCGTGCCGCTGCTCGGCAACATCCGCCGCGTCGCCGTCGTCACCACCTATGGCAGCCCGCGCCTGCACACCTTCCTGATGGGCGATTCGGGCCGGCGCACGATCGGCCGCGTGCTGCTGCGCCTGTGCCACCCCTCGGCGCGGCTCGACTGGCATGGCCTCTACGACATGAACCGCGCCACGCCGGAGCGTTGCGGTGCCTTCGTCGCGAAGGTCGAGCGCGCGATGGCTAAGTTCGGCTAGGCGCTGGCGTCGGCCGCTACCGCGCCACGGGCACGTAGCTGCGCATCTTGCCGGGATTGAGCAGGCCGTAGGGGTCGACCTCGGCCTTGAAGGCGTGCTGGTCGACCGGCACCGTCTTGTAGCGGGTGCCGTCCTCCAGCGTCCAGGTGTGCGGGTTGGCGACATAGATGCCGTTGGCCTCGCACCAGGCGATGATGGCGTTGAGCCGCTCGGGCGTGGTGAAGCGCACGATCGGCAGCGAGCTGTTGGCCGGCTTGCCGTCGAAGCGGATCATCTCGACGTGCTGCATCACCTCGTCGCCGAAGTGGCGGTACATGCGCTCGACCTTTTCGAGGTTGTCGCCAGGCGGGCACAGGCACTGCAGGTAGGTGATGGTACGGTCGACCTTGAGGAAATGCAGCGTCGTGTGGTTCCAGGTGTACTCGTAGAGCGGCAGCCTGCCGCCCTCCTCCTCGCTCGCCACCGCGTCCTCGTCGATCTCGATGTCACCGCCATGCTCGGTGACGATGTCGCGGAAGGCGGCCATCGAGGTCGCGGCGATCATGCAGATGACGATGTGCCGGCCGTCCGGCAGCAGGTTCTTCAGGCGGGGGAAGGTCGCGGGGATCGGCCAGGCGACCGGCGTCACCAGCTTCTTGACGATGCCGTCGGCGCACTGCACGGCCTGGCCGAAGCGCATCGCCTGCATGAAGTCGGGAAAGGTGACGACGACGTCGCGCCACGGCCAGGCCGGCGCCAGCGGGAACTCCAGCTCGGTGACGATGCCGGTCGTGCCGTAGGCGCGGTTGACGAGGTTGGCGCGGTTACCGCGCAGCTCCAGCACGCGCGGCGTCTCCTCGCAGGTGACGATGCGCACGGCATTGATGTTTCCCGGCTCGCGCAGCCCGCCCCAGCTCACCGTGCCGACGCCGCCGGTGCCACCGGTGATGAAGCCGCCGATCGTCGCCGTCCGCTTGGTCGACGGGTACATGCGCAGTTCCCAGCCGGTCGGGCGCACCTCGCGGTCGAGCTTCAGCATCAGCTTGCCGGCCTCGACGCGAACCAGGCCGGGCTTCATCCACTTGACGCGGTCCATCGCCGTCATGTCGACCAGCACGCCGCGTTCGAGCGGCACGGCCTGGCCGTAGTTGCCGGTGCCGGCGCCGCGCACCGTCAGCGGCAGGCGCAGGCGGGCGCAGGCGGCGGCGATACGCACGACGTCGGCCTCGCCGCGCGGCACGGCGACGATGTCGGCGGTCTTGTCTGCGAGCAGCGGCTTGAGGATCGGGCTGTACCAGTAGAAATCCTGCGAGCGCTTGCGCACGCCGCCGCGGTCGGTGATGAGCGGCACGTCGCCGACCATGTCGACGAAGCTGGCGATGCGGTCGGCCGCCGGGGCGGGCGCGATCTCGGCGGCGAAGCTCACGGCCTTGCCTCCCAGCCGCGCAGCTTGCCCGGATTGAGCAGGCCGTGCGGATCGGCCTCGCGCTTGAAGGCGAGCTGGCGGGCGTCGGTGCGTTTCATGCCGCCGTCCTCGATGACGTGGGTGTGCGGGTCGAAGATCGGGCAGCCATTCGCCTCGTGGATGCGGATGATCTCGGCCAGGCGCTCGGGCGTGCTGTAGCGCACGAGCTGCAGGCCGAAGCAGCCGACCCAGCCGCCGAGGCGCACGAACTCCAGATGCATCGGCGTCTCGTCGCCGAAGGTCTCGAGCGACCACTGCACCTTCGCCAGCGGATCGGGCGGCGCGAACAGCGTCTGCAGGTAGGTGATCGTCGGGTCGGTCTTGAGGGCGTAGAGCGTGGTGTGGTTCCACGAATACTCGTAGAGCGGCACCAGATTGGCGGCGGCGACCTCGGCCTCGGTGCGCCGGTAGACCTCGGTGCCGCCGTGGCGGTCGCGCAGCTCGCGGTACCAGTCGAGCGACCATTCGGCGAGCATCAGCATGGCGATGTGCTGGCCCGCCGGCACGGCGCGGCGCAGGGTCGGCAGCCATTGCGGCACCGGAGCGGCGATGGCGGTGACGAGCTTCTTCACCATGCCGTCGCCGGTGGCCACGGCCATGCAGAACCGCGCCGCCTCCATGAAGTCGTCGAAGGCGACGACGACGTCGACCCACGGCGCGGCCGGCTCCAGTGCCAGCTCGACCTCGGTGACGATGCCGTTGGTGCCATAGGCGTGCAGCACCGGGGCGATGGCGTCGCCGCGCAGGTCCAGCACGCGCGGCGTCTCCTCGCAGGTGACGACGCGCACCGCGTTGACGGCGCCGCGGTCGGCCAGCAGCCCCCAGCCGATGCCGCCGACGCCCGTGCTGCCGCCGGCGAGGAAGCCGCCGACGGTGGCGGTGCGCCGCGTCGACGGCCATTGCCGCATTTCCCAGCCCTGCGGGCGGGTCAGGTTGTCGAGATCGAGCATCTTGATGCCGGCCTCGATACGAACGACGCCGTCGCGCAGCCAGAGCAGGCGGTCCATGCCGGAAATGTCGAGGACGACGCCGCCCTCCAGCGGCATGGCCTGTCCGTAGTTGCCGGTGCCGGCGCCGCGCACGGTGAGCGGCACGCGCGCCCGCGCGCATTCGGCGGCGACGCGCACCACATCCGCCTCGTCGCGCGCCGTCACCACGAGGTCGGCGCAGAGGCCGTCGAGGCGCACCTTGAGCAGCGGGCTGTACCAGTAGAAGTCGCGCGACTTCTTGCGCCGCTGGGCCGGCGACCGCTCGATCGGGATGTCGCCGAGGCGCTCGGCGAACGCCGCCCAGTCGCGCCCGTCGGGCGCGATGTCAGGCGCTGCGGCGGTCTGCGGCACGGGCGGCCTCCTCCTCGCCAAACAGGTCGTCGAGTTCGCGGTAGTCGGGCGGGGTCGCCTCCTGCGCCCGCCCGGCGCGCAGGACGACGCGGTCGGTCTGCGGCCGGCTCAGCAGTTCGGTCCAGCCGCGCGCGCGGAACAGCACGAGGTCGGCGAGGCCGCCGATGGCGATGCGGCCGGTGCCGGCGAGGCCCATCACGTCGGCCGGTGTGCGCGCGACGACGGCAGGCCAGTCGCCGAAGGGCCGGTCGAGATGGGCGATGCGCGCGGCCTCGCGGAACACCTCGAGCGGGTCGAGGTCGCCGTAGGCGTAGAACGGGTCGCGCGTGTTGTCGGACGCGACCGAGACGCGGATGCCACGTGCCGCCATCTCGTGCAGCAGGGTGACGCCGCGGCGGCGCGGGGTGCGGCCGGGCACCCGGTCCTGCAGGTACATGTTGCACATCGGCAGGCTGACGACCGCGAGGTTGGCCTCGGCGACGCGGTCGAGCGTCGCCTCGATGAAATCGTCGTCCTGGATCGACAGCGAGCAGCAGTGGCCGCAGAGCACGGTGCCCTTGAACTTCGCCCGCAGCGCGGCCTCGGCGATCATCTTGAGCGATCGCGCGCCGAGGTCGAGTCCCTCGTCGACATGGAAGTCGATGTCGAGGCCGCGCTCGGCTGCGAGGGCGAAGACGCGGTCGAGGAGGGCTGGCGCGTCGTCCTCGATATAGGCGACGGCGCCGAAGACGCCGCCATGCGCGGCGACCGTGTCGGCAAGCTCGGCGGCCTTGTCCGCGTCGGCAAACAGCGGCAGGTGGATCAGGCTGGTCGCCTGGATGTCGATGCGGCCGGCCCAGGCGTCGCGTATGCGGGCGAGCACGGGCCAGCTCGTCGCGTGCTGCGGCGGAATCGAGTCGATGTGGGTGCGCAGCGCGCGGGTGCCGTGGGCCCAGGCGCAGCGCAGGCTGAAGTCCATGCGCCGCTCGACGTCCTCGGCGCTCCAGCTTTCGCGTCGGTCGGCCATGACCGCATCGCGCGCGCCGAGGAAGGTGCCGTCGGGATTCTCGCGGCGTGGCCAGATATGACCCTTGTCGATATGGGTGTGGATGTCGACGAAGCCGGGCCAGACCTGGCCGCCGTCGAGGTCGGCATGCGGCGCGCCGGCGGGTGCGGTGCCGGCGGGCAGCAGCGCCGCGACCCTGCCGGCCTCGATCCGCAGGTCGAGATGCAGCAGCCCCTCGCGGTCGGCCGTGCTGCCTGCCGGGGCGCCGTCCACGAGGACGGCGGGGACGCGCGCATCGGTCAGCCAGTATGCGCCGGCGCTCGGGACGGCGAGGAAGCCGGCCATGTCAGTTCTCCCGCCGGATGGCGCTTTCGTGCCAGCGATGCAGCACGAGGTGGCTGATGAAGGAGGTGACGGCGAAGATCAGGATGCCGGTGACCGAGATCATGATCAGCGCGGCGAACATGCGCGGAATGTTCAGCCGGTAGCCGCTCTCGAGGATGCGGTAGGCGAGGCCTGAGCCGCTGCCCGCGGTGCCGGCGACGAACTCGGCGACGATCGCGCCGATGAGCGCGAGGCCGCCGGAAATGCGAAATCCCGTGAGGAAGTACGGCATCGCCCCCGGAATGCGCAGCAGGCGGAACACCTGCCACTTGTTGGCGCCGCACATCTGGAACAGGTTGAGCAGGTTGTGGTCGGCCGAGTTGAGGCCCTGCGTCGTGTTCGAGAGAATCGGGAAGAAGGCCACCAGCCAGGCGCAGATCAGCAGCACGATGAAGAGGTTGTCGACATAGATGATGATCAGCGGCGCGATCGCCACCACGGGCGTCACCTGCAGGATGACGGCATAGGGATAGAAGCTGCGGCCGATCCAGCGCGACAGCGTGAACAGCATGGCGAGGCCGACGCCGCCGGCGACCGCCAGCCCGAGCGCCAGCACGCAGACCTTGATCGTCACCCACCACGAGTCGATCAGAGTCGACCAGTCGTTCCACAGGCTGCCGCCGACGAGATCCGGCCCCGGCAGCACGTAGTGCGGGATGTCGTTGATGTGCACCACGGCGAACCAGCCGGCGATGGCAAGGATGCCGATGCAGATCGGCATGGCCCAGTCGAGGATTCGCTCGATCCGCTCGTGCGGGTCGACGCGTCGCACCACCGGCATGTCGGCGTCGGTCGAGGACCGCGCCACGACCGGCGCGGCCCTCTCCTGTTCGACCGGGGCGAGCTGTCCCACCTCGTGAACCATGACCGACATGTCCGGTCGCTCGTCGTAGCGCCCGTCGGGCATCTACATGCCCACTTTCTTGTTCACGAAGGCCAGCGTGTAGGCCTTCTTGTAGTCGAGGTCGGCCTTGTAGAGGCCCGAGGCGACCATCTTGTCGTAGAAGTCCTTCCACCGTGCATCGGTCATCGCGCCGATGCCCATGGTTGCGGTGTCGGCAGCCTCGACGATGCCGAACTGCTTCATCGCGGCGCGGCTTTCGTCGAGCTTCTTCTGCGTGTAGTCGGGATTGTGCTGCAGGATCATGGCATCCGCCTTGGACGGATCGCCGTGCAGGTAGGCGTACCAGCCCTTGATCGTCGCATCCATGAAGCGCTTCACGAGGTCCGGGTTCTCGTCGACCAGCTTCTGCGACGTGGTCATGATCGCCGAGTAGCTCGACCAGCCGTAGTCGAAGAAGTGGAACAGGTCGGCGTCGATGTCGGCCGCGGCGGCCTGGTAGCCCGACACGGTGATGTAGCCCTGCTGCACCAGCGTCTTGTCGGCGACGAGTGGCGCGATCTGGAAATTGTAGGGGCGGATCTGGTCGTCGCTGAGGCCGAACGTCTTGACGAGGAACGGCCAGTATGTGGCGCGCGAGCCGGCGCTGATCTCGACCTTGGCCCCCTTCATGTCGGCGATCGACTTGTAGGCGCCCTTGTGCGCCATGAAGCACTGCGGATCCTTCTGGAAGAAGGCGCCGACGGCGACCATAGGCACCTTGGCCTCGACGAAATTCAGCGAGTTCATCGAGTTCGAGACGATGGCGAAGTCGAGCGCGCCCCCGGCCAGAAGCTGGGCATTGTCGATGCGCGGCCCGCCAGGCCGGATGGTCACGTCGATGCCGGCGGCGGCGTAAAGCCCGCCCACGACAGCCTGGTAGTAGCCGCCGTGCTCGGCCTGGGCGACCCAGTTGGTGCCGAAGGTGATCTTGTCGGCGGCGGCGGCAAACGTGGCGCTGGCGGCGACGAGGGCACCGGCAGCGGCCGTCGCGGCAAGCGCGCGGCGGACGAGTGACATGCGTTGGCTCCTTCGCGGTTTTCTTCGGCGCGTGACGCCGGAACGATCCTGCAGGGGACGGAGCAAGCGACGTGCCACATCGGGCCGGGACCACGGACGTTGGCTTTCGCGTCCGACGCCCCCGGTCCTGCACGAGGTTTGGTCAGTTCCTGCACATTCGTCGTGCAGCGTCGCCACGCGCGGCGCGGCGGGCGAGCTCCGAGGCGATCTGGCGCATTTCTTGAACGGCGGGGCTGTCCTCAGCACGGGAGGCATTCATGTCCGCATCGGCCGTTCCCCTCATCGATCTCGCACCGCTCCGCAACGGCGACGCGGCGGACAGGCGCGCCGTCGCCGCGGCGATCGACCGCGCCTGTCGCGACATCGGCTTTCTCGTCGTCGAGGGCCATGGCGTGCCGCCCGAACTCGTCAGCGCGGCGATGACCGTCAACGAGGGGCTGTTCGCCCTGCCGATGGAAGAGAAGCTGCGCTACGTCCCGGCCGGGCGCGCGCAGCGCGGCTACATCGCCATGGGCCGCCAGGGCCTCGCCTTCAGCCTCGACAACGAGACGCCGCCGGATCTCTTCGAACGCTTCTCGATCGGCCGTGTCGACGTGCCGGACGACGACTACCACCGCGCGCGCCGGGACACGTTCTTCGTGCCCAACATCTGGCCGGATCGCCCGGCGGCGTGGAAGCCGGTGATGACCGATTATTACCGCGCCATGGAATGGCTGGCGGCGACGTTGATGGAGGGTTTCGCCATCGCCCTCGACCTGCCGGCCGACTTCTTCGCCGACAAGATCGACCGGCACGTCACGTCGCTCTGCATCAATCACTATCCGGCGCAGCCGGAGCCGCCGCTGCCGGGCCAGCTTCGCGCCGGCGCGCACTCGGACTACGGCAGCCTGACCATCCTCGCCACCGGCGACGCGCCGGGCGGCCTGCAGGTTCAGGACGCCGGGGGTGGCTGGCACGACGTGATGCCGTTGCCAGGAACGTTCATCGTCAACATCGGCGACCTGATGGCCCAGTGGACCAACGACCGCTGGGTGTCGACGATGCACCGCGTCGTCAATCCGCCGCGCGACAAGGCGCTGGAGGCAGCGCGCACGTCTCTTGTCTTCTTCCACCAGCCCAACGACGACGCCGTCGTCGAGTGCCTGCCGAGCTGCACCGGCCCCGGCCATCCGCCGCGCTACGGCCGCACCACTTCGGGCGAGCACCTGATGATGAAGGTCAACAAGCAGTACATGAAGGCGGCCGACGCGGCGTAGACGAGCGTCGCCAGGGGCAGGCTGCGCTATCCTGCCGCCATCTTCTTCGGCGCGCGCCGGTCGACGAGGAAGCCGTCGGCGTCGAGTTCGAGGCCGGTCCTGCGGGCGTTCTCCAGCACGCTGTCGTGCCAGCGCACACGGCCGATGTCCGGCCCGCCGATGATGACCATGAGCAGCGCGTCCGGATCGTCCGAGGCGCAACGGGAGGCGCGCTGCACCCCCGGCGGCACGCTGATCGCGTCGCCCGGTGCGAGCGTGAAGATCATCGCCTCGTCCTCCGGCCGCGCGCTGTCCTCGAGCCACAGGATTTCCCAGTTGCCGCGGACGGGGATGAACACCTCCTCCTCGCGCGGGTGGGTGTGCATGCCGATGCCCTTGCCGTTGGCGGCGCGCACATAGGTGATGGCGAAACCGCGGGCGGTGCCGAGTTTCGGGCGGGCGCCCTCGTCGGCCAGGTTCTCCGTCACGCCCATGCCGACGACGTCGATGATCTCGCGCTCGTGGCCGGGAATGTCCTGATCGATGAAGGCCATGCCGGAGCCGCGCGCGGCCCGCTCGCGCATCAGCCAGCGACTCTCGATCTCCGCGCGCGGATATTTCAGTTGTGTATCGTCGACCGGAACCTGGCCGGCCTTCGGATGCAGTTTCATGGCCGCTTCCCTCCGCTCGCCGCCGGTCTCGGGGCCGGCGGTCGAGCGGAAGGATACCACGCAGCCGGTCGGCCCTGTGCTCTACATCGCCAGCTTCTTGTTCACGAACGCCAGCGTGTAGGCCTTTTTGTAGTCGATGTCCGCCGTGTAGACGCCGGCCTTCACCATGGTCTCGTAGAAGTCCTTCCAGCGCGCGTCGCTCATCGCGCCGATGCCCGAGGTCGCGGCCTCGGCCCCGGTGACGAGGCTGTAGGCCTTCATCTGCGCCAGCTTGAAGTCGAACAGTTCGGCCGAGTGCTCGGGGTTGGCGGCCATGATGGCCTTCTTGGCCGGCGTCGGATCGCCGTCCATGCAGGCCTTCCAGCCGAGGATCGAGGCGTCGACGAAGCGCTGCACGAGGTCCGGCTTCGCCGCCACCGTGGCCGCGAGGGTGTAGATCGTCGTGGCATAGGCCGCGTAGCCGTGGTCGGCGAGCAGGAAGATCACCGGCGGCTTGCCCAGCTCCTTGCCGAGGAAGAAGGCGTCCTCGGTGACGTAGCCCTGCTGCACCGCGGTCTTGTCGGCGAGGAAAGGGCCGGCATTGTAAGTGTAGGGGCGAAGCTGGGCGTCGTCGAAGCCGTACCGGGCCTTGAGGAACTGCCAGAACTCGTTGCGCGAGAAGTTGGCGACCATGACGGGCTTGCCCTTCAGGTCCTCCAGCTTGGCGATGCCCTGGTCGGGGTGGGCGACGAGCGTCTGCGGATTCTTCTGGAACATCGCCGCGACGGTGACGGCGGGCACGTCCTGCTTGATCAGGTTGAGCGTGGTGAAGCTCGATCCCATGCCGAAATCGACGCGGCCGCCCGCCACCATCATGCCCATGTTGACGCCCGGCCCGCCGGGCACGATCTCGACGTCGAGCCCGGCCTTCTCGTAGAGGCCGGTGTCGCGCGCCTGGAAGAAGCCGCAATGCTCGCCCTGCGGCAGCCACGACAGGCCGTAGCGCACCTTGTCGAGCGCCAGCGCCGGCCCCGTCGCGGCCACCGCGAGCAGTGCGAGAGTGCTTGCCGCCAACGCCGTGCGTCCGATCACGTTCATTGTCATCATCGCCGTCCTTCTGCGTGAGGAAATGCTGGGCGGAAGGTCGCAAGACACATGCCAGCCATGGCGTGTGCCTGCCAGTCGATCACCATGCCCAATCGGCAGGCACGCGGGCCGCATTCCCGCCCGTCGCGCGCCGCATCTGCGGTCGCTGGCACGTCTCTTGCGGTCGCGTCGGCAAACTTGTCCGCACATCCGCTTGCCGCCCGACCCGCGAGGACGCCGCCATGTCCGCCATCACCGTTCCGGTCATCGACATCGCCGCCTTCCGCGACGGCGACGCGGCGACGCGCCAGCGCGTCGCGCGCGCCTTCGGCGACGCCTTCGAGACGGTGGGCTTCGCCACCATCGTCGGCCACGGCGTCGACGAGGGCGTCATCGCGCAGACCTGGGCGCAGGCGCACGGCTTCTTCCGCTTGCCGTTCAGCGAGAAGACGCGCTGCATGCTACCGTTGCGCGACAAGACGCACGGCTACATCCCGGTCGGCGTCGAAAGCGTGTCGGGCACGCTTGGCGACGAGACGCCGCCGGACCTCTGCGAGGCGCTGGTCGTGCAGGGCCTGCGCTTTGAGCAGTCGCCCCCGACCAATCCCGTCGACATGCAGTTCCAGAAGTCGAACCTGTGGCCGGAGCGACCGGCCGGCCTGCGCGCCTCGTTCACCGACTACTACTGGTCGATGGAAGCGCTGACGCAGACCCTGATGCGGATGTCGGCCCTGGCCCTCGATCTGCCGGAGGACTGGTTCGCCGACAAGTACGACCGCTTTTCCGGCACGCTGCGCGCCGTGCTCTATCCCGAGCAGCCAGAGACGCCGGAGGACGGTCAGCTTCGCTACGGCGCCCACCGCGACTACGGCGGCCTGACCATCCTGCGCCAGGACGACGCGCCGGGCGCGCTGCAGGTGTGCCTGCCCGACGGCGAGTGGATCGACGTGCGGCCGGTCGACGGCGCCTTCGTCATCAATGTCGGCGACCTGCTGGCGCGTTGGACCAACGACCGCTGGATCTCGACGCTGCACCGCGTCGTCAATCCGCCGCGCGACATCGCGGCCAGCACGGCGACGCGCCGGCTGTCGCTGGTCTACTTCACCGGCCCCAACCGCGATGCGATGGTCGAGTGCCTGCCAACCTGCCGCGGCGCCGGCCGCCCGGCGAAGTACCCGCCGGTGCGGGCCATCGACCACGTGCTGGGCAAGATCCACGCCGCCATGCTCGACGACGACCGGGCGCAGGTGGTGGCGCGATGATTCCGCTCGGCAGCGCGCCGGCCAACCGCTGGCGCGTCGGCCGGCTGGCGGCCGACCTGACGCGCGATCCCGTCGCGCCGCGGCCGGCGAGTTTCGCCGCCGAGCCGCAGGCGCTGACCGTCGATCTCGCGCGCACCGCCATCGTCGTCATCGACATGCAGAACGACTTCTGCCACCCCGACGGCTGGCTCGCCCATATCGGCGTCGACATCGCGCCGGCGCGGGCGCCCATCGCGCCGCTGGCGCGCCTGTTGCCGCGGCTGCGGGCGGCCGGCGTGCCGGTGGTCTGGGTCAACTGGGGCAACCGTCCCGACCGCCTCAATCTCAGCCCGTCGCTGCTGCACGTCTACAAGCCGACGGGCGAGGGCGTCGGTCTCGGCGACCCTCTGCCGAAGTCCGGCGCGAAGGTGCTGGAGAAGGACTCGTGGGCCGCCGCGATCGTCGACGAGCTGGCGCCGGCGCCGGCCGACGTGCGGGTCGAGAAGTTCCGCATGAGCGGCTTCTGGGACACGCCGCTCGACGCGATCCTGCGCAATCTCGGCGTGACGACGCTGCTGTTCGCCGGGGTGAATTCCGACCAGTGCGTGCTGCACACCCTCGCCGACGCCAACTTCCTCGGCTACGACACGATCCTGCTCGACGACTGCGCGGCGACCACCTCGCCGGAGTTTTGCCGTGCCGCGACGCTCTACAACGTCAAGCAGATCTTCGGCTTCGTCGCGCTCTCGCCCGACCTGATCGCCGCCCTGCCCCCGGCCCAGCTCCCGGAGTGACCGCCATGTCGGTGATCCTGCGTCGCGTCGACGACTACCGCGCCTTCCGCATCTCGCCGGGCGACACCAACTACATGATCTGCATCGCCGACCCCGTGGCGGATGGCGGCGCCGGCATCGGCTTCACGGCCATCGTCGAGGTGTTCCGCAGGGGCGGCAAGACGCCGCCGAACACGCATGCCGTCGCGCACGAGATGTTCTACGTGCTCGCCGGCAGCGGCATTGCCTATTGCGACGGCAAGGCGGCGCCGCTCGGTCCCGGCGACTCCATGGTCATCCTGCCCGGCGCCGAGCACGTCATCGAGAACACCGGACCCGGCAAGCTCTACACCCTGACGGTGATGGTGCCGAACGAGGACTTCGCCGAGCTGATCCACAACGGCACGCCGGTCCCGCTCGACGACGAGGATCGTGCCGTGCTGCGGCGGCTGGGCGGGTAACGTCGCGGCTAGCCGCCTCGCCCTTCGAGACGCCGCCTGTGGCGGCTCCTCAGGGTGAGGCGGCTTGTTGCGCCGTCGCATAAAGCGTCGTCTTTACCAGTAGGCCTCATCCTGAGGAGGCGCGCAGCGCCGTCTCGAAGGATGAGGCCGTCGCGACGGCAGCCCTCAGCCGTCCATTGCCGTGTGCAGCATGCCGGAGACCTCGCGGCACCAGACGTTGTAGGGCTCCGACGTGCGGAAGGCGTCGTCGCGCGGATAAGGGGCGTCGATGGCGATCTCGCCGACGATGCGGCCCGGCCGCGCCGCCATCACGACGATGCGGCTCGACAGGTAGACCGATTCGTAGACGCTGTGGGTGACGAAGATCACCGTCCACTTCTGCGTCTCCCACAGCGACAGCAGGTCGTTGTTGAGCTTGAAGCGGGTGATCTCGTCGAGCGCCGCGAAGGGCTCGTCCATCAGCAGCAGCTTGGGCTTGGTGACCAGCGCGCGGGCGATGGAGACGCGCATCTTCATGCCGCCCGACAGCTCGCGCGGATAGGCGCGCTCGAAGCCGGCGAGGCCGACCATGGCGATCGCCTCGTCGACGCTGTCGGCGACCTCGCGTTTGCCCTTGCCGGCGAGGCGCAGCGGCAGCCAGACATTGTCCCAGACGGTCGCCCAGGGCATCAGCGTCGGCTCCTGGAAGACGAAGCCCATCTCGCGCTCCGGCCGGCCGCGATGGTCGTAGGACGAGGTCGGCCAGTCGATGTCGCCGGAGGACACGTCGCCGAGGCCGGCGATCAGCCGCAACGCCGTCGACTTGCCGCAGCCCGACGGCCCGAGCAGGCTGATGAACTCCTGCCGGTTGATCGTCAGGTCGAGCCCCTTCAGGGCCGTGGTGCCGTTGGAGAAGGTCTTGTCGACGCCGCGCAGCACGGCGAGCGGGCGCGCGTCGGGGCGGATGGCGTTCATCGTCGGCTCCATGGCGGTCAGGCGAAGGCCGGCACGGGCCGGCGGATGTTGTCGAGGGGATAGCGGGCGACCTCGCCGAGCAGGTCGACGAGGGCGGCGGCGACGTGCTCGATGACCTGGCGGCCGTGCTCCGGGTCGGCGGCGGTGGCGTCGCCGGCGGCGCCGGCGGGGTGCAGGTCCTGGGTCTGCCAGCCGAAGCCGACGCCGCGGCCCTCGGGCCGCAGCCAGCGGTATTCCTGCTCCATCGCCACCGAGGACGGGACGAAGTTCTCGGCGCGGTCCATCTGCACGAGGTCGGGGCGCGCGGCGAGCATGATCGAGGTCTCGACCGTGCCGCCGTGGATGCCGTGGGCCAGCTCCATCGGATCGAACAGGCCGGCCGGCTTGCCAAGGCCGAAGGACGCGGCGGTGACGACGAACATGCCGAGGCGCACGCGCAGGTCGCGCGCGACGATGTCGGCGATCTGTGGCTGGCCGCCGTGCGAATTGAACAGCACCAGCTTGCGGATGCCGGCGCGGTGCACGGACTCGCCGATTTCCGTCCACAGGCGGATCAGCGTCTCCGCCGACAGGGTGAGCGTGCCGGGGAAGGCGAGGTGCTCGTCGCTCTTGCCGACCGGCATCATCGGCAGCACCGTCGCCGGCAGGTCGGCGGGCATCAGCTCGACGGCGCGCTCGACGATGGTCTTGTTGATGCAGGCGTCGACATAGACCGGCAGATGGGGCCCGTGTGCCTCGATGGCCGCGACGGGCAGCAGCGCCACGACACGCGGCGCGTCGAGCGCGGCGAACTCGGCGGTCGTCATGTCCTGCCACCAGCGGCGGGGAAGTGTCGTCATCGTCATGTGCGTTCCGGGCGCCCTGCTGCCCCGGCCTTTCCGGCGCGCCGCGTTGCCATATCCGTGCCACGCGCCACGCGGCGCCGGATGGCGCGGACATGTGCGGCCGATTGCCCACGGACTGTGCAGACAGGGCGGTCACCGCCGCGCATCTGTGCAACGCCGAACGGGCCTGCGCGGATTCGAACCGTGAATCGCCGCTGGCACGAACTGTGCTCCTGCCATCGACGCGTCGCGGGCACGCGCCCGCGCACAGTGATCGACGAAGGAGACGGACATGACGGCACTGCGCACAGCGCGCCATCTGCTCGCGGCGGGCGCCGCGGCCGCCGCACTCGCCGGCGGCGCGTTCACCGCCGAGGCGGCCGACCTCACCAAGGTCAGTTTCATCACCAGCTGGAAGGCGCAGGCCGAGCACGGCGGCTACTACCAGGCGCTGGCCAAGGGCTACTTCGCCAAGCACGGCCTCGACGTCACCATCCGCATGGGCGGCCCGGGCGTGAACAATGCCCAGCTCATCGCCGCCGGCGCGGTCGACTTCGCCATGGGCTCGAACAACGACTACGCCCACAACCTGCAGAAGGAGGGCGCCGACGTCGTCGCGGTGATGGCCGGCTTCCAGAAAATTCCGCAGATCCTGATGTCGCACAAGGGCGTCTATCCGAGCCTCGAATCCATGAAGGGCAAGCCGATCATGATCGCGGCGGGCTCGATCAACACCTTCTGGCCGTTCCTGCGCGCCAAGTTCGGCTACGACGACAGCCAGATCCGCAAGTACACCTTCAACCTGGCGCCCTTCCTCACCGACAAGACGGCGATCCAGCAGGGTTACCTGTCGAGCGAGACCTTCATGTCCCGCAAGGAGGGTGTCGAGCCCGATGTCTGGCTGCTCGCCGATGCCGGCTACGCCACCTACGCGTCGCTGACGCTGGTGCCGCAGAAGTGGATCGCCGAGAACCCGGCCGCCGTGAAGGGCTTCGTCGAGGCCTCGATCGAGGGCTGGTACGACTACCTCTACGGAGATCCGACGCCGGCCAACCTTCTCATCAAGAAGGCCAACCCGGACATGGGCGACGACGTCATCGCCTTCGCCATCGACCAGATGAAGGCCAACGGCATCGTCGACGGCGGCGACGCCAAGACGCTCGGCATCGGCGCCATGTCCGACGCGCGCTGGAAGGCGCATTTCGACGCCCTCGTCTCCTACGGGCTGCTGCCGAAGGACGCCGACTACAAGAAGGCGTTCACCCTCGACTTCGTCAACAAGGGCTACGGCATGGAGATGAAGCCGCGCAGCTAGCGCGAGACGCAACGACGGGCGCCGGACCCTCCGGCGCCCGTCGGCCCTTCCGCGAGAGGCGGCGATGCTGGCGACCCGACAGAAAGTGCTGCGGCGGTTCTGGTATCCGGTGATGCCGGCCGCGCTGCTCGACGACGGCCCGCGCAAGTTCGTGCTGCTCGGCGAGAACATCGTGCTGTGGCGCGACCAGTTCGGCGCGCCGGCCTGCGTCGCCAACCGCTGCTGCCATCGCACCGCCGAACTGTCCGTCGGCTTCGTCGAGGACGGCAACATCGTCTGCGGCTATCACGGCTGGACCTTCGATCCGACCGGGCGCTGCGTGCGCATTCCGCAGAAGCTCGAAACCGCCGCGGCGGATCGCATCACCATTCCCGGCTTTCGCGCCGACGAGCGCTACGGCCACATCTGGGTGGCGCTGGAGGCGCCGCTGGCACCGATACCGGACATTCCCGAGGCGGCGCGGCCGGAGTTCCGTCGCGTCGACCAGTTCTACGAGGAATGGAAGATCGGCGCCTTCCGGCTGATGGAGAATTCCTTCGACGCCGCCCATGTCGCCTTCACGCATCGCAATACCTTCGGCGACGTGAACAATCCCGTGCCGTCGAAGAGCGAGATGATCGAGAACGACTGGGGCTTCGTGCGGCGGATGGAAACGCCGGTGAGGAACCCCGCATCCGGGCGCAAGGCGCTCGGCATCGAGGGCGACCGCACGGTGCGGCGGACGGAGTCGGACTGGTTCATGCCGTTCTGCCGCCGCGCGGCGATCTCGTATCCCAACGGCCTGACGCACACGATCTTCACGGCGGCGACGCCGATGACCGACGACCGCACGATGGTCGTCCAGTTCTGCTACCGCAACGATGCCGAGGCCGACACGCCGGCCGCCGAGGTAGTGGCGTGGGACCGGCGCATCACGCTGGAGGACCAGTTCATCCTCGAGGGGACGGAGCCCGACGTGCCGCTCGCCGTGCACGACGGCGAGGAAATGCACATGCATACCGACCGGCCCGGCGTGCTGATGCGCAAGAAGCTGCGCGCGCTGTTCGCCGCGCATGGAGAGACCGAGGTGCGGGCCGCGTCCTGACGGACCGCCGCGCTGCCAGGGGAAGGATGGAAGGGTCATGCTGACGACGAAGCAGAAGGTCCTGCGGCGGTTCTGGTATCCTGTGGTGCCGGCGGCCTCGCTCGACGAGGGGCCGCAGAAATTCGTCCTGCTTGGCGAGAATCTGGTCCTCTGGCGCGACGGCACCGGCAAGCCGGCCTGCCTCGAGAACCGCTGTTGCCACCGCACGGCCGAGCTGTCGCGCGGCTTCGTCGAGGACGGCAACATCGTCTGCGGCTACCACGGCTGGACCTTCGATGCGACCGGCCGCTGCGTGCGGATCCCCCAGCGCCTCGACGGCGCCGTGTCCGACCGCATCGCCATCGCCGGCTATCGCACGGCCGAACGCTACGGCTTCATCTGGGTTGCCCTCGACGAACCGCTGACGAGCCTGCCGGAGCTGCCCGAGGCCGACGAGCCGGGGTTCCGCTACATCCCGCAGTTCTATGAGGAATGGAACATCGGCGCGTTGCGGCTGATGGAGAACTCCTTCGACAACGCGCATGTCGCCTTCACGCACCGCGCGAGCTTCGGCGACGTCGCCGACCCGCTGCCGTCGAAGAACGAGATCACCGAGGTCGACTACGGCTTCCACGTGCATACGGAGATTCCCGTGCGCGTGCGCGGCATCGGCAGCGCGGTCACCGGCTCGGCCGAGAGCAGCACGGTGCGCAAGATCCACTCGACATGGTTCCTGCCCTTCGCCCGCCGCCTCGGCATCACCTATCCGAACGGCCTGCGCCACACGATCTTCACCGCCGCGACGCCGATGGCCGACGACCGCGCGATGATCGTGCAGTTCTGCTACCGCAACGATACCGAGGCCGAGGTGCCGGCGGCCGACGTCAACGCCTTCGACCGTCAGGTCACGCTGGAGGACAAGGTCATCCTCGAGACGACGGATTGCGACGTCGCCCTCGATCCGCAGGGCGCCGGCGAGTACCACATGGTGTCCGACCGGCCCGGCCTGCTGATGCGCAAGAAGCTGCGCGCCCTCCTGGCCGAGCACGGCGAGCCCGAGATGAGGCGCGACGGCGCGGTGCCGGTGCGCCTCGCGGCGGCCGAGTAAGCCCCTGTTCAAAGGTGGACGGAAGCAATGGCAGTTGATGCGGGATTCATGACAGCGGCGCCTGCCCGTGCCCGACTGGCAGAACGTCCGTCCCCCGGTGCGATACGCAAGGTCGTCGCCGACCGGCGCTTCGTCAGGACGGCCGTGCCGGTCGCCGTCGGCATCGTCTTCATCGCGCTGTGGGAATGGGCCTGCACGGCGTTCGAGGTGCCCAAGTTCGTCCTCCCCGCGCCGTCGCTCGTCGTCGCCGCGCTGGCCGACAACTTCATGTCGCTGATGGCCTCCCTGTGGGTGACGTTCCGCGTCACCGTCTCGGCTTTCGTCGTGGCCGTGGCGAGCGGTGTCGCCATGGCCATCGTCTTCACCCAGAGCCGGGTGCTGGAGCTGGCGCTGTTTCCCTACGCCGTCATCCTGCAGGTGACGCCGGTGGTGTCGATCGCGCCGCTGGTGCTGATCTGGGTCGGCTTCGACAATGTCGAGTTCACGCTGCTCATCCTCGCCTGGCTCGTCGCGTTTTTCCCGATCCTGTCGAACACGACGCTCGGCCTGTCGTCGGCCGACCACAACCTGCGCGACCTGATGCAGCTCTACGGCGCCTCGCGCTGGCAGATGTTTCGCTACCTGCAGATGCCCGGCGCGCTGCCCTACCTGCTCGGCGGCATGAAGATCTCGGGCGGCCTCGCCCTCATCGGCGCGGTGGTGGCCGAGTTCGTCGCCGGCAGCGGCGGCTCGACCGGCCTGGCCTGGCGCATCATCGAGTCCGGCAACCAGCTTCGCATTCCCAACATGTTCGCGGCGCTGATCCTGCTGTCCGGCCTCGGCATCGTCATCTTCTTCTGCATGACGACGCTGCAGCACGCGCTGCTGCACCGCTGGCACGAGAGCGCGGTGCGGCGCGAGCGGTAGACCACCTCCGCTTCACCCTCTCCACCCCCGAGGGCGGAGAGGGAGACGCGGTTCCGATGCGTCAGTACGGAATCTTGTCGGGACTGTCCGCCCAGGCCCGGAACACCGCGTCGGTCTCCGCCAGCGACAGCCGCGCGGTGGGGATGAGGCGGTCGGCCAGCGGCTTCGGAATCTCGCGGTAGAGAAATTCGTCGTCGAAGCCGGCAGCGGCCGCATCGTCGCGGGTGGCGGCGAACCAGATGCGGTCGAGGCGCGCCCAGTAGATGGCGCCGAGACACATCGGGCAGGGCTCGCAGCTCGTATAGATCTCGCAGCCGGCGAGGTCGAAGTTGCCGAGCGACAGGGCGGCGGCGCGAATGGCCACGACCTCGGCATGCGCCGTCGGGTCGGGCGTGCTGGTCACTGCGTTGGTGCCCTCGGCGACGATGCGGCCGTCTCGGACGATGACGGCGCCGAACGGGCCGCCGCCGCGATCGATCGAGCCGCGCGCCAGTTCGAGCGCGCGCTTCATGTAGCCGTCGCCGTTCATGCCGCCGCTCCCCGTGCCCGCATGGTCTCGATTGCCGTCAGGATGCGCTCCGGCGTCGCCGGCGCGTCGAGCGGCACGGTGCCCGCCGTGCCGGCGGCCGCGGCGACGGCGTCGCGCAGGGCGAGCCAGACGGAAATCGCCAACATCAGCGGCGGCTCGCCTACCGCCTTGGAGCGGAAGATCGTCGCCTCGGGATTCGGCGCGCCGGCCAGCAGGTGCACGCGGAAATCGGCCGGCGCGTCGCGCGAACCGGGAATCTTGTAGGTCGACGGGGCGTGCGTCCTCAGCGCGCCCGCCTTGTCCCACCACAGCTCCTCGCTGGTCACCCAGCCGGCGCCCTGCACGAAGGCGCCCTCGATCTGGCCGCGGTCGATGGCCGGGTTCAGCGAGGCGCCGCAATCGTGGATGATGTCGGTCCGCAGGATGCGGTGCTCGCCGGTCAGCGTGTCGATCACCACTTCCGAGGCGGCGGCGCCGTAGGAGTAATAGAAGAACGGCCGCCCGGTCATGGTCACCGGGTCCCAGCTCAGCTTGGGCGTGCGGTAGAAGCCCGTCGCCGATAGCGACACGCGCTTGCGCCAGGTGAGCTGCGCCGCCTCGGCGAAGGTCATGGTGCGGTTGCCGGCCAGCACGCGGTTGTCGGCGAAGACGACGTCGGCCTCCTCGACCTCCCATTCCTCGGCGACGCAGCGCGCCATGCGGGTGCGAATCTCGCGGCAGGCCGCGAGCGCCGCCATGCCGTTCAGATCGGACCCGGTCGAGGCGGCGGTCGGCGAGGTGTTGGGCACCTTGTCGGTGCGCGTGGCGCTGACGCGGACATGCCCGAGGTCGATCTGGAAGGCCTCGGCAGCGACCTGCGCCACCTTGGTGTAGAGGCCCTGGCCCATCTCCGTGCCGCCGTGGTTCAGGTGCACGCTGCCGTCGAGATAGACGTGAACCAGGGCGCCGGCCTGGTTCAGCATCGGCGTGTTGAACGAGACGCCGAACTTCACCGGCATCGTCGCCAGCCCCTTCTTCAGCACCGGATGCGCGGCGTTGAAGGCGGCGATGTCGCGCCGCCGCCGCGCCAGGTCGGCATCCTTCGCCAGGGCGTCGATGAGGTCGGGGAGGCGATTGTGCTCGACCTGCTGGCCGTAGGGCGTGACCGCCTGCGCGCCGTCGCCGGCGTAGAGGCTGGCGCGCCGGATCTCGTCGCGGTCGCGGCCCAGCGTGCGGGCGATATCGTCGATCGCCGCCTCGATCGCCAGCATGCCCTGGGGCGCGCCGAAGCCGCGGAAGGCGGTGTTCGACACGGTGTTGGTCTTGCAGCCGAAGCCGCGGCCGAGAATGTCGGGAATGAAGTAGCAGTTGTCGACATGGCAGAGCGCGCGCGCGACGACGGGCGGCGTGTGGTCGGCGAGGTGGCCGCCATTGGCCGCCAGCGTCACGTCGAGGGCGAGCAGCCGGCCGTCGTCGCCGACTCCGGCCCGCCACCGCGCGAGAAAGCCGTGGCGCTTGCCGGTCGCCAGCATGTCGTCGTCGCGCGACAGGCGCAGCTTCACCGGCCGGCGCGTGTGGCGCGCGGCGAGCGCCGCCAGCGCGGCGATGATCGTCGCCTGGCTCTCCTTGCCTCCGAAGGCGCCGCCCATGCGCCGCACCTCGACGACCACCTCGCTGGCCGGCAGGCCGAGGACATGGCCGATGCCGCGCTGCACCTCGCTCGGATGCTGGGTGGAACTGTGGACGACCATCTCGCCGTCCTCGCCGGGCAGCGCCAGCGCGATCTGGCCCTCGAGGTAGAAATGGTCCTGCCCGCCCATCCGCACTTCGCCGGCGAACACGCGCGGCGCTGTGGCGAGAGCGGCCTCGGCGTCGCCGCGCTTCAGGGTCTGCGGCGCGCAGACGAAGCTGCCGGCGGCCAGCGCCGCGTCGATCGACAGCGTCGCCGGCAGGGCCTCGTAGGCGACCTCGACGGCGGCGGCCATGTCGCGTGCCTGCTGGCGGGTCGTGGCGACGGCGAGCGCGACGATCTGCCCGACATGCTCGACGAGGCCGTCGGCGAGCAGGGGTTCGCCCTTGAGGATCGGCCCCACATCGTTGAGTCCGGGAATGTCGGCGGCAGTCAGCACCGCGGCGGCGCCGGGCAAAGCGAGCGCCGGCGCCGTGTCGATGGCTGTCACGCGGGCATGGGCATGGGTGCTCAGCACTGGCCAGGCATGCAGGAGATCGCGCGGCTCGGAAATGTCGTCGATGAAGCGCGCGCTGCCAGTGACGTGGCGCACCGCGCTGTCGTGGCGGACGGCCGTGCCGACGCCGCCCTCCGCCGTCCCCGCGGGGATGTCCTCGGCGACGCTCACAGCGCCATCACTCCCGCCGTGTCGGCCGGCGATGTCGTGGCGCGGTGGAAGCGGCGCAGGAGGTTGCCGGCGATGCGCGCGCGATAGGCGGCGCTGGCGCGAAAATCGTCGATCGGGCTGAAATCCGCGGCGAGGGCAGGGATCGCCGCCTCGACCGTCGCCTCCGTCCACGGCCGGCCGACCAGCGCTGCGGCCGTCTGCACGGCGAGTTTGGGCGTCGCCGCCATGCCGCCATAGGCGATGCGGGCCGCGGCGACGACGTCGCCATCGAGGACGAGACGGAAGGCGCCGAGCACGGCGGAGATGTCCTGGTCCCAGCGCCGCGACACCTTGTAGACGGCGAACAGCTCTCCCGGGACGGCGCGCGGCCACGTCACCGAGGCGACGAATTCGCCCCGACGCAACGCCGTCCGGCGGTAGTCCGTGAAAAAGTCGGCGATCTTCATCGTGCGTGCGCCGGACGAGTCCACGAGATCGAGCGTCGCGTCGAGCGCCAGCAGGACCGGCGGCGTATCGCCGATGGGCGAGGCGTTGGCGACGTTGCCGACGACGGTGCCGAGGGCGCGGATCTGCCGCGAGCCGAGGCGCCGGATCATGGCGGCGAAGTCCGGCCGGTCGGCGGCGATGACAGGGAGGGCGTCGGCGTAGGTGGCGGCGGCGCCGAGCGTGATCGTCGCCTCTCCGACCTCGATGCGGTCGAGGCCGGCGACGCGGCCGAGCGCGACGACGGTGCCGAGGCGGCGATTCTGCTTCGTCACCAGCAGCGCCAGGTCGGTGCCGCCGGCGAGGATGCGCGCGTCGGGATGGGCGGCGAGCGCTGCCGCGAGGCCGTCCATCGTCGTCGGGGCGAGGAAGCGCCCGGCGGCGCCTTCCACGGCCAGGTCGCCGCCGTCGTCGAGCGTGCCGAGCGTCGCGGCCCAGCCGGGCAGGCGCTCGCGCTGTCCGGCGTCGGGCAGGCTGGCGGCGCGCTGCGCCGCTTCGACGATGGGGCGGTAGCCGGTGCAGCGGCACAGGTTGCCGGCGAGCGCCTCGTGCACGCTGTCGACGTCGGGCGTGCCGCCCTCCTGATGCAGCGCGAACATCGCCATCGCGAAGCCGGGCGTGCAGAAGCCGCACTGCGTGCCGTGCGCGTCGACCAGCGCCTGCTGCACCGGATGCAGCGCGTCGCCGCCGGCGAGTGCCTCCACCGTCAGCACCTGCCGGCCGTGCACCTGGCCGAGCAGGACGATGCAGCTGTTGACCGGCCGGTAGCGCACGGTCGCGCCGTCGCGCGTGCCGAGGGCCACGGTGCAGGCGCCGCAGTCGCCCTCGGCGCATCCTTCCTTGGTGCCCGTCAGGCGTGCCGTCTCGCGCACGTATTCGAGCAGGGTCCGCTCCGGCGGCGCGTCGTCGACCGTCCGCACGTCGCCGTTGAGCAGGAACCGGATTGCCGAGCCCATCGCCGCCTCCGGCCCGAGTGTCGGGCCACCCCGCCGACGAGGCAAGGCGCATGCCATCGCGCCGCCGGCCGCGCGGCAATTGTAATGTTCCTGTTATGTTCCTATAGTATCTATCGGCCCGAGTTATTGCGGTGTGTCCGGTGTGGTGCCAACCTCGCCGTCACATCGCCAAAGCGCAAATTCGCGTGCGTCACGACTTGCCAGCGGGGCAGGTGCGGCGCACGTCCGTGGTTGTGACGAACGTCCGGCACAGGACGGCACCGGGTGGGGGCGAGCGCCGGACGGACCGGACGAGGGGCGGAGGTCGAGTGATGTCGGGGCAAGTGAAGGCATGGCTGGCCGTGGCCGCCTGCATCGTCGTCGTCGCGGCCGGTCTCGCCTACGTCAAGTACGCGGAAATCCAGACCGCCATCGCTGCCGCGCAGGCGTTCCCGGAGCCGTCGGAGGCGGTCGAGGTGGCGAAGGTGCGGCGGGGCGAATGGTCGGCCACCAGCCAGGCCATCGGCACCGTCGTCGCCGTGCGCCAGGTCGAGATGCGCAACGAGCTGGCCGGCACGGTGGCCGAGGTCGGCTTCACCTCGGGCCAGATCGTCGAGGCCGGGCAGGTGCTGGTCCGCCTCGACACACGCCAGGAGCGCGCCGAGCTGGCGGCGTCCGAGGCCGAGGCGCGGATCGCGCAGCTCACGCTCGAACGCCGCCAGAGCCTGAGCACGACGCAGACCGTCTCGAAGGCCGATCTCGACCGCGCCCGCGAGGACTTCGCCGTCGCCAACGCGCGCGTGCAGGGGCTGCGCGCGGAGATCGCCAAGAAGACGCTCAACGCGCCGTTCCGCGCGCGGGTCGGCCTGACCGACCTGCAACCCGGCTCCTATCTGGCGGCGGGCAGCCGCGTCGCCACCCTGCAGGGCGTCGATCCCGATGCCTATGTCGACTTCTCGCTACCGCAGGACGCGGCGGCCCAGGTGCGCGAGGGCGTCATGGTGACGCTGGGCGGGCGCCAGTTGCCGAACGGCACGGCGGAAGCCTGGGTCATCGCCGACGACGCCGCCGTCGACGGCGCCAACCGCACCGTCCGCTTCCGCGCGGTGGCGCAGGGCTTCGGCGACAGCCTGCGCCCGGGCACTTTCCTCGACGTGGTCGTGCAGACCTCGCCGCCGCAGCAGACGCTGCTGGTGCCGCTGACGGCCGTGCGTCGTTCGCCCTACGGCCAGCACGTCTTCCTCGTCGTCGAGAAGGACGGCCAGATGCGCGCCGAGCGCCGCGTCGTGCGGACCGGGCCGGTCGTTGGCGACGACATCGCCATTGTCGACGGTCTCGCCGAGGGCGACCTGATCGCCACCGCCGGCTCCTTCAAGCTGCGCGAGGGGCTGCTCGTGCGCACCGGCGAGCCGGCCGCGGCGCAGCCGCAGCCCGCCGCCAACTGAGCTGCCGGAGTTCGCCGAGATGCGATTTGCCGAGATGTTCGTGCGGCGGCCGGTGGTCGCCATCGTCATCAACCTGGCGCTGATCTTCATCGGCCTGCGCGCGGCCACCGACCTGCCGATCCAGCAGTATCCGCGCATCGAGAGCTCGTCGATCATCGTCACCACGGCCTATATCGGCGCCTCGGCCGACGGCATCCGCGGCTTCGTGACGACGCCGATCGAACGCGCGGTGTCGTCCATCACCGGCGTCGATTTCGTCGAATCGACGAGCGTCGCCGGTGTCAGCACGGTCACCGTGCGCCTCAAGCTCAACCATCCGAGCACGGTGGCGCTGACGGAGGTCGGCAATCGCCTCGACCAGATCCGCAGCGAACTGCCGGCCGAAGCGGAAGACCCGGTGGTCGAGGTGCAGCGGGCCGACCGGCCCTATGCGACCTTCTATGTCAGCGCCACCTCGTCGACGATGTCGCCGTCGGAGGTGACCGACTACCTCTCGCGCGAAATCCAGCCGCGCCTGTCGACGATCCCCGGGGTCCAGAGGGTCGGCCTGGAGGGGGCGCGTCCGCGCGCCATGCGCATCTGGCTCGACGGCGAACGGCTGGCGGCCTTCGGCCTCGGTACCCTCGACGTCGAGCAGGCGCTGACCCGCAACAACTTCCTGTCCGCCATCGGCCAGGCCAAGGGCGGCCAGATCCAGGTCGACCTGCTGGCCAACACCGACCTGCGCTCGGTCGAGGAGTTCGAGCGGCTGGTCGTCCGTGCCGAGCAGGGCCGCGTCATCCGCATCGCCGACATCGGGCGCGTCGAACTGGGCGCCGAGGAGGCGACGGCCAACGTGCGCCACAATGGCAAGGACGCCGTCTACCTGTCGGTCTGGCCGCTGCCCGGCGCCAACGAGATCGGCGTCGCCCACGCGCTGCGCGACGAGCTGGTGGCGATCCAGGCCATCCTGCCGCCGGGCACCGAGATCGCCATCGCCTACGACGGCGCGCGCTACATGGAGAACGCGCTGCGCGAGATCGCCTCGACCTTCGTCGAGACGGTCATGATCGTCGGCGTGATCGTCTTTCTGATGCTCGGTTCGGTGCGTTCGGCGCTGGTGCCGCTGGTGGCCATACCGATCTCGCTGATCGGCGCCATGGCGGCGATGGCGGCGTTCGGCTTCTCGCTCAACCTGCTGACCATCCTCGCCATCGTGCTGTCGGTCGGCCTCGTCGTCGACGATGCCATCGTCGTCGTCGAGAACGTCGCCCGCTACATGCGCGAGGGCATGAGCCGTGTCGACGCGGCGCTGACCAGTGCGCGCCAGCTCTTCGCGCCGATCATCGCCATGTCGATCACGCTCGCGGCGGTCTATGCGCCCATCGGCTTCCAGTCGGGGCTGACCGGCGTGCTGTTCAAGGAATTCGCCATCACGCTCGCCATCGCCGTCCTCGTTTCCGGCCTGGTGGCGATCACGCTGTCGCCGATCATGAGCGCCTACATGGCGCCCGAGGGCGGGCGCGAGGGCCGCTACACGCGGCTGGTCGGGCGCGGCTTCGACCGCCTCGCGGAATTCTACGGCCGCGTCCTCGACGGCATCCTCGCCCATCGCGCGCCGATCATCGTGCTCGGCGTCTTCGTCTGCCTGCTGACGCCGCCGCTCTACATGTTCTCGGGCAAGGAGCTGGCGCCGACCGAGGACGAGGGCATCATCATCCTCGTCGTCAATTCCGCGCCGGACGCGTCGCTCGCCTACACCGCGAGCCACATGCGCGAGGTCTACGAGGCCGGCGCCGCCCTGCCCGAGTTCCAGGCCATGTTCGAGATCGTCTTCGCCTCGAACGGCTTCGGCGGCTACCTGCTGAAGGACTGGCACGACCGCGAGCGCACGGTCGGCGAGATCCAGCCGGCGGTGTTCGGCCAGCTGGCGCAGATCAGCGAGCTGCAGCTTTTTCCAGTCGCGCCGCCGGCCCTGCCCGGGGCCGGCAACTACGACGTCGAGCTGGTGCTGAAGGGACCGGGCACGCCCGAGCAGATGGCCGCCTACGCCCAGCAGATCGTCGGCGCCGCCTTCGGCAGCGGCAAGTTCATGTTCGCCGACACCGACCTCAAGATCGACCTGCCGCAAGTACGCGTGATCGTCGACCGCGCGCGCGTCGCCGACCTCGGCCTCGACCTCGCCGATGTCGGCCAGCAGCTCGCCGTCATGCTGGCGGGCAACTACGTCAACCGTTTCAGCTACGAGGGCCGCACCTACAAGGTCATCCCGCAGGTGGATGGCGATGCACGTGCCTCGGCCGACCGCCTGCTCGACTACAAGATCCGTACCCCCGACGGAGCGCAGATCGCCTTCTCCGCGCTGGCGCGGCTGGAGACCTTCACCGCGCCGCGCACGCTCGCCCGCTTCCAGCAGGCCGACAGCTTCCGCGTCTTCGGCGGCGTCGTGCCGGGCGTGACCAAGACCGACGGTCTCGCCACGCTGGAAGCCGCGGCGCGCGCCATCCTGCCCGCCGGCTACACCATCGACTTCGCCGGCGAGTCGCGGCAGATCCGCCAGGAGGGCACGACGCTCGCCGGCACGCTCGGTTTCGCCGTGCTGCTCATCTACCTCGTCCTGTCGGCGCAGTTCGGCAGCTTCCGCGACCCGCTCGTGGTCCTGCTCGGCTCCGTGCCGCTGGCCCTGACGGCGGCGCTGCTGTTCACCTTCTTCGGCGCGACGACGATGAACATCTACAGCCAGATCGGCCTCATCACGCTGGTCGGGCTGATCGCCAAGAACGGCATCCTCATCGTGTCCTTCGCCAACGCCATGCAGCGCGAGGGGCTGGCGAAGATCGAGGCCGTGCGCGAGGCGGCGAAGACGCGCCTGCGGCCCATCCTGATGACCACGACGGCCACGGTGTTCGGCCACATGCCGCTGGTCTTCGTCACCGGCGCCGGCGCCGAGGCGCGCAACAGCATCGGCATCATGCTCGTCAGCGGCATGGCCATCGGCACGGTCTTCACGTTGGTCTTCCTGCCGGCCGTGTACATGCTGTTCGCGGCCGATCATCGCGGCAAGGCAGCCGTTGCGTCCGTGCCCGGCGGCGCGCCGCACGCCGCGCCCGCCGAGTAGCCGACGGACGATCTCCTAGCCGCGCGCCCGCGGGTGGGCGCGGCCGTAGACGTCGAGCAGATGCGCAGCGTCGACCGCCGTGTAGCGCTGCGTCGTCGACAGCGAGGCGTGGCCCAGCAGTTCCTGGATCGTGCGCAGGTCGCCGCCGCCGCCCAGCAGGTGGGTGGCGAAGCTGTGGCGCAGCGCGTGCGGCGTGGCACCTTCGGGCAAACCGAGCCGCCGGCGCAGGTCGGCGACGCGGAGCTGAATCACGCGGGGCGACAGCGCGCCGCCGCGCGCGCCGACGAACAGCGGCGCATCGTCAACTCCCCGGTGCGGGCAGGCCGCCAGGTAGGCGGCGACGGCCTCGGCGACGACGGGCAGCACCGGCACGACGCGTTCCTTGTTGCCCTTGCCGCGCACCACGAGGCGGTCGCCGAGCGGCAGCACCCGGCGGGTCAGGCCCAGCGCCTCGCCGATGCGCAGGCCGCAGCCATAGAGCAGCGACAGCACCGCGACGTCGCGCAGGCCGATCCAGCCCTCGGCCTCGGCGGCGGTGTCGAGCACTTCGGCCGCCGCGTCGACGGCCAGCGCGCGCGGCACGCTCTTCGGTTGCCGCGGCGTGGCGATGCGGGCGAGGGCCGGGTTGTGCGCGCGGCCGCTGCGGTCGAGGTAGCGGAAGAACGAGCGCACGACGGCCAGCGCGCGGGCGGTCGATGCTGCCTTGTGCCCCGCCGCGCGCCGCGCCAGCCAGGCGCGGAAATCGCGTTGCCCGAGGCCGGCGAGGGCCGCCAGCGTCGGCGCGGCGCCAAGGTGGTCGGTGACGAACGCGAGGAAGGCGTCGAGGTCGCGGCGGTAGGCGGCGAGCGTGTGCGGCGAGGCGCGCCGCACGCCTTCGAGCCAGCCAAGCCACTCGGCCGCTGCCGCGGCGACGTCGGATGCGGGTGTCGCCGCGCTCACGCGGGGCCCGGCACGCCCACCCAGGTGCGGATGGCCTGGGCGACGACCCGCGCGAGGAAGGCCAGCAGCTCGCCCGACTGGCCGGCATGGAAGCGGCGCGCGTCGCGGCTGCCCAGCGCAAGCAGGGCCGGCGGCGCCTCGGCGCGCACCGGCACGCGCACCAGCGCGTCGGACCGCACGAGGCCGGCGGCCTCGCCGTAGAGGCGGCGGTCGCCGGCGATGCCGTCGCGCAGCATCACGTCGCGGCCCTCGCCGAGCAGCGCGTCGACCGTGCCGACCGGCAGCACGCGGATGCCGCCGCGCCCGACGCGGGCCACGCCGCCGGCCGTCTCGATCGACAGCGTCGCCGCGTCGACGTCGAGGTGCACGGCGAGGTCGGTCGTCACCAGTTCGATGAGATGGTCGAGCGAGCGGGCGCCCATCACCGCCAGCGCGGCGGCATGCACGCGGCCCTGGCTGTGCATGGCGTCGCGGCCGGTGGTCACCAGCGCGCCGACCTGCTGTTCGCGCTTGCGCACCTCGTTGCGCAGATGGGCCAGCATGTAGAGCTGCAGGTCGACGATGCGGCCGTCCTGGCCGGCCGCCGGCTCGCCGAAGTCGCGCGTCGGCAGGGCCAGCACGCCGAGCAGTTCGCGTCGCCGCAGCAGGAAGTCGGGATGCGCGCGCAGCCAGGCGGCGACCTGGTCCTCCGACAGGCCGACCGGGGCCGGAACGCCGCCGCTGCGCGCTTTCTCGCTCACGTCGCTACTCGGCCGCGCGCGCCCGCGCCTGGCCGAGGATCGACTGGCCGGTCTTCGCCCAGTCGGCGAGGAACTGCGCCAGCCCCTTGTCGGTCAGCGGATGGTTGAAGAGCTGCTTCAGCACCGCCGGCGGCACGGTGGCGACATCGGCGCCCATGCGCGCGGCGGCGACCACGTGGCCGGGATGGCGCACCGAGGCAACCAGCACCTCGGTCCCGAAGTCGGGATACTGCGTGTATATCTCGAGGATCTCGCCGATCAGCGCCATGCCGTCGGCGCCGATGTCGTCGAGGCGGCCGACGAAGGGCGAGACGAAGGCCGCGCCGGCCTTCGCCGCCAGCAATGCCTGCGCCGGCGAGAAGCACAGGGTCACGTTGACCATGATGCCCCGGTCGGCGAGGTTGCGGCAGGCTTTCAGCCCCTCGGGCGTCAGCGGCACCTTGATCGCCACGTTCGAGGCGATCGACGACAGCACGGCCGCTTCCTCAAGCATCGTCGCGGCGTCGGTGCCGGTGACCTCGGCGCTGACCGGGCCGGGCACGACGTCGCAGATCTCGGCGATGACGTCGAGCATGTTGCGGCCCGACTTGGCGATCAGCGACGGATTGGTGGTGACGCCGTCGAGCAGTCCGGTGGCGGCAAGCTCGCGGATTTCGGCGATGTCGGCCGTGTCGATGAAGAACTTCATCGGGTTTCCTTCCACCCGTCGTCGCGGTTCCGGCACGCCGTCCGCGGCCATCGTTCCGCCGCCGCGCGCCGACCGTTAGAGTGTAGCCGATGCCCTCACGTTCCGCCACCGCGCCCGCCCCGGCGGACAGCGCCGCGACCCTCGCCGTGCTGCTGCCGCTGCCGCTCGCGGGCGCCTACGACTACCGCGCCGACCCGGCGCTCGGTCTCGCCCCCGGCGATTTCGTCGTCGTGCCGCTGGGACCGCGCGAGGTGGTCGGCGTGGTCTGGGGCCGGGGCACCGGCGACGTCGCGCCGGCGAAGCTGCGCGACGTCGTCGAGCGCATCGACCATCCGCCGCTGCCCGAGTCGCTGCTGCGCTTCGTCGCCTGGGTGGCGCGCTGGACGCTGGCGCCGCCCGGTGCCGTGCTGCGCCTCGCGCTGGCCGTGCCGGGCCTGTTCGACCCGCCGCCGTCGCGCGCCGCATGGACCCTCGCCGCGCTGCCGCCGCAGGAAATGCGGTTGACCGACGGCCGCCGCCGCGTGCTCGCCGCCGCCGCCGATGGCCTGCCGCGCACGACCGGCGAGCTGGCGCGCGAGGCCGGCGTCGGCCCGGCGGTGGTGCGCGGGCTGGCCGAGGCAGGCGCGCTCGATGCCGTCGAACTGCCGGCGCCGCTGCCGTTCGGCGAACCCGACCTGCATGCCGCCGGGCCGGTGCTGTCGGCGGCGCAGCAGGCGGCGACCGCGGAACTCGTCGCCCGCGTCGGCGAGCGGAAATTCTCCACCACGCTGCTCGACGGCGTCACCGGCTCGGGCAAGACCGAGGTCTATTTCGAGGCTATCGCGGCCGCCCTGAAGGATGGAAGGCAGGTACTGGTGCTGGTGCCGGAGATCGCGCTGACGCCGCAATGGATCGCGCGCTTCGAGGGGCGCTTCGCCGCCGCCCCGGCGGTGTGGCATTCGGAGATCCGCGGGCCCGACCGCGCCGTCACCTGGCGTGCCGTCGCCGACGGCCGCGCCCGCCTTGTCGTCGGCGCCCGCTCGGCGCTGTTCCTGCCCTTCCGCGACCTCGGCCTCGTCGTCGTCGACGAGGAGCATGAGCAGGCCTTCAAGCAGGAGGACGGCGTCCCCTACCACGCCCGCGACATGGCGGTGGTACGGGCGCAGATCGTCCAGGCGCCATGCGTGCTGGTGTCGGCGACGCCTTCGCTGGAAAGCGTCGTCAACGTGCAGCGCGGCCGTTACCGGGAAGTCCTGCTGCCCGAGCGCCACGGCGGCGCCGCCATGCCGGCGGTCGAGGCGATCGATCTGCGCGTCACGCCGCCGCCGCCGGGCCGCTTCCTCGCGCCGCCGCTGGTCGCCGCGCTGGCGGCCAACAAGGCGGCGGGCGGCCAGTCGCTGCTGTTCCTCAACCGCCGCGGCTATGCGCCGCTGACCCTGTGCCGCAAGTGCGGCCACCGCTTCGAGTGCCCCAACTGCACGGCCTGGCTGGTCGAGCACCGCCTGCGCCGGCAGTTGCAGTGCCATCACTGCGGCTTCATGGCGCCGGTGCCGCCCGAATGTCCCTCCTGCGGCGCAACCGACGCGCTGGTCGCCTGCGGGCCCGGTGTCGAGCGCATCGCCGAGGAGCTGGTCGCCGTCGATCCCGACCTGCGCGTGGCGGTGATGACCAGCGACACCGTGCGTGGCCCCGATTCGGTGCGCCGCCTCGTCGCCGGCGTCGAGGCCGGCGAGGTCGATGTCCTGCTCGGCACGCAGATGGTCGCCAAGGGGCACCATTTCCCGGGCCTGACGCTGGTCGGCGTGGTCGATGCCGACCTCGGCCTCGGCGGCGGCGACCTGCGGGCCGGCGAACGCACCTTCCAGCTTCTCCACCAGGTCGCCGGCCGCGCCGGCCGCGCCGAACGGCCGGGAAGGGTGCTGCTGCAGACCTGGCAGCCGGAGCATCCGGTGATCCGCGCCATCGTCGAGGGCGCGCGCGAGCGTTTCATGGCGCTGGAGGCGCAGATGCGCGAGGCCGGCGGCTGGCCGCCCTTCGGCCGCCTCGCCGCTCTCGTCGTCTCGGCCGGCACGCCCGACCTCGCCGACGGCGTGGCCCGCCGTCTGGCCCGCGCCGCGCCACATGGCGAGGGCGTCACCGTGCTCGGCCCGGCGCCGGCGCCGCTGGCCATCCTGCGCGGCCGCCACCGCCGCCGCCTGCTGCTCAAATGCGGCCGCGACGAGGACGTGCAGGCCATCGTCGCCGGCTGGCTGGAGCGGGTCGACATCCCCGCCGCCGTGCGCCTGTCGGTCGACATCGACCCGTACAGCTTCGTGTGACGCCCCGCTGGTCGCCGCCTGCGACATCCCGCCCCGCCCCTTCTTTCGCTGCAGTGCGGGAGCCGTTCTTGCCAGTCCGGCGGGGTCGTGCTACCTAGCGCCCGCCCAACCGGCGGGGGGCGATCCGGCCGGCGGGCGCGTGTGCGTTAAAGCCAATAAAATCAACCCCTTGCCGTCGACCGGGTCGACGCGCAGAAACGGCATTCCGGGGGACCTTCGCAGGTGGCGACGGACGGCAGTTTGACGGGCGAAATCGCCGGGCGCTATGCGACGGCGCTGTACGATCTGGCCGACGAGGCCAAGGCGCTCGACGGCGTAGCCGCCGACCTCGGCACGCTGCGTCAGGCCGTGCGCGACATTCCCGATCTGGCGGCGCTGCTGCGTTCGCCGATGATCGAGCGCGACGCCAAGGCGAGTGCGATGGCCGCCATCCTGAAGGACGCCGGCGCCAGCGACCTGGTGCGCCGCTTCGTCGGGCTCGTCGCCCGCAACAACCGCCTCATCGCCCTGCCGGCGATGATCGACGCCTTTCTCGCCGAGCTGCGCCGCCGGCGCGGCGAAAGCACCGCCGAAGTCGTCTCGGCCCGCAAACTCACCGACGAGCAGCTCGCCACGCTCACCCGCACCTTGCAGGAGCGGGTCGGCGGTCGCGTCGCCATCGAGACCCGGGTCGATCCCGGGCTGATCGGCGGCCTCGTCGTCCGTATCGGCTCGCGCATGATCGATGCCTCGCTGAAGACCAAGCTCGAGCGCCTGAAGTTCGCCATGAAGGGAGCGACGTGATGGAAATCCGCGCCGCCGAAATCTCCGCGATCCTGAAGAACCAGATCGCCAATTTCGACGCCGACGCCGACGTATCGGAGGTCGGCACGGTGCTGTCGGTCGGCGACGGCGTGGCCCGCGTCTGGGGCCTCGACAACGTCCAGGCCGGCGAGATGGTCGAGTTCCCCGGCGGCATCAAGGGGATGGCGCTCAACCTCGAGAGCGACAACGTCGGCGTCGTCATCTTCGGCTCGGACCGCGACATCAAGGAAGGCGACACGGTCAAGCGCACCGGCGCCATCGTCGACGTTCCGGTCGGCAAGGGCCTGCTCGGCCGTGTCGTCGATGCGCTCGGCAACCCGATCGACGGCGCCGGCCCGCTGACCGACGTCAACCGCACCCGCGTCGAGGTCAAGGCGCCGGGCATCATTCCGCGCCGCTCGGTGCACGAGCCGATGCAGACCGGCCTCAAGGCGCTCGACGCGCTGGTGCCGGTCGGTCGCGGCCAGCGCGAGCTGATCATCGGCGACCGCCAGACCGGCAAGACCGCCATCATCCTCGACACGATCATCAACCAGAAGACGGTGAACGAGTCGGGCGACGAGAAGAAGAAGCTCTACTGCATCTATGTCGCCGTCGGGCAGAAGCGCTCGACCGTGGCGCAGGTGGTCAAGACGCTGCAGGACTACGGCGCGATGGACTACACCATCGTCGTCGCGGCCACCGCGTCCGAGCCGGCGCCGCTGCAGTTCCTCGCGCCGTATACCGGCTGCGCCATGGGCGAGTTCTTCCGCGACAACGGCATGCACTGCGTCATCTTCTACGATGACCTGTCGAAGCAGGCGACGGCCTACCGCCAGATGTCGCTGCTGCTGCGCCGCCCGCCGGGGCGCGAGGCCTATCCGGGCGACGTGTTCTACCTGCATTCGCGCCTGCTCGAGCGCGCGGCGAAGATGAACGAGGCCAACGGCTCGGGCTCGCTCACGGCGCTGCCGGTGATCGAGACGCAGGCGTCCGACGTGTCGGCCTACATTCCGACCAACGTCATCTCGATCACGGACGGCCAGATCTTCCTCGAGACCGAGCTGTTCTACAAAGGCGTCCGCCCGGCCATCAACGTCGGCATCTCGGTGTCGCGCGTCGGCTCGGCCGCCCAGACCAAGGCGATGAAGCAGGTCGCCGGGCGCATCAAGCTGGAGCTGGCGCAGTACCGCGAGATGGAGGCGTTCTCGCAGTTCGCCTCCGACCTCGACGCGGTCACCCAGCGCCTGCTGGCGCGCGGCGCGCGCCTGACCGAGTTGCTCAAGCAGCCGCAGTTCCAGCCGATGCCGTTCGAGGACCAGGTGGTGGCGATCTTCGCCGGCGTCCGCGGCTTCCTCGACCAGGTCGGCGTGCGCGACATCACGCGGTTCGAGCAGCAGTTGCTCGACCACATCCGCAGCAAGCACGCCGACGTGCTGGAGACCATCCGGACCAAGGGCGAGATCAGCGACGACACCGAGAAGAAGCTCCGCGAGATCGTGGAAGCCTTCGTCAAGACCTTCGCCTGATCCGGCCCGGTAGCAGGTCGCCATGCCGTCCCTGAAGGCGCTACGCAACCGCATCACGTCGGTCCGTTCGACCCGGCGCATCACGTCGGCCATGAAGATGGTGTCGGCCGCGAAGCTGCGCCGGGCGCAGGAGCTGGCGCTCGAGGCGCGGCCCTACGCCGAGCGCATGGAGAAGATGCTGTCCTCGGTCGCCGGGCGCGCGGCGTCGGCCGGCAACGCGCCGCCGCTGCTCGCCGGCTCGGGCAAGTCGGACGTCCACCTGCTGGTGCCGATCTTCACCGACCGCGGCCTGTGCGGCGGCTTCAACAGCTCGATCGCCCGCTGGACGCGCAACCAGATCCGCGCGCTGCAGGCCGAGGGCAAGACGGTCCGGCTGCTCATCGTCGGCCGCAAGGGCCAGGGCATGCTGCGGCGCGATTACGCCTCCCTCATCGTCGACGTGCTGGAGGACACCGCGCGGCCGATGCCGAAGTTCGACACCGCCGCGCAGATCGCCCAGCGGCTGACCTCGATGTTCGCGGCCGGCGAGTTCGACGTCGCCACCATCGTCTACAACCGCTTCATCTCGGCGCTGACCCAGAAGGTCACGCCGCAGCAGCTCATCCCCTTCGCCGTTCCGGCGGCCGAGGGCGGGGAAGAGGCTGCCGGCGCCACGGCGCTGCACGAGTACGAGCCCGACGAGACCGAGATCCTCGCCGCCCTGCTGCCGCGCAACATGTCGGTGCAGGTGTTCCGGGCGATGCTGGAGTCGTTCGCCTCCGAGCAGGGCGCGCGCATGACTGCGATGGACAGCGCCACCCGCAACGCCGGCGACATGATCGACCGCCTGACGATGAACTACAACCGCTCGCGCCAGGCGGCGATCACCAAGGAACTCATCGAGATCATTTCCGGGGCCGAGGCGCTCTAGCGCCCGGTCCGCGAGCCCAGGGGAGTTGCCCGATGGCCAAGAACGTAGTCGGCCAGATCACGCAGGTGCTCGGCGCCGTCGTCGACGTGCAGTTCCACGGCGACCTGCCGCCGATTCTCAACGCGCTGACGGCCGATAACAGCGGCAACCGGCTGGTCCTCGAGGTCGCCCAGCACCTCGGCGAGCACACCGTGCGCTGCATCGCCATGGACACCACCGACGGCCTCGTGCGCGGCCAGCAGGTGACCGACACCGGCAGCCCGATCACCATGCCGGTCGGCCCCGAGACGCTGGGCCGCATCCTCAACGTCATCGGCGAGCCGGTCGACGAGCGCGGCCCGGTCAAGACCACGAAGCGCCTGCCGATCCACCGCGAGGCGCCGGTCTTCACCGACCAGTCGACCGAGGCCGAGCAGCTCGTCACCGGCATCAAGGTCATCGACCTGCTCACCCCCTACGCCAAGGGCGGCAAGATCGGCCTGTTCGGCGGCGCCGGCGTCGGCAAGACGGTGCTGATCATGGAGCTGATCAACAACGTCGCGAAGGGCCACGGCGGCTACTCGGTGTTCGCCGGCGTCGGCGAGCGCACGCGCGAGGGCAACGACCTCTACCACGAGATGATGGAATCGGGCGTCATCCAGCCCGACGGCGACTCCAAGGTGGCGCTGGTCTACGGCCAGATGAACGAGCCGCCGGGCGCCCGCGCCCGCGTCGCGCTGTCGGGCCTGACGGTCGCCGAGTACTTCCGCGACGAGGAAGGCCAGGACGTGCTGTTCTTCGTCGACAACATCTTCCGCTTCACCCAGGCGGGCTCGGAAGTGTCGGCGCTGCTCGGCCGCATTCCCTCGGCGGTGGGCTACCAGCCGACGCTGGGCACCGACCTCGGCGCCCTGCAGGAGCGCATCACCACGACGACCAAGGGGTCGATCACCTCGGTGCAGGCCATCTACGTGCCGGCCGACGACCTCACCGACCCGGCGCCGGCCACCACCTTCTCGCATCTCGACGCGACGACGGTGCTGTCGCGCCAGATCGCCGAGCTCGGCATCTACCCCGCCGTCGACCCGCTCGACTCGACCTCGCGCATCCTCGATCCGCGCATCGTCGGCGAGCAGCATTACCGCACGGCGCGGCGCGTGCAGGAGATCCTGCAGTCCTACAAGTCGCTGCAGGAAATCATCGCCATTCTCGGCATGGACGAGCTGTCGGAAGAGGACAAGCTGACGGTCTCGCGCGCGCGCAAGATCCAGCGCTTCCTGTCGCAGCCGTTCCACGTCGCCGAGGTGTTCACCGGCACGCCGGGCAAGTTCGTCGACCTCGCCGACACCATCAAGGCGTTCGGCGAGATCGCCGACGGGCGCTACGACGATCTGCCGGAGGCGGCGTTCTACATGGTCGGCACGATCGAGGAAGCGATCGAGAAGGCCCAGCGCATGGCGGCGGAGGCCGCGTAGTCCGGGTCGTGCGGTTGGCCGTCCGGGGCGTGGCCTGACGGCCACGCGCCGACGGCCCACGGGAAAGAGACGACAGATGGCTGAAGGCATGGTCGAGTTCGAACTGGTATCGCCCGAGCGTCTGCTCGTGGCCGAGCCGGTCGAGATGGTCGTCGTTCCCGGCGAGGAAGGCGATTTCGGTGTCCTGCCCGGGCACGCGCCGCTGATCTCCACCGTGCGCCCCGGCGTCATCCACATCTTCTCGCGCGGCCAGGTGGCGCGGCGCATCTTCGTCGCCGGCGGCTTCGCCGAGGTGGTGCCGGGCCGCTGCACGGTGCTGGCCGAGGAGGCGATGCCGGTCGACGAGATCGACCGCGGCGCCGTCGAGCAGGACCTCAAGGACGCCGGCGAGGATGTCGGCTCGGCGCACGACCTCGAGGAGCGCGAGGACGCGCTGGCCCGCGCCGCCGTCGCGCGCGCCAAGCTCGCGGCCCTCGACCACCCGACCTACCAGTAACACCGGCCGGCCGACGTTCCGGTTCCGGCCCTTCCGGTCGGGCTCTCCGGAATTGCGGGCTCGCGCGATCCTCGCCCTTCGACAGGCTCAGGGTGAGGATCGCGGGGGAACGGCGGTGTTCGTGCACCCGCATCGCGCATACACGAGGGCCTCATCCTGAGCTTGTCGAAGGACGAGGCCCGGCGGTGAAGGAAGACATGGCTGCTCGCGCCGCCCTGCCTCAGTCGGCGGGCCGCACAGGCGGCCTTGCCATCTTCCACGTGCCGTCGGCGACGCGCGCGGCGACCGTGGCGCGCAGCAGGTCGACCATCGCCCGCACCGCCGGCGCGCCGGCGCGGGCGCGGTTGACCGCCAGGATCCAGCTGATCGCGAAATCCTCGATCGGCGCGCCGCTCATGCGTCCGGCGGCGATCTCCGCCTCGACCGCGCACCACGGCAGCACCGTGTAGCCGAGGCCGCGGCGCACCAGGTCGAAGGCCAGCGGCTGGCCCTCGACCTCCAGCGCCGCCGGGGCCAGCGTCAGCCCGTCGCGCGCCAGCAGGGTTTCGAGCCGCGTGCGCACGCGGTTCTGCGGCGAGAACATCATCATCGGCACGGCGGCGACATCGGCCGCGCTCACCGGCCGGGCCATGTCGAGGCCGGCCGAGGGCGGCCCGGCGAGGCACATCGCCTCGGTCACCAGCGTCTCCTGCGCCACGCCGCGGATGGTGCGCGGCTCGATGATGACCGCCACGTCGAGCCGGCCCTCCTCCATCAGCGCCTCGATGACATGGCCGATGGCTTCGTGCAGGCGCAGGGCGACGCGCGGGAAGCGGCGCCGGTAGCTTTCCACCAGCGCCCCCGACAGCACGTAGAGCATCGAGGTCGGCAGGCCGAGGGCCATCGTGCCGGTCGGCTCGCTGCCCAGGGCGGACACCGCCTGCCGTGCCGCGTCGACGCCGGCAAGGATGCCCTGCGCGTGCTCGCGCAGCGCCATGCCGGCCTCGGTCAGGGTCACCCCGCGCCGGTGGCGCACCAGCAACTGCGTGCCCAGCTCGGCTTCCAGCAGCGCGATCTGCCGCGACAGCGCCGGCTGGACGACGTGCAGCGCCTCGGCGGCGCGGCTGAGGTTGCCGGTCTCGGCGACGCGCAGGAAGCCGCGCAGGCTGCGAACGTCCATGCCCCTCTCCAGCCATGCCTGAAAATGATGGCAGCGATCATAAACCTCTAGTTCCGCAATGGCACTGGCCGTCCTACGGTTCCGTTCCGGGGCCGGATCGACCGGGCCCGACGCGGAGGTGCGCCGATGGCTGCGCGGCAGACGCTGGTGATGGTTCCGGGCCTGGTGTGCGACGGCGCCGTCTGGGCACACCAGCGCGCCGGCCTCGCCGGGATCGCCGACTGCATCGTCACCGATGCGCTGGCGCACGAGACGATGGCGGGGATGGCCGACGAGGTGCTGGCGTCGACGCCGGGCCCCTTCGCCATCGCCGGCTTCTCCATGGGCGCCTATGTGGCGCTGGAGGTCGCGCGGCGGGCGCCGAAGCGCGTCACCCGCATGGCTCTCATCGACGCCGGCGCCGCCGCCGACACGGAAGAGCAGGCCGCGCACCGCCGCCGCGTCATCGAGGCTTGCGAGGGTGGCCGCTTCGCCGCCGTGCTCGAGGCGATGCTGCCGCAGTTGCTGCATCCCGTGAGACTCACCGAGCCGCTGGCCGACCTCGTGCGCGCGATGGGTGCGCGTGTCGGCGCGGCTGCCTACGCGCGCCGCATGCGCGCCATCCTCGGCCGCCTCGACGGGCGCGAGGTGCTGGCCGGGCTCGACGTGCCGGTGCGCGTCATCTGGGGCCGCGAGGACGTGCTGGCGCCGCTGGCGCGCGGCGAGGCGGCGGCCGCTGCCGCCCGCCGCGGGCGGCTGTCGATCGTCGAGGACTGCGGCCACATGCCGCCACTGGAACGACCGCAGGCGGCGACGGCGCTGCTGCGCGACTGGCTGCTCTACGACTGAGGGGATTCATGCGTCAGCGTCTCGCCGTCGACATCGGCGGCACCTTCGTCGATGCCGTGACCTTCGATCCGGCCACCGGGTCGATCCGTCTGGAGAAGGATTTCACCACCCCCGCCGATCCCGGCCAGGGCGTGCGTGCCGCCATCCGCCGCATCGGCCTGTCGATCGGCGATCTCGAGACCTTCATCCACGGCACGACGCTGGGCCTCAACACCGTGCTCGAACGCAAGGGCGCGAAGACCGGCATCGTCACCAATGCCGGTTTCGAGGACGTGTTCGAGATGGGGCGCTACATGCGCGACCGCGCGCAGATGTATTCGCTCGACTACGACGTGCCGCCGCCGCTGGTGCCCAAGCGCCTGCGCCTCGGCGTCGCCGGCCGCATGAGCGCCGCCGGCGAGGAGGTGGCGCCGCTCGACGAGGCCGGCGTGATCGAGGCCGGCCGCCGGCTGGTCGAGGAGCACGGCGTGCGCTCCATCGCCGTCTGCTACCTGCACGCCTACCGCAACCCGGCGCACGAGGCGCGCACCGCCGAGCTGCTGCGCGCGCGCTGGCCCGACATCGCCGTCTCGGTCTCGCACGAGATCATCCGCGAGTACCGCGAGTACGAGCGTACGGCGACCACCGTCGCCAACGCCTACATCAAGCCGATCTTCCAGACCTATATTGCCGGGCTCGAACGCACGCTGGCCGCCGACGGCTTCGACGGCGCCTTCTACATCACGCGCTCGGGCGGCGGCGCGCTGCCGGCGCACGACGCCATCGCCACGCCGGTGCACACCATCTTTTCCGGCCCGGCCGGCGGCATCATCGGCACGACCTGGCTCGCCGGGCTGATCGGCCGGCCCGACATCATCGCGGTCGACATCGGCGGCACCAGCACGGACGCCTGCGTCATCCACGGCGGCGCGCCAGCCCTCAAGTACGAGGCCGGCCTCGAGCGCCTGCCGCTGATGATCCCGACCTACGAGATTTCCACCATCGGCGCCGGCGGCGGCTCGATCGCCCGCGTCGAGGGCAACCTGCTCAAGGTCGGGCCGCAGTCGGCCGGCGCCGTGCCGGGGCCGATCTGCTACGGCCGCGGCGGCACCGAGCCGACCTTCACCGACGCCGCGCTGGTGCTCGGCTACCTCGATCCGGCGCGTTTCCTCGGCGGCGAGATGACGCTCGCCGCCGACGCCGCGCTGGCCGGCGTCGAGGAGAGGATCGCCCGGCCGCTCGGCCTGACGCCCGTCGAGGCGGCGCGCGGCGTGTTCGACGTGCTGCTGGCGCGCACGGTCAGCGCCATCCGCGAGATTACTGTCGAGAAGGGCCTCGACCCGCGCGACTTCGCCATGCTCGCCTATGGCGGCGCCGGGCCGATGTTCGTGCCGCAGGTCGGTCGCGAGATGGGCGTGGCCGAGGTCATCGTGCCGCAGGCGCCGTCGGTGTTTTCGGCCTGGGGCATGCTGATGTCGGACATCGTGCAGGAATACGCCCAGACGCTGCTCGGCCTGATCGAGGATGTCGGGCTCGACACCCTGCGGAAGGAGGAGGCGGGGCTTGCCGCGCGGGCCGACCTCGACCTCGCGGCCGGCGGTTTCGCGGCGGACGCGCGGGCGGTCGAGTCGGCGCTCGAACTGCGTTACTTCGGCCAGGAGCATGCGCTCGAAGTGCCATTCCTCGACGGCGACGATCTCGCGGCCATCCGCGCCCGCTTCGACGCCGCGCATCGCCAGCGCTACGGCCACGTCATGGGCGATCCGCTGCAGCTCGTGCATCTGCGCGTGCGCGGCATCGGCCGCACCGGCAAGCCGCAACTGCCCGAGGTGCCACGACGCGAGGGCGCGGCTGCGCAGCCGGCCCGCCGGCGCCAGGCCTACTGCTTCGCGCGGCGCGAACTGTGCTCCTTCGCCATCTGGGACCGCCCGTCGCTGCGGGCCGGCGACAGCTTCGCCGGGCCGGCGGTGATCGAGGAAGCGACGACGACGCTTGTCATCCATTCCGACCAGCGTGCCACCATCGACCGCTGGGGCCACATCATCATCACCGCGGAGGGACGCGCATGACCGTGCTGCGCAACGTCGATCCGGCGACGGTCGATCCGGCCACCGTCGAGGTCATCCGTCACTATCTCGTCTCCGCCGCGGCGGAGATGGAGCGCACGCTCGTCCGCACGGCCTATTCGACGATCATCTACGAGATCAACGACTTCGGCCTGTCGATCTTCGACCGCAACCTCAACCTCGTCGCCGACTCGACGGGCCTGCCGGTGTTCCTCGGTGCCAACCAGTTCGCCGTGCGCAACACCTTCGAGCACTGCGACTTCGGCACGCTGGAGGCCGGCGACGTCCTCTACATGAACGTGCCCTACCTCAGCGGCGCGCACACCAACGACGGCGTCCTGATCTCGCCCGTCGTGGCCGACGGCGACACCGTCGCCTATGTCGCGGTGCGGGCGCACTGGACCGACATGGGCGGCAAGGATCCCGGCTACATCCTCGATTCGACGACCATCCATCAGGAAGGCGTTCTGGTGCCCGGCCTGAAGATCTTCAGCCGCGACCGGCCGAACGAGGACCTGATGAAGCTGCTGCGCGCCAACTCGCGGGCGCCGGCCACCATCATGGGCGATCTCAATGCCGAGGTGGCGGCGCTGCGTACCGGCCGCGAGCGCGTCGGCGAACTGTTCGCCAAGTACGGCACGGCGACGGTCGACGCCGCCATCGTCCGCATCCTCGACCATGGCGAGGGTCAGGCCCGGGCGGCGCTGGCGAAGCTGCCGAAGGGCACATGGGAAGCCGAGAACTGGATGGACAACGACGGCGTCGACGACGACCTCGTGCGCATCCATGTCAGGGTGACCATCGCCGACGACAAGGTGACGTTCGACTTCTCGCAGTCGAGCGGCGCGGTGCGCGGGCCGATCAACCTGCCCTTCGCCATGACCCGGTCGTTCTCGAACATCGCCTTCAAGACCATCACCACGCCGCACGAGCCGACCAACGCCGGCCAGTTCCGGCCGCTCGAGGTCATCGCGCCGCCGGGCAACCTGTTCCACGCCGTCTATCCGTCGCCGGTCTTCACCATCTGGGCGAGCGTCGTCGGTATCGAGACCGTCTACAAGGCGCTGGCCGAGGCGATCCCCGAGCTGGTGCCGGCGGCGTCGGGCGGCGACCTCGGCGATCCCGGCTTCTACGGCAAGGAGCCCTATACCGGCCGTCAGGTCTGGCACCAGACCAACGCCGGGGTCGGCTGGGGCGCCCGGCACGACCAGGATGGCCTCAACGCGACGCACCACATCTCGATGTCGACGGTGAAGAACATCCCGGTCGAAGTGGTCGAGTCGCGCCTGCCCGTCGTCGTCGACCGCGCCGGGCTGCGCCAGGATTCCGGTGGCGCCGGGCGGCGGCGCGGCGGCCTCGGCACGGTGCGCGACTACCGCTTCCTCGCGCCGTTCGGGGCGCTCACCATCCTCAAGAAGTCGCGCACGCCCGGCTGGGGCATTGCCGGCGGCAAGCCGGGGCCGATGAACGTGTCGATCCTCATCGCCAACACCGAGCGGCCGGACTGGCGGGAACACTGGGCGCGCGACGTGATCGTCTACTCCGACAACAACAGCATCTGGGGCAACACCGATCCGTCGCGTCACTATTGCGGGATGTTTCGTGGCGAATTCGGCCCCGGCGACGTCATTTCCTATCTCGCCGACGGCGGCGGCGGCTTCGGCCACCCCTTCGAGCGCGAGCCCGAGCGGGTCCGCGAGGACGTCATCGACGGCTATGTCAGCCGCGCGGCGGCCGAGCGCGACTACGGCGTCGTGCTCGACGACCGATTGGAGATCGACGCCGCCGCGACGGCCGCGCGCCGCGCGTCCCGGTAGGGGGCGCCTCCCGCTCACCCTCTCCGCCCCCCGGGGCGGAGAGGGCAGGGTGAGGTGGGGGTGTCGCATCACCCTCGCTGCAACACAAACCGGCGCAGGTAACGCCCACCTCTCCCCGCCCCTCTCCGCCCTGAAGGGCGGAGAGGGAGTCGCACCTCTCCGACGTGCCCCCGGCCGCTGGAAATCGCGCGTCCGCCCGCTACAATCGCCCCGTCCGGGAGGGGCAGTCACCGTGTACGAGCAGGCATTCAACGCCATCGAGCGCCAGTTGCGCGCCGAGGACGGCATCGCCAGCGAACTCGACTACGTCGAGCAGATTTCCTGGGTGCTGTTTCTCAAGTACCTGCACGATCTGGAGACCGAGCGGCGCGCCCGCGCCGAACTGGACGGCAAGACCTACACCCCGATCATCGCCGGCGGCTTCCGCTGGGACCGCTGGGCCGCGCCCAGAACGGCCGACGGCGCCTTCGACCACAACGCCGCCCTCGTCGGCGACGACCTCATCGCCTTCGTCGACCGCGAGCTGTTCCCGCACCTCGCCGGCTTCCGCCGCTCGGCGGAGGGGCCGCGCACCATCCAGTACAAGATCGGCGAAATCTTCACCGAGCTGCGCAGCAAGTTCCGCTCCGGCTACATAATGCGCGACGTGCTGGAGGTGCTGGACGGCCTCTCCTTCAACACCCAGGCCGAGCGCCACGAACTCTCGCAGCTCTACGAGACGCGCATCCGCCGCATGGGCAACGCCGGGCGCAACGGCGGCGAGTACTACACGCCGCGCCCGCTGATCCGCGCCATGATCCGCGTCACCGATCCGAAGATCGGCGAGACGATCTACGACGGCGCCGTCGGCTCGGCCGGATTCCTCTGCGAAGCCTACGACTACATGCGCCGGGGCGACCTCTCGGCATCGGACTACGAAACGCTGCAGACGCGCACCTTCTTCGGGCAGGAGAAGAAGTCGCTGGCCTATGTCATCGGCGTGATGAACATGGTCCTGCACGGCATCGAGGCGCCGGACATCGTCCGCACCAACTCGCTCAACGAGAACGTGATGGACATCCAGGAGCGCGACCGCCACGACATCGTGCTCGCCAACCCGCCCTTCGGCGGCGGCGAGCGGCGCGAGGTGCAGCAGAATTTTCCCATCCGCACCGGCGAAACGGCCTACCTGTTCCTGCAGCACTTCATCCGCAAGCTGCGCGCCGGCGGACGCGGCGCCGTGGTGATCAAGAACACCTTCCTGTCGAACACCGACAACGCCAGCATCGCCCTGCGGCGCGAACTGCTGTCGTCCTGCACGCTGCACACGGTTCTGGACTGCCCGCAGGGCACTTTCCAGGGCGCAGGCGTCAAGACGGTGGTGCTGTTCTTCACCAAGGGCGCGCCGACGCGGGACATCTGGTTCTACCAGCTCGACCCAGGGCGCAGCCTCGGCAAGACCAGCGCGCTCACCGACGACGACCTCGCCGAATTCGTCGCTCTCCAGAAGAGTTTCGCGACCGGCCCGAAAAGCTGGCGGGTGCGGCGCGCCGACATCGACGAGGACACGCTCGATCTTTCCGTGCGCAACCCCAGCGCCCCGGCGGCGGCGGCGCTGCGCGCGCCGGAGGACATCATCGCCGACATGCTGGCGCGTGACGCCGAGACGGCCTCCATCCTCGAAAACATCCGGGGGATGCTGTGAAGTCGGGGTGGATCGAAAAGCCCCTCGGCGAAGCGTGCGATGTGCTCGACAGACTACGAAAGCCCATCACCAAGCGGGACAGGGTTGCCGGTCCATATCCTTACTACGGCGCGACCGGCGTACTCGATCATGTAGCCGGCTATCTGTTCGACGAACCACTGGTGCTGGTTGGCGAGGATGGGGCCAAATGGGAGGCTGGCGAAGATTCCGCTTTCGCCATAGACGGGAAAACATGGGTAAACAATCATGCGCACGTTATTAGACCTAACCGCGATATCATTATCGATGATTGGCTGATCTATTACTTAAATTGCGCTGATTTAATGCCCTACATATCGGGCATGACTGTTCCAAAGCTCAATCAAGGTCGCCTGGTCGAAATTCCCATTCCCCTTCCCCCACTCGAAGAACAGCAGAGAATCGTCGCGATTCTGGACGAAGCGTTCGAGGGGCTGGCCCGCGCGCGCGCCAACGCCGAAGCGAACCTTAGAGATGCGCGCGAGTTGTTCGAGAACTGGAGCGCCTCAGTTTTCGAAATGGTTAGCCACAACGCAACGGTGAATACTGCGCAGGTCAGCCAAGTGGCTTTACCAGAAAGAGGTTCGATCCGGACCGGTCCGTTCGGGAGCCAGCTCCTTCATTCCGAGTTTGTAGAAGAAGGGGTCGCAGTTCTTGGGATTGACAATGCCGTGGCCAACAAATTTCGGTGGGGCAAACGACGCTTCATCACTGAAGAGAAATACGAACAACTTAGGCGATATACCGTTCGACCTGGCGACGTTATTGTAACAATCATGGGTACGTGCGGACGTTGCGCGGTCATTCCTGATGAAATTCCGATAGCCATCAATACCAAGCATCTCTGTTGTATTTCGCTCGACCTCGAGAAATGCCTCCCTGAGTATTTATATCGTTATTTTTTGTTCAGTCCGCGCGCCCGCTGTTACCTGGCTTCAAGAACCTTAGGCTCAATCATGAGCGGGTTGAACATGGGAATTATTAGAGAGATGCCAATTGAATACCCTAGCATCAAAGATCAGCGAAAAATTGTTGATCTGATTGGTGCTGCGGAAAACCAGACCCAAGAGCTGGTGGTCCGATACGAAACGGATGCGCGTGATATCGCGAACCTCCGCCAGTCGCTTCTTCGCAAGGCTTTCGCGGGGGAGTTGACCTAGGTTACAACCGTTCGCGTGTACGAGGACGAGACCGAGGCGGATACACGCGCCGAGCGCATCGAGCCAGTCCTGCGGGCCGCAGGCTGGGGCGTCGTCGAGGGATCGCGCGTCCGCCGCGAGGTAATCTGCCCCGGCCGCATCATGGCCGGCGGCGCGCGGGGCGCCAGCCTCGCCTGCGACTACGTGTTGCTCCACAAGGGTCACAAGCTCGCCGTCGTCGAGGCCAAGCGCGCCGGCCTGAGCCACCGCGAGGGCGTCGGGCAGGCCAAGGAATATGCCGGCCGCCTTGGCGCGCGTTTCGCTTACGCCTCGAACGGCCTGCGCTGGTACGCCATCGACATGGGCACGGGCGCCGAGGGCGACTTCGACCCGCCCTTCCCTTCGCCGGACGATCTGTGGGGCCGCGTCTTCGCCGCGCGCAACGACTGGCGCGAGCGCTTCGGCGCCGTCGACTTCGAGACGGCCGGCGGCAAGTGGGAGCCGCGCTACTACCAGCACAAGGCCATCACCGCGGCGCTGGAGGGCATCGCGTGCGGCGACAAACGCATCCTGCTGACACTCGCCACTGGCACGGGCAAGACCTCCATCGCCTTCCAGATCGCGTGGAAGCTGTTCCAGGCGAAGTGGAGCCTCGCCGGCACGCCGGCGCGCCGGCCGCGCATCCTGTTCCTCGCCGACCGCAACATCCTCGCCGACCAGGCCTACACCGCCTTCTCCGCCTTCCCCGCCGACGCCGTGGCGCGCATCGACCCGGACAGCCTGCGCAAGAAGGGCGGCGTGCCGAAGAACGCCAGCGTCTTCTTCACCATCTTCCAGACCTTCATGACCGGCGAGGGCGAGCCGGTGTTCACCGGCTATCCGCCCGACTTCTTCGACTTCGTCGTCGTCGATGAGTGCCATCGCGGCGGCGCGCAGGACGAAAGCCAGTGGCGCGGCATCCTCGAACACTTCGCGCCCGCCGTGCAGCTCGGCCTGACGGCGACGCCGAAGCGCCGGCACAACGCCGACACCTACAAGTATTTCGGCGAGCCGGCCTACACCTACGCGCTGAAGGACGGCATCGAGGACGGCTATCTCACGCCCTTCAAGGTGCGGCAGATGGCCAGCACCATCGACGAGTACGTCTACCACCCGGACGATGCGGTGATCGCCGGCACTGTCGAGATCGGCGACTCCTTCGACGAGGAGGACTTCAACCGCACGATCGTCATTCCCGAGCGCGAACGGAGCCGCGTCGAGGAATTCATGCGCCAGATCGACCAGCGGCAGAAGACGCTGGTGTTCTGCGCCACGCAGAACCACGCGGCGCTGGTGCGCGACCTGATCAACCAGGTGAAGGACAGCCGCGATCCCGACTACTGCCACCGCGTGACGGCCAACGACGGCGCGCGCGGCGAGCAGCATCTGCGCGACTTCCAGGACAACGACCGGACCATCCCGACGATCCTCACCACCTCGCAGAAGCTGTCGACCGGCGTGGACGCGCGCAACATCCGCCACATCGTGCTGATGCGGCCGATCCGCTCGATGATCGAGTTCAAGCAGATCATCGGCCGTGGCACGCGCACCTACGACGGCAAGGACTTCTTCACCATCTGGGACTTCGTCAAGGCGCACGAGAACTTCCAGGACCCGGAATGGGACGGCGAGCCGCTGGAGCCAGTGCCGCCAAGGCCGAAACCCGGCGGCGTGACCGAGCCCGGCCCCGGTCCCTACGAGCCGGGCGAACCCGACGGCGAGACCGTCGAGACGCCGGAGCGGATCGAGATCCGCCTCGCCGACGGCAAGGCGCGAAACATTCGCTACATCGCCGCGACGACATACTGGCTGGACGGAAGGCAGGTGACGGCCGCCGAACTGCTCGCCCGCCTGTTCGGCGACCTGTCGGGTCTCGTCGCCGGCGAGGACCAGCTTCGCGCCGTGTGGAGCGACCCGGACAACCGCGAACACCTCCTCGGCCAGCTCCGCGACCGCGGCTTCGACAGCGACCGGCTCGACGACATCCGCCGGCTGGTCGACGCACCCGACAGCGACCTGTTCGACGTGCTCGCCTACGTGCTGTTCACGCTGGCGCCGAAGACGCGGCACGAGCGCGCCGAGCATGTGCGGCGGGCCGGGCTGCCGGCGGCCGGTGGCGAACTGCGGGAACTGCTGCTGACGATCCTGCGGTCCTACGAGACCGGCGGCGAGGGCGAACTCGCCGGCAACCGGCTGGCGCAGTACCTCGTCGCCCGCTACGGCGGCGTCAGCGAGAGCCGCGCGAAGCTCGGCGACCCGGCCACCGTCCGCACGGCCTATCGGCGGTTGCAGGCGGAGATTTACTCGACCTGAGATAGGCGCCCGCGCCGCCGCCTCACCCGTCGGATGCATCGATGCGATATCGCATGACATCGCACGCGGTTCCTGAGCCTTGTCACGCCCGTCGTCACCACGCCCGGCGGTAGCAGTAAATTCCACTCATTCAACTTTGAGGCGGGAGATTGAAACGCGACGGGCGACTGGTACATAATTGTCCATGGGTATCGGTGGCGGGCAGGTGCCTTTGCCGGCACGGGGGCGGGCGATGGCAGGACCCAACAAGTACTGGTCGCTGGACGACATACCGTGGGACCGGTTCGATCCGTCGAAGATCGACCCGGAGATCGTGGAGATCGTCAAGGCGGCGGCGCTGGTCGAGTTCAACGGCGGCACCTACACCGCCTATCTCGAGGGCGTCTTCGCCGGCGACGAGGAATTCCGCGCCGCCGCGGTTCAGTGGGGTCAGGAGGAGATCCAGCACGGGCGCGCGCTGTCGCGCTGGGCGAAGCTGGCCGACCCCTCCTTCGACTTCGACGCCGCCTTCGCGCGATTCTCCGAGAAGATCACCCTGCCGGTCGGCATCGACGCGTCGGTGCGCGGTTCGCGTTGCGGCGAGCTTGTCGCCCGCTGCATGGTCGAGGTCGGCACCTCGTCCTACTACTCGGCGCTGCGCGACACCGTCGAGGAGCCGGTGCTGCGCGACATCTGCCGCCGCATCGCCCAGGACGAAATCCGCCACTACGGCCTGTTCTATCGCCACATGTGCCGCTACGTCGCGATCGAGAATCTGAGTCGCCTCGACCGCATGCGCGTGGCGTTCGCGCGCATCGGCGAAAGCGAGGACGACGAGCTGGCCTACGCCTTCCACGCCGCCAACCGGCCCGACCAGCCCTACGACCGCAAGCGTTGCCGCGACGCCTACATGAAGCGCGCCTGGCGCTGCTACAAGCCGGACCACGTCGAGCGGGCGACGACCCTGATCCTCAAGGCGGTCGGCCTCAAGCCGCACGGCCGCGTGGCGCGGGTCACGGCGCGGGCGGCGCGCGCGGTCATCGACTTCCGCACCCATCATCTGGCGGCGGCCTAGCCGGCCCTCACGGAGCGACGCCGCCGTACCTCGCCATCGTCATCCCGAGCCAGTCGCAGGTCGGGGATGGCGATGGGCGGCGCGATCACGCCTCCGGTGCGGCGAAGCGGCGGAAGGCGGCGACCACGGCGTCGTAGATCGCGCGCTTGAAGTCGATCGCCAGCGCCGGCACCTCGTCGACCGCCACCCAGCGCCAGGCATCGAACTCGGGGTGCGCGACGCCGGCGATGTCGATGTCGGCGTCGTCGCCGAGCAGACGGCAGGCGAACCAGCGCTGGGCCTGCCCGCGCCAGCGGCCGCCCCACGCCTTGCCGGCAAGGTGCGGTGGCAGATCGTAGATCAGCCAGTCGGGATGTTCGGCCAGAACGCGCACGTTGGCCGTGCCGATTTCCTCGTCCAGCTCGCGCAGCGCCGCCGCGCGCGGCGCCTCGCCGTCGTCGATGCCGCCCTGCGGCATCTGCCAGGCATCGGGCGTGTCGATGCGGCGGCCGACGAAGACGCGTCCGTCACGCGCGAACAGCATCACGCCGGCGCAGGGGCGATAGCCTTGCGGCGGCGCGTTCACCGGTCGGCCTGCCGTCCGATCAGCGCGGTCGCCGGCACCAGGGCGATGCCCTTGGCCGGCAGGCCCTGCGCCCAGACGCGCACGCGCTCCATCGTCACGGGATAGCCGTGGCCGATGGCGAGGGAGGCGCCGACCTCGCGGGCGATGCGCTCGACCTCGGCGAGGCGGGCGTCGATCGACACCCGCGATTTCTCGCCGGCGTCGAGGAAGCGGTCGTTGATCGCCCGCGGCACCCCCAGCTCCCCCGCCACCTGCACGCCGACGCTGCGGGCCGAGGTGCGCGCGTCGACGAACATCAGGCCGCGCTGCTTGAGGGTCCGCAGCACCGGCAGCATGGCGTCGCGCGATGTGGTGAAGCGCGAGCCCATGTGGTTGAGGACGCCGACATAGCCGGTGGTGCGCGACAGCGACCAGGCGAGGCGCGTCTGGTTGGTCTCCGGCGGCAGTTCGACGAACAGCGCCTGCGGGCCGGGCTCGCTGACGGGAAAGTCGAGCGGCTCCATCGGCAGGTCGATCATCACCTCGTGGCCGGCCGCGCGCGCCAGCCGCACCCAGCGCTGGATGTCCTCGGCATAGGGCTGGAAGGCCAGCGTCACGGCGCCGGGCAGGCCCTGGATGGCCGTTTCCGTCGCCGCCGTCGACAGGCCGAGGGCGCTGATGATGACGGCGATACGGGGACGCGGGTCCGCCGGGTCCGAGGGCCGTGCATAGACGCGCCACGCCTCGCGGCCGTCCGTGCCGATGCGCGGCAGCGGCCCGAGCGCGGTCTGTTCGACGAGGCCGGGGTCGGGCGCCGGCGGCAGGGCGCTTGGCTCGGCGGCAGGCGGAGCGGGGACGGGCGGCGCGGCGGCGGTCGCCGGTGCCGCAGGGGCTGCCTGGGCCGGCGCCGGGTCGGCGGCCGGCGGTGCCGGGGTCGTGGGCGCCGGCGCCTGGGTCGGGCCGGCGGGCGTGGCGGCGGCTTCCGGAGGCGCTTCGCCCGCGGGCGGTGCCGCGTCGGTCGCAGGCGGTGCCGCGGGTGGGGTCTGCGCGGTGTCCGGTGCGGCCGGGGGGCTGTCGGCGGCGGACGGTGCGGGGGTCGCCGCCGGTCGTTCCGGCTCGGGCGCCGTCGCCGTCCCGGGCGAGGACGCGGCCGTCTCGGCCGCCGGCGCGTAGAGGTCGCGGCCGAAGACGAGCACCCCCGCGAGGCCGGCCGCGAGCAGGGCCACGACGGCGGCCGCGGCGAACAGCGCGGTCGCGAGCCGGCCGTTGCCGGCGGCGGGTTCGTCCTCGTCGTCGCTCCAGGTCACGCGCGCACCTACCCCGCGAATGTCGTCGAGCCAGGGGCGACGGCGGTCGGCGGGCGCCCGCGCGGGCTCAGTTGGCGACGCGCCTGTTATACAGGCCGATGCCGGTGATGAGGTCGATCGCGCGCGTAAGCTGGTAATCCTCCGCCGGCTGCGTGCCCGGGGTTCCCGGAGCCCCCGGAGCCCCCGGAGCCCCCGGCCCGGCGGGCGGCGCGGCCTGCGGCGCCGGCTGCGGGGCGGGTTCGCCCTCGTTGCGCAGGGCGCCCGGAAGGTCGGCCTCGCGCAGCCTTGCGCGCGCCGCCAGCTTTTCGACATGAGCCTGTTCGACGACGATGTCGGGGTGGATGCCCTCGGCCTGGATCGAGCGGCCGGACGGCGTGTAGTACTTGGCAGTGGTCAGCCGCAGCGCGCCGTGGCCGTTGATCGCCATGATCACCTGCACCGAGCCCTTGCCGAAGGATTCCGTGCCGAGAACGATGGCGCGGCGGTGGTCCTGCAGCGCGCCGGCGACGATCTCCGATGCCGAGGCCGAGCCGCCGTTGACCAGCACCACCATCGGCAGGCCCTTGGCGATGTCGCCGGGCTTGGCGTTGTAGCGCTGGGCGTCGGTGCCGTCGCGGCCGCGCGTGGAGACGATCTCGCCCTGTTCGAGGAACGCGTCGGAGACCTCGACGGCCTGGTTGAGCAGGCCGCCGGGATTGTTGCGCAGGTCGAGGATGAGGCCGACCATGCGGTCGCCGAGCTGCTCGCGCATCTTCGCCACCTCGCGCTCGAGGCCGCTCGAGGTCTGCTCGCTGAAGGTGGTGATGCGGACGTAGCCGATCTCGCCCTCGACGCGGCTCCTGACCGACTGGATGCGGATGACGTCGCGCTTGAGCGTGACGTCGAACGGCTCCAGCGCCTCGCGCCGCACGGTCAGCTTGATCTCGGAATTGACGCGGCCGCGCATCTTCTCGACGGCTTCCTGCAGCGACATGCCCATCACCGAGGTGCCGTCGAGATGGGTGATGTAGTCGCCGGCCTTGAGGCCGGCCCGCGCCGCCGGCGTGTCGTCGATGGGCGAGACGACCTTGACGAAGCCTTCCTCCATCGTGACCTCGATGCCGAGGCCGCCGAACTCGCCGCGCGTCTCCACCTGCATGGCGCGGAACTGGTCTTCGTTCATGTACGAGGAATGAGGATCCAATGAGCGCAGCATGCCATTGATTGCGGCTTCGATGAGCTGCTTGTCGTCGACCTTGTCGACGTAGTGCGACCGCACCTGCTCCAGCACGTCACCGAACAGGTCGAGCTGCCGGAACGTCTCGTCGTCCGCGGCGCGCATGCTCGCGGGCGCGCCCGCACCGACCAGCAGGGCGACGGCCGCTGCTCCGACAAGCCATTTGCGCATCAGCCTCAGCCCTTCGTTCCGCTCGTTGCGGCCGCGAACCACGGCATGGGATCGACCGGCTGGCCGTCGTGCCGCAGTTCCACATAGATGCTGGCCGGGTTGCCACCGCCGGGCCCGGCGCCGCCGACGGGTTCGCCGGCGAGAACCCATTGTCCGGCGGCAACATCGATGCGGCCGAGGCCGGCAATCAGCGAATGGTAGCCCTCGCCGTGTTCGATGATCAAGATCGGCCCGAAGGCACGGAAGGGACCGGCGAAGACAACCTTGCCGTCCCATGGTGCGACGACCTGCGCACCCTCGCGCGCCTGCCACGCCGCGCCGCGCGAACGCTCGCCGAGTTCGCCGCGGTCGCCGAAGCGGCGCAGCAGCTTGCCCTCGACCGGCGGCGACAGCGCGCCGCGCGCGCGGCTGATCGACGGCGCCGCCGGTGGCGGCGCGTCGTCGCGCGGCAGGGCGGCCGTCTGCGGTGCCTCGCGCGGCGCCTCGGCGACGGGGGCCGGTGCCTCGCGCGGAGCCGTCGCGACCGGCGGTCGCGGTCGCGGCACGGCTGCGGCCTCGGCCTGCGGCCGGGGACGCGGCACCGCGGCGGCAGTGCGCCTTTCAATCTCGAGGCGCTCGAGCAGGTCGGCGAGCGTGCCGGCCTCGCGGGCCAGCGTTTCGACGCGGCGGGCCTCGGCCGTGCGGTCGGCGCGGGTGGCGGCGAGCAGCGTCTCCTTTTCCGCGACGGTCGCCGCGAGACGCCGGCGCTCGTGCTCCAGCGCGGTGCCGGCGTCGGCCAGTTCGGCGCGGCGAAGCGTCATGCGGTCCTGCAGCGCGGTCAGTTCCGCCAGTTCGCCGGCGATGGCCGTCGCCCGCGCCTCGATGCGCGGCACGGCGGTCCGCAGCAGCAGGCCGCCGCGCACCGCGTCGTCCGGCTTGCCCGGCGCAACGAGGATCGCGGCCGGCGGACGCAGGGCCATACGTTGCAGGGCGCCGAGCGTACCGGCGAGTTCGCCGCGACGCTTCTTCAGTTCGGCGAGGCGGGCGGTGGACTCGGCAGCGAGGGACGCCAGCTCCTCCTCGAGCCGCACCAGCGCCGCCTCATGGCTCTGCGCGGCGCGGCTCGCGGCCTGCATTTCGGCACGGAGGCGGGCCAGCGTGGCGGCCTGCTGCTCGGCCTCGCGGGCCAGCGCCTCGGCTCTCGTCGCGCCTTCGTCCTGCTCGCGGCGGACCTCGTCGAGCCGCCCGCGCACCTCCGCCTCGTTGTCGGCGGCGATGGCCGGCAGCGCGGTGAAGGCGGCGAGGGCCGCCAGCAGCAGGCTCGGTCGGTGACTACGCAGCTTGCTGGTCGCCCAGATAGTAGTGGCGGCGCTTCTCGCCGTTCTCCCAGTCGAACACGAGCGGCTTGCCCGTCGGGATCTCGATCCCGGGGATGTCCTGCTCGCCGTATTCGCCGAGCGCGACGAGCAGCGCGCGCAGGGAATTGCCGTGGGCCGCGACAAGGACGGTCTCTCCCGCCTTCACATGCGGCAGGATCTCGCGCTCGAAATATGGCCGCACGCGGGCGACGACGTCGGCGAGGCTCTCGCCGCCCGGCGGACGGGTGGAGAAGCTGCGCCGCCACAGGCGTACCTGTTCCTCGCCGTGCCTGGCCGCCGTCTCCGCCTTGTCGAGGCCGACGAGGTCGCCGTAGTGGCGCTCGCGCAGGTCGTCGTGGGCGGTCATGTGCGGAGCGCCGTCGCTGCCGCGCAGGCGTGACAGGTCGGCGCCGGCCGCGGCCATCGCCGTCAGCGCCAGCTCGGCGGTGCGGCGCGCGCGCTTCAGGGTCGAGGTGTAGACGCGGTCGAGGCGCAGCTTCGCCATGGCACGCCCCGCCGCCGCCGCCTCGGCTTCGCCGGCCGGCGACAGGTCGACGTCCTCCCAGCCGGTGAAGCGGTTCTCGAGATTCCAGCGGCTCTGGCCGTGGCGGAGGAGGATGAGGTGATTCATCGGTCGTTCGTCCGGATGGGCAGCCTGCGTCCGCGCATAACACACCGGGCCGGCGTCGGGTACGGCGAATCCGCGCGACGGTCTCAGTCGCGATGGTACGGGTGGCCGGCGAGGATCTGCTGCGCCCGGTAGATCTGTTCGGCCAACAGCGCGCGCACCAGCAGGTGTGGCCAGGTCGCGCGGCCGAAGGACAGCAGCAGGGCGGCGCGGCCGCGGGCCGGCAGGGCAAGGCCGTCGGCGCCGCCGATGAGGAAGGCGAGGTCGGCCACCTGCTGCTCCTGCCAGCGCGCGAGGCGGACGGCGAAGCTGCGGCTGTCGAGGCTGTCGCCGTGCTCGTCCAGCGCCACCACGGTGGCGCCGGCCGGCAGGGCGGCGAGCAGCGCCGCGGTCTCGACGGCCGAGGCCTGTCCCGGGGCCGGCTGGCGGCGCGGCACGACCTCGTGCAGCGCCAGCGGCCAGGTGCGGATGCGGCCGGCGTAGTCCTCCCACAGCGCCGCCTCGGGCCGGCCGCGCATGCGCCCGGCGGCAATGACGTGGATCTTCACCTGCCTGCCCTCGCCGGCCGGCCGGTGGTGCCCTCCTAGCCGGTGGCGGGCACCTCCAGTTCGGCCTCCCACAGCTTCTCGATGTCGTAGTGATCGCGCGCCTCGGGCCGGAAGAGGTGGACGACGACGTCGCCGGCGTCGATCAGCACCCAGTCCGAGGTGCCGCGGCCCTCGGACTTGCTGGTGGCACCCGGCGTCTCTTCCTTGAGGCGCTTGAGCAGGTGGTCGGCCATCGTCGCGAGATGGCGGTTCGAGGTGCCGCTGGCGACCACCATGTAGTCGGCGAACTGAGCCTTGCCGGCCAGCGGGATGACGTGCAGATCGATGGCCTTGTCATCCTCGAGCGAGGCGTTGACCAGGGCCAGGGTACGCTCCGCGTCGGTGCGCGGTCGCGCTTTGCGCCGCGCGGCTATGACAGTGCACTCATGCGCTACGGTTGCTCCCTTCATGCCTTGCCGTCGCGCGGGCCGGAGGCCCGGGACGCCCGCAGCAGGGTCGCCGCCGCGGGATGGCGGCGCAGTACGAGGAAGGTCCAGGCCGGCGGTGGCTGGCGCACAAGGCGCCGTGCGGCCTCCGCCGGGAGCTGCCGGAGCGCGAATCGGCGCGCCGCCTTCCCGGACAACGCCTTGGAATCATAGGGAGCGCGCGCGATCACGGCAATGGCAACGCGGTTAAAGATCGATGACCATGCCCGCCAGCGGGCAATCTGCACGAGATTGTCGGCGCCCATCAGCCAGACGAAGCGCGTGCCGGGAAAGCGGCGACCGAGCGCGCGCACCGTATCGATGGTCCAGACCGTGCCCAGGCGGGCTTCCAGCGCGGTGACGCGGATGCGCGGGTGACGCGCGGCCTCGCGCGCGCCGTCCAGCCGCTCGGCCAGCGGCGCCATGCCGGCGACGGGCTTCAGCGGGTTCTGCGGCGAGACCAGCCACCAAACCTCGTCGAGGCCGAGGCGGCGCAGCGCCTCGGTGCTGACATAGCGATGGCCGTCATGGGCGGGATTGAACGAGCCGCCGAGCAAGCCGACTCGCAGGCCGCGGAACAGCGGGCTGCCGGGCAGCGGTTCGCGCCGGCACAGCGTCACGGGCGCGTCTGGCCGGTGCCGCGCACGACGTATTTGTAGCTGGTGAGCTGTTCGGCGCCGACGGGACCGCGCGCATGCAGGCGGCCGGTCGAGATACCGATCTCGGCGCCCATGCCGAACTCGCCGCCGTCGGCGAACTGGGTCGAGGCATTGTGCAGCACGATGCCGCTGTCGACCTCGCGCATGAAGTGCTCGGCCGCCGCGTCGTCGGCGGTGACGATGGCGTCGGTGTGGTTGGAGCCGTAGGTGTTGACGTGCTCGACGGCCTGGTCGAGGCCGTCGACGACGCGCACCGCGACGATGGCGTCGAGGTATTCGGTGCGCCAGTCCTCCTCGCTCGCCGGCACGATGCGGCGGTCGATCGACTGCGCTTCCGCATCGCCGCGCACCTCGCAGCCGGCACCGGCGAGATCGTCGACGATGCCGGGAAGCTGCGCCTTCGCCACGGCGCGATCGACGAGGATGGTCTCGGTGGCGCCGCAGACGCCGGTGCGGCGCATCTTGGCATTGAGCACGATCGAACGCGCCATCGCCGGCTCGGCGGCGGCATGGATGTAGGTGTGGCAGATGCCTTCGAGATGCGCGAACACCGGCACGCGGCTCTCGGTCTGCACGCGTTCGATCAGCGAACGGCCGCCGCGCGGCACGATGACGTCGATGTATTCGGCCATCTTCAGCATCTCGCCGACGGCGGCGCGGTCGGATGTCGGCGGCGCCTGCACGGCGTCGGCGGGCAGGCCGGCGGCGGCGAGGCCGGCGCGCAGGCAATCGAGGATGGCGGTCGAGGAGCGGAAGCTCTCGCGGCCGCCGCGCAGGATCGCCGCGTTGCCGGCCTTGAGGCAAAGCCCGCCGGCATCGGCGGTGACGTTGGGTCGCGATTCGTAGATCACGCCGATGACGCCGAGGGGTACGCGTACACGGGCGATACGCAGGCCGTTCGGCCTTTCCCACTCGGCCAGCACCGTGCCGACCGGGTCGGGCAGCGCCGCCACCTCCTCCAGCCCCGCCGCCATCGCCTCGATGCGCCTGGCATCCAGCAGCAGGCGGTCGAGGAAGGAACCCTTGGTGCCGCGCGCCTGGGCCTCGGCCACGTCCTGGGCATTGGCGGCGAGGATGGTATCAGCGCGGGCACGAATGGCCGCCGCCGCCGCGCGCAGTGCCTTTTCCTTGTCGGCGGCCGGCACGTTGGCGAGCAGCCGCGCCGCCGCGCGCGCGCGGCGCCCGATGCCGCGCATCGTGGCGGCGATGTCGTCGGCGACGACGATGTCGTGCGCTGCGCTCATGCGTCCATGCCTCCGTCGGCCGGGACCATACTCCAGAAAATCCGCCGATTCACGCCTTCTGCCCCGCCCGCGCGCCGAGCCAGATGGCGGCCAGCACCAGCGCGCCGCCGGCGGCGGTCGGCCAGCCCAGCGCCTCGCCGAACCACAGCCAGCCGAGCGCGGCGGCGAACACCGGCTCGCCGAGCAGGACGAGGGCGACGAGGCTCGCTTCCACCCGCCCCAGCGCCCAGTTGTAGCCGGTGTGGCCGAGAACCTGGGACACGAGGGCGAGCGCGACAAGGGCCTGCCACTGCGGCCAGGCGAGAGCGGCGGGGTCGGCGCCGGTCGCGGCGGCGGCGGCGACCAGCAGCACGGCGGCCGCGCCATAGGCCAGCGCGACATAGGCGGCGAGCGGCAGGCTCTGGCGCGCGCGCCGCGCCGTCAGGAGATAGGCGGCCATGGCGACGCCGCCGGCGATGGCCAGCAGGTCGCCGGTCAGCGAGGTCGTGCCTTCGGCCGCGCTGTCGCCGTGGGTGATGACCAGCGTGCCGCAAACGGCGAGCGCGATCGCGCTCCACAGGCGCCAGCCCGGACGACGGCCGGTGGCGCTCGCCCAGAGCGCGATCCACACCGGCGAGAGGTTCACCAGCAGCACCGAGTTGGCGATGGAGGTGAGGCCGACCGAGGTGATCCAGGTGGCGAAGTGCAGCGCGAGGAACAGGCCGGCCAGCGCCACCAGCGCCGCTTGCCGGCGGTCGAGCGCACGCAGCGCCGCGCCCTCGCGCCACAGCGCCACCGGCAGCAGCACGGCGGTGGCGATGACGAGGCGGATGGCGGCGACCAGCAGCGGCTCGGCGTCGGCGAGGCGCACGAAGATCGCGCCGTGCGCCACCGCCAGCAGCGCGCCGGTCATGACCAGCGTGGCGGTCAGGGAGTCGCGGCGGCCCTCATGCGTCGACAGGCTCAGCATGAAAAGCCTTCCACGGGCTTCCTCGTCCTGAGCCTGTCGAAGGACGAGGTCCGCACCGCACTCACGCCAGGGCGAGGTCGTCGCGGTGGATCATTTCCTCGCGGCCGCGGAAGCCGAGGATCTGTTCGATCTCGCCGGAGCGGTGGCCGGCGATGCGGCGCGCGTCGGCGGCGGAGTAGGCGACGAGACCGCGTGCCAGCTCGTGGCCCCCGGCGTCGCGCACGACGACGGCATCGCCGCGCTCGAAATGGCCGTCGACGGCCGTCACGCCGGCCGGCAGCAGGCTCTTGCCGGCGGCAAGCGCCCGCGCGGCCCCGGCATCGACGGTGAGCGTGCCGAGAGGCTTCAGCGAGCCGGCGATCCACTGCTTCCTCACCGTCTGCGGCGCCTCGCGCGGCACGAACCATGTGGCGCGCGCGCCGGCGTCCAGCGCGGCCAGCGGATGCGCCACGCGGCCGTCGGTGATGGCGAGGCGGCAGCCGGCGCCCATGGCGATGCGCGCGGCGGCGAGCTTGGTGATCATGCCGCCCGAGCCGTCGTCGGAATGCGGCGCCCCGGCCATCGCCTCGATCTCGGCCGTCAGCGCGCGCACCTCGGGCAGGTGCGTGGCGGCGGGGTCGCTGCGCGGATCGGCAGTGTAGAGGCCGTCGATGTCCGACAGCAGGATGCAGGCATCGGCCTCGGCCATCTGCGCCACACGGGCGGCGAGGCGGTCGTTGTCGCCGAAGCGGATTTCCTCGGTCGCCACCGTGTCGTTCTCGTTGATCACCGGCACGACGCCGAGGCGCACCAGCGTCGCCAGCGTCGAGCGGGCGTTGAGCCAGCGGCGACGGTTCTCGGTGTCGGCGGTGGTCAGCAGGATCTGCGCGACGTTGATCTCGTGGCGCGCCAGCGTCTCCTGCCAGGCGTGCGCGAGGCGGATCTGGCCGGCCGCGGCCGCGGCCTGGCTTTCCTCCAGCCGCAGGGCCCGGTTGCGCGGGCCACGCGCGAGGCCGAGCAGGCGGCGGCCGATGGCGATGGCGCCGGACGAGACGACCAGCACCTCGGTGCCGTTGCGGCGCAGCGCCGCGATGTCGTCGGCCAGCGCGTCGAGCCAGTCGCGGCGCACGCGCCCGCCCTCGTCGGCGAGGAGGGCCGAGCCGACCTTGACGACGAGGCGCCGCGTCGCGGCCAGCGTGCCGGGCGTGGATGCGGCGGCGGCCTCGCTCATGCCGTCGCCCCGTCGCTTTCGAACCCGTCCTCGTCGAAATCGAACTCGGCCGCAACCGGGCGTGGCGCGGCATCGGCTGCCCGCGCCGCGGCGATGACCGCCCACAGCGCGCGCATGACCTCGGTGACGCCGGCGCCGCTGACCGCCGACATCGCCATCGGCGGGTGGCCGAGGAGGCGGGCGAGGGCGCGCTTGCGCTTGGCGAGATCGGCCGGCGTCAGCGCGTCGGCCTTGGTCAGCACGACGATGCGCGGCTTGCTGGCCAGCATGTCGCCGTACGCCGCCAGCTCGGCCTCCACGGTGCGGAACGCGGCCGTCACCTCGCGCGTCGGCGCGGTGGCGTCGACGAGATGCAGCAGCACGCGGCAGCGCTCGACATGGCGCAGGAAGCGGTGGCCGAGGCCGCGCCCCTCCGCCGCGCCCTCGATCAGCCCGGGGATGTCGGCGAGCACGAACTCGCTGCCGTCGACGCGGACGACGCCGAGGCCCGGCGTCAGCGTCGTGAACGGGTAGTCGGCGATTTTCGGCCGGGCGCCCGAGACGGCGGCGAGCAGCGTCGACTTGCCGGCGTTCGGCAGGCCGACGAGGCCGGCGTCGGCGATCAGCTTGAGACGCAGCCACAGCCACATTTCCTCGCCCGGCTGGCCGGGGTCGGCGCGGCGCGGCGCCTGGTTGGTCGAGGACTTGAAGTGGACGTTGCCGCGCCCGCCCTGGCCGCCCTGCGCCAGCACCACGCGCTGGCCCGGCGTCGTCAGGTCGGCCAGCAGCGTCTCGCCGTCCTCGGCATAGATCTGCGTGCCCGGCGGCAGGCGCAGTTCCTCCGTCTTGCCGCCGGCGCCGCTGCGCTGCTTGCCCATGCCGTGGCCGCCGCTGGCGGCACGGAAATGCTGCTTGTAGCGATAGTCGATCAGGGTGTTGAGGCCGTCGACGCAGAGCGCCACGACATCGCCGCCGCGCCCGCCGTCGCCGCCGTCCGGCCCGCCCATGGGAATGAACTTCTCGCGGCGGAACGACACGGAGCCGCCGCCGCCGTCGCCGGAGCGTATCCAGATCTTGGCCTGGTCGAGAAAGCGCATGGTCCGCCGGCTCCGTGCCGGTCCCGTGTCGTTGCGAGACTATCGCCCCGCGCCGCGCCGGCGCGAGGCGCAGACATCAAAAAGGGGGGCCGGCGACCGGCCCCCCTGGTACCTCCGCCGGATTGCAGCGGGAGGAGCTACTCCGCCGCCTCGGCCTGGCCGACAGGCTCGATGTGCACGTAGGTGCGGCCGGCGCGGCCGCGATGGAAGCGCACTCGCCCGTCGCTGGTGGCGAACAGCGTGTGGTCGCGGCCGATGCCGACAGCCGTGCCGGGATGATACTTCGTGCCGCGCTGGCGGACGAGGATGTTGCCGGCGAGCACGACCTCGCCGCCGTACTTCTTGACGCCGAGGCGGCGGCCGGCGGAATCGCGACCGTTGCGCGAGGAGCCGCCTGCTTTCTTGTGGGCCATCGGTCTACTCCTCGCTTGCGGCGGCGGCGGCGGCGGCCGGCGCGGCCTTGGCGGCCTTCGCCGGCGCGGCGGCGCGGTTGCCGGCGCCGTCGGCGATCTCGGCGATGCGCACGACCGTCAGGTCCTGGCGGTGGCCGCCACGGCGGCGGTAATGCTTGCGGCGGCGCTTCTTGAGGATCAGTACCTTGTCGCCGCGCGCCTGCTCGAGCACGGTGGCCGAGACGGCGGCGCCGGCGACGGTGGGCTTGCCGATCGTCTGCGCGGCGCCCTCGCCGACCAGCAGCACGTCGTCGAAGGTCAGGGTGCTGCCGGCGTCGCCGGCCAGCTTCTCGACCTTGAGCACGTCGCCGGGCTCGACCCGGTACTGCTTGCCGCCCGTGCGGATGACTGCGTACATCGTCCTGTCCAATCGGCCGCCCGGCGCCCCGCCCGGTCACCCGGGGAACGCCAGCGGCGGCGCCATCGTGAAACAAGGCCACACCGCCCCGGCCGGCGTTCCGGCGGGGGTGTGCGGGCGCGCACTATAGCCGCCGCCATCCCCCTGTCAACGCCGGCCGCCGGCCCGGGCACCGGAATTTCCATGGCCCCCGCCGGCTTCCTTGAACGGGCCGGCGGCGAAGGCTATAGAGGCGCCCCCAACCGACCGCCCGCCCTCGCGCGGGCCCGTGGGAACCCTCGCGGAGGGGTGCCGGAGTGGTCGATCGGGACGGTCTCGAAAACCGTTGTACCCTTGCGGGTACCGTGGGTTCGAATCCCACCCCCTCCGCCATTACCCCGTTGCGAGTCCAGGACGCGCCGTCGCTGGCTTTGAATTTCCTTTAGTATTCAAAGGCGTTTGTCGGCATGGGGCGAACCTCGGAGAACGGGGGAGCGGCCAAATCCGGTCTCCGAAGCCCTTCCGTCTCTTTTCGTCCGAACCTGCCCCGGTCCGGTTCGGATAGGAGAGGGGCCGCTGTTTCAATGCTTTGGAGAGGGCCGGCAACCGAACCGTTTACGGGCGTCTTCTAGCCTGAACACGGGGCTCGAACCGGCGGTGGGCGCAGTGGTGCGAAGCGGTGCGGGATCAGCCTGCGAACACCGCCCGTTCCTGTTCCACCCACGGGCGCTCGGCCACGGCAGCGAGGTCCCTGATCGACAACGCAGACGGCCGTCGGTGGACGAGGAGCTTCTCCAGCACGTCCGGCGACAGATAAGCGAGTTGCAGGATGCGACTGACGTAACGATCCGAGATTTTCTCGGCGGCGGCGATGTCCTGGATGGTCATGACCTCACCTCGCTCCAGCCGCCGGCGCCAGTCCCACGCCCGGGCGATGGCGCGCACGAGGCGTGGGTCGGGCGTCTGTTCGTCGGGTCCGTCGTCGAAATCGGCCGGCGGCACGATGCGCGGCCGGCCGTTGCGGCGCTTCATCGCGAGCGGAATCACGACGCGGATGGTGGAGGGTGTGGCGGTCATGCGGTGGCCTCCTCATGGGCCGGCGTCAGCATTTCGCGGATGACGGTGCCGAGGCCGTCCGTGCGCAATTCGACGGCGAGGCCATCGGCGGTCACGGTGACGCGTTCCACCAGCAGCTTCACGATGCGTGCCTGCTCGGCCGGGAACAGGGCGGACCAGATCTCGCCGAACCGGTCCATGGCGACGACGACATCGCGCTCGCCCACATCGGGGGTTTCGCGCCGCGCCGCCGCGACGGTGTGCGCCATGATCTCCGGCGTGCGCGCGAGGCGGCGGATCTCCCGCACCACGGCAGTCTCGACCACATCGGCCGGCAGGCGCAAAAGGACAGTCGTGCCGCCCGCCTCCCGCCCGCGGATTGCGTCGGTCGAGACGTAGTAGCGGTAGAGCCGGCTGCCCTTCTTCGTGTGGTGGGGCGTCATCGCGCGGCCGGTATCGGTGAAGATGAGGCCCCGCAGCAGCGCGGGCGTCGCGCTGCGTGTCGCCGCCGCCCGCACCCGGCCGTTGGTGGCGAGGATCGCGTGCACCTTTTCGAACGTCGCGCGATCGACGATGCCCGCATGCTCGCCAGGATAACTTGTGCCCTTGTGCACCGCATCGCCGACATAGACGCGGTTGTTCAGCAGCTTGTAAACGGTGCCCTTGTCGAAGGGCTTGTGGCGCTTGGTGCACAGCCCCTCAGCCTGAAGCTCGCGCACCAGCAAGGTGACGGAGCCGAGGCATACGAACCGTTCGAAGATGCGTCCGACCAGTGCGGCCTCGGCCTCGTTGACGACGAGCTTCCTGTCGTTCACGTCGTAGCCGAGCGGAACGTTGCCGCCCATCCACATGCCCCGCTTGCGCGAGGCGGCGAACTTGTCGCGGATGCGCTCGCCGATCACCTCGCGCTCGAACTGGGCGAACGACAGCAGGATGTTGAGCGTCAGCCGCCCCATCGAGGTCGTGGTGTTGAACGACTGCGTGACCGACACGAAGGTGACGCCGCAGCGGTCGAACACCTCGACCAGCCGGGCGAAATCCATCAGCGAGCGGCTCAGCCGGTCGATCTTGTACACCACCACGACGTCGACGAGCCCTGCTTCGATATCGGCCAGAAGCCGCTTCAGCGCCGGCCGGTCCAGCGTGCCGCCCGAGAAGCCGCCGTCGTCGTAGCGATCGCGCAGCAGCACCCAGCCCTCGGCCTTCTGGCTCGCGGTATAGGCCTCGCAGGCCTCGCGCTGGGCGTCGAGGCTGTTGAACTCTTGCTCCAGCCCCTCTTCCGAGGATTTGCGGGTATAGACGGCGCAGCGGTGGCGGCGCGGCATGGCGGCCGCCTTCATCGGTCGCCCCGCGGGAGGGGGCGGGCGCCGAAGAACCGCCAGCCGTTCCAGCGGGTGCCGGCGATGGCGCGGGCGATGGCCGACAACGAGCGGTACTTCCTGCCCTGCCACTCAAACCCGTCGCGCAGCACCGTGACGGTGTGCTCGACGCCGTTCCACTCGCGCACCATCCGCGTGCCGGCGATGGGCATGCGCGGGTCGCGGACCAGGGCGCGGCGGCCCGGCTTGCCGCGCGTCTCGTCGGCGAGGGCATCGAGCAGCCGGACCGTCTCGCGCGAGGGTCCGCCGTAGGTCAACTCCTGGATGCGGTAGCCGAGCCGCAGTTCCAGGAAGGGACGGCTGTTGTTGGGAGCATCCGCCCCGAACAGGCTGCGCCACTCGGCCTTGAGCCCGACGACGCTCATCGTCTTCAGCGCCACCAACCGGGCCAGCACCGTCGCATCGTGGTCCCGATCGGCGCCGGGGCGTGCCGGCCCGGGGGGCCTCACTTTCGCTGCTGAACTTCGTCCCATCGTCATGCCTCTCTGCCCGTGAGCGTGTCGGCATGACGGCGTCGGTCGGGCAAGAAAGCGAGGCAACTGTCTCCGCCGTTGGCAGATAAAGGACTGGACTTGGCCGCGTGGAGACGGGTCACCCCGAGGCCCAGCAGCCGGCCGATTTCGGCGAGGCGCTCCCCGGAACTCATCGTCTCGGGCTTCGGTGCATTCATGATCGATCGCCGTGGTGACGATCGAAGATGGTCACGCCCGGACGGGGAGGAAACAGCAATCCGCCGGTCAGCGCAGCCGTGCGGCGAAGAAAGCAGCGGAGCGAAAATGCCGTACGGCCGAAGAGCTTCGTCAGTGCTGCGGGCCGGCGGCGGTTTCCAGTCTGACGTCGAAGGACAGGAACCGATCGAACAGTGTGGCCTTGCGATAGAAATGCCGTTTCCCGAAGCGACTCCCGGCAATATCGTCCTGTCGGTGGTCGAGAAGCCCGAACCACAGCAAGGGGCGCAGGATCGACGCCTCCATCGCGTGAGTGGCCATATCCCAGGGCGTGTCCAGTACATCATTGACCGGTATCGCGCACATACGCGTAAGGCGCTCGGGCGACTGCCAGTCGTTCGCGGCGACCGACAGGGACCAGAGAACGACGCCGATATCGTGTTGCGGCCACCCGGGATGGAGGCCGCGACCGAGATAACCCAGGTCGAGGTGCCACAGCACGATATGGAACAGGACTGCCGGCAGCGCTCGCAGGTCGGGTCCTTCCAGCATTTTCCGTCCCGCCGGCGTGATGGCAAGAAGGTCCTTGTGTCGGCGGAGGAGCTTGCCGGCCTCGGCAGCATGACGAACGAAGAAGAGCGGCAGAAAGTCCGGTTCGTTGACGACCTTGTGGAAGCGAAACGCATGTGCCCTGTCGAACCCGGGCCATGTGAAGAGATCGCACATCTCCGCCACGACGCTGCGCGACAGGTTCCCCGTGGCCGTCATTTTCAATCCGGGGCCGGCCGCAGCCGCGCGCAGGAGAAGCAGCGCGTTTCGTGCGACGGCCGAACGCTGGACCTCTTCGGGTGTCAGATCGGCGGCGAGCCGGATCGGACCAGCCGTTGGAGACGGGGGCCGATGCAGTGCGGCGAAGCTGGCTTCGTCCAGCAGCGTCCAGGCAGGCTCGATGCCGCCGAGCCAACGCTGCACCGACGGGCGCTGCAGCATGCCGGGAACTACCACGGTGCGATCCTCACAGGACGGGCCCCCGGACCGTATTCGACATCCCACCGAGCCATTCGTCCAACTTCGACCAGCGCCGGCGTCCGGAGACGTTCTTCACCGCGATAGCGACGGCCTTCTTCTGGCCGACCAGCACGACCAGACGCTTCCCGCGGGTAACGCCGGTGTAGAGGAGGTTCCGTTGCAGCATGGCGTAGTGCTGGGTCATCACCGGGATGACCACGGCGGGGTATTCGGAGCCCTGGCTCTTGTGGATCGTCACGGCGTAGGCCGGGACCAGCGTGTCGAGCTCGCCGAAACCATATGTGACGGCACGGCCGTCGAAACTGGCCGACAGTTCGCCCGCGTCCGGGTCGACATCGTCGATGTAGCCGATGTCGCCGTTATAGACCTCCTTGTCGTAATCGTTCTCGATCTGCATGACCTTGTCGCCCGGCGCGAAGGTCCAGCCGAAGCGCTCGACCTTGCGCTCGCCGGCGGGATTGAGGGCAGCCTGCAATTCGATGTTCAAGTATCGCGCGCCGACGCCGCCACGATTCATCGGGCACAGCACCTGGACGTCGCGAACGGGATCGAGACCGAAGCGTTGCGGGATGCGCGTCTTCACCAGGTCGACGATCCGCGGCACGGCGGTCTCGGGATCGTCGGCCTGCACGAAGTAGAAGTCGCTGTCGCCCTCGGGCCTGGAGAGATCGGGAATGGAGCCCTGGTTGATCCTGTGCGCGCTGGTGATGATGCGGCTTGCCGCAGCCTGACGGAATACCTCGGTCAGGCGCACCACGGGTACCGCGCCGGAGGCGATGACGTCGGCCAGGACCTGACCCGGGCCGACCGACGGCAACTGGTCGATGTCGCCGACGATGAGCAGCGCGGCATCGTCGGGGACGGCCTTCATCAGCGCCTGCATCAGCAGGACGTCGACCATGGACATCTCGTCGACGACCAGCAGGTCGCAGTCGAGCGGGTTGTCGCCGTTGCGCTTGAAGCCCCCGCCCCTGGGGTCGACCTCGAGCAGCCGGTGAATGGTTTTGGCCTCGAATCCGGTGGCCTCGGTCATCCGCTTGGCGGCACGGCCGGTGGGGGCGCAGAGCAGCAGCTTCACGCCCTTGGCGGCGAGGATGCGCAGGATCGAATTGACGATGGTGGTCTTGCCGACGCCGGGGCCGCCGGTGATGACCACGACCTTCGACACGAGGGCCAGCCGGAGCGCGGCGACCTGGCTTTCGGCCAGCGACAGGCCGGTCTTCTGCTCGATCCACGGCAGCGCCTTTCCGGGGTCGATGTACGACCATGGCAACGTGCCATTGGCGAGCCGCAACAGGCGCTCGGCGATGACCTGTTCGGCCCGGTACAGGCCGCCGAGGAAAACACAGGCCGTCTCGCCAACCGTGTCGGCGATGACCGTTCGCTCGGCGAGCTCGAGATCCAGCGCACTCAGAACCAGCTCCTTCGGGACCTCCAGCAAATCGACGGCCAGCGGCACCAGCTCGTCGGTCGGCAAGCCACAGTGACCCTCGTCCATCGCTTCGGTGAGCGCGTAGGAAATCCCGGCGCGGACGCGGATCGTCGCCGTCTTCTCGATGCCGAGCTTCATGGCGATGGCGTCGGCTGTCTTGAAACCGATGCCGCGGATGTCGCGCGCCAGCCGATACGGGTTCCCGGTCATGACCTGGACGGCGTCGGCGCCGTAGGTCTTGAAGATGCGCACCGCCCGGGCGGTGCCGACACCGTGGCTGTGCAGGAAGACCATGATCTCGCGGACGATCTTCTGCTCGGCCCAGGCGGCGGTGATGCGCTTGGCGCGCACCGGGCCGATGCCGTCGACCTCGCGCAGCCGGTCGGGCTCGGCCTCGATGATATCGAACACCTTCTCGCCGAACGCCCTGACCATCTTTTTAGCGTAGACCGGCCCGATGCCGCGGATCATGCCGGAGGAAAGGTATTTCTCGATGCCGTCGAGCGACGTCGGCGCCGAGGTGCGCATGAAGTGCGCCTTGAACTGCTGGCCATGGGTGCGGTCGTTGACCCATTCGCCCGAGGCGGTGATCCATTCGCCGGCGCTGATCGTGGCAGCATGTCCGACGACCGTTACCAGCTCGCGATGGCCGCGCGCCTTGGCCCGCAGGACGCAGAACCCGTTCTCCGCGTTATGAAAGGTCACGCGCTCGACCAGACCGGCGAGCACTTCCCGGGTCGAGGGTTCCTGCTTCATTTGCGCTGCCGCTGCTGGCGCCAGTCCCAGGGCATCGCGAATGTACCTGCCCAGATCCCGAGTCGGCCGCGACGCGCGCAATCCTCGTCGGCGACGTAGTCTATCGAGTACTGGCGATACGCGACCGCCCAGCCGTTGGCGACCATCCAGCGGTTCAGATCCTCGTCGGCCCTGAAGCAGGTGGCGACGATGCGACCGTAGCGATCGCGATCGTGCCGTTCGCAACGAACGACGGCGCGGCCGATACGGTCGGACAGTTCCAGCGCGGCCTGCTGGCCGCAGCGCCATGCGGTGCCGTCCGGTCGCGCGCACTCCTGGCGGCTTTCCGGCGCGTCGATGCCGTGCAACCGTATGCGCTGGCCATGGATCTCGATGGTGTCGCCGTCGATGACGCTGGCGACGCCGGTGACCTGCTCCGCCGCGACGGCCGCCGTGACCGGCAGCGCCAGCAGCAGTGCCGTCAGCAGATGCCATGATGCAGGGAGCGCCATCGCGCGCCTACGGTGCCATCCACCGGTCGAGCGATCGAGCCTGCATATCAGCGCCGCTCAAGCGTGAGCTTGTACGCAGCCATGCCCGCCAGCATCGCGGCGACGAAGGCGAACGTCTCCATCGCGCCGAACGTCAGGCCCGCGATGGCCGGCCCCGGGCAGTAACCGCCCAGACCCCAGCCGGCACCGAACAGCAGCGCGCCGGACAACAATCTGCGGTCGACCGAGTTGTTGGCCGGCAGAACCAGCCTTGGTGCTGCAAGCGGCCGGCCGCGGCCGTGCACGAACCAGAAGAACGGCGCGTTGACCAGCACCGCGCCGCCCATGACGAATGCCAGGCTGGGGTCCCACCCGCCGGCGGGGATGGCGCCGATGTCGAGGAATGCCAGCACCTTGGCCGGATCGACCATCTGGCCCAGCGTCAGGCCGATACCGAACAGCAGGCCGGCGATCAGGGCAA